>CAXBBY010000030.1:0-2659 GCA_963974245.1 uncultured Flavobacteriaceae bacterium | reverse complement strand
ACAGAAATATTAATAATATTAAAATCAGCATTATTTAAAATGCACAACGGGTTATATAATATTTTTTTATTTTTTTAGGCGATTTCTAACGTATTCTATTTCTGTTTTACCATGATTTAAAGGCTTTCCGTTTTCATCTAAAGATACCATTACTATTTTATCTATTTCAATAATAATTTTATGTGTAAGTTTATTTCTAACAGAACATTTTAAAGTGATGGACGAATTACCAAATGCCAATACTTCGATTCCTATTTCTATAATATCTCCTTGTTTTGC
This sequence comes from uncultured Flavobacteriaceae bacterium, assembly GCA_963974245.1. GTDB lineage: Bacteria > Bacteroidota > Bacteroidia > Flavobacteriales > Flavobacteriaceae > Polaribacter. The sequence goes on along the minus strand of CAXBBY010000030.1, from coordinate 2,380 downwards.
AGAACTTACAAAATCAATTTCTGACATAAATTTGGTAACTGTTCTTGGTATTTCTAATTGAATGATGGCATAAATCCCTAATTCTTCATCAATCCACTGTAATAAACGACCGCCAAATAATGTTCCGTTCGGGTTTAAATCTTCGGGTTTTATCCATTTTCTAGTATGAAATTTCATAAATTATTCTTTTTTAAATTCTAAACAAATTTCATATAAATTAAACTACAAAATCAATTTTTATAATTGGTGTTTATATTTTGCCATAGTATTTTCTAATAAACCATTCAATCGCAAAAAATAAAATACTTAGCATTAATATAAATTTCCAATCGATGAGTTGCTGATGAATAATTGTACTTTTTTGAGAGGTTACATAACGTTTATCATTTATTAAATCAGTAATTATTTGTTTGCTTTCTGAAGGAAAATAGAATTTTCCATTTGTATTATTAGCTACTAATTTTAATTCTTTTTCATTGGCGTTTGTAAACTGTTCTTCTATTTGATACGTTGTAATTTTAAATTGTCCTGTTTTAAGAATCGACTGATTTTCTACCATAACTTCAAAACGATAATCTCCAGAAGGCAATTCATTTAAAACTGCTTCAAACAAATTATTTAACAAAGAAAAAGGAACATTCTGAACAACATTCGTTGTTGTATTTGTCAATTTTAGATTCAGTTTTGCTCTTGCATCAAACTGATAATTTTTATCAACATAAAATGCATTTATAAAAATTGGCGTATTTGCTGGATGCAATGCATCGTATTTTAAGGATAATCGTTCTCGTTTTTTAGTTGATGCCAAATACTGAACCATATTTGCTAAAAAGGTGTCAAAATCTTGAAAAGAACCAGAGTTTATAAAACTTGCAGCTCTCCATTTCCAAATTCCTTCACCAAATAATACAGCGCTTTTTTGAGTATCATTTTCGAAAGTCGCCAATAATGGTGTTTGTGTTTTAAATCCTGCGATGTTTTGAAACAACAACGCATCAAATTTTGAAGTCATATTGATATTTCCAAAAGCATTATCCAACGGTGGAAAAGTTTCAAAACCAATTTCTTTTTGTCCAAAAGTTAAAAATCCATTATTAAAAATTGCACCAAATTCTTCTGATTGATTGGTCGCATTTTTATAATAATTCGATTGCATTTCATTTAAGAAATTCCAATTGGTATTTAAACCTGTAATGACAAAATAATTTGCTTTTTCTTTTTGAATTGATTTAAAAAAAGATTCAAATTGTACTGTTGGCTGATACAACATAACCAATTGATACTCTGCTAATTTCCCTTTAAAATCTTTGATAGTATTAATTGTTACAGAACGTTGTTTATTGGTTTCAATCGCTTTTTTGATTGCGCCAAGATCTGGATGAATAAAGGAAGTAAGCAACAAAATTTTGGTTTTCTCATTTAAAACTTCTACAGAAAAGGACTTAGAATTGTTTTCTACATTTTCTTCGTTTTCAATTTTCGCAACAGATGCTTTGTAATACTGAACGCCTTCTTCTGTGGATGCAATGGTTGTAGAAATGGTTTCAACCGTTTTTGATGAAGAAAACGCTACGTTTTTTCTGTAAATAATTTTCCCTTTGTGTTGTATGGTAAATTGGGTTTTTACATTTTTAATTCCGTCGTATACAATTCTAGTTTCTACCGGAAATCTATTTTTTAAATAACTGTATTTGTTTACGTTGATTTGAGCAATTTTAACATCACTTTTCTTAATTGTATCTCCAATAATCAACGGAAAAATATTCTTTTTTATGTTGATAAACGGATACGAATTTCCTGTAGTTTGATTTCCGTCTGAAATTAAAATTACTGGAGCAATCGTGTTTTTATTGAATGCTTCTACCCTACTAATTGCCTTGTAAATATTGGTTTGATTTTCTAAAAATGATAATGAATCTAATACACTAATTGCTTCTCCAAATTTAAAAAAATGTACTTCAAATTTATTGTTGATTTGTAAATTGTTCTTTATCTGGTTGACAAAATTGGTAACTATTTTTTCACTTTTAAAATGCTGTATAGATAAAGAATTATCAACCAAAACAGAAAGGATTGGCTTTTCATTCGTTAATTCTTGTCGCTCTATTGACGGATTTATCAACAATAACAACAATAAAAAAATACTTGTTGCTCTTAGCGAGAACAGTACATAATCTATTTTTTTTAATGCTTTTGATTTGTAAAAATACAGCAGCCAAGAAAATGCCAAACTAAAAAGGATAGCAGCTAAAATGTATATGATGGTTGTTGTTTGCAAGAATAAAATTATGAAACGTAAAGCTAACAATTATCCTTTTAAAAAACTTATTAAAAAAAGAAAACCTGTAAATTTCTTTACAGGTTTTTTTTAATTTATATT
>CAXBBY010000029.1:0-3587 GCA_963974245.1 uncultured Flavobacteriaceae bacterium | reverse complement strand
GGTTGGTTTATGTTAACTATTTTTAGTGTATCATTAATATCTCAATTATTGAATTAAATGTAAAACTAGATTCCCTTTTTCAAGGGAATGATAAATAAAATATCAATGAAAAAAATACTTTTATTATTTGTTTTCTTATTATCTACAAACAGTTTTTCTCAAGAAGACACTAGTACCTGGAGAGTAATTCCATCTATAACAGATTGGGCTAAAGAAGTAAATAACTGGCCAGATTCTATTTATGAAGTAAAAAACATCAAGATTTTACTCGATGTAAAAAAAGATAGCTTACTTATTGAGGATGTCATTTTCCCTATTGACACTACAAAAGAAAACATTGCTGCTATTTTTAATAAAAGTATTACTGTAGATGGGTTAAAATTTGACAATTCCTTTGGAGTGGCTGGAAAGGTAAAGGTTATTAAAAATTTACATTTTAAAGGCTGGTTAAGAATATCCAACTATAATTCTGAACCTATTTCTGGATTTTTCTTAAAAAACATAATATCTGACAAACAATTTACAATCAAAGGCACAGATAGGTTCTCTTACTTTAATTTCTATAATTGTGAATTTAAAACCTGGGTAGGTTTTTTTGATTTCAACGAAAGTTCTCTTTTTTCGTTTAGAAATGTTACGGTTAAAGAACATATGCAATTAACCAGAACTCCAGGAAAACCAACTTTATTTATTTCCAATAGCAATTTCAACAAGATTTCCCTTCGAAGTTCACCTATTTCGGAAGTTGACATAAGAAATTCTAAGATTGATACCATATCTATAAACAGTGCCATCATAGAAAGGAAGTTTCATTTAATTGAAAATACTATTAATCTTATTGAATTAACGGGTGCTCAACTACCAGAAAGCAACACCTATATTCCTTTTAAACAAGTAAGTGGAAAACTCTTTGTTAAAGCTTTTAGTCACTTGAGACCAGATCCAAAAGAATATATGGTTTCTGATGCTATGGATTTTGAACTAAAAGAAGAATACGATCTGCTAATATCTTCCTACAAGTCTCTCCTAGGAAGTTATCAAAAGCGTGGTGATCAAGAAAGTTATAATGCTTGTTATGTTGAGATGAAGAATCTTGAAACAAGACATCTACAATTTCTATATACAAAAACACCTACTTTCAAAGGTTATTTTACTTGGAAGATTAACCAGTTTTTAAAGGTATTTTCAGCCTATGGAACTGAGCCTGCTCGCTCTATTATCTTTTCATTATATGTAATTTTACTCTTTGCCTTTATCTATTTGTTGTTCCCAAATTCTTGGGATTCTCATGGTAAAAAACGTTTGATGCATCGTTTTGAATTCTTTCAAAAATACTTGCGCAGAAATGAAGGAATACATACCATTTATTTAGAAGGAAAGGAACAAGAAATAAGTTCTTTCAATGATTTTAAGAACAAATTAGATGATGAAAAACTAGAATTACCAGCATTTTTTATTAGTTGGTCTAAACCACTTTACAATGCTTCTATGTTTAGTTCTAAACTCATGACACGCTTTTTAAAAACTACCGATGTATTAACTGGCAAGTGGAAAGATTTAACACCCAAACAAAAACGTTGGAAAAATATTCAAATAGGAATTTTATTAATTTTAGGATTGTTATACGATGTGTTTATCAAAGCTTTAAACGCATTAATGCTCTCCATCAACACCTTTACAACACTTGGTTTTGGTGAAATTCCTATTAAAGGGTTGCCGCGATACTTAGCTATTATACAAGGATTCATTGGTTGGTTTATGTTGACTATATTTTCTGTATCTTTAATTTCTCAATTACTAAATTAAATTATGTCACCTCGAGCGCAGTCGAGAGGTCTCAATTACTAAACTAACTATAAATCAAACACTATCATGGGAATATTTTGGGATTTAATGCAACAAGACGAATTAGAAAAACAAGAAGAACAAGCAAAAAATGTTGAAGAACGTGTTGCTATTTTAGAAAAAGAATTGGCAAATACAAGAGCAATTTTAAAGAAAACCTTAGCCGCTTTAGAAACACATTTATCTAAAGATATTGATGGCGATGGTGTTACTGGATAATTTTCAATTATAGAAAAAAAATTAATGAACGGATTTAACATCATTACGGTTATTGCAATTATCTTATTTGCAAGATTGGCTATGCGATTATATGTAGGTTACAAAAAGTACAAAAAAGAAGATAGCGATGAATAATTTCTTAAAAAAAGCGAATTGTCATGTCGATCGGAGTCGAAACATCTCATCTTGATGATTTCTAAATCATCACTTAATTCCTCATTTCAAAAAATGACAAACAACTTATATCATGATTAAATTCTTTAGAAAAATCCGTCAAAACTTACTGATGGAAAACCTGCCTACCAGACAGGCAGGTAAAACATCTAAGTACTTTAAATATGCTATTGGAGAAATTGTATTGGTAGTTATTGGAATTCTTATTGCGCTTTCAATTAATAATTGGAATGAAAATAGAAAAATAAAAAAAGAAAATTATTTATTATCAAAACGTTTATTAGATGAAGTAAATAAAAACATGGCAAGTTTAGAGATAAGTTTTATTCGTTTAGAAAAAATAGACACTTCTACAATACAAGCGCTAAGTTTAATGACTGAAGAGTACAAAACTGTAAATTCTATACTAATAGATAGTCTTATTTATAACATCTTGATAACACCAAATAATAATTTTTATACTTCTGTTTTAAACGAAGCATTATCTACAGGTAAAGTTTCTCTTTTTGATAATGATTCTCTAAAACAAATTATTTATAATATACCAACATCTATATCTAAAATTGAAGAAAGTGAAAAAGGAATTGATGTTGATATAAATCAAAATTTAGTTCCTTTTTTTTATGAGAATATTTCGTTACGTGCAATAGATTCAAAATTTTCTGAATTTGGTAAAAAAATTGGAAGCAGTAATTTAAATCCTTCAGATAATAGAGTGGTTTTAAAAAATAGAAAATTTGAAAATATTTTGGATAACAAATATTATTTAACGCAAAGATTATTATCTAAATATATTGTATTGCAAAAAGATTTTGTAGAACTTAAACGTTTATTAGTAAACAATTTAAAAGATGATTAGATTGTTTAAAAAATCTACTCACCAGAATACGTTACAAAGTTTCTTGGTGTTTCGTAAAGTGTAATAGAAATCTCTAAGGAAGTACTAATTTTTGCACGCAGTTTATTATAAATAACCACAGAAATATTTTCTACAGTTGGATTTAGTGTTTTAAATTCTGCGACTTCTACATTTAAATTTTTATGATCAAAAACATCTTCAATTTCGCTTTTAATCAATTCTCGTAACACAGATAAATCCATTACAAAACCTGTAACAGGATCAATTTCTCCAGTAACAGAAACCGTTAATTCATAATTATGTCCGTGATAATGTGGATTGCTACATTTTCCAAAAACTTTGGCATTCTTTTCATCTGACCATTCTGGATTAAACAATCTGTGAGCTGCATTAAAATGTGCTTTTCTATGTGCTGTAATTCTTGGCATTTTTTATTCAGTTATCAGTTATCAGTTATCAGTTATCAGTTATCAGTTATCAGTTATCAGTT
>CAXBBY010000028.1:0-5205 GCA_963974245.1 uncultured Flavobacteriaceae bacterium | reverse complement strand
AGTTGCTGTGTTTAAGCACTAAAGTTAGTAAATAATTACCGACCAATAAAATCCGAGAGGATTTTCGTAAGTAGGCTAGAACTAGCAATAAATTATATACGGTGTTAGGCACAGTTTTTTAACTTATTTTTAATGAAGTCATACTTAAAGAACCTGCAAGTAATTTATCATTAAAAAGTTGAATTTTTTCACCCTTTTGTTGCAATCCTAATGTGTAAATTAAAGGCAAATAATGGTCTGGTGAAGGAATGGCCAATTGAAATGCTTTTGATTGTTTTTTATAATCGATTAAAGGTTTATAATCTCCATTAATCAAATGATTATTAATTGTTTCTTGTGCTTCAATTGCCCAATCGTACCCGTAATTATCCTTATCAAAGTTTTTAAAATCTACTAATCCTAAATTGTGGATAATATTTCCGCTTCCAATAATCAAAATACCTTTATCTCTTAAAGAATTTAATTGTTTTGCTAATTCAAAATGATAGTTTGCATCTTTGGTATAGTCTATACTTAATTGAATTACTGGAACGTCTGCTTTTGGAAATAAATGTTTTAATACTGTCCAAGTTCCGTGATCTAATCCCCATTTTTCATCTAACTCAACAAGTGTTGGGTGTAATATTTTTTTTGTTTCTTTTGCTAATTTTGGATTTCCTTTTGCAGGATATTGTTGTTCGTATAATTCTTGTGGAAAACCTCCAAAATCGTGAATTGTTTTAGGAATTTCCATTGCCGTAACTTTTGTTCCCTTTGTAAACCAATGTGCTGATATACATATGATAGCATTTGGTTTTAGTAGTGTTTTTGAAATATTTTTAAATCCTTTAGTGAATTGATTATCTTCAATACCATTCATAGGACTTCCGTGTCCTAAAAAGAGAATAGGCATTCTTTGTGAAAGTGGAAATGTTTCAGAAATTTTCTTTAAATTACTTAATGTGTTCATACCTAGATCTATAGAAGTTAACCCTAATAATTGTAAAAATTGTAAACGTTGCATATTAATATTGTATAATACCTAATTAAGTGAAGTCGAGAGTTGTTATTCAAAATTATGATTACACTTAATTAGGTACTGTAAAACTATTTTTAGAATTCTAAATCGGCAACCAAATCAAACTCATCATAAATGGCTTTGTCTTTTAAACCATCAAAAAAACTTGTAGAACCGTATTTTACACCATATTTTGTTCTGTCAATCTTTAATGATGTTGTTGCTTTGCTACCATAAATAGAAATTTCAAAAGTTACAGGATTTGTTTTTCCTTTAATAGTTAAATCTCCAGTAATATTGTATGAATTTTTCCCTTTGACTTTTACATCTGTAAAAATTAAAGTTGCTGTAGGAAATTTTTCAACACCAAAAAAATCATCAGATTTTAAATGACCTTCTAATTTACCTTTATATTCTCCAGTTAAGTCTGTTGACACAAGAGTTGTCATATCAATACTACATTCTCCTCCTGTTAATTTTCCATCATTAAACGATAAAGAGCCTGATTTTATATTGATAGTTCCTTCGTGAGAACCTGTTACTTTGTAGCCTTTCCAAACTACTTTACTATTTTTTATTTTAATGTCTTTTTTTTCTGTTTCCATAGTTGTAAATGATAATGTTACTATTGCAATTATTGCAAACGTTACTGTTTTAATTGTGTTTTTCATTGTTGTTATTTTTAAATTATTTTAAATATACTTGTGTTAAAAATTCTTTTGTTGAAGTAGCCTTTCTGCCTAATAAATTTTCTAAATCTGTCGTTGAAGTTTCAAATTCACCTTGTTTAATGGCTTCGGAAAAACCAGCAAACATTCCTATATATTCAGTAGGAACACCTGCTTTGGTTAATGTGTCAATATAGACTTCAGCACTTGGACTTATATAGGAAATATCTTCTCCTGTCAACTTACTTAATGTTTCGGCAATTTCTTGAATAGAAATGTTTTCAGAATTTGCTATTGAGTATTCTTTATTTTCGTGTCCTTTACTGGCTAAAACATTTGCTGTTGCTTCTGCCATATCATTGCGTAAAGTAAATGCAGATTTAGTTGCTCCTGCTGGTAAGAATATCCCAGTTTCTAATACTTGTTCTCCAAAAAACATTGGTAAAATATCTACATATAAATTGTTTCTAAAAATAGTGTAGTGCATACCACTTGCTTTAATTTGATTTTCGGTATCAATATGAGATTTGGCAACAAATGCTATTGGTGAAGTTTCTGTTTCATTTTTACGTTCAAAACTAGTATATAGTATATGTTTTATACCTGCTTCTTTTGCTGCATTAACGACATTTTTATGTTGCTTTCCTCTATTTGCAATGTCAGAACCAGAAATTAATAATAATTTGTCTACTCCTTTAAAAGATTCTACCAAAGAAAAGTAATTATCATAATCTCCAATCTTTAAAGTTATCCCTTTGGCTTTTAAATCTTCTGCTTTTGCTTCATCTCTTACTAAAGCAAAAATGTTTTTTTCGGAAACACCATTTTTTAATAAAAAATCAATAGTAGATTTCCCATAATGTCCTGTTGCTCCTGTAATTAAAATTTTTTCTTTCATTTGTTTATTTCTGTTATAAATTGTTTTTATTATAGAATTATATAGCAAAAATACATATATTTGCTATACAAAAGTAAGTAATATACCTTATGTAACCACTATACTAAAGTATAGTTATAATAAAACAAATGGAAGTGGAAGTAGCAACTCAAATAGAAGAAGTTAAAAAATGTTCGGTGCAGTATATATTAGCACTTAATGATGCATTAAATGTTATAAATGGAAAATGGAAAACACCTATTATTGGCAGTTTATTGTTTGGTAAAATGCGTTTTAAAGAATTAGAACGAAATATTGATAAAATTTCTCCAAGAATGTTATCTAAAGAATTGAAGGATTTAGAAAATAACGGCATTGTTAAACGTACTGTTCACGATACAACTCCTGTTACGGTTGAATATGAATTAACCGAATCAGGGAAAACATTTCAAAGTATTATAGATGTTATGGTAGAATGGGCTATTGAACATAGAAAACGTACATTTTCCAAATAATTTCTGAATTCGGAATACGGTTTTCAAATTGTGCCTAACGGATTTGTATATGGCTCGTAGCGTGTAAATTAGAAAAATATTTTCGGTTAAGCACAAGCCAGATTTTTAAATTTTACTATTTATCTTTTTTTATTGGAAATCGTCAAATTTAAAGATTTGGCGACTTTCCAAAGATGCATTAACTTTAAATTATGCAACTAATTAGCTATGAGCTATATACGTTGTTAGCAAATGTTATTTTCAACAAAATTCATTTACCACTTTAAGGTTAAGTTATTTTTATGTTTAAGTTGTTGAAAATTTCAATTTTGAAAATATTTATGTTTGTGTTTTTTGTATTTAAAAAAATAACTTTTTGACATTGGTCTTAGTAATAATTTTTTAATCTCTAAAATCAAAAATTAGATTAAACGTTTTTCTAAATTCAACTTTTTTCCCATCCTTTATTGCAGCGTCGAAAGATGACTGTCCTTGAAGCATTTTTTGTAATCTTTTCGTAATCCAAATTTCAAGATCAGTATCTTGAGGTTGAAAATTCCCAATAGATAGTAATCCATTCACATCAATAATATAATCAAATGAAGCTTTAAACATATCTACTTTATACCTTTTCTTAAGTGAATCAAAATTAATAGATTCTGAATTGTCAGACCTATGTTCAACATCATTAATATAACGTGTTATATTTTTTTCCATACATTGAAGTAAATAGGTATTACTTCCATTACTATTGCAAGTAAAATACACAGGTAGTTTATCATAATTATTAATTAAACTTTTATTCTTAGACATTATAATGTCATAAAGTTTTCTTTGCTTCTCTAAATCTATTTGCTCATTGATTGAATTTAAATTAATAAATTGATTATTGAGAGTTGAGAATTTTTTTAAATCATTCACAAAATTGATTAACTCTTCTTTTGAATGAGATACAAAGATATTTGATATGTTATTCTTTGTATCAAAAGATTTAGTAGAGTTGTAAAGCATTCTTCTTAAATTTTTTCTAAAATAATCATGGCGTACATCGTTTGGTTTTTTAAGAGTAAGAATATTGCTTTGAAAAATACCATAATTATTTGCGACCTTTAATCCTTCATAGTTGAAGCTATCTTCAATTATTTCATCGTTTCTAAAGATGATTGCATAAAGAGTATCATAATTTAAAGTTAGCCAGTATCTAGATAATGATGATGGAATATGCGACAGAGATGTTTTTGGATCTGAACCAAAAATTAATTTGTATTTTTTATTAACCTCTTTCAATTTCTCAAACTTCTTGAGTTTTAATTTTCTGTTATTTTCTTTAATTTTTTGTTCTTCAATTTCTTTATTTTTTCTAATTAACTTTTCCTCTTCCCATCTCTTTTGTTGTATCCTTTGGTTCCGCTCATTTCTTCTGTTTTGGGCTGCTGCAAATTTGTTTAGAGTAGAATTTAAATTATTTTTAGCTTGTTCAAAATCGTTATCAGCTTTTTTTGCTTTTTGATCCAAGCTTTCCAAATATCTTGAATTAGTATTTGTAGAAACATTGCTGTTATTTGAACTATTTCCTGATGAAGAATTAGTTGCTTGGTTAGATTTTTGGTTAGTAATATAACTGTCAATAGCATTTTCTAATTCTGTCCATCTTGTTGGTGGTTCAGAAATGATTCTTAGAGCTAAAATGCTTAATCCATCTACTTCCTTATCTCTTTCTTCTTTTTTTATGTTTGAGCCACCATTAAATACAATTTGATTAGGACAACCAGCAGCAGATTTATTTCCATACATTTTACATGAGAAAGTAAGACCTGTACTAAGTGAAATCTCAAAGTTCAACTTATCAAGAGTTGATGTGTTAGAAAAATAACCTAGCGACTCTCCAGAAGACGTGTATGCCTGTCCATTTTTGAATGTGTATTTTTTCCCTTTATATGTATAAAAAGTTGGTGAAAATTCTGCTGTTGTAGAAGTTTGGACTCTTTGGTCTCCATCTCTTTGAAAATGAATATAAACTCTGATATTTTCATAACTCATTCCATCTCCATTTGGGCTATATGCGATATGGTCGTAGTAAACTTTTTTTTGAGCTATTAATTGAGACGAAAAAAGTAATAAAGTCAGAATCGTAAAAATATGTTTCATGTCCTAATTGTGGTTTTTAAT
>CAXBBY010000027.1:0-5313 GCA_963974245.1 uncultured Flavobacteriaceae bacterium | reverse complement strand
TAATTGGCTACAACGTGTTTGTATATGGTTTGTTGCGTGGTTTAGCACGTAATTTAGCAAATAAAAACCGAATAGAAAATCCGCGAGGATTTTCGTAAGTAGGCTAGAACTAGCAATAAATTATATACGGTGTTAGCAATAGTTATTTCTCCCAAAGCACATATTTAACTATTCTAGTTAAACTAGCAATATAGTTATTTCTTTCATATGCCTTTTGTTTAAACTCTTCCATTAATTGCTTATCAATTACCCTTCCTTTAATCATCACTAATTCAGGGTCTTTCAATGTAGATAAATCACTTAGAGGGTTTTTAATTGATAGGATAAGGTTCGCAAATTTTTCATTTTCAATTGTCCCAAATTTCTGATATTCTTCATATACTTTAGTTGGGTTTATGGTAGCTGTTTTTAAAGCCTCATAATTAGACATTCCTGCCTGTTGATAAAAACTTAACTCTTTATGAATTGAAAACCCTGCAGGAGTGTTTAATATTCCGGCATCAGTTCCGCAAACTATATTAACTTTTGCTTTGTGCAATTTTTCAATTATTTCAATATGAAAATTATGTTGGTCATTAATTCTTTCTGTTGAACTAGAATCATTAGCTCTTATAGCCATATGTTTACTGTAATCATCAGAAGCACTTTTTATAAAAGGGTTTATATATTTAGAGTCCTCAGTAGTTAAAACTTCTTCACCTTTGTTATAAATTTCTGTGAGATTATAGAAAACTGTAAGGGTTGGGCAATGAGTTTGATTTGATTCTGCATATCCCTTAATTATTGACTTTAATTTGTCACGGTCAAAAGTGTAATTTAAAGGTTGTTGATAGATGTCTTCGGTGTGTTCTATAGTCGAGATTAAGGGATTGAAATGATATTCATAATTTACTTTGAAGCTTGGATGAGATATGACAGGCATTTTAGAATCTAAGCTTTGCTCAAGTACAGCGTCAAAGACGTCTTTATGTAATAAGTTATAAGTTTTAATATAATCGTAACCTTGAATTTTATATTTGACTATCAGTCTTTTAGCTTCTTCTGGACTTTCAATAGGCTTTTTTAAAATATCTTCATCTTCAATTCCTGAAAATGGAGGTGAAGCAGTATAAAAAAGAGGTCCTATTAATTCATTATTATTAATTTCATTTTTTATGTCTAAATGGAAAGGAATTCCTAACAGATTTCTAACAGTTGTAACTCCATTTGCAAGATAAAGACCTAATTCAAATCTGTCCCATACGTGAACGTGCATATCTATTAATCCAGGTGAAATATACATTCCCTTACCATCAATTATGTTTTCATTGTTATCAATTATTTTTTCATCTATATTCTTGATAATACCATCTACTATTCGGATATTCCTATTCATTAATACTGTATCAGTTGTCATAGGAATGAGATTAACATCTTTAATTACATATGAGTTACTAGAAAGGCTAGATTGATTTTTTATTTTAAGATAAGACAATTGATTATTTTCAATTTTAATAGCTACAAAAGAAATTACAAATAAAACTATTAAAATAGATATTATTAGATAGAGTGTTCTTTTCAGGTATTTCATAGGTCTCTTTTAATTATTGCTAACGTTGTTGTATAAGATTAGTTGCGTGGTTTAAGCACTAAGGTTAGCAAATAAATCACAGATAGAAAGTCCGCGAGGACTTTCGTAAGTAGTCTAAAACCAGCAATTAATTTTATACGGTGTTACCTGCTTTGCTTTTTGTTTCTTTTCTCATTTCACACCACGCATTTAATGCCATTTTTCCTAAGCTCATAATAAGTAATACAATTACAGGTGCTAAAAAAGTTCCTGCTGCTCCTATTGTTTTTCCTATTGCAACAGACATAACTCCAATCACATATTGCTTAGATTTATCAGAACTTTCTGCAATTTTCTTACGGTCTTCTTCATATTCTTCAGCACCACACAAAAACTTCTCTAATTCTTCTAATAATTTATCTCTATAAATTTTCGCTTTCCCAGGTTCTCCTCCAAATTTCGCAGTATTAGCAGTCGTTGCGTTCAGCCAGTTGTCGGCACTTGTTAGATAATCATTAGAAGTGTTCTCAAGAAAAATTTTTAGTATTTCAGCTTGAAAGTCATCTATTGATGTCAACAATTCAGATGGTTCAGACTGAATAATGTTTGTTAATTCTTCCATATTAAATCATTTTAAGGATATATTCAGATGAAACAGCGTGTGTTGTTTGGTGCAGAGTATGTGGGTCAACACCTCCTAAAGAAATTCCTCCTCCTCCTCCAGGAACATATGATCCGATAATCATTCCAATTAGTTTAGAATCAGATAGTCTAAAAATAGGACTTCCAGATTGTCCTGGTCGAGTTTGAACATTAAGAACTAAGTGATTAGATTTAATTCCGGATGATTCAATTAATACTTTAGCACCAACTTCTGTAGATTGAAAAGTTAAAATATTACGACCATTTACACAATGTGGAAATCCTACAATTCCAACATTATCGGATACCTTTATATCATCTGTTCCTCCAATTTGCAAATTGGATAATGCTTGGCTATCAATCTTTAGTATACAAATATCTCTAATAGGGTCTACCTTATAAATACTAGCAGGAACTGTTTGTCCTTGATTATTTGTTGTGTCTTGATAAGTTGTTAAATCGGTATTTCCCGAAATAAATATTACCAAATTATTATTATCATTACTTGTAACGTGAGATGCGGTAGCAAATAATCCTGCTTTATTTAAAAGGAAACAAGTTCCTAGTAAATTTATTCCGTTTGGAGTTATACGACCAATCGTATAAACAACTTTATCTAATCCTTCTATTTTCATATTTTATTGTATTTTTTTTTGCATTGCAGGTAACGTGTTTGTATATGGTTTGTTGCGTGTTTCAAGCAACTAATTTAGTAAATAATTACCAGCCAAGAAAGTTAGCGAGGACTTTCGTAAGTAGGCAAGAAGCCAGCAATAAATTATATACGGTGTTGTGCGTTCGTACTTTTTTATTTTATCATTTTTTTATGATGTTCTTCATAACCTGCTACTTTAAATAATTCAGCAAAACCATCTTTAAAATCTGAATAATTAAATTCCTTAAAGTCAAATATATTTTGTCCTAAAGAATGAGATTCTCTGTTTATATATCTATGAAAAGCTTGAAATCTATTCGTTTTAAGTGGTTCTTGGTTGAAAAAATTATTCAAATCTTTTTTCTCTACAAAATTAAAGAAATACTCGATAACGTTCCTCATACAATTTGCAATCAATGCTGGTGGTTGCTTTTCATCTTTTATAATATACCAATAAGCTTGATAGTCGTTTTGAATTTCTTCATATTTCATTTTTTGGAAACTACTCCCATCATTGTTTTTTATAAGTCTAAATAGTCTTTGAGTTTCTTTTCTTTCATCGTGTTTTGTTTCTGTAATTTCATAAAAAAAATAGAGACTATGAGTTAATATAAATACTTGTTCATACTTGTAATTCCAAATTGTCTCTTTTTCTCCTGTTTCTTTATTTTTTTTGGTTTCTTTTTTCCCGAAAAATTCATTCTTAATTAATCTTCCAATATTGAAAACGTAAATATGGGAAAGACTGGAAATTGGGTCGTCAATAACAATTATTTTCTTTTTACCTGTTTCTGTTGCATCTTGTTTTCCTCTGCACATTTCAATAAAGTATAGGAAACTTATTATCATTTTTTCTCCTTCACTTAATGAGCGAAACACTCTTTCTTTATTTTCTCCTCTAACTATTTTGTAAAGGTTTTCTTCGTGGTTTTCAATTTCAAAATCAGTAATTCCCAAGTCAATTAACCCTTCATTAATATTGGCAATTGCTTTTTCAATATTAACTGTTTGTTTTTGCTGTTCGGATATAATAGCCCTTTGTTCAAGAATTGTATTACCAAAATCTTTAATAGTTATATTAAGCGAATCTGTTTTAACTTTTGAAGCGCTTTTTTCAGAAAGATATGTACTAACTGTTTGGTCATAATTCCAACGCATTATTTGCCAAAAAGTCTTTTTTATTAATGTTTTTACGGATGCTTTTTTGTCAATTTTATCGTTATGTTCAGTAATTGAAGAGTTAATTTTATTTATAACTTCATTTATTTCTTCTAATGATTTTGTTGATTTTTCAAGAGTTTGAGATACACTTGGATTTTTGAGTTTTTCTTCAATCTTTTTTTTATTAGACTTAATCAATTGATTAAATGCATTAAATTTAATTTGAAAATCTTTTTTGAATGTTTCAAACTTTGGATTAGTTTCAAAAATAGTTTTATCAGGAATTTGTTGAATTCCTTGTGAGTATTCTTCGAGAAATGTTTTTATAGAATTTATATCTGTTTCATATGAGGCATCAAAATAATCCTTGATGTTTTCTATTAATTCGTTTGAAACAGTTTTTTCTTGACAAAAAGGACAATCTTTATTTTCTTCAAATGGTTCTTCTGGTAAATATTCCAATCCCGATTTTACCCAATCAGAGTTACCAAGTTTTGTAATTAGTTCAGATACACTACTATTTTCATTACCAACGATTTGTTTGTTGAAAATATTCTCTGTTTCATTTCTTGAAGACGAAAATGTGATTTTAGGTACATAGGTATATTTTTGGGCATTTTCTCCCATAATTTCTTGAACCTCATTTTTTAAATCATCAATACTTTTTGTAGGTTTATCAGTAGGTTTTTCTAATTTTTTTATGTGATTAAATAAATTATCTTTTGAACCCTTGTGACCTTCTAAACAAAACTCAAGAACTCGGTCGCCACCACTATAATCTGTTTTTATTTTCCAAATACCATTTTTTGCGATTTCAAGTTTCTTATTTATTGAAATTTCTTCAGTATCAAGTTCTTTGGCTTTTTTATCTTTTTCAATGGTAAGTTTGTCAATATTCTTTTGAGCATTAGAAATTTTTGTTATCGCTTCTTTATTTTCTTTTGAAAGAGTGAAAATTCCTCTTAAACTTTCAGATTCAAAAAAATTTTCTTGAATAAAGGTCTGATTATAAACAAGTATTTCGTGATTTTCATCTAAACCTACAACAGAACAATCTTTAAATTTCTCATCTGTTCTTTTTAAGAGATAATTTGATAAAGTACTTTTTCCTGTGCCATTTAAACCGTAAATGAGATTTAGAGGTTTGTCTGTTTCTAAAGTAGTTTGTCTTTTGTAACTCGCTACTTTATTCAGATCTATTTTTGTTATCATTTTTTAGTCAATTTTTCCTTTTTCACGAGAGATTGGTCGTATGTCTTGTCCTGAAATATGGCTACAGGTTAAAATTGAATTAAGCTGATAATTG
>CAXBBY010000026.1:0-8622 GCA_963974245.1 uncultured Flavobacteriaceae bacterium | reverse complement strand
AATCCGCAAACCTGCTCAAAAACATAATTTAAAACTAAAAACTTCTCAGGTAAAAATGTATTGTTGGTAGTTAATTTTTTTAATAAATATCATTTTCATTTAATCCGCAAACCTGCTTAAAAACATGATTTGAAACTAAAAAGCTTTCAGGTAAAAATGTATTGTTGGTAGTTGGTTTTTTAATAAATAACTTTTTTCATTTCATCGACGAAATTGCTCAAAAATATAAATTGAAACTAAAAAGCTTTCAGGTAAAAATGTATTATTGGTAGTTATTATTTGATAAATAGCTTTTTCATTTAAACGGCAAACTTGCTTAAAATTATAATTAAAAACTAAAAAGATCTAAGGGAAAATCCGTGAATGGTAGTTGAGGTTTTGAATTTGAAGATTTATGCACGCCTAACGTGTTGGTATAAGAATAGTTGCGGTTTTGTGAGCGGCAGATTTTCCGATAGGAAAATCAGACGCAGCAAAAGTGCAACAACCTTTGGTCAAGCACTAAAGTAGCAATTATTTTTATACGGTGTTGGGTTTTAGTGCTTTTTGTCCGCTTATTTTTTTCGTTAATATTCTATTTTTCAGTCGGCTTTTTAATTCCGCAAACTTGCTCAAATTCCGCAACTTGCTAAATTTCGATTGAGTGAAATTCCGATTTTCCGATTCCGCAAACGAGCTAAAAAGTCCGCTGCAATTTTGTCAGCATTTCGATTCCGCAAACTTGCTCAAATTCGGCAGTTTGTTTTTCCGAAAAAGGTTTAAATTCCACGTAAATATTTGTCAAATTCCGATTTTGTTCAAACTTAAATTTCAGCCGAAACTTTTGATTTGGAATGGAATTTCAGCATTAAACCCAACGTGTTTGTATATGGTTTGTTGCGTGGTTTAAGCACTAAAGTTAGCAAATACAAACCGAATAGAAAATCCGCGAGGATTTTCGTAAGTAGGCTAGAACTAGCAATAAATTATATATTGTGTTGCCAGTAGTTTTTATTTTTTAAATTGTTTGCTATTCAGTTTTTGTTTCGCCTTGTTTTTTACTCTTTTTGTAATTCCATTTTCGTAAAGTTCCAAGATTATTTCTCGTGTAATATCTTTATGGTCAAGTAATAAATTTTGGATTTTGGTGTTTCCGTTTGCTAAAATACTTTTTACTAACTCGTTTGTAATTCCAGTTTCTTGTAGTTCTAAACGATAGCTTTCGGAAGGCTCTGAAATTACTCCTCTTTTACTTGTTATTCTTTGTTCTTGATATATTGGAAGTGTCCGCATTAATTCTTCTAACTTTTCGACAAGCTCTAATCTCGATTTAGTTGTAAAAGTTAAAAATGGATTTTCCCAATTCGGGTTATTGTCAAATTCATTGCTTTTAAAGTTGTAGTTTTCAACAAAGTTCAAAACGATAACTTTATATTCTCCATATAATTCTCTTTCTGGTCTCCACTCTACATCTATGATTTTTAGTCGTCTAGTATTTTCTAATATTAATAGACTCGAACCATCAAAATAATCTTCAAAACCAACTATTGGGTCAACTTCATAAAACTGATTATATTTCACTAGCCAGCCGGCTTCTATGCTAAGTGGTTGAAGATTCATTTTTTCTTTTGAGTAAGTTAATTACTGGCAACGTGTTTGTGTATAATTTGTGCGGTGAGAAAATCCGGTGGATTTTCCGCCAGTAACAAATTATGTTATGTTGTTATAGTTTTCAATTTTTGTTTAAATATAGCAATTAATTATACACGTTGTTGTGCTTTCGTTATTTCAGTTTCCTATTCCGTTAAACTAAAAATTTTTATCAGTAAATGTATACTTGACCTCATTTTATTCGTCTTCCATAGAATCATACTGAGAGTTAACGTCTTTGTGTTTTATTGGTTTCCCATTTTTAAAAATAACTTTATATTTCCCTTCCTTTGTAAAAAATTCTCTCAAGTATTTATTTCTTTTGAAATCTATATTGAAATACCACTCTCCATCTCTTTTATTGCTTACATATTTCCCTTTTTCTTGAAGCTCACCATTTTCATAATATTTTTCATAGTTTCCAATGTCAAAACCTGTGTCTTCATCAGTAGTTTTCTTTACTCTTAATTGCCCATCAGAATGATAATCCCAATAGTTCCAGATTCCTTTTGGTTTAGATATATAAACTGTTCCACCAAAAGAACCAGCTTCTTTTACTTTTCTGTAATTTCCTTTTTTAGTTGGAGAACCATTTGGTAAATACTCTTCATACCATCCAACTTTATCTCCATTTACAAATGTGGTTTTACTTTTTAATTTATTGTTTTTATAGTATTCTTCCCATATACCATCTTGATTATCGTTTTTATATACACCAGTAGATCTTATACCATTTTCTATAAAAGTCCACTGACCTATTCTTTCATCATTTTTAAAAGCTCCCCATACAGTTCTTGAACCATCTTCATCAAATTGATCATAATAACCACTTAATTGATCATTTAAGTAATACCCATTGCTTTGAATTTTACCATCTGGGTAGTATGAAGTCCATTTACCTGTTCTTTTATCACCCCATAAAGAACCAACGGTTTTTATTTTCTTATTTGCATATTCATGATAGGTTATCTTAGATGTAACTTCATTATAACAATTTAATGCTTTTCTTATAATTGCTATTTCATTCCTAATATATTCTGTAGATAATGGTTTACCATAATCAATATTGCTAACTTTAGTTATAAAACCTGCATACTTATTAAAATAGTTTTCTTTAGTCTTACTTAATTGTTGTTTTTCTATTGGGAGTTTTTTAAAGTTAATATTTATTGAATCAACGTATTTTTGTAATTTAATTATTCTTTCATCTACTTCATCTACACTTTTTATAACGCCTACAAGATACCTTTCACAGTATTCTGTTTTGAATTCTTTTGAATTTTTAAATTCAAGTAACCATTTATACACATCAGAATTAGATTTTTTTATATGTTCATATCTATTAGCTGCAAATTCATAATTTTGATGAATACTAACCAGCTTGTTAAGTTCGCTTTCTGTTTTAATTATTTTTGACTCTCCTATATTAGCGCATAGCTCAAAATACTCTTCAAAAACTTTTTCAACTCGGTAAATTTGACCTTTGAAATTCCAATTCTTAATTGCGTTTTTCAGTTCTTCGCTGTATTTATTCTCTTCTTTATAATAATTGCTTAAAATAGATTTTTGTTTCTTTTTCCAAAGTTTAAACTTCTTGTTTTTTTCTTTTAGCTCCGAACATTTAGGATTAAAATCACCCAAAACTTGACTTAATTCTTTAATTAAAGATTGGTAATCTTTACCCATTTTTTGATGAATCTCTACTTGTTTACTTAAGCTATATTTTTTGTTTTGAGAGAAAATAGTATTCGTTGCTAGTAATACTAACAGAAAAATAGCTAAGGATTTAAACGGAATTAATTTGATGTTCATAGATGTTTTAATTTAGTGTTTTTAGCTTTCTTAAAATAAGTTTAGGTGAATTTTTCGAAAGAATTTTATCATTGGTTAGCAATTGGTTATAATGAAGCACAACGGTCTCGTATAACCGTCAGTTACGGATTAAAAATTACTATTTTTCGATTAAGTACTGACTTTAGCAATTCCGAGTGGATTTGGACGTAGTCAAATCCGCCGTAATTACTGTTATACATTGTTGGTAATAGTGCATTTCAATTTTTCAGCTAAACAATGATTAACTTCTAAGTTTATTTAATAATACAGAATATTCTTTCTCTTTCTCTTTCATTTCCAAGGTTGTATAGATTTTGATCAACGTCTGAACTGTATTTATATTTCTACCAAATTTATCTGCTTTTTCTAAAAAAGGAAGTGCTTTTTTGTATACATTTTTTAGTTTCTCTTCTAACTCGTCATACTTTTCAAAGTTAGAAAGATTTTTATTCATTTCTTCTACAATGACTTTCTCTTCATCTAAAATCAATACTGCTAAGTTCATGTAAGCATCTTTGTAGTCATCTTTCAATTCAATGGCCTTTTCATAGTATCTAAGAGCGTCTTCTTTATTTCCTCTATCATAGTTGATTACTCCTAAGTTAAAAAACAATTGAGGATTTCTAGGATCTGCTTTCACAGCGATTTGCAACAATTCACCAAATTTTTCAGTATTTCCTAATTCATAAAGAATATCTGCTTCTGTTAAGATTAAATTTAAATCCTTTGGGAACATTCTTCTAGCCTTTACAATGGCTTTCAAAGCTTCATCGGTCTTTCCTTGCTCTTTTAATATGTAGGCAATGTTCTTGGAGATATCACCTACCTTAGATTCTGCTCTTTCTTCTAACGGGTCTTTGTAAGTACCATTCTTAACTTGAATGTCTCTGTTTTCTTCACTTCTAAAGCTTTCTTTTACTCCTGTTTCTTTGTTGGTTGCAAAGTACATAGTGGTAATTCCTGTATACCCCAATTCTATAAGCTCTTTGTAATAGTTCAACGCTAAATCATAATCTTTGTTCAATGTTGCGCTAATGGCTGCATTGTAAACAAAGATGGTGTCTTGTGGTCTCAACTTATAAACCTTATAGAAATTCATGGAAGCATTTATATAGTCTCTACTTGCGTATTGCTCTGTAGCCCTCTTATATAATTCTATAGCTTCTTTTGCTTCATTTTTTTGTGCTAAGGTTGTTAGAGAAGCAAAACCTAAAATAAGTGTGGTTAATTTAATTCTCATTGAGCGTTATTTTGTTTTAATTAATTTTAATTGCTAATGCCATTGACTTATTAACGGGCATTATTACCAACGTGTTGGTATATGATTTGTTGCATGTTTCAAGCAACTAATTTAGCAAATAAAAACCAAATAAAAAAATTCGGAAGATTTTCGTAAGTAGGCGAGAACAAGCAATAAATTATATACGGTGTTGCCTTTTAGTGCTTTACGTTTATATTCTACATAATTTTTAATTCGTAACGTTAATTTTCCGCAAACTGCAATTCCGCACGTTTTAATTTTTTAGGTTGTTATTCCGCAAAATAGCTCTTTAGACATTTTTCTGCAATTTTTTTCGCAATTATGGAATTCAAGCGAGAACTTTCGGTAGAGTAGAAGCTTTTAAAATTAAAACACTTAATTAGCTATTTAACCTAAAAATCAGTTGAAAATCAACATTTTATTACTCAGTAAAATAGCTTTTCGAAAGCTTTTTAAATGCAATTATTTTTGCGAAATTATTGAATTCAGGCTTGAACTTTCGGTAGAGCAGAAGTCTTTCGGGTTATAATACTTAATTAGCTGTTTCGACTTAAAGTCAGTCCGAATTATTTAGAATTAAAATCGGTTTTAGTCAGCGCAACATTCGGTTAGGTTCAATTTATTTTTATTTTATTCAGCCTAAACTTGGCAGTTTTGCACAGGTTTTTTTCGGCATTAAAGGCAACGGTTAGTATATGAAAAGTAGGCGATTTCGAAACACGAAACTTTCGGTTAAGCACAAAGTTTGATACGAGCCAAAACCCTTGAATTTATTACTATTTCGCCTATTTTTTATATACATTGTTGCCAGCAGTTATTATTCTTTTAAAAATTCGTATTCGTATATTTTCGGTTTGATTTTGTCGGCTAAAAAGTCAAGTTTATTCCTTAATTCGCCAATCAATTCCATATATCTTTCATCATCACTTTTGGAGTTCATTCTGCCTTTGTCGTTTCTGCCTTGAAAGTATTCTCGAATGTCGTACAAACTTGCGTTTACATTTACGTTAGGTTGACTATGATAGTATTTCCATAGTTCTCTACCTGCATCAAAAACGTTTTTGGCTTCTTCAGAAAATACTCTTTTTAAAGTTTGATTAGTGTCAGTTCCAAATAAGTTAGTTTCGTTTTCTGTTTTTATTTTACCGTTGATAAAATCTGTCATAAAATTGCTCTCAAACCTATTTTGGGCATTTACTTCTTGTTCGGTAAAAGGTATCCAATTGTTAGTGTAATTGTGACATCTTATTTTATTGCTGCTGTGAAATAAAGTATTTGCTAAACAGTCATTTTGAAATTCAAAATCAGTTTTCCAATCATCTTTAGGCCATAAGAATTGGTCTCTATCATTTAACCAACTTTGGTTAATGCACTTTCTTACAGATAAATAAATACTTACTTCAATTATATTTTTATCAGTTACCCACGAGCCACGTGGTGATGCCATTTGAAATTTATCATTCAAAATATGTACAACATTGTTTTGTTGAAAATCATTACCTAAGCAAGCAATGAAACCAATTTGCACTTCATTATTCCGATTTCGAGTGGTAATTAGCCATTCATTTATGCTTCTGAAATCATCATAATTAATTATATTTTTTACTCCATAATAATTTCCATTTTGGTCATATGTATCTGCTGGAGTATTTTTAAATGTTGATTTTTTTGAAGAATCCCATATTTTAAATCCAATAGGGAAATTGCCTTTTACATTATCAAAAGTGCTCGCAGGTACGATAAAACAAGAAACAAGTTCAGCTAAATAAAAATTTCTAAACTCACTAAAATTAGGCGATTGCAGTGCTTTTAATTTTGAAAACTCGCCAATAATACAGTTTTGTATTTCATTGTATATTCTAACTAAAAATTGAGCATAAAGCTCTCGATTTGCAGCTTTACCCATTTTAGATTTATATTTCTCATTTACTAAGGATTGATTCAAACCTGCTTTACTTTTATTTCCAAGGCTCATTGTTTCTGCATAAGGCGGATTGATATAAACAATCAGTTTTTTACGTTTTTCTTCATCATTTATAATTTCTTGCAAACTTTGAGGAAGTTTCGTGAAATCATCATTTAAAAAATCAAACTGAAAAACGTGATTTTTCAGAAGGTTTGCACCGTGGTCAATGCGTTCGTGCATTACGTTAATATCGGCTTGGTCTAATGTACTTGCGTAAATGTTGTATTTATTTGTTAAACCTGCTAAAAGGTTACCTGTTCCAGCCGCACAATCCCAAATATAATAGTCGTCCTGCCAATCTTCGCCCAAATAATCGGTCAGGTATTTTTGCGAAAGTTCTACCCAAATTCGAGGGGTAAAAAATGCTCCTTTACGTTCTCTAATGTCTTGCGGTGCAAGTAAATCTCTACGCTCAATAATGTAATCTTGAAACTCTTTTATTGGTGGTCTTTTGTAGAGTTTCCAGAATTGTGAATAAGCATCTTTGTGCCGAATGTTTATTGTCGCATCAAACATTTGTTTGATGTTTTCTTTTGCTATTTTATAGCCTTGATTTTGAAAGACAACAAATAAACCATCTCTTATGGTAAAATCATCATCAAGTGTTTCTGTGCCTTTGTCGTCTACAAATATATCTGCCAAATAAAAATCACTATCAAATATATTTGCCTTTTTTAAGTCTTCCCAATTAACCTCAATTATCGGTTTAACAATCTCAATCCAACGTAAATAAATGGGAATGAAATTGTTTTTGTCAATTTTTATTTTACTTTTTGTTGTGGCTTTTGCCACATTGTTTTTAATAAAGGTATTGAGTAGCTTCTCGTCTTTTTGATAATCAAATACATAGGTTTTTGATTTTAAGACAGCTTCAATTCTTTCTTTAATTAATTGAAATTCTTTTGTTTCGTGGTTGCTTGGGGTTACATTCCAATTAAAGTCGTTGAGATAGAAAATGTCTTGAATATTTACATAGTCAACAAAAGCAATTTTTTTGAAGTCAAATGCACCTAAAAAAGCAGGTGGTAAAGTTTTGTCAAAAGTTCGAGCTTTTCCGATTGTCAGAATAAGTTGCACAAACATAGTCGGAATATCAAAATTCCCCGTTTTGGCTTCTGCCCATAAAAGAGGTGTCCTTCCAAATAAACTGTCTTGTTTCGGAAAAACAGTGAAGTCAATATTTCCAAGAATTTCGGTTGTGTCAAATTGCTTAAACCAGTCAGCTCCAACTTTGTTTTTCAGTTCTTCTTCACGGATTTTTTTATACTTCATTCTTCAGTTTGTCTTTTTACGCTGTGGTTTGTTCTAATTGCTGGCAACGGTTTTGTGTATGGTTTCGTTGCGGGGAAATCCACCGGGATTTTCCGCTTAGTTTAAATTTTAATAAAGGTAAGGAATTTCGTTTATGAAATTCCGCCAGCAATGAACTATACACGTTGTTGTAAAACGTATTATTTATTTTTCGCTTTACTATATCTCCATTTAATTCCACTCAATTTTTCACACAATAATAGATTTTCATAATTCATGATAGTTAAGAGCATATGAAATGGACCAAATATAGTTCTGTCTAAAACTGACGATATAGCGTATAAAATGAAATGAAAATTCGACTTTTTCCCCTTATCTAATTCAACTTTAAATAGCCACATTACTAGAGATTTCTTTATTAAAAACTCAAATAATGAATAGTAGATAAAATAACATATGAATAGTATGATAATGAAATTACTAAATTCTGTGAAACCTAGTGTATATTTTAAGAATCTAAAAGTTTGTTGAAAAAAAAGAGCGAAAACAAAGTATTCAATGAATATGATGACCACTTTCTTTCTGTATTTCAATTTAATTCCCCTCTTTTCTTTTTCCATATGTTTTACAACGGTTTTGTGTATGATTAGTTGCGTGGTACGGCTTAAAATTAGCAAATAAA
>CAXBBY010000025.1:0-10871 GCA_963974245.1 uncultured Flavobacteriaceae bacterium | reverse complement strand
TGTATTTGCTAATTTAGTTGCTGAAACACGCAACGAAATCATACACAAAACCGTTATGTACAATATAGCTAAGGCTTGTAATCAAACAAAGTTTTAGGCTTATTTGCACGTAATAATATATTTTTTTCCACCCTTTTTTTAGCAACGTTATAAATATCAATATCTTTTTCAATACCAATATAATTGCGGTTTAAATCATAACACGCTATTCCTGTTGTATTACTTCCACAAGTGTTATCTAGTACCCAATCGTTTTCGTTTGTGTAGGTTTTAACTAAATATTTTAGAAGTTCTAAAGGTTTTTGAGTTGGGTGTAAATATCCTTTACTTCTTGGTACTACCTTAAAATACAATCTTGTTTCAGGATAAACCATTTTTCGTTCTTTTATTTCTTGTTTTTTTACACCTAACATATGGTCTGATTCTTTATTATAACCATTACTTCTTTTCCTACCATCAATAACTTTTCTGTCTTTTACATTCGTTTCTCTCATTATAGGGTTATATGTTGGTTGTTTCTTGTAAAAAACGCTTATTGTTTCAATACCTCTCATTGGTTGCCTTTTTGCGTTTTGAAAGTTTGAAGGTAAATTTTTGTGCCAATACCAATCATATTTATATATTTTAATATTACTCATTCTTAAAGCAGAACTAAAAGGCTCAGCACCAAATAAAACGATAGCACCATTATCTTTTATAATTCTATTATATTCACACCAAAGTAAATCAAAAGGTATAATAGAATCCCATTTTATACTTGTCGTTCCATAAGGTAAATCACAAATAATAGCATCCATACTTTTATCGGGTATGTCTTTCATTAATTCAATGCAATCACCATTCCAAAGGTAGTTATTTGGCTTATCAGCCATTTGCCCACGCTCAAAAAATATATTATTACTCATTTAGTTATTAATTTAAAATTTAGTGTTTATCAATTCGCTATACAGTACATAACAACGTGCAAAATTAATAACTTCTTGCAGTTCATTTATAACGTTTTCAGTACTTTGCACATATTTATCAAGTTGTGCAGCTTTTAATTGGTCTAATGCTTCTTTAATTAATTCTTCTTTTACTTCTACCATTTTAATAATATTTTTAGTTTAATAATCCGTTACTAATCTTGCACAAATTCGTTCTAAACAATAAAAATTATTTACTTTTAGAGTATTTAATAAGTATTGTCTCAACCATATTTGTAAAGCTTCTATTTTCACTTTTTGCCAGATTTTCTATTTTGGCAATTACTGTATCTTTTAACCTAATGCTTTTTAATGTGCTTCCCATAATTTTTACAGTTAAGAACAACGTATAAAAAACATTGCTCGGGTTTGTGTTTTATTTATAACGGTTTTTGTTTTTTCCTTTAGGTGTTTTGTAATCTCCTGCATCATCTAGCTTTTTTGCTATTATATATGCTATTCCTATTGTTAGTGCTGTAAACATCTGTTTTTATTTATTAAGTTAATTTCTTTATTTCGCAACGTTTTTTTATACAATCACGTTAGCAAAAATAATTTACTACTATCCACATCCAAATGAAGTGCATTACTTGGTCTACTACAAAATGACCCCAAGGTAAAGTGTTTTGCTTTAGTTCAGTTTGAAACGAACCCATCGTTTTACACCACCATCCAACAACCGAGCTTCGGTCTTGTAACCAATGTTGTACAGCTATCAAAGCTAATTGCAACCAACTTAATTCAGTCAATAAAAATGGTGTCATATAAAGCAAAACGTGCATAGTGCATATTAAACTACTTTTCTTCTTTCCAACTGCTTGCCAATCATTTTGTAGCAGAAAGTCGCCTATGAAGTGAGCGATAACGTAAGGTAAATTCATCCGTAAATTACATTTGCTAACACCGTATAAAATTAATTACTTGGTATTGGTTAATTTATTAAGTTTTTGCTCTAAAAAATTTAGATATTTAAAAGTGTTTTCTACAATCTCTTGCCTTTCCCAAGAACTGTTTGCTTCCCAATAGTTTTTTAATGTTAAATTTTTTGGCTTTTTCATTGTTTATTTATTTTGGTTTGTGCTTATTTCACGTAACTAATCTTATATTTTATCGTTGTATGCAATTAAATTTTTTCCTTATCAAACCTTAATTTATACCTATAACCATCGCTAATAGATGTCATTTCAATATGGGTCTTTAAGTCAAGTGCATTCATTGTTGCAATTAAGGTTTTAGAGATATTCTCTATTAATTCACTAAATTCCTTTTCGGTTGTTTTGTCCATTTTATTAATTTTTAAAAAATCTAACTGTTCGCTTCGCCATACAACACCGCATAAAAATAAAAGGTGTTATTTTTTAATTTAATCTTTAGTACTTGTTTATCACGTTTGTAATTTCCTTCGGAAATTCCTCACGTTCTAAACCTTCTATTCTTATACGTAGAACGTTATGTTTAACACTACTTTAGTGCATTTTCACAATCGTTTTTCCAATTTTTATTGCCAAATAAAAATATTGGAGTTAAATCTGTATCTGTTTTTATAAATGATAATTCAATACTATCATCATCAATGTGCCATTTAAATCCCTTGTTATTTAGGTGTTCGCTTTTATTTGTAAAGTTTGTAAATATTATATGCTCTCTCTTAATTCCAACCTTATCGGCAACTAAAAACAAATCATCGTTCCATTCTTTGTTGGGTGCATTTTCAGGAGAATATCTACTTGTACAAATCCAAACTTCAATATCCCTATCAATCAATTCTTTTGCGTACTTCTCTACATCATTTCTGCTCAATGTAGCATCAAAATCAAAACTTACTTTTATCATAATTTTATTTTTATTATACCGTGCTAAAACATAATACGGTATAAAATTCATTAAAACGAAATTTTATACTAACCGTTAAGGCACAATAAAAATTAGCTTACTATTTTTTATAATCGCCAGCTAATAAATCTGTAAACGTCACTATCTTGTATGTTTTTTCACTAACTGGTTTCCAATCCTCTACACTATCAGACCATTTTAAATGGTAACACAATCTCGGTTCTAATCCTAAAGGTGTACACATTTCAACTCCAACTATTTCAGCTGGCTGGTTACGTCTAAAACCCGCATCGCTTTGGTCTATTAAGTAAGCTGTTTCTCTATTCATAATTTAAAGATGCCTAACTATTCATATAATTAATGCTAATTAGGTATTTATTTAAAGTTAATATTCTATTTATTATTCTATTCTTAATTCTAAAATGTGGCTTATTTAAACGCACATAATCATATAATTTTCAGTTACCCCAAAAACCTCTCTTCTATTCCATCTTTCACATTTTTTTTAAAAACAGTTAGATACAGTTCATCTATTTTATCATATACTTTTCTCTTTTGCATAGGAGTATCATGGCTAAATTTTTCAGTACCAGGTTTGCATCTACCTTTTTTAATCATTTCTATAACAACTACAGTTCCAATAGAATTTAATGGCTTCGGACAAAAGAAAATACCATTGTCCCAGCACCAGCGAATATGTTTAGAGTCCAATATCATCTGTATCAATTTCTGGTGGAGTCATATTTAAAGCATCATCTAAAGCATCAACTCCTTTTTGAATGAATAAAAAATCCTCTCTTTTTTGAGTAACTTCATTAGTCCTTTGAATTCTCCCAGAAGTATTTACCTTTTCTTTTGGCATAAAAACGTGCCCATTAAATTCGCACCAAGCAGCAATTCTTTTCACAAAGTCCGGAGAAGTTGTATGTTTTAATGCGGCTTTATTTTGGCGTAAATGTTCTAAAGCATCTTTCTTAGAAAATTCTTCATCTAACTTATCCAACAAATAATCTTCTGCCCAATCCATAAAAGTAGGTCCCATTAAAGCCTGTAAGTTTCTAAGGTGTATTTTGTTCATTGGCGGATTAATTTTCTCATCAACCGATAAATAAAACTGTACACATTGCGCAAAAATGTTAAAGATTTTGTTAAACTGATTGTCATCCCAATTGCTAAATAAATCATGTCCAAAATCATCTTTTGGATCTCTTTTTTTAGCGTGCATTTCTCCTTCTGCATGGTAATAATCACTTACTGCAGTAAACAATATTCTTCTTGTTTTAGATGGATCTGCTTTTCTTAAAGAATAATTACTAGAAATTGCAAATTTTGGAGCATCATTAAAAGGAATTGTATAAGGTTGGTTGTTCTTCGGATTCACATTCATGGGACCTGTAATAGAAGAAAATAAATTATCAAACTTAAAATCTTTGTTGGCATCATCAAATAAAACATAACCGGTGTGTTTTGTAACACCTTCAAACAAGTGTTTGTCTTCCCAAATTCTACCATTTCTAGCTTCTACATATTTTTGATCTAGCACCATTTGCAAAGCCTTTAAAAATAAAGATTTCCCAGTTCCACCATGGCTTTCATTATCATCTACAACATCATTTTCTATGGCATAAACTGCCCAAGCTTTACTGCTAGACTTGTAATTGTGTAGCAAATAACCAATGGTAAAAATTTTATTAACCAAATGCGCTTGCTGCTCTAGTTGTTCTTCTTTATCTAATCTATTGCCAGAAATATTAAACAAATTGTCTTTCCAATATTGTTCTTGCGATGCTTCATTTTTAAAACCTTCTGTTAGTTCTTTTTTCCAATGGATTCTACTAATATTTGATAAGAAATTTAAAAACTCACAATTAGTTTCTTTTACATCAATAGTATAGTTGTTGTCTATTTTTTTAATATCAAAATAAGGTTCTTCTACCTTTATAATTCTATTGTCAATTTTCTTAGCATATAAATCGTGTACTTTTTCATCAATAATTTGTCGTTGCCAAACAAATTTTCTTTTAGTATTTTTCAAATGGACAACAACCCCTTTTGCAGATATTTCCCAAAACTGATTAGAAAAATAAAACATTTGCGTGTTTTGTGTGTAGTTGGTAAAATCTAAATCTACCCTTGGCAGCGTTGCAATTTGATTGTCAGAAAGTCTAGACGTATTGTACATCATATTTCTTACCGGCGTTTCTATATTTCTTTTTTCAAGGAACCCAAAAACAAAATCTTTTACTTCTATCGATTTTATTTCTTTAACAATATGTTCGTTTACGTGGATGAATTTAAAACCATCTTTATCTTCTCTAACATTTAATCTTGCAAAACCATTTCTGTATAAAAAGTTTAAGCCGTGTACGTTGTTGTAGTTGTAAGTGGTTTTGCCTGTTTTATCAGAAAATGCGAAATCCCAAAAACGCATCGGATAAGACTTTCTAATCAACGATTTTACTTTTTGATCTACTTGAAACTTTGGTAAATGTCTAAACACTTCAAAAAAGTCGCATAAATCTTTTCTAGGATTTCCACGCCAATCTCGTTTGCGTTGCAGCCAAGTTGGCAACCACATTGTTTTAATGTCTAAGTAATTTATTGCGGTGTTAAAACCTTCTCTTTTTCCTGTTTCATCTAAATCTGGAATGTTATATAATTCTTTAGAGCTTGCATAAATAGCTTTTAGTTGATGGCTTTTTAACTCTGCGGTTTCAGAATTTAACCATAAAACAAAATATCCAAGAGAAGCCATGTTTATAGCATCACGCTCTCCAGAACATAAAAAAACCATATCAATTTTTTCAGCTTTTTTAATATCGCCAGTTTCTTCTGCTAAACTAGCCTGTTCTTCTGCTTGGCGTTTTCCAAATTCTCTTTTTAAAACTGATAATCCACCCATAAAATCGGTTGGTTTTGTTCCTTTCCAGAAGAATCTATATTTTTTATCGTTAGATTTTGGTTGTAATATTTTGTAGAATTTCTTTTTATTTTCTTCAAAACAGAAGATGTACATAGGAAAACTCTCGGTGCTTTCTACAATTGTAATTTTACCTTCTTTTTTAATAGCGTACCAGGCTAAAGAAAACAAACCATATTTTAAACAAACCTGCTCAGAAACATGCGGACCTAAAGTGGTTAATTCTCTTTCTGTAAAATCTTTTGTTTCAAAACAAAAATTTGTTTCATCAAACTCCTGGTCTTTATCCCATGCGCTTAAATCAATCTTTTTAAATTTCGCTTCGTTTTTAGTAGAGTTGTTTCCTGTAGCAATTTGATATTGTGGCGCTAATTGTAACACAGCTTCATGGAATTCTAAACCATGAAATTCTGCAAATAAGGTAATGGCATTTTTAGCTTTACCGGCAGAACCAAAATCTTTAATAATATAAACACCATTTTCAACCATTTTCATGGAGCAGCTTGGCGTTTTTTCTTCTCTAAGTTTAAAATGATTTCGAGTATTTGCCTGCGGATACATATTATGGATAATATCTAAGCCACCATTACTTGCTGCTAATATTTGATCTGCTATTTCTACTAAAGTTGTTTGGTTGCTCATTTAATTTAAAATTTCTTCGTGATAAAATGTATATGATGTACTTATAAAAGCTGTTGGATGTTCCGCACACGTTAAATTTGGTACGTTTTCTAAAACTTGCTCGCTTAGATCAGAGAGTTTAAAATCTTCGGGTACTTCTGTAATTAACTTTTGATTAAAAAGCAATAGTTTACAAGCCTTGCATTTGTGTGTTACGTTTAAGTGTTTTAGTTTTTTCATTGTAAAAATTAATATCCTCTTGCTTTTGAACTACTAAAAGAAGGCCCTCCTGTTTTTGATGGTTTAATATTTTTCTTAACACCTTCAGATATTTTTACAAGACTTTCTTCATCCATCCAAATACTATCTGGTTTACTGGTCTCTCCTTCTTTCATTTTAGGCTGGATAGAGTATCTTCTACATCCATTTAACCATAAACTTACACAGTCAATTATCCCTGTAAATCCACTTACAACATCTTTTACTTCTTCTCCGTTTTCAAACTTAAATTCTACTTTCATTTTTTTTTTTGTTATTATTTAAATACTTGTTATAATATTCTCCAACAGTTGTTGGTTCGTTACTTGGTTTAAAAATGGCTGCTTGTGCAGAAAATATTTCTTTAACCAAAATTCTACTTACTTTAAGAAATTTCTTCTGCTTCTGTAACTGTGCAATCATTTGCTCTGTTGGTGTCAAGTTCTTTGAGTCTTTTGGCGTTGGCTTCATGGCATTTAATTCTTAGTTCTTCAATTTTTTCTTTATAAAATCTTTCTGTATTGTCTTTAGTTTCTTGTACCCAATCAGTTGTTGCATATAAAGCTTTTAACTGTTGGTAGTATTTTATTAATTCTGCAAATAGGATGTTTTCGCTCATAACTATATCACTTTAAAGGTTTTTGCTTTTAATAACAAGGCTGGCTTGCTGTTGGTGTTTGTGCTTTTAAAAAGTAATCTCTTTAATTCGTCTAAATAAGAATGAGAAATGCTAAGCGCAGATGCAATTGCTTTATCCGGATAATTATCTGCCATTAAATCAATCATCATTCTTTCTCTTTGAGATAAAATGTAGCTGCCGATGTTTATGTTTTTTTTATTCCAAAGTAGGCTAGGGCAGTCTCTTTTGCTTCTAAAGTTTTCAGATTCTGAAAGTTTACCATCTTTAACATCTGGCAGAGAATCTAAGTCTCCCCACATAAAACAAACAAACATTTCTACTTGGCGTTTTAGTTCTTTACTAATTTTAGATAAATAACTAACCGCTTTTGGAGAGTTTAAATATGCTTCTTTAACCAGTTGGTAGGTGTTTGTTGGCAAATCTGTAAAGCGTAATGTTCTTCCGTTTTGCAGCCAAAACACATTAAAGGTGTCTTTGGTGCCAATAAATTCTATGTTATGATCATTGGGTAGAAATCCGGCAGGCATTTGTGTAGGATTATCTAAAAGGTTACTTTTGTGTGGTACTGTAATCATTTCTTTAAGTTTTAGTGATTATTAGTATGTATAACCAATAGTTACTGCTATTGGTTTTTTTGTATTTGTAATTCTGGTTTAGTAGGCGCAACATAATTGCTACCTTTTTTTTCGTTATCCCAAACTAAAAAAGCACGTTTTAATGTCTTTTTAGTTCTGTCTTTTAACCATTTACGTCTCGCCTTATATTGCGCAAAATACTCTGATGGCATTCTAACAGGTTTTTGAGCCAATACTTTAAACTCATCCAAAAACTGCTGTGCTTTTTGTATTACTATTTTAGAGTAGTTTTCTTTTTCAAGTAAAATTCTTTTACAATGCTCGTAAAAAGCATATTCTCCAAGTTTTGTTTTTAAAGCTTCAAAATTTTGTAGTGGATTCATTATTATCGATTATTAATAGTTAAAAAAACCTGCTCTCAAAACCCCCTATTGTAAGAGAGCAGGAAAATTGCTATGAAAAAGCTATATGGGTATTTTGCATCGCCATACCGATAAAGAACTTCCGTTTATAGTTCGTCAACTTTATCCCTGCCGGATAAACGTTTAATGCCTTTCTTTAAAATCTAAAGTTATTTGTTGCTTTTTAGCAGCAAGTGCTTTACGCTTTTCAGAATCTTTAGTTTTAATAAACTCTTGTAATTCTTGTATTCTTTTAAAATTTGGATTTTCTGCCAATAGGTTTTGTAAAACTTCTAGCTCGTTTTCTGCCTTTAAAGTTTCTTCAATTGCTTGTTGATGTTTCAAATAATCTCCAAATAATATTTCATCGATGGTAGAAAAAACCCATAATTCAAAACTTGGGTCTAACCAAGCAGCAAATTTTAAAGCTAAAATTCTGGTAAAGTAGGTTCCGTTTTGACCTCTTGTTTTTATAATTTGCTCTCTTTTTAAAGGTGCTGAATTTACTCCTTGAGGGGGAAATTCAAGTAAGTTTATAAACGCTTTTGTTGGCTCTGTTTTTAAAAAATGGTCAATTCTTTTATTAAATGATTTTGCCATTTCGGTAGCATTTACCATTACGTTTTTATTGGTAGATAAAGCAAAGTGAATTGCAGTATCTTGGTAAATAAATTGTGTTGCTTTTGTTTTCATTATGTTAGAGAATTAATTAGTTTTTGTTTTTTACGCTCAATCTTCTTATTTTCTTGTAGTTGTTGTTCTACAGCGGTAACAATGGCATCTTCTATAAGTACATGTGCAGTTTCTCCGTTAAAAACCTGCGTTATCATTCTGGCAGAATGTGTTTTGCCAAACGTGTCTTTAACACCTTGCTCTTTTAATATGGCTCTAACTTTAGCGGTATAATGGCTGCCTAATACTTCTTTAAATGCTTTTTTTTGATCTTCTGTTATCATAGAAATCTATGTTTGTTTGTATTGTTTTAATTAGTAACTTGCTATTGATTAACTAATATATTGATATTACAAATATAGTTAATAAATAAACTATTATCCAAATAAATGGTTAAGAAAAATACTTTTATTAAAGAAAGAATTAGGCAAGTTGCTGAAAACAAAGGAATTAAGTATAAAGATTTATACGATATTCTTGAGATGTCTGATGCAGGTTTTAAAGGAGAGCATTTAAGTAAGCCTATAAAATCTGATGCTTTAGTTTATTTAGTAACTAAATATCCAGATATAGACTTGCATTGGTTAATCACAGGAAAAGAAGCTAAAAAAGAAGAAAAAGAAAAAAATATGCTAAATGAACCACCAGAAAACTACGGCAGTAGTTACAAAGACAAGTATATAGAAATACTAGAAGAAAACAGAGAATTGCAAAGAAAAGTCATCAACTTATTAGAAGTTAATGGCTCATTAAAAAAAGATAGTGAACCTATTTCTAATCAATAAAAATTGATGTTATGAAAAGGTTTTTTAAAGCTGTAGGAATTGGTATTATTTTTTATTTAATAATTTCTTGGGGTTTGTATTTATCAACTAACATAAAAAAAGTTGATGCTATGGTTTTTGGGTACTTAGCATTTATTCTATCTTTTTTTATATCATTTCTAAAAAAAAATAAAAAAGAAGAACTAAATATAAAACCTATAAAAGAAGAAGAATTTGTCGAAAAACTTATTGAAAGTTTTGATTTTGTTGTTACAGAAAGTGAAAAAGAGAATAAAAACGGAGTACCTAGAGAATCTTACATTGAAGATTTAGAACAATATGATCATTTAAAATTAGAAATAGAAGAAGATAATAGAATTATTGTTTTTTGGGAAGGTGTTGATATTGGTTATGTTCAAGATAGGTTTGTTAAAAAAATTAGTAAGTACATTTCACTTAACTACAAATTAGATGTTTATGTAAAGAAACTTTATAAAAAGCAAGGAAAACTATTGTGTATAGCAATTATTGAAGTTAGAAAATTATCTAAATTATAAAAGAAAAAGATATGAAGAAAAGTAAACCACCAATTTCAGAATTAACAGAAAGAGAATTGTTAGAAATTAGAACCACGCATTTAGCAGACATTAAAAAACATGTAAAATCAATAGACAATAGCGTGTATTTTATTTTTTGGTGTTTTGTTTTGTCGGCTATTGGCGCAATTGGTTTTTTCTTTTTCTCGTAAACTATCTATGATCTTAAAAACCAACATAAAAGAGCGCATTTTAGAATTTGCACATACAGAAGAAAAGTTTAAGCAAGATTTTTTCAAAAAAACAGGTTTAAATTATTCAAACTTTACAGGCACTAACAAAAATAGTGATGTAGGATCTAAAGTGTTGGCAATCATTTTAAAATATTATCCAAAAGCAGACATTAATTGGTTCTTAACAGGTATAGAAAATAATGAAGCCACCTTTAAAGAAAAATATTATTCGTTGCTGGAAAAAAATAACGTTTTGCAGAGTAAATTGGTTGGTTTTTTAGAAGCAAAAACAGTAAAAAGGTAGAAAAATCAATACATTCAAGGCTTATTTTTGGGCTAAATTTGGGCTAAAATAAGCACTATTTTAGAAATTAAAAATATTTAAAAGACTGATAATCAAAAAAGTAAATTAATAATAATCTTTTAAAAGAGTTCGAGTCTCTCCGCCTGTAC
>CAXBBY010000024.1:0-12360 GCA_963974245.1 uncultured Flavobacteriaceae bacterium | reverse complement strand
TAAGAAAAAGTTGAATATAAATTAAATATTCAACTTTTAGTCGGGGTGGCAGGATGATAACTAAACTGCCACTATGTAGTAAAATCAATACTTTTCGAAATAGACTAAAACAGTGTGAACCGAATTGTTGACCTATTAGTTGAATTGAAATAGTGTTTTTTGACTCAACGTCTTTCAACAAATTTACGATTTTAACCTTATTAAAACCAGACAAATCGTGTCAAATTTTATGATTAATCAATCAAATATTTGTTAATAATTTCTTCCTCAATTCCGCTATACTCTGCAAATTCTTTGATTGTAATAAATTGGTAAGATTCTTTTCCGAAAAAGTTTTTAGTATCATTCAAAAGCTTACGCCCATATCTTTCACTACGCCCTGTAATGCGCTGAATATCCTTTGGGTATATGCAAGCTCGTTTTTGATTCATAATACACTATCTATGCTTTATCCATACTTAAGCCATACTTTATAATTATATGATTATGGTAATAATGCGTTGTTAAAATGTTGACAACACGGTAGTGTTATCAATATTTTAATGACGTTTTTGGTTGTATCGGAATGAATGACCAAAAACGGATTTTGATTTTTTTCTGTGAGCCATAAAGTTACGTGATTTGAAATTATTAATTAAAAATAAAATCTTATGGCAAAACAAACTGGTATTATTAAACTAAAAGGAACAATTGGAGGAATTTCTTTCTACAAAACATCTGACGGGCATTTAGCACGTGAAAAAGGTGGAGTGGATAAGAGTAGAATCCTGAATGACCCAGCGTTTCAAAGAACACGTGAAAATGGTTCTGAATTTGGAAGAGCAGGAAAGGGTGGTAAAGTATTGCGAAATGCAATTCGTGTGCTTTTGCAAAATGCAAAAGACAAACGTGTTGTGAGTAGATTAACAAAAGACCTTTTAGCTATTGTTAAAACTGATACAATTAACGAAAGAGGATTGAGAACAATTCAAGATGGAAATTTAAGTCTTTTAGAAAGATTTGAATTTAATTTGAATGGCAAATTAGGAGCAACTTTATTTGCTGTATTTACAAATGCTTTTGATAGAGTTACTGGTGATGCAACTTTAAATATTGCTGCTTTTTCTCCAACGTTAAGAATTGCAGCTCCTGCAGGAACAACTCATTTTAAAGTAGTAATGGGTGCAGCAGAATTAGATTTTGCAAATGAAACCTCAACATTTGAAAACGATGCAACTGCAATTTTACCTTATGCAGCTGCTGATACTGTACCAATTGCTTTAACATCTACTATTACTGCTAATTCAACATTGCCGGTTGTACAAGTTTTAGGAATTGAGTTTTACCAAGAGGTAAATGGACAAATGTATGCGCTTAAAAACGGTGCTTACAATGCTTTAGCTGTTATTACTATTGATACTCCATAATTATGAATTTGACACTTTACAGAGCATATTTTGAAGAGGGTACTAATGGTACTCTCTTTCGCTCTGATTCATTCCTTTGTCATACAATTGAGTTGCCCTGGAAAAATAATACCCGAAGTATTTCTTGTATTCCTGAAGGAGAATATCAAATTGAGCCACGTTTTTCTAAACGATTTAAACATCATTTAATTTTAAAAGCCGTAAAAGACAGAAGTTATATTTTATTTCATCCTGCAAATGATGCTTTAAAAGATTTAGAAGGCTGTATTGCTCCAGTTACTTATTTAAGTGGCATAGGAAAGGGTATTTATTCAAAAAATGCTATGCAAAAGTTACTGTCTCTGGTTTATCAAGCTAAAGACAGAAAGGAAATTATTTTATTAACTATTAAATCACAAAATTATGAACATAGTAGAACGTTATAAAAAACCAACACCAAAGTTTTTTAAAATTTTACGGAATATTGGTATTGCTTTAGCAACAGCCGGAGGTGCTATAATTGCAGCTCCAATTGCAATTCCATCATTAATTGTAACAATTGCAACTTATATGACCGTTGTTGGAACTGTAGCTACTGCAGTAAGTCAAGCAGTTGTAAAGGATGAAGATACCTCTGAAATTGAAGTAAATCCAATAAAATAATGGACGGTAATACTAAATCTGCGATTGTTGGCGGTACTTTTTTTTCATCAGTAGTACATATTGGTGTTGAAGATGTTGCTACAACTATTATTTTAGCAGTTATTGGTGCTGTTGTAAGTTTTTTGGTTTCAATTATCTTAAAACACATATTCCAGAACCTAAAAATTAAATCAAAAAAGTAGATTTACAAAATTTTTATTTTAGAATTATGTCAATAAATCAGGTACATTATGAAAATAGTGTACTTTTTTTTGTGCTTTTCTCAATAAGCCTTTATAAATTAATTTTTACTTAACGAATTGAGGCAAACAAAGAATTTTGATAAAGAAACTAAATGAATTTAGCAAAATTTTTGTGCAGATGATTGAGGTAAGGAAAAAATAACAGCCAATTAATGAATATCGTTTTTAAAGATTGATAAACAGAGGCTGGTTTGTGCGTGGGGTTTATCAATCCTTAAAAATGTTAGCCCAATGGCGATTGAATGGAAATTATTAAAGACGAAGTACGTAGTGCGCTGGCAGAAGCGAGAATAAGTGTGTGAATTTTTATTTGTATTAACTATTTCTATTGATTGGTTTTGTTAAAAGTGAATGCTCTACAATTTTTTTAGTACAACTAATTTTGAGTTTTAATAACTCGATTTGAATTTATATGATTGACATTTGCTTTTAGTGAAACCAACTTACACCTATTTCTCTACAAATAAAAATTTATACTCTTATTGGCTTTTTTTTTTGATTTTATAGGTGCTTTACGATTTCTTTTATAAACTGAAATTTTAATGATTTTATCAATGTTTATTTAAAATTACAAATAAGCACTTATAAAAACAATGCAACAAAGATGGGGTGTTATTAAATTATCTGTTTGTTATTATTAATTACTGGGTGCGCGTTAGATGAGCGGCTATTTTACATAATGGCGTTATAGTGCCTGGAGTTTTTACGAAAGAGCAGTATAACTGCGCATTATGTAAAGATAGCTTTGGGGAGTTTTGTGTTTTATGAAATAATAAAAGCGTGTTGCTTTTTAGAGTTGTGCAATGAGTTTGCGAATGGAACAAGCTCTAAAATGCAACTTCCTATAGAGTTTTAAAACGCTAAACTTGCGTTGGTGAGCGGAACAAACCAAAAGACAGAGGTTTTTTGCTTTTGCAACAAACTGGATTTTGGTTTGTGGGGAATTAATCTTCCCAAATAATGCTAATAATAGTTTTATATTGCTTTGTGGGTATACAATATTCCATAAAATCTGAATCTTCTTGATTTTCATAAAGTTTAAACCAAGTTGAACGTTCTATTTCTTGGGCTTTTTCCTCTCCTTTATATATAAAATCATAATCAGCATCTATATATTCTTTTGCAACCGAATCTTCAGGTGGAGAAAGTTTAGTAACATCTTTTAACCACCCTTTCAGATCAGACGATTTTCTCCAGTATCTTACTACACCATCAGAAATAAAAACAACTAATAATGGAAAAAC
This sequence comes from uncultured Flavobacteriaceae bacterium, assembly GCA_963974245.1. Lineage (GTDB taxonomy): Bacteria > Bacteroidota > Bacteroidia > Flavobacteriales > Flavobacteriaceae > Polaribacter. The sequence goes on along the minus strand of CAXBBY010000024.1, from coordinate 8,826 downwards.
ATCTAAAGTTATTAATCTATAAACAACGGAAGTTAAACTAGTTTTAAACCTAATCGATATCTCTTTAATTAAAGATGGGCTAAAAGATTTATACTCAATGAACTTACGAAAAATAATTTCTGGCATTAATAGTTCTGAAGCAAAATCATTAGCTTCATATTCTTGAATTCCTTTTTTAGCCTGTTGTTCAATGTTTTGAAACCAGTTTAACGTATTTGAATTTTCATTATGAACTGCCAAATCTAATTTATCGTGAAGTAAATAATGACCAACTTCATGAGCAATTGTAAATCTTTTTTTTTCTTCGTATAAAATTTCTGAATTTATCTTAATTAAGGTTTTAGTATTTCCTCTGATTATTTTCCCATCAGAATTTTTTAATGGCTCTTCAATTAATGTTGCTCCTAAAGCTGAAACAAATAAATCCATAGGCATATATGTAATATCATCTAAACCAATTTCTTCTAAAAGTTCTTTTGCTTTTCTAGAACCTTTATTATTCATTATCTAATTTTTCCAAGATTTCTAACAAGTTTTGATCCTTAATAATGTCTTTTATTTCCTCAATTGTTAGATTTTCAAGATTTCTATATTGTATTTGAAATTCATTGTTTTTAATCAGATTCTTCAAGTAACTAACTGGCTTTTCGATATGCCTTTCTATTGCCTGATGTAACAGTTTTGTAGCTTTCTCTAGAAGTTGTTCGTCATTTCGTTTATTGATATAACCATTTATGAAAAATGATTGTCTCTTAAACATTTTTTGAGAAAACTCTTCAATTTCATTAATATTATAATCGACAGCTTCTAGTTCAGAGTCCAAAAGCGAACTATTATCCTCTAACATTTGTGAAATTATTGCTTTGTCAATCTTTTTTACGAAATTATTTTTCATAACCTAATTCATTTATTTTAATCCTTAAAACAGGAAGTTTTCTATCTAACTTCTTTTTTAAGTTTGTAATGACATTGAGTGGAATTCCAAATAAATCAGCTAAATCTTTCCTTTTCATTTCGTGAATAATATATGGTTCAAAAAGTAGTAATTCATCGTCACTACAACCTAATTTCTCTAAAACATCTATACAGGAAGATAAAATTTGCTCATACTCATAATTTTCAACTATTTCTATATTTTCATTTTCATAAATTTCAAAAGTATTATTTACTTTTTCCAATTCTGAAGAAATGTAATTATAAATAACACTATCTAAAGAACTAATTATCTGTTGTTTTATATCAGGAAACTTGTCTTTATACCAATTTCTGCCATTTTTATTTAGTAAAGCCTCAAATGTATTACTTATTAAATCTTCAACCATAATACCTCTAAATCCTTTTTCTAAATCATATTTTATGTTAAAGGTTAGATGTAATCTTTTTATTGAATATTTTACTAAAACAGAATAGAATTCTGGTGTTAATGCTGTCTTAATAGCTTTACATTTTTCATCAAAAGTTGCAATATCTCTTTTTTCAACTTTCATCTATATAGTAATGCTAATATTTTTAATAATTTTTCCATAGTAGTGGCAATTTATCATTTTTTTATAGCATTACATTGTATAAAACTAAAAAAATATAAAATTATGGCAAAATGGGCAGACTATTTAATATCTCATGTTAGAAGAGATTCTAATGGAAATGTTACAAGTGTTTTAATGCATGAAGACAAAGGAGAATCAATCTTACAATTGGGAATAAAAACTAAAAATGATGTAATAACTCTAATTAAGAAAGGTTACACTTTTAAAACAGTAATATGGGGTTATCCAAAATGGAATAAAGGAGCTGATGTTCATATTGTAAAAATTGGTAACGAAGAGTTTATAAGAACTGATCGAAATAAAACAGACAAAGATAATTTAGACAACTTAATCCCATTAAATTAAACTTTATGGCAACAAATGGTAAAAGCGGAGACAATCGCAGACATGGAGCAGTAAAAGGACGCTCACAAGTAAAAAACCCAAAAACAGATATTTGGGTAAAAAGAGATACAGAAACTGGACGTTTTATGGATGGTAAAACATCAAGTAAAACACCTTTTAAAGGAGTTCGAAAAGAAAATTAAGTTATGGAAGATTATAATAGATTATTAAACAGCTTAAAACCTATAGATGTTATTGTAGCTAAAAAAAGAGCTGGTTTAGGAAGAATTCTAAATCACTACATCGTCTATTTGGGTAATGGGATATTTGTTGGAAATTTAAAAGGAAGTGTAAAACAAGTTACTCAAAATGAACTTTATAACTTACTCAAAGTTTACGAACCTATTGAAATTAGAAAATTTACTGGAACACTAACAGATGCTAGAGAAGCTATATTAAGAGTTAACCAAAAGTTAGGACAATCTTACAGCTTTTTAGGCTTCAATTGTGAACATTTTGCTAATTGGGTTCAATATGGTAAAGAAACAAGTAATCAAGTTACTAATGGTTTTTTAATATTGGCTGGTTTAGTCACTTTAAAACTAATTACTAGTGGAGATGGAAAAAGATAGATTGAAATATACTATAAATAGATTTGACCATTATTTTGATAGTGTTAATAATAAATCAGCTGTTTATATTGCCATTAATACTTTCATAACTGGTGGTATTATTGTAATACTTACGCAGACCAATATTGTTAAGGATTTAATTATTTTAGGACAAGTTACTGTTTGGATATTATTACTTACGGGTATTGTAAATCTAATTGTTTTATCTATTGCAAGTATTCCATTTTTTTCAACTAAACCAAAATCTATCTATTATTTTGGAACAATATCTAAAATGACGCAATCTGAATTCAACAAAACTTCTAAAAATTATACTGAAAAGGAAGAATTAAAAGATTTAAGATCACAAACTTTTGTCCTTTCACAAGGTTTGACAAAAAAATTCACAAAATTAAAATTAGCAGGTATATTATTGGTTACACAATTCTTTATGCTTCTATTAATTTTTATAACAATATTAACCAATCTATAAAATTAAAAATTATGAGTATTTTCAATCCGTATTTGGATGTTATCAAAAAAGCAATTGATAGAGATCCAAAACAACAATATATTAGACTACATTCAGAACAACCAGAAACTGATTTTGATACAAGTTATATAAAAGCATTGCGAAATGAATTACCTGGTTTGGATAAATTAAATGAGTCCTCTCGTCTAATTAAAGGTCTTAATGCATTAGAAATAGAGAACTTACCAAGATTAGGAAATCATCCTGACTTTGCGTACTTAAGGAATACATCTGATACAGAAAAGCATTGGATTATTTCAGCTTTTGTTGATGTACAAAAAAGCACACAATTGCACAATCGCTTTACTCTCGCAACTGCAGCATTAATTACTGAAAGTATTGTAAAGGCATCTATTTTTGCAGTTAATTTATGTGGAGGATATGTTCATAGAATACAAGGAGATGGTTTAATGGTTTATTTTGGAGGTAAAAAAATTGATAAAGGACAAGCTACTAAAGATGCTTTAAAAGCTTTTGCAATGATTTCTTACTTTGTAAAAAATGATTTAAAAGAATATTTTGAATCAATGAATATCAAAGACATATCTACAAGAACTGGTATTGATTTAGGACACGATAGCCAAGTACTTTGGATGTATTCAGGTTTGAGTAATTCTGGAGAAGTGACAACGTGTAGTCTGCACACAAGTCTTGCACCTAAAATGCAAGTTAATGCAACTAAAAACGGAATTGTTACAGGACAAAATATTATTAATCAAATTTCTTCTTCTGACAAATACTTTAAAGTAAAGTCTGAACCAATCTGGGATTATGAAGATGGGAGATTTTATAATCAATATGATTTTAATTGGGAAAGATATCTAGTAAATAATGATTTTGCAAAACAAAACATAGGTGGTGATTTAATTTTAAACATTGGTAATCCAGTTACACCACTATTAAATCCAGCTTATTTAAGTCCTATTGCAGAAATAAATAAACCTTATTATAATTTTTAATGAATTCTACACTTAAAAAAGACGTACATAATTTTCTAAATACATATTATAATTTCAAAATTACTGAAAATGAAAAATGCGTTGTTTTAAGTGGTGTTATTACTGTTTTTGATCTGAATAATGTGCCTTGGGGGAATTACGGTATTGATATATTTGTACCAACTAATAATTACCCACATGTTACACCTATAGTTGTTGAAACAACTAAAAATATTGATAGAAGTTGGGATTTTCACATATCAGATGAAGGTTTATGTTGTCTTGCAATACCACATAAACTAATCTTAGCAAAAAGGAGTGGTATTAATTTAATTAATTTTTACCAAACATTTATCTACCCATTTTTTGCAAACCATCAATATAAATTAAAAACAGGCAAATATGCTAATGGAGAGTTTGAGCACCACGAAAAAGGCATCATACAATTTTATCAAGAAGAATTAGAAACAGACAATCTTTTATATATAGAAAAAATCATCCAAATTGGAATAGGGAAACTTAAAATTGGAAATAATGATTTATGTCCAATTTGTAGTGATAAAAAATTTAAAAGATGTTGTAAAATTAAAGTCTTAAAAATAGAGAAGTATGGTTTGAAACAACTTAAAAAAGATTTAGATATTGTTAAAAATGAAATTCTAAAATATAACAACCTTTAACTTTTATTACCCACCTTTCTACCCACTTACGGAAGTATGTAGTTTATTTTCCAATGTCCGCCTTTAGCACTACCAACTCTTTCTATAAGTCCTAAATCTTTTAGACTATCAAGGTTGTTATCAATAGCAGTAGCACTTATGCCCACTATTTCTTCTAATTCTCTTTTAGAAACTTTATTATTTTTATGAATAGCTTTGATAATATTAACTCTATTATCTGTTAGATTATCTACCCACTTATCTACCCACTTATTAAAATCGAAAGGTCTTCTAAATGTTACAGTAAATATACCTTCAGTATTAAATTCAGGTGGAGTTAAATTATTTTCTAACATTAAATCTCTCATTCTACTAATACCAGAACCTACTTGTTCTACCATTCTTATTCTTTCAAAAAGCCCAAATATTAAAGGGTTTCTACTTAAACTTCTTTTTCCAAATTCATTTTTAGGAATCCCACTTACTAAACCTCCAGGATTAGAAATTTCAATTCTATCATTAAAAACTTCCACAGAAATACGAGCTCCTTTATCATAATAATCTCTATGTGCTAAAGCATTAATAATAGCTTCTTTAAAAACTGTTTCGGGAATTTCCCAAATTTCTTTTCGAGGTTGTGAACCATTTCCTTCAATATCGTAACGCACATTTAGTTTTGTTTTTAACCAAGTCATTGTTTGAAGAAATTGCTGATATAAAGTACCAGGCATTATTTTATCATCAGTAATATATCTTTTATCAATACCATCAAAAACAATACACCTAATTATTGCTTTTTCAAAAAAATGTTCTGGATTTTCTGCAAAGAATAAAGTAGCACCATTTTTAAGAAAACCTTCTTTGGTTATTAATTTTAAATTATTGAATACTTGTTCGTTAGAAACTGTAGTACCTAAACCTGCTAATTCTCTAAATTGATTGATATTAGTATTAGGAATATCTTTAGTAATATCAATGGTTTTACAAGGCGCTTCATCGTAATAAATCTTATCAGCTTGCTGAAAGAAATCTCTCATTTCTTCTACCGTAGTTAATTTTTGAGAATTAGGACCTTGACGAACATAAATTGCTCCAGAAAGGACATATGGTTTATTTACACCTGAAGGAACTTCAATTATTACAATTTCTTTTTTATCAATAGTTGTTGTATAAATATTGCAATGTAATGTTGGTGTAATTTCATTTATTGAATTCTGCAAAGCGGAACGTTTTGCATTGTTAAAAGTAATTCCTTGAATATTATTAGAATCATCAACACCAAGAATAACAGTACCACCAGATGCATTTGCAAATGCACAAATTTCTTCTGTAACCTCTTTTATTTTATTTGGAATTCTTACTTTAAATTCAAGGTTAAAGCCTTCTCCTGAATTTATAAGTGATTTTATTTCGTTGATACTTAACATAAAATTATTGCTATTCACAAATCTATTAAAATTGTTTGGTTTTTAGTCTTTGTATTACACTTTTATCGATGTTGAGTCGGTGTTGCCTTTATTTTCGCTTATCTAAACTTTCTTTATCAAAAGCAATCAAATTAAATAATTCACGCATTCTGGAACGTACACGAATTCCATATCTACTCTCTAATTCTTGTGCGTTTAAGTTTGTAGTGGTGTGTGTTCTAATTTTGCGTTTTAAGAATAAATCATAGCGAGACAAGAGAATTTCTCCCATTACATTGCAATCTTTACCAAAATGTCTTCCTGTGGTTTCTACACCTAAATCATCAAAACAATAAAAGCCATTATTTCCATAATCCTCAATAATTTTAAAACCGCTTTTATTAAAACTGAAAGTGATATTTCTTGCAGGGATTAGACTATGTTGATTTTGATGAGGTACAATAAACGGTAATAATTGCATCAAACTGGTTTTACCACAACCTACAGGACCAGATAATAAAATTCCTTTGTTTGGATCTATCTTTAATTTTCTGCAAGTTTCAAAATCACGAATAAAATAAATACAGAGTTTATATAAAACAGTTTCATCTTCTGAATATATTTTGAAATTTTTACCAAACAATAATTTTCCTTTTGCTTCTAAATAGATTAACATTTTTGGAAAATCATATATTATTTGATTTCCCTTTTGTTCGCCCAATTGAAATTGCACACTTCCTTCTTGAATGATATGAGGTTGTATTTTAATCATAAAGGTTCGTTGTAATTTTTATTTTTACTGGTCTTTAGGTTGTCTTGATTCTGGCTAACTGCATTTTGAGTTTTGTTTGTTTTAATTTCTGCTGCTTTTATCATCCAGTTTTTAGCTGTTGCTTGCCAATTGACAATTTTTGTTTTTCCACCTACTTTCCAACCAATACCCTGGTAATGATTGAAGAATTTTTGTGCTTCAATTATTGGCCATTTTTCTTTTTTGAAAAAATCAATAACTATTTTTTCATTTTTTGGCTGGTCAAGTTTATTAATGTTTTTATTGTTTCTATTAGTTTGTATATGTTTATTAATAGATACCAGTGCTTGTCCACTGCTTGTCTCGATATTAGTACTGTTGTGTACCAGAGCTTGTCCAGAACTTGTCTCGAATTTGAACATCTTAATTTTGCTGCCTTTGTATGGATTGTGTGATGGGTAATAAATTATATATTTCCAATGACTTAATTCTTTGATACACTTGTGATACGTAGATTTTGAACCAATTTTTGAGAAACGCATTACTTCTTCTCGATTGATATAGAATTCTTCTAAAAATCGATTGTTATTCCAAATTTGAAATAGCGCTATGTATAAACTAATATGTGTTGGATTTAATCGATTGTCCTTTGAAAATTGAATAAAAATGCCATTGAGATGTTTTATATAATTAACATTTTGCATAGGAAATATCTTTCGATTTTGCTTGTTGCATTTTAAAACTTATTGTGAACTCTGTTATCTTCTAATACTTTTTTAATTTCTTCATAATCGTAATAAATTACGCCACCAACTTTGGAATATGGAAGTGTTCCATTAATTCTTAAATTTTGTAAAGTACCAGGAGAAATACTTAATAAATCTCTAACTTCAGGAGATTTTAGCCATTTTTTAGGAGCAAAACCAGATTGATGATTAATCATCGCTTTGATGTTTTCTAATAATTCGTGTTTAAATTCTTGAAGATCTTCTGTAGTAATAATTGTAGCTGCCATAGTTAAAGATTTAAGTTTTTAGAAAAAAAAATCCTCACGATTGTGAGGATTCCGCCAAAATTTATTTTGACTCGATTTGACTTTCGTTTGGCAAATATGAACTCTTTTATTAAAGATTACACACAAGTTTAACCCAAGTTGGGTAATTTAGTTTCTCATTTTTAGAGAGTTAAGATAATTCGTTTTGATGTTTTGATTTTAAATAGTACAAACTAAAGTAGTACAAAATTTATGATAATTAATAATTGTCAAAACACCCAAGTTGGGTGATTAATCATCCGACTCTAACATTTTATTTTCAAGTGCATCTTTTAGTTTATCAATGAATTTTGTTTGGTTAATTTTACGTGAACGGATTTCTAAAAAAGTTCTATAATAATCTCCCAAATCAATATTAAAAATCTGTTCACAGGCAGAAGCCATTTCTTTAATATCTGCAGTACCACTATTAACGCTACCTGCACTATGAAGTGCGTATATTAATTCTATTAAATCCGTTTTATTACCAGTCCAAAAAAGTTTAGATTCTTTTTTGAAAGCGTTAAAATTTGTTTCCATACTATTATTGTTTTCTAGTTTATCTATTTCTCTTTTTAGATAGATAATTAACATATCGTATGCCATAATAGTAGCCACTGTTGTATCGTGACTTGTAGAAAATTTATCGTCTATAAAAAACGATAATGAATCTGGAAATAGCCTTATATCTGCTTTACCTCTAATAAAATATTCTTCGTCTAAAAAAATAGCACCTCTTCTAAAATAATGATAAAATTCTAGGTTATCATTAAAATAGTTTTGAAGCCTATCTATGTGATTGTTGAAGTATTTTACTTGAGATTTATTACTACTTCTAGGTCTTTTACTTTCTATACTGAATAATTTGACATAGTAGATTAATTTACTAAAAACATAAGGCTTAACGTTTTTAAAAAAAAGTATTTCTTCATTTTTTGGAATTAATTTTTTCCTTAAAAAAAGTATTTTTACCCGTTGTGCATTATGATTTAAAAGAAAAAAGTTGTTCATCTTACTGAAAATCA
>CAXBBY010000023.1:0-13145 GCA_963974245.1 uncultured Flavobacteriaceae bacterium | reverse complement strand
TCATTTCTATACATAATGTTTAAAATTATGTAGCCTTTATTCAGGACGGGTCATATGCACGCCTAACGTGTTATATAATTATATTTTATGATGTTATTCCTTTCTATTTTCCGGATAACGTTACTTTTTGTGAATCTTATCAATCGGAAAATAAAACGATTTTTAAAGATACTAATTTTCTCCTTTTTGTAGAGCTGCATTTCTGTTTTTCTACTGATTTAATTTTTTTGAGCCATTTGTATAGTTTTTTACAGCAATATCTAACGGACTACTAATTTGAAATAAACTTTTCTGTGAAACATGTGTGTAAATCATCGTTGTTTCTGGTTTTGCATGACCCAATAATTCTTGAATCAACCGTAAATCAATACCGTTTTCTAATAAATGTGTAGCAAAACTATGTCGTAAACAATGTGGTGTAACTCGTTTGTGTATGTTTGCAAGACGGCAAGAGGTTCTTAAAAAGGCTCTAATACTTCCAGCAGAATATTTCTCATACGGCTTTCCTTCAATAAAAAAACGCTTTGGCTGATATGTTGTAATATAATTAATCAATAACGGTTTAAAACTTTTTGCCAAAGGCACATATCGGTCTTTTCTTCCTTTTCCGTTTTGTATTAAAATTTGATTTCTATCCATATCTATATGTCGCAATTCTAAATTAATCAACTCACCAATTCTAAATCCGGCAGAATAAATAAAAGCCAACGCAGCCCTGTGTTTTAAGTTTTTGGTGTTTTGTAAAAGCCTAATTACTTCTTCTTGCGATAAAACAGTAGGTAAGCTTCTTGACTTTTTTGGTCTTTCTAATTGTAAGTCGTTAATTTTTGTCTCTGGATAAAAAACAATAAAAATCTTTAAAGCACTTATAAATTGTCGTTGAGAACTAACCGAATACTTTCTTTCTATAAATACCGTTTCTATAAATTCTTCTACATTTCTGTTGGTAAGATCTTCTAAAGCAATCTTTGTATGAAAATTAATAAAATCGGCCACAAAAAAAGTGTAGGTTGTAATGGTGCTTTCACTATATCTTTTTCCTTTTAAATAAACAAAAAAGTTGTTTAAAAGTATTTTTTGAGAAGCTGTTAAGTTTCGTGTAAATAACTTTTTTTTAACCATTTTACTGGTGTTAACAGTTGTAATTTCTTCAAATAAATTGATTAGTATTTGTAAGTTTTTAGGAGTGTCATTTAAATACCAAGCTTTTAAAGTTGTACTCCAAAAAATACTATCAACAGATTTAATTATAGTAATTAATTTCTGATGATAGGTAAATTTTACAAGAATTCGTTTGTTTTTTCTATGAACTTTTTGTTCAAGATAAACCGTAGGTAATTTTTCCATCTCTTTAGCAATTACCCAAAAATAAGAAAAATTTATTTGATGTCTTTTAACACTAACTGAATACTCGTAAAGCCATTCCACGTATTTTCATCAATGTTGTACACAATATCAAATTCATTTTTAATAAGCGATATTTTATCACCCAAACCAAAACCAATTGCAGTATAGGTTTTGTTATCTGAACCATAAATTAAATTGAGTCTTAAATGACTTTTGTCTTCACCAACTTGTTTGCCAAATCCGTTATCTCTAACAGCTGAGGTTTTAAAAGTTGGTTTCATATTTTGTGGTCCAAAAGGAGCCATTTGTTGTATAATTCTAAAAAACTTTGGTGTAATTTCAGAAAGTTCAATTTCTGCATCAATGGCAATTTCAGGAATTAATTGTTCTGGTAAAATAGACTGTTTTACAACGTCTTCAAATTTTTGTTTAAAATTTTCGTAATTCTCTGGCAATAATGTTAAACCAGCAGCATATTTATGTCCGCCAAATTGCTCAATAAATTCTGCACACTGTTCTAGTGCATTATACACATCAAATCCTTTTACAGATCTTGCCGAAGCAGCTAATTTATCACCACTTTTTGTAAAAACCAATGTAGGTCTGTAATGCGTTTCTATCAATCTAGAAGCCACAATACCAATAACACCTTTGTGCCAATCTTCACGAAAAACAATCGATGTAACGTTTTTTTCTTCCTTATTTTCAGTAATTTGTAGTAAAGCTTCTTGCGTAATTTTTTTGTCGAGTTCTTTTCTGTCAGAATTGTTTTTTTCAATGGCTGATGCAAATTCAACAGCAGTTTCAAAATCCATTTCTGTTAATAATTCAACTGCATAATTTCCGTGTTTCATGCGTCCAGCAGCATTTATCCGCGGAGCGATAATAAAAACCACATCTGTAATGGTTAATTCTTTCTTTTTTAGTTGATGAATGATCGCTTTAAATCCGTTTCTAGGATTTGTATTTATTACCTGCAAACCAAAATACGCCAAGGTTCTGTTTTCGCCAGTCATCGGAACAATGTCTGCGCCAATTGCTGTAGCAACCAAATCTAAATACGGCGTTAAATTATCAATGGTTTGATTTCTTTTGGATGCCAACGCTTGCACCAATTTAAAACCAACGCCACAACCACACAATTCATCAAATGGATAAGAACAATCTGCTCTTTTCGGATTTAAAACCGCAACTGCTTTAGGAATTTCTGCACCAGGTTTGTGATGATCGCAAATAATAAAATCGATATTTTTATCAGAAGCATACGCAACTTTGTCCAATGCTTTTATGCCACAATCTAAGGCAATAATTAAAGAAAAATTATTGTCTTCAGCATAATCAATTCCTTTAAAAGAAATTCCGTAACCTTCGTCATATCTATCTGGAATGTAGGTTGAAACATTTTTGTAATACGTTTTTAAATACGACGAAACCAACGAAACCGCAGTAGTTCCATCAACATCGTAATCGCCATAAATTAAAATATTTTCGTTGTTTGCAATGGCAGTTTCAATTCGGTTTACAGCAACATCCATATCTTTCATCAAAAAAGGATCGTGTAAATCTTCTAAAGAAGGGCGAAAGTATTTTTTAGCTTCATTAAACGTAGAGATTCCGCGTTGCAATAAAATTTCTGCAAGTGGTTTTTCTATGGATAATTCGCTTGCAAGTTGTTTAATTTTTTCTTTTTCGGGTGTTGTTTTTAAAGTCCAACGCATAGCAATTTGTGTGCTGAATTCATTTCATCAGCTCTTTTTAAATTTTTATTTATTCATTTTCATGCAACTGTATTTCTATCGTTATTTTAGCAAACTGTCTAAACATTTCCATCACGCCACAATATGTATCTACCGATAAATTTACCGCTTTTGTAATTTTATCAGCTTTTAAATCAGTACCATAAAAATGATAAGCTACATGTACTTTATGGTAGTATTTTGGATGTTCTTCTGTTAATTCTGCTGTAACAATTATCTTAAAATCTTCTGGTTCTGCACGCATTTTTTTTAAAAGCGAATCTACATCTAAACCAGAACAACCAGCTAAAGAAGAAAGCATTAGTGCTTTTGGTCCAAAACCAACTAAATCTCCATAATCTTCACTTGCATCGTACATTATTAAAGAATTTCCGCTTGGGTTATCCGATTCTAAAATTCCGTTTTTTTTCCAAGATGTTGTTACTGTATTTGTTGCCATTTTATTTGTTTTTACAAATTTACTATAATTAGAAAGCTAAAGTTATAAAAATAGATATATTTGAAGGTATAAAAACGTAAAAGATATGCCATTAGTAACGCCTTTATCAGCAAATCACGATTTAGAAACACAAGAATTAGCAGAATTCTTTAATGAAACCTTAGGGTTTTGCCCAAATTCTGTTTTAACAATGCAACGAAGACCAGCCATTTCAAAAGCATTTATCAATTTAAATAAAGCGGTAATGGCAAATGAAGGACGAGTAACTTCTGCTTTAAAAAGAATGATTGCCTGGGTTTCTAGTAACGCAACAGGTTGTAGATATTGTCAAGCACACGCAATTAGAGCAGCAGAACGTTATGGCGCAGAACAAGAACAATTAGATAATATATGGGAATATAAAACCCATGCGGCTTTTTCTGATGCAGAACGTGCTGCTTTAGATTTTTCTTTAGCTGCGTCTATGGTACCAAATGCTGTTGATGAAAACATTAAAACGGAATTATATAAATATTGGAACGAAGGAGAAATTGTAGAAATGTTGGGCGTTATTTCGCTCTTTGGATACTTAAACCGTTGGAATGATTCTATGGGAACTTCTATTGAAGACGGAGCTGTGGAAAGCGGCGAAAAATATTTAGGAAAAACTGGTTGGGAAAAAGGAAAACACCAATAATCCTTTTCTAAAGATCTAAAACGCATCATTTACTGAACCAATTTTAGAAGAAATGGTGCATTTTTTTTGAACGAAACCCTTATTTTTTTTTAGAGATATTGTTCTTTATTTAACATAAATTTTAACAAGTAGATAAAGTTGACTTTGCTATATTTACAATCAATAAAGTAACAATCAACTAATTAAATTTTACAAAATGAAAAAAACACTCCAAATTTTTGTGTTGTTTATTATGGCATCAACAGCTGTAACAGCACAAAGTAAAGATCCTGTTGTTCAAAACATTATAAATGAAGCAAACAACAACTCACAATTAAAAAAATTAGGACATGAATTATTAGACGTTATTGGACCACGTTTAGTAGGTACTCCACAAATGAAACAAGCAAACGATTGGGCAGTTGCCAAATACAAATCTTGGGGAATTTCTGCAAAAAATGAAAAATGGGGAGAATGGCGTGGATGGGAACGCGGAATTACACATGTTGATATGACCTATCCAAGAGTGCAAAGTTTAGATGCTACACAATTAGCTTGGAATCCAAGTACTTCTAAAAAAGGAGTTTCAGGTGAAGTTATCATCATTCCTAAAATTTCTGATAAAGATGCTTTTCAACGTTGGTTAAAAACCATTAAAGGAAAAATTGTGTTGATTTCTATGAACCAACCTACAGGAAGACCAGATTATAACTGGGAAGAATTTGCTACGCCAGAATCATTTGAAAAAATGAAAAAAGAACGCAACGAGCAAACAAAAGCTTGGAGACAAAACATTAGAAATACAGGATTTAACTCAAGAACAATCATTGCAGAGTTAGAAAAAGCAGGAGCCGCAGGTTTAGTTGCTTCTAACTGGTCTAGAGGATTTGGAGTAAATAAAATCTTTAGTGCTAGAACAAAAAAAATTCCAACAATTGATATGGAATTAGAAGATTATGGTATGTTGTACAGATTAGCTGAATATGGAGATAAACCTAGAATAAATATAGTTGCAAAATCTAAAGAACTAGGAAAAGTAGATAATTTTAATACCATTGCAGAAATTAAAGGAACTGAATTTCCGAATGAATATATTGTGCTTTCTGCACACTTCGATTCTTGGGATGGAGGAACTGGAGCAACAGATAACGGAACCGGAACATTAGTAATGATGGAAGCAATGCGTATTTTAAAGAAAATGTATCCAAATCCGAAGAGAACAATTATTGTTGGTCATTGGGGAAGTGAAGAACAAGGTTTAAACGGTTCAAGAGCTTTTGTAGAAGATCATCCAGAAATTGTAAAAAATATTCAGGCTTCTTTTAATCAAGATAATGGAACAGGTAGAGTTGTGCGTTTGTCTGGTGCAGGTTTTTTACATTCGTATGATTATTTGTCAAGATGGTTATCTGCAGTACCAAGAGATATTACAAAACACATTAAAACAAGTTTTCCAGGAGCACCAAGTGGTGGTGGTTCTGACAATGCTTCCTTCTTAGCGGCTGGTGCGCCAGCTTTTAGTTTGAGCTCTTTAAATTGGTCTTATTGGAATTATACATGGCACACAAATAGAGACACGTACGATAAAATTGTTTTTGATGATGTACGTAACAATGCAATATTAACTGCTATACTAACTTATATGGCAAGTGAAGATTCTAACAGAACTTCAAGAGAAAAAATTGTAATGCCAATTAATCCGAGAACCGGTAAACAAAGAGAATGGCCAAAAGCGCGTTCTCCGCAAAGAAAAGGAGGATTAGATAAATAAACAAAGCCTATTTTATACTAAAAACCTCATCATGTATGCTGAATTTATTTCAGCAAATGATGAGGTTTTTTTAGTGCTTATTCTACATGAGCTAAATGAAAAACAAATTACACTTTAACCAAATATAATATCTCCTCGAGCGGAGTCGAGAGGTTAATTTTTATCTAAAATCAAAAAATTTCGACTGTGCCAAATTTGAAATAGTTGTAAAACTATATTTTTAAATTTTACTTATTTAATATATCTACAATCATTTTAGCTTTTAATTTTATTGCTTTCTGTGTTTTTTCAATATCTGGTTTTATCAATTTTACATCAGAAACCATATCAGAAGTTGTTGCAGCAGCTTTTACATACCAATCTTCCCAAGCGGTAATTATTTCTAATTGTGTTTTTACATCTTCTCCTTTTTCAATTGCCAATTTACCTTGTTTTAACTCTTCATTTAAACGAGTAATGGCAGCATTTTCAATATTTTTTAATACTTTTTTTGCGGTGTATTCGTCAGCATTTATCAATTCAAAAGCAGAAATTAAGGCTGCTGTTCCTACATTTTTTAAGGTCGATTTAGAAACTTTATCAATTCTATCATTATCAGTATGATAAAATTGATCTGTAAAATGCCAGAACAAAACACTCGGAATATTTCCTCTTAAAAACGGCACATGATCACTTCCTCCTTCAAACGGATTTGTATTTACAACCCAGTTTGCACGTTTTCCTTGTGCTTTAAATTTTTCAATCACAAAATCATTTAAATAATGCGGCTTCATGTCTTCTGCTTTCAACTTTCTTCCGCCCCATTCTGAATGTTTGTCATTTCCTCTAGTCCAAATTGCACTTGGATCTGGCATTTTTTCAATTAAAAAAGTTCCACCTGTTTTTTCAGTATCTTCTCCAACCATGTCTAAAGAAATTCCCCAAACAATGTCTTTTGCTCTAATACTATCTTCTTTTACATATCTTCCAGTAGAAACAATTTCATCACCCCATAAAAAGGTTAATGTTCTCTTCGGATTGATTTTTCCTTCTTTTACTAATTTTGCAGTAACAGTAGCCATTTCTAAGGCAACTCCAACTCCAGTAGCATTATCATTTGCGCCAGGTTCTTGAATATGCGCACTAAAAACCAAGCGTTTTTTTGGTTGCTCACTTCCTTTAATATCAGCAACAATGGTTAGTTCTTCTGATGGATAAATGTTTGTTTTTATCTTCACATTTAAAGTTGCCTTTCCTTTTGATAAAGCAGTTTTTAAACGTTCTTTTGCCGCAAAAGACATTGCGATTCCCCAAGATTTATGAACCGAATCTAAAGGAACAGAACGAAACTGAATAGATGTTGTATTCTTTTCTGGTTGTAAATATGCAGGATTGCTATACGTAATTATACCAACTGCTCCACCATTTATTGCGGTTTTAAAAATTCTACCTGGACTTGTTTCCGCAAAAACAATTTTTCCTTTTACATTGGTAGTTTTTAATTTCTTTAAATCTTTGATATAAATTACTTCTGCAGTTACACCTTCTTTTGGTGTGCTATAAGAGTTTAAAGCAATCATATTTCTGTTGGTTGCATGTGCTAATAATGGTGCTTTTTCTCCATTAATAATAATGTTTGCATCCACAGACTCCCAAGTTGGTCTTTTTAACGGACGCTTTTCTATTCTGTACGTAAGCACATCTTTTTCGGTTGCTTTTTCCTCTAAAACATAACCGTCTTTTTCGAGTTGTTCAGCAATAAAATAGACACTTTTATTAAAACCTGTATTACCAACAACACGCCAGTATTTTTCTACAAAAGAAGTGGTTTCAAAAGCCAAATCTCCAGTAAATTCTTTATTGATGACGTCTGAATATTCAGCAGTTTTTAATTCATTATTTTGTTGACACGCAACAAATAAGCTCACACAAAAAGCGAGTATAAAAGATTTTTTTAACATAATAATTTTGTTTTTGGAGTGTAATACTACAATTTTTCTATGAAATAATTTTTGAAAGTTAAATCCTCATTTCGAAATGACATTTTAGTTCTACTATTATTTTAGTACATAAATCCAAATAAGTATATAGGTATGATATTTAAGCTGCCAACTTCAATATCATCTCTTACAACAAAACCATTTTCAATTCCTTTAATTTGTTTTGTAGCTTTATTTTTTCCACCGATTTCAAACGTATATTTTTTATTGATGATAAAATCTCCTTTTTCTGCCAAATAAATTTTGTGAATATGTTTCATTTGATTTGCAAAAAACGTTTCTCTTAATGTACCAATTTCTGCTTGTTTTTTATCCAATGCAAAAATTAAATTGGTGTTATTTAAATACAGTTTTTCGGGTTTCGTTAATGCACCAACTCCTTTTGTAGGCTTAAATAGTTCCATCACTAAGTCTGCTCTGTTTAGTAATTTTATAGCGTTGATTAAAAAGGTTCTGTTTATCCCCAAACGCTCACTTAATTTTTTAATATTTGGTGTAAAAGGAACACTTTGTGCAATTGCGACTAGTAGTTTTTTTATTTTTCTACTATCTTCATAAGTAATATTTTCAACTGTATTTAAGTCAGATTCTATTATTAAATTTATAGTTTGTATTAATTTTATATCATAACTTTCTAAGTCTTCTAAAAAATATGGATAATTACCATATTCTAAATATTCTTTAAAATATTTTAAAGGAGTCTTTAATTGCTTGATAATTTCTCTAGCGTTCTCTTTATGGTTTATTAAAATATCTTCTAAGTTTAAAACAGGTAATTTTTTATCAATTTTAAAATATACAAATTCTCTAAATGATAATTCTTTTAAATAATAAGGAACTACTCTTCTGCTTAAATCAGATTCTCCTTTGTAAATTTCTAACATGGAAGAAGAGGTAAAAACAGTTTTTAAATTCGGAAATTGATCATAAATTAACTTTATTTCTCGCGACCAATTGGGATATTTATGAACCTCATCTAAAAACAAATGAGTTCCGCCTTGCAAAACAAACTCTTCTGCCAAGTCTATCAAATTATTTTCTAAAAAATACATGTTGTCTAAAGAAGCATACAACGGTTCTGCATCCTTTGGTAAATAAAATTTTATTTGCTGTAACAAGAGTGTTGTCTTTCCAGAACCTCTTGCGCCTTTAATTGCAATTAACCGATTTGACCAATTTATTTTACTTATTAAATAACGCTCTTTTGTAAAAACGTTTGCTAAAAATTTCTCTTGAAGTGAAAATAATTTTTCCATAACTGTTATTTAAAAAAACAAATATAGATAAAAATTGTTATTGTAAAAAACAATAATAAACATAAAATGTTATTTTAAATAACATTTTATATCACTCTTAAAAACTCACTTTTGTCTTTCCGAAAAGAGGAACGATTGAGGAATCTCATGAATATAGAGGCAGTAACTAATAATTTACAGATTTCTCAAAAGTTTACATTGAGCGAAGCCGAAAGACTAAAAAGCTCATTTCGAAATGACATTTTAGTTCTGTTGTAGGTTTTTTTAATTCTAAATAAATATAGTTTAAGAGGACAAAATCCGACTATGGGAATTTTGCCCCCTTAAACCTTGGTGTAAATTTATAGTAATCAAGTATTTATGTATTTTATCAAATAGCAAAATACGTTCTATTATTTTATAAATAATTGATTATTAAATATTTATGTTTTTTTTAAGTGATTTTTCCTGTCCTTTTTTAAAGTTACATCTTTTTTCATTTTTGTACTCAAATTACATGTCTTAAAAAGATATGAATTGATAATTAGTTTAGCAGAATTAAAACAAGGATTATGAGATTTTTTAAATGGTTGGAGGAATTTTATTTTCGAAATAAAGAAATGAATTTTCGAGAAATAAAAGAGACTCAAAAATATAAGGTAAAAATCACAAAAATTTTATCTAAAACCAATCACAAGACAGTTTGTTCAATAACTAAAAATTTAAGCATAGAAAAAAAACAAGAGAAAAAATCAGTTTTTGATAGAATGAAGAACGTAGTGTCATTTATTATCTCTTCCCTTTAACCACCACCACAATTTCTCCTTTTGGTGGTTTGTTGGTGTAATGTGCCAACACTTCGGTTGCTGTTTCTCTAATGGTTTCTTCAAACATTTTTGTGAGTTCTCTAGAAACTGAAATTGGTCTGTCTGCTCCAAAATATTCTACAAAATGCCCCAATATTTTTACTAATTTATGTGGAGATTCGTATAAAGGTTTTTATATTAAATTTAGACTAAAATAATTGCTGTCGATTTGCTAAATTTCATCATTATTTAAAATAAAACAAAATTTTCTGTTATAAATCATTACGATTTAACGTTATATAAAAGAATGACCAAACTAGATTTTAAATTAAAGGTATTTTCGTTATCAGAACGCTTGTTTCCTATGGTTGCAAGAATGTTGGGTACACAAGCTAATACAGAAGATGCTATTCAAGAAATTATGATGAAACTTTGGAAAAAACGTAAAAAATTAGAAAAGCACCCAAATATAAAAGGTTTTGTTTTTTTAACAGCACGTAATTATTGTATTGATATCATCAGAAAAAAACGCTTTTTACTAGATGAATTAAAAAATTATTCTAGAATTATAAAATCATCAAATGAAACTAAAAAAATAGAATGGGAAGAGTTAAACATTATTATTTTAAAAATTTTGGAAGAGATTCCGGAACAACAAAAAGAGGTTTTTATGATGAAGGACATTGATGGGTACGAATTCATAGAAATAGCAGCAGCAATGCAAATTAAAATAGAACATACCCGAGTTTTATTATCTAGAGCAACAAAACAGATAGGTTTAACGCTAGAAAAAACATATAGTTATGAAAGAGGAATCTATTAAAAATTTTATTGAAAAATATAAGTCTGGAACAAGCTCTTTAGAGGAAGAAATTTTTTTATTTGATTCTAAAAAAGTTACTAATAGTTCAATTCAAATGATATTCTCTTTTATAAAAAAGAACAAAAAAGAAGCTCCACAAAATTTTAATGATAAAATGTGGATGTCTTTTGATAAAAAAACAAAGAAGATGAATCAATTTAGAATTGGTTTACTATCTACAGCAGCATCTATAGTCTTGCTTTTGTCAATTTATATCAGTAATAAAAATGAATTAACGAATAGTGAAAAAGAAGCATTGTTGATAGAGGCTAAAAGTATGTTTATTGCCAAAAATCAAAAAGAAAAAAATTACACTATAATTATACAAAATGAATTGGTTGTGGTTTACACCAAACACAAATAATTTAAAAACAACGGAAAGTTAATGAACAATTAAATATAAAAAAATGAAAAAAATATTATTTACAGTATTGGTTCTTTTAATGTCAATTTTAAGTGCTAAAGCTCAAGAAAAAGAGGATAAAGAAAATCTTTTGGTAAAAATACAAGAAGGAGCAAAGCCTTTGATTTATGTCGATGGGAAAATATTTGATTTTCCTTTGGAGTTAATCGACCAAAGTAAAATAGCATCAATAATGGTGGTAGAAAAACAAGAAGCTTAAAAAAAATACAATGCTCCGAATGGAGTTGTGTTAATCCAAACAAAAGAAGTAACAAGTTTTAACTTCTCTGATAAAGTAAAAGAAGATAAAAAGATTTTTGATAAGAATGGACCAAAAATTATTGTTGACGGTAAGATTAGGGATAAAAAGTTTTTAGAAACTTTAAAGCTAGACAATATTGACAAAATGGAGATAGTGAAAAGCGATAAAGCAATAAAAAAGTATAATGCGCCTAATGGTGTTATTATAATTACGACAAAAAAGATGTAGTTCTTTTCAGACCTCACAGGTTTTTAAAACCTGTGAGGTCTGAGATCATTACTTCTTCCCTTCAACCACCACCACAATTTCTCCTTTTGGTGGTTTGTTGGTGTAATGTGCCAACACTTCGGTTGCAGTTCCTCTGATGGTTTCTTCAAATAGTTTGGTGAGTTCTCTAGAAACAGAAACCTGTCTGTCAGCTCCAAAATATTCAACAAAATGGCCTAATGTTTTTACTAATTTATGTGGAGATTCATAAAAAATTATCGTTCTCGTTTCTTCAGCCAATAATAACAAACGCGTTTGTCTTCCTTTTTTAACGGGTAAAAAACCTTCAAAAACAAATTTATCATTTGGCAAACCAGAGTTTACCAATGCTGGTACAAAAGCGGTAGCTCCAGGCAAACAATCCACTTCTATATTATTTTCTACACACGCTCTTGTCAACAAAAAACCAGGATCAGAAATTGCAGGAGTTCCTGCATCAGAAATTAAAGCACACGTTTCTCCGTTTCTAATTCTGTTCAACACACCTTCAATAGATTTGTGTTCGTTGTGCATATGATGACTGTGCATTTGTGTGCCAATCTCAAAGTGTTTCAATAATTTTCCGCTTGTTCGGGTGTCTTCTGCTAAAATAAAATCGACTTCTTTTAAAATCTTGATTGCTCTAAAAGTCATGTCTTCTAAATTACCAATTGGCGTTGGAACTAAATAGATTTTGCTCATTTTTTAATTTTCGTTTACTTATCTGTTCTCAATACAAATTTTTCATTTTTCAAAATTCACTCGAACTGACAGTATGTTCTTACTCTTGAGTTTAATTACTCACGCAATGTCACTTCGAGTGAAATTCTTTTTTCAAGAATTTTGTATCGAGAAGTTGTTTAAATTGATTCATACGTTTCTAACGTGATATCTGCAACTACATCGCCAGTATGTTTGGTGCTTAAAGGTTCAAATAATAAAATATGAACTTCTTCTTTTGCAATCGGTTTGTGTTCTACTCCTTTCGGAACAATATAAAATTCACCTTCGTTTAAGGTGACAGTTTTGTCTCGTAATTCAATATCTAAAGAACCTTTTATCACCATAAATAATTCATCTTCATCATCGTGTTTATGAAACACAAATTCGCCTTTTAACTTTGCTAATAAGATTTGTTGATTGTTTAATTCACCAATTTTTTTTGGCGACCAGTGCTCTGAAAATAAGTTGAATTTCTCTTGAATATTTATTACGCTCATAAGTACAAACTTACAAAGATTTTCACGGATTATTAACGAAACATAAAAAGTAGTTATTCTGCTTAAATTGTGTAATTTTGCAGGATTAGATCCCGAAATAAATTCGGGAAGTAATTTTTCAAGAAAAATGTATAGAAGTCATTCTTGTGGTGAGTTAAGAGCA
>CAXBBY010000022.1:0-22210 GCA_963974245.1 uncultured Flavobacteriaceae bacterium | reverse complement strand
ATTACGTTTGTTAAAAAATCTCCGTATAAAATTGCAACTTCACCAGTTACTTTTCCAGCAGAATCTATAATGCCTTCTTTTGCAATATATTTTAAATCTCTAAAATCAGCTTTAAATACCAAGCCAATTAACGGAGAAACAATTCCGGCTGTAAATGAAGTTACTACTTGTTTAAAAGCTGCACCCATTACAAAACCAACTGCAATGTCAACCAAATTACCTTTTACAGCAAATTCTTTAAATTCTTTAAGCATTCCCATATTATTCGTTTTAATAGTTAATTGGTTGCGAATTTAAGAAAATTTTAACATTTTAGCAATCTTTTTATACGCTGAGAAATTGCTGTTAATATTTCGTAGGAAATAGTTTCAGATTTTTTAGCCATTTCATTTACCATTTCTTGAGAATTAAAAATGATTACTTCATCTCCTTCTTGGCATTCAATATTAGAAATGTCAATCATAATCATATCCATACACACATTTCCAATAATTGCTGCTTTTTGATTGTTGATTAAAACTGAATATTTTTTATTTCCTAGTTTTCTTGAAATTCCGTCTGCATGTCCTACAGGAATTGTGGCGGTTTTCATCGGTTTATTTGCGGTAAAAGCTCTGTTGTATCCAATTGATTCTCCAGGTTCAATAGTATGAATCTGAGAAATAATTGATTTTAATGAAAGCACATTTTTAAGTTGTTTTGTTTCGTTTTCGTCATTTCCAAAACCATACAAGCCGATTCCCAAACGAACCATATCAAATTGTGCTTGCGGATAATTTATAATTCCAGATGTATTCAAAATATGAACAATTGGTTTATCTTCTAAATGAGTATAAAATTGTTTTACAATCAGTTCGAAATCGTTGATTTGATTTGTTGTAAATTCTTTTTCGCTTACATCATCACTTGCCGCTAAATGCGAAAAAAGTGAAGCAATTTTCACATGACTTGTTGCTGCTATTTTTGATAAAATTAACGGTATATCTGTGTGTAAAAAACCAATTCTGTTTAAGCCAGTATTAAATTTTAAATGAATGGGATAATTTAATAATACTTTAGCATCTGCTAATTCTAAAAAAGCATTAAAAATTTTGAAGTTGTATAAGTTGGGTTCTAATTGATGTTTAATAATTAGCTCTAAATTTGGTATTTGAGGATGTAAAACTAAAATAGGTTTTTCAATTCTAGCTTTTCGTAAAGCAATTCCTTCATCGGTATAAGCAACTGCAAAATAATCAACGTTATTTTCTATGAGTTTAGCAATTTTTGCAGCATCACTTCCGTAGCCAAATGCTTTTACAACTACTAAAGTTTTTGTGTCAGCTTCTAGTTTATTTTTAAAATAGTGAAGATTATGCTCTAATGCATTTCCATCGATTTCTAATACGGTTACATGGTTATTCATTTATTCTGAACTTGTTTCAGAATCTTTTAAATTAGATTCCAGTTTTTTTGAAGCTAATTTTTCTTCTTGTTGTTTTTGCAAAGCTTTGTAATATGCAGCTCTACTTAAAGGTTCATATTCTTCAACTTCACCAAGTAAAACCAATTCATCATTTTGTGCTTTTCTAAAACTATAATGCGCTAAGTTTCCGGTATGTGTACAAACTGCATGTACTTTAGTAACATATTCTGCAGTTGCCATTAAAGCTGGCATTGGTCCAAAAGGATTTCCTTTAAAATCCATATCTAAACCAGCAACAATTACACGAATTCCTCTATTTGCCAAATCGTTACAAACAGCAACAATTTCATCATCAAAAAACTGCGCTTCATCTATTCCTACAACTTCAACATCATTTGCTAAAAGCCTAATATTTGCAGAAGACGGAACAGGAGTAGAACGAATACGGTTATCGTTATGAGAAACTACTTCTTCATCGTCGTAACGAGTGTCAACAGAAGGTTTAAAAATCTCCACACGTTGTTTTGCAAATTGAGCTCGTTTTAATCTACGAATCAATTCTTCTGTTTTACCAGAAAACATTGAGCCACAAATTACTTCAATCCAACCAAATTGTTCTGTATGATTTACCGTATTTTCGAGAAACATTTTGTAATTTTATGCTTGAAATATGATTATAATTGTATTTTACTTCAAGTCTTACAAATTTATTAAAAAAAAGATGCCTAGCGTCAATTAATTTATCAACTTATGCACAAAAAATTAGCAGCCGACTTAACAAGTATTGCACATAACATTTTGCAATTAAAAAACAAAGAAGACGTTTTAGTGTTAAAAGAAAAAGCATACGAAGTTTATGAGAAATTAACAGTATTGGCGTATGTTGATGAATATTTAAATACAACTCCAAATGCTACTGAAACAAAAGAATCACTTTTAGAAAAAATAGAAAATAGTGTTAAAAATACAGTTGTTGTTGTTGTTGTTGATGAAGTGACATCCGAAGAAGAAATAATTATTAAAAACAAAGTTGAAGAAAAGCAAACTGAAGAAAAAGTTCTTATTGATGAGGTTGAGGACTTCTCGACAAAGCCTGTCTTGAGCGAAGTCGAAAGGCTCGAAGTGACAGAAACAATTGAAATTGTTGAAGAAGAAAGTCTAGAACAGCCTTTTGATGAGTTAGAACAAACTTTATTTTCTAAAGAAGATACAATTGAAGAACCTAAAATTAAAGATAAAAAGGCAATTACTTTAGAAGAGGAACTAGACGATACGATTTCTGTTGAAGTTGCTGCAGGATTATTTGAAAAACCAGAAATTAAAAAATCGTTAAACGACCAGTTACAACAAAATATTAATATTGGTTTAAATGACAGAATTGCTTTTGTAAAAAATCTTTTTAATGGAAGTCAAGAAGAATTTAACAGAGTTATTTCTCAATTAAACACTATAAAAACTGAAAAAGAAGCAAAGAAATTTATCAATAAAATGGTAAAACCAGATTATAATTGGGCTGAACAAGAAGAATATGAAGAACGTTTTATTGCAATCGTAGAACGTAAATTTTTTAAATAAAAGAATATGAAAATAGAAGTTTCAAACGGAGAGATTTTAGATAAATACACTATTTTAGAAATTAAACTTTCTAAAATTAAAGATGCAAAAAAGGTAGCAAATATTCAACATGAATATAATACCTTAACACCAGATGTGAAAAACATGTATGCAGATGTAAAAGATCAATCGCATCTTAAAAAATTGCAAAACGATTTGTTAGAAGTCAATAAAAAATTGTGGAAAATAGAAGACGATATTAGAGAATGTGAACGCGCAAATGATTTTGGACAAACCTTTATAGATTTAGCACGCGCTGTTTATTATGTAAACGATGACAGATCTGATGTTAAAAAA
This sequence comes from uncultured Flavobacteriaceae bacterium, assembly GCA_963974245.1. Taxonomy (GTDB): domain Bacteria; phylum Bacteroidota; class Bacteroidia; order Flavobacteriales; family Flavobacteriaceae; genus Polaribacter. The sequence continues at coordinate 18,894 of CAXBBY010000022.1, read as the reverse complement.
GAAATTAATATTTTTACGGGCTCAGATTTGGTTGAAGAAAAATCGTATGAAGACTATAAGTCAGAATAAAATTTTTGAATGAAAAAGAAATTATCTATTCTACTTTTGTTTATTTTTTTGGTTGGATGTAAAAGTTCGTATCAAACAATTAGTTTTGAAAAACAAAATATTCCAGCTGCTCCGAATTATGCAGATGAAAACTCTTGGGCAGTTTTACCAACAAAGTATCCAGCATCGTTACAGAAATATGCAACTACAAATCTTCAAGATTTAAAAGCAGATGTTTTTTATGTGTATCCAACATTATTGTTAGATAAAAAAAATCTTCGTTGGAATGCTCCTATTGATGATAAAAATCAGAATACCAAAATTTTAAATTCTGCCGTAAAAAATCAAGTATCACCTTTTGCCAATTCAGGAAAAATCTATGTTCCAATTTACAGACAAGCACATATAAAATCATATAGTTTGTATAATAAAGGAGGAAAAGAAGCTTTTGAAATTGCATACGCTGATGTAAAAAAAGCTTTTGAATATTATTTAAAAAATTATAATAATGGCAGACCAATTATTTTGGTAAGTCATAGTCAAGGAACCAATCACACCACACAATTATTAAAAGATTTTTTTGATGCTAAACCGCTGCAAAAACAATTAATTGCTGCATATTTAGTCGGAATGGGAATTCAACCAAACGAATTTAAAACCATTAAACCAATGACAAAGCCAGATGAAACTGGCGGTTTTGTTTCTTGGAATACACGTAAAAAAGGAAGTTACCCGAAGAACAAAAATGTGTATAAAGGCGCTGTTACTACAAATCCAATTACTTGGGACGATGCTAAATCAACAACTTTAAATCAGCACAAAGGATTTTTATATTCAAACGGAAAATTATATACAAAAGCACTGAAAATTGAAATCACAGACGGAATGGTTTGGGCTACAAATCCAAAATTTCCATTGCGGTTTTTTATGTCTTTTGTGAAAAATTATCACGTTGGCGACATCAACTTGTTTTGGCAAGATATTAAAGAGAATGTTGAGTTAAGAACAAAAAGTTGGCTGGAGAATAACTCAGATTAATTAGTAAATTCGTGGCGGTTTTTAACCAATTCTATCTTTTAACCGCTCGATTTCTTTTTTACTGTTTCCGATAAAAATTTCGTCATCAATAATAAAAACAGGTCGTTTTAAAAAAGTATATTCATCTAAAATATAGTACCTGTAATCAGCTTCAGAAATGGTTTGATTTTTTAAATCCATTGCTTTATACAACTTAGCTCGTTTGTTAAATAATGCTTCGTAACTATTAGAGAGTTGGTGCATTTCTTCAAGCTGTTTTACCGTTATTGGATTGGTTTTTATTTCTTGTTTTTCAAAACCGTCAAGGTTTATTTCCTTTAAAATTCTTCGGCAAGTATCACAAGTTTGTAAAAAGTAGACTTTTTTCATTTTATAGATTATCTTTGATGCTAAATTAGGATAAAAAATGAAAACACAATTTGAAATATTAATCAAATCTAGAGAACTTGTTTTACAAGTAATTGATGATTTAAGTATTGAACAACTTCATGCAATTCCGAAAGGATTTAAAAATAATATTGCTTGGAATGTTGCGCATTTGGTAGTTACACAACAATTATTGCATTACAGATTATCAGGAACAAATTGTTTAATTCCTGAAGATTTAATTGTAGATTTTAGAAAAGGAACTTCACCAAGTAGAAAATTTAATGATGAGGAATTTGACGAAATTAAAGAATTACTAATTGCCTTGCCAGAAACTTTAATTGAAGATTATGAAGCTGATATTTTTCATGATTATAATGAATATGAAACAAGTACAGGTTTTGTATTAGATTCTTTAGAAACAGCCATTTCATTTAACAATTTTCATGAAGGAATGCATTTAGGAATTATAAGATCAATAAAAAAATTAGTTAAATAATTCAGGAATTTTACAGATGAAATTTAACACAAAAACCATTCATGGCGGACAAGAACATGACCCAAGTACAGGAGCAGTAATGCCTCCAATTTATCAAACATCAACCTATGCGCAAACAAGTCCTGGGAAACACAAAGGATATGCATATTCTAGAGCAGCAAATCCAACTAGAACGGCGTTAGAAAACAGTTTTGCAGCAATTGAAAACGGAACGCATGGTTTAGCTTTTTCATCTGGTTTGGCAGCAATTGATTGTGTTTTAAGAATGTTAAATCCTGGAGATGAAATTATAGCTGGAGATGATTTGTATGGAGGAACGTATAGATTATTTACAAAAATGTTTCAAAAATATGGATTGAAATTTTCTTTTGTGGATATGAGTGTTATTGTTAACGTTACAAATGCAATTACAGATAAAACAAAATTAATTTGGTTAGAAACACCAACCAATCCATTGATAAAAATTGCAGATATAGAGGAAATAACGAAAGCTGTGAAAGCAGTTAATTTAACTATTTTAGTAAGTGTAGATAACACATTTGCAACACCATATTTACAACAACCTTTAGATTTAGGAGCAGATATTGTAATGCATTCTGCTACAAAATATTTAGGTGGTCATTCTGATTTGATGATGGGTGCATTAATGGTGAAAAATGAAAAACTAGCAGAAGAATTACATTTTATTCAGTTTGCTTCAGGTGCTGTTGCTGGACCAATGGATTCGTTTTTAGCATTACGTGGAGTAAAAACATTACATATTAGAATGCAACGTCATTGTGAAAACGGAAGAAAAATTGCAGCTTATTTAGTAAATCATCCAAAAGTAAAAGAAGTGTATTATCCTGGTTTAGAAGTTCACCCAAATCATGAAGTTGCTAAAAAGCAGATGAAAGATTTTGGTGGAATGGTTTCTTTTAAATTAATAGATGAAAGTAAACAAGCGGCATTTACATTTTTAGAGAACACCAAAGTATTTACGTTGGCAGAATCTTTGGGTGGAGTAGAAAGTTTGGTAAATCATCCAACAACAATGACACATGCTAGTATTCCAGAGCCAGAACGTTTAAAAACTGGAATTACAAATTCTTTAATTCGATTAAGTGTTGGTATTGAAGATATTGAGGATTTGTTACAAGACTTAGAACAAGCTTTAAATAAGGAATAAAAAAAAATGATGCAGCTTTAGCTAAATTTAGTTTATGGTTGCATCTTTTTGTATTGAATTTTATTTTTTACAGAAGATTCCACCAGCAAAATTTAAGTGATAAATTATTCCAACTTGTACATGGATTAGCCATTCATTATTTTTGTTTTCTATTACATTTGCCTGTAAACCATCTACAGCATCAGAAAAGAAGTATTGCCAATTAAAATTAGCTGCTATATCAAATTTTTCAGATAATTTATATCGAGTTCCGGCTCCTAATATTAAAGAAAAAGTTCCTCCATTACCCACAGCTAAGCTACCTGGAGTATTATATTTTGTTGGTAATACAGTAATGTCTGTTCTCCAATCCCCTAAATCTGAGGTTAATGTGTTTTTGTAACTAGAATATTTAAAACCAAGACTTAGATACGGATTCCATTTCATTTCTGAATACGGAAACATAAATTCTCTTAAATCTTTTAAGTAATATTCTCCTTGAAAACCAAAATTAACCATAGAAACGGATCCTTTCATAGCTCTTAATTGTATTGCTAGGTTTGAGTTTACTTCTGTATATATGCCATAATGCTGAAATTTTGCTGTTGTCATGATATTAAATTCTGTTTTTAGCATCAAATGATTTGCAATATCATCCTCAGAATTCCAGCGTATATCGGTATTAAAAAAATGTAAATAATGTATTAAGCTAAAAGATAAGGCGCTGTTCCCATAACTACTTAAAAAGTTACCTCTTTGGCCATAGTCAGTTTGCATCGTAGCGGTACCCAAAAAAACACCAATATCATGTGTAAGATGTTGGGCGTTTAAAGGTAAAGCTATTAGAAGAAAAAATAATATTTTTAGGGGTTTCTTCAAAAAATAGTTTTAAATGTGCACAAATATATTAAAACAAGGGCATAAATAATAACTCTGGTATTATTAATTTATTGTAAAAATTTCTGAAGGCAAGTGCCAGTTTGATCTAATGTTAAAAACTGCAGGATAATAAACAACTTTTTCTGGTTGAGTTTTATGTAAATAACTACCTGTATCCCATTTGTTGTTTTTGTTTGTATCTATAATTGCTCTAGCAATATACTTTCCTGGAGGAAGTAGCTCAAATTTTACAGTATTTGTGTCAGAAATGGTGGCTTTTTGAATCACTTTTTTATCTTTTTCTCTTACTAATTCTATAATAACTTGAGATTGAGAACTTTTTTTAATTGTTAATAAAATACTTCCATAGTCTTCAGGTTCTTTTGTGCTGAAACTGTAATTTAAAGTATCATTTTGTGTTTCAAAAATGTCTGTGAGTGCTTTTGGTAAAAGCTTAAATTTATAATTAGTATTGTATTTTTTGTTAAATAAAAACTGAATTTTATTAGAAGATTTTTTTAAAATATATTGAAAAGAAATGTTCATAGAATCTTTATCAAAAAAGAGAATTTTTGTGGTGTCAATTTTTATAACAGGGTTATTACTTGTTAATGTTAGTGTATCGTTTAAATTTAAAGTATTAGTAATATTAGAGTTTATTTTTAATGAATCTATTCCTTTTTTTCTAAGAAAAACGGTTAAAGTATCTATATAAGTGCCTTTTTTAATTTTAAACATTAAAGAATCTTTTTTGATTCTTGAATGCCACAAAAAGATGCTGTCTTTAGTAGCATCTAATAAGTATTTGCTTTTAAAACTCGTTGGCACATCTGAAAGTAATTTTATATCAATGTTTTGCCTATCGCCTTCAAAAGCAAACAAAATTTTTCCTTTTGATGTTTCTTTTGCAGAGATTATTTTAAATGGCGGAGTTTCTTTAAAAAGCGATAGAGGCTCATTTATAATGCTATCTTTTGGCAATTCTATAAACCGATTGTAAAAACCAATTTTGTCTTCTTTGGGGTTAAAAAGGTAATTATTTGAAACATCTTTTAGAGCAATTAGCACATACTTCCCTTTTTTAATGTTTGTAATTGTGAATAATGAATCTATTGTATTTGTAATGTAATTTGGTTTTTGTTTATAAATGATAGAATCTGAGTATGTAGAATCTACTTTAAACAATAAAACACTAACTTCTTTATCAAATTTATTTTGGTAAGCGTCTTTAATTATGCCTTTTGTTTTTAAAGAATCTACATATTTACCTGTAGAAAAAACGTAGTTAAAACTTTTTAAAATATTTCCTTCATTATTATCTTCAATGCTATTTCCGAAATTAAAAATATAAGTAGTATTGGCTTTTAAAGTATCGGTTAATTTAATTGTAATTTCTTTACTTGGTGATCCTTGTGGACTTATCGTTGGAAAATATTTTAAAGGTGGAGATATAGTTAGTTGTTGACTTACGTTTTTTAACGTAATATATTCATCAAACGAAATTTTAATTTTTTTGCTTTTAAAGTTGATGCTTTTATAAGGCGGATTTGCAACAAGCATTATTGGTGCTAAACTATCTTTTAGACCACCACTTGGTCTTCCTTTTTTAGCACAATTACTGGTTAAAATAATAATTATGAAAACAAATATTAAAGGTTTTAAAAAAGATTTCAATAGGTTTAATTTTAGTGCAAAATAACAATAATTTTACTTTAAAAAGGTGGGTTTTTTAGTTAAATTATTCTGTATATGCCATTGTTACAATACTAATTTTAATGTTTTCTGCAATTAATAATTCTTTACAACAAGATTCTAATGTTGCTCCAGTTGTTATAACGTCATCAATTAATAAAATATGTTTGTTTTTTAATGATGAAATATCAGCAATACTAAATTTAGTATCATTATTGCTAAATCTTTCAAAACGTTGCTTAAACGTTTGTGTTTTTGATGCAGAAGTTCTAATTAAAACATTAGTTATATAAGGTTTGTTTAAATGTTTTGATAAACTTAATCCGAAAGTTGTTAATTGATTATAACCGCGTTGTTTCTGTTTTTTTGGATGTAACGGAACCGGAATAATACAATCAATATCTTTAAATTCATTAGAATCTTTTAAAATAACTCCAAACCAATCGCCTATAAAAGTTCCAATTTGTTGATGCCCTTTGTATTTTAAAGCATGAATTAAATCTTTTGTTTTTCCTTCTTTTCTGTAAAACAAAAATGCAGCAGCTTTTTCAATTAGAATCCTACCATAAAAAGCTTTCGTTATTTTGTTATCTTTATAATCGCTGTAACAAATAATAGGCAAATCATGTCTGCAAAGAGTACAGATTATTTTTTCGGATTGTAATAACTTAGATTCGCAAGTTATGCATATCTTTGGAAAGAATAGTTGCAAAATATCTTGTAAATAATTCATTTTCTTAGCTTTTTTTATTGTTAAGATACTAAAAACAAATTAGTGGGTAAAAAAATTGATTTTTTTAAAGTTGCATTAAAAAGCATGAAAACTTCTGGTACTGTAGTACCAAGTTCTAGCTTTTTAGCAAAAAAAATGTTAAAAGAGATTGATTTTTCTTCTTGTAAAGTATTGGTAGAGTTAGGTCCAGGAAATGGGGTAATAACAAATCAAATATTAAAAAAACTAGAACCAGATTGTCATTTAATTTGTTTTGAAGTAAATGATGTGTTTTATAACAATTTAAAAAAGATAAACCATCCACAATTAACGGTACTAAAAGTATCTGCCGAACAAATAGAAAAAGAAATGAAAAAGTTGGGTTTTTCAAAAGCGTGTCATATTGTTTCTAGTTTACCGCTTACAATTATTCCAAAAACAATTTCTAGTGCTATTTTAGAAAACTCTATAAACTCACTACAAATAGATGGTACTTTTATTCAATTTCAATATAGTTTAACTTATTACAAAAAATTGAAATCTGTTTTTAAAAAGAAGATATCATTAGATTTTGAATTGTTAAATTTCCCACCAGCATTTGTATATCGATGCAAAAAAGAGCATTAATTTTTTCTTGTTAACTTTTTAGATTACTGTATCTTTGCAGTCATTATGGCAAAACAAGAAGATCAGTTTAAAAAAGTTTTATCACACGCAAAAGAATATGGTTATGTATTTCAATCTTCTGAAATTTATGACGGATTAAGCGCGGTGTATGATTATGCTCAAAACGGAGTAGAGTTAAAGAAAAATATTAGAGATTATTGGTGGAAAGCAATGGTGCAAATGCACGAAAATATTGTTGGTATTGATGCCGCAATTTTAATGCACCCAACAACTTGGAAAGCTTCTGGCCATGTAGATGCTTTTAACGATCCATTAATTGATAATAAAGATTCTAAAAAACGCTACAGAGCAGATGTTTTAATAGAAGATTATTGTCTTAAAATAGAAGGAAAAATTGAGAAAGAAATTGCTAAAGCAGCAAAACGTTTTGGTGATGCTTTTAATAAAGAAGAGTTTGTTGCAACAAATGGAAGAGTTGTAGGATATCAAGAAAAAATCAATTCGATTTTATCTAGAATGGCAACATCTTTAGAAAAGGAAAACTTAGCAGATGTAAAAGCTTTGATTGAAGAATTAGAAATTGCTGATCCGTTAACGGGTTCTAAAAACTGGACAGAAGTAAAGCAGTTTAATTTGATGTTTGGAACACAGATTGGTGCTTCTGCAGAAAGTTCTACTCAGGTTTATTTACGGCCAGAAACGGCTCAAGGAATTTTTGTGAATTTCTTGAATGTGCAAAAAACGGGTCGAATGAAAATTCCTTTCGGAATTGCACAAACAGGAAAAGCATTTAGAAACGAAATTGTTGCAAGACAGTTTATTTTTAGAATGCGAGAATTTGAACAAATGGAAATGCAATTTTTTGTAAAACCAGGAACTCAAAAAGAATGGTACGAAAACTGGAAAGAAACCAGAATGAAATGGCATTTGTCTTTAGGAATGGGCGCAGAAAATTATCGTTTTCACGATCACGAAAAATTAGCACATTATGCAGATGCGGCTTCAGATATTGAATTTAAGTTTCCGTTTGGATTTAAAGAATTAGAAGGAATACATTCTAGAACAGATTTCGATTTAAAAGCGCACGAAGAATTTTCTGGAAAGAAATTACAATATTTTGATCATGAAGAAAATAAAAGCTACACGCCTTATGTTGTAGAAACTTCTATTGGATTAGACAGAATGTTTTTAGCAGTGTTTTCTAACGCCTTACAAGAAGAAGCATTAGAAAACGGAACCACAAGAACAGTGTTGAAATTACCAGCTGTCTTAGCGCCCTTTAAAGCAGCGGTCTTTCCTTTGGTTAAAAAAGATGGTTTACCAGAAGTTGCAAAAGAAATAATAAATGACCTAAAATGGGATTTTAATGTTTTTTATGATGAAAAGGATGCGGTTGGTAAACGTTATAGAAGACAAGATGCAAACGGAACACCGTTTTGTATTACGGTAGATCATGATACTTTAGAAGATAATTGTGTTACAATTAGACATAGAGATACCATGGAGCAAAAACGTGTTGCTATTACTAATTTAAAAGATATTATTAAAGCAGAAGTTGACGTAAAAACGTGGTTGCAAAAAATGTGACACTATATTAGGACGAGACAAAATATGTTATTTTTTTTAAAATCTCCAACCAACATTTACACCAACTCTAGGCATAACAATGGGTGAGTTTTCGCTAAACAAATTTCGTCCAGCCCCACCATAAACATCAACAGTAAATCCGCCTTCAGAAACATATTTTAATCCGACAGCAACTCCTAAAGCGCCATCAGTATAATCTTCATAAGTACTTGGTCCACCAAGAATTTCCATTTCTTTTTCTCCAAAATTTAAGCTAAAAAAACCTTCTCCAAAGAAATTCCAATTGCTATCCGAAGTAAAATAATGACGGAAAAATGGAGTCAAAGCTCTTTTTTCATTGTATTTAAAATCTGCACTGTTTTTTTCAAAATTAATCAAAGCAGAAATACCAAAAGAAGAGGTTTCGTCTATATATTTTTCATAAGATATTTCTATAGTTTTTAAAACTAAGGCATCAAAAATATCTAATTTAATTTCTTGTTGAGCTTGTGTTATTGAAGCTGTTAAAATTGCAATAACGATAAATAGCTTTTTCATTCTTTGGTTTTAATATTAATATTGTTCTTAGTATAACGTAAATTTTCTTTTACAATTATATGTGATTACAAATCTACTGTTATTTTTTAATTATAATAATTTATATATGGTTTAAAAATCTGCTCTTAATTGAATTGATCCATTATGAATTGTAGTAGAATTTTCTCCTTTTCTACCTAAATAATTAAAATTTAAATTGATAAAAGAATTTATTTTTTGTTGATATACTAAAGACCAAGTATAATTTCTGCCAGCTTGTAAACCTTCTAGCATTTGATATGCAACCGGACTATTTTGATTGCCAATAAAATCATTATAAAATAGATTAATTTCTGCTCGGAGTAACCCATTTTTTTTTGATTTATAGTAATAAGAACTTCCTAGTTTTTGTTGTTGTAAAGTTTCTAAATTACCAATGCTATTATCTTTGTTTTTATAATTATAAAAGAAAGAAAATTGATGATTTTTACTGTACTCAAAAGTAAACTTTGGAGCTATTTCATACGTGTTAATCGCATAGTTTTGATTTGTAAAATTCTCTGTTTTTACTTCATCTTTAGACGTATTTGTTTTAAAATTGAAAAGCCAAAAAGTAGTTAACTTATGAGCAAATTTAATTTGATGTATTCTGGTGTTATTTTCTTGATTACCAATATTGTATAATCGCTTGTTTTTAGATTTTCCATACGTAAAAACGACACTATATTTCTGTAGATTTTTGTTTAAATACAGACTGTTTCTTAGATTAAAATTTAATCCTAATAATTTTGATTCATCAATGTTAAATGGATTTAAATTAAAAGAATCATTCGATCTTTTTTGTTCGTTATCAATTACAAAATTTGTTTGATTGTAAAAATGAGAAAGCACTTTTTTAACGCCACTTTTATTTGCCCATTGAGATGGATTTATCGTAAAAATTTGTTGCCATTTTGCACGTTGCGTATTTATAAAAGTTAAATTTGGTAACGCCACACGCAAATATTCTGCTTGATCTTTATAAATAGCAATTTCAAACTCATTAAATTCTTTAATTCCGTTGTTGTTGTAATCAATCCAAGTATAATAACCTTGTCCAGGTTCGGTTTTTAGATACACATATTCTTGCCTTGGTATATTGCCTGAAGAGGTTTCGTAAACGGTATTAAAATTGATGAAATTATTAAAGAACTTTTGACTATAAATTATTTTAGAATTCAATGCTTTTTCATTTTCTATAAAAGCATTATCGGTAATTCTGTAATTTGCAAAAACAGATAAGTTGGTCGTTTTATTTTGCAACAATTTACTATGTAAATAAAATGTTTTTCGTTCGTTTATATTTGTAAAAGTGTTGTTTCTGATACTATCATTTTGTCTAAAATTAAAACCAATTTTAGTATATGTTTTTATAGAATCTCCTAAGCCAATATAGGTTTCGTATTCTTTAAATTGATGGCTTAATTTATTTAATTGTTGATTGGTTTTTGATTCGATTTTATTGGTTTCAAGATTTATAAAACCACCAATCCAAGAGCTAGAAAAAGAATGTTCTATTTTTACTTTAGCTCTTAAAAATTTATTTTTTTCTGTGATTGATGAACTATTTAATAGACTAATAAAGGAACCAAATTTTGTGTTTTTTATTTTCGTCTTACTATTAAAATCGTGTTTAATTCCGTTGTAATTTTCAGAATAATTTACCAAATTAAAACCGTACACATATTTAGAATTTTGTTTGTTGTCTAAAATAAATTGAGCTTTCATCTGATTTCGATTTCCTAGCGGATTTACAATATTCCAATCACGTTTAAATTCAACAGGATCAAAACGTTGTTCGGTCGCAAAATTTTGATGAATAAAACTATAATCCAAATCAGTTGAGAACTTCCATTTTTTATCAATAAAAATTTGCTTCCATTTTAGTTTTGCTGCCAAACCTTTATTCTCAGAATCATCAATAGTAGAAAATAAATTGGCATCATTATTACTCAATGCAAGTTCTCCAAAGAAACTTGTTTTTTTAGTTGGATTTAGCGTTGTGTTTACAACTGCAACTTGATTTTTAGATGGAGCAACCAATCTAATTATTGGCTGATAATTTCCTAAATTAGTTCCTGCATATTTGTAAATATTACCAATAGCAATTGTTTTATCTAATACATAATCGCCTTTATTGGTGCCAACAAATGTAAAAGTTACATTGTACAATTCATCTGTAGCAATTGTAGAATACTCAAAGTTTTCAGTCATTCCGTTTATTATTTTCTTGTACAAAATTCTGTTTTCAGAATACACATCTTTGTACGCACTATTCGCAAACATTTTAGAAGTGTTATTACCTGCGTTTGCTAAAATTTGTTTTTGTGTATCACTTAAACTTTGTTGTATTGGCTGACTTTTAGCATCATTTTCATTATAAAAAAAACCATTTATAGTGTACTTTTTGCTGTTATAACTTGCTTTTTCATAGGTAATAAAACGCGTGTAATTTCTGTTAGAATATTGATAATCTAACCGAAATCGAATATCATTTGTAATAGGAAAAGTAGTATTAAAACGAATCTCAGAATTGTTATAATCAATTGTGTAATCTTTATTTTCTCCTCTGTTTAATAAAACGCCGTTTGCATACAAAGCATCGCTTCCGGCAACTATAATAATAAAAGCCTCATTGTTTGGGCCAATAATTTTATAAGGTCCTTGATTTCCTTCTTTACCTACAAAATTAAAACTTGTAAACTTGCCTCTTACAACTGCTCCGGAAGCAAGCACATTTAAATTGTCGTTTAGTTTTGCCTCAACTTCTAAACCTGCAACTTTTTTAGTAAAAGGCATAAAATAACTATCAGCATTTGTTAGATCTAAATCCCCAGCTTTTACACGCCAATTTTTGTGTTCAAATTCAATAAAAATACGATCAAAATCAGTAATATTTTGAGAATATCCGTTGTCTTGTAACGGAATATTGGTATCAAAAATATTGGCTTTAATGCTAACATCTTTAGATAGACTTCCTTTAATCGTTAAATCTAAAGAAGAATTTACAACTGAGTTTTGATTGTTTCCAATTGTTAATCCACGAGTAATATTACCACTTGTTTCTAAGTTGTTAAATAGTTCTTTTTTTTGCTGATTTTTATTAGTTGTTAAGCTGTATAATTGTTGTGTATTGTTGGTGTTTGGAACAATTATTTTTTCATCATATTTTTGATATACTTTTGTAATAAAATTAGGAAATCGAAAATATTCTACTGTTATAAATGGGTATTTTTTTGAATTGATTATCAGTTGTGCTTTGATAAAATCTACTTGATATTCTGAAGCGGGGATGATTCTTTTTTTTTGAGTAAATACTTTAAATAACTGCGAATTAATACTCACAGAATCAATTTGAATAGTATCTTTTACCACTTTAAAATTCTTAGATCTAAAATCTGTAGAACCAGTTTGTGCATAAGTTGAAAAACCTATACAGAGAAAAATGAAAAAAAACATTTTTTTAATCATGTAATACAAACGTTCTAATTGTAAAAATAGTCTAAAACAACGATTGTTGTTTAACAGGATTTTCATGATCTAAAAGCCATTTTTTTCTCCAAATTCCACCAGCATATCCAGTTAAAGAACCATCAGAGCCAAGTACTCTATGACATGGAATTACAATCCAAATTGGATTTTTACCGTTTGCTGATGCAACTGCTCTTATTGCTTTTACATCGCCAATTGCTTTGGTTTGTTCTAGATACGTTCTGGTTTTATTAAAAGGAATTTTTAAAAGCTCTTTCCAAACTTTTTGCTGAAATTCGGTTCCTTGCGGATTTAATTTCAAATTAAACTCGGTTCTTGTTCCTGCAAAATATTCATCTAGTTGAGCAATACAATCTTTTAAAAATAATGGAATATTTTTAGATGTTTCTATATTATCATCTAAAACAGAAATAGATTGAATTCCGTTTTCGTTTCCAACAATTTTTGCAGTTCCAATTGGTGTTTTGTAATATGTAACGCTGTTAGATTCCAAAAATATCTTTTGAGTTTTGAGTGGTAATTTCGGCAATTTCTTGGAAAGAGATTTCATAAAAAGCAGCTAATTTTTCTACAACTTGCGTAATGTAACTACTTTCATTTCGTTTTCCTCTAAAAGGCGTTGGTGCTAAATATGGCGAATCGGTTTCTAACACAATATGTTTAATATCAATTTGATGTAGAAACTGATCTATTTTACCATTTTTAAAAGTTACGACACCGCCAATTCCTAATTTCATATTGTACGAAATTGCTTTTTTTGCTTGTTCTAAAGTCCCGGTAAAACAATGAAAAATCCCGAATAAATCATCACTTTTTTCAGTTTCTAAGACTTCAAAAATTTCATCAAAAGCATCTCTACAATGAATTACAATTGGTAATTTTTTTTCTTTTGCCCATTGAATTTGAGTTCTAAAAGCTTCTTGTTGTTGCGCTAAAAAGCTCTTGTCCCAATACAAATCAATTCCGATTTCTCCAATGGCGTAGAATGAACGTTGATCAATCCATTTTTTTACGTGCGCCAATTCTTCTTTGTAGTTTTCTTTTACAGAAGTTGGATGCAATCCCATCATTAAAAAAACATCCTTTTTGAAATTTGATTCTAACTCAAACATGCTTTCTGTGTAAGAAGAATCAATTGCGGGAATAAAAAAACGAGAAACACCAGCTTCTTTTGCACGCTGAATCATTTCTGCTCTATCGTCATCAAATTGATCAGAATATAAATGTGTATGGGTATCTGTAATCATTTTTTTAGTGTTCAGTTATCAATTAACAGTTATCAATCTTCATTTATCAATTAAACTGTTTATTGTTCATTGATAATTGATAATTGAACTGTATTTTAGCAAAAACAAAAGTACTGTTAAATGCCAAGTCTTAAAAAAGTATTGCGAAAAAAGAAATATATAAAAATCAAGTTGGCAAGAATTGCGACTAATCACTTGGAGTTAAAAGCTAAAATAAACGGAGTTAAAGGACGATTTATTTTAGATACTGGTGCTTCAAATTCTTGTGTTGGTGTAGATTTAATTGCGCACTTTAAATTGCATGCAGAAGAAACTGAAACAAAAGCCGCTGGTGCCGGCGCAACAGATATGGAAACTCAAAAATCTACAGATAACACCTTACAAATTGGAAAATGGAAAACCTACGAAAGCCATTTGGTATTGTTTGATATGACTCATGTGAATACTGCTTTAACGCAGCATCACGCAAAAGAAATTCATGGAATAATTGGTGCCGATATTTTAGAAATGGGTAGTGCAATTATTGATTATAAAACCTTGGTTTTATATTTAAAAAAAGAACCTCTTTTTAAAAAGAAAAGATTGCGTACAGAAGATGAAATGGAACTTCCTTTTTGATTTTTTTAGAACTAAAAACAGATTTGAAATACCTTATTTTGCTGATAGTTAAGTGTGTAAATTCTTTTGGTTTTTAGCACTCAAATTTATGATGACTGTTACAATTTTAATTTATTATCGTCTTAAGAATATAACATTAAAATTTAAAACCATGAAATTAGCATCACATCCACGAGTCATCGAAAGAGGAATTTTAACGTCTGTTTATAAGCAAGAAATTAAACAAGACATTGGAGAAATGAAGAAAAAATCTTTGTCTCGCATTAAAACTTCAATTTTAAACAGTCATGACAAACTTAAAAGTCAAACAGGAACTGTTTTACAAGTATCACTTTTTACCATTGTCTTGGTAATTATCCTTTTATAGAGAACAAAAAATCTCATTTAGGAACTGAAATAAATTCAGCATAGAATGAGAATTTAATTTATTAGAGTAGTTTAAAAATTAACTTAAAACCTCTTTTATTCTTTTAATTGCTTCTTGTAGCTGTGTAACAGATGCAGCATAGGATAAACGCAAACAATTTGGTGCGCCAAAAGCTTCTCCAGTTACTGTTGCAACGTTTGCTTCTTCTAATAATAACATAGAAAAATCATTAGCATCTTTAATCGTTTTTCCTTTAATGGTTTTATTAAAAAAGGCAGAAATATCTGGAAATACATAAAAAGCACCATCAGGAATATTTAATTTGAATCCGTCAATCTTACCAAGTAATTCAAGAACCATATCTCTACGATTCTTAAACTCATCTACCATATATTGAACTTTAGAAACTGGAGCCAACACAGCAGTAATTGCAGCTCTTTGTGCAATACAATTTGCGCCAGAAGTAATTTGTCCTTGCATTTTTGTACATGCTTTTGCAATCCATTCTGGAGCGCCAATATATCCAATTCTCCAACCTGTCATCGCAAATGCTTTTGCTAATCCGTTTACGGTAATTGTTCTGTCATACATGTTTTCAATTGCAGCAAAACTAAAAGGTTTTGTTCCGTAATTGATGTGTTCATAAATTTCATCCGATAAAATAAATATCTGCGGATGTTTTTCTAATACTTTTGCCAATGCTCTATATTCTGCTTCACTATAAATTGTTCCGCTAGGATTATTTGGCGAGTTAAAGAAGATCATTTTAGTTTTTGGCGTAATTGCCGCTTCTAATTGTTCTGGAGTTATTTTAAAATCAGTTTCAACCGAAGAAGGTATTTCTACAAAAATAGCTTCACATAAAATAGCTATGGCAGAATAACTAACCCAATATGGTGCAGGCAATAAAACTTCGTCTCCAGGATTTAATAATACTTGTGCAACATTTGCAATAGATTGTTTTGCGCCTGTAGAAACTACAATTTGATTTGGATTGTAAACCAACTCATTATCGCGTTTAAATTTTACGCAAATAGCTTCTTTTAATTCCACATAACCATCAACGGGTGTGTACGAATTGTAATTCTGATTGATGGCTTCTATTGCAGCATCTTTGATAAAATCTGGTGTGTTAAAATCTGGTTCGCCCAAACTTAAACTAATAATATCTTTTCCTGCTGTTTTTAACTCTCTGGCTTTTGCAGCCATTGCTAACGTTTGAGAAACTGGCAAGCTGTTAATTCTATCTGACAAAGGGTGTGACATTTTCTTGGTAATTGCGTTGTTAAGCTAAATTTGGTTTTTTACCTAAACTCCCTAAATGTTTAAAGTGCTCTATAATAGCCCTTCTTGTTGTTTGATATTCGTTGTATGGTAAATTGAATTCTTTGGTAGTGTCTTTTACAATCTTCGCTAATTTTTCATAATGTACATGAGAAATATGTGGAAAGATATGATGTTCTACCTGATGATTTAATCCGCCAGTATAAAAATTAACAATCCCATTGCTAGGTGCAAAATTAGAAGTTGTGTATAATTGATGAACTGCCCAAGTATGTTCTAAATTTCCATCTTTATCAGGAATAGGCATTGTTGTATTAGGTACAATATGTGCCAATTGAAAAACCAAACTTAAAATCATTCCTGCCGTATAATGCATCACAAAAAAACCAAGAATTACTTTCCACCAAGATATGTCTAAAACCAATAAAGGCAACACAATCCAAAGGGCATAATACGCAATTTTAGAGATGATTAATTTTGTCCATTCAACTTTTGGATTCGGAAATTTACCATAAGAAAGTTTACGTTTTAAATAAGCACGCATTTGTTTAATATCGGTAGTAATTGCCCAATTGATAGTTAATAATCCGTATAAAAAAATAGAATAATATTTTTGAAATTGATGAATTTTAAACCACTTAGAATGTTGAGAAAAACGAATAACTCTTCCTGCATCAATATCTTCATCATGGTCTTTTACATTGGTAAATGTATGATGTAAAACATTGTGTTGTACTTTCCAATTATATACATTTCCAGCGAGTATATAAATGCTACTTCCCATTAATTTGTTAACCCATTTTTTACTCGAAAAAGATTCGTGATTGCTGTCGTGCATTACATTCATTCCAACTCCAGCCATTCCAACTCCTGTAACAACCATTAATATTGCCATTACCCATTGCGGCATAGAAACGGTTAAGATTAAAATAAATGGAACCAAGAATAACGAAAACATAATAATTGCTTTCGAGTATAATTTCCAATTTCCAGTACGTTTTATATCGTTGTCTTTAAAATAAGAATTTACTCTTTTGTTTAGAGTTCTAAAGAATTTGGCTTTATCTACTCTCGAAAAATTTATTGCTTTCATTAATTGGTTTAAAATTAAGTTACAAAAATATGCTTTTTGAATTTGCTATATATGATAAACGTCAGTTATTGTTACTAATTGTTTGTTAACAAATCACTATTTTTGCACTTTTATTACTTTTTTATGGAAATTATACAAAAATATTTTACAGAGTTAACTGAAATTCAACTAGAGCAATTTACAAAATTGCAGGAATTATACAAGGATTGGAATTTAAAAATCAATGTGGTTTCTCGTAAAGACATCGACGAGTTGTACTTACGTCATGTATTGCATTCATTAGGAATTGCAAAAGTAATTTCTTTTAAACCGGGTTCTAAAGTATTGGATGTTGGAACTGGTGGTGGTTTCCCTGGAATTCCGTTAGCTATTTTGTTCCCAGAAACACAGTTTCATTTGGTAGATTCTATTGGTAAAAAAATAAAAGTAGTTGATGAGGTTGTTGCTGGTTTGGGTTTAGAAAATGTAAAAACGACACACGGAAGAGTAGAAGAAGTAAAAGAACAATACGATTTTATTGTAAGTAGAGCTGTTGCACAAATGGAAACTTTTGTGGGTTGGACAAAAGGAAAAACGCTTAAAAAACAAAATCACGATTTAAAAAACGGAATTTTGTATTTAAAAGGTGGCGATTTATCTGAAGAATTAGCAAAATACACCTCTGCAACTATTTACGATTTACCAACTTATTTTGAAGAAGACTTTTTTGAAACCAAAAAAGTAGTGCATTTGGCAATGAAGTTTAAAGGGTAGAATTAGTGTTTTGTTAATGTGTTTTTATAAGATTTGTGCGGCTGAAAACCGACAGATTTTCCGCTGTACAAATCGCTTGTTAATATGTTTGTCAGTTTCCTAATTAGTTCAAATTTAAGCATAAATTTTATGAGTTGTTGTGTGTAGGCTTTATATTTTGAGGTTGTATAATTCTTTATTTAATTCTTCATTTAATCCAAATGAAATCTTTGCTTTTTCTAAATATTCATTAACTATCTCAATAAAGAAAGTTATAGTTTTATTTGAAAACATATCATTAAATATATTTTCTTTTGTGTTTGTAAGATTTTCAATAAGTTTTTTTTCTCTTAAAAAGTTAAACAAAGTATTAAATTTAACAGGTTCAAGTCTTAAATCTGTCTTTCCATTGAATTTTGTTTCTATTAAACTTAACTTATTTCCGTGCGTTAAGATATTTCGAAAACTAAATAAAGCATCCATTGATTTCATTAAATCATTTGGAATAATATTCGATAGTTCATCATTTGTGATTTTCTGAAATAGTTTTTTTTGTTTATTCCATTCGGATAATTCAATTTCAATTTTTAATTCGTCAGTAAGTCTTTCCAATAGAAAATCAATGTCATAAGTTTGTTGATAAATTTTGAAATAACCGATAATCCAGTTATTCATTAATTCTTTATTGAACGACTCAATAATTGAAGTAAGACTTAAAATTATGCTACAATTTAATCCCTCTAATTTGTCTAAATCAGTTATATCAATTTCATTTCTTTGTTTTATTATCCAACGGATAGAATCGGGAAGGAATAGGTATGGGCTATTATAATGTTCTTTAATTCTTATTTCATTCATAACCCGTTGTGCATTATGATTTAAAAGAAAAAAGTTGTTCATCTTACTGAAAA
>CAXBBY010000021.1:0-29864 GCA_963974245.1 uncultured Flavobacteriaceae bacterium | reverse complement strand
AGAGTTCGAGTCTCTCCGCCTGTACTCTTAAAAAGCCTATAAACAAAGGTTTGTAGGCTTTTTTATCAATAAAGTGGGCTAAAAGTGGGCTAAATAGATTATTAATATTTACAACTGATTATCAATCAGATGTAAAAAAAAAATGTCTAAACTTCAAAATTCAAAAAGTCAAATATTTGTAGATTATGTTCCTGCAGAACTAAAAGAAAATAAAGACTGGCGCATTATTTTCTATGTAAAAAATCCTTATACTGAAGAATTAGAAATAAAAAGGCCCCGTGTTAGGAAATGTAAAAGCATTACCGAACGCCGAAAACTCGCTAAAAGAATGATTTCAGCAATCAATAAGCGTTTAGAAAACGGCTGGAATCCTTTTTACGAAAATAAAGGAACAAAGGAATTATCTAAATTAAATACCACTTTAGATATTTTCCTAAAAAGAACCGAACTAGAATTTAAAGATGGTAACTTTAGAAAAGACACGTATAAAACTTATAAATCGCAAATTTCTGTACTTAAAACGTATCTAGAAGAAACTCAGCAAATAGATTTGATGTGTTTTAAATTTGACACCGATTTTATCAGTAATTATTTAGATCATATTAGATATGTAAAAGGTGTGTCTGCTAGAACTAGAGATAACTACCTTAGTTTTTTAGGAACTTTAAGCAAATTTTTACTTTCAAAAAAGTACATAACAGCAAATCCAACTGAGCATTTTTCTAAACTAAATAAAAAACAAAAGCAACGTATTTTAATTCCAGAAAAACTAAAGAAAACAATCTTTGACTATTGGCAGAAAAAAAACACCGCTTTTTTAGTGCTTTGTTTAACATGTTATTACTGTTTAATTAGAAGAACAGAGCTCACAAAAATATTAATTGGCCACATAAACTTAAAAAACAACACCATCTTTATATCTGCAGAAGATTCTAAAAGTAGAACTGGTAAACTCGTTACAATTCCTAATAATTTAAGAAATGCTTTAAGAGAACATATTGAGCACCAACCAAAGTCTAACTATTTATTTTCGGTGGATAATTTTAAACCAGGAACAAAGCAATGTTATCCAGATAAGATTACGAAAAATTGGAATAACATGCGTGTAAAACTAAATATAAACACAAATATAGATTGGTATTCTTTAAAAGATACCGGAATAACTGATTTGTTAAAAGCTGGTGTTCCGCTAATATCTGTTAGAAATCAAGCACGGCATCATAGTTCTAATCAAACGGATCAATACACGCCTTTAGAAATGAAAAAAGCAGATAGTAATATTAAAGAAGCAGATGTTAAGTTTTAAAAAGTCTCAGTTTTTATAGTTATTTTATTAAAGTTTTTATTTATTGATTTCTTTTGGATTTCTTTAATAATATGTTTCTTGTTATATTTTGTCATTCCTTTTTTAATATTAAAATTTTCTGAAACAGAAGCAAAGAAACTATCCTCTATTATTTCTGAATTGGTTCTAAAATGTAACCATGTTTTCCATTTTTTGTAAATATCTTTAATTTGTAGGTTTCTACCCTCTAAAACTTCTACGGCTAAAGGCTCTAAACCAACCAAACCATTATATAAACAAAGCTTCATTGTAGTGTTTTCTGTAGTGTTTACTACTGTTGCTTTTCCATAAGCAGCGGAAAATTTTAAAGGATATATAGGCATGTTAATAGATACTACATTTTCTAAATTTGAAGCATTTGTAGAAGGTACTATTCCGTTTCTGTTTACAAATAATTCTTGTTTATCATCAAATTTTAAAGCAAACACTTTTTCATTATCTGTAAATCGGATAGGAATTGGTGTTTCATGTTTAGAATGATCATCATAAATAATAGTTGGTAGTAAATCATCTATATAATTTAGATACACTACGTTTTCTTGCACATTTTTATCTAAATTAAAAATATTTTCTATTAAGTTTACAAACGTTCTAAAAGTAATATTTGGCATAAAATTAGCCAATGAATAACTATTATTAAAAATATTTAATTTGGTTTCTTGGTATTCATATTTTACAAAAATATAATCTGCAATGCTTTTTACTTGTTCTTTTAAAATTAGAGAAAAAGTTACATACAAATTACTGTTTGCATCATCTACGCTAATTGTTAAAGTTTCTGAAATATGAACTTCTTCATCTTTTGATGACAACGAAAACAATTCGGTTCCGCCATGATCTATTTTAAGTTCAAAAAAGGATGCAACTTCTTTCGGTAAATCTAGCTTCAATTCTAATTTGTATGAACCATTAAATGTAGCAACAAATTGTTTTTTGTAAGAAGAATATATAATTTGCCCAGATATATAATTTATAGTTGGAGTTGTAAAATCAAAAGTATCTAATTGGGTTGTAGAAAATTGTTCTAAATGCGTTTCTGGAACATATACTATTTTATGATTAAAAACATCATCAACAAAAGAACCTTTTATCACTTTATTTTCTTGTGCATAGCCTACTTTTAAAATTTCCATTAAATAAGGCATCGGCATCATTATATTTTTATTAGAAGCTACAGAATTACCATCTACCGTTACAAATACATTTTCAATAAAATCTCCATCGAGTGTGTTATTTATATATCCTTCAAAATAACTGTAATCGTTGTTATTTACATAATCGGTGTCTTTTATTGTAACAAAATTATGAGTTGCATCTGGCCATTGTTTACTATTTTGTGTTTTGGCAAAAGCTTTAACATCTGCAACATTAACTTTTTGAAATGGCAAGGTGTTTAAAAGCATGTCATACACTGCAAGTGTTTCATAACCATAAAACAAAGTGATGTTTGCTGTTTTATTTACAATTTTAGAAATTTTTAAATAACCGGAATAGTAGGTACTGTTTTCTATTACCGTAACGTTAATTTTTGTGGGATAGTTACATATATTTTTTATATCTGAAATGCCTAAAGCAATGGCAATTTCATCTGTTAAAATAAGTGGAAATGGATATGAAAAAGATTTAGTTTGCTCATTTCTAAACATGTTGTTTTTTTCAACAATAGTAACGCCTGTAGAAGCTAAATCTAAAATATAGTCATTTATTAAAACTTTGATCATACAAATGCTTTCTTAAATGTTAATTTATAATCGTATTGATGTTCCCTGGTTTGGTAAACTTCTAAATTTCTGAAAGTTGGTATTACTTCTAATTTTTTATGATTTAGATACAAATACATGCGTTTAGATGATAGTATTTTTTCTAACCATTTAACTTCTTCTTCACTTTCTATATAGCCAGTGTATAAAGAAAATGTTTCGTTGGGCTTTGCTTCATATATTTTTTCATAAATATCTGCTTCTTTTTGGGTTTTTTGAGTGGCAAAATTTGCATTATTGCTAATAGATAAACCGCCAGATAACTCAAAAAACTCTGGTAATTGCCATTCGTTTTCAAAGGCTAACAGAATAGATTCTGCTGCTTCTTCTTTAATTTTGACTTTAATTTGTAAGAAATCAAAAGAAATAGTTAAAACATCTAATTCATTAATATTTAGTTCGTTTAAATTGATAAATGCGGTGTAAATATTACTATTTGCGCTCTCATCCGCAGTAATTGTTTTGTTTACAGCACCGCTTATTACAATTGCACCAGGTTTAATTGTTTTATAAATATGTAGTGCTAAAATTGCTTTTCTTGAAACTGTAATTTCAGAAGGTACATAGGTTAATTTATTTGGTGTAGATGGTGTTTTACCGTTTAAAAAATAAAGACTATTTCTTTCTACAGCATCTAACACAACGCTTGTAAAATAGTTTTTTTCATATCCATTAAAACTTAAAACCGCAGGTTTTAATAATGTGGCCCTTTTTGAAGTATAAACATCTGGTAATTCTGCGGATTTAATCATATTTTTACATTCAGTACCAATATTAACCGAAGCAACCCCTTTTATATAAGGTGCTTTTTTGTTATATAATAAAGAAAGTGTATCTGTAACCGCTTTTAAATCTACATCTAAAAAAGAATTTTCATTTTCAGAAGATAATTGAATTCTAACATCATCCTCAGAAAAATATAAAAGCCCATTATCTGGGATGTTAACTGTAGATGTATTTAATAGCAGTGTAACATATGTTTTTCTTAATATAGTGCCTGCTGTTACAGCTACTTCTGCAACATATAAGCCTTCTAATAAACCTGTTGCATCAATAGAAACAGAAATTAAATCAGAACCACTAGAACCTGTAGTTTTACTAAGAACAAGCCAAGTTTCTGAAGAAACAGCAGTCCAAACTTCAGAACTATTTAACGAAATACTTTTTATAGGGTTAAATAATGAACCAATATTTTTTACAAAATCTAATTCTGTTGGTGCAACATATAAATAATCATCTACAGTATTACCAGCAGAAACTACTAGAGAAATATTTATAATTTTGGTAGAACTGCCGTCATCTACAGTAACTGTTCCTGTGTGTGTTCCTGTTGCTAATCCATACGGATCTACAGAAACACTAAAACTGCCATTATTAGAACCTGTGGTTACAGAACTGCTTATCCATGCAGCAGAAGTAACAATTGTCCACGCATTTTCTGAAACTATTTGTGCAAGTTTACCTGAAGGCAACGCACCGCTTATTGTATAATTAAATGAAATATTTGCAGGAGTTACAGCTAAGAGAACTGTTTCTGTTATTGTTAAATTTATTGTAAAATCTGCTTCTTTAAAATAAACATCTTCTAAAGAAACAGGGTCTGCTTTAGGAGACAAAACTTCTAAAACAGCCGTATATAAACTAGCGGATAACGCACTAGATTCTGTTGGTTTTATTGCAAATATAGCGGTTGCTGTTGTGCTATCTACCTGAGTTATATCTGTAATAACCAACCAATTAGGAACATTACCAAAAGATATAACACTATAAGATAAATTAGAAAATGTAATTAAAACAGCAGTTGGTGCAGCATCAAACTGTTTATAATTAATATTTAAAGGATTGATAGATATTGTTGCAGCCATTTGATTATGATTTTGCGTTTTTTAAAGTGTTATTTAGTTCATCTTCTAATTTCTGGCGTTCAACTTCATCTTGTAATGTGTAAGTAAGTTTTAAGCCTTTATCTAAGTGAGTGTTTAAACGCCTAATTTCAATAGCTAAAAGATTGTTTTCATTGGATGATGTACTTGGATCTTCTGTTATTGATGGTTGTTCTGAAGCAGAACCCCCTTTTGCCAAACTAGAAATAGGTTTGCCTGTGCGTTTAGCTTCTAAATACTCAACAATTATTGGTACTTCTGGCATCTGCATTACAGGTTTCGGAATCATATATTCATCTGGATGAATCATAGCTAATTGTCCGCCAATACCATCCATACCGCCAGAGTAAGAACCATTAAAAGTGTGGCCGCCTTTGTCTAAAGATGATATGGCAGCAGAAGCAATATAAGCTACTTGCACACCTGCATTTATGTTGTTAGCTAAAGTTTCTTTACTTGCAATAGCTGTATTTATACCAACAAAAGGCAAACCTCCTGTTAATGGAGAAGCAGCAACAGCCTTCATGTTAGCAACTGCTAAATTACTTGTTATTTGTGCATTAGCTTTTTGGGTATTAATAACAATTTCTTTAATTGCCAACGCTTTTTCTAAAGCAAACATTGCTTTATAAATTCCAGATTTTTCTCCTAAAATATTTTTTAAAGAATACACGCCAAATTGCAAGGCTTTTGTTTTTGAAGCCTGTAAATTTTCTTCAGCAATTTTTAATTTTTCTTTTGATTCTTTATCAATTGCAGCATACTTTTTGTCGTTTTCTAGTTTGTTTTTTAATTTTTTTTCATCAGCTTTTTTATTATCAGCCAATAATTTATCATTCCATTTCTTTTGAATGGCAGCTAATTTTTCTTTTCTGGCGTCAACTAAACCTGCTTCTAAAAGGGTTTTATGCCCAGCATCATTAGCCATTTTTAATAGCTCTGCTTCTAATTCTAATTCTTCTTTTAATTTTGCAGCTTCATCTTCTTCTAAATCTTTTATTTGTTTTTTTATTTTTTGGTCTGCTTCCCATTGATCTAGCCATTCTTCTAGTTTTTCCTTAGATGCCTGTATCCGTTTATCTTCATCAGTCATCTCTTTTTTTCCGCCAATTGTACCCAAATCAACTTCGTTGTCCCCACCAAAAATATCATTAACTTCATCAGAAGTTATACCTAATTCTTTTTCTAAAAGTTGTAGTTCTTTTTTTACCTCGTTTACAGATTCAGAAGCTAAATCTTTAATAAAAGTAGAGCCTATAATAGATTGTTCTTGCTCTCTTATTTTAGACAGATAGCTTTTTCTTCTAGAAAGTCTTCTGGCGTCTACCTCTGTAATGTTAGAACCGTATCCGCTTAATATTCTAATATCATTTTCAATAGCTTTTGTTAATGCTTTAGAAGTCCCTTCTAAACTTTCTTTTAAATTATCAGCAGAACCTTTATAAAGTAGTTGATTAACTTTTATTAAGTTTTGTCTAAAAGTTATTCTGTTTTTAGCTAAATCCGCTTCTTTATTTGCCTGTTCTCGTTGTTTTTCATCTAATTTTGATTGTACTCTTGTTAACGCAAGCTTTTTTACATACATCTCGTTAACGCTATTTAAAGCCGTCTTTAAGCTATCGTTATCCGTTTTTTCATCTTTTAAAAACTTTAGATAAAAAGGGTATTTATCAATAAGTTGTTGCATTAAAATTTTTCTATCATCTGTGCCATCCTTTGCTTCTAAAAGCTTGCTTACTAAAGTGTTTAAACCAACTTGTTCTTTAGAAATGGCATTAGTGTGTTTTTCTTGTGCAACAACAACATTTAATAGAGAAGAACCTATTTTTTGGAAGAATGGAATAACACCAGATTTAGTAATTAAATTACCAATTCTTAGTTTTGCGTTTTCTAAAGAAGTATTCCATTTTTGCTGACTGTTGGCGGCATCGTCTAAAATAGAGCCTGCTTTGGTAATTTCTCTATCTGCAATATTTGCTACAGCTTCTAAAAAATTAGGAGTTTTTTCTAACTCTGTATTTAAGTCTTTTGTAGAAATACCAAGGTTATCAATTCTTAACTTGCTTTCTTTTGATAAACCTTCAATAGCAGAAGAGAATAAGTTTTCAAAACTTGCACCAGTTTGCGCTGCTCTTACAGATACAAACTCTAAAATAGTAGGTAGTTGGTCTAAATCTAAATTAAAATTTTTAAACTGATTTGTGGCTTTTTTAATATCTAAATCAGAAATTAAACCTTTACTTGCTTTTCTAGATTCTTCTAATATTTTTGCTGAGTTGGTAATCTGGTTAAAAGCATACTCTATTCCTTTTGCTTCTTCAGCAAGCGTAACAGAATCTGATATAAATTCCTTTACATATCCAATGCCAGATTGTATTGCATCTGTTAATAACATTGAAGATGATACCAGTCCTATTATAGAAAAATCATATTTTTTTACGGCTTTTTGTCCACGTTTTAAGCCTGCTGTAGATAAATCTGTACTTTTTCTAAATTCATTTTGTGCTGATCTAGCGTTATTATATTCAACTTCTAATTGAGCAACTTGTTTGTTGTATTTTTTCCAATCATCAGAACCTTGGGTTGCTTTATTGGCTGCAGCTTTATATCGAATTAGATTTTTTCTAATACTCGTTAGCGTATTATCTATTTCTTTACCGTTTATATAAAGTTTTATCCTTTGAGTTACTGGTTTTGCCATTAGTTAACAATTTTTGTTGCTATATCTTCTGCTCTTATTTCTGCAATTTCTTCTGCCAATTTTCTTATGGCATTTTCAGATTTATTAAACAAGGTTTCAACGGTGCTTAATGGTTTTCTTTTCATTATATCACCATTAGTTTTAACCCTCTCAAAACCATAGTTCCAAATCATAGCAACAGAAGTGGTGTTTATATCTAAAGAGTCTAACTCACCGTACTTCATTTTTATCCTAACATTAGAGTTATCTAACATAATACCACTTCTTCTTTGTAACAGTTTACCAGTTTCTTTAACAGTTGCAGTACCTAAAATTGCTTTCCAATTACGCTGTATGGTTCTGGCTGCTTTTTGTCCTGCTTTCTTTTCTAAATCTTCACTAAATACAAAAGGCTTGTTACTACTCATAGTATTATAATTTGTAGCAATTTGGTAAATGAAACGCTCTAAAAAAAGGACATAAAAAAACCACTCGAAAAGAGTGGTTTAAGTGGTAATAAATTACCGTGTGAACCAGACAACAAAAATTAAAAAATTAGTTTAAATTAAATTTAGAAAACTGCAATGCTTTAGGAACTCTACTAAAACTAGAATTGTTAAAATCTACAGCATCACATTCTAAAAAGAAAATATAAGCCTCTTTAGATAGTATATTTTTTTCTTTTAAGGTTTTTAATTCTTTAAACACCTTATCTCTATAAGTTCTATCGGCGCTGTCCATCTTACAATTTGTTTAGATTCATAAAACTAATAAGCTCTTTATAAATAGCATCAGACTCTTTATACATAGATGTAAAAACTTCTTTTAGTTTTTTATCTGTATACGTTTCTAAATCTATGCAGAAAGACAATAAGTAAACACAAAAAGCATCTTCTACAGCATCGTAAATATCTCCAAAATTATAATACTCTTGCATTTTGGTAAATGCACCAATTTTACAATCTAATGTTGGGTTTTCTAATGCAGCAATAAAATCATTTAAAATACTATTGTATAAAAAATGGCTCTCTGCTAAAGACATAAAGTCTTTTTTAGTAGTTTGCTCAAATAGTTCTGTTGCCATTTGCTCTTGCAAATAGCTTTGGGCTTCTTTAACTACTAATACCGTTTGGGTAAGGTTTGTTTTACTTAAATAAGTAAGTGTTGGCGCAACTGCTGTTGCTTCTGTTCTTTGTCGCATAATAAATAAACTTTAAAAGACCCAAACGTGTATGCGACAAAGAACACCAATTAAAAATTGAAGTCTGTAACCTTACGATTACCACGTTTGGGATATTGTTAATAATAAAAATTTTGAATGATAAAAACATCTTTAATTGGTTTTAATATTCTTTTGTCGCACAGCAAACATACAAAAAAAACCACAAAGTAAAAATACAATGTGGTTTTTTTTGTGCAACGTAGTTTTCTATGGTGTTATTTTATACAGTCTAATTTTTCTTGAAAAAATGTTTTCCAAACAATATCTTTAGAATCATGATAATAATCTGTTCCTGTAAATCTAATTACTTTTATAGGAGAGTCTTTTAATTTAGCAATGTCGTTTTTAGTTAAACTTCCTATTACAGTAAAATCCCCACAATCTGTGTTTCCAGAATGATAAAAGGTAACAACTACATCGTTTTCTAGTTTAATTTTAACAGAAGAACGTTTCCCTTTAAACGAAACAGAACATCCTAAATCTCTAGTTAAAGTGATAACAACCGATTTTCTTTTATTAATATTTCTAAGCGAAATAAAAATAATATCCTTTTTAGAAGTGTATTTATTTAAATCATAATAATCCGTCTTAACAACCTTGGTGTTATTGAATTCATCAATTTCGTTTGTTATATATCTGCAATCTGTTTCTTGGGCATTTCCTAAAAAGAAAATAAATAGTAGTGGGATAATAAATAAATTTTTCATAATTCTTAAATTTTCTATAAATGTACAAAAAAAACCACTCATTTCTGAGTGGTTTAAAAATTGCTATGAAAAAGTATGTGGTTTTCCACACTAGGTAAATATAAGAAAAAAAACAATACAACTCACTAAATACAATCAAGTTTTAGCTGTGGTCATTTAGCTGTATTGTTAGAATTTAACAAACAGTTGCTTTTTAAATGATAACTGAAAAGCATTATTGGTTCCGTAACCTAAAGAAAAGATATTACCATTTTTTCCTTGATAAGAAACATTTACGCCAAATACTGAGTTGGTAAATTGTGTAGTAGAATTAAAATATGTACCAACATACAATGCATAATCTGGGTATCTCTCAATGGTTGTTGTTTTGTTGTAGTACGTTATTTTTTGAGGTTTTAAAACATAAGAAAATCTACGTTCTAGCAAAGTGCCTTCTACACGCTCATAAAGTTTAGCAATAACTAAACTATCTTCATACGTTTGTTTATATTCTCTAATTTTTTTAGCTTCTAACAATTCTTTTAAAAGTGTTACGCTATCTGCTTTTTTGTTGTACTTAATTTCTAAAGTTTTCAGTAAATTTTGATATTTAATAGAATCGGAAACTAAAACTTTCTTTTCTATAATAATTGGCTTTGGCTTTTTGGACACAAATTGTCCAGAATCTTTTGGAGTAAATATTTCTACTTTGGTAGAATCTATTTTTACAACATCGTTGTTTGTACCAACTTTATCTGTTCTCATTAAAAAAAAGAGCAGGACCAATATAAACGCTATTGTAAAAATAAATTCTCTTTTCATTCTAAACTATTTTCAATACTGGTTCTGGATCCGTTAACAAACCATTTTTCCAAAGTGAAACATGGCAATGGTTTGTCATATTTTTATCACTATCGTTTTCATTTTCTGTATGATAAGCTGTAACGTTTTGAGCAACACCTATCTGTTGCCCCATTTCTACAAATTCGCCATTTTTAACAATTGGCTTTACATACATTTGTTTCGATCGATATTCATCACTAGAAATTTCAATTAATTTCATTGTTGGTTTACCAACTTTAGTTTCTGCATACACATTGCCAATTCTAACTTTACCACTACAAACTGCAAAAATTGCTTCTCCTGGTATTGTTGTATAATCACAACCTTCATGCAAACGATTGCCACGTTTTGCGCCAAACCAACCGTTACCAGTTGTATCTTCTCCACGAAGTTTTCCGCTTTGGGTTGGTGTTGTTAGGTAGTTCATTTTGTTTCTTTATGCTTGTCTATATTTGACAATATTTTGTTTAAAATTTTACCATCTACTAGTCCTAATAATTGCATGTTTTTTAAAGCAGAAATCATTTGAAATAGAAGTATAGGTAATATGATTGCTTCAGATAAAAAAGAGGCAAACGGAAAGCCTTTTTCTATTGTTAGAGTTGTTGCCAATAAAAACCAAAATGCAACTAGCATGTAAACAGCTTTGAGTGCTTTTTTAGTTTCAAAATTACCTTGCTTAAATGCTTTTGCAATGCCAAAAACACTATCAAAAATTACAACAACAGCTATTGCCATAAATTGATGGCGAGCATCTAGCATCGTGTTAATTAATTCTGATAACATTGCGCCAATGCTAAATGTTGTGATTATTAATTTTGTTTTCATTTTATTTATTTTGAGGGATTATTAAAATTTATATTGCCAATGAAACTCATTGACCGGCTATTTTATGTTTTGGTTTTTTTGGAAATACTTCGTAAGAATTTAATACTGAACTATCCTCGTCATCATTCCAATAAATGTCTATGCAATATTTAGTTGATAAAATAGGTGGAGAAGTTCTAATTCCTATTAAATTATAGTTTGGTTTTTCTAGCTCAACAAAGCCTAAAATAATAGGCTTGTTTGAAAAAGTAACTTCAGAGGTAAGCTCTAAAAATTCTAACTCATTCGTAAACTCATATTTTTTTAAGACACCCATTTCTATACAGCTTTAAATTCTTCTGGAACGTAGTCCATGTAGTACATGTCTTTGATATCTCCAGTAAAGTTGTTCGAGTTTCCCGTTTGATTTGCAAAATTGATTCTATCAAATCCAGTAAAAGCATTGTATGGGAGTGTTATAACTAAAACGCCATTAACGTATAACCTCGTAGAATCTTTGTCATAAGCTAGAGCAAACTGATTGTAAGTAGCCACCCCATTAGGTAAGACATAAGACCCTGAATTTGTGCCATCTTGTATTAAAATAGATTCTCCAGTTGATGCATAATAAATCCATAAATAATTCAATCCACCATCACTTATAGAAATAACACTAGTGTCTTTATAATCACTATCAATAGAGCGCATTTCAAGATATAAGACACCCTGCTCTGAATTAATATAATTTGCAATACCAGTTGGTGTATTAATCTTATCTTTTAATCTTGTTACTGTACCTGTTGTCGTATTCTCTATATAAGGCGTTGTTTGCAAAGAGTTTGTCAACATTGGGCGTTCAATATAAATACCATCAACATCGTTTCCAAGATTAGTTATATCAGGATTTCCAGAATTCCATAAAGAATTTGAAGGAATAAAAGCTGGGTAAGAATCTGCTACACCAACAGTAAAGACAACTGATAATAAGTATTTTCCGCCTTTTATGGGATAAACTTTTGGCGAATAAACATTGTATCCAACGCCACTTTTTCCAGTATACAAAATATCACCAGTTCTTAAATCAAACTGAACAGCAGCGTAATTACCTGCACTATAAACAGCTCCTAAAGAGATATACCTATCTTCATCCTCTTTTGAAATTATTGATAGTGTATATTGATTCCCAACTGTTAATAATTTATTTTGATTAATTCTCTGGTAGATGCCAGTCGATAATCTAACTAACTTAGACATAGACATTAATCCGTCTTCTCCAATAGCTGTATTTGGTACTATATCTGTACCAGATTTAAACCAATCAGAATGTGTGAAATCATTTGTTTTTGTTAGAATTTGACTTTCTTGCGGGTACATTGAAAGAATGTTATTACCGTCCTCATCATAGCCAATACAAGGAGTGTTTTCTGCGATAGAATTTTTGAATCCATATTTACCACTCACACTTGATGTAGAGGCTCTTTCGGATAGAAAGTCTACTGCCCCATTGGTAGGATTTTCACAATAAACTTTACCTGTTTTTAAAGAGTTTATATCTAGGACTATTGATGCTTTGCTTCTGTGTTCTCGTATTTTTTCATCTAGTTTTATAATGTCAGACGTTGTACCACCATCTGCTTTTACTCTTTTTGCGTGTGTAAAAGCGTCTGAGCCTGTTAATAAAATAGATTCGTTGCTTGTTGCTTTTGTATTGACTTCATTTATTGCTGCTACATGTGTAGTTTTATCCGTGGTTTCTAAACCTGTTGATGCCCCAAAGTAATCAGCTAAGGCCTTCATTGTAGCAGCTTGCAAATTATCAGCTGCATCAAAAATAGTGTCTAATGGAAATACTAAAGGAAACACAACTTGAGTAAATACGGTTTGTGTAGATGAAACTACAATAATTGTAAAGCCATTGGTTAAATCAACAACCAATCCACCTGCATTAGTGTAAGTTCCGGTTTCATACGCAAAATACCATCCATCATCAGATGGCACGTCAGCAATTAGCAATACTCCTTTAAACTCAGAACCCCCAAACAAATCAATTAAATCTGCATGATTTTCAAATAACGCCGCAACTTCTGCCCAATCTTCTGCAGTAGATTCTTCAAATCTATTTACCGTTGGTACTGTATTTTCTTTATCTTTTAAATAATTACTTGCTCTGTTTGCTGTACTCATATCTTATTTTTTATAAACTAAAAGTGCTTTTTGTGTTTTTTACCGAAACAACTGTTGATGTTGCTTTGGTTTCGTAATCTGTAAACAAATCTGCATTTGCTTCAATTAAGCGTATTGCTTCTTTAAAATATTCTTCTCCAGCTGTTAAACGATCTACTTTTAAAGTGTGCAGGTGTTCTGCAGACAAAGGATTTTGTTTGTATCCTGGTAACTCATCAAATTGTTGGTACATGCCAGAAGAAGTCAATACAAATGCTCCGTTATGTACTACTTTAGAAACCGTGTAATTAACCAAACTAGCTTGTACAAATTGCAATACTTGTTTTTGTACGTCATCAACTCCAGTTTTTATAGTTGCAATAGTTGCAGCATTAAATACCTTTGCAAAGTATTGATGATAACACTCTAACATTGCTGGGCGTAATGCTAAAAAGGTTTTTCTAGATGTGTTTATAGAAAACCATCTATCAAAAGTTTCTGTTTTCTTAACAAACAATTCGTTAAATACAGTATAACTTTCTGTGGCTGTCCACGTAATAAAATCAGTTTCATTGGCTTCCATTATTTTAAGAGCTTCATCTAAAGCCATTAAGCCAGCATCTAATAGAGAGCGTCTTAAATCTCTAATTTGCCACCATTCGGCAGCTTTATAATCTTCTCCAGAATTAACAGAAATTCCGCCATCGGTTACATTTACATTTGCCAATGGTAAATAAATAAACCAAGCCAAGTTAGCAGATGCTTCTCTAAGCAATTCAAACACTTGTTTTTGTTTTGCATCGGTTGGTTCAGTTGCTGCGTAATCATCATAAATTAAATCTCCAACTAAGTTTTTAATGTACTTTCTGTCGGCTTGTAACACATAAGGCTCTAAACTCTCCCATTTAGTATTTTTACTAACAGAAACATACTTTTTTACATCGTCTATTGTTTTTAAAAGTGTAGCCATTAGAATGTTGTTTGAGTTCCTGTTGGGTTTGCATCCAACGTTGTTAATTCTATATTTCCAAAAGCACCTTCTAAATCGGCATCCCAACCATTATAATCTCTTATAAATTGCCACGGATACAAACTAATTTCTCTTTTACCTTTAAATAATGATGTTAGTATAGAAAAGGCTTCTCTTTTGTCTGATCCAGAACCGGTGTTCATTTTTCCACCAGGAATTCCTGCTCCTAATAAACTAGGATCTACACCCAATGCAAACATAATTTCAGAGTTTGCTGCAGATGCTTCTGGCAAATAAGCGCCATCTTTTAATTTATTATCAATTGGCTCTACCTTTATACCTTCAATCCAATTATTATCTCTATCTAAATAGGTAACAGATTGGATAGATTTTCCTGCGTTTTTATTACCAGACAAATGCTCATCAATAGCATCTGTTAACTGATCTCTAATTTCCTTACGTTTTTCAGGTGTGTATTCTAACCAATCGCCACCATAAGTTCTTTTAAAATATTCTTCAGAAATATGAACAACGTATTTTATATTCAGTTGGTTGTTAAATAAAGCTTTTTTAAACTCCGGTATCGAGTTTGCAACATCCATCCATCCATTATGAAAAACTGCGTGCCAATCTGTATCCGGATAATATGTTTCATTCATCAACGGATAAAAAGTTGGCATTACAAACTTGTAAATTTTCTTCTTTTTGCAATATTCTTTTACTTGATCAGCACTCCAATAAGAATCTATTACAGGTATTGTGCGTACAAACTCGCTGGTTACATCTGTATTGCTATCCCATTGATGAGAGTAATAAATGTTTTCTATCAATCCGGTTGCCGGATTAATAGGTTGGTATCTACATTTAGAAGATTGCAAACGGCGTGTGCTGTATATTTTACTGAAGTCTTTTGATAAGATAAATTCTGGTTGCGCTAAAGAAAAAGTTTCTAAATCTGCAATATGCTCATTCCAAAAACGAGACATTCTATTACGTTTCCAAAATTCTTTAATATCATTAGATAAATCTTTTAAAGCAATAACTTCTTTTTTAGATTTCCCATCTTCGGTTGCTTCTTTGTAAAAATTAAAGCCTTGTCCATAATGTGTAGCCTTTAAAAAACGTAAACCAGCACCGCCAGAACCATTTAAACGCAATGCACCTAAAAAAGTATCTGGATATTTATTATCTGCACCCCAAGGCACAAAAGGTTTTGTGTTCTTGTCATTAGGATTAATAACTGTGTGCTTTTCTTTAGTGTCCGAAAAAGCAAATGCAGCTCCAGAACCCATACCAAAAGCAACATCGCCATGATGTATAACCTTTCCCATTAATAGATTACTTTTTTATCGTTAAAATCAATTATGTATCTAATATGAATCTTTCGTTTTTCGCCATTAGCCAAACGAATGTTTCTAGTTTTATTATCAAAATGATGTGGATTCTTGCGCTCCTTAATAACTCTTGGTGCCATACTTCTTAAAGCAATTACATCTGTAATACGTTCTTGCTTTTCTTTCATTACCAAACGAGCTTCTGGGTACGTTTTTAATTTACCACCTTGTTTTGTGTATCTGTTAAGCGTTCTTGTCTTCATACTAAAAGGAACAGCTTGGCCGTCTTTGTCTGGCGTTTTCATTTGCTGTAAAACATCCTTTAAGTATATTGTTTCTGCTAACATATATGCAAGATGACTAAAGAATAACTTTAAAAAAAGGACATAAAAAAACCACTCAGTTTTGAGTGGTTTTTGTTGTTTCTTTATAAGGTATCTAATAGAAATCAGACTTTTGTTTTTGTCTTAAATAGATGGCATCATCTGGTGCTTTTTCAAATACTTCTACCTTAAAGCCTTTATAGGAACTATTCTTATCTAACAAGTGTTCAATTTTATTAAATTCTTTTTGATTTAAAATAAATTGATAAGGTGCATCTAATTCTTGTAAATTTAGATTGTCTGGAATCTGATCTATGATTTTATCTAAAGCATTGCTTTCATTATTAAAGTTGCCTAGCAATTCATTTTTAAAATATTCTTCGTTTAACTGTTTTAAAATATCCTCATAAGGAATAGAAACAAATTTAGAATTTCCTTTTCCAAAATCTAATCCATAAGTAAAATTTTCTCCTAACACATGGTTATTAAAAACTTTTGATTTTTCCATACTCAAATATACAAAATCTGCGTTTAAAACAATAGTTGCATCAGTATAATTATCTGAGGTGCAGACTTCTGTTTTGTGTTTGTCTGGTTTTGCAATGTTTTCTAATGGTGTTGCGTTTAAGCCTACAAAGGCAAATAGCACTAGTACTAATAATAATTTTTTCATTGTAATACGGTTTTAGTTAATAATGAAATTTCATTTTTATGAATTACTAAACTATAAAAAGAGCAATTGTTAAAAAAGGACATAAAAAAACCACTCTGATTAGAGTGGTTGTAAACTTTTGAGGGTTAATAATTTCTTAAATTAAAATGAGCTAATGTCTCTTAATTTTTTCATAGTTTGAGGATTAAGGTTCTAGTTTAATATTAAACAAATATATATATAAAAAGATTAAAGTGTGTTAAATTTTTACAAATAATCAATTACTACTCAATATCTAATGAGTTTCCGTGGCAAAACTCACCGTCTTTAATAGAGCTTTTTGAATGAGAAAACTTTTTATGCATAATACTCGTAATACCACTAAAGTTATTTTTTGCAATAACTTTTAAATCATAAAAAGAAGATCTCTCAATTTTCCATTCCTTTTCTAATTCATATCCTTTTTCTGGAGAAATAAGCACAGCATAGGTGGCAAAATCTCCATTTGATTTACTTTTCTTTTTTCTTCTACTTAAAAACCAAATATGACTAGAACGCAATGGTACTGTAACAATATCAATATTCATGCCATGAGGCGTGGTGTTCGGAGTAAGTTTAGTGAGTTCAAATTTTATGTCTACTAATTGAAAAATTCTAGACTTATTCATTACCTTAAAAACATAAGCAACATCTCCATCTTTATCAGTGGTTTTAGAAATTTTACCTGCAATTCTTACCCTTGGCCTTAAAAACCAAATTAGTAAAATAGTCATTACGGATAAAACTACACCTCCAAATATTTCCACCATATAGCCATTATAGAAAAAAGTTTTGTAAGCGTTAACGGTTGGTTCTTGTATTAAAAACATCATAAGCAATTAATTTTCTTCAAATATAGCAATAATGATTTAATATTAAAATAAGGTAATTAACTACAAACAGCATCAATATCTTCCCAATCAGCAGCATCAACAATTAAAGGCGTTGGTGCTGTTATTTCTCCTGTAAAACGGTAGCCATATAAACGCTCATTAAACACAGGGCCTACTTTATGTCCTCTTACAGTTTCTGCTTTAAACCTACCAAACAAAAAATGAGTTTTATCTGCTGCATCGTGTTTCATCCGTGCAATAACTTTGTAACCCATTTTTTCAGATAAATCTAAAAAGGTGTTTTGCTCGTCAAAGTTTTCATTTTCTGGGTTGTAGTAAATGGTAAATGCAAATGCTTTGTCAGTTACAGATTGGTTAACTTGGCTTTTAGCAAAATCTATATCAAAACTTTCTGCAACCATACAAGGAAAATTTGCACTACTTCTAAATGCGCCTTTTATTTCAGATAAATCCATTCTAAAAAAATCTTCTAAACCATTTAAGTTAGTTTGTATATTTTTAAAATAATTAATTATTGTGCTGTGTGTTATCATGGTGGTTTATTTTATATCTCTAATATCTTTATCGTAAATACTTAAAAACTCTGTGGCCATTAAATTTTGGGTTTCTTTTAATTTACTTGGATCTCCTTTTATTTTATCAATTATAATTTCTCCGAATGGCACGTACTTATTACTTAATGTTTTTTGTTGATGTTCTCTTTTTGGAAATACATTTTTGTAGGTTTCCATTAAATGATTACGGCAGCCTTCATAGGTATAAGCAATAGCAAGTTTGGTTTTGTAGTTTACTTTACTAAAATCTAAGATGGTTTTATCTACCAATAATTTATTAAACGGTTTCCGTTTGTCTATTTCGGTGGAGTTTGCATCTGTAGTTCTGTATAATGTTGCACACAGAGCGTTTAAGTAGGTTGTGTTGTGAGAGGTGCGCCAATTGTAAAATAAAGAATCTGCAAAAGACAGCTCGCCAATTGTAATATTTCTTAAACGTACATCTGGTCCATAAAACGGAATTCCTTTAATTTTTATTTTTTCTGTAAAAATAGTTCTAGTATTTTTCTCAAATAAAAAGGTGGTGTAGCCGCCATATTGTGTAGGGAGTATTTCTGTTAAAGCTGCTTTAATATTTTTATAAGAGTTGCCACGTAATAATTCTTTTGCACACGCAATAAATAGCCTGGTTCTAATCTCTAGTTCTGCATCAGCGTTTTCTCTAATTTCAAAATGGTAACACTCTATTTGAAAAACAATGTTTTTTAATTGAGTTTCTGAGAGATCATTCCAAGTGGTTGGTATGTTTATATGTATGTCCATTTGCTATATTTAACAGCAAGTTGGCAAAAGCAACACTCTTAAAAAAGGACAGGAAAACTACTTAATTATTAAAAAATAAAACATTCCTTTTTTCTCTTCTTTGGTTTGATAAAATGTATTGAAGTTTAGTTTTTCTAATGCTGTATGCACGTCTGAATCATACACCCATTTAGCAGGTAATACATTTATAACGATTCCGTGTATTTCTTCTAGCGTATGCGCAGTAGCTTTAGCATCTTCTGGAGTAGATGGTAAAAAATTATTGTCAATAAGTGTTTCTATTTCTTCTGAGTAGTCTGTTTTCATAAGTGCATAAATAAAGCAGGTGTTGTCTGGTTCACTTATGCTTTTGGCAGGTATAACCATCGGCTCTTACGAGTACCGAACACCTGCCGTTATTTATCTTTTTATAATAAATAATTTTTAAAAGCATTTTCATAAGTGATTTGACAGTTCAAATATAATTGTTTTTTAGCTTTCTCATAAATAAAATATTAATTATTTGATTTTCAAATATATAGTGTAAAAAAGTATATTTTGTTTTTTCATTTTGTGCTCTTTGACAGCGCCGTAGCCTATCGGATAATAACTTTTGCCTTTTTAAAAGTTAAGGTAATATGAAAGCCCTAAATAGAACTGTTCGGTAAGTCTTCGTTGGTTTTTAATTGATTGCTAAAGAATTCATTGAATAAAGAATAAATTGGGTAGTCAAATGTATCGGAGAAGTGTGTGGCGTGTTGTTGTTCTACGCTCTTACGTTGTTCTGAGCGTTTATCTTTCTGTAAGCCAGAAGATGTATCTCTAATCTCTGCAAGTTCTAAAGATATAATTAAGTTAGGGCAGTTGGCAGAGTTAATTCTAATCTTTGGTAAACGACCACGACCATCTTCTCTTAGCATTACATTTATCAAGCGGAACTTATCCATGTAGCTAGGATTGTTACCAACGGTCATTAAGTTTACTTTCCAGCCTGCATCTCGTAATAATTTAGCTGCTTGCTCTGCAAATGTAAACTTACTGTTAGCCACCCTAGAGTTACCAGATCTATCTCCATAAAAGTTAACAGTCTTGTTTGTATAACTAGAGTAGTAGGGTATGAACTCTTCTAAAAATAAATGGTCTAGAATCTTTGGCGACTTTACATAGAACTCCTTTAATACTTTATATTCTTTGTTCTGTAACTGAGATACTGTTAATGTATTAATGTTAGCACCCCAATCTACAGAGATAGTTAATGGTTGCGTTGGGTCAAGGTCTGCGTCTTGTTTGCAGTTAAAATTACTACCATCTAACTTCTTCAAATCTAGTGTCTCTAGGTAAGAATTATCAAAATTAGTGTAGTAATGTATGTCTGGGTTTAATTGAGCATAGAATCCATCAGTTATTTCTTTTGGTCTAATGTTTAGCATCTCAGCATTGTAAATAACATCGTTTGTGTAAGCCTGCTTCATATACTCGAAATAATCTGCTCTAAGGTTGTGTAAATTACAATGTGCTGTTGCCTTTATAAAGATTGCATCCTTTGGATTTTGCCGTGCATACTCTTCCATATCGGTAAACCATTTTCCCTTTTTTGTGAGTGGAGTAGAAGATGTAAATATTTCACTATGTAATAATGGCGCATTTTTAAATATTTCTTTCTTAGCCCTGTTAGTATTCTTAACGTTGATGGCTAGTTTTTCATCATCAAACAAAGCAGCTTCATCTCCACGAATTACATAGGAGTTTAAACCACGACCACTATCTTTATGGTCTAAAGAAACAAACTGATAAATAAAACCATTGCTAAAGTGCATTATGTTATTAAAAGCATCTGGAGATTGAAAAGGCATTTTAAAACCTATCTTTTTACCAGCCATTGAACCCACTACATAATCTATGTTTTCATAAATACCAAACATTTCTAACCCTTCTTTTAAAGCAGGTAAAAACCTGCTTAATATTTGGCTATAAGTAGAACCTACCATTGCACCAGAAGCTCTTGGTAATTGCTTTAATACTTGGCTTGTAT
Organism: uncultured Flavobacteriaceae bacterium; assembly: GCA_963974245.1. GTDB lineage: Bacteria > Bacteroidota > Bacteroidia > Flavobacteriales > Flavobacteriaceae > Polaribacter. Next base: position 8,976 of record CAXBBY010000021.1, on the reverse strand, counting down.
CATACCCTAAGTAGGTGGTTTTGCCTGTTCCACGTCCCCATTCTAAATACTTTTGTTTTTGAATAGAAAAAGCTGCTGCAATTTGTGCATTATTAAGGTACACTTTATTTCTTTTCATCTTCTACTTCTTCAAAGGTTACTTCTTCTGCAGATATGTTGTTTAAATCTATAACACCTGTTTGCAGTTGTTTTTCTAATATTTTTTGCAGGGTTTTTGGTAAGGTTATCTCATAAATTTGTGCTTGTAATTTTTCTGGATTAAATGCAGATTCTTCTTTATCTAGATCTGCAAGTTTTATCATTCTGTCTAAACATTTACCCATTGTTTCTAAATTCTTTTCTTTAGTTGCCATTTGAAAAAGCTTCTGGTTATATTCAAAAATAAGGTAACGCCAACCTTCTTTTCTGCTCTGTGTAATGTCTCCAAATAAAGATAATGCTCTATTAATATCTCTGTATGCTGTTGCTAAAGAAACATCAAACTGTTGCATTAGTATTTTAACAGCTTGTTCTCTTCCATGCCAATTCAATAGTAATGAAAAGGCGGTTTCCCACCTTTTTTTCATTTGCTCTTCAACTTCAGAAAGTTTTATTTTACTTTCATCTAAATAAGAAGCTAAAACATTCTCGAAATGCGTGTCTTTTGTATCAAGGGTTACTAAACTCATTCGCTAAAAAATTCATTGATTTGTTCTTTGGACAATATTTGTCCATTTCTTTTCACTTCAAACTTTCTTTTATTATCTCGCATATATTTAACCCATCGTTTTACATCAACATCAATATATTTTTCATCTAACTCCATTGCTCTACAAACACGCCAGTTTTTTTCACAAGAAATTAATGTAGTTCCCGAGCCTAAAAAACCATCAAAAACAATGTTGTTCTTTTGTGTTGAATTGCAAACCATGTAACCAACTAAAGGTATAGGCTTCATTGTTGGATGCTCTTCACTTTTTAAAGGTTTATCGTATTCTAGAATAGTAGACTGCTTTCTGTCTGAAAACCATTTGTGTGCTGCTCCTGGTTTCCAACCATATAAACAAGGTTCATGTTGCCAATGGTAATCGCTTCTGCTCATAGAAAATGTGTTTTTGGACCAGATTAAACATTGGCTTAATTTTAAACCGGCATTTATAAAGGCACTTCTAAAATTGATTCCTTCAGTATCTGCGTGGAATACATAAACACCACCACCTTCTTTTAAGTTAGAAAATACTTGAATATAAAAATCAAAGAGAAAATTGTAAAAACTATCATCTTTCATTTTGTCATTTTTAATGCGCTCTCTTGGCGTTTTACTGCCACCAACATAATCAACATTATAAGGTGGATCTGTTACCACACAATCAATACGTTCTTTGTCTAATAGTTTTAAATAACTATCTTCTTTTGTTGAGTCTGCGCAAATTATTTTATGTGTGAGTTTTTTATCTAAAGAATGGAGCTCGTAGATGTCTCCAAGTTTAGAAATTGGTTCTACAGGAAGTTTTGGATCAAACTCTTCTTCATCTTCCATTCTAAATTCTTCAGGAATAATATCTTCTGGTAATACAATTTCATCAACATTTAAACCAAGTGCGGCTAAGTCAATATCAGCAAAAACATCACTTAACACATCAACATCCCAAAAACCTGTTGGAACGTTAGATGTAATATTATATTCTTTAAATTCTTGTTCTGTTAAAGTTCTAGACGGAATTCTAACATCAATAATTTCTTCTCCTTTACCTAATTCCATTAAAACCTTTATTCTTTGATGACCGGCAATAATTACATTATCTGTATTTACAGCTGGTATTTCTGCAAGGTTAAATTTTTCGATACTGTTAATTAGAAGCTGCTTTTTTTCTTCTGTTAGTATTCTTGGATTGTAATTGTATGGTACCAAATCTTTAACTTTTCTTTTTTCGGTGGTCCATTGTAAAGCAGTTGTCAAATCGCTCATAATAATTTATCTATTTTATTAATATTTATATTCATTTGATGTATAGAGGTTTCAGCTTTATTAATTTTATTTTCTATTAAAAGCTGTTTGTGTTTGCTTTCTTCGGATGCTAAATCTTCGTACCATTTATCAATGCGTTGGTGTTTTTTAGTGATGTAGCTTTTTAAATTTCGACGTTCTTTGTCCAGCTCGTACCTATCCATTTTAGAAAAATCGATATTTTTAGAAGGCAAAATGGTTTTAAACTGATTCCAATGATGTAACTCTTTCCAAATTAGATCACGCTCTTCATCGAGCGCATCAATTTGAAGCATTATTTTTAAGGCACTTTCTTCGGCTTCTGGTGGTAAATCATTTAAAGCAAACTTTAGTTCTATCATTTCAATAAAAATAGTTCTTGCTCTAGAGTAACGTGGTCTAAGTTCTGCAGGTAAATCTCCAATTCTAAGACCTGTAAACTCTTTTTGTACACTTTGCTGTGTAGTAACAGTTCTTTCTACTTCTACATTAATAGTTTCTTGCGTTGGTGGTGCTTTTAGTAGTTCTGAAACAATTGTTTTTGGTACTGGTTTTGGCTTCGTAGTGCCATTCTTATATTTTCTTAATTCAGCAACCAATAAAGACATGGTGCGTCTAGATTTCCCTTTGTTTAAAGTTCTAAGTGTACGAGTTTTTTTAATTGGCAAAGAAGCGTAAATAGCTACGCCTTCGTAATAATCTTTAGAGTTTTTAAACCAATTGGTAATCTGTTCCATAAAGTAAAGAACACAAAAAGGCAATTGTTAAAAAAGGACATAGAAAAAGCCTTTGATATACAAAGGCTTTAACTAACTAATTCAAAAATATACTAACAAATAATTAAAAAGTATTTTCTATTTCTTCTACTAAGGCTTTCATTTTTTTAGAAGATTTTACTGCTAATAAAAGAGTAAGTTCTTCTTTGGTAGTTGCTCTAGAAATTAAGGCAATCATTCTTTTTTCAGAAAGTTTTTGTTTCTTTAAAAAAACAACAGCTTCTTCTGTAATTTGGATAAAAGGAAAAGCAGAATTTTCGTACAATGCTAAATATTGGGAGTCAGATATTTCTTTACGAGTATCTAACTTCCCAAAATTAGGTATGTTGTATATGCCTGGTCTAACTACAAACATTATACAGGTGTAAACTCAGTAATTGTTCCTGTATAAACTGGAGCAGGGCAATCTTGCACATCTGCAAATTTTAAAGGAATTCCAATTGGATCTCCAGCTTTTGCACCAGTACTTGGCGTACCTTCTGTCATAAACGCTGGCGATTTTGCACTTCCTAACTGAACATTATCTCCGTTTAATTGCGGAATGATAAAGATCATAGGAATGTTTTTAAACTTTCTAATAAACCCTTTGCTCTTAGCAGAAATATTTGGTAATGTTGCTGCAAAAGAATTTACAATAGATTTACCACCTTTTTCTCCTTCAGTAGAACTTTCTACCATTCCTGTTTCTGGTAAAATTGCTATTTTAAAGAAACCTTTACCAGCTCCAAAAGTATGAGGGCCTACAATAGTAGCTGCAGCTTCTAAAGTTGTTACAGCATCTTTAGCAGGTAACCCTATAATAGCCTCAAATTCACTAACAGGACAAGCATAAATGTCCATAGGAGAAACTCCTGGTATTGATTCTGCATTTGCGCAAAAATCCATATTTTCTAATGCTATTGTATCTAAGCTCATAATTAATAAATTTGTTCTATAAAGTTACTATTTCCGTTTACCAACTCTAGCATTACTTCTTCATCTTCAATAAGATCAGATGTTTTTCTACTAACGCCATCTATATTTAAAGCTTTTGGTGCAGATTGTTTGAATCTAAAACTCAAACCTCTATCATCTTTAAAAACTTTTCTGTTGTCTTTTTCTGCTACTTTTTTTGAAGTAGGATTATCTTCTGTTTTCTTAGCTTCTGTTGCTTTAGCAGCCTTTTCTGCTTTAGCAGTATTTGCTTTACGTAATTCATTAGCCTTTTGTTGGCGTAATTGAGTAGCGTTTAAAACTGGAGAATTTTCAGCCTTAGCCTTTGCTTCAGTAGCTTTTTTATCTGCCTTAGCTTTTGCATCAGCAGCTTTTTTATCAGCTTTCGCTTTTAAGTCAGCAGCCTTTTTATCGGCTGCTGCTTTTGCTTTTTGTTCTGGTGTTTGTGTTGCCATTCTTATATTTTAAAAGATTATACTACAGTTACTCCATCAATACCGTAGTATTTTTGGTTTAATACTGTAGATCCTAAACCATACTCAGCATCTGTGTAATTAGCAACTAATACTAACTCATTTACTAAGAAATCATATCCTTTCCAGAATTCCATAAAATATTTTACGGTATAATCTGCTTTTTGTACATCTGTAACTGCTGGCTTTCCATCAAAGAAATCAACCAATCTTACAAAGTTGCCATCTACAGTTGCAAAAATATCATCGGTATCCATTCCTGGTAAACCAACAATTTCTCTATTACCAACTCTTGTAGTTGCTTTGTCTTTGTTTACTAAAAGATTAGCTCCAAATTGCTCTTCGTACTGAATGATGTAACGTTCTTTGTTATTCTCACTCATAAAGATTTTCTTAATCTTGTTCTTCAATTTAGAAGGAATCGTTCTTTCAAACGCAGTAACTTGGTCCACAATATTAGTGTCAGTTAATGCTGTTAAAGGAATTTTAAAAGGTGTATGATCTGTTGCTGGTACTCCAGCAAATAAATCCAATAGTATTTTTTCGATACCATTCATCGCATTTCCAAAAGTTCCTAATGCAGCTCCGTTGTAAACTCCTTTTACAGATAATGTTGCAATGTCATCAACCACCTTTGGTAATAACATTACTTCTACAACAAACTTTGTAATTGGCATATCTTCTACAGATTTACCTTCTTCGTACAAATACGCCCAATAAGAAGATTGCACTTCATCTGGTGTAAACCCAAAGTTTACTTTGTGTCTGTAGTTTTTAAGGATTTTGTGATCTATTTGAACACTTCCCATATCATTCCAAACAGGAGCAAAACCTTGAACTACATTTGTAATTAAAGCTGCACCTTGTGGATATAAACCTTTTACCTTAGTAATTGGTTTTGTGTGTTGATCTAGCGCAATATCCATACGGTTTACGCTTGCAGCAATAATTTCTGTATTTGCTGGTAAATACGTGTCTGCGTCTTTTACAATGTCATCGATAGTTAAATCTGCCATGGTTTTTTAGTTTAAAAGTTTTTTTGTTTTATTATAAAAAGGTGTGTTAAAATCCATTTGAGAATTTTCTGGAATTAGTTTTCCGTCAGCACCCAAATTTGTATGTGTTTCTCCTGGTTGTTCTCCAAGATCTTCAATTTTGTTTTTCATTGCAGCAATTGCTCCAGCAACATCAGTTACTTTAGCATCGCCTTCTAATTCTAAAGAAGTATTAATTTCATCTATAATAGAAGTGTTTGCAGTTTCCATATCTGTAACAGATTGTTTAGCTGTAGCTTCTGCATCTTTAGCAGTTTCTAAATCTGTAACAAGAGTTCCTAAATGAGCATCTAATTTTGTAGATTCTTGCTCGTTTAATAAAATCCCTTCTTTAGTTTGATCTGCTTCAAAAGTTGCATCTAAAACAGCTTCAATGTTTTTTAATGATGTATTCATTTTATTTGTTTTTGCGGGTTGTTTTTGTGGTGGAGTTACTTTTTTAGGAGCTTCTTCAAAATTCATTTTTGCGTAATGATCTAATACATCCTTTTGAGACATGTTTTTAATATCTGTAGGAACATCATTAGATCCAGAACCACTTGTTTTAAGTAATTCATCAAAGAATCCTTCAGCTAAAGCTTCTTTTCCTGTAAAGTAATTGTCTTTGTAGTTTAAATGCTTCTCTTTTACTTGATCTTCAGTTAGGTTTAGCTTGTCTTCTATAATAGATCCTAATGAAGAATCGTATTTATCTAAAACATCTGCTTCTTCTCTAATATCTTGTGCGTTACCAAAGAAATATGTGCTCGCATTATGGACCATAAACAAGCTGTTTTTGTTTCCATAAACCTTGTCTCCAGCTAAAGCAATAAGAGCAGCCATTGAATAAGCAATACCATCTACATAAGTATAAATGGTCTTCTTAGAATTTTTAATGGTGTTGTAAATAGGTAAACCGTCGTGAACGTTTCCACCAGGAGAATTAATCTTAATATGAATAATATCAGCAACTGCTTCAACTTCTTTAAATTCTTGTACAAACTTATCTGAAGTATTAATAAAAGAATAAGAGTCCCAATCAAAACCACCAATAACTCCATAAATCAATATAGTAGCTTCTCGTTTAGCTTCATTTTTTACAATGTTGTAAAATCCTTTGTATTGCTTGTTTTTCAAACTGTACTCGTTTAAGTTTATAATTTTCAAGTACAAGTATATAAGGTTACTAACCTTTAAAAAAGGACATAAAAAAACCACTCGGTTTTGAGTGGTTTTAATATTTTAGATAAGTTTTAAATTTTACAATCCACCACTTAATGGAGAAGATAATAAACGTTCTATAATGTTAAAATCTCCAATATTAATATATCTAACTTCTTCAATTGTTTTACCAGAAATAGAAACGTTGTATCCTTTTATCTTACCATGAGCTGTATTGTGTAATTCGCTATAAGTTAGTAATAATGGTTCTTTAGAAGTGCCATATAAATGTTGGGTTTCATTTTTCTGCAACACAATAAACACCTCTTTATTATTGTATTTTTTTAAGACAGATTGTATTGCTTCCGTTTGTGGAGTTACTTTAAAACTAATTTTTGTAGAAAATAGTTTAGAAGTGTTTTTTATAGTTGGTACATGACTTATAGAAACATCATCCGGAAACAAATCTAATGTCAATACATTTGCATTCTGGTTGATGCTAGTTAAGTAAGTTTCTAAATTTTCTAAGGTGGTAAACCTATCAAATTTATTTATATGATCTGCGGTGTAAATAACAGCTTTTATAAAAACATCTAGGTTGTTATCGTTCTGTTTGTTGGCAATTGTATCTAACATAAAAATGGGTTTTAAAAAAGGGACAAATTCGGAATGTTCCGAATTTGTCCCTTAACATATATTAAGCAATTAACTGGTCTTTTTCGAACTTTACTCTTTTAAAATCTCTATATAAAGATTCTAACTTAATATCATCTTCGTTAATATTATAAATTTCTAGAAACTTTCGCATATTTTGTAGGTATTTATCATCATGGATTTCTTTATTCATAAAACAATGCGAATACATTTCTCTACGAAACATTTTATCAATCAAGTTATTAAAAACTTGTCCACGTTTTAAACCTATATAAATACCATTTTTTAAATACTGGTAATCTTTAATAACGATATGTATCGATTTTTTAAATTTTTTTCTACTAATTGATAAATCAGTGTTCCGGTTTAAAGAAGATAAAATAATGTTTCCTATAAAATCAGAACGTTCTGCAATAATAGTGTCAGAACCATTAATACCAATAACATATTTATAAACATGATTTGCTACAGGAACCGTTTCTGTGATGGAGTAATCAGAATTCATTGGTTTTTTTGTAAATATAGCTAAAATTTAGCGCAAAAAAAGTAAAATAATTCAAAATAGTTGTGAATGATGTGATTTTTGCCAAGGTCTATCTCTTTAAAGCTGCATATTTTTTGTGATTGTGTGATTGATGTCTAACAATCAATAAATCAGCAGATTATAAGTAGTTTTATTTTGTGATATGGGGTTTTGGAATTTTGTGCAGTTAGTTATATCTTTTATTATTTTAGTGAATCACAAAAAAAATTTGTGAAAAGTACTATAAATCACAGAATTGTAATGCCACTCAACACCACAGAAAACCTACATTAATACTTAAATCACACAATCACAGAATTTTTGTAATAAAATTAAGATAGGGGGTAAAGGGGGAATTGCTTATAATTTTTAAATATCCTATTTCTGCGCTAAATTTCAGCTAAAGAATATTATATTGGTTTGGCGCATAAAAAAGCCTTACAGTTTATATGTAAGGCTTACGTTTTGTAGATTGGGTTGCTTTTAAGAAGCAGAACTCAATAATATTGGTTCCATTGGTTTTAATTTAAAACGCTGCTTTATAGAATTGTCTGCAGAGAGCATTGCGGTTTCTAAAGACAGCGTTGTTAAGTGTAAATATCTATCTGTGGTTTCCGCTTTTTTATGGCGCAATATTTTCTGAATAAATTTAATATCCATTCCATTTTCTAGCCAATGCGTTGCTCTAGAGTGGCGCAAATCATGCACTCTAATATGTTTGCATATTTTAGTTTTAGTTAAAGCGGTGTTTAGAATTTTACGAATACTAGAAGCAGAATATTTTAAATTGGTTTGCCCTTCAAACAAATACATTTTAGGTTTGTATTTTTTATAATACATTCTTAACAAGTTTTTGGTATCTGGCGGAATAGGAACATAAGCATCTTTGTTTCCTTTTCCGTTTACTATTTTAATTACGTTTTTAGTTTTACTAATATCTGTAATTTTTAGATTTATACATTCACTAATTCTTAAAGCACAACTATAAATAAGTTGAATAATAGCCTCGTGCTTTAAATTATTTATAGAAGAAATTACCTGGTACATTTCAACTTCTGATAAAATATTAGGTACAAACTCAGAAACCTTTGGTTGTGGTACTTTTTTAATAGCATGAGAATTTAACACACCAATAAAAAAATGATTTAAAGCTCCATGTGATTGCTTAATAGTTCTTGCAGATCCTCTTTCTGCTAAAAAAGAAATTATTTCTGCTTTAGAAGATTTTGTTGGCTCTGGATGTAATTTTAAAAACTTTTCAATAATGGATTTATAAATAATAATTGTTCTTTGTGCTAATCCTAGCATTTTTAAATAATTTTGGTAATCAATAATGTACTTTTTCATAGTATTTAATTTTAGTAAATATTCTAATTTTATAAAAGGTGTGTATATAAGGGTGTTGCCAACCATTTACCAATCACACTCTGAAAAATGACATTATTCGTAGATAAAT
>CAXBBY010000020.1:0-31503 GCA_963974245.1 uncultured Flavobacteriaceae bacterium | reverse complement strand
GATTTTCAGTAAGATGAACAACTTTTTTCTTTTAAATCATAATGCACAACGGGTTGAGTAACTATTTAATTATACATTTTGCTTACAGATTCAAGTAAAGAATTTTATCATTGGTTAGCGATTTGTTATAATAAAACCCAACTTTAACGGTGTCGAACGTTTTAATAATGAAACAGGTTTAGTACACATAGCGAAGTTATCAAAAAGTAAGTTTTAAGTTTAGAAACAAGTTAAATATTTTTCTAAAACCCAAAGCTTTGGTTATCTTTGGTTCTTCATGAAAAAAGTCAAAATTATAGAATGTCCAAGAGATGCAATGCAAGGAATAAAAACGCATTTTATTTCTACAGAATATAAGGCAAACTATATCAATGCGTTATTGCGAGTTGGTTTTGATACAATTGATTTTGGAAGTTTTGTTTCTCCGAAAGCAATTCCGCAAATGCGAGATACTGCAGATGTGCTTTCTAAACTAGATTTGTCATCAACACAAAGCAAATTGTTGGCAATTATTGCTAATGTTCGTGGTGCAAATGATGCCGCTCAGTTTGAAGAAATTGATTATTTGGGTTATCCGTTTTCAATATCAGAAAACTTTCAAATGCGTAATACTCATAAAACCATTGCAGAATCTATAGAAACGTTGAATGAAATTCTAAATATTGCCAACAAAACAAACAAAGAAGTAGTGGCGTATTTATCAATGGGATTTGGAAATCCGTACGGAGACCCTTGGAATGTAGAAATTGTGGGAGAATGGACAGAGAAATTATCAAAAATGGGCGTTAAAATAGTATCGCTTTCAGATACGATTGGAAGTTCAACTCCAGAAGTAATTGAGTATTTGTTTTCTAGTTTAATTCAGAAATATCCACAAATAGAATTTGGTGCACATTTACATACAACGCCAACAACTTGGAAAGAAAAAGTAGATGCAGCTTTTAAAGCTGGTTGTCATCGTTTTGATGGCGCAATTATGGGATTTGGTGGTTGTCCGATGGCAAAAGATGAATTAACAGGAAATATGCCAACAGAAAAATTGCTTTCTTATTTTACAGCAGAAAAAGCAGAAACAGGTATTAAACCAATGCGCTTTGAAAGTGCTTATAATGTAGCGATGAATATTTTTTCTTAAAGGCTCAAAGGCTCAAAGGTTCAAAGGTTCAAAGCAGTCTGGTTGATCGCAGAAGAAAGGTCTTATAATATTAAATAAAAATCACAATGAAATCAATAAAATCAATTTTATACTTTTTATCAATCATCCTATTTCTTTCTTGTTCTAAAGATGATGGAAAAATAGATTTTACATTTTTACAAGTAAATGATGTGTATGAAATTGCTCCAATACAAGGAGGAAAGTTTGGCGGAATGGCACGTGTGGAAACGGTACATCAACAATTATTACAAGAAAATAAAAATACGATGTTGGTAATGGCAGGCGATTTTTTAAATCCGTCTTTATTAGGAACCGTAAAATATAATGGAGAGCGCATTCGTGGAAAACAAATGATTGAAACCATGAACGCCATGAATTTTAATTTGGCCGCTTTTGGAAATCATGAATTTGATTTAAGTGCAAACGATTTACAAAAAAGAATAAATGAAAGTAATTTTAATTGGATTTCTGGAAACGTTTTATACAACCAAGGAGAAACTATTTCGCTTTTTTATAAAGTTAAAGAAGAAAAAAAAGAGTTACTAAATGATACATTTATAAAAGAGTTTACAGACGAAGACGGTACTTCAATTAAAATTGGTTTTATAAGTGTATGTGTGCCTTCTAATCCTAAAAATTATGTTCTGTATAAAGATGTAATCAAAGAAGCAAAACGTTCTTATAATTTTTTAAAAGACAAGGTTGATGTTGTTTTTGGATTGACACATGTTAAGGTTTCTCAAGACAAAGAAATTTTAAAATTGTTACCAAACATTCCTTTGATTATGGGTGGACACGAACATAACAATATGTTGGTTTCTGTTGGCAATTCTTTTGTAGCAAAAGCAGATGCCAATGCAAAAACAGCTTATATTCATAGAATTTCTTTTGATACTAAAACCAAAAAAACAATTGTAAAATCTGAATTAAAAGAGATTAATGAAACCATAAAATCTGATGAAAAAGTTGTAGTAGTGGTAAACAAATGGCAATCGATTTTAAAAACTAAAATTACAGATGTTATTGCAAATCCAGAAGAGGTAATTTTTACAACTAAAGTAGCTTTAGATGCACGAGATAAACAAATTAGAAGCACGCAAACAAATATGGGAAAATTGATTACTAAATCAATGTCTTTTGCTTTTGATGATTACGTAGATTGTGCTTTGGTAAATGGCGGTTCTATCAGAATTGATGATGAGTTAGAAGGAAATATTACAGCTGTTGATATTTTTAGAGTGCTGCCTTATGGCGGAGCAGTTTTAAAAGTAAAAATAAAAGGAAGTCTGTTGTTAAAAGTTTTAGATTATGGCGAAAATGCAGCAGGAACAGGTGCTTATTTACAACGATATAATGTAGAAAAAATCAACAAAAAATGGTTGATAAAATCAAAGCCAATAAACCCAAATAAAATATATACAGTTGCTTTTTCTGACTACTTATTAAAAGGGTTTGATATTCCTTTTTTATCAAATAAAAATAAAGAAGTTATCTCTATTTATCAACCTAAAGAAAACGAATTATCTTATGATGTTAGAAAAGCTGTTGTTAAATATTTAAAAGTAGAAACAAAAAAACTATCTAATAAGTAATTGATGTCTATTTGATTAGAATCGAGATTTTTTTTATTGTCTAAAATAAGTCTCGATTCCTTACAAAATAACAAACTATAATTAGCGTTCTTAAAACCGATACTCTAAACCGCTATAAATTCCGAAAGGATGTCCTGGTCTTAAACCAGCAGGAACTCTAGAAACAGCATAAGTGTTGTTTAATAAATTGATAATATTGGCAGTAATATTCAATTTTTTATTTACATAATATTTCCCTGAAATATCTACTATAAAATTAGAAGCTACTTTCTTATTAGAAGGAATAATTCCTGTGCCAGCAACTGTTCTAAACTCGCCATTATATCTTGCATTTAAGTTGATTTCAAATTTAGACTCTTCTAAAGAAACTGAGGCATTAAATTGATGTTTTGGCATGTAAGGTAATTGATCACCAATTGTAACAACTCCCCATAAACTATCTGCACTTCCAAAACTATTTAGAAATTCTGTATTTGTAAATGTATATCCAAAAGAAATTGGCAAAGAAATTTTTGAATTTTCTTTTAATAAATTATAGTTTAACAGCAATTCAATTCCATTTACTTTAACTTTTCCTGCATTAAATTGGTCTAAAGTCCCTGTTCCTCCAGTAGCAGCTAAATCACTTCCTAAAAGATTAGAGTAATCGTTATAAAACCCAACGAGTTCACCTTTTAATCCTGCTATATTAAACCTGGTTCCAAGTTCGTAATTAACACTTTCTTCTGGTTTTTGCCCTTTTTGATTTCCTGGAGGAGAAAAACCCTTGTGAATTCCACTAAAAATAGATAAATTATTATCAAACTTATAGTTCATTCCAATTCCTGGAATAAACACATTTACATTATTTCCTCTTTCGGCTAAATTTACACCAGCTCTAATTACATCACTTTTACCAAAATCTTTTCTTTTTAGTTGAATGTTTTCATATCTAATTCCTGGAGTAAATGTCCAATTATTATATTTTAATTTATAAGTAATAAATGATGCAAATGCTTTGGCACTAGCGATTCTATTTGCATCTGTACCCGGAATCCCTGCTGTTGTTAAATTTAACTTGCCAGAATTATTAATTGAATATTTATCAATCCATTGAAATCGATCCTCCTCATCATAATGGTATCTAAAACCTATTTGGATATAATTAAAAGCATCACCTTTAGACCACTTGTAATCTAGTGTTGTCTGAATACCTTGTGCATAATATTTTCTGTTATTTGCCTTTAGTCCTATTGCATTAGCACTAGAATTTACACTTCCGTTTACAATTGCAAAGTAATTAGATAAAGCGGTAGGGTTTTCTAAAACATTAGCAATACTTTGTTTGTTGCCATTGTAAGTAATATCATTTAATTTATACCAATTTCTTGCAAAATTATTTCTGTAAGCAGTAGTTGTAATTTTAAAATTTTTAGAAAAATCTAACTTGTGAGTTAACATATATTGGGTATGATCAGTTGTCATTTTATCGTTATTAGAAGACGAATATCTTGCAAATGGGTTTAAATTAAAATCGTTTTCTGATAAACCTACATATGTTTCATTTCCTACTTCATCTGCATATTGAAACTTAAACTCTAAAGATTGTTTTACAGCTGAATTCGGAAATAAGTTAGCTTTTAATTTTACAACAATATCATTTTTATTAAACCCAGTATTTTTTCCACTTGCTAGTGTTTTAAAACCATCAGATCCATAATTTAGATATTCAATCATATAACCAAAAGAAGAGTTTCCTCCTCCAATTTTAGCATGCAATTGATTAGAATTAAAACTCCCATAACTCGCTCTTACTTGTCCGCCAAACTCTGTAGGAACTTGAGAAGAAATCATATTTATTGCGCCACCAGTTGTAAATGGTCCATATTGTATTTGACTGCTTCCTTTTAAAATTTCAACAGCTTCCATTCTTGCAATTGTTGGAAAATAATAAGCAGACGAAGCGCTATATGGAGCAGGAGCAATTAAAACCCCATCTTCCATTAGTGTAATTTTTGAACTTCTTTCAGGAGAAGTTCCTCTTAAACTAATATTTGGTCTCAAACCAAAACCATCTTCTTCATAAATAGTTACACCAGGAACAGTTCTTAAAACTCTATTTATATCTGTAAAACTAAATTTAGCTAATTCTTTAGACGATAAATAAAAAGCAGAACCAGTTCTGTTTTTAGCAACATGTTTGTTTCCAAAAATTGCATTGGAATATATGATGACTTCTTCTAAATTTTGAATATGTTCTAATTGTTTATTTTTATTTACTTTTTCTTTTACTTTTACTTTTTTTTCTTGTGCTGTTAATGCTATTGTAAAGAATGCAGTTAGTAAGATAATAATATGTTTCATTTTTATTTAGACTAATTATAAATAGATGTTTTTTTCATGTGCAAATATACTACACAATAACACATTTGCAAAGTTTATTTAGAATAAATAAAAATAATATTACTAGTTTTCTTATTTCCAAATATTTAAAGTATAAAATTTAACATTTAGTTTTTAGAGAATTTTTAATCAATAATTAAAGAACTTAAATAAAGTCTCTTAAGTCAATAATATATTGTAAATTTGTTCGCAATTAATTTATAAGTTAATTGTACCATGAAAGCTCACAATTCTAAACTTGTTGGAGAAGGTTTAACCTACGATGATGTACTTTTAGTACCGGCCTTTTCTAACGTGCTTCCTAGAGAAGTAAACATTCAAACAAAATTTACTAAAAACATAACGATTAACGTTCCAATTGTATCCGCAGCGATGGATACTGTTACAGAATCTGCGATGGCAATTGCTATAGCCAGAGAAGGCGGAATTGGAGTGTTGCATAAAAACATGACGATTGAGCAACAAGCCCAAGAAGTTAGAAAAGTAAAAAGAGCAGAGTCAGGAATGATTATTGATCCTGTAACTTTGCCTTTAAGTGCTACAGTTTTAGACGCAAAAATGTTAATGCAAGAGCATAAAATTGGAGGAATTCCAATTATTGATGATGTTGGAGTTTTAAAAGGAATTGTTACTAATCGTGATTTGCGTTTCGAAAAGAAAAACGATAGAGCAATTACAGAAGTAATGACTTCTAAAAATTTGATTACTGCTGATATCGGAACTTCTTTAGGACAAGCAGAATTAATTTTACAAGAAAATAAAATTGAAAAATTACTAATTGTAGATGCAGATTTTCATTTATCAGGATTAATTACTTTTAGAGATATTACAAAAGTAACGCAGAAACCAACCGCAAATAAAGATACTTTTGGTCGTTTAAGAGTTGCTGCCGCATTAGGAGTTACGCCAGATGTTGTGGAAAGAGCAGAAGCATTGGTAAATGCTGGTGTTGATGCAGTTATTATTGATACTGCTCACGGACATACACAAGGAGTTGTAAATGCATTAAAAGCTGTAAAAGCGAAGTTCCCAAATTTAGATGTTGTAGTTGGTAATATTGCCACTGCAGAAGCAGCAAAATTTTTAGTAGAAGCAGGTGCAGATGCGGTAAAAGTTGGAATTGGACCTGGATCTATTTGTACAACTAGAGTAGTAGCAGGAGTTGGTTTTCCACAGTTTTCTGCAGTTATAGAAGTTGCAGCAGCAATTAAAGGTTCTGGTGTTCCGGTTATTGCAGATGGCGGAATTAGATATACAGGTGATATTCCGAAAGCAATCGCAGCAGGAGCAGATTCTGTAATGTTAGGTTCATTATTAGCAGGTACAAAAGAATCACCTGGAGAAACAATTATTTACGAAGGACGTAAGTTTAAATCATATAGAGGAATGGGTTCTATTGAAGCGATGAAGCAAGGTTCTAAAGATCGTTATTTTCAAGATGTAGAAGACGATATTAAAAAATTAGTTCCAGAAGGAATTGTTGGTCGTGTACCTTATAAAGGAGAATTAGAAGAGAGCATTCACCAATTTGTAGGTGGTTTAAAAGCTGGAATGGGTTATTGTGGTTCTAAAGATATTGAAACCTTGAAAGAAACTGGAAAGTTTGTGAGAATTACTGCAAGTGGAATTAACGAAAGTCACCCACACGATGTAGCGATTACTAAAGAAGCACCAAATTATAGTAGAAGATAAAACAGTTATAAATGATAGTTATAAAATAAGCTTAATCAAATGAGAAATTATTCTATAATGAACTGTTAGTTGTTAGAGTTTTACCTAAAATTACAAAAAAATCCCAAATCATTGATTCGGGATTTTTTATTGAATTTGAATAAGAGTATTATTCTTTAATTCCTAATTTGGTTAACACCAATTTAGTAATATCAAATTTTTCATCTATGTAAGCAAAATCGTTTCCCGTAAGCGTTAAAATTTGAGTATACCCTTTTTCTTTAGCAATTTCTTCAACAACTTCATTTACTTTCTGATACAAAGGTCTCATAAAATCATTTCTTCTCAATTGTATCATGGTAGTTCCGTTTTTTTGAAACTGAGTAATTTCTTGTTTTAGAGTTGTAATTTCAGTGAACTTTGTTTTTTTATCTTCTTCAGATAAGGTTTTTAAGTTCTCATTAAATGCTTTGACAGCAGCATCGTGTTTTGTGATTTTCGAATCATTTATTGAGTCTAATTTTGCTCCATATTTAGCAATACGCTCTTGTGCTATTTTTAGTTGAGGCATTTTTGAAACAATGTATTCTCTATTTATAGTTCCTACTTTTGTTTGTGCAGTTATAGTTAAGCAAACAAAAAAAGCAGCAATCAATAAGGTAATTTTAGTTTTCATTTTTGTGAGTTTTTGGCAAATATAAGAAAGCGGCTGCTTTTACCTAATTTATTAAGCACTTTTAACAATTTTAAGCTTTTTTTCTATACATTTTATAATGGATGAAATATCAGAAGTATAATCGAACCAATGAATCTGTTCATCTTTTTTAAACCAAGTGAGCTGTCTTTTTGCAAATCTTCGAGTATTTTTTTTGATTTCTTCAATGGCAAATTCTTTAGAAATTGTTCCATCAAAAAAAGAAAATAATTCTCTATAACCAACTGTTTGTAAAGCATTTAAATTTTTATTTGGATATAAATTTTTAGCTTCTTCAAGTAATCCGTTAGCAATCATAATATTTACACGTTGGTTAATTCTATCATAAATAAGCTGTCTTTCTGCATTCAACCCAATTTTTATGGATGTAAAATTTCGTGGTACTTTTGGCTTATTTTTAAAACTCGAATAGGTTTTGCCTGAACTAATACAAACTTCTAATGCTCTAATTATTCTATGAGGATTATCAATTGCTATTGAGTTATAGGTTTCTAGATCTAAATTTTTCAATTTCTTTTGTAAACTTTCGATTCCGTTTTCTTTAAAATCTTGATTTAATTGTTTTCTAATCACAGGATTTACATCAGGAAATTCATCTAAACCATTAATAACAGCATCTACATACAATCCGCTACCGCCAACCATAATTACAATATTATTTTTTAAAAATAATTCGGAAAGTTTTTTTAATGCATCTCGTTCAAACTCTCCAACATTGTAAGGATCAAAAATGCTTCTATCTTGAATAAAATGGTGCTTAGCAGCATTTAATTCATCTTCTGATGGCGCAGCAGTTCCAATAGTCATTTCTTTAAAAAACTGACGAGAATCACAAGAAATAATTTCTGCTTTAAAAAAGTTTGCTAATTGAATACTTAAAGCAGTTTTACCAATAGCAGTAGGACCAACGATGGTAATTAGATAGTTGTTCTTTTTGGAAGACATTAATCAATTTTAGTTCCGCAATTATAACAAAATTCAGCAGTATCTTTATGACCTTCAGCTAAACAATTTGGACACGATTGTGTATTTGTATGTACATCATCCATTTTAGTCATTTCAGAGCTAACAATTCCTGTTGGAATGGCAATAATTCCATAACCTAAAATCATAATAATACTAGCAAGAAATTGCCCAATAGGAGTATTAGGTGCAATATCTCCATATCCAACAGTTGTTAAAGTTACAATTGCCCAATACACACTTCTAGGAATACTTGTAAACCCGTTTTCTTCGCCTTCAATCATGTACATTACCGTACCTAAAATGACACAAATAATAACGATAAAAAATAAGAAAACTAAAATTTTTGCTTTGCTAGCTTTTAAAGCAATCATTAACTTGTTTGATGCACCAATGTATCTTGCTAATTTTAAAACTCTAAAAATTCTTAATAAACGTAGAGCTCTTAACGCTGCTAAATTGTGTGAACCTACAAGTACTAAAGACAAATACTTTGGGATTGTAGATAATAAATCTATAATTCCGTAAAAGCTAAACACATATTTTAGAGGTCTCTTTATAGAGATTATTCGTAAAATATATTCTATTGTAAATAAGATTGTTATTACCCATTCAGAAATATCTAAAGCATTATGGTATTTGATGTCAAAACTAGTAACACTTTCTAACATTACTAATATTACACTTGCAATAATTGCAATTAATAATATTACATCAAAAATTTTTCCTGCTTTTGTATCTGCTTCATAAATAATTTCATGAAGACGGTGTTTCCAAGAAGTTGTGGTTTGTTGATTTTTCAATGGTAATTATTTTTTTTGCTAATTTACTATAAATTATAAAGATAAAAAGCGTTCGTTTAAATTAAACGAACGCTTTTTATCTTTTAGAAATTAAGATTTCTTATTTTTTCTTAACAAAAATAAAATCTCCACCTTCATCTCCAATTCCATATATTGTGCCGTATTGTGGTGTATTTGGGCTGTTGTTCATTACTGGTTCTTCAATTCTGTCAAATAATTGACGAGCAGATAAATAATTACTTGCATTTGTTTCTAATCTGTTAAGTAAATATTTTAAGAACATACTTTTGTTAGGAACTGTTTTTAAGGTTCCACTTGTTATGGCTTTTCTACTTGTTAATTGAAATTTCTTTTGAATAGATTTTGGAGATTTTTCAAAAGAACGCGTTTTAAAAATACTACCACTAAAACATGCATCAGAAATTAATAAAGTATGTTTAGATCTTATTGCTTTTAAGAAGTCAACAACTTGAGAATTGCTAATTAAATTTAGTTCATATTCCATATCAGCATCAGACGGCAGCCAATGTCCAACTTGACTTACTTCATCATAAACCCCATGGCCAGCATAGAAAACTAATAAATTATCTTTATTTGTTACTTTCTTTTTTAGTTTGCTAAACTCTTTAATAATATCATTTGCTTTTGGACTGTTGTTTAATATAACAACATTTTCTTTTTTAAAACTGTATTTGTTTATTAATAAATTTCCTAAGTCTTTTGCATCTTTTGTTGGTAATCCTCCTAAATTAGTAATTGCTCCATCTCCATAATCACTAACTCCAATTAAGAGTGCGTAATACTCACCAAAACCAATATTATCATTTTTATCATTATTGTTAACAACAATTACATCATCGTTATTATCTACAACAACATCAGGAGATTTTCTTTTAATAATAAACTTTTTGGTAGATGATGCTTGTTTTAAATCTGTAGCTTTTACAATTAAATCATTTGATCCAATTTTTAAAGGAACATTTGCAGTAAAAGTTCCGTTTTCTGCAATAGTTGCATCTACACCATTAATTGTAATTTCGTAAATACCATCTTTATCTGTTGCTTTACCACGAACTAAAATCTTTTTTGTTTTCACAATTTTAAATCCACGTTGCACAACAGGTTCTATAATTACAACTTCTGGTGGAGTATTAAAGCTAGATGTAGGATATGTTACATTTAAGTAATCTATAGAAATTTCTTGCTTATTATAAACGCTAAAACCAATATAATCTCCAAAAAATTTAGAATAAGGAGCTTCATTTACGTACTGATCATTGATATATATTCTTAGTAAATTATTAGATTTTACAATTTTTATTTTATTAGGTTGATAAGCTTTCGTGTTTAAAGCAGTACTTTCTGTCCAAGGAATAAGTTTGTTAGAAACATCATTTTCTAACTTTCTAAATAAGTAACTACCATCTTTTGATAAAAATAAATCGAACTCGTTTGTGTTATTTTGACGACCAAACGCAAAAGCAATAGAGCCAGTAGCAGAACTAGTAAGTCTTGTTAAAGAAGTTTCTATAATAAAATCTCTACTTGTATCAATTCCAACTTTTTTACTAATAAAAGCGCCGCCTTTTTCATTGTTGTTTTTTACATACAATTTACCATTACTAATTCTTGTCTTTATATTGGTGTCATCAGATAAATTCCAGCCATTTGTATTACTAGTAAAATTTTCATTTAAAGGGACTTTAAGTGTGTTAGAAGTTACAATAGTGTTTTTTGATTTTTTTAAGTATTTAATAGTAATATTATCTACACCTATTTTTTGTTTGTTATATACAACATATCCCAAACGGTGTCCAAAAAAAGCTTCAAAATCTGTTTGAGCAACAAAAGTATTGTTAACATAAAACTTATATTGATCGCCTTCTTTTCTAATTTTAAGTGTGTTTAACGAACCATTTCCTTTTTTTACAGCAGATGATAGTGTAAACTTTTTTATAAGCTGTTCTTTATCGTTTACAACACGTGCAATTTTATAATATCCATTTCCTGTAAGATAAAAGCGAAAACTATTTTTACCTTCTTTTCCCCATTGAAATCCGTAGGAAATATTTGTAACACCACTAATCTTTTTAATAGTAGTTGCAATTTCAAAATCTCTTGAAGTATCAATAGTTTTAGGAATATTTATTGCCCAACCACCATTTTCTTTTAGATGTTCAAAATTATACATACTATTTGCAATACTCATAATTGTATTGCCACTAGAGTTAGTAGTTGGCCAATTATTAGTGTTGTTAGTAAAATAATCTGTCAATACATTTTCTCCGTTAGCAACAACTACGTTGTCATTAGTATCATTTTGATTTATATACTTTACACTAAGATTTTCTATAGCTACTCTTTGTTTGTTATATACAACAAACCCTAAACGATTTCCGAAAAATGGTTTATGTGTGTACAGCGTTAAATATCTATCATTTACATAAAATTTTATAAAACCTCTTTCTTTTTTTATCTTTAAAGTATTATAAACGTTATTTCCTGTTTTTATATAAGAAGATTTAGTCCAATCTTTAATTGTGGTATATTTT
Source organism: uncultured Flavobacteriaceae bacterium (assembly GCA_963974245.1). Lineage (GTDB taxonomy): Bacteria > Bacteroidota > Bacteroidia > Flavobacteriales > Flavobacteriaceae > Polaribacter. Next base: position 19,669 of record CAXBBY010000020.1, on the reverse strand, counting down.
CCATCTACATATTGATCTATTGAGTAAGAGCCATTTGCAGTTATAGAAAAAATAAATTGATTTTTACTATCCTTTCTACCAAAAACAAATCCATAACCGTTGTTTTTAATTCCGCTAATTTTTAAAAATTGCGTTTCAATTTCAAAATCTTTTGTTTCATCAATAACAACATTTTTTGTGCTAGACCATCCGCCAGAAGTTCTTTTATGTTCAAAATAATATCTATTATTTTTTACTTCTAAAGTAGTTTTATCATTTGAAGATACCGCCCAATCATTTTTATTTGAAGAAAAGTCATCAATTAAAATATTGCTACCTGTTGTTTTGGTAATTACGTTATTATTATTATTATTATTATTATTATTATTATTATTACCATTGATATATTTTACATTCAAATTATTTACTGCAATTTTTTGATCATTGTAAATAACAAAACCAAGCCGATTGCCAAAAAAAGGTTTGTATGTAAAAAGGGTTAGATATCTATCATTTACATAAAACTTAATAAAACCGTTTTCCTTTTTTATTTTTAAAGTATTGTAAGCATAATTACCAGTTTTTATATGGTCAGATTTTGTCCACCCTTTTAATGCTGTAAACTTACCACCAATATATTGATCTATGGAATAAGAACCGCTTGCAGTAATTTTAAATACAAATTGGTTGTTGCTATCTTTTCTGCCAAAAACAAACCCATATCCATGGTTACTAATACCACTAATTTTTAAAAATTGAGATTCAATTTCAAAATCTTTATTAGTATCAATATTAACAACTTTAGTACTAGACCAACCACCAGATTTTCTTTTGTGTTCAAAATAATAGCGATTATTTTTTACCTCTAAAATTGCACTATCGTCAGATGATTCTGCCCAATTATTTTTGTTTGATGTAAAATCATCATTAAAAATTACATTACCTTTTGTAGTAGCGGTGTTGTTTACAACTAACGGTGTATTTGAGTTTTGTTTTACTTTAAAATAATCTACGGCAACTTTTTGTTTGTTGTAAACTAAAATAGCTAATTTTTTACCAAAGAAAGGTTTAAAATTTTCTGTGGCAACTAATGCATTATTGATATAATAGTACATGTTGCTACCTTTTTTAACGACCTTTAATTTATTGTAGTCGTAGTAGTCAGTTTTTATACTATTAGAAACTGTCCAAGCTTTTATGGCTTTAAATTTTCCATCTTTTTTCTCAGAAATCCGATATTGATTATTGCTTAAAACAAAATGATATGCGTTATCACCATCTTTAGCACCATACATTAAGCCAGTAGCATTTGATTTAGTTCCAGAAATTTTCTGAAAAGACATTTCAATTTCGAAATCATTATTTGTATTGATCTCAATTTCTCTTGTTGTTACATTCCAGTTTTTATCAGCTCTTTTATGCTCAAAATAATATTTTCCATTTTTTACTTTTAGCTCTCTTGTTGAATTATTCCCGACAGGCCAATTATTTGTGTTTGAGAAATTTTCGTTATAAATTGTTTTTTGTGCATAAACGGTAAAAGCAAATGTTGATAAAAAGAAAGCTAAGAATAGGTGTTTAGTTTTCATAATAGTATTTTTTATTGGTGATTCATTTCTATAAAAATTGGTACTACTTTAGCAGTACTATTTGAAGCTTTTGTTGCAAAAGCAATTTTATTACTATCAAATTCAATGTCAGATCCTTTATACATTTTGTATTGCAAGGCTTTTTTAACTCTAGAAACAAAATCTCCAGAACCATATCTTGTAGAGCTTACAATTTTATTAATATCTAATTTTTCTTTGCTATATAATACACACAAAATATCTCTACCTGGTTTCGAGTCAAATTCTATAAAATAATCTTCGTTAGGCAAAGCTATTTCACTATCTACATAATTAAAATAATCGCTAAAGTTTTCAAAAGGATATAATTTATTTACAGATTTATCTGCAGACCCAAAACCAATTAAATATACGTAACCTCTTTGTTTATTTTTTAGATAAATTCTAAATTGAGTTCCAGATCCATAACTTTTATCAATTCTATAGGTAGTTCCAGATGCTTTTACAATGTTAAAATTTCTTGAAGCTTCTTTCGCTAAAATAGGAGTCATATTTTGCCCATTACTTAATTTTAATATCATTTCTCCTGCCAAAGTATTCGCATTGTTTGTTACAACTACATCATCATTATCATCTGGAGAAACAATAACTTTAGGTTTAGAGCTATTATCAACTAAAACATAAGCTGTTTTTGTATTCTTTTTAAAATCAGCATAACGAACCCAAATGTATCCGTTATTTCCCCAGTTTGTACCCCAAGAGTTTAACAATTCAAAAGAGCCGCCATATTTATCATCATCATAACCAACAACAACCATTGCGTGTCCGCCAGGTTTACTTGTATGAATTCCGTTCCAAAAACCTTTTGCTTTAAAGAAAGTAGAAGAAACTTGCATGCCAATAACAACTGGGTTTTTATTTGCAATTGCTTTTTTTACTTTACCAACTAAATTAGTAGGATTGTCCCATTTCGCTAGCCTTTCGTAACTTAAAATAGTATTTTGTTTTGCTTTTTGTAACCCATAATTAGATGGGTTTTTAACACAATTTCTTTGATCATAAGTAAAATCTTTCAATTCTAAAACACCATAAGCATTTAACAATTTCATTGCATCTTCAATATAAGAACCACGTTTGCAATTAGTATCATCTTTAAACTTAATCAAATTATACACAAATGCAGGTGAAAATGTGTTCTGATTGATTTTTGCAGTATTATTTCCCCATCCATTTTTTATAGCATTGGCAATTGTCCTAGCTCCATATCCACTTGCCCAACCAACACACGATGGTTGTCTTCCTTGATTTCCAGGTGTTGGCGCAAAACCTTTTATACTATAACTCTTAGGAACCGAAGTAATACTTCGTGTAATTAAAGGAACTGTTTCTGTTACATTTTCATATTTTTGTTGGCTAAACTCTAATCCAGTAACAAATTCTTGTGCATATAATGTTGTAGTTAACAACATTAAAAATAGAATAAGTGAAAACTCTTTCATGATGTTTTTTTTAGGTTATTGCACAAAAAAGAGGAGAAAACATGCAAAAAAATACGTTTTTTTTATAAAAATACTAAAAATAAATAAATTATTTTTCAGAAAATAGATGATTAAGTCTTACTTACTTAAAAAAAAAGGTAATTTAAAATCGTATAATTTTTAAAACAGATTTTGTTTTCAAATAGTTTTTAACAATCGTTTTTGCCAATTCTTTATTTAAAATAGGAGTAAGTATTTCTTTTAAAATACTCATTTTATTTTCTTGAAATGCCAAGTTGGTAAAACAATATCCTTTTACTTCATTGTTTTCTATTAAAATAACAGAATGTTCATCAATAGTTCTTCCTTTATCAATTAATAGCATATTGTCACTATTAAAAGCACCAAAGTTCATTTTCTTTTTACTTTTTAAATTAAATTTTGGTTTATTAACATCTAATTCTAAGTGATATTTTAAATCAGTTAACAAGAAATTACCAGTTGATTCGTAACTAATAGAAGTGGTTTTTTCTTGAATTTTTAAACCTCTTTTAGTAGTTTTTATAAATTGATTAGTTAGGTTATTTTTTATGTTATTTGCTTTACCCATAAAAATAATTTGGCCATCTTCTTTATGTAAATAATAGATTCCCATAATTGATGGAGCATCTTTTAATAAATCTGTTAATTTTTCTGCAACTTTTTTAGTGTCAAAATGTTTAATTGAGCTTTCTATAATAGTTTTATCAACATCTTTATCTAATAATAATTTAAAAAGCTGAATGGTTGCTAATGCATCACCAGAAGCTCTGTGTCTATCATTCATGGGGATTCCAAGAGATTTGCATAATTTACCTAAGCTATATGATGGTTTGTCTGGAATTAATTGCCTACTTAATTCTACGGTACACAAAGTATCTCTTTTAAATTGATATCCTAACCGTTTGTATTCCGTTTTTAAAATACGGTAATCAAAACTTGAGTTGTGAGCTACAACAATACAATTTTCAGTAATTTCTAATATCCGTTTTGCTACTTCGTGAAATTTAGGTGCATTTCGTAGCATTTTATTGTTGATTCCTGTAAGTTGAACAACAAAAGGTTGAATGTCTTTTTCTGGATTAACAAGAGTAATAAATTGATCTACAACAGTATGGCCGTCAAATTTATAGATTGCAATTTCTGTGATTCCTTCTTCGTTAAATTTTCCTCCAGTTGTTTCAATATCTAAAATTGCGTACAAATTCTTTTTCTTTTAAGTAAAATTAAGCAATATAATCACGAGCGCCAAAAATAGCACTTCCAACTCTAACCATCGTGCTTCCATTTTTTATTGCCAATTGATAATCTCCACTCATTCCTATTGATAATGTATTAAATTTTGAGTTTTGAGTTTTTAGTGTGTCAAAGAAGTTTCTTAGGGTTAAAAACTCTTCCGACAACTGCTCTTTATTTTCTGTAAATGTTGCCATTCCCATTAAACCAACAATTTTGATGTTTTGTAATTCTTGTATTTCTTTTGATGAAATAATTTTTTCAATATCAGTAAATGATAGACCAAATTTAGTTTCTTCTTTTGCAATTTTGGCTTGTAACAAACAGTTGATAACTCTACTGTGTTTTTTTGCTTGTTTGTTGATTTCTTTTAATGTTTTAAAACTATCTACGCCATGAATTAAATCAACAAAATGAGCCATATATTTAACTTTATTTCGTTGTAAATGACCAATCATATGCCATTGAATATCTTTTGGTAATTCATCATATTTGGCAGCCATTTCTTGAATTTTATTTTCACCAAAAATACGTTGACCAGCATTGTAGGCTTCTAAAATATCTGAAATTGGTTTTGTCTTAGAAACCGCAACCAATGTAACATCTTCTGGAATAGAAGATAAAATTGTTGCTAATTTTTCTTTTATTCCGTTCATTTTAAAATTCATAAATGGTTAATGCACTTCTCATTTTTGGCTGAATATAAGTGCTTTTTGGAGGCATTTGTAAATTTGCATCTGCAATTTCTTTAATTTCTTCTATGCTTAATGGAACCATTCCAAATGCTATTTTAAATTCACCACTATCCACTTTTCTTTTTAAAATTAAGCTATCTTTTTTGTCGTATAAATAAGAAATTTTAGAACTATTTTTAAGATCATTAATTCCTAAAATTGGCTTTAAAACAGTTCTATATAAGATTTCTGAATCTAATTTGCTTAATGGATCAGATAAAACATAAGATGTTTTTCTTAAGTATAAAGAATAAAATTCACCATCTAAATACATACTAAAATGATGTTTTTTATTTGGTTTGTAAACTACTTGTCCATGATTTTCTATTCTATAATATTCATCTAAAGCAATTAAAAACTCATTAGCTGTTAATCCATTTAAATCTTTTACAAAACGGTTAAATTCTGATATTTTTAAATTACTTTCTGGAATTAAATAACTCATAAAAAAGTTATAATCTTCTTCTCCTGTATGATTTGGATTCTCCTTAGCTTTATGTTTTGCTAATAAATAAGATGAAGATGATCTATGATGACCATCAGCAATATAAAGAGTATTTATTTTCTTAAAAGCTGCTGCAATTTTATAAATATCTTTTTCATTATCTATAACCCAAAGTAAGTGTAAATTTTTATCTGAAGATGTAAATTCATATTCAGCTCTTTGTTCTTTGTATTTCTCTACAATGGTATTTATCTCATCATTATCTGGATACGTAACCACAACAGGTTCTGCATTAAAACCTGTATTTCTTAAATAATGTTCAAAAAGGATTTCTCTAGATTTTATAGTGCCTTCATGTTTTTTTATGACATCTTTTTTATAATCATCAACTGAAGTAGCTGCAATAATGCCACAAAAAACATTTTCTTTAGTTACCTTTTTATAAACATAAAAAGCAGGCTTTTCATCTTTAGTAAAAAACCGGTTTTCTTTAAATTCTAAATATCTATTATGAACTAATTTAAAGCGTTCTTCTCCAGAAATTTCTTTATTGTATTTATAACCTGGATGTATAACATGTAAAAAAGTAAAAGGATTAAATTTTAATTTTGCTTTTAATTTTTTAGATGTATAAACTTCATGAGATTTTGAAGAAACTAATGCTACCTTATCTCTAGAAGTTCTAACTGCTCTAAATGGTTTGATAATTGCCATTTATTTATTCTGATAGTAATTTAATAATTTGTTCTGCTAATTCTTTACCAATTCTATCTTGAGCTTCTAAAGTTGCAGCTCCAATATGTGGAGTTAATGAAATATCAGGATTCATTAATAATTGAATTTCTGGAGTTGGCTCTTTTTCAAAAACATCTAAACCAGCATATTTTACTTTACCAGAATCAATCGCGTTAACTAAAGCAACTTCGTCAATTACACCACCACGAGCAGCATTTATAATTCCAACGCCATCTTTCATAAGTTTAAATTCATCTTCACCAACAATATATTGTTTTTGATTTGGTACATGTAATGTAATAAAATCTGAATGTTTTAAAATCTCTTTAAAAGGTTGTGTTTCAATATTAACATCTATTGATTGACCATTGTAAAAAGGAATATTGATAATTGCTTCGCCAACATAACCATCATTTGCAATTACTTTCATTCCAATTCCTAAAGCAATTTTGGCAACTTCTTTACCAATTCTTCCAAAACCGATGATTCCAATAGTTTTTCCACGTAATTCTGTTCCGCCAGCAAAATCTTTCTTTAAATCTTTAAAACGAGTATCTCCTTCTAAAGGCATTTCTCTGTTAGCTTGATGTAAAAAACGAACCATCCCAAATAAATGAGCAAAAACCAATTCTGCAACAGAACTAGAAGAAGCATTTGGGGTATTAATTACATGCAATCCTTGATTTATGGCATAATCAACATCAATATTATCCATTCCAACACCACCACGGCCAATTAATTTTATACTAGGACAAGCATCAATTAATTCCTGACGAACTTGCGTTGCACTTCGTACTAAGATTACATCAACAGCATTTTCATTTATAAAATTTTCTAATTGATTTTGAGCAACTTTCGTAGTAATTACCTCAAATCCTCCTGCTTCAAGTGCTTCAATTCCACTTTGTGAAATTCCGTCATTTGCTAATACTTTCATTTTTTTTTTATAAGTTTCAGAGGAACTAAGTTGCAAAGGTTCTAAGTAAAATTATTTGCGTCTTTATAATTTTCCTACTGTGTTATTTTTTATTTATTTTTTCTTTCTAATTCTTGCATTACGTCTACTAATGCTTGCACACTATATAGAGGCAATGCATTATACATACTTGCTCTGTAACCGCCAACACTTCTATGCCCGTTTAATCCATTAATTCCAGCTTCTAATAACATGGTTTCAAATGTTTCTTTTAAGTTTTCATCTGTTAGTGTAAAAGTAGCGTTCATAATACTTCTATCTTCTTTGGCCGCAAATCCTTTAAATAATGGATTTCTATCTATTTCTGTATAGATTAATTCAGCTTTTTTGTTATTTACTTTTTCTATAAATGATATTCCGCCCAAATCTTTTAACCATTCTAATGTTAACATAGAAACATAAATTGCAAAAACAGAAGGTGTATTAAACATACTGTCTTTATCTATATGTATTTGATAATTAAGCATTGATGGAATTACTCGTTCTACTTTTCCTAAAATCTCTTCTTTGATTACAATTAAAGTTGTTCCTGCTGGACCCATATTTTTTTGTGCACCAGCATATATTAAATCAAACTTTGAAAAGTCTAATTGACGAGAAAAAATATCAGAACTCATATCACAAACGTTAACGCCATCAAATTCTGGAAATTCTTTTATTTGAGTTCCAAATATAGTATTGTTACTTGTACAGTGAAAATAATCTGCATCTTTAGGGATTTGGTATCCTTTAGGAATGTAAGTGAAATTATCTTCTTTAGAAGAAGCAACTTCTACTAAATCACCAAATAATTTTGCTTCTTTTATTGCTTTGTCAGCCCAAGTTCCGGTATTTAAATAGGCTGCTTTTTTATGGAGTAAATTATATGCAGTCATTAAGAATTGAGTACTCGCGCCACCTTGTAAAAACAATACTTTATAGCCTTTGTTTTCAATATTTAATAATTCTAGAACTAAACTTCTAGCTTTTTCCATAACAGCAACAAAAGGTTTGCTTCTGTGAGAAATTTCTAGCAAAGAAAGGTTGTCATTATTAAAGTTGATAACTGCTTCTGAAGCTTTTTGCAATACTTCTTTAGGCAAAATGCACGGACCTGCACTAAAATTATGTTTTTTCATTTTTTAATATTATTAGATATAATAAAGTAGTTGCAAATATCTGATTTTTAGATTGATTATGTATCAATATTGATGTGCAAATTTAGCATATAATAGATTTTAAATTGTTGCTAAAAAATTCAACGTATTTACGCCATCTGCATAGTCCCAAAGTTGTGGGTTTTGGGTTTGTCCAAATCTAATTTCAGAATCTAAAACCCCGTTTGAAACCACACATTGTATTTTACTAGCATCTTTATGCAATTTTTCTTTTAATTTGTTGATATCAGAATAGTATTCATAGAAAATAGTAGCAATTGGCGAAGCGTAACTTTCGTCTTCTTTAATCATTAAAAAACCGTTTTCTAGCAAATCAAATTCACTCATTAAATACACCGCTTTATTATAATCGTAATTGTTGGCGTATTTGGCGTTGTTTATGATTTCTCTTTTGATGTACATTCCATTAAAAAAAGCATCAAAATTATATCCTTTTGGGACAAATAATTTAGAAACCGAACGGCAACCCAAACCAAAATACTGAAAAATGTCGTTGCTTAAATTTGCTAATTCTTCATCCGTTTCATTTCCTGTCAAAACTGCAAGAGAATTTCTGTTTTTTCTAATAATACTTGGTTTTCCTTTAAAATAATGTTCAAAATAACGCGCTGTATTGTTGCTTCCGGTTGCAATTACAGCATCAAAGTTTTTTAAGCTACCTTCAGTAAATTCTATTTTTCCTTTAAAGGAAGGCTCAATATATTCTAGGTATTTTGCTAAAAAAGGTAATAAATTTTTATCGCTTGATGATTGTTTTACCAAAACAGTGTGACCAGAAATAACAACAGATAAAAAATCATGAATACCAACCAACGGAATGTTTCCTGCCATAATTATGGCAACTTTCTTCTTAGAATTTTGGAATGATTGATTAGAAATCCATTTAGAAATACTTTCTGATGTAAGTGCTTTTGACCAACTTTCTAAAGAAAATAAAATATTGTCTTTAGTAAACCAACTATTATTTTCTTCAGCCAATTTTAGTTGATGTGTAAAGCCATCAAAAAACAAATCATTATAAGTAATATTCTCTTTTTTTTCGATGCCAGATTGAGAAAACTGACTTAAAAATGTTCCTAATTTTACAAAAGCGTCAATTCGTTGTAGCATTCTATCTATTTCTTTTGGTTGTGAATTATTTTGGACTTATTTTTGCACCGCAAAGGTACATAAACTGAAACAAAAAAACTATGGCAATTATAATTACTGATGAATGTATAAATTGTGGCGCATGTGAGCCTGAATGTCCAAATACAGCAATTTATGAAGGAGCAGATGATTGGAAATATGCAGACGGTACAGATTTATCAGGAAACGTTGTTTTGCCTAGCGGAAAAAATGTAAATGCAGATGAAGATCAAGAGCCAGTTTCTGATGAAATTTACTTTATTGTAGCAGATAAATGTACAGAATGTAAAGGTTTTCATGAAGAACCACAATGTGCAGCTGTTTGTCCTGTAGATTGTTGTGTTCCAGATGAAGATAATGTTGAAACAGAAGAAGAATTGTTAGGAAAGCAAAAGTTTATGCATAATGAATAAGGAACAATATTTAAAAAATTAATTAAAGACTTTTAAACCTCGAACTTATTCGAGGTTTTTTTATGAATTAAATCTATATTTGCACCTGCTTGCAGCAAGGCAAGCTCGCAAAAATTAAGTTTTGATTATTGTGCCTTTTATCTAAATATCTAAAGAAATATGAAAGCTGGAATTGTAGGATTACCAAACGTTGGAAAATCAACCTTATTTAATTGTTTATCAAATGCAAAAGCACAAAGTGCAAACTTTCCTTTTTGTACTATAGAACCAAATATTGGTGTAGTAAATGTGCCTGATGAACGTTTAGAGAAACTAGAAGAATTGGTAAATCCAGAAAGAGTTGTGCCAGCAACTGTAGAAATAGTTGACATTGCTGGATTGGTTCGTGGTGCAAGTAAAGGTGAAGGTTTGGGGAATCAATTTTTAGCAAATATTAGAGAAACGGATGCAATTATTCATGTATTGCGTTGTTTTGATAATGACAATATTATTCATGTTGATACAACTATCGATCCAATAAGAGACAAAGAAACAATTGACATTGAGTTGCAGTTAAAAGATTTAGAAACGGTAGAAAAACGGTTGGAAAGAGTTAAGCGTACTGCAAAAACAGGAAATAAAGAAGCGCAAGCAGAATTGGTAATTTTATTAAAAATTCAAGAAACACTGTTACAAGGAATATCTGTAAGAACTATCGATTTTTTAGAAAAAGAAGAAGAGTTTGTAAAAACACTTCAATTAATCACAGCAAAACCTGTTTTATATGTGTGTAATGTTGATGAAGATTCAGCCGTTACTGGAAATGCATATGTTGATAAAGTAAAAGAAGTTGTTGCCAACGAAGATGCAGAAATTATTATTTTGGCTGTTGGTACAGAAGCAGATATTAACGAATTAGACGATTATGAAGAACGTCAAATGTTCTTAGCTGACATTGGATTAGACGAGCCAGGTTCATCAAAATTGATTAGATCTGCATATAAATTATTAAAATTGCAAACGTATTTTACTGCTGGAGTTAAAGAAGTAAGAGCTTGGACAATTAACATCGGAGATACAGCACCACAAGCGGCAGGAGTTATTCATACTGATTTTGAAAAAGGTTTTATTAGAGCAGAAGTAATTAAATACGAAGATTATATTGCTTTAGGTAGCGAAGCAAAAGTAAAAGAAGCCGGAAAATTATCTATCGAAGGAAAAGAATATATTGTGCAAGATGGTGATATGATGAACTTTAGATTTAATGTGTAAACGCTTAGAAAAACCTTCAAAAAATATTTTAAAACTCTGTTGATAACTAATTCAATAGAGTTTTTTATTTTTTACGCTTATTGCTATTTTAGCAAGGCATTCAACCCGCAAATTTTTATGGCACAAGAAACAAAATATACCGAAGATAATATTCGATCTCTCGACTGGAAAGAGCACATCCGAATGCGTCCTGGAATGTATATTGGTAAATTAGGAGATGGTTCTTCTCCGGACGACGGAATCTATATTTTATTAAAAGAAGTTTTAGATAATTCTATTGATGAATATGTGATGGGCTCTGGAAAAACCATCGAAATTTCTATCAGAGATAAACAAGTTACTGTACGCGATTATGGTCGTGGAATTCCGTTAGGAAAAGTGGTAGATGTGGTTTCTAAAATGAATACTGGTGGAAAATATGACTCGAGAGCTTTTAAAAAATCGGTTGGATTAAATGGAGTTGGAACCAAAGCGGTAAATGCGTTATCAGAATACTTTAAAGTACAATCTATAAGAGATAGCAAAACTGCTTGGGCAGAATTTAATCAAGGAAATATAGTTGAAGTTGAAAATGCGCACGAATCATCGTTAAGAAAAGGAACAAAAGTTCAGTTTATTCCTGATGAAACTATTTTTGGCAACTACAAATACAGAAATGAATATGTTGCCAAAATGATTAAAAATTACGTGTATTTAAACACGGGTTTAACCATTTTGTTTAATGGTGAAAAATTTCATTCAGAAAATGGTTTAAAAGATTTATTAGAAGAAAATACTTCAGCATCAGATTTATTGTATCCAATCATTCATTTAAAAGACGAGGATATTGAAATTGCGATTACACACAGTAAAACACAATATTCAGAAGAATATCATTCGTTTGTAAACGGACAACACACAACACAAGGAGGAACGCATCAAGCGGCTTACAGAGAGGCGATTGTAAAAACCATTCGAGAATACTTTGGTAAAAATTACGAATCATCAGATGTTCGTAAATCAATTATTTCTGCAATAGCGATTAAAGTGATGGAACCTGTTTTTGAAAGTCAAACAAAAACAAAATTAGGTTCAACAGAAATGGGTGGCGGTTTGCCAACTGTTAGAACGTTTATTAATGATTTTGTAAAAACACAATTAGATAATTATTTACACAAAAATACAGATACAGCAGAAGCTATTCAACGTAAAATAGTACAAGCAGAACGTGAGCGTAAAGAATTATCAGGAATTCGGAAATTAGCAAAAGACAGAGCTAAAAAAGCCAGTTTACACAACAAAAAATTACGCGATTGTAGAGTTCATTTTGATGACATCAAAAAAGAAAACTATTTAGATACAACACTTTTTATCACAGAGGGAGATTCGGCTTCTGGTTCTATTACAAAATCTAGAAATGTAAATACACAAGCTGTTTTTAGCTTAAAAGGAAAACCATTGAATTCCTACGGATTGTCAAAGAAAATAGTATATGAAAACGAAGAATTTAATTTACTGCAAGCTGCTTTAAATATTGAAGACGGAATAGAAGGATTGCGTTATAACAATATAGTAATCGCAACTGATGCCGATGTTGATGGAATGCATATTCGGTTGTTATTAATCACATTCTTTTTACAGTTTTTCCCTGAAGTGATAAAGGAAGGACATTTGTATATTTTAGAAACACCTTTATTTAGAGTTCGAAATAAAAAAGAAACTTTCTACTGTTATTCAGAGGAAGAAAAACGTGAAGCTATAGAGAAATTAAGAGGAAAACCAGAGATAACACGATTTAAAGGATTGGGGGAAATTTCTCCTAATGAGTTTGTTCATTTTATTGGAAACGATATTCGTTTAGATCCGGTTATGTTAGATAAAGAAATTCCAATTGAAGAAATGCTTTCATTTTATATGGGAAAAAACACGCCAGATAGACAAAAGTTTATCATCGAAAATTTGAAAGTGGAATTGGATTTAGTTGAAGATAATTAATGAAAGATAAAGTTAAACCGCCAATTATATACAAATTTGTTAATTTTAAAACTGGTGTTTTAGATATTTTAATAAATGGCAATATTAAATTTTCTAGACCAAGTTCTTTTAATGACCCTTTTGATTGTTATGAGGAACTATTAGAATATAAATTAACTAGAGAAGATATTATAAAGTTTGCAAAAGAGAGAAATTTTGTCATTACCGAAGATCAAATTAATGATGTTTTTTTGAAAAATAAAGATTCAAAAAATGAAATAAATGAGTTATTCTTAGAAATATTAAAAGGACAAAAAGATAATACTTGGGTTAGTTGTTTTAGTAAAGAGTATGATGAAATATTAATGTGGTCACACTATGCAGAGAAACATAAAGGTATTTGTATTGGGTTCTCTACATATAACATTGAAAACAGAAATCTTTTACATGTAGATTATGTTAATGATTTTGAAAAGAAAGTTGTTGAATCCAATTCTTTTGATGTTAAGCCTTATGATTATTGGTTAAAAACTAAATACATTAAATGGAGTTATGAAGACGAAGTTAGAGTAATAAGTAGTAATGGAAATGAATTTTTACAGTTTCAAAAAAACATGGTTAAAGAAGTATATTTTGGTTCAGAAGTAGAATATAATGATATTATAAAAACAGTAAATAATTTGAAGAAACTTGGTTATAGTTATACTATTTTTTATAGAATGTTAAAAGGAAATAATAACTTTAGTCTTTCTAGAGAAAAGATAATATTTTAATATAAAAAGAATAAAGAAGTAGAATAAATCATTTGAGGTGTCAATTTGGTACTTCAAGTGTATAAAATAAATAAACTCTTAAACGAATAAACGTTTTTTACATGAGTGAAGAAATAAACGAACACGAAAACGAAGAATTAAATCATCCAGTAGAAAATACTGAAACCATCACTAAAGTTACAGGAATGTACAAAGAATGGTTTTTAGATTATGCTTCGTATGTAATTTTAGAAAGAGCAGTTCCTGCAATTGATGACGGATTTAAACCTGTTCAACGTCGTATCATGCATTCTATGAAAGATTTAGATGATGGGCGTTATAATAAAGTAGCGAATATTGTTGGTCATACAATGCAATATCATCCGCATGGAGATGCTTCTATTGGCGATGCAATGGTGCAAATTGGTCAGAAAGAATTGCTGATTGACATGCAAGGGAACTGGGGAAATACGTTAACCGGTGATCGCGCAGCAGCATCAAGATATATAGAAGCGAGACTTTCTAAATTTGCGTTGGATGTTGTTTTCAATGGAAAAACCACAAAATGGCAATCTTCGTATGACGGACGTAGAAAAGAACCGATAAATCTTCCTGTAAAATTTCCGATGTTATTGGCGCAAGGAGGAGAAGGAATTGCAGTTGGTTTATCAACCAAAATATTACCACATAATTTTAATGAATTGATTGATGCTTCTATCAAGCATTTAAAAGGAAGAAGTTTTAAAATTGTTCCAGATTTTTTAACTGGCGGAATTGCAGATTTCACCAATTATAATGAAGGGAAACGTGGCGGTAAAGTTAGAGTTAGAGCAAAAATTTCTCAATTAGATAAAAAGACGTTAGTTATTACTGAAATACCTTTTAGTACAACTACAACCTCTTTAATTGATAGTATTATTAAAGCCAACGAAAAAGGAAAGATAAAAATTAAGAAGATTGAAGACAATACAGCGGCAAATGTAGAGATATTAGTACATCTTCCGCCAGGAATTTCGCCAGATAAAACAATTGATGCTTTATTTGCTTTTACAAATTGCGAAAACTCTATTTCGCCTTTATGTTGTGTTATTGAAGAAAATAAACCCGTTTTTATCGGGGTTCATGAGGTATTGCGTAAATCAACAGATAATACAGTTGAGTTATTAAAACTGGAGTTAGAGATTCAATTAAATGAATTAGAAGAACAATGGCATTTTGCTTCTTTAGAACGTATTTTTATTGAGAATAGAATCTATCGTGATATTGAAGAAGAAGAAACTTGGGAAGGCGTTATTGCTGCTATTGACAAAGGATTGCAGCCACATATCAAACATTTAAAAAGAGCAATTACAGAAGAAGATATTGTGCGTTTAACAGAAATCAGAATTAAAAAGATTTCTAAGTTTGATATTGACAAAGCAAAACAACATATAGAAAGTTTAGAAGATAAAATTGAAGAGGTAAAAAATTATTTGGCAAATTTAATTGAGTTTGCTATCGATTTCTTTAAACGTTTAAAAGCAACCTACGGAAAAGGAAAAGAGCGCAAAACAGAGATTAGAATTTTTGATGATATTGTAGCGACTAAAGTAGTAATGCGTAACACAAAACTCTATGTAAATAGAGAGGAAGGTTTTATTGGAACTTCGTTACGAAAAGATGAATATGTAACAGATTGTGCAGATATTGACGATATTATTATTTTTAGAGAAGACGGACAAATGATTGTTACCAAAGTAGCAAATAAGACCTTTGTTGGTAAAGGAATTATCCATATTTCTGTCTTTAAAAAGAAAGATAAAAGAACTGTGTATAACATGATGTATCGTGATGGTAGAAACGGGCCAAGTTATATGAAACGATTTACAGTTACAGGTGTTACAAGAGATAAAGAGTATGATTTAACAAATGGAAATAAAAGTTCTAAAGTATTGTATTTTACTGCAAATCCAAATGGAGAAGCAGAAGTTGTTACGATAAATTTAAGAGCCGTTGGCAGTGTAAAAAAATTAAAATGGGATATCGATTTTGCGGATTTAGCAGTTAAAGGAAGATCAGTTAGAGGAAATACAATTACAAAATATTCTATTAAGAAAGTTGAATTTAAATCTGCAGGTGTTTCAACATTAAAACCTCGTAAAATTTGGTTTGATGATACTGTACAGCGTTTAAATGTTGATGGAAGAGGAGAGTTGCTAGGTGAGTTTAGAGCAGAAGATAAGTTGTTAATTGCTTTACAATCTGGAACTATAAAAGCGGTGACTCCAAATTTAGCAAGTAGATTTGAAGATGATATGATTGTCTTGGAAAAATGGAGTCCAAAGAAACCAGTTTCTGCAATTTATTTTGATGGAGAAAAAGAAATCTATTACGTAAAACGTTTTTTAATAGAAAATGTAGATAAAGAAGAGATATTTATTTCTGAACATCCAAAATCGCAATTAGAAATTATTGCAACAGATTATAGACCAGTTGCAGAAGTACAATTTTCTAAACGTAGTTTAGAAAATATTGAAGTAAATTTTGAAGATTTTATTGCTGTAAAAGGAATTAAAGCACAAGGAAATCAACTAACAAAAGAAAAAGTAAAGCAAGTAAACCTTTTAGAATCATTACCTTTTGAAGAGCCTAAAGCTGAGGACATGGAAGTTGTTGAAGAAGAAATTTTAGATAATAACGCAGGTGAGAATAAAGAATCAACAGATGTTTCTTCAGATAAAAATGATGAAGGGCAAATAACCTTATTTTAATTCATTTTTTCAAAAAATGTAGGCGTGTACTCTTTTAGTAACTCTGGATGTGTAATTTTAATAATATCTTTTAACACTAAATCTGGTCTAGTTGGCCCTAATTCAAAATAAAGTACACCGCCAGTTTCTCCAACTTTGTTAGCGAATGTAAACACTTGGTTGTTTTTAAACGCTGTAAATTCTTTATAATTTGCGTTCTTTTCTAGCATTTGTTTTTTTGATGAAAAATAACCTGGTGCAATCCAAATACCTGCAGATTTTCCTTTGTCTAAAATGCTTTCAAAACTAATAGATAAACTTCCTTTTCCTTTAGAGTTTTTCCATAAATAATTGGTGTTTGCATCATTTAAAAATTGCGCTACAAAGCTTTCCCCTGCTGGTAAATTCCAAATATCTTTACTCATAATTGCACCAGATAAAATGGTGGGTTTTTTTTTGGATTTCTTTGCGATTCTTTTAGCGATGTTATAATTAGATTCTATCACTTTAAAAATACTATCTGCTTCTTTTTCTTTGTTGTACAAAACGCCAAAGAATTTAATCCATTCTGCTCTTCCAAGCGGAGTATCTTCTAACCAATCTCCATTTAACAGAACAGGAATTCCTGATTTTTCAATTAAACTCAATGATTTGTTTGTTTTTGTCATGCTGTAACCAATGACTACATCAGGATTTAAATCCAATAATATTTCTGTATTTAACGCAGATTTTACACCAATTTCTTTTACCAAATTGTCATCAATCAATTTTCTTGTTTTTGGTGATGAAATATATTTAGTATGCGGAAATCCAATCAAAGATTTTTCTACACCTAATAATTCTAACATTGGTATATGCGTGGTAGAAGTTACCACAACTTTCTGAATTGGAGTTGTAATTTTAGTTCCTAAAACCGATTGTAATTGGTTGTTTTTTGAATTGGTTAAAATGTATTCAAACTGCTCTTTAGAATTTTGATATGGTGATTTTATAATTAGTTTTTTATAATTTTTAAAATACTGAATATCAAAACCTTTAGCATATTTTATCTTAATTGATTTTTTAGCTATTGACTTGTTAGTGTTTGAATTGTTATTCCGCTTACAAGTAACACATAAAACAGCAATAATTAGTACTCTTAAACTCCACTTCATTGTATATGATTTCATTATGCAAGGTTACAAAAATGTTATCAATAAAATTTTACTAATGCTGATAAATCATTTACATTTGTTGCGAAATTTGGTTTTATCAACTCTATGAATTAGTTGATGAATTAAAAGGGAATTTGGTGACACAATTTTATTGTTATCCCAGAGCTGTTCCCGCAACTGTAAGCTTTGTTCTTTTAGAAAGAATGCTTGTAATTATTCTTTAAACCACTGTTAAAATGTTGAAAATTAATTCAGCATAAAATGGGAAGGTAAATTACAAGACGCGAGCCAGGAGACCTGCCATAATCACTGAGTAAAAACTTTCGGGACAAAAGTTTTTGTACAAATTCATTTCGTACAAAATTTCCTGATTTATTTGTTAAATTAAATCATTTAGAATGAACAAACAATTAAGTATTGTTGGGCTGCTAACTCTCTTTTTAGTTGGCACAACTGCGTATTCGCAAAAATCAAAAGAAAAAGAAATTAAGTTAAAAGAAGTTGTTGTAATTGCAACTAAATTTAAATTAGAAAAAGAAAAAATCGGAAAAGTAATTACTAAAATTACACAAGAAGAAATTCAAAATAATGCTGGTAAAACAATATTTGAATTGCTGAACAATGTTTCTGGAGTCGAAATTAAAGGAATCAATTCAAATCCAGGAGAAATTAAAGGAATTTACATTCGCGGAGGAAGAAGTAAGCAAGTTTTGGTTTTAATTGATGGGATTCCTGTTTCAGATCCTACAGGAGTAAATCAGGAATATGATTTACGTTTATTATCATTAAATCAAATTGAATCTATTGAAATTTTAAAGGGCGCTTCGAGTACTTTATATGGTTCTGGTGCAGCAACTGGTGTGATTAATATTATCCTTAAAAAAGGAAATAAAAAAGATGTTTCTGCAACCTATGAAGTGAGTTTGGGCACAAATAACGATGCCAATACTAAAAATTTGCGTTTGTTAGATCGAAATCAAAATGTGAGCATACATGGAAGTTTAAAAAACTTTAATTATTTGGCGACATTTACTATTTCTGGTGTTGACGGAATGTCTTCTGCGAAAAGTAAAACCAATAAATCTTTTTCTACAGATCCTTTTTACAACAAATCTAGTTTGGTGAAATTAGGATATAGGTTCAGTAACCAATTTGAATTAGAAACTTTTGTAAACTACGATACTTTCAAATATACTTATGATGCTGGTGCTTACAGCAATTCTGACATCAATAATGGAGAAGATACTCAAGTTAGAATTGGTGTAAAACCAAGCTTTAAATATAACAACGGAGAAGCGTATCTACAAGCATCTTTTAATGATGTAAATAGAGTTTTACACACATTTAATTCATATGCAAATGGTGTAAATAAGTATGATTATACAGGGAAAAGCATCAATATTGATGCAGTAAATAGATTGACTTTTTCTGAAGGAACATATCAATTAATTACAGGAATAAATTACCAAGAACACAGAAATAACACACTTTCTGATTTTGGAAATATTGATGATAAGTTGGCAAATTTCAATAATATAGATCCGTATGCTTCTTTGGTGTACAATTCTACTTATGGATTGAATATAAACATAGGAGGAAGGTTAAATAATCATAGTAATTATGGAAATCATTTTGTGTACGACACAAATGTTTCTTATAATTTTAATGTAGAAAATGTAAAAATAAAAGCATTAACATCTTACAGCACAGCATTTATTGCGCCAAGTACGTATCAATTATTTTCTCAATATGGAAATTTAAATCTAAACCCAGAATCAAGTAATACATTTGAGTTTGGTTTCGAAGCTGCTCACAAAAAAATGATTCAATTTGATGCAGTATATTTTAATCGATCTGTAGAAGATGCAATTATCTTTGTTTCGTTGCCAGTTGCTCCTTGGACAAGTTCTTATGAAAATGCTACAGGAAAAACCAAGGTAAG
>CAXBBY010000019.1:0-33835 GCA_963974245.1 uncultured Flavobacteriaceae bacterium | reverse complement strand
CATCGCGTCACGCTAAAAGCGTGAAGGTCGCAGGTTCGAATCCTGCCACCCCGACAATAAAAGCTTTGCGGTTTTGCAGAGCTTTTTGTATGCAGTTGTTTTTAAGCAATCATAAAGATTTAATTGTTAAAGTTTCTTTTATTAATTTTAAATCAAAAGTTGAAAAAATAATTGATAAAAATAAAATGAATCTAAAACCAGTAATAAAACAAAACTATCTTTCCAAAAATTTCAATTTATAAATTGCAGTTAAAAAATAAAAGTTTCACACTAACTTTATTTGCACAGCCATTGCATCAAATAATTTATATATTTGCAGCAATGAAATTTTTAACTTTTATATTATCAACTTATATCCTCGTGCTTAATTTAGCACCTTGCGAAGACTTTACTGTGCTTAATAATGAAGTTAAAACTGAAATTTCACAGGCATTTGACCACGACAATCAAGATACAGATTTATGTACTCCTTTTTGTATTTGTCAATGTTGTCACGTTAATGTGATGCAATTAAAGTTGGTAAATGTTACGTTTGACACAACTTCTATTTCTACCCAAGATTTTTTCTTCCTAACAGGTTTGGAGAAAAATTTTACTACTTCAATTTTACAGCCACCTAGAGTGTAATTCAGTTTTTATAGGATATTTATGTCCTTTCAAAACCATTTCTGGTCAATTATTACATTATTTAATAACGCCTTCGTATTACATCGAAAGGTTTAACTGAATTAAATCTCTTTTTATGATTAATAAAATCATTTCATATTCCATTAATAATAAATTTATTATTGGGTTATTTATAGTAGCACTTGTTGGTATAGGCATTTGGTCTATGGCTACTATAAAATTGGGCTCTGTGCCAGATATTACCAATAACCAAGTACAAGTCATTACAGTTGCTCCGAATTTAGGGACAGAAGATATTGAACAATTTGTAACCTATCCAGTAGAATTGGCAATGGCAAATCTTCCAGATGTTATCGAATTACGTTCGGTATCCCGCTTTGGGCTATCTGTAGTAACCATTGTATTTAAAGATGAAGCAGGAACTTATCTACCAAGACAATTAGTTCAAGAAAAATTAACCGAAGTTGCTGCAGAAATACCTGAAGGTTTCGGTAAACCTTTTATGGCACCTATTACCACAGGTTTGGGCGAAATTTATCAATATTCGCTAAAAGTAAAAGAAGGCTATGAAGATAAATATAACGCCATGGAACTTCGGACCATCCAAGATTGGATAGTAAAACGTCAAATGGCATTAGTGCCTGGTGTGGTAGAAGTTAATGCTTTTGGAGGTTTTGTAAAACAGTACGAGGTTGCTATAAATCCTGACAAACTAAAAAGTTTTGGTATTACAATGAAGCAAGTTTTTGAAGCTTTAAAAGTGAATAATGCCAATACAGGAGGTGCTTATATTGAAAAAAACCACCAAGCTAACTTTATTCGTGGTGAAGGTTTAGCGAGAAGTATTGAAGACTTAGAAAACACTGTGGTAACTACTCAAAATGGAAGTCCAATATTAATAAGGGATGTTGCAGAAAAAGTAGGCTATGGAAGTCAAGTACGATATGGTGCGTTTACTCAAGATGGGCATGAATCCGTTGGAGGTCAAGTCTTAATGCTTAAAGGGCAAAGTCCAAGTAACGTTATTAATAATGTACAAAAACGTATTGATGAAATACAAAAATCACTGCCAGAAGGCGTTTATATTGAACCTTTTTTAAGCAGAAGTGAATTAATCGATAGAACAACAAGTACTGTAGAAAAGAACTTGATTGAAGGGTCGCTTATCGTAATTTTTGTTTTGGTGTTGCTTTTAGGTAGTTTTCGTGGTGGATTGATAACCGCATCAGTTATTCCACTATCCTTATTATTTGCATTTATTCTAATGAAACAATTTGGTATTTGGGCAAATCTAATGTCATTGGGTGCTATTGATTTTGGAATTATTGTCGATGGTGCTGTTATTATAGTTGAAGGGATGGTACTTCATATTCATCAACGAATTAAAAAATCCAATGCACCAATAGATCAGGCAGAAATGGATGAAATGGCTTATGATTCTGGTAGCACCATGATGAACTCTGCTTTTTTTGGACAATTAATTATACTGATTGTATTTACCCCTATTTTATTTTTAACAGGAGTTGAAGGAAAAATGTTCCGACCAATGGCATTTACTTTTGGTTTTGCTGTTTTAGGGGCAATTATTCTTTGTTTAACTTATGTACCTATGATTTCGGCATTATTTCTAAAGCCTTCCAAAAATCAAAATGGGTGGTTTGCTAAATTTGAAAATAGTATTGATAGGTTTAGTGATAAAATTATGGCAGCCTTAAACAAAGCATATAAGCCATTACTCTCGTTTGCATTACGTTTTAAAGCAGGAGTTGTTATTGGTGCAGTAACACTTTTAGTAATTGCTGGTTATATATTTAGCAATATGGGTGGCGAATTTATTCCAAAATTTGATGAAGGTGATATTGCCATGCAGGCACTTATCAAACCAGGAAGTAGTCTTACAGAGTCTATTGAAGCTTCAAAAAAACTACAGAATATTATTAAGCAATTCCCAGAAGTAAAAACAATGATTTCTAGGATTGGTGTTGCCGAGATACCAACAGACCCAATGCCAATGGATATTGCTGATAGTTATATCATTCTAGAAAAAGATAAAAGCAAATGGACTTCTGCTAAAAACAAGGAAGAACTTATAGCAAAAATACAAGAAAAAATTGCTGTAATTCCAGGAGTCAATTTTGTGTTTACCCAACCTGTTGAGCTTCGTTTTAATGAATTGTTGACAGGCGTTCGTGAAGATGTAGCCATCAAACTATATGGCGAAGATTTAGGTGTTTTGGCAAATAAAATAAAGGAAATTGCTGCGGTAATTAGATCTGTACAAGGTGCTGCTGATGTGCGAGTTGAGGCAACTAGTGGTTTACCGCAGATGACCGTTACTTATAACCGTGCTAAAATGGCACAATATGGTGTAACTGTTAATCAGTTAAATGACTATGTGAGTGCTTCGTTTGCAGGTGAACAAGCAAGTGTGATTTTTGAAGGCGAAAAAAGGTTTGATGTTGTAATTCGTTTAGCAAAGGAATTTAGACAAGATATTAATAGTCTTAAAAACTTATATATCGACCTACCGAATGGTGCACAAGTGCCCTTAAAAGAAGTTGCGGATATTAGCTATAAACCGGGACCAATGCAAATTTCACGAGATAATACTTACCGTCGAATTTCTGTCGGCGTCAATGTAAGAGGACGCGATGTAAAATCTATGGTAGAGGAAATACAACAAAAACTAGAGAGAGAAGTAAAATTACCACCAGGTTATTATGTTACCTATGGTGGTTCTTTTGAAAACCTGCAACGTGCTACAGATCGATTAATGATTGTTGTGCCTATTGCCTTATTTTTAATATTCATCCTACTTTATTTTGCCTTGAGCTCATTTTCACAATCAGCAATGATATATATGGCTGTGCCATTAGCTACGATTGGTGGAGTATTTGCACTTTGGGTACGAGGAATGCCTTTCAGTATTTCAGCAGGTGTAGGGTTTATTGTCCTTTTTGGAGTAGCTGTATTAAATGGATTAGTATTGATAAACAAATTCAATGAATTAAAAGAAAGCGGAATGACAAATATAAAAGACAGAATATACGAAGCAACACATGAACGTTTGCGTCCAATATTACTAACAGCAACAGCAGCAATTATGGGCTTTATTCCTATGGCAGTTTCTACTTCAGGCGGTGCAGAAGTACAAAGACCGTTGGCAACAGTTGTTATTGGTGGATTGATTACCGCAACATTTTTAACATTGGTGGTAATCCCTATACTATATAGCTGGTTAGAATCTCGTAAAGAGCGTAAAAATAATGGAGATAAAATAAGTTACATAAATAAAAGTAAAAACATTATTCCTATTTTAGTGTTGGTTGGAGGGTTATTATCCTCTAGTAACTTATTCTCTCAAAACAGCCCAATTCCTAAAACTTTAACAGTGGAGGAAGCTATTGCAATGGCAAAACAAAATTATCCTTCTCTTAAAGAAAGTAAAGCCTTTATAGAACGTGAACAAGCCATGAAGGGAACGAGTTTTGATATGGGCAATACACAGATTTTTACTGGAAAAGAAGAATACGGTAACAATCTACCAGGAGTACAAACTACCATTGGAATACAACAAGGAAATATTGATTTGCTCTCTGGGTTCTCAAAATCAAAATTTTATAAAGAGCGTATAAAACTGGGAGAAAAATTCTACGTTGTTAACGAACAGCAATTGGTTCGTAATGTGATGCTAGCTTATGAACAAATTAATTATAATAAAGCACAACTCCGTTTCGCTAAACAATTGGATAGTGTCTATATTAATTTTAAAAAGGCTGCTAAACTGCGTTATGAAACAGGGGAAACTGGGAAACTGGAATTTATATCAGCATCTTCAGAATACCAACAGATACAGGTGTTAAAACAGCAGTCGTATGATGATATTGAAATTGCCAAGCGCGCGTTAAAACAGTATTTGGGTATTAAAAGTGATATTGAAACTGTAGAAGTTCCATATCGTATAATTGGTTTCATAAATAATACTCAGGAAATTTCGGTAGAAAAAAATCCAGTATTACAGTATGCGCTTCAGAATACGCAAGTAAGTAAGGCAACTATTGGTGTTGAGAAATCAGAATATTTACCTAAGTTAAATTTCTCCTTTGGAAAACAAATTGTGGACAATGTTTCTGGATTTAATAGATATCAAATTGGCATTAACATTCCTCTGTGGTTTTTCCCACAGAAATCGAGGGTCAAGGCAGCAAAAGCAAATGCAATGGTAGCTGAGAATCAATATTTAGAACAAAAAGCGGTTGTAGAAAGTCGCGTTTCTCAATTGATTAAATCACTCGAAAAAACGCAGAAAATTCTGAAATATTATGAAGAAGGCGCGTTGCTTCTAGCAGAAGAACAAATGGCTACAGCTGAATTGGCTTCGAAGGAAGGTGAAATAGATTATGTTAACTACATAACGATTCTTAACAGTGCTATCAGAATTAAGCAAAATCATTTACAATATATTAATCAATATAACCAACAAACCATTGAAATTCAATTTCAATTAGGAAATTTATAACTTTAAAAAAAGAAAAATGAAGAATATACTATTAGTAAGTACCATATTATTTACACTTATGTTTATGAGTTGTAATGATGCCCCAAAATCTGAACTTGGACATAATGAAATTGAAGGAGCTTCTAAAACCGATAAAGATAAAGTGGATGTACATGTTGAAGAAGAAGGAGTTGTAGAACTTACCATGCAACAAATAGAAACTATTGGTTTAAAAATGAAACCTTTAGAAGAACGAAATTTAGGGAACAACATTAAGGTAACAGGTACATTAGAGCTTTTTCCACAGGATAAGGCGAATATCAGTCCGTTTGTTGGTGGAAATGTAAAATCTATAAACGTTATTGAAGGAGACCAAGTACAAAAAGGTCAAATATTGGCATATTTAGAACATCCAGACATTATTAGTATGCAACAGAAATTTCAAGAAAAAAATGATGACCTTGTTTTTCTTCAACAAGATTTTGAACGTAAGAAAACCTTATATAATAAAGGTGTTTCCTCGGGTAAAGAATTTCAAATGGCACAATCTAAGTTCCGTTCAACCACTTCAAGTGTAAATGCCTTAAGATCAAAACTAAAGCTATTGGGATTGAATACTGATAAAATTGCGGAAGGGCAAATTTTTTCTGCAACTCCTATAATAACACCTATAAGTGGGTTTGTAGATGATGTATTGGTTAATCTTGGCGATTTTGTGGCACCACAAACTAAAATGTTTACTGTTAGTGATAATTCTAAACTGCATGTAGATTTAATTGTATATGAAAAAGACATCAGCAAAGTAAAATTAGAACAGCAAATATTTTTTTCAGTTGCTTCTAGACCTAATGAAATCTTAGAGGCTAGAGTACATTCTATTGGTAAAACTTTTGAAACCAATCCAAAAGCGTTGCATATTCATGCAGATATGGATAATAAAAATGGAGATTTGCTTCCTGGTATGTATGTAGAGGGGAGAATTATACAAGGAGAAAAAATAGGTTTTGCCGTTCCAGAATCTGCTATTATAAAAGAAGGTGAGCAATCTTTTATTTTTATTTTGGATGAAGACGAAGAAATGGAAAAGAATAAAATGAAATTTAAAATGATACCGGTAACTGTTGGTATTACAGATTTAGGTTTTGTTGAAGTTAACCTACCAGCTGAAGTTTCAAAAAAAGTAAAAGTGGTTACAAAAGGAGCTTATATGTTATCTTCTGAAAGAATAAAAGGAGAACTGGAACACGACGATTAATCAAAAAAAAATATCCCGAGTTTGTTAGTGTTCTTAATTAGTTAAAAATATTAACAAGCTTGGTTCAAAATCGATTAAAACATATAAATATTTTAAAGATGAAAGAAATAAAAGCATTTGTAAAACCAAACAGAATTCAAAAAATTATAGAAGCCCTAAACGATAATGGGTTTAAAAGTTTAACGTTATCACAGGCAGAAGGCACTGGTGCTTTTAAAGCAAAAGGAGCAAGACCTTCACTCGATTTTCATATTACAGATAGTAAGGTAATTAAAATTGAATTGGTCTGCCAGAATGAAGAAGCACAAACTGCTATTGAAATAATTTCAACTAACGGTAAAACAGAAGATCCAGCTGATGGTATTATTTATATATCTAATATAGAGGATGCTTTTCAAATTAAAACAGGAGATTCCTTAAAGCGCTTCAATTTATAGTAGTATGGAAAATTTAGAGAAAATACTTGAAGCAAATAACGTAAAACCAACAGCAATGCGTTTGTTGGTTTTACAATTTCTCTTAAATAAAAAAGTGGCAGTCAGCTTAACCAATATCGAAGAGTATTTTGACAACTCTGATAGAACAACATTGTACCGCACTTTAAAAACTTTTGTAAAGAATGGTGTTGCCCATCAAATAGATGATGGTACAGGAATAAAAAAATATGCTGTGTGTGAAGAAAATTGCAATTGCGAAATGGACACTGATTTACATTTGCATTTTCACTGTACAAATTGCAATGAAACCGTTTGCTTAACAGAACATAAAATTCCACACATTAATTTACCTAAAGGATTTGAAGCAGAAAATGTGAACTTGGTGGTTAAAGGTATATGCGATAAATGTAATCTAAAATAATTATGGAAAACAAACACACAAAAGACGACGGACACAATCACGAACACAGTGGTATCTTCGGCAAAAACACAGAACTATATTTTGCTATCTTAAGTGGTGTATTTTTCTTCACCGGCTTAATTTTAGAATTGGGGTTCAAACTACCAGAAATAGCCCTATACAGTTATATAGCAACCTATTTTTTTGGTGGTTATTATACAACGCTTGAAGCCATTGTAAAAGTTAGAAAAGGAGAGTTTGAAATCGATTTTTTAACGATTGTTGCAGCTATTGGTGCTGCATATATTGGCAGTTGGGAAGAAGGTGCATTGTTATTGTTTTTATTCAGTATTGGTCACGCAATGGAAAAATATGCCATGAATAAAGCAAAAAAATCTATTGAAGCATTGGGTAATTTATCACCAAAAATGGCATTGGTTAAAAAAGGAGATAAAGTGGAGGAAGTTTCCGTAGAAAAATTACAACTTAACGATATTATTGTAATACGACCAAATACCAAAATTGCTGCAGATGGTGTTATTATAAAAGGTAGTAGTAGCATCAACCAAGCTTCCATAACGGGCGAAAGTATGCCAGTTGATAAGTTTGCTGTTTCAGACACAAATAATTTACCAGAATTTAATGCTATTGATAAATTAAATGTTGTTTTTACAGGCACTTTAAATGGTGATAATGCACTCGAAGTTAAGGTGTTAAAATTAAGTAAAGACTCTACAATTTCGCGTTTGGTAAAAATGGTAAGCGAAGTAGAAACTCAAAAATCACCAACACAGTTATTGACCAAAAAATTTGAAAAATGGTTTGTACCATCCGTAATTATTTTAGTAGTCATATTATGGTTTTCTTATTTAATAACAGGCGAAGATTCTACAGCAAGTATTTATAGAGCCATAAGTGTATTGGTAGCCGCAAGTCCTTGTGCGTTAGCAATTTCTACACCAAGTGCCGTTTTGAGTGGTATTTCGAGAGCTGCAAAAGGCGGCGTTTTAATAAAAGGTGGTCGTCCTTTAGAAGATTTAGGGAGTTTAACCACCATTGCTTTCGATAAAACAGGCACACTTACCGAAGGAAAACCAAAATTAACCAATGCAATTCCGTTAAACGGATTTGATGAAAATGAATTTTTGAACTTGGTATTAGATGTTGAAAGTTTGAGTAATCATCCGCTCGCCAAAGCAATTTCAAAAGACATAAAATCGAGATACAAAATTGAAGCAAAAAATCAAGCTTCAAATATGAAGGAGATTCAAGGAAAAGGCATTAAAGCAACCTATAATAAAGAAGTCGTTTTTGTAGGAAATGCAAAATTAATGATAGACGAGAATATTGCTATTAATAAAGTAATTTCAACGCAAATGAACACATTGCTTCAAAATGGTCATACCGCAATGTTAGTCGCATTTAAAAACGAATTGATTGGTTTATTAAGTGTTATGGACACACCAAGAGAAACGGCAATAACAACCTTAAAGCGTCTAAAAGAAATGGGCATTAAAAAAATGATTATGCTTACAGGCGATCATCAAAATGTAGGCGATTCTATTGCCAAACAAATAGGACTTACAGAAGCAAAAGGAAACCTATTACCAGAAGATAAAGTAACAGCCATTCAAGAATTAAAAGAAAAATACACTAAAATCGCAATGGTTGGCGATGGTGTAAATGATGCGCCAGCAATGGCAAACAGTACAGTAGGCATTGCAATGGGAGCAGCAGGAAGCGATGTTGCACTTGAAACTGCAGATGTAGCTTTAATGTCTGATAAAATTGAAAACTTACCTTTTGTAATTGCTTTAAGCAGAAAATCTAAACGTATAATAAAACAAAACCTGTGGATAAGTTTGGGTATTGTTGGTCTTTTAATTCCGTCAACACTAATTGGTTGGGCAAGTATTGGTATGGCAATTGCTATACACGAAGGCTCTACATTAATTGTTGTAATTAATGCGTTGCGATTGTTGCGATTTAAATTGAAAGAATAGTTTAGTTGTGGTTAAATTATTCTTTTTAAATAAAAAAAATAATTATATCTATTCTAATTTAATGCACTTCCATTGCACCTATTAAATTATCATCTTTGAATAAGATAAATTTATTATGAAAAAAAAGAAACTGAATTTAAGAGATATTAAGCCTAATTCTGAAAAAGGACACAGTCACGATGATGGCCATAATCATGGCAGCCAGGAAAGCCTATGGAAATTTAAAACCTATTTACCAGCAATTTTTAGTTTTGTACTGTTAATTGTAGGTATAGGATTGGATTATTTTGACATGGCATTTTTTAAAGATTGGGTACGTGTTTTTTGGTACGTAGTTACATATCTTCCTGTTGGTTTTCCTGTAATAAAAGAAGGTTGGAATAGTATTAAAAATGGCGACTTCTTTACCGAATTTTTCTTGATGTCTATTGCCACTTTAGGTGCATTCGCCATTGGCGAATATCCAGAAGGTGTGGCAGTAATGTTATTTTATGCGGTAGGCGAATTGTTTCAAAGTGCCGCGGTTAAAAGAGCTAAAGGAAGTATCAAGGCATTACTAGATGTTAGACCTAATGAAGCTTTGGTTTATCGGAACAACAATTATGTTTCTGTAAATCCCGAAACCGTTGCTATTGGCGAAAAGGTACAAGTCCGTGTGGGTGAAAAAATTCCTCTGGATGGCATTCTGCTTTCCCAAAAAGGCTCATTTAACACAGCAGCATTAACAGGCGAAAGCAAACCAGATACGATTGCAAAAGGCGAAAAAGTATTTGCTGGAAGCATCAATTTGGATGGTGTAATTGAAATCGAAACCACAAAGGAATTTAAGGATAGTTCTATTGCCAGAATCCTCGATATGGTTCAAAATGCCACGGCACGTAAATCAAAAACCGAATTATTCATTAGAAAGTTTGCGAAAATTTATACGCCTATTGTGGTTTTCTTGGCGATTGCATTGACATTTCTACCCTACTTTTTTGTGGACGATTATGTTTTTAGCGAATGGTTGTACAGAGCATTGATTTTCTTGGTTATTTCATGTCCTTGTGCTTTAGTTATATCAATTCCGTTAGGTTATTTCGGTGGATTGGGAGCCGCTTCAAAAAATGGAATTTTGTTTAAAGGAGCATCTTATTTGGATGAAATGACGAAAGTAAATACCGTAGTTATGGATAAAACAGGAACCGTAACTAAAGGTGTTTTTAAAATAAAAAATGTTGTTGTAAGCGATGGGGCATTTAGCGAAGCCGAAATGATGAAATACCTGATGGCGATGGAAGAACAATCAACCCATCCCATTGCCAAGGCAATTATGGAATACAAAGCCGATGATGAAGATTTTCAAGCTTCCAACGTTACTGAAATAGCAGGAAAAGGCTTAAAGGGAACAGTAAACAGTAAAACTGTATTGGTTGGAAATAAACCTTTGATGACATCGAACAATATCGAAGTTCCTTCAGAAACTGATAATATTGTAGAATCTATCGTAATGATTTCCATTGAAGGCAAATTTGCTGGTTATGTAATTATTGCAGACGAGTTAAAGGATGATGCACACGAAGCAATTGCACAAATTCGTGAATCAGGAATTTCTAAAATCATAATGCTTTCGGGTGATAAGGATTCCATTACCCAACAAATTGCCAAAGAAATGGGTATCGATTGGGCAAAAGGAGGTCTGCTACCTGAAGATAAATTGAAAGAAGTCGAAAAACTAATGTCAGAAAACAACAACAAAGTTGCTTTCATTGGAGATGGCATTAATGACGCGCCTGTTTTGGCGGTAAGTGATGTTGGTATAGCAATGGGTGGTTTAGGAAGTGACGTAGCCATAGAAACAGCAGATGTTATTATACAAACCGACCAACCGAGTAAAATTGCAAAAGCAATTAAAATTGGTCGTTCAACCAGACGTATTGTATATCAAAATATTGCGCTTGCTTTTGGAGTAAAAGCTGTGGTTTTGGTTTTAGGTGCTGGCGGTTTAGCAACCATGTGGGAAGCCGTATTTGCAGATGTTGGAGTTGCCTTATTAGCTATTTTAAATGCGGTTAGATTACAACGAATGAAATGGAAATAGTTTCACAAAATGTTTCATTGAAAAAAGCAGAAAAAAGATTAAAATCATAATAAAAAAAATAAAAAAAATACTATATGTATAGTATTGTTTACTAAATATAATATCTTTGTTTGTATTTAATCTAAATAAGAATACTTAATTTTTCAATGAGGCTTTATCTATACCCAATTTCATCATATTTTATATTCCTAGTTTTGCTTTTCTCAACTCTTAATGTTTCTGCCAAGGAAAAGGATAATAATATACAAAGTGTAATTCATCTTTTAGACTATCTGTCAAAAGATTATCCAATGGCAGTTAGTAATGGAAAAATACTCAATACAACAGAATATGCTGAAATGCAAGAGTTTTCAGAAAAGATTTATGATTTTGCCAAAGCAATAAAATTCCCCACCGAATTCGGTCAGTCTATCCTTTCTGATTTAAACAATTTAAAAACCCTTGTTCAAAATAAAGCTCCCAGTAAAGAAATAAAAGATTTAGCAGAAAAAGTGAAATGGACACTTATTAAAGTGACTGGTTATGAAGTTACTCCCAAAAATTGGCCGGATAAAAAAAGTGGTAAAAGTCTGTATTTAAAAAACTGTATTCAATGTCACGGATCAAAAGGAGATGGAAATGGAAGTATAGCAATCGGGTTAAAACCAGCACCTACAAATTTTTTAAATGATTCATTAATGGCTAATTTATCTCCGTTTGAAGCCTTTAATACAATTAAACTAGGAGTTCAAGGTACAGCTATGAGTGCGTTTACAGAACTCACAGATAAAGAAGCCTGGGATTTGGCGTTTTTCTTAAAATCATTACGCTTTCAAAAACAAAAAATAGATTCTATATCATTAAAAAAAATATTCTCCCTAGAATTTGGAAACACTTGGCTGAAGGATGTTACTACCCTATCCGATAATGAATTAATAAATAAGCTTGGTCAAGAAACACAAGCAAAAAGAAAGCTGCAAGCTTTAAGGATTTTTTCCCCTTCAGCAAAGCAATCAAAATCTAGTTTAATCATTGCAAAGGATTATCTCGATCAAGCATTGACTAGTTATAAAAATGGCAATAAGTTTGAAGCTCGTCAAAAAGCTTTGGCAGCTTATTTAGAAGGGATTGAACCCGTAGAAATACGATTAAAAGCCAATGACCCCAAATTTACTTCTGAATTGGAGCAAAAAATGATGAACGTAAGGCAAGTGATTGAACAAGGTAAAAATTCAATCGAGGTCGAGAGTAAAATAAAAGGTGCTCTTTTAGCAATTGACAGCGCAGAAAAAATGATGAAGGATAAAAAACTTAACTACGGATTATCTTTCTTTCTAGCCGCATCGATAATGCTTCGTGAGGGACTAGAAGCTTTTTTAATCATTGCACTTATTCTAGCACTAATTCGAAGTACACCAGGAGCAAAAAAAGCCTTACCCTATATACATGGTGGATGGATTAGCGCTATTTTAATTGGTGTAGTAGGATGGTTTCTTTCAGATTGGGTTATTGCTATAAGTGGAAAAAACAGGGAGGTAATGGAAGGGCTTATTTCTTTGGTAGCAGTTATTGTACTTATCTTTGTAGGATTTTGGCTTCATAACCATTCGCATTCAAAAAAATGGAAAGAATTCATCGAAAAAAAGATTGGAGCAAAATTGAAGGGTGAAAAAATGATAGGACTGGCATTCTTTTCATTTATGATAGTATTCAGAGAAGCTTTTGAATCAATTCTTTTTCTACAAGCAATTGGGCTAGAAACTCAATCTGGTGATCAATCATCTATCGGATTTGGTGTCTTGGCTGCTTTTGCATTAATTGTTCTGCTTGCATTTCTTTTTTTAAAATATTCTAAGAGAATACCTGTCAGACAACTTTTTAGATATTCTTCTTGGGTAATTACCCTTTTAGCTGTAATTCTAATGGGCAAAGGTGTTCATGCCATACAAGAAGCTGGCTGGCTTTCTATAACAGGTCTCCCGATTTTCTTAAAAATAGAATGGTTGGGAATATATCCTACACTAGAAAGCATAATATCACAAATGGTCTTACTTGGGATTCTTATATTACTATATTACTTGTCTAATTATAGAAATAGAGTTTTTAAAATTAGATAAGGAAACACAATCTGTTTTTGGCAACAGAAAAATATAGGCATAGCAAAATAGAGTATTTTTTAGCAAGGTTTTTTATTTTTAAAAAAAATAAAAAATAGTTTGTCAATATCATAAATGATAATATATTTGCCACGCTTAAAAATAAGCAAAAGCCGATGTAGCTCAGCTGGCTAGAGCAGCTGATTTGTAATCAGCAGGTCGGGGGTTCGAGTCCCTTCATCGGCTCTTTAAAGTCCTTTCAAAAGAAAGGGCTTTTTTTATGCTTTAACTTGAACGAATTTTCATTAAATTTGTTCACAATTATCACCCATAAAACAACATTATCATTATGCTTATAATTGGAATTGCTGGAGGAACAGGAAGTGGAAAAACTACTGTTGTCAATAAAATAATAAAAGAACTTCCTACTGATGAAGTTTGTGTTATCTCACAAGATTCTTATTACAAAGCCACAAATAATTTAAGCTACGAAGAGCGAACAAAAATAAATTTTGATCATCCAAGAGCAATTGATTTCGAATTAATTATTGAACATTTAAAAAAATTAAAAACGGGTAAAACTATTAATCAACCCGTATATTCTTTTGTTACTCATAACAGAACTACAGATGTTGTAAAAACACATCCAAGAAAAGTAGTTATTGTTGAAGGTATTTTAATCTTTAATAATGAAGAGTTAAGAAATCTTTTTGATATTAAAATATTTGTACATGCAGATACAGATGAGCGATTAATTAGAAGAGTTCGTAGAGATATTAATGAACGTGGTAGAGATGTTAACGAAGTTTTAAGTAGATATCAAGACACCTTAAAACCAATGCACCAGCAGTTTATTGAGCCAACAAAAAATTATGCAGATATAATTATTCCTAATGACAGACATAATAATGTTGCCATAGACATAGTTAGAACTGTAATTAGCAATAAATTATAATGACTTTTAAACAGTTTAAACAAAATAAGCTTGTCAAATTTTTTACAAATAGATATGTAATCATTTTTATTGGATTTAGTATTTGGATGTTTTTTTTTGATGAAAATTCTTATCTTGTTCACAAAGAGTTTAATAAAGAAATTGATGAATTAGAAACTGCTATCGATTTTTATAAAAAAAAGATAAAAGAAGATAAATTGACTATAAAAAACTTGACTGATTCTTTACAAATAGAGCGGTTTGCACGAGAACAGTATTTGATGAAGAAAGAAAATGAAGACATTTATATTATAGAATTTGATACCATAAAAAAATAATGAGTAAAACGTTATTTAACCATTTTAATACCACTTCTGCTGCAGCTTGGAAACAAAAAATTCAAGTTGATTTAAAAGGCGCAGATTATAATGACACGCTTTTATGGAAAACCGATGAAGACATTGTTGTAAAACCATTTTATACAAAAGAAGACAGAAAAAATAGTTCATCAACAGAAGAAAAATTCAATTGCAACATTTCTCAATCTATCTTTATTAATGATGAAAAAATAGCAAATTACATTGCATTAAACGCTTTAGAAAAAGGCGCAAATGCTATTGAATTTATTGCTAATAAAACGTTCGATTACAAAACTATTCTTAAAAAAATAGACACAAACCAAACAGCACTTTATTTTAGATTTCATTTTTTAGATGCTACATTTATTACTGAAGTTTCTAAGTTTGTCAATTCTAAAAATTGCTTTATTCAGGTTGATATTATCAACAATTTAGCACAAAGCGGAAATTGGTTTAGCAATTTAAAAGCAGATCATTTAGCTTTTGAAAACATTGTAAATTCTTGTAACAATTCTATTGGAATTGATGCTACTTTATATCAAAATGCTGGAGCAACAATTACACAGCAATTGGCATATGCATTAGCGCATGCAAACGAATATCTAAATCATTTTGGAAAAGAAATTGCATCTAAATTTCATTTTAACTTTGCCATTGGGAGTAATTATTTTTTCGAAATTGCTAAATTAAAAGCATTTAGAGTTCTTTGGAAATCACTTTTAAACGAATATGATATTGAAGAAGTAAACGCACATATTTTTGCACAACCTACTTTAAGAAATAAAACGATTTACGACTATAACGTAAATATGCTAAGAACAACATCAGAATGTATGAGTGCCATTTTAGGTGGTGCAAATACTATTAATAATGTATCTTACGATAGTGTTTTTCATAAAAAAAATGAATTTGGAGAACGAATTGCGAGAAATCAATTACTAATTTTACAACAAGAAAGTTATTTAGGAAATGCAAATACATTTGCAAATGGTTCGTATTATATAGAAAGTATTACCTATCAATTAGCAGAAAAAGCATTACAAATATTTAAAGATATCGAAAAATCTGGCGGATTCTTAAAACAATTAAAACAAGGAGTAATCCAACGAAAAATTACAGAAAGCGCTACCAAAGAACAAGAAAAGTTTGACAGAAAAGAAATCGTTTTATTAGGCACAAATAAACAAGTCAATAAAGATGATTTGATGAAAAATGAAATTGAAATTTATCCATTTGTAAAAATAAAACCAATCAAAACATTAGTATCTCCCTTAATAAAAAAACGCTTATCTGAAGCTATTGAAAAAAATAGAATAAACTCAGAATAAAACTATTACTATGGAAAAAGAAAAGATTGTAATTGAGTACGAAACAAAACAACGAGTACTAAAAAAGCGTGTCAAAAAAATAAAAAGAAAAACACCATACTCTATTTTTATTTTTATTTTTTTTGCAATAGTGCTTGTATTTTTACTAGAAGGAAAGCTAGATAAATTTTTAGGCAATAGTTACAATTTAATTCTTGTAATAAGTGCTTTTTTTGTTTTGACAACTGCTATTTATATAGTTACGATTACTCTAAAAATTAAAGACATCAATAAAGAAGTTAAATCTATTGGTGAAAAAATGTATAAAAAAATGAAGCTATAAGTTGTTATAAAATGAATAGAAAAAACCTTCAAAACATTTCTTTACCAACTACAGAAAATCAAAATGAAAATACTTTTTTTCACGAAGATTTTGTTGCAGGAATCCCTCCTTTTTTACGTGGTCCTTATTCTACAATGTATGTTCGCAGACCATGGACAATTAGACAATATGCAGGTTTTTCTACAGCAGAAGAAAGCAATGTTTTTTATAGAAGAAATTTAGAAGCAGGACAAAAAGGATTATCTGTTGCGTTTGATTTAGCAACTCATAGAGGTTACGATTCTGATCACGAACGTGTGCAAGGAGATGTTGGTAAAGCTGGTGTTGCCATAGATTCTGTTGAAGATATGAAAATTTTATTTGACCAAATTCCGTTAGATAAAATGTCGGTTTCTATGACAATGAACGGCGCTGTTTTACCAATTTTAGCATTTTATATTGTTGCCGCAGAAGAACAAGAAGTTGCTCCAGAAAACCTTTCTGGAACGATCCAGAATGATATTTTAAAAGAATTTATGGTGCGTAATACATACATTTATCCGCCAACTCCATCCATGAAAGTTATTGCTGATATTTTTAAATATTCGAGCAATAAAATGCCAAAATTTAATTCGATTTCTATTTCTGGGTATCACATGCAAGAAGCTGGAGCAACTGCAGAAATTGAACTAGCATACACATTAGCAGACGGATTAGAATACATCAAAAAAGGAATTGAAGCCGGAATGGATATTGACAGTTTCGCTCCTCGCCTATCTTTTTTCTGGGCAATTGGAATGGATCATTTTAGAGAAATTGCAAAAATGAGAGCAGCAAGAATGTTGTGGGCAAAAATCGTTCAAGAATTCAATCCAAAGAATCAAAAGTCGTTGGCATTACGAACGCATTGTCAAACGAGCGGTTGGAGTTTAACAGAACAAGATCCGTTTAACAATGTTGCCAGAACAACTATTGAAGCAATGGCTGCGGCTTTTGGCGGAACGCAAAGTTTACATACAAATGCGCTGGATGAAGCCATTGCCTTACCAACAGATTTTTCTGCAAGAATTGCAAGAAACACACAAATATATTTACAAGAAGAAACAAACATTACCAAAACGGTTGATCCTTGGGCTGGAAGTTATCATGTTGAAAAATTGACAGAAGATATTGCCAACAAAGCGTGGGAATTAATTAAAGAAGTGGAAGAATTAGGCGGAATGACCAAAGCTATTGAAAAGGGAATTCCAAAAATGCGTATTGAAGAAGCTGCCGCAATTAAACAAGCAAAAATTGATAGTGGAAAAGATATAATTGTTGGCGTAAATAAATATCAACTTAAAGAAGAGGATCCTTTACATATTTTAGAAGTTGATAATGAAGCGGTTCGAAAATCTCAAATTGAAAGATTAAACAAATTAAAATCTGAAAGAAATACTACAGAAGTTGAAAAATCTTTAGTAGCTTTGACTGAAGCGGCAAAATCTGGTGAAGAAAACCTATTAGAATTAGCAATTATTGCTGCAAGAAACAGAGCGACATTGGGTGAAATTTCTGATGCCTTAGAAACAGTTTTCGGAAGACATAAAGCCGTTCATAAAACCATTTCTGGTGTGTACAGTAAAGAAATAAAAGAAGATGCATTGTTTAAAAAAGCGACTGAATTAGCAGATAATTTTGCTGAGTTAGAAGGAAGACGCCCAAGAATAATGATTGCAAAACTAGGGCAAGACGGTCATGACAGAGGTGCAAAAGTGGTGGCGACTGGTTATGCCGATTTAGGTTTTGATGTAGATATTGGCCCATTATTTCAAACACCAAAAGAAGCAGTAAAACAAGCCGTAGAAAATGATGTTCATATTTTAGGAATTTCTTCGTTAGCTGCCGGACATAAAACCTTAGTACCACAAGTAATTTTTGAATTAAAAAAATACGGACGCGAAGATATTATGGTTATTGTTGGTGGTGTGATTCCTGCACAAGATTACCAATTTTTATTTGATGCTGGCGCAGTTGGTGTTTTTGGACCAGGAACAAAAATTGCACAAGCTGCTATTGATATGTTAACTATTTTAATTGAAAGTATAGATACATCAATTTAGATAAAAAAACCTCGAAAAAAGAGGTAATACTAAAAGATAGTTTTTCTTGCTCTTGAATTAAAACTAGAATTAAAAATTTATATCAATGAGATTAACTGTTCTACTTATCCTTTTTTCTTTTACTTTATTTGGGCAACGCATTAAAGGAGTTGTGTTAGAATCGAAAACAAAGAAACCTATAGAACTTGTAAATGTTTACCTAAAATCTACTAAACAAGGAGCAGTTACTACTAAAAAAGGAGCATTTAACTTTATCACTAATTTAAAAATTAAAGAAACTGATTCTATTTACTTTTCTAGTATCGGTTATGTCTCAAAACAAATTAGTTTTTCAGAACTAAAAAAGGAGAACCATATTGTTTATCTTGATATTAAAACGGAAAATCTGAATGAAATTGTTCTTCAATCAACCAATTCACTAAGAACAACTATCCGTTTTAAAAAATTAACTTCTATGAAGTTGGGAGTACATTCATTTGGATCAAAATTAATTGATAACAAAATATATGTGATTGGTGGTAATGCTTCGTTCATTGAAGAAAGCATTAAAAGAACTTTAGATGAAATGAGCAATATGGCAGATCCAACCTTTGCAGATTTCATAAATAAATCTAGAAGAAACAACTCATGGGAACACTATACAGATCGTCTTCAAATATATAATATTACTAATAATACTTGGGCTACATCACCTTTAAAATTTAGAAAACGAGCCTATCATAACATTAATTACCATGATAATAAACTCTATGTATTGGGTGGAAAACGACTAGCCACAAATAAGAAATTTGAATATTTAGATGACAAAATTGAAGTGTTTGATTTACAAAGTAACAAAATAACTATAGATCATACCAATCCACATCAATCAATAAATTTCTTTTCTTTTGTATATAATCATAATCTTATTATTATTGGAGGCTCTAATCGGTTAAAAAAAAATGGAAAAGTAGTAACTACAAAAAACATACATTTATATGATTTTAATTCTGGGTATTGGTATCAATCAACAGATATGCCAAAATCTAAAGAAGTAACAGGGCTTTTAGTAAATGGCATCTTATATTTAATTGGTGGATATGATAACAAGCCTTTATCTGAAATTGAAAGTTATAATTTAATTACAGGGAAATGGAAAAATGAAATGACTTTATTCGATCCAATTGAAAAACCTGCTCTTACTTATCATGAAAACATTATTTATATTTTTAATGATGGAAAAATATCAACCTATAACGTGGTTTCAAAAACACTAAATGAATATACAATTAACTTGAATTTAAAAGCTTCAAAGCTCCATTATTACAAAGACAATCTATATTTAATCGGTGGATATAGAAAATACGAATTCTCAAAAGAACGATCTTCTGGAACATACAGCATACAAATAGATGAGTTTTCAAAAACTAAAATTAACAAATCTAAAAGTGCTGAATTTTAACATTCAATCGTCTCAAAAAACAGTTATATAAAGTCTTTATTCTACCTTTTTATCCTTAAATTTGTGAACTTTTATTATACACTTTTCAAAGATGAAAAAAATCTTAAATATACTTTACTCAACACGTTTAATGGCTGTCTTGTTTTTCCTATTTGCGGCATCAATGGGAGTTGCCACTTTTATAGAAAATGATTTCGGTACACAAACCTCTAAAGCTTTAGTTTATAACACCTGGTGGTTTGAAGCTATCATGGTATTTTTTGTAATCAACTTTTTTGGAAATATTTTTAGATATCGATTATACAAAAAAGAAAAATGGCCTGTTTTATTATTTCATTCCGCTTTCTTATTCATATTAATTGGCGCTGGTGTTACGCGTTATATTGGGTATGAAGGTTTAATGATTATAAAAGAAGGAGAAGTTACCAATAAATTTATTTCAGAAACAACTTATTTAAATGTTGTTATTGACGATAACAACCAACAAAAACCAACCATTCATCAACCAATATTATTATCAGCTTGGGGAAAAAATAATTGGAGTTTTTCTACAAAATTTATCAACCAAAAAGTAGATTTTAAATTGGTAGATTACATTCCTTGGGCAGAAAAAAAATTAATTGAAGATGAAAATGGAGAGGAATATTTATTCTTTGTAGAATCTAGCGAAGGAAAAAGACACGAGCATTATATTAAAAAAGGAACTTCTCAAAATATTCATAATATTTTAGTTGGATTTGATGCTGGTAATAACGCAACCATCAATTTTATAACGGTAGATGATGTGCTTAAAATAGTCTCTAAAGAAGACGGAACTTGGTTGCGTATGGCTGACCAAGCAAAAGGAAAAATTACCAAAGATTCTTTAGCTACTTTTAACTACTTATCACTACATACTATTTCTGGTTTACAATTTGTAATTCCAAGACCTACAGAAAAAGGAGTGTTAAAAATGATTAGCGGTCCAAAAGATGACACAAAATACGATGTAATTGTCTTAGATATTACTACTAATGATAAAACTGAAAGAGTAGAATTGTTAGGTGGTAAATATAATACACAAAACTCTGAAGAACTAACTGTTGATAATTTGAATTTTAGAATGTTGTATGGCTCAGAAACTATGGAAACACCATTTCATATTAAATTAAGAGATTTTCAGTTAGAAAAATATCCTGGATCAGAAAGTGCAGCTTCTTACGCAAGTGAAGTAACAGTGATAACAAAAGAAGAAACGTTTGATTTTAGAATATTTATGAATAATATTTTAGATTACAAAGGGTATAAATTTTTTCAATCTAGTTACGACAATACCAAAGAAGTAGAAGAAACACATTTATCTGTAAATCATGATTTTTGGGGTACACTTTTAACGTATATCGGTTATTCGATGTTGTATTTTGGTTTGATTTCTATCTTATTTGCAAAAAACACTCGCTTTGATTATTTGAAGAATTCCTTAAAGAAAATTAGAAAGAAAAAAGCAGCTTTATCGCTTTTCGGATTGTTGTTCCTCTCAATTTCTGTTTCTGCACAACACCAAGAACAAGCTATTTCAGAACAACAAATAGATTCCATTTTAACCGCAAATATTGTAGATGCTAAACATGCAGAATTATTTAATACGTTGGTTATACAAGATGCTGGTGGAAGAATGAAGCCTGCGCATACGTTTGCTTCTCAATTGGTTAGAAAAGTAACACATCAAGAGACTTTTAAAGGAATGAATCCTAGTCAAGTGTTATTATCTATTATAGAAAATCCGCGTTTTTGGATTGAAGTTCCAATAATTTATTTAGAGAAAGGAAATACACAAATAAGAGAAATCTTAAATGTTTCAAAAGACGCTACACATGCTAGATTGTCTGACTTTTTATCTAAAGAAGGAGTTTACATTATACAAACAAAAATAGATGAAGCACAAAAGAAAAATGTAAAAAATAAATTTGAAAAAGATTTAATAAATATTGACAAAAGAGTTGGATTGCTGTACCGTGCAATTGGTGGACAAATTTTTAAAATCTTCCCAATTCCGAATGATCCAAATAACACATGGGTTTCGCAACCAGAAACATTACATGCTGGTTTTAAAGGAACAGACTCTGTTTTTGTGCGTCAAGTTTTACCCGTTTATATTCAAATGTTGCAAAAATCTAAAGAAACAAAAGATTATACGCAAGCAAATAAAGTATTAGCAGGTATTAAAAAATTTCAAAAGAAATTTGGTTCAAAAGTAATTCCATCAGACGACAAAATTGAACTAGAAATAGCATACAATAAATTTAATATTTTTAGTCGTTTAGCAGAGTATTTTGGATTCGCTGGAGTATTATTAATTTTTATGGTAATTACTCAAATTTTTTCTGATAAAAAAATATTTAATTATTTAGTAAAGGGATTGATTGCAATTATTATTGGATTGTTTGTTTTTCATACTTTAGGATTAGGTGCGCGTTGGTATATTAGTGGTAATGCTCCTTGGAGTAACGCTTATGAGTCTATTATTTATGTTGCTTGGGCAACCATGTTATTTGGTTTGGTTTTTGGAAGAAAATCTTCTTTAACCATTGCTGCAACTACATTTTTAACTGCAATAATTTTAGCATTTGCGCATCAAAACTGGTTAGATCCAGAAATTGCAAACTTACAACCGGTATTAAATTCGTATTGGTTATTAATACACGTTTCAATTATTGTTGCTAGTTACGGTCCTTTTTCGTTAGCGATGATTCTAGGAATATTTTCTTTATTTCTAATGATTTTTACCAGCAAAAAGAATCATAAAAAACTAGATTTAGCCATTAAAGAATTAACCATAATTAACGAAATGTCTATTACAATTGGTTTAATTATGTTAACAGTAGGTAATTTTTTAGGCGGAATGTGGGCCAACGAAAGTTGGGGACGTTATTGGGGTTGGGATCCAAAAGAAACTTGGGCATTAATTAGCATTATGTTATATGCTTTTGTGTTGCACATGCGTTTAATTCCCGGTTTAAGAAGTAGATTTACTTTTAACTTGTGGTCTATTATAACCTACGCTTCTATTATGATGACGTATTTTGGAGTAAACTTTTATTTATCTGGATTGCATTCGTATGCAAGTGGAGATAAAATGATTACACCAACTTCGGTTTATTATTCTATCGGATTTGTAGCCATTTTAGGAACTTTTGCTTGGTTTAAATATAAAAAGTATTATAAAAAATAACTTCACTAATTGAAATTTATTTACTGAAATTTCATCCGAAGTGATTAACAAAAAACGAATGAAAGCTGTATTTTTGCTTTCTTAAAAACAAAAAATTATTTATGTTTCATAAAAATATTAAATTAATTATTGCCGCATTAATTACTGGTTGGTCTGTGTACGAATTTTCTCAAGGACATATAATGAATGGAATTTCTATTCTATTTTTAGCAGGAATTTTTATCCTTTTATATTTTAAAAACGAATTTATTTTATTGGCGTTTTTACAATTACGTAAACAAAATTTTCCTGGAGCTCAAAAGTGGCTGAACCATATTAAAAACCCAAGTGCAGCATTAACAAGAAAACAAGAAGGATATTATAATTTTTTACATGGAATTATGTTATCGCAGACAAATATTACGCAAGCAGAAAAATATTTAAAGAAAGCGGTAAAACTTGGTTTGTCTATGAGTCATGATTTGGCAATGGCGAAGCTACAATTAGCAGGAATTGCAATGACAAAAAGAAGAAAACGTGAAGCAACAATGCTGATGAACGAAGCTAAGAAATTAGACAAACAAGGCATGTTAAACGAGCAAATAAAAATGATGAAACAACAGATGAAAAAAATCTAGTTTCGTCTAAAAACATAACAAAAAAGCTTCTGAAAAAATCAGAAGCTTTTTTAATTTTACTCAATTCTCTTTAGACTTAAATCTGGCTGAAATTCTAATAAAAACAATCCACTATTTTGTGAAATACCAAATAACCTTTTATTAAAATTGAACTTACTTTCTACGCGGTAAGAAACTCCGTCTTTAAAGGTCTCATACAAGTTTTTCCCAGAAGCTAATCTCATAATTACATCATAAGTAACATCAAAACCACGTGTTGCATAATAAGATGGAAAAGCTTTATTTTTTCGCAAATATTGCTTATTAAAAACTCTAGCTGCTAAAGAACTTTCATCGACATAAGTATCTGTTACATATACAAATTCTAGTTGCGCCAACTTATTATATGCAACATAATCGTATTTATCAAAACCAAATAATTTAACTTTATAATTAATTTTCTCTTGTGGTTCTGCTGCTTCTTCACCTTCTTTAGGCTTTTCTGGTTCTGGCGGATCTGGAAAACTTATTAAACTATTTACTGCATTTGCAGCTATTACATCGTTTTTAGTTGCAATAATAACCCAGTTTACAACATTTGTTGTGTCTGGTTTCATCATTTTTAAAAAACGTTCTTGCTCTATATATCCATAATGAGGAATAATTTTATGCACTTCTTTAATAGAATCATGTTGTTTTAAAATATTTGCAATCTG
This sequence comes from uncultured Flavobacteriaceae bacterium, assembly GCA_963974245.1. Lineage (GTDB taxonomy): Bacteria > Bacteroidota > Bacteroidia > Flavobacteriales > Flavobacteriaceae > Polaribacter. The sequence continues at coordinate 9,472 of CAXBBY010000019.1, read as the reverse complement.
ATTTATTTCTGTAATAGAAGCTGTTGTAGAATCACCAACAATAATAATATTTTCGTTGTTGTATTTTTTAGAAACATAGGATAACAATTTTTCTTTAAACAAATGTTTATCTGGTGATGTTTTTACAATTCTTGAAGAGGAAAAAGAAGTTTGAGCTTTAGAAAAAATAGGAAAAACCAATGGTGACTTTACACTATTTGCTAACTTTTTAGTTTCGTCAGAGTAAATAGAACCAATAATTACATCTTTATCTTCAAGAGATTTATCTGTAATTAAATCGTTAATTTTTGTGTTTCTATCTTCTGTATCAAAAATAGAAAAATCAATTTGAATGCCTTTATTTCTTAATGAATCAATTGCTAATTCTGCTCCGAGATAAAAATCTGTAACAATATTTGGCAACGCTCTATTTTTAAAAATATCTTGTGATGAAACTGTGTCAAAAACTTTTGCTCTAAAAGGTAATAATAATGCAACTTTAACAAGCGCATTATCTGTAATAGTATCTTTATAAATCAAGTCATTTTTTTCTCCTTCTATTTTTTCTTTAATTTTTAGTATTGCTCCAAGTTTTAAACCTTCATATAATATTGGGTTTAACGCTAATAAATCTGATTTTAAAACATTGTAATATCTTGTTAAACTATAAAAAGTATCTCCCTTTCTTACAGTATGTAAAACATAGTTAGTATTTAAATTTTCTACAATTTTAATCTTTTTAATGCTATCCTTTTGGATCAAATCTTTTACAATAATATCTACTGGAATTTCTCTTTTTTTTAAAAGTTTGGTTGCGTTTTTACTCGGAATAAAGATTTCTGTATCTGGTTTTGGTCTTCTACCAACATCAGGATTTAAGCGTAACAAATCTTTAGTTGTTATATCTAATTTTTTAGCGATAATTCGCATGGTTTCTCCTTTCTTTACTTTATAGGTAATGTATTTTTTTTGCTGTCCACAAGAAACTGCAATTGTAAAAATAAAAAGGGCAATTAATAATTTAAAATGCTTCATGTACTTTATTTTTCTCTATTTAGAAAACGTTTATTAAGCTAGTAATATAGTATAAAATAATAGCTTAGTATATTATTCCCACTCAATTGTTGCTGGTGGTTTAGAGCTAATATCATATACTACTCTATTTACACCTTTCACTTTATTAATAATATTGTTGGATATTTTTTGTAAAAATTCGTAAGGTAAATTTACCCAATCTGCTGTCATTCCATCAGTACTTTCAACTGCTCTTAAAGCTACAACTTTTTCATAAGTTCTTTCATCTCCCATTACTCCAACAGAATTTACTGGTAACAGCATTGCTCCTGCTTGCCAAACACTATTGTACAATCCGCTTTCCTTTAATCCGTTTATAAAAATAGCATCTACTTCTTGTAAAATAGCAACTTTTTCTGGTGTAATATCTCCTAAAATTCTAATTGCTAATCCTGGACCAGGAAACGGATGTCTTCCTAATAATTCTTTATCAATTCCCAAAGAAGTACCCACTCTTCTTACTTCATCTTTAAAAATCATTCGCAACGGTTCCACTATTTTTAATTTCATAAAATCGGGTAAACCGCCAACATTATGATGACTTTTTATAGTTGCTGATGGTCCGCCGTTTACAGAAACTGATTCGATCACATCCGGATAAATTGTTCCTTGTGCTAACCATTTTGCATCTTTAATTTGATTTGCTTCTGCATCAAAAACCTCGATAAACGCATTACCAATTGCTTTTCTTTTTTCCTCAGGATCGCTTAAACCTTTTAGTGCTTTCATAAAACGATCAGAAGCGTCAACTCCTTTTACATTTAAGCCCATACCTTCGTATTGTTTCAATACATCGGTAAATTCGTTTTTACGTAACAATCCGTTGTTCACAAATATACAATGCAAATTATTTCCGATTGCTTTGTGTAATAATACTGCTGCAACTGTAGAATCTACTCCACCAGACAATCCTAGAACCACTTTATCGTTTCCAACTTTTGCTTTAATATCTTTAATTGTACTTTCTGCAAATGAATCTGGAGTAAAAGTTTGTGGCACTTCAGCAATTTTTACTAGAAAATTTTTCAACAATTGTTTTCCGTCTGTAGAATGATATACTTCTGGGTGAAATTGTATTGCGTACGTATCTTCTCCTTCAATTCTGTATGCTGCATTTTTAACATCGTGTGTGCTTGCCAAACGCAAACCGCCAGTTGGCAATTCTTTAATTGTATCAGAATGGCTCATCCAAACCTGGCTGCCAACTGATATTTCTTCAAAGAAAACTTCATTCTCTTTTACATAAGATAAATTTGCTCTACCGTATTCTCTAGTGTTCGATTGACCAACCAATCCGCCAGAAAAATGTGCTAAATATTGTGCGCCATAACAAACTGCCAACAAAGGTTTTTTTCCTCTTATTTCAGATAAATTTGGATGCGGAGGATCTTCTGAACGAACAGAAGAAGGGCTTCCAGAAAGGATTATTGCTTTAAAATTTGTTAAATTTTTTGGTGGTTTGTTATACGGATGAATTTCACAATAAATGTTTAATTCTCTAATTCTACGCGCAATAAGTTGTGTGTATTGCGAACCGAAATCTAATATAAGTACGTTGTGTTGTTGCATCTGCAAAAATACTATAAGAATTTATATTTTTTACAACTATTTTATTTTTTTTCATCATAGATTGATTGAAAAAAAGTATAATTTCTAATTAAAATTTATACACAATTGCGTTGATATTCATTCCAGAACCAACAGATGCAAAAATAACTACATCTCCTTTGTTAACCTCTTGATTTTCTATCTGCCCTTTTAAAACCAAATCTAATAATGTTGGAACTGTTGCAACAGAACTATTACCAAACTCATGAATATTCATTGGCATTACTTTATCTGGAACTTGCTTTTTAAACAGTCTGTAAAACCGTTTAATAATAGCTTCATCCATTTTTTCATTTGCTTGATGAATGAAAACTTTTTTTACATCATGTATATCAACTCCACTTTTGTCTAAAGCAGTTTTCATAGCAGTCGGAACATGATTTAATGCAAATTCGTAAATCTTACGTCCTTGCATTTTAATATATTTTTCATCATCATTTGCATTTGCTGCATTCGATTTTCCAAAATATAAATAATAGGCTTCTTCTTTTGAAAATGTTTGTGATGCGTGACTTAAAACTCCTGTTTTACTATCTTCTTCTGTTGCTTCAATAATACAAGCTCCTGCTCCATCACTAAAAATCATAGAATCTCTATCCGATTTATCTACAACTCTAGATAATGTTTCTGCACCAATTACCAATGCTTTTTTAGCCATTCCGGCTTTTATAAATGCATGTGCTTGGATTACTCCTTCAATCCAACCTGGACAACCAAATAAAATATCATATGCAACACAATTTGGATTTTCTATCTTTAAACTATGTTTAACTCTAGTTGCTAAGCTTGGTAAAATATCGCTTTGTCCTGCTGGCTTTTTTACATCTCCAAAATTATGTGCCAAAATAATATAATCTAATTCTTCTGGATTTACACCTGTGGTTTCAATTGCTTTTTGAGCTGCAAAAAATCCCAAATCTGAAGTTGAATAGTTACTAGAAGCGTATCTTCTTTCTTCTATTCCGGTAATAGATTTAAACTTTTCAATAATGATATCATTACTTGTTTCAAATTTAGATCCATCTTCATTTAAAAATTCGTGTTCCAGAAATTTATTATTTCCTTGAATAATTGTTGGAACATAACAGCCAGTACCTGTAATTTTTGAATTAATCATTATACATTAATTATCATTTTGTTTAACCTAAACAAAGTAACACTTTTTAAATTGTAAAAATAAAAATAGTACATACTTTTATCAATTTTTATGGATTCTCTAAAAATGATAATTCATTTTTAATAAATATAAATTTTAAAAGAAATAATTTAAACTAATCGTAAAGTTTAAATTTTACTTGCATTACCATTGCTATAGAATTTGCTCTATCTTTCATGTTTTGAGCAACCTGACCTTCAAAAGAAGCATTAATTGTAGTAGTTAAATAACCTAACCATTTAGTAAAGTGTTCTTTTTTAAAACGAACTTTTTTATTAAAATCTAAATGTTTTTGTAAAACATTATTATTATAAGTGTTTGTATATAACAAAATGTCTTGCCAAAAATATGTAATAATATCTATGTGTTTTTCTAAATGATTTTGTTGAACTATTTTTTCAAAAAAAGGAAGCATTTCTGAATCAGAAATTAACTTTTTATAAAATTCTGTAATAATAAAATGAATATCTTCTCTAGAAGAAATATCTTTTTTCATTATAAATAACTACTATCAAATGAAAATGGCAATAAAGACAACAAAGATTCTGTTTTTACAATTTTACCAACTTCTCCCATAAAATAAATTTCTATCGGTTCTTTTTGATTAATTTCGTATTCTGATAATGTTTGTCGGCATGCACCACAAGGGCCAACGGGTCTATCTACGGTATAATTTGAAGAACTTGCAGTAATTATCAATTGTTTTACTTTTACGCCAGGATAATCTGAACCAGCTTTCCAAATGGCAACTCTTTCTGCGCACATCCCAGAAGGATATGCCGCACTTTCTTGATTATTTCCTAAAATAATTTTATTATTTTCTAACAACAATGCAACTCCAACCTTAAATTTAGAATATGGCGCATAAGCATTATTACGAGCTTCTATAGCTTTGTTCATTAATAGTTGAACATCTGAAGGCAATTCTGAAACGGTATCGTAAATAGTTGCAGAAGCTACAACATCAATTTTTTTCATATATCTTGTTAACGAGTGTACAAACGAAGGTACTAATAATCTTCATAAATTTCACCTAAATCAAACGATAAAGAAAATCGCAAGGTGTTTTCTAAAGGATGATTTACATCTGAAGCATTCATTAAATAAGATAAATCTAACGAAAAAGATCTTGCTTTAAATCCGCCGCCCATTGTAAAATATTGTCTATTTCCTTTCATTTCACTTTCGTGATAATATCCTGCTCTTAAAGCAAAGGCATTATTATACAAATATTCTGCACCTAAAGCATAGGTAAACTCTTTTATTTCTTCGCTAAATCCGCCTGGAGCATCACCAAAAGACGATAACATTCCGGATAAAAACCCTTTATCCTTATCAGAATTATCTGGCTGTGGAGTTGGTACTAATAATTTTGAAGTTTCTAAATTGATTCCAATAATATTATAATCATCTAAAATAAAATCAAAACCTCCACCCAATCTTAAATTTGTTGGGATAAAATCTTCTTTCCCCGGAACATAAGAAACTTTTGGACCAATATTAGAAATATTAAACCCTAAACGGTATCGACCATTAAAAGTTCCGTAATTTTCTTCAGTTGATCTATAATAACCAGAAACATCTACAGAAAACGAGTTAATTGCTTTTATATCTGTATTTTGAACATTTAGTTTAAAATTAGAATTGATAAACCTTAAGCCAACACCCATAGAAAAAGTTTCACTTAATTTTAAAGCGTACGTTCCAGAAATTGCCAATTCATTTGGGTTTTCTGTCCCTGTAGGGTTTCCGCTAGAATCTGTAAGCTCTATTTTACCCAAAGAAAAATATTTAAAATCTACAGCCCAAGCTGCATTTTCGCTAAATCTATTTACATAAGATAACCCACCAACAAAAATATCATCAACCAAATTACGCAACCAAGGCGTATAATTTACACCAATACTAATTTGGTTTGTGTTAAATGCAATTTTAGATGGATTGTGAAATAATGAAAATGCATCTGATGATGTTGCAACTCCAATATCTCCCATTCCGCCCGCTCTTGCATCTGGAGTAATTAATAAAAATGGCGCTGCTGTTGTAATTGCATTAGACTGACTTTGGATGGTGTTAACAAACACAAAACAGAGTACTAAAGTAGATAATAAATAACTTTTTTTCATTTGTAGTTTTTAGCTTTTATTGTAAACAAGGTTAAGACTAAAGTATGACTAATTTTTCATACTTCTCGGAATATTGATTACTAATTGTTGATTTTACTTTTAATTTATAAACATAAACTCCTTTTCCTAATCTATTACCAAAATCGTCTAAACCGTTCCAATTTATACTACGAGATAAATTCCCAGTTGTTTGAATTGTTCTGTTTATTGTTTTGATAATTTTACCCGAAATGGTAAAGATTTGAACTTGCACTTCTAATGGTTCGTTTGGCTTGTTATGATTGAACCAAAACTCGGTATAATTTACAAACGGATTTGGGTAATTTAAAACATTATCTAACACCAAACCGCTATCGCTAACAACCATGAAATTTAACGTTGTTTCTGATGAATTATTATACGTATCCCATGCTTTTATTTTTAAGGTGTGATTTCCTACAGACAAATCTCTTAATTGATACACTGCTTTTCCTTTCGTAAAATCATTCAATTCGGTTTCGTAAAAATCGTTTAAAATAATTGGATTTGCTTGATCATCATCTAAAATTGCAACAATATCATGATCTATTGATGTTATTGACGTATTTATACCGCTTACATCTGATAACGAAACAATTAAATTTGGAGAAGTATTTGTATTTCCGCCATCAATAAAAGATTCATCATTCATGTAAATTGACAATTCTGGTCCAACGGTATCGTTTGTAGCATTCGGATTTATTCCACCAACAACAATATCAAAATTTGCTCCAGACTTATCTTCTTTTGCATTTGATGCATAAAAACTCAATTTCCCATTACCGAATGCTACTTTAATGTCTTTTGGCACAATAAAATCGAACTTAAAAGCACCATTTGTAACACTAGATTTTCCTCTAAACAATTTACTCTCTCTAGAATCAAAATTCATTTTAACTCCAAAATTGTCATTATCTAAAGTCGTTTTTTGGATTGGTTTATCAAAGATTGTTGTAGATAAAGTACCATTAAAATCAGTTAAAATTTGATTTGAATTATCAGTTACCACTCCTTCAAAACTTACTTTAGACAACGCTTTTAATGTATCTAAAGATTGTGCAATGTTAATGCCATTCATTTTGGTTATTTGAACTTTTGGTTTCGGGACTGCTAATTTCATTGCTGGATCTCCTAAATAGTAAACAAAGAATTTTTGAAAACTAAAAAATCCGTTTTTTGTCTCCATTAAAGATTCTGAGATTGATACATTTTCGTTATTAAATTGTAATAATATTTTTAACAAACGTTCATTAAAGTTTTGTCCGACAGAAATAAAAATTTGCCTTGTTGTGGTAATTAAACTTGCTGCTCCACCATTTTTATTCCAGAAGGTTAATTCGCCAGCAGTTACCCTTAATGGGTTATCAAACCTAGAAAACTCACAAGTTACTGTAATAAATAACGGCAACGTTTTAGGATTATTAAAAGATTGTATTTGTGGAACCTCTAATATTCGTTCACTTGCTAAACCATCTTCACCTCCATGACCAAAATAATCCACAATTAGAGATCCTTTTTCTATAGCGTTTGTAAATGCTAATTTTACTTGCGGATAACGTTCGCCACCTGAAGAAGTTTCCTGTTTATAGGCATCTGCATAAATTTTATTGACATTAAAAATGGGATTATTTTTTTTAATTGAATCTGCAATTTTTTCCACTCCAGATTGAAGTGTTATATCACTTGTTTCATCAATATCATCTGCAATTAACGTTATTGTATTTCTCCAATCACCAAAAGAAGCTGCATTGTAATAACTTAAAATTTTATCAACAACTTCTGTTGCTTGCTGAACTGTTGAAACAGGAATTCTACCAGAAGCAACATCAACTGTATCTGATGTAAACATTAATCCTTCATTTGGATCTAACATTACAAAATAATCGTCCGTAACATAAGAAGTTGCCAAATTAAAACTCTGATTCGATTCAAAAACAGGAACAATATTATTATTATCTGTAATTCTATCTTTATAATCATAAGAACCATCACCAAAAAAACAAATATATTTTAATTTACTTGTGGTGTTTGTATTTGTATTATAAACACGTTTGATAAAATCTCTAACAGCTGTAATGTCTGGAGATCCAGAGCCAAACTCATTATAAATTTCTGAAAGCTGCACCACTTTAGTAGTTAAACCAGAATTAGTTTGATGATAATCTGCTAACCTTTGCGCTTGACCTGATAATTCATCATTTGTAATAACAATATAATTTACATCTTTTAAAGCGTGTAAATTTTGATTTTTCACTAATGAATTTTCTTCTACTTCTGGAGTAAAATAATCTGATTGATTTAGCGCAATATATTCGTTTAAAATTCCGCCATTTGCTTTGAATACAAAATTATTTCCGTTTGATGAATTTGAAACTCTCTTTGGATTAATATAATCGGTTACATCCCAAAGTTGAGAAATATTAGTTGCCGTTTGTATTTGATACTCTACAATTCCGTTTGTTTTAAAAGCTTCAAAACTTCTAAAAGAAAATTGTTTTCCGTTAGCTATTAATTGTTTTTTTCCGACGATCTCTATATAATCTAAATATGCTTTTGCACCAGGATTTCCATTGTTATTATAAGTTATAGAAACATCTAAACTAGAAGAATTTACATTAATATTTGAAGAATTAAAATTAGGGTAGCCCAATGTTAACGAACCACTTGTAACACTTGGGTAACTAATAGAAAAAGCATTCTGAGTATTTACTTTTACTTCCATTGAAGATGAAAGTGCAGAAATTGCTGCGCCGCCAACTTTTATTTTTATTGGCGAGTTTGTATCGATTGTATTAAAATTTATTTTAAAATTCTGAACATTTTCAACACTAAAATCTTCTCCAAACCATTGAGTTCCTGCAGCAAATAGATTTCTGGTTTCTTTTTCATAAAATACAAAATCATCAAAAATAGTAATCGTTTTAGAAGCTGCATTTATATTATCTGGTAATTCTGAGATTCGTTTTCCATTAGTTTCAGCAACTGTTAAAAAATAATACGCTTTATCAGAAAAAATATTTTGACGATGACTTGCCGTTTCTAAACTCGGATTCAGAATCCAATCATGTGATCCTTTTGCATAAAAGAGAATAAAATCTTCCGAATTAAAAACTCCATCATCTTCTCCTTTAATATAAATAGCATTTTCTTGCAAGTCAGCATATCTAAAATCATTATTTTTTTGTGATAGCATTGCGCCACCATTCCCGTAAATTCTAATGTTTTTTGGATTTAAATTTGCGGTGTTTATTCCCATTTTTTGTAACAATGAAACATCAATCTTAAAAACACCAGTTGTATCCACAGAAAACTTATACCAATTGCCGTCAGATAAGACAGAATTTGTTGTTTGCGAAAAACTTAAAGTCGTTAAACTTATAAGTACTAAAAAAAGGAATTGTTGTTTTTTCATTTCTTAATCAAAATAACGTTATATTAATTACGATATTTTAAGCTAATGCAAGAATACTTATAATAAAGCTAAAAAACAATCGTTTATAATTTGAATAAT
>CAXBBY010000018.1:0-42818 GCA_963974245.1 uncultured Flavobacteriaceae bacterium | reverse complement strand
TATAAATTAAATATTCAACTTTTAGTCGGGGTGGCAGGATTCGAACCTGCGACCTCCTCGTCCCAAACGAGGCGCGATGACCGGGCTACGCTACACCCCGAAATATAAAATTTTAGTGTAAGTTTATGTCAATTTAAAAACACTCTAATACACTATTAATTTCGGATTGCAAACATACTATATTATTTCTATATTGTAAAGCATTTCTATTTTAAAAATAACCAATAAAATGAAGAAATTAAAAATAATTTTCGGAGTACTTTTAATGGGTACTTTACTATTTAGTTTTATCAATCTAAACAAAGTAAAAAATCAAGAAAGTAAAGAGTATGAGTTGGTTGTTCCTGATTTATCAATTCCGTGGGGATTTACTTTTTTACCAGATAATTCAATGTTAATAACAGAAAAAGAGGGTAAATTAATTCATTTCAAAAATGGTAAAAAGCAAAATATTAATGGGTTACCTAAAATAAAAGTACAAGGACAGGGTGGTTTAATGGATATAGAATTGCATCCAAATTACAAAAAAAATGGTTGGATTTATTTTACATATGCTTCTGCAACAGGAGCTGGAGAAGGAGCCAATACCACTTTAATGCGTGCAAGATTAAATAATAATAAACTCATCAATCAAGAGGTTTTATATAAAGCAAGTCCAAATTCTAGAAGAGGGCAACATTTTGGTTCTCGTATTGCTTTTGATAAAAAAGGGTATGTATATTTTAGTGTTGGCGATAGAGGAAATAGAGATGAAAATCCGCAAGATATTACTAGAGATTGTGGTAAAATTTATCGATTGCATGATGATGGCAAAACACCAAAAGACAATCCGTTTGTAAATGTAAAAAACGCAAAACCTGCAATTTATAGTTATGGACATCGGAATCCGCAAGGAATGGAAATAAATCCGTTTACTGGAGAAATTTGGACACACGAACACGGACCAAGAGGCGGAGATGAAATTAATATCATCAAAAAAGGAAAAAATTATGGTTGGCCAAAAATAAGTTATGGAATCAATTATAGCGGAACAAAATTTACAGATAACACCGCTTTGCCAGGAATGGAACAACCGTTACATCAATGGACGCCATCAATTGCACCAAGCGGAATGGCTTTTGTGAGCTCTGATAAATATCCAGATTGGAAAGGTAATTTATTAGTTGGTTCTTTAAAATTTCAATATATTTCTAATTGTACTTTAAAAAACGGAAAAGTAATTAAGGAAGAAAAAATGCTAGAAGGTTTGGGGAGAGTTCGTTCTATTGAGCAAGGAAATGACGGGTATTTGTATGCAGGAATTGAAAGATTAGGAATTGTTAGAATACTTCCAAAGAAGTAATTTAATCAACTATTGATTTTTGTTATAAAACTATTTTAATTTATCATATAATATCTTTCAAAAAATAGTTTAAAAAAAATACATTTGCAATCATAAAATTAAAACAATAATGGCAGAAAAAATTAAATGTTTAATTATCGGTTCAGGTCCAGCAGGATATACAGCAGCAATTTATGCAGCAAGAGCAGATATGAAACCAGTAATGTACACAGGCATGCAAATGGGTGGTCAATTAACGACAACCACAGAAGTAGATAATTATCCTGGATATCCAAATGGTACAGACGGAACTGCAATGATGAACGATTTGCAAAAACAAGCAGAACGTTTTGGAACAGAAGTGCGTTTTGGATTAGTTACAAAAGTTGATTTGAGTGAAGAAGTTGGTGGAATACATAAAGTTATTGTGGATGAATCAATAGAAATTGAAGCAGATACAATAATTATATCAACAGGCGCAACGGCTAAATATTTAGGTTTAGAAAGTGAGCAGCGTTTAATTGGTGGTGGAGTTTCAGCATGTGCAACCTGTGATGGGTTCTTTTATAAAGGACAAGATGTTGTGGTTGTTGGAGCAGGAGATACCGCAGCAGAAGAAGCTACGTATTTGGCAAATATTTGCAATAAAGTTACAATGTTGGTTCGTAAAGATTTTATGAGAGCTTCAAAAGCGATGCAACATCGAGTTAACAAAACAGCAAATATTGAAGTTTTGTACAATTCTGAATTAGATGAGGTTCTTGGAGATAAAGTTGTAGAAGGCGTTAGGGTTGTTAATAATCAAACAAAAGAAAAACATACTATTGATATTACTGGCGTTTTTATAGCGATTGGACATAAACCAAATTCAGATTTGTTTAAAGGTGTCTTAGATATGGATGAAGTAGGTTATTTAATCACGAAAGGAAAATCTACGAAGACAAATTTACCAGGAGTTTTTGCCGCTGGAGATATACAAGATAAAGAATATAGACAAGCAGTAACTGCAGCAGGAACAGGTTGTATGGCAGCTTTAGATGCTGAGCGTTATTTAGGAGCATTAGAATAAAAAAGTTAAATATATTTATAAAAAGGCTGCCATTGGCAGCCTTTTTTATTTTTTTAATGAAATTAGTTTATGAAGTATATTATAGTAATCAGAACCAGAAACAGTATTGTTTCCAATTCCAGTTAAAGTTAATAAATCAACCCTAGTTTTATGTGTAACAACCATATCTAATTTAGGAATAATAGTGATATATTGTCCTCCCCATCCATCTGCGGTATAGGCTCCTTCAAAATCTGAATTGTCATAAAAATTTTCAAAAATCCACCACATATATCCATATGAAAATTGTACTGAAGATTTTTTAGTCCTTCTATATCTTTGATTTACATCCTCAACAGATGAAATTGTAGCACTTATTTTTTCAATCCATTCTTTTGAAATGAGTTGTTTACCATTCCATTCCCCTTTATTCAACATTAACTGTCCTATTTTAGCCATATCTCTTGTTGAGATATACATATGATAAGCTTGATATTTTGATTTTTCGTTTTTGGATGTTTTCTTTTGATTTTTAATATTCCAATCTTGAAAGCCTAATGGAATCGCCAATTGCTTTTCTAGCTCTTCATAAATCGTATTGCCTGATTTCTTTTCTAAAATGTATCCAGCAACATTAAAATCCCAATTATTATATACAAAGTATTCACCAGGCTTTTTACTACCTCTTTTCTTAATATTATTGATGTCATAACCGCCATTAGCAGGAATATGAAACACGCCAGAACGTGATGTGATAATATGATTTACAGTAGCAGTTTTTTCAATTGGTAACAACCCATCTTCTTCATCAATTCCAATATTACCAATTGTTTCTTTTAAGTCTATTGTTCCATTTTCTACATATTTTCCATAGAGCATCGCAAGTATGCTTTTTCTAACTGAAGCTAAGTAATTGATTTTTGAAGTATTTCCATATTCATAAACCACTTTTCCGTTTTGTAATACCAACATGCTTGTTGTGTTGTAGTTCTTTTTTATAAACTTGGTATATTGCTTTAATTTTTCTTCTGAATATTTCGTATTTTCTAATGTTTGATTTTTCTCAAAATAGGTGCCTTTAAATGTAGCTTTTTTATAGAACCAGTCCTGTGGACTAGAGCAAAATGTAAACGTTGTTACTGCAAGTAAGCAAATAAAAACATAGATTATTTGTTTGATTTTTTTCATTTTTGATACTTATTTTAAAGATTAATTTATGGTACTAATTTGTGTTTTATTATTTATGCTTTGTATAAAGAAATACGTAATAATTATATTTGGAACCCAACTTAACCAAGCGACAATTTGATAAGCCTCGTTAAAACTTCCTAAAAGAACAATTAAAAGAGGTAACCAAATCCTTAATGTAACTGCACCAAAAGTACCCGCATAGCTATACATCATTAATTGTTTATGAGCTTTGACGTTTCCTTTTCTAATGGTTGTAAAACCAACTATTGTGGTAACTACCCAAACAACAGCACCAATAGAAAACCCTAGTTTGGGAGAAAGACCACCTGAAGCATGCATTGCAATATAAAATCCAGGGATTCCACTTATTAAAACTGATAAAACATAGATTTTTCCAATCCATCTGTGCAGGTTTAAATACGTTGTTCTTAGTTTTTTACTGAATTGCAACCAGCCAATTAATAATGCAATTCCGCCGAAGGAAATATGTAAATAAAAACAAACCATGTAAAAATGATTACTTAGTAATTCTGCTGTTTTTGATAGTAATAATGCGATAGGCTTATCAGCTAAAAAATAAGAAATAGGATAAAAACTAACCAGTACACTAAGACTTCCAAAAAGGACCCATAAAGTGATAAAAACAACTCTTTTCATGTGAAATATATTTTGATTGATGGACCAAAATAGTATCAATAAGATTGTTTTAAAAATGTGTTATTTGCTATGGTATAAAAGTTCTGTTTTTAGGTTTAATCTGATTATTGAGGTATAAAACAGGCTTTTTTAGGTATAAATATTACAAGGATAAAAGTTGTTTTTTATAGTTTTTTGACACAGGAAGCTCAATTTGAGTAAGAGAAATTGTGGTTGAATCTTTCCATGATTTAAAGTGTGAAGGATTGATTAAATGAGAGCGATGAACTTGAGTTAAAAAATCAAAATCATTCTGAATTTTCTTTAATGAATTACGAATTAACTTTGTTTTAAGTTCTTCATTTTCTAGATAGAAAATCTCTACATAATTTTGTGAATTGGAAATGCAAACAAGTTCAGATTGTTTAATATTTAAAATATCTAGTTTGTTTTCTCCTTTGATAGTAAGATCGACATCTCCTTTTTCTGTTGGGATTAATTTTATTGAATATCTTCTTGCTATGAAAATGATTGGAGTAAAAATAATAATGATATTCAGAATTATATTCATGAAAAATTCTTGAAAATCATAAAAACCTGTTATTATTGAACTTCGATAATATAAAAATGAACTTGTAGAATATAAAAGATAAAATAAAATATAGATGCTTACTTCAAAAAAAATGCTCCAATGTTGTAATTTTTGATAGATGATTTTTTGAACCCAACTAATTATAGCGTATGAAAAGAAAGCAATTAAACTAAAACCAACACCAACATAAAACCATTTTTCAAGATCCATTTCGCCGTGTTCAAAAGGTTTTGTAAAGAAAGAAAACACAAAACTCCAAGCGCATAAAAGCGCTCCAATAATTAAATGATGTTTAAACGATGGGTTAAGTTTCATAGAATGATTTGTTGTCACGTAAAAATACATTTAAAAATGAAACAATAAAAAAAGATCGTTAAAAATTAATTTAACGATCTTTTTAACAAACAACTAAATTCTAAAACTTATAAAGTTTAAGAAAGTTTTAAATATTTTTAGAAACAATATTTGTTTTCTGCTTTTACTTTTTCTGCAATTGTGTTTCTTAAGGCAATTACATTTGGGTAATTTGTGTATTTCGTAAAACGTTTCAATCCCATTAACATCATGCGTTGCTCATCACCTTCAGCAAAAGAAATAATTCCTTCTTTTCCATTTTTATTGATGATTTCTACAGCGTTATATAAGTATAATTGAGACATTGCAATTTGTTCTTTTTGAGAATCTTTACCAAAACGTTTTACGTTCTTTTCAGTTCTTAAAATTCCAGATTCTGCCATGTATATTTCAATCAAAATATTAGCAGCAGCATTTAATAATTGTTGATGCTCTTCTAATTCTGGTCCAAATTTTTGTATTGCTGATCCAGCAACCATTAAAAACACTTTTTTTAAATTAGCTAGAACTTGTTTTTCTTGAGCAAATAATTCAGAATAATCTGGAGTGTCAAAAGATGGAATACCTAATAATTCTTCACCAACGGCAGTTGCAGGGCCTAATAAATCTACATGACCTTTCATCGCTTTTTTCACCAACATTCCAACAGATAACATTCTGTTTATTTCGTTTGTTCCTTCGTAAATACGAGCAATACGTGCATCTCTCCAAGCAGATTCCATCGGCGTTTCCTCAGAGAAACCCATTCCGCCAAAAATTTGTAAACCTTCATCAGCACAATTTTGTACATCTTCAGAAACAGCAACTTTTAATATTGAGCATTCAATAGCGTACTCTTCAACACCTTTTAACTCTGCTTCTTGATGAGAATTTCCTGCTGCTTCACGCATTGCAATTCTATCTTCAATATTTTTTGCTGCACGATAAGATGCAGATTCACCAACATACGTACTGGTTGCCATTTCTGCAATTTTAGATTTTATTGCACCAAATTCAGAAATAGCTGTTTTAAATTGTTTACGTTCATTAGCATAATTTATAGCAATACTTGTAACTCTTCTTTGAGAATCTAAACATGCAGCAGCCAATTTAATACGACCAACATTCAACGCATTCATGGCAATTTTAAAACCTTCACCACGACCCGCTAACATATTTTCTACAGGAACAACTGTATCATTAAAAAATACTTGTCGTGTAGAAGAAGCTCTAATTCCTAATTTATGTTCTTCTTCTCCTAAGGTAATTCCGTTTGGATTTTCTTTATCAAATTCTACAATAAACCCAGTAATATTTTTGTCATTTTCTATACGCGCAAAAACAATCATCAAGCTACAAAAACCTGCATTTGAAATCCACATTTTTTGTCCGTTTATTTTATAGCTTTTTCCATCTTCTGATAAAGTAGCAGTTGTTTTTCCTGAGTTTGCATCAGAACCAGCACCGGGCTCAGTTAAACAATAAGAGCCAAACCATTCTCCAGAAGCTAATTTTGGAACGTATTTTTGTTTTTGTTCTTCGGTTCCATATAAGGTAATTGGCATTGTTCCAATTCCGGTATGTGCGCCAAATGCTGTGCTAAAAGATCCTGTTCCGCTTGAGATATAATCACACGTTAACATGGTAGAAACAAATCCCATTCCCATTCCACCATAAGCTTCAGGAACAGAAACTCCTAAGAATCCTAATTCACCCGCTTTACGCATCACCTCTTCTGTTAGTGCATAATCTTTCGCTTCGAATCTAGCTTTGTGAGGAATAATTTCACGATCGTTAAATTCCATCACAGCTTCTTTCATCATGGTTTGTTCTTCAGAAAAATCTTCTGGAGTAAACACATCTTCACACTTTGTTTCTTTTACTAGGAATTGTCCTCCTCTTAGTAATTCTTTTTTTGTTGTTTCCATTTTCCTATCCCTAACCCTTTCCGAAGGAAAGGGAACTTGTCCGGGTTATTTTAAGTTATATTTTATTTAATTATATATTTTTATTCAAATACTCAAAGTCTTCCCTTTGGGAAGATTTAGATGGGATTTTACTATTTCAAAAATTCATAAATTCCTGCTGCACCTTGTCCAGTACCAACACACATGGTAACCATTCCATATTTTCCGGTCATTTCTCTTTTGCGCATTTCATCGAATAATTGCACAGATAGTTTTGCTCCTGTACAACCTAAAGGATGTCCTAGAGCAATTGCTCCACCGTTAACATTTACAATGTCTTGATTAATATTTAACTCTCGCATTACAGCTAAAGATTGAGAGGCAAATGCCTCGTTCAATTCAATTAACTCAATATCATTTTGTTTTAATCCAGCTCTTTTTAGTGCTTTTGGTATTGCTACAACAGGACCAATTCCCATGATTCTTGGCTCAACACCAGCAGCAGAATAGTTAACCATTCTTGCGATTGGTTCAATGTTTAATTCTTTTACCATTTCTTCACTCATGATTAAAACAAAAGCAGCTCCATCACTCATTTGAGAAGAGTTTCCAGCAGTTACGCTTCCGCCTTGAGCAAATACTGCTCTTAGTTTTGCGAGAGCTTCTTTACTTGTTCCAACTCTTGGACCTTCATCCTTTGTAACGGTATAAGATCTTGTTGCTTTCTTACCATTTTCATCAACATAGGTTTGTGCTACATTGATAGGAACAATTTGATCTTGAAAACGATTTTCTGCTTGCGCTTTTAATGCTTTCATATGAGAATTGTACGCAAATTCATCTTGATCTTCTCTAGAAACTTTAAATTGATTTGCTACTGCTTCTGCAGTATTCCCCATACCCCAGTAATATTCTTCATAACCAGATTTTACTAATTCGTAATTCAATTCTGGTTTAAATCCGGTCATCGGAACCGCACTCATGCTTTCTGCTCCACCAGCAATGATACAATCTGCCATTCCGGCTTGAATCTTAGCTGTTGCCATTGCAATAGTTTCTACACCAGAAGAACAAAAACGATTTACGGTAACTCCAGGAACATCAACAATGTTTAATCCCATTAAAGAAATTAAACGAGCCATATTTAATCCTTGAGAACCTTCTGGCATTGCATTACCAACAATCACGTCGTCAATACGTTTTTTGTCAAAGTTTGGTAATTCATCCATCATGTATTTGATGGTTTCTGCAGCCAATTCATCTGTTCTTTTAAAACGGAATACACCTTTTGGTGCTTTTCCAACTGCGGTTCTGTATGCTTTTACTATATATGCTGTTTTCATTTTATTATAAGTATTTAGTGGTTAGTAATTAGTAGTTAGTGATTTCTAATCCCTATTTACTAATTCCTTATTACTATTCGCAACTAGTTGCGAAGCGGTTTTCCTGTTTTTAACATGTGTTGTATACGCTCTAGTGTTTTCTTTTCTGTACAAAGACTTAAGAAAGCTTCACGTTCTAGATCTAATAAATATTGTTCTGTTACTTTAGTTGGTTCAGATAAATCTCCTCCAGCCATTACATAGGCTAATTTGTTGGCAATTTTCTGATCGTGTTTTGAAATATAATTGCTGTCCTCCATAGAATCTGTTCCTACTAAGAACATTCCTAATGCTTGTTTACCAAGAACTAAAACATCTTTACGCTTTACAGGTTGTGTATATCCAGCTTCAGCTAATAAAATTGCGTGTTTTTTAGCTTCTGCAATTTGTCTATCTTTATTGATAACTACCACATCTTTTCCTTTTTGTAAAATTCCTAAATCAAAAGCTTCATAAGCAGAAGTAGCAACTTTTGCCATTCCGATTGTTAAGAAATATTCTTGTAATACATTTAATTGTACATCACCTTTGTGGAATAAATCTTGAGCTCTTAATGCCATCTCTTTTGATCCACCACCACCAGGAATTACACCAACTCCAAATTCTACTAATCCAATATAAGTTTCTGCAGCAGCAACAACTTTATCAGCGTGCATTGAAATTTCACATCCACCGCCTAAAGCCATTCCGTGAGGAGCAGAAATAGTTGGAATTGAAGAATAACGCATGCGCATCATGGTATCTTGAAAATACTTGATTGCCATGTTTAGCTCGTCATATTCTTGCTCAACAGCCATCATAAAAATCATTCCAATATTTGCTCCGACAGAGAAATTTGGTGCTTGATTTCCGACAACTAATCCTTGAAAATCTTTTTCTGCTAAATCAATAGCTTTGTTGATTCCTGCTAACACATCACCACCAATGGTGTTCATTTTAGATTGGAACTCACAGTTTAAGATTCCGTTTCCTAAATCTTCAATTACAACACCAGAATTTTTAAATACTTCGTTTGATTTTCTGATATTATCTAAAATAATAAATGAATCTTGCCCTGGTTTTTTAGTTTGTGCTTTTTCAGGAATACCGTAATAAAAAGTAGCGCCTTCTTTTACTGAGTAGAAAGATTTAGATCCGTTCGCTAGCATTTCTGTAACCCAAGCAGCTGGAGTTTTACCTTCAGATTTCATAATTTCAATTCCTTTTTCTACACCAACAGCATCCCAGATTTCAAAAGGGCCATTTTCCCATCCAAATCCAGCTTTCATTGCATCATCAATTCTGTAAACTTCGTCAGAAATTTCTGGAATACGATTAGAAACATATTCGAACATTGCCGAGAAATTTTTTCTGTAAAACTCCCCAGCTTTGTCCTTTCCACTAACCAATACTTTAAATCTATCAATCGGTTTATCGATTGTTTTTGTCAACTCTAAAGTTGCAAATTTTGCTCTTTTATTTGATCTGTATTCTAAGGTGTCTAAATCTAACGTTAAGATTTCTTTATTTCCTTTTGCATCCACAGATTTTTTGTAAAAACCTTGTCCAGTTTTACTTCCTAACCATTTATTTTCCATCATAGTGTTGATGAAACTAGGAAGTTTAAACAATTCATGCGCTTCATCATCCGGACAGTTTTCGTAAATTCCGTTTGCTACATGAACTAATGTATCTAAACCAACTACATCAACAGTTCTAAACGTTGCAGATTTTGGACGACCAATAACTGGACCTGTTAATTTGTCAACTTCTTCTACTGTTAATCCTAATTCTTTTACTTGATGAAACAACGATTGAATTCCGAAAATTCCAATTCTATTTCCAATAAAAGCTGGAGTGTCCTTTGCTAAAACAGAAGTTTTACCTAAGAACTTAGAACCGTAGTCCATCAAGAAATCTGTTACTTCTGGTTTACAATTTGGTCCAGGAACAACTTCAAACAATTTTAAATATCTCGGAGGATTGAAAAAATGGGTTACAGCAAAGTGTTGCTGAAAATCATCACTTCTTCCTTTATTCATAAAATGAATTGGTATTCCAGATGTATTTGAAGATATAATGGTTCCAGGAGTTCTGAATTTTTCAATTTTTTCAAAAACTTGTTGTTTGATGTCTAAACGTTCAACAACAACTTCCATAATCCAATCTACATCTTTTATTAAATGCAAATCATCATCTATATTTCCTGTGGTAATTCTATCAGCAAATGCTTGAGAATAAATAGGTGAAGGTTTCGATTTTAACGAAGCCGTTAATGCATCATTTACCAAGCGATTTCGAACAACTTTGTCTTCTATAGTAAGTCCTTTTGCTTTTTCTTTATCATTGAGTTCTCTAGGAACAATGTCCAATAAAAGTACTTCAACACCAATATTGGCAAAATGACAAGCAATTCCGCTTCCCATTATTCCAGAACCAATAACTGCTACTTTTTTAATTCTTCTAGTCATTTGTTTGTAGTTTATTTTATACAGCTTTTTTGTTGATTTCTTTATAAATCTGTTTGTCTGCAATTAATTTATTAATAGTAGAAGTTACTTTAAAAAAGATGTCAATTTCTTTTTCTGTAAGTTGTTCTCTAACAACTTTATTAAATTGGATGACAGAATCTTTAGATATTTTTCGCATCTCTTTTCCATATTCTGTTAATTTAATAAGTACACTTCTTCCGTCATCAGGATTTTTTTCTCTAGAAATAGCTCCTTTGTCTTCCATTGTTTTTAAAATTCTTGACAAACTTGTTGGTTCCATTCCCATTAAAGGACCTAAAGCGGTTGATGGGGTTCCGTTTTCGTAATCAATATTTAACAACACAAAAGCAGTTGCCATTGTGCTATCGTGCTTTGCAGCTTGCTCGTTATACAGTTTTGCAACTGCTTGCCAAGTTGCTCTTAATTGATGATCTATTGAAAACGTTTTATCCATGTTTACAAATGTATAAAAAAAATGTTATGCACGCATAGTAAATGATAAAAAAATTATGCGTGCATAGTAAAATTTTATTGTAATACTTCATTTTATCAACAAACAATTAAAAACTAATGCGATGGAGTAAGAGAATATTACTTAATTTTGTTCCTTATCAAAAACTACTAGTATTCGTTTAACAATCAAACCAAATCAATGAGTAACTTATTAGAAATAAATAATGTAACGAAGAAGTACGGAGAGTTTACGGCTTTAAATAACATTTCTTTAAGCATTCCAAAAGGAAGTGTTTTTGGGTTGTTAGGTCCAAATGGAGCAGGAAAAACATCATTAATTAGAATTATCAATCAAATTACATTACCAGATAGCGGAACTATTCTTTTAGATGGAGAACCCTTGCAGCCAAGTCATATAGAACAAATTGGGTATTTACCCGAAGAACGTGGTTTGTATAAAAGTATGAAAGTTGGTGAACAAGCGTTGTATTTAGCACAATTAAAAGGATTGTCTAAAACAGAAACTAAAAAACGATTGAAATATTGGTTTGATAAATTTGATATTGCTGCATGGTGGGATAAAAAAATTGAAGAACTTTCTAAGGGAATGGCGCAAAAAGTACAATTTATTGTTACTGTGTTACATCAACCAAAATTATTAATTTTTGATGAACCTTTTTCTGGATTTGATCCGATAAACGCACAATTAATTGCTAAAGAAATTTTACAATTACGTGATGAAGGTGCAACAATTATTTTTTCTACACATAGAATGGAATCGGTTGAAGAAATGTGTAATTACATTGCATTGATTGACAAATCAAATAAAATAATTGATGGAAAATTAGATGATATCAAACGTCAATTTAGAACAAACACGTTTCAGGTTGGTGTGAAAACAAAGAATCCAAAGGAAATTGAAAACTTGTTGAAAGAAAAATTTGAAATTTTTCCAACTGATTTTAGAATGTTAAGTGAAGGTTATACAGCAAACGTTAAAATTCCTGAAAACGAATCTCCGAATCAATTGTTATCTCTTTTAACCAAGTGTGGAGAAGTACAACATTTTTTAGAATTGGTGCCAAGTGCAAACGATATTTTTATTCAAGCAGTAAACAAAAACAGCTAAGTTATGAAGAAGTTAAAATTAATAATAAGAAGAGAATTCTTAGCGAAAGTTAAAAATAAATCATTTATAGTAATGACTTTTTTAAGTCCACTATTAATTGTAGGGATTGGATTTTTAGTGTTCTTTCTAAGTAAAAAGAATGATGAGAAAGTGAAAAAAATTGTATATGTAGATGAATATCAATTATTTAATAAAGAAGATTTTAAAGATTCTAAAACGATACAGTATACAGATTACACACCTATAGGAATTGAAGAAACCAAGAGAAAAGTTGAAGAAGGAAATTATTATGGCTTTTTATACATTCCTAAAAAAGACAGTTTAGAAACCCTTGCAAAATCTATTGAGTTTTACTCAAAAGATTCTCCAAGCATGTCTGTTATTAGTAATTTAGAAAACAAAGTAGAAACAAAGTTGAGACATCTTAAATTAGATCAATTAGGAATCGATTCAGAAAAAATAAAAGCTTCAAGAATACCCACAAATATTAAAATGTATAATTTTTCTGGTGAAGAATCATCCAAATTAATTAATGGATTAAAAATCGGAGTCGGCTTAATTGCAGGGTATCTATTAATGATGTTTGTGATGATTTACGGAACCTCTGTAATGCGAAGTGTTATAGAAGAAAAAACAAGTAGAATTATAGAAATAATTGTTTCGTCTGTAAAACCATTTCAATTAATGCTTGGTAAAATTATTGGTAACGCTTCTGCAGGACTGTTACAGTTTTTTATTTGGGGAATTATCTTATTAATAATTAGTATAGTTTCTTCATCAGTATTTGGAATTGGTATGACCGATGTACAAGCTTCAAAATTATCTCCAGAGCAAATAGCTGTTATGAAGGAAGCCGCAGGAAATGGAACGATGCAACTAGCAATTCAAGAATTTTTCAGATTGCCATTAGTCACCATTTTTGTATTATTTATTTTTTACTTTTTGGGAGGTTTCTTTTTATACAGTTCTTTATTTGCTGCTGTTGGTGCAGCTGTAGATAACGAAACAGATACACAACAGTTTATGTTGCCAATTATGTTGCCCTTAATTTTAGGAGTATATGTTGGTTTTGCAACGGTTATTAATGATCCTCATGGTCCAATTTCTACCATTTTTTCCATGATTCCATTTACATCGCCAATTGTAATGTTAATGCGAGTTCCGTTTGGTGTTCCTTGGTATGAAATTGCAATTTCTATGATAATATTGTTGTTTACCTTTGTTTTTATGGTTTGGATGGCAGCTAAAATTTATCGTGTAGGTATTTTAATGTATGGTAAAAAGCCAACATATAAAGATTTATACAAATGGTTAAAATATAAAGGATAAAATGTATCTTTAAAACATGGAAAAAATAAAAGATTTTTTAAATTATTCGTTTTCTTTTGGTGAAAAAATACAGATAAATGTATTGGCAATTATTATATTAATTCTTGCTTTTATATTTACTGGTTTTTTGTTAAAAATATTACAAAAATTCATTACCAGAAAATTGCCTGATAACGATAAGGTGAAATTTATTTCAGTCTTTAATTACTTAAAGTGGCTAATATATGTTATTATTTTTTTAGTAACAATGCACACATCTGGAGTAAATGTAACAGCAATATTTGCAGCTTCTGCAGCGTTATTAATTGGTGTTGGTTTAGCGCTTCAAACACTTTTTCAAGATATTATTTCTGGAATTTTCATTTTAATTGATCAATCGGTTCATGTTGGAGACATTATAGAGTTAGAAGGTAAAATAGGTAGAATAGAGGTAATAAACTTAAGAACCACAAGAGCAGTTACAGTTGATAATAAAGTAATGATTATTCCAAATCATTTATACTTAACAAATACGTTGTATAATTGGACAGAAAATGGAGTTGAAACTAGAGAGGGAGTAAATGTTGGAGTAGCTTACGGAAGCAATGTTAAACGAGTAGAAGAAATATTACTAGAAGCAGTAAGTAATAATGCGGCAGTACTAAAATATCCATCACCTAAAGTATTATTTATGAACTTTGGTGATAGTTCATTAGAGTTTAGAGTTGCATTTACTATAAAAAATAGTTTTGAAGTACGTTTTGTTCAAAGTGATGTTCGTTTTGAAATAGACAGATTGTTTAGAGAAAACAACATTCAAATTCCTTTTCCACAAAGAGATATTCATATTATAGATAAAAAAATATAAGTATGCCAAAAATTTTAATTATTGAAGATGAAGCTGCAATTAGAAGAGTATTAAAAAAAATTATTTCAGAAGAAAATGATGGCTATCATGTAGAAGAAGCAGAAGATGGTCTGCAAGGAATTGAAATGATTATGAGTACTGATTATGATTTGGTTTTTTGTGATATAAAAATGCCAAAAATGGATGGTGTTGAGGTATTAGAAAAAGCAAAAAAAATAAAACCAGAAACACCAATTGTTATGATTTCTGGTCATGGAGATTTAGAAATAGCAGTTAATACAATGCGTTTAGGAGCGTTTGATTATATATCAAAACCACCAGATTTAAACCGTTTATTAAATACTGTAAGAAATGCGCTAGACAGAAAAGAATTGGTTGTAGAAAACAAACGTTTAAAAAAGAAAGTTAGCAAAAATTACGAAATGGTTGGAGAAAGTACTGCCATTTCTCATATTAAAGATATTATAGAAAAAGTTGCAGCTACAGATGCAAGAGTTTTAATAACGGGTCCAAACGGAACAGGAAAAGAATTGGTTGCACATTGGTTGCACGAAAAATCGGATCGCTCTAAAGCAATAATGGTTGAAGTTAATTGTGCTGCAATTCCATCTGAATTGATAGAAAGTGAATTGTTTGGTCACGTAAAAGGATCATTTACAGGAGCAAATAAAGACCGAGCAGGAAAGTTTGAAGCTGCAAATGGCGGAACTATTTTCTTGGATGAAATTGGTGATATGAGTTTGTCTGCACAAGCAAAAGTATTACGAGCTTTACAAGAAAGTAGAGTCTCAAGAGTTGGTTCAGATAAAGATATAAAAGTAGATGTTAGAGTAGTAGCGGCAACAAACAAAGATTTAAAAAAGGAAATCTCTGAAGGGCGTTTTAGAGAAGATTTATACCACAGATTAGCTGTTATTTTAATTAAAGTTCCGGCATTAAATGACCGTAGAGAAGATATTCCATTATTGGTAGATTTCTTTTCGCAAAAAATAGCTAAAGAACAAGGCGGTGCTAAAAAAGACTTTTCTAAAGATGCAATTCAATTATTACAAGAATATGATTGGACAGGAAATATAAGAGAACTTCGAAATGTAGTTGAGCGATTAATAATCCTTGGAGAAAATGAAGTTACAAAGAGTGATGTAAACTTATTTGCTAGTAAATAATCATCAATTGAGTCAAAAAAAAAAAAAGGGAATCAAAATATTTTGATTCCCTTTTTTTATTATTAATAAAAGATTATAAATCATAGCGATCAAGATTCATCACTTTAGTCCAAACAGCAATAAAGTCTTTAACAAATTTTTCTTTGTTATCATCTTGTGCATAAACTTCAGCATACCCTCTAAGAATTGAGTTTGAACCAAAAATTAAATCTACTCTTGTAGCAGTCCATTTAGTCTCTCCTGTTTTACGATTACAAATTTCGTAAATACCGTTACTTGTTGGTTTCCAATTATATGACATGTCAGTTAAATTCACAAAGAAATCATTGGTTAAAGCACCTTCATTTTCAGTTAAGACACCATGTTTAGTGCCTCCATAATTAGTTCCCATTACTCTCATTCCACCAATTAAAACAGTCATTTCAGGTGCTGTTAATCCCATTAATTGAGTACGATCTAACATAATTTCCTCTGGACTTACTACATAATCTTTTTTCAACCAGTTTCTATAACCATCTGCCAACGGTTCTAAATAATCGAATGATTCTGCATCTGTAATTTCATCAGTTGCATCTCCACGCCCTGGTAAAAAAGGCACACTTATATTCATGCCTGCATTTTTAATAGCTTTTTCAACACCAACATTCCCTGCTAAAACAATGGTGTCTGCAACACTAATTCCAAATTCTGCAGCAATTGATTCTAAAACTGTCAATACTTTTGATAACTTTTTTGGTTCATTTCCTTGCCAATCTTTTTGAGGAGCTAAACGAATACGCCCACCATTAGCTCCTCCTCTGAAATCGGAACCTCTAAATGTTCTTGCGCTATCCCAAGCAGTTGAAACCATTTCTGATATTGAAAGACCTGAATTAGCTATTTTAGTTTTAATAGCATCTACATCATAATTCTTTTTTCCTTTCGGGATTGGGTCTTGCCAAATTAAATCTTCTTTTGGGGCGTCAGGTCCAAAATAACGTTCTTTTGGTCCTAAATCACGATGTGTTAACTTAAACCAAGCACGTGCAAAAGTATCTGAAAAACCATCAAAATCATTCTTAAATTTTAAAGAAATCTCTCTATAAATTGGATCAACTTTCATAGCCATATCTGCATCTGTCATCATTGGATTATGACGAGTAGTCATGTCTTCAACATCAACAGGCATATTTTCTTTTTTTATAGTTACAGGTTCCCATTGTGTGGCTCCTGCAGGGCTTTTACGTAATTCCCATTCGTGGTTAAATAGCATTTCAAAAAAACCATTGTCCCATTTTGTTGGGTGTGTTGTCCACGCTCCTTCAAGTCCGCTTGACACAGTATCACGCCCTACACCAGTTCCCGTTGGGTTAGACCAGCCTAAGCCTTGTTCTTCTGGAGAAGCAGCTTCTGGTACTGGACCTAAAATACTAGCATCTCCATTACCATGAGTTTTTCCTACTGTATGTCCTCCTGCAGTTAAAGCAACTGTTTCTTCATCATTCATTGCCATGCGTTTAAAAGTTTCACGCACTTGAGAAGCTGTTTTTAATGGGTCAGACTTTCCATTAACACCTTCTGGATTCACGTAAATTAAACCCATTTGTACTGCTGCTAAAGGATTTTCCATTGTTGAGGGGTCATCAACATCTTTATAACGTTCATCACTTGGCATTAACCATTCTTTTTCTGCTCCCCAATAGGTGTCTTTTTCCGGTCCCCAAATATCTTCTCTACCAAAAGCAAAACCAAAGGTTTTTAAGCCCATACTTTCATAAGCAATAGTTCCCGCTAAGATTATTAAATCTGCCCAACTTACTTTGTTTCCATATTTTTTTTTGATTGGCCATAACAAGCGTCTTGCTTTGTCTAAACTAACGTTATCTGGCCATGAATTAAGT
This sequence comes from uncultured Flavobacteriaceae bacterium, assembly GCA_963974245.1. Lineage (GTDB taxonomy): Bacteria > Bacteroidota > Bacteroidia > Flavobacteriales > Flavobacteriaceae > Polaribacter. Next base: position 25,133 of record CAXBBY010000018.1, on the reverse strand, counting down.
GGTGCAAAACGTTGGTTTCCAGTCCCAGCTCCTCCACGACCATCAGAAATTCTATAAGAGCCTGCTGCATGCCATGCCATACGAATCATTAGCCCTCCATAATGTCCCCAGTCTGCTGGCCACCAATCTTGACTATCTGTCATTAAATTATGCAGGTCTTTTTTAAGCGCTTCAACATTTAGTTTTTTTAATTCTTCTTTATAATTAAAATCTTCCCCTAATGGGTTTGTTTTTGTATCATGTTGATGTAAAATATCTAAATTTAATGCATTTGGCCACCAATCTATAACAGATTCTTTTACAGTAGTATTTCCTCCATGCATAAAAGGGCACTTGTTTATGTCTCCACTATGATTATTTTCCATGATTTTATTATTTTAAAGTTGATATACTTCAAATTTACAAAAATGTTTTTGATAATTTTTATCTATATTTTTTATATAGTAATAGGTGTGCTCTATAATTATTTTATCTAAAGTATATATTTTTATGTTTAAGAAACTATGTGATGGTTGATGAAAAAGCAACTGTTAGTGAAGTGAAACAGGGTATCAATAAATCTTATTGTATGATAAGGAATAAAATTTGACAAGGTTTTTTCAAACTGTATTGTAAGTGTATATTTGCCAATTGAAAATTAATATTAATTAAAATAAAAATCACAATATGGCTACATTAGTTGGTAAAAAATTCCCAAGTTTAAACGTAGATGCAATGGATGCTAAAGCAAGTACTTTTAAAGTAAATGTTTTAGAAGAAGCAATTAACAACAAGAAAAAAGTATTATTATTCTGGTATCCAAAAGATTTTACTTTTGTTTGTCCAACAGAATTACATGCTTTTCAAGCTGCATTAGGAGAATTCGAGAAAAGAAACACTATTGTAATCGGAGCTTCTTGTGATACTCCAGAAGTACATTCTGCTTGGTTAAATACGCCAAAAAATCATGGAGGAATTCAAGGAGTTACCTATCCTTTATTAGCAGATAGTAACAGAAACTTATCTTCTATTTTAGGAATTTTAGATATTACTGCGGAAGAATTTGATGAAGCGACACAAACAATTCAAGTAGAAGGAGATAATGTAACCTACAGAGCAACGTATTTAATTGATGAAGACGGATTGGTTTTTCATGAAGGAATCAATCATATGCCAATTGGTAGAAATGTAAATGAATACATTCGTTTGATTGATGCTTATGCCCACTTGCAAGAATTTGGAGAAGTTTGTCCTGCAAACTGGCAAGAAGGAGATGATGCTATGCAAGCAAGTGCAAAAGGAACTGCTGAATACTTAGCTTCTCACTAAGAAAAAATCCTTATAAAATTATAATCCCTAGTTATTTAACTCGGGATTTTTTTTTGTATTTTGATTTCATTGATTAAAGAATTATTATATTTGAAATTAAATTTTTAAAAAAAAATAATATGAAAAAATTAAAATTATTTATGTTTATGGCTTTTATAGCTTTTTCTTCTTGTTCAAAAGAAGACAACTCTGAAACCACTCCAACTACTTTAGAAGTAAAAACAACAGTAGATTTAACAGTTTTAGAGAATTTAACAGGAAATGACGCGACTGCTTTAATTTCTTTTTATGGAACACCAGCAGATCAATACACAACAGATGCTCTAATAGGAGATAAAATTATGTACACAATTGAAACTAATGATGCTACAACTTTTGTGCGTTTAACAGGTTATGAATACTCTTTTGGAAGTGAAGATTTATGGGGGAATTTAGAAAACGTAAATGTAGGTGGTTTTCTTGTAGGTTTAGAAGTTAAACAAGGAGCTGTAATTGATCAAGAAACAAAATTTAATATTTATTTTCAACTTGAGAAAAATGGTGTGCTTCAAACTCAAAAAACATATTTTGTAGATCCAAAAATTAGAATCAGATCAAAGAGACCTTCAAGTGCTAGATAATATAATAACTTCTATACAAAAAAAAATAAAAGCCTGTTTATTAATAGGCTTTTTTTTGATGTATAGTCAAGTAACTTTTTCTCAAGACCAACAAGAATTGGATAGCTTAAAGCTTGAATTGAAAAAAGGAAATTTTACTAAAACCCAAGAATTAGAAAAGTTAACTAAGATTGCTGAGTATGATAGTGATCCTAATGAAATTTTATTATACAGTAAAAAGGTAATTGAATTAGCTGAAGAGCTTAATATTCCGTTATCTATTTATCATGGTTATTTGCAAAAAGGAAATGGATATCGGTTTAAAAGTGATTTAACGAAAGCTTTAGAATCCTATTTTAAAGCTGCTAAAATAGCAGAAGACAACGGGTTTTTTAATAAACAAGCTACCATAAAAATTTCTATTGCTGATGCCTACTCAATAATGGGTGATAGTAAAAATGCTGTAAATTATTATAGAAATAGTATAGAATTACTTAAAAAAGAAAAAGAAATTGACTCTATAAATTTAGCTTCTGCACAATTAAATTTAGGAGATGAATATTATAATCAAAAAAAATTAGATTCTGCACTATATTTTTTCAAACAATCTGGAAAACTTTTTAAAGAGTTAGAATATGAAGAAGGTGTGGCATACAACCTTGGAAATGTAGGATTGGTTTACGCAGAAAAAGAAGAATTTATTAAAGCCGAAAAAAACTTAAATGAAGCGATTAGAGTATTAACAAAATTAGAAGATTATTACCCTATTTCTGTGTATTTAAATGCCATGTCTGATGTGTATTTTGATAAAAATGAAATTAAAAAAGCTTTTGAATATGCAAATAAAAGCCTTGCTTTAGCAAAAAAATATGGTTTAAAAGAACAAATAAGCGATGGTTATTTAAAACTTTCAGACTTATTAGAAAAAGGTAAGGATTATAAAAAATCTTTCAGTTTATACAAAAGACACATTCAGTATAGAGATAGTGTTAGAAATGTATTGGACGTTCAAGAAATGGCAGATATAAAAACAAAATTTGAAGTTGCCAAAAAACAAAGCGAAGTTGACTTACTTAATGAACAGAAAAGAACTCAAAGAATTATAGCTATTGCAATTTCCATAGCCCTTTTATTAATTGGAATGTTTGCATTTTCGCTTTTTAAAAAGAACAAAATAATAGCTCATGAAAAAGAACGTTCAGACGGTTTATTAAAAAACATTTTGCCAGAAGAAACAGCAAAAGAATTAAAAGAGAAAGGTTTTGTTAAAGCTAAAAAATTTGATTCAGTTTCTGTTTTATTTACAGACTTTAAAGGGTTTACAAAATATTCTGAAAAATTAACACCAGAAGAAATTGTAAAAAGTATGAATTTTTATTTTTCAAAATTTGATACAATTGTTGAGAAGTATGGGCTTGAAAAAATTAAAACCATTGGTGACGCATACATGTGTGCTGGAGGATTGCCTTTTCCAACTAAAGACCACACCTATAAAATTACATTAGCTGCTTTAGAAATAGCAGAATTTGTAAAAGAAACTATGGAGATTAATTCTTCTGAAAAAGCAAATTTTGATATTAGAATAGGTATTAATACGGGACCAGTTGTTGCAGGAGTAGTAGGAACAATTAAATTTGCATATGATATTTGGGGAGATACTGTAAATGTTGCTAGTAGAATGGAAAGTTCTGGTGAGATTGGTAAAGTAAATATTAGTGAAGAAACCTATAATTTTCTTAAAACGTATAAAGAATTTCAGTTTGAACCAAGGGGAGCAATTGAAGCAAAAGGGAAAGGAAAAATTAACATGTACTTTGTTAATAAAAATACTAATAATTAAGAAAAAGCATTCTTTCTTATAATATTAATATCTTCAATTGAAAATATGTTATTTTCATATAAAGCTTTTAATTCTTTAGTAACAGTTGCATTAAATAAAATAAGATCATCTGTATTTACAGTTACTTTTACTCCTTTGTCAAATAATATTTTTATTGGATGAGTCTTAAAGCTTTTAACAGCACCAAGTAAAATATTACTTTTTAAACAAATATTTAAACGAATATTTCTTTCTAGAATTAAATCAATTGTTTTTTGGGAGTTTACAGCGCTGATACCATGTTGAATTTCATCAGGATTTAATAACAAAATAGCTTCATTAATACTTTTATAACCAGAAAATTCGCCAATATGAACTTTGGTTTTTAGATTGTTTTTTTTTGCAGTTTTAAATAGTTCCTGAAAAGGCAAAAGATTTTGACCTGCTTCTTTGCCGTAAATATCAATACCATTAAAAACACCACTATCAATACAAATTTCAGCGTAACTATAAACCTTTTTCAGAGGTAACTCTTTGTTGAAACCTATTTCAGGTCTAAAGTTTATTTTGGATTTATGCTTCTCTTTTATTTTTTTTATTTCATAAATAACAGCTTCTATTGAGTCGTTAAAAAAACGAGCCAAACCAACATCAACACTAGCCTCTAGGTAAGTAATATTATCATCAATACTACTCTGAATAGACATTTCCATAAAATTAATAACATCTTCTTTAGTGGTCATATAATTATTAAGATGCTTGTAAATAAAATGGATCATTCCATCCAAACCATCATAGTTTTTAGGAAATGAAAAGTAAGCATTGTATTTTTCTAAAAATCTTTTTTGAGATCCACCTAAATGAAAGTGACTGTGAACATCTGCTTTTGGCAATTTATGTAAGTATTCATGTAGGTTGTCCATTATTTTAAAAATAACATAATCACAATTTCTGATACAATTAATAAACCAAGAAGTGTTAAACTAATAACTAAATAGCGAATGGAAGCATTTACTCTTTTAAATTTTAAGGCTGTGATTTTTGCATTCACATATACTTGTTGTCCTATTTGGGTATAAATTTTTTCTTTATCTACATTTGTTTTTAAAAAGGTATGAGAAAACTGATGTATGTCTCCAAATTTTGAAATAATATCTCCAAAGAAAAAAACATTTGGATCGTAATTTTTTTCAATTCGAGGGATAAATGTATTTACACTATGATAAATTGAAATTAAAGTGCTTATCAACCATAATGATAGTAAAATATATAGAAAACTATAATCTGTTAAATTTTCTTTTACTCTTTCTATATTTTGATATACAAAATTAAAAATAATACCAAAAAAAGATAAAATTAAACCCGCTTTTAATTCTGAAGACCTTATAAGTGCATATAAGTTATTTAAAGCTCCCCAATAATGAAATGTTAAATCTCCAGCATTTAATTCTTCTTTCGTAAAAGTTGGTTTCTTTTTTTTAGTATCCATAGTTTTTTAAATTAAAAATTTAGGGTTAAAAATAATTAAAATAAATGGTTATTATACATCTTTATTTTTTTCTTCATTTGCCTTTTTAATAATAGCTTTTAACTTTTCTTTATTAGCAATTTTTTCTTGCTTTACCTTATTAATTTTACGATTTATTAATTTGGTATGCTTGGCTTTATTAACAGTATTTTTTGCTTTTCCTTTTTTAGACATTTTGTATTGCAAATTTTTAACTTATACCTAACAATAAGTATATGGCAAGTAAGGCTGTAAAAGGTAATAAACTTTGAAGCTAATATTATGCCTAAAATTTTGTTTTTCCTCAAATATACAGATTTAGGTAATACGAAAACAGCGTTTAAGAGTTGCAGTTTAACTTTGCTTGCTTACCGAAAAGGTCTATTTGCAATATATAATTATTGGCTGGTATTTTTTATGCTATTTTGTCGTATGATAATATGAGTAGGTTCCAATTGCTGTATTTATGTAACCTATCTCATCTACATTTTTGAACCCTACTTTTTTTATATACTTAGGTAAAAGCCCATTTACATTGTCATTCGTAGTTTTAAAGCCATCAAATATTTGTACTGCATAGAATACAACTCTCATTACCTTAGTTTTTGCCTTGCCCCAATCGCCAATAATAAGTTGTCCGTTAGGTTTTAAAACTCTATAGATTTCTTTTATGGAGGATAATTTAGTTTCCTTATCTAAATGATGAAATACTAACGAACTAAATACCTTGTCAAACGAATTATCTGCATATGGAAATGTTTTTCCGTCATAGAGATCAAAACTCAATGTGATTCCAAGCTTATTTTTCTTATTATCAGCAATTTGTTTAACTTTTGGGTCAATGTCAACACCTGTAAATTTAGCCTTAGAGTTTCGTTGATTGGCAAGAATCATGTTTTGTCCAGTTCCAAAACCAAACTCTAAAATAGACTCATTGTTTTTTGGATTTAAAATGTCAATAAGTTTAGTTCTAAACTTTCTTTCTGGCATTGTTAATTTTATTGTCAAGTCATATAAACCCGTCAACCAGTTGTAGCCTAATGCAGGAATAAAATCTTTTTTCTTTATCATATTCTTTTTTTTTTTAAATTAAGAGCAAAATTAAAACATGAAAAGAATCTAAACTTGTATAAACTTGCTAATTTTTTAAAATAGCAGCAGGAGTATTACCAAACATTTCTTTGAACGTTCTATAAAAGTGAGATAAGTCTGAAAACCCACCATCATAAGAAGCCTCTGTGAATGAATTGTTATTTAAAAAGGACAATAATGTTTTTTGAATTCTTAACCATAAAATATATCTCCTAAAAGGAATACCTACCTGAAGTTTAAATAAATGAGCAAATCTACTTTCAGATAAAAACACGAAGTTGGCAACTTCAGAGAGTTTAATTGTTTTATCTAAATTATTTTGTAAATACTCGATACTCTTAGTAATACGTATGTCTTTAGATGAATTAGTAATGCTAGATCCTGTAATTAACTCAATAAATTTTGTTGTTAATAATTGTATTTCACTGCTTTCCATAATTAACCATTTTTTTAATGGTGGAATTTCATTTAAGATATGATTAGCAATAATAATATCAGTTTTTAATGAAAATTTATTCTTTAAAAGTTGAGATAGCTTATTAAACGGGTCTAAATAGATAAAAACTTGATAATCTTCCAAGGAACAATTAAATTGATGAGGAACATTTTCTGGAATGATTACAAATCTGCAATTTTTAACAATCCTATTAGGAGTTATAATTTCAAAAGTTTGTTTAAACGAAATAGTCAATTGTATTGCATGATGATTATGAATTTTTGTCGAAACGCCTTTACCTATATATACAGCACCTCCATTAATAAATTTTAATATAGGTTTTTGACGTTTCATTTCTGTAATAAGGAGTCTTTTATACTTACTTATAACTTTATTTAAATAAATTCAGTACATGGCGAAGTTATTAATAAACAAGTTTAGAAACAAGTTAAATAATTTTTCTGTTAGCAAACAAAAGGGTTTTTAAAAACATGTGTTTTGGCAATATTTTATGTTTAAAAAAACAAATAACAAAAGAGTTTTCTATATCTTTAACGTACTTTTTATTGTGAAAAAATAGCAACAAAAAACATGAAATTAAAATTAGAAAAACCAATCGTATTTTTCGATTTAGAAACTACAGGAGTCAATATTGGAACAGATAAAATTGTAGAAATATCAATTTTAAAAGTATTTCCGAACGGAAATAAAGAAAGCAAAACGTGGTTGGTAAATCCAGAAGTTGAGATTCCGAAAGAAGCATCAGACATTCACGGAATTACCAATGAGCAAGTAGTTACAGAGCCAACATTTAAAGAATTGGCATCACAAGTAAATGAATTAATTGCAGATTGTGATTTGGCAGGATTTAATTCAAACCGTTTTGACATTCCGTTATTAGCAGAAGAATTAATGCGGGCTGGTATCGATTTTGATATGAACAACAGAAAAGCGATTGATGTACAAGTAATTTTTCATAAAAAAGAACAACGAACCTTAAGTGCCGGTTATCAATTTTACTGCGGAAAAGAATTAGAAGGTGCACATGGAGCGGAAGCAGACACAAGTGCAACGTTTGAAATCTTGTTAGCGCAATTAGAAAAATACGAAGATATTGGAACTTCTGTAGATGAATTGAGTGCCTTTTCATCACACGGGAAAAGAGCAGATTTTGCTGGTTTTATTTTGTTTAATGATGATGATCAAGAAATATTTTCTTTTGGAAAATATAAAAATAGAACTGTAGAAGAAGTGTTTAAAGAAAATCCTGGCTATAATAATTGGATGCAAAATGCAGATTTTCCGTTGTTTACAAAGAAAGTGTTAGCAGGAATTAAAGAACGTATGTCTGCTTCTAAAAATACCATGACAGATAATGAAAAATTAAATGCATTACAGCAAAAATTTAATTTGCGTTAAATGAAAAAGTGTGTTCTTTTAGTTGTTTTTATTTCTTTTCAACTTGTTGGTCAGCAAATAATTTTTAAAGGAACTTTACTAGATTCAAAAACGAGAAAACCTATTGTGTATGCAAACATCAGTTTTTTAGAAACTACAAAAGGAATTTCAACTACAGAACAAGGAACTTTCTTTATGTACATCAATCAAAAATACTTGAAAGGAAAAGTACATATTTCTTGTTTAAATTATAAAGACACGTTGGTAAATGCATCAGATTTAAATGGCAAAATACTATTTATGTTACCAAAAGAAAATGTATTAAATGAAGTTATAATTACAAAAAGAATTGATAAAACAATTGTATTAGATAAGGTAAAAAAGAAAGTTCATGGAGTGCATACAGTTGGTATGAGAATGTTGGCTAAATATTTTCCGAATACAATGAAAAATAAATGCTGTAATTATATTTCTAAAGTAGCTATTTATTTTTCTAAACGACACAATAAAAAATCAAAATTTAGAGTTCGTATTTTTGATAAAGATGAAAAAACAGGTTTACCAAAAAACGATTTATTGAATGTGAATTTGCCTGTTACAATAATAGAAGGACAATTAAGCACTAAAATTGATTTATCTAATTATAGTATAGAAATGCCAACAAATGGTGTGTTTATTGCATTCGAAAAGTTGTTTATTCCGTTTAACGAATATGGAAAAAAACAAACTGAATCAGAATCTGAAGTTTTTTATGCGCCAGTTATTGGTTTTACAAAATACAATTACAATAAACCAAAAGAAAGAACATATTATTATGTAAAAGGAATTTGGAAAAAATCGGTATTTACACAAATTAAAAAGTTTAGAAAATTTGCTCCAGCAATTTCTTTAACTTTATCAAATTAAAAAAAAAGACAAAAATGTTTACAGAATATAAAGATTTACCAAATAACTCAAGAGTTTGGATGTACCAATCCGATAGAGTTTTTACTGCGCAAGAAATCGATTTTATTTCTATGAAAGCAAAAAATTTTATTGAGCAATGGACGCGTCATGGAGATAATTTAAAAGGTTCGTTTACCATTAAATACAATCAGTTTTTAGTGTTAGCAGTTGATGAGGGTTTTAACAATGTTTCGGGTTGTTCAATAGATGCATCTGTTCGTTTTGTGAAAGAATTAGAAGACGAATTGCAAATCGATTTAATGAATAAAATGAATGTTTCTTTTAAAGACGGAGACACTATTAATATTGTAAAATTATCCGATTTTCAACAGTTTGCCAAAGAGAAAAAAATAACAAAAGAAACCATCGTTTTTAATAACATGGTGCAAACCAAAGAAGAAGTAGAAAATAATTGGGAAGTTCCGGCAAGTAAAAGCTGGCATAATCGTTTTATGTTATAATTTATGAAAAATAATTTAATGCTACTTTTTGTGTTTTGTTTTCTTGGATTACAAGCACAATCTAAAGATCCATTACAAACGAAAGATAAAGAAGCTCAAGAGAAATGGGTTGACAACATTTTAAATAACATGACCAATGAAGAAAAAATAGGTCAATTATTTATGGTGCAAGCGTATTCTACAAACGATACTTTGAATGAGAAATTAGTGGAAGAATTGATTCAGAAATACCATGCTGGGAATTTAATTTTTATGCAAGGAACTCCAAAAAGACAAGCAGAATTAACAAATAAATATCAAGCATTGTCAAAATATCCTTTATTGATTGCAATTGATGCAGAATGGGGATTAGATATGCGTTTGCAAAATTCGTTTCGTTATCCGTGGAATATGGCTTTAGGAGCAATACAAGACAATTTGTTGATAGAAAAATTTGGAGAACAATTAGGAAAACATTCCAAACGATTGGGAATTCACATTAATTTTGCACCCGTAGTAGATATCAATATCAATCCAAAAAATCCAATTATTGGAAATCGTTCTTTTGGAGAAAATAAATACAATGTAACAGACAAAGCAATCGCTTTTACGCGCGGGATGCAACGTTTTGGCGTCTTGGCAAATGCAAAACATTTCCCTGGTCATGGTGATACTGCGGCAGATTCACATCACACTTTACCCGTTATTAATTTTGATGCAACTCGTTTAGACACGTTAGAATTGTACCCATATTATAAATTATTTGATAAAAATTTAGCGAGTGTTATGACAGCACATTTAAGCATTCCTAAATTAGAACCAAACAAAAGTTTGCCATCTTCTTTATCTCACAAAATTACAACTGGATTGTTAAAAGAAAAAATGGGTTTTAAAGGATTAATTATAACCGATGGATTGAATATGAAAGCCGCTGCGGATTTTGCAACGTCTAAAGAAATTAATTTAGAAGCAATTTTAGCAGGAAATGATGTGTTGTTAATTCCGCACGAAGTGCCAGAAACAATGGACTATTTTTTAAAAGCGATTAAAGATAAAAAGTTAACTATTGAAAGATTAGACGAATCAGTTAGTAAGATTTTAAAAGCAAAATATTGGGCTGGATTGCAAAATTATAAACCCATAGAGTTACAGAATTTGCATGAAGATTTAAATACAAAGACAGATGAGTTATTACACAGAGAATTGGTCAAAAATTCTATTACTGTAATAAAAAACGAAGAAGATATAATTCCGATTCAAGATTTAAACAAACAAAAAATTGCTTATGTAAAATTTGGAGATGCAGATAATACCTCTTTTGTTACAATGTTAAAGAATTACACTAAAGTAGATGTTATTTTGGTTGACAATAAAGCAACATTATTATCAAAATTAAAACCATATAATTTAGTAATTATTGGATATCATATTTCAAATGAACATCCTTGGAAAGATTATAAATTTAAAAAAGAAGACATTGCTAAAATCCAACAAATAGCAAAAAGTAAAAAAGTAATCTTAGATGTTTTTGCAAGTCCTTATGCTTTATTAGACGTTACATCTTTTAAAAACATAGAAGGCTTGGTTGTGTCGTATCAGAATAGCAAAGTTGCGCAAGAAATTTCTGCACAACAGTTGTTTGGCGCGATTAAAACAAATGGGAAATTACCAGTTTCGATAGATAAAAATTTTAAAGAAGGTTTTGGTTTGTTTACAGCCTCATTAAGTCGATTACAATATGGAATTGCAGAAGAAGTAAAAATGTCTTCCATAAAATTGGCAGAAATTGATAGTATAGCAAACGATGTTGTAAAAAAAAAAATGACTCCTGGAATGCAAATTCTAGTAGCAAGAGCAGGAAAGGTAATTTATCAAAAAAGCTTTGGTTATCATACAAATGATTCAGTTTTAAAAGTTAAAAATACCGATATTTATGACGTTGCTTCTTTAACTAAAATATTAGCAACCTTACCAATGGTAATAAAAGCTGTAGGTGAAGGGAAATTTAGAATTGCAACAAAATTAAGATACTTATTACCAGAAACAAAAGGAACAAATAAAGATACTTTAACTTTAAAAGAAATTCTTTCTCATAACGCTAAACTTAAAGCTTGGGTTCCGTTTTATAAATTAATTCAAGATAGTATTACCAATAAAAATTTGCCAGATTTTTATCGAGAAAAAAAATCAAAAAAATACAATATAGAAGTTGCTAGAAATTTATTTTTAAATTCTACTTATCGAGATTCTATTTATAAAAAAATAGAGGAAGTGGATCAGAGAGAAAAAGAGGGATATAAATATAGCGATTTAGGTTTTTATATGTTAAAGAGAACTATTGAAACAAAATATAAAGAGCTTTTGAATGTGTTAGTTGAAGAAAATTTTTATGCGCCATTAGGCGCAAATAGAACTAGTTATTTGCCGTTGAATAAATTTCCAAAAAAGGAAATTATCCCAACAGAAAAAGATAATTATTTTAGACATCAATTATTGCATGGTTATGTGCATGATATGGGAGCAGCTATGTTAGGTGGAGTTGGTGGTCATGCTGGTTTATTTGCAAATGCAAATGATGTTGCAAAAATTATGCAGATGTATTTGCAAAACGGATATTATGGTGGTAAAAGATATTTAAAAAGTGCTACCGTAAAGATGTTTAATAAGCGATATTATAAGGATAAAAAAATACGAAGAGGTTTGGGTTTTGATAAACCACAATTAGATCCAGAAATTGAAGCAACTTGTGGTTGTGTTTCTGAGGAAAGCTTTGGTCATAGTGGTTTTACTGGAACTTATACTTGGGCAGACCCAAAAAGTAGAATTGTATATGTTTTTTTGTCAAACAGAGTATATCCAACAATGGAAAATAATGGTTTAATTACAGAAAATATACGAACAAAAATTCAGCAAGTTATTCAAGATGCTATCTTGAAATAGAAGCTAATTTACTATATAATAGTTGTAATATTAGTGTTATAATTACATAAAAAACAGCAATTTTTAAGTTGTAAAAGTTATAGATTAAGATTGCTTGAATGCAGTAAAAAAAAGGAAAAAGACTAATTCCTAAAGCAAACCTAAACGTATCTACAAATTCAGTTTCATCAATCTTTTTTTGTGTCATTTTCCAAATTATCCAAGGAATAATACTGTTTAAAATAATTAGAAAACGAATTGGTTTTGCAAAGTTAAAGGCAGCTTTCATGCTTTTTATTTCACCAGTTTTTACACTGCTGTTAGTTAGCCTTACTTCAGTGAAATCAACATTTTTAGTGTTTAATTCGTTTAATGTTTTTTCGTAATTTTCATCAGCCGGAATATGTACAGATAATTCTTTTAATTGGTTTGAAACTTTGTCTTTAATAGAGCGTATAGAGTTGTTTAAATTAGCGGCATCATAATAACTATTAGCTAGAATTGGCTTGCCATAATGGATAGCCACTTTACAAGGAAACTGACTTGGGTTTTGATAGGTAATGCCAACAGGAATTACTGTTATTTTTAAATTTGGATATTTTTCAAAAGCACCAAAAAGAATCCGCACAAACCCTTTACTTAAATTCCGTACAGTTCTTCTTTTATCATGACTTCCTTCTGGGAAAATCATCAAAGAATTTTGGTTTTTTAAAATTTCAAAGCAATCATTAAAAACGGTTGTATTTTTAGAAAGTTCTTTTACGCCATCTCTAATTCTATAAATTGGCATTAAATTTAACGTAGCTAAAAACTTTTTTACTAGTGGTTTTTTAAAAACAGCTGCTCTTACTAAATAATGTGTGCTTCTCGGAATATTTGTAGTAACTAATAAAGGATCTAGTAATCCGTTAGGGTGATTTACTGCAAAAAGTACTGCGCCTTTTTTAGGAATATTTTCTTTGCCTACAATTTTTATTTTTTTGATATAAAAAAACAAGCCTATTTTAATGTAAATTTTAAAAAAGTTATACCAAAGTTTTTTCAAAAAGTAAAATTTTAAAACCCTTGCGCTATTTTTTTGAGTTTAGAAACGTTTAAGATAGAAATGTTTTTTCCTTTTAAAGAGATTAATTCATCTCTTTTAAACTCAGATAATAATCGAATTGCAGATTCTGTTGCTGTACCAATGATGTTGGCAATATCTTCTCTAGATAAATGAATATTTAAAATATTATCTCTATTTCGACCAAATTTTTTATCTAAATTCAATAAAGTTTCGGCTAAACGCTGTTTTACAGTTTTTTGCGCCATATCTACGATTACATTATCTGTATTTTTTAAAGACATTGCCATATTTTGTAAAACACTCATAGAAAAATCAGGGTTTTGTTTTAAATCATTAATTATTTCTTCTCTAGGAATAAAGCAAACTTCCATGTCGTTAATTGCAGTTGCTTTTAAGTTAGCAGCATCGTCATTAATTAAACTTCGTTCACCTAAAAAATCTCCTTTATTTATTAGATGAATAATTTGTTCTCTACCGTTAGCGCTCCTCTTAGAAACTTTACAAACGCCTTCACTAACGCAAAAAACACCATTTATATAATCTCCTTCATCAAAAATTACCTCTCCTTTTTTTACTGTTCTGGTTGTTTTACAAGCTGATATTTTTAAGAGTTCATCTTTAGATAAAGTTTTTAAAGAATTAAGTTGCCTGACTATACACTGTTCACATTTACTCATATTGCCTATTAATTATTCCTTTCAAATATAAGTAAAAACTGACAATTATCATATTATAAAATAAAGTTATCTTAGACATTTGTTCTAGGCATTCAGGGTAAATAATATGAACGATTTAGTATGTTATCATTGCGGTAATACTTGTGATAATGAGTTAATTACGGTAAAAGGAATTTTTTTTTGCTGTAATGGATGTAAAACTGTTTTTGAGATTTTTGCGGAAAATGATTTAATGTGTTATTATGATTTTGACCAAAGTCCGGGAGCAATTCCAGAAGAAATTCAGGGAAAATATGATTTTTTAGACAATCAAAAAATTGTAGAAAAATTAACTGAATTTAATGATGGCAACAAACAAATAGTATCATTATACATTCCTCATATTCATTGTAGTTCTTGTATTTGGGTATTAGAAAATTTACATAAACTTCAAAAAAATATTGTTACTTCTCAGGTAAATTTCCCAAAGAAAACCATTAGAATTACATTCGATTCTGACCATATTAGCTTAAAAGAAATTGTAGTATTATTAAGCTCAATCGGTTATGAACCTTACATTAGTTTAGAAGATTATGAAGTTGGAAAAAAGAGCATTGATAGAACTTTATTATATCAATTAGCAATTGCCGGTTTTGCCTTTGGTAATGTGATGTTTTTATCGTTTCCAGAATATTTTGAAGTAAACGAATTTTGGTTAGATCAATACAAACAAGTTTTTAGATGGTTAATGTTTTTCTTTTCAATACCCGTTGTTTCTTACTCGGCTAAAGATTATTTTATTTCTGCTTATAAAGGATTAAAATCTAACATATTAAATATTGATGTTCCTATTGCTCTTGGAATTTCTGTATTGTTTTTAAGAAGTGCAACCGATGTAATTTTTAATTTAGGCTCAGGTTTTTTTGATAGTTTAACAGGCTTAGTTTTTTTCTTGTTAATAGGTAAGTTTTTTCAACAAAAAACATATAATTTCTTGTCTTTTGAACGTGATTTTAAATCGTATTTTCCAATTGCAGTTACAAAAATAAATACTGATAAATCGGAAGAAAACACCCAAATTTATGATGTTGTAAAAGGCGATAGATTGTTAATTAGAAATAACGAATTAATCCCTGTTGATGGTGTTTTAATAAACGGTAAAGCAACTATAGATTACAGTTTTGTTACTGGAGAATCTGTTGCAGTTGAAAAAAAATCTGGAGATAAAATTTTTGCAGGAGGTAAACAACTCAACGGAATTATAGAAATGGAAGTTTTAAAATCTGTTTCTCAAAGTTACTTAACGCAATTGTGGAGTAATGATGTTTTTAGCAAAGAAAAAATATCGAAATTTAAAAATTTAACAGATACCATTAGTAAGCGATTTACTATTTATGTTTTATCAATCGCAACTATTGCAACGCTATTTTGGTTGTTTAAAGACGCAAGCAAAGCATTAAATGTGTTTACTGCTGTTGTAATTATTGCGTGTCCTTGTGCCATTGCATTGGCAGCACCATTTACATTAGGAAACCTTTTAAGAATTTTAGGAAAAAATAAATTTTATCTTAAAAACGCTTCTATTCTAGAAAAATTGGCAACTATTAATACCATTATTTTTGATAAAACAGGAACGTTAACTTCAACTAAAAACACTGAAATTCAGTATAAAGGAGAACGATTTTCAGATAAAGAAAAAGAGGTTTTACAAAATGCGATGCGTATTTCTAATCATCCATTAAGTAGAATGTTGTATGATACTTTTGGTACAATACATCAAATTGAATTAGATGCTTATAAAGAATTTGTAGGACAAGGAATTGAGGCAACAGCAAACGGAATTTCAATAAAAATAGGTTCGCAATTATTTGTAGAAAATAGTCCAAAAGACAATCAGTTTGAAACAGCAATTCATATAAGTGTTAATGGAATTTATTTCGGAAAATATGTATTTAAAAATTCGTACCGAAAATACATGAAGCGTTTATTTAGTAAATTACAAAACAAGTATAATTTATCAATTATTTCGGGTGATAATGAAGGAGAAAAAGAATACTTAGGAAAAAGATTGCCTAAAAAAGTTTCCTTTTTATTCAACCAAAACCCAGAAGATAAGTTAAAATATATAAAATTATTACAAGAAAAAGGAAATAAAATTTTAATGATTGGTGATGGCTTAAATGATGCTGGAGCTTTAGCACAAGGTGATGTAGGAATTTCTTTATCAGAAAATATAAATGTGTTTTCACCTGCGTGTGATGCTATTTTAGATGCAAGTAAATTTAAAAACATAGCAACATATTTAGAAATTTCAAAAAAAGCAATTCAGATTATTAAATATAGTTTTGTATTATCTTTATGTTATAATATAATAGGTTTGTATTTTGCAGTTACAGGACAATTGGAACCTGTAATTGCAGCTATTTTAATGCCGTTGAGTTCTATTACAATTGTAATTTTTACAACAGTTATGACAAGTATTTTAGGAAGAAAATTAAAAAAATAAATTATGAGTGTTCACATTGATGCAAAACCAGGAGATATAGCTGAATCTATTTTGTTACCTGGAGATCCGTTAAGAGCAAAATGGATTGCAGATACATTTTTAGAAAATGTAGTTTGTTATAATAAAGTTAGAGGAATGTTAGGTTTTACAGGAACTTATAAAGGTAAAAAAGTATCTGTTCAAGGAACAGGAATGGGAATTCCGTCTGCATTAATTTATGCAAATGAATTAATTACACAATTTGGAGTAAAGAATTTAATTCGTGTTGGTTCTGCAGGATCTTATCAAAAAGAGGTTAAAATTAGAGATATAGTTTTTGCAATGGCGGGTTCTACAACATCTGGTATTAATGCACAACGTTTTCATGGAGCAAGTTTTGCACCAACTGCAAGTTTTAAGTTGTTTAATAAAGCAGTTATTGTTGCAAAAGCAAATAACATTCCAATTAAGGCAGGAAATGTGTTGAGTTCTGATGAATTTTATTCAGATAATTTTGATGATTATAAACATTGGGCAGAATTTGGCGTGTTGTGTGTAGAAATGGAAACGGCAGGTTTATATACAGCAGCAGCAAAACACAATGTTAATGCGCTATCAATTTTAACTATTTCTGATAGTTTAGTTACAAAAGAAAGAACATCTGCGGAAGAAAGAGAACAAACTTTTAAAGAAATGGTATTAATTGCTTTAGATACAATTTAAATTAAATCGATATATATTCTGTCAATTCAAGCGGAATGGAGAATAAGAAAATATATTTAGAGAAAAGACTAAATAATATGAGTTCATTAATTCAAAAATACAATATTCCAGGCCCAAGATATACAAGTTATCCAACGGTTCCTTATTGGGACAAAAAAGGAATATCGAAAGAAAATTGGATAGCTAGTTTTCAAAAATCATTTAAAGAAAGCAATCAATCAGAAGGAATTAGTTTGTACATTCATTTGCCCTTTTGTGAAAGTTTGTGTACGTTTTGTGCGTGTCATAAGCACATTACAAAACGTCACGAAGTTGAAGAAGATTATATAGATACAGTTTTAAAAGAATGGAAATTGTATGTTGATTTGGTGGATGAAAAACCAATTATAAAAGAGATTCATTTAGGTGGCGGAACTCCAACATTTTTTTCGAGCTTTCAACTTAAAAAATTAATTGATGGATTATTTGTTTACGCAGATAGACATACTGATTATGAATTTAGTTTAGAAGGACATCCAAATAATACAACCAAAGAGCAATTACAAACTTTGTACGATTTAGGGTTTACAAGAATTAGTTTTGGAGTACAAGATTATGATCCAATTGTGCAAAAAGCAATTCATAGAATTCAGCCTTTTAAAAATGTAGAAAATGTAACAAAATGGTCTCGAGAAATTGGATATACATCGGTAAGTCACGATTTAATTTTTGGATTGCCTTTTCAAACCAAAGAAAATGTAATCGAAACCATAGAAAAAACAAAAGCATTGCAGCCAGATCGAATTTCATTTTACAGTTATGCACATGTTCCGTGGGTAAAAGGAGTTGGTCAGCGTGGATTTAATGAAGAAAATTTACCAAAAGACGACGAGAAAAGAGAATTGTACGAAGTAGGAAAAAAAATGTTTGCTGAGTTTGGTTATGAAGAAATTGGAATGGATCATTTTGCATTAAAATCAGATTCTTTATACAAAGCAACTCAAGAAAAAACAGTACATAGAAATTTTATGGGCTATACCGCTAATAAAACATTATTAATGGTTGGACTTGGAATGTCTGCAATTTCTGATTCATGGTACGCTTTTGCACAAAATGTTAAGACTGTAAAAGAATATCAAAAATTGGTAAATGATGGAGAAATTCCAATTTTTAGAGGACATTTATTATCAGAAGAAGATTTAATTGTTAGAAAACATATTTTAAACATGATGTGTCATTTTAATACATCGTGGGATAAAAAAGATTTAAAAGTTATAGAATTAGAAAAACATTTTTTACTTTTAGAGGAAATGGTGGCAGATGGTTTGGTAATTCTAGGTAAAAATTATTTAAAAATTCCAGAGAAAGCAAGACCTTATGTTAGAAACATATGTATGGCATTTGATGTACGTTTGCAAAAAAGCAAACCAGAAACTCAGTTGTTTTCTATGACAATTTAAATTTTTTTAAAAAAAGAAAAGATGACAAATGTCATATTATTAATAAACGAGCAAATGTATTTTTGAAATTCAAATCAGGCAAGATATGAGCGTTATTTATTTACTTCTTACACTAAGTATTTTAGTGGCAATCATTTTTTTTATAGCATTTATTTATTCGGTAAAGAGTGGTCAGTATGATGATTCTTACACGCCATCTGTTCGAATGTTGTTTGATGATGAATTAGTAAAAACACCAACCAAAAAAGAAACTAACTAGATATTAAATACAATTAAATTATGGAAATGCAACAATTTTATTACGATAACAAAATCGTAAAAAAGTTTATTTACGCAACTTTACTATGGGGAATAGTAGGTTTTACAGTTGGGTTATTGCTGGCCTTTATGTTTTTATTCCCAAACCTTACTGATGATATTTCATGGTTAAGCTTTGGTAGAATAAGACCTTTACATACAAATGCAGTTATTTTTGCCTTTGTAGGAAATGCCATTTTTGCAGGAGTATATTATTCGCTACAAAGATTGCTAAAAGCTAGAATGGCAAGTAACCTCTTAAGTAATTTTAATTTTTGGGGATGGCAATTAATTATTGTTGCAGCAGCAATTACTCTTCCATTAGGATATACTTCTTCTAAAGAATATGCAGAGCTAGAATGGCCAATAGATATTGCAATTGCTTTAGTTTGGGTTGCTTTTGGCGTTAATATGATTTGGACTATCTTACAAAGAAGACAAAGACATTTATATGTTGCTATTTGGTTTTATTTAGCCACTTTTGTAACTGTTGCAGTATTGCACATATTTAATAGTTTAGCATTACCAGTAGGCTTCTTAAAAAGTTATTCTGTATATGCTGGCGTACAAGATGCTTTAGTACAATGGTGGTACGGACATAATGCGGTAGCATTTTTCTTAACTACACCATTCTTAGGGTTGATGTATTACTTCGTTCCTAAAGCTGCAAACAGACCTGTATATTCATATAGATTATCAATTGTACACTTTTGGTCGTTGATCTTTATTTACATTTGGGCTGGACCTCACCATTTATTATATACATCTTTACCAGATTGGGCTCAAAACTTAGGGGTTGCATTCTCGGTGATGTTATTAGCTCCATCTTGGGGTGGAATGATAAACGGACTATTAACACTTCGTGGTGCTTGGGATAAAGTTAGAACAGACCCTGTTTTAAAATTCTTTGTTGTTGCAATTACTGGTTATGGTATGGCAACTTTTGAAGGCCCATTATTATCACTTAAAAGTGTAAATGCAATAGCGCATTTTAGCGACTGGATTATTGCTCACGTTCACGTTGGGGCGTTAGCCTGGAACGGTTTCTTTGCATTTGGTATGATTTATTGGTTGGTGCCTAGAATGTTTAAAACAACATTGTTTTCTAAAGGATTGGCAAACTTTCATTTTTGGATTGGAACATTAGGGATTATTTTATATGCACTACCAATGTATGTTGCAGGATTTGTTCAAGCATCAATGTGGAAACAATTCAATCCTGATGGCACATTAACGTATGGTAATTTCTTAGAAACTGTAAACGAAATTATGCCAATGTATTGGATGAGAGCAATTGGAGGTAGTTTATTTATTATAGGAGCACTTATAATGTTATATAATATGGTTAGAACTATTAAATCTGGTAGTGATGTAACAGACGAATTGGCTGAAGCACCTGCGTTAGAAAAAGTCTCTAAATACAGAACAAAAGGAGAAGGTTGGCATACTTGGTTAGAACGTAAGCCTATCAAATTAACTATTTATGCAACTATTGCAATTTTAATTGGTGGTGCAGTTCAGATTATTCCAACCCTATTAGTAAAATCAAATATTCCTACACTTACTAATGTTAAACCTTATACTCCTTTAGAATTAGAGGGTAGAGATATTTATATACGTGAGGGTTGTGTTGGATGTCACTCTCAAATGGTTCGTCCATTTAGAAGTGAAGTAGAGCGTTATGGAGAATATTCTAAAGCCGGAGAGTTTGTATATGATCATCCATTCTTATGGGGTTCAAAAAGAACTGGTCCAGATTTACATAGAATAGGTGCAAAGTATTCTGATAGTTGGCATTTAAATCATATGTATGACCCACAAAGCACTTCACCTGGCTCAATTATGCCAGGTTATAAATGGTTGATAAGAAACGAATTAGATAAATCATCTACAGAAAGTAAAATGAAAGTGATGGTTACTCTTGGTGTACCATACACAGAAGAAGACATTGCAAATGCTCAACAAAATATGTTAGAACAAGGTGCTATCATAGAAAAAAACTTATACGCAGATCCAGATTTTGTAAAAAATTATGAAGCAGATAAGAAATATGCTCAAGATAATGGAGAACCATTTATAGAAATGAAAAATAGAGAAATTGTAGCACTTATTGCATATCTACAAAGACTTGGAACAGATATTAAAGTAAAAGAAGTACAAGCTTTACTAACTAATGAAAAATAAGAAATTATGTTAAAATTCGCTAAAAATTATATGGAAAGCATTACAGGAGTAGAAATTTACCCAATGATTTCTCTGTTAGTCTTTTTCACCTTTTTTGTAGTACTTTTTTGGTGGGTATTTACCTCTAAAAAAGAATATATAAATGAAGTTAGTCAAATACCATTAGATAATTAAAAAATAAATAAAAATGAAAAAATATATCATAGCAGTCGTATCCGTACTCTTCATTTTTGCAATGCCATTTGTGTTTACAGAAATTTCGGCAAGTTTTGAAGAGCCCTTTAATATGCTTGAAAACCCATTACCATGGTTAACGTTAATTACCTTTATTGGTGTATTATTAATGCTAGTTTGGTTACTAACAGTAGCTCTTAAAAAAGTGCAACTTTTAGAAAACGAAAAGAAAGGTATCGCACCAAAGGTATCTAATAATAATTTTAATCTTTGGTTAAAAGAAACGTTACAAAAATGGACAAAAGCAAAAAGAATAGATCAAGAAGAAGAAATTATTTTAGATCATAATTATGATGGTATTAAAGAATTAGATAATTCTTTACCGCCTTGGTGGGTATATATGTTCTATGCTACAATTGTTTTTGCAGTTGTATATTTAGTTCGTTTTGAAGTAATGGATGGAGATAATCAAGTAACAGAATATAATAATGCTGTTGCAGAAGCTAAAGCTTCATTAGATAAATACAAAGAAACAGCTACAGATATGGTTGATGTATCTACAGTTACATTATTAACTGATGAAAAAGATTTAAGTAGAGGTAAAGCTATTTACAATTTAAACTGTGCTGCTTGTCATGGTGTAGATGGTGGTGGCACTATTGGACCAAACCTTACAGATAAAAACTGGATTTTAGGAGGCGGAATCAAAAATGTGTTTGCAACAATTTCTAATGGAGGAAGAGATGGAAAAGGAATGGTTGCATGGAACAAAATTTTAAAACCAATTGATATCTCTAAAGTTTCTAGTTATATCATTTCTTTACAAGGAACAAATCCAGCAAATCCTAAGCAGGCAGAAGGAGATATTTGGAAAGAATAAAGATTCCAAAATATTGAATTAGTAAATACAATGGAAACACCCAAAAACGAACAGTTTAGAGATAGTATTGGTACTATAAATAAAGAGGGAAAACGTTCTTGGATATTTCCAAAAAAACCAAGTGGAAAGTTTTATAAATATAGAACTTATGTAAGTTATTTTTTATTGTTAATTTTAATAGCATCACCTTTTATTAAAATTAATGGGAATCAATTTTTACTATTCAACGTAATAGAACGTAAGTTTAATATTTTTGGTTTTCCATTTTGGCCACAAGATTTTCATTTGTTAGTAATTTCTCTGGTTATTGGAGTGGTATTTATCATTCTATTTACCGTTATTTTTGGTAGAATTTTTTGCGGATGGATTTGCCCTCAAACCATTTTTTTAGAAATGGTTTTTAGAAAAATAGAGTATTGGATTGATGGCGATAGAGGAAAACAGATAAGACTTAGTAAACAACCATGGAATGCCGAAAAGATTAAAAAAAGAGTTTTAAAATGGATTCTCTTTTTTATCATTTCTTTTTTAATAGCTAATGTTTTTTTAGCCTATTTAATAGGAGGAGATACCGTTATAGAATATATAACAGGCTCTCCATTTAACAATCTAAACACATTAACTTCTCTTTTAATTTTTACTGGAGTTTTCTATTTTATTTTTGCGTGGTTTAGAGAACAAGTATGTATTATTGCTTGCCCTTATGGTAGATTACAAGGAGTTTTATTAGATGATAAAACCATTAATGTTGCGTATGATTTTGTTAGAGGAGAAAAAACAGAAGGAAGAGCAAAATTTAAGAAAAATGAAGATAGGGAAGCTTCTGGAAAAGGAGATTGTATCGATTGTTTTCAATGTGTACATGTTTGCCCAACAGGTATTGATATTAGAAATGGCACACAATTAGAATGTGTAAATTGTACTGCTTGTATTGATGAATGCGATGATATGATGGAAGCAGTTGGTCTTCCTAAAGGGTTGATTCGTTATGCAAGTGAAGACAATATTGAAAAAAAAACACTTTTTAAATTTACTGCCAGAATGAAAGGCTATTCTGCTGTATTATTTATTTTAGTTGGCTTATTAGTAGGAATGTTATTTTTAAGAAATGATGTTGAAGCTACCATTTTAAGATTACCTGGTCAATTATATCAACATAAAGAAGGAAATATAATTAGTAATGTATATACCTTTAAAGTAATCAATAAAACAACAAAAGATGTTGAAGATGTAAGTTTTAAATTGCTATCTCATAAAGGAACAATAGAACAAGTAACACATAAAGATTTTGTTGTACCCAAACAAGGTTTAGCAGAAGGAACATTGTTTATAGAAATGAATAGTTCTATACTAACAAAAGATAAAATTGAAATTAAAATTGGAGTGTATAGCGGAGATAAATTAATTGAAACAACCAAAACCAATTTCTTAGGACCTAGAAGTTATCGCTAATAAAATCATGTAAGATGAAGATTAAATTAAATTGGGGATTTGGAATAATAGTTGCATTTGTTAGCTTTATAGGTTTTATTCTGTTTTTTGTAATAACGATGAGTTCTGATAAAAAGTACAGCTATGATCTAGTAGCAACTGATTATTACAATCAAGAATTAAAATTTCAAAACAAAATTGATGCAATAAAAAATGCTAAAAATTTAAAAGAAAATATAAGGATTGAAAAGATAGAAGAAGGATTAAAAATAATTTTTCCTAAAGAATTTAACCCAGAACTAATCAAAGGAAGAGTGTTCCTATACAGACCATCTAATAAACAATTGGATTATGAAATGCCTATAGCAATTTCAGGTTCATCTTATTTGCTCATGCCTGACAAACGTTTATTGGATGGTCGCTGGAACATTACAGTCGATTGGACATATAAGGAACAAAGTTACTTATTTAAAAAAGAAATCTTTTATTAAATGTTGTTTTCGGCAATCATTTTTGGGCTTTTAGGCAGTTTTCATTGTATTGGAATGTGCGGTCCAATTGCCTTTATGTTGCCAGTTGATAGAACAAATAATACCAAAAGAATCTTGCAAATTTCTGTATATCATTTGGGTAGATTGTTTACATACGGAATTTTAGGATTGCTCTTTGGTTTCTTAGGAAAAGGATTATACCTTTTTGGATTTCAACAATATGTGTCAATAATAATTGGTGTTTTAATGATTTTAATGGTAGTATTACCTAAAAAAACAGTCACCAAATTTAGCATTACAAAACCTATTTATAAATTATTATCTGGAGTTAAAAACAGATTAGGGAGAGAATTAAAAAAGAAGAGAACTGATACTTTCTTTACCATTGGTTTTTTAAACGGATTTTTACCTTGCGGATTAGTCTATGTGGCAATCTTTGCTTCTATAGCAACAGGGAATGCAATATCCGGAAGTTTATACATGATTTTATTTGGATTAGGAACAATTCCGTTAATGACTGCTTTTGTGTATTTAGGAAACTTTACAAATGGTTTGGTACGGAAAAGAATTCAACAATTTATTCCAGTTGCAGTTGTTGTAATTGCGGTATTATTTATTTTACGCGGAATGGGGTTAGGAATTCCGTATGTTTCTCCAATTCATGTTCACGAAATGGTTGCTGGAAATCAAATGTGTCATTAATTTAGTTAGAAAGTTGCAAAGGGGCAAAGATGCAGAGTTGCAAAGGCTAAAAGAAGTGAAATTTTAATATTGTAAAGAGTGCAAAATTTTTATTTTTGATAACTGATAACTGATAACTGATAACTGATAACTGATAACTGAT
>CAXBBY010000017.1:0-47605 GCA_963974245.1 uncultured Flavobacteriaceae bacterium | reverse complement strand
TCTAGAGGAATGGCTTTAGAAAGAGTTTTGGAGGTTATTGATTAACTCTCTTATATGTTTTAAACTCTGTCAGTTCGAGTGAATTTCACGATTGAAATGAGTGAAATTTATATCGAGAACATCGGTTTTAATTCTTAAAATTAGTTCTCGATACTATTCCGATGAAAAATCGGAATCACTCGAACTGACAATCATACTACTTTTTTAAAGTATCAATACTTAATAACTTAAACAATATTATTTTTATGATACTCCAAAAGATTATCAATTGGTCGTTGAATAATATCAGTTATTTTTAAATTATATTTATTAGCAACACCTTCTAAAATATCTCTAAAATAAAATGCAATTGAGCCAATAAAATAAATTGGAGTTTCAGATGATTTATTTAATGGTAAGATTCTATACTTAAAGAAGGTTTTAAATCCTTTCTTAATAATTTTTCGAATGTATTTTTCTTCTTTATGCTCAAACATAAACTTAGCAAAACTAGCTAAATACATATTCGGATTTTCTTGTCTATACAAATGAAACTTAACCGTATCTACATCTAAATTAAATTCGTTTTTAAATTTTTTAGCAATTGTTTTTGGCATTGTTTCGTAATAAAAATCTCTCAATAAAATTTTGCCAAAATAATTACCGCTAGCTTCATCCATAATTGTATAACCTAAAGAAGCCGTTTTCATTTCTAAGTTTTCACCATTAAAATAACAACTATTAGAACCTGTTCCTAAAATACAAACTATTGCGGGTTCTTTTCCAGAAGCTGCATAAACAGCCGCTAACATATCTTCTGCAACAACAATTTTCGCATTGCTGAAAATAGATTCTAAAATACCCTTTAAAATTTTAACCGGAATTGGTGTTCCACACCCAGCTCCATAAAAATGGATTTCAGTAATTTCATCTTTAATCGTTATTAATTGAGAAATAGTTGAAATTCTTTTTTGTAGTTCATTCTCTGAAACCACAGCAGGATTTAACCCAAGCGATTTAACTCTAAAGACTTCTTCTCTATTTGTGTTAAGAGTAATCCAATCTACTTTAGTAGAACCACCATCTGCAATTAGTATCATAATAATTTTAAAAAAGTATCAAGTCTAGGATAATAAGCTTAATTAACAGAAACATTATCTAACTTTTCATATACTGAATTGTTAGAAATATATTCTGGAACTAATTCTTTAATTAAGCTTACTGTTTTTTGATTTTCTATTTTTTGATTCTCTAAACACAATTTCTCTATTAAAAGTATTGTATTTGATTTATCAAACTCTTGAGTTCTTGCTATCATAATTTTATTATGATATGTAGGAATTGTATTCTCACCAGTAGCGAGTAACTCTTCATACAGCTTTTCACCAGGGCGTAAACCTGAAATTTTAATATCAATATCTTCTGGGTATTTTAAACCAGATAAATAAATCATTTTTTTAGCTACATCAAATATCTTAACCGATTTACCCATATCAAAGATATAAATCTCACCTCCATCTCCCATTGTACCAGCTTCCAAAACCAGTCTACATGCTTCTGGAATTGTCATGAAATAGCGAGTAATATCTTTATGTGTTACAGTCAGGGGACCACCATTTTCAATTTGTTTTTTAAATAACGGAATAACAGAACCATTAGAGCCTAAAACATTTCCGAATCTTGTAATAGTAAACTTAGTAGAAGTACTTTTATCACTTAGACATCCAATGTACATTTCTGCTACTCTTTTAGTTGCTCCCATAACATTAGTTGGGTTTACTGCTTTATCTGTAGAAACCATAACAAAACGTTCTACATTGTATTTTAAAGATAAATCTGCTATGATTTTAGTTCCTTTAACATTAACTTTAACCGCTTCACATGGGCTCTCCTCCATTAAAGGCACATGCTTGTAAGCCGCAGCATGGAATACATTCTGTGGTAAATATTCTTGGAATAACAAATTCATTCTTTGATTATCTCTTACATCTGCAACTATAGCTATAAAATTTTGAACTCCCTTCTGAATCAATTCTTGTTGCAACTCATATAAAGCAGATTCTGCTTGGTCAACTAAAATTAGAAATTTGTGATTATATTGACATAATTGTCTTGAAATCTCACTACCAATAGACCCCGCAGCACCAGTTACCAAGATGATTTTAGCATTTAAATCTCTTTGTAAAATAGGATTATTTATAAGAATAGGTAGTCTATCTAATAAATCTTCAATTTTAATATCTCTAATTTGATTTGCTTGTAAATCACCACCTATCCATGTTGATAATGGTGGTACAATTTTGACTTCTACATCAAACGGAGTAAAATAATCAGTAATTTCAAGTAATCTTGATGGTTTTATATTTTGAATTGAAATAATAATCTCATCAATGTTATTTTTCTCGATAAAATCATGAGTGACTTTATCTAAACTAAAAATTTTAATACGATCTATTTTTTTATTGATTTTATGCAAATCATCATCTATAAAACCTAAAACTTCATAATTATTCTTTGTATCTCTATTCAAAGCGCCGTATGTAATCATTCCTGAATCACCAGCACCATATATTAATGCATGTTTAACTTCACCTAGCTCCGTCGTTAAAACTTCATAAAAAGCTTTAAAAATAAATCGGCTTAATGTCAACGCAAAAATGGTAACTAAGTAATGAATAATGATAATTGATATTGGTATTGTGAATTTTGGATAAAAAATAAAAAACCCATTAAAAACTACAACAAAGAAAGTTAGAGAAGTTAATAAGGTAGCTGCTAAAAACACATTAAACACATCTCGAGTACCAGTATGTCTTATAACCCCTTTATAAGAACCAACTAGTAAAAAACTAATCAGAGATAAAACTACAATTAAAGGGATTTGAAGAACAAAGGGTTTTATTTCAAAATCAAAACTAGCGTTAAAGCGAATAAAATAAGCAAATGCAAAAGAAATAACAGAAGAAAGAATGTCAATTATTAAAACAACCCATCTTGAAGCATATTTGTTTAATTTTTTTAAAAAAAAATATCTAATCATTACTTCGTTTTAAGCAAATTTACGATAAATTGTGAATAGTTGTTTTTATTAAATAAAAAAGTATAAAAAGTTTATTGCTCTTCTACAGTAATTTTTTAATTGATTCCGAAATTCGGCTTCTATCATCATCTGTTAAATTAGAACCAGATGGTAAGCATAATCCTTTTTCAAACAAAGTCTCTGCTATATTGCTTCCATAATAGTCACAATCTTTAAAAACAGGCTGTAGATGCATAGGTTTCCATAATGGTCGAGATTCTATATTGTCTTTTTCTAATTGTAACCGTAGTTTTTCCCTTGTAAATCCTGTTATTTTTGCATCAATTAAAATACAACTTAACCAATGATTTGAAAAGTATTCTTGACTAGATTCTTCAAAAACAGTAATTCCGTTTACATTTTTGAAAAGTTCTTTATAAAATTGGTGCATTCTTCTACGAAATGAAACATGTTCATCCAGCACCTCCATTTGCTCTCTACCAATACCAGCTAACACGTTACTCATTCTGTAATTGTATCCAATTTGTGAATGTTGATAATGTGGTGCATAATCGCGGGCTTGTGTTGCTAAAAAAATGGCTTTTTTCTTCTCTTCATCAGTCTTGCAAACTAAAGCACCACCACCAGAAGTGGTGATTATTTTATTTACATTAAAAGACAGTATTCCAAAACTTCCAAATGTTCCACATTCTTGCCCTTTATAACTTGAACCTAACGCTTCAGCTGCATCTTCAATTAAAGTTATTTTATGTTTTTTTGCAATTGCACAAATCTCTTTAATTTTTGCAGGCATTCCATATAAATGAACTACGATAATAGCTTTTGGTCTTTTCCCTTTTGATAATAAATTCTCTATTGCTTCTTCTAAAGCAACAGGGCACATATTCCAATTTTCTATTTCACTATCAATAAATACAGGTATAGCTCTTTGGTATACTACAGGATTAACAGATGCTGAAAATGTAGCTGATTGGCAAAGAACAATATCGTCTTCTTCAACTCCAGATAAAATTAAGGCCAAGTGCACAGCTGAAGTCCCAGAATTTAATGCTACAATTTTTTTGTCTTTTTTTAGGTGAAATTCTAATTGTGATTCAAACAGGTTTATATTATCAAGAGAGAAGAAGTCTTCATAAAAATTAGAACTAGAAAGAAGTATCTTGTCATTCAAAATTACCTATTTAAAGATTGCTATAAAAGTCTTAACAACAACACCAAAATCTTTTAATAAATTTCTTTGGGCAATATACTTTAAATTTATCTCCAGTTTCTTTGGCATAATGTAATCTATATAATATTGATTTGGATCTTCTTGCCTCGATAAAATCTCATTTTCATTTCTAAATTCAATTGATGCTAAATCTGTAATACCTGGTTTTACATTTAATACTTTCTTTTGAGTATCAGAATACAGATCTACATATTGTCTAACTTCTGGTCTTGGCCCAACAAAACTCATATCTCCTTTTAGAACATTAATAAACTGAGGAAGTTCATCTAGTTTGTGTTTTCTAAGGTAATAACCAATAGAGGTTACTCTCGGGTCTCTACCTCCAACTGTTAATAATCCCATTTTATCAGCATTTATATGCATGGTTCTAAATTTAAAGATTTTAAAATCTTTATTCCCTTTACCTACTCTAATTTGCTTATAAAAAACGGGACCTGGAGATGAGATTTTTATTATTATAGAAATCAAAAATAATATTGGAAAAACAATAAGTAAGCTAATAAATGAAATAATAAAATCAACAATTACTTTCATCATTACCCTTTAACTTTTATCACTGAACTTACTACTGCATCTACAACTACTTCAACATTTTCACTAGTTAAATCGTAATATACTGGTAAAGATATTTCACATTCCCATAATGATTTTGCTACTGGATAATCATTTATTTCATACCCTAAATTTTTGTAATAAGACAGCATTGGTAATGGTTTATAATGCACATTTACAGAGACATCTTGTTCAAATATCTCTTGAATAATTAAATTTCTTTCCTCTAGAGTTATCGCTTTTATTCTTAACAAAAACAAGTGGTATGATGACTCTCGGTTTTTGTCTACAAAATGAGGTATGATTGACCAATCATACTTCTGTAATAATTTAGAATATTCATTAAAAATACTTTTCCTTCTTGGAAGAGTTTCTGAATCATATCGAGCTAACTCAACTAAGCCAATAGATGATAAAATATCTGTCATATTACATTTAAAACCCGCATCAATAACGTCATATTCCCAACTTCCTTTTTGAGTTTTAGCTAAAGCATCTTTATTTTGTCCATGAAGAGAAAGTGTATTTAATTGTTTATAAATTTCTGTATTGTCAAATGGGACTGGTAAATTAATACATATTGCCCCTCCCTCTGCAGTAGTTAAGTTTTTTACAGCGTGGAAAGAAAAAACAGTAAAATCAACTTCAGAACCTACATTTTGTCCTTTGTATTTTGCCCCAAAAGAATGAGCTGCATCAGAAAGAATCATTATTCTACCTAATTTTTCTTGATTTTCAGATTGTGGGTTGAATTTTTCTTTTATCTCTGACTTATTAACTATTGCTTTTAATTCATCAAACTGAATTGGTAATCCTCCTACATCTACAGGAATTATTGCTTTGGTTTTTGATGTGATGTGTTTTTCAATTTTTGAAACATCTATCCCAAAATCAGAATTGACATCAACCATAATAACTTTAGCCCCCCTATGAATAACTATATTTGCAGATGCACAATATGTGTATACAGGGACAATCACTTCGTCTCCTTCAGTTATACCATACCAATATAATAACATTTCTGCTCCAGCAGTCCATGAGTTTACAGCTAAGACATTAGATACATTACAATACTTAGCAATTTTTTTTTCAAATAACTTAGTCTTTGGACCAGTTGTAATCCAACCAGATCGTAAAGCGTCTGCTACTTCATTTACTATTTTATCATCTATTCTTGGTGGTGAAAATGGTATCATATTTTTTTTATTAATCTAAACATTTTTCTCTTAGGATATGCTATAAAGTCATAATAAACTTCATACCCTAAAGACTTATAAAATTTTAACACGGAATCGTTATTCTTAAAATCAGTGGTTAAAGATATTCTTTTTATATTTTTTGATTGTACTATTTTTTCAAAAGCTACTAAAAGACCTTTTCCAATTCCTAAGCCCTTTTTTTCTATTAGCACCCCAATAGACAATAATTCAGCATAATTACCATCATCAGTTAAGTTAACTTCTTTGTTGAAGTTTTTAAAAAGTCTAAATAATGCTTTTGGTTTTGATACTAGAATAATAATAGTTTGAATGAAAAAAGGGATGCAATTATTAAAAATTAATCTTTTGTGAAATCCTTTAGAATTAAGAGAGCCAACACTAAAGCCTACAATGTTATTATTTTCATCTACTGCACATATAGCAATAGCTTCATCAAACTTAATACAAGATTTATAATATGTTTTTAAAAAAGAGTTCCCTAGAGACGTTAAAAAAAAATTCTTGAACGTTTTATAATGTACCTCTGCAATTTCTTTAGCCTCAGTATCAACTGCCTCTCTGTAAACTATCATTTTATTGTGGTTGATTTATCAGGTTTATAATCTTTGACAAACTATGCCTTTTTGAAAGAAAATTCATAGCATAATTATAACCACTTACTCCTTTTTCATGCAACTCTTTGGTATTTAAGTTAAAAACCTCTATTAGTTTGTCTTTTAAAACATCTATGTCTTCTGGCTCTACAACCCATCCACATTTAGCCTCTAAAATTACCCTTGAAGTTTCACTATCTGAATCAACAGAAGCTAAAATAGGTTTTTTCGAAAACATGTAGGCAGGTAATTTGGATGGAATAGAACTAGAAGCAGCTCCTTTCTTTATAGGCAAGAGCATTACATCTGAGAGACTCTGAAACTCGGGTACTTTTCCATCAGGCACATCTAAAAACTCAATATTTGTTACCTTAGAAACTTTTACAAATTTTTGCAATTCTATCTTTTTAGACCCTGATCCAGCTATTATTAGCTTACTTCCTTCAATTTTAGCTTTTATAAATGCTTTAATAATTGAATCTACTCCAGCAACAGGCCCAATATTTCCTAAAAACATAAAAACAAAAGAATTTGATTTTTTTGATTTTCCATTAATACGCTTATATTCTAAAAAAGACTCTTCATTCTGCCAATTTAAAACAACTTCAATCTTATCCTTATTAAGCCCTCTTGTTTTAGCAAGATAACCCTTCATTTCTTTAGAGATTGCAATTATTTTGGAAGAATTATTTAGCACATATTTATCCATAGATAAAAAAACAAAATTTAAAATTGCTTTTAATTTTGGTAGTTTATTTGATAAAGATTCTGGGTAAATATCTTGAACGTGAGTTATTAACGAAATGTTATACTTCTCGGCTGTTTTAGCAATTATATACTGTGAAAAGATTGGCCATGAATTCATATAAATTAAGTCTATATCTTTATTATTTTTAGAAATAAATTTTCGACATGCAATACCAAAACTGTAACTCTCTCTAAACCTTCCAAATAAATTTGACTCAGGACAAGTATAAGAGTCCAAATTTATTAATACAAACCCTGAGTTTAATTTTTGACTATTTTGGTTAGTAAAGCCAAAAGGTCTAGTAGGTTTAGGAGCAAGTACGGTAACCGTATTTGTTAGTGCTAATTCAACAGCAATATCCTCCGATAGTTTTGCAGACACCACGGGTTCTGGTGAAAAAACTGCAGAAATAATTAATTTATTTTTCATAAAGCTTTTTATAGACGTCCAGAGTTTCTAAGGCGGTTTTGCTCCAAGAAAAACTCTTCCTGTTTTCAATACCTTTCTCAACCAAACTCTCTAAATTTGATGTATTCTTAAGAGCTTTTATAATTACGCTTCGGATTTCATTTATATCGTACGGATCAAAATACAATGCAGCGTTTCCTCCTACTTCTGGAAGCGATCCTGCATTAGAAGAAACCACAGGAACACCATATGACTGCGCATCCAACAATGGTATCCCAAAACCTTCATAAAGGGAAGGGAACACAAAAAGATCAGCATTTGATATTAACCCTCCAATTTCTTCATTTGGAACAAAACCAGTAAAAACAATTTTAGCTGACAAACTATAATTGTTAATAAGTTCATCTAAAGTTTCATTCTTATCTTTATGCCCAACCAAAACAAGCTGCAATTGATGATTAAATTGTAGTTCTTCATGTAATGCTTCTATCAAGCTAGCAATGTTTTTATGTGGACTAGGACTACTAAATGCAATAATATACTTATTTTTTATACCATACTTCTCTTTTAACGAATTCTCGTTTTGTGAGACTACTTGTTCATCAGAAGACCCCGACAATAAGGTTACTACAATTTTTTCTTCTTTTGCTTTAGTATACTTTACAATTTGTCTTTTTGAAAACTCGGATATTGTAATTATTTTATGAGAAAATATTGCTGATAAATTTACCATAAGGCCTAACAAAAAACGTTTATGGCTACTCATGTTATTAGAATGCCCCTTATAGTTTATATCTAAAATAGAAACCACTTTTTTTGCACGGGTAAATAAAGGAGTAACATAACCTAAAGAATGGAGTATATCAATTTTATCTTTAAATAAGTAATAAGGCAAAATACATTGTTCCCAATAATACCTCAAATAAGCACTCTTATATTCAAAATTTAACACCCTAAAAGTGCAATTATCGCCTACATTAAAATCAAGATCTTTACTCTCTTTATTAATATAAATAACATAAGTATTGGTTATATCTAAACGAGATATTTCTTTAATTAGCTTTAGTGCATAAGTTACAGAACCTCCTTTTAATTTAGGATTAATGTATAACAAGTTTATTCCGATTCTATTCAATTTCTTTTTCTTTAATTTCTTTAATTTCTTTAATTTCTTTAATTTCTTTTTAACTAAGCGCTTTTTTTACAATGCGACAACTTTATCATTAAAAGATTAATTATTGATATAAAGAATTGAGTTCACAATTGATCATTAACTCAATAACTTTTTTAGATTTAATCTTTGCTTCCCAATTTAAGATTCTTTTTGCTTTACTTGGATCAGCATAGCCCTTTTCAATATCTGTAGGTCTTAGTAGGCCTTCATCATAAGTTACGTGGTCATTAAAATCTAAGTTCAGGAATTCAAACGTATAAATAACGAAGTCTTTTAAACTTATCGTCTCTCCTGTTGCTATTACAAAATCTTCTGCTTTATCTTGTTGCAACATAAGCCACATAGCTTCAACGTATTCAGGAGCCCATCCCCAATCTCTGTGAATATTAATATTTCCTAAAATTAACTTTTCTTTACTTCCATTATAAATTCTACACGCTGTAGAAACTATTTTTTTGGTTACAAATCGTTCTTTTCTTAATGGTGATTCATGATTAAATAATATACCTGTACATGCAAATATTTTATATGCTTCTCGGTAATTTGCAACCTCCCAAAAAGCGGTAGATTTAGCCACACCATAAGGACTTCTGGGTTTGAAAGGGCTATTTTCATTAACACGTTCTAGAGAGTTTCCAAAGCATTCTCCAGACCCAGCATTATATAATTTAATGTTTAATCCAGAAAATCGAATAGCCTCTAATAAGTTAAGTGTTCCAACACTAATACTTTCTAAAGTTTCAACGGGTTGTTCAAAAGATAATGCTACTGAACTTTGACCCGCCAAATTATATATTTCATCTGGTTTCACTTTCATTACAACTTGCAATACGCTTCTAAAATCGCTTACAGAAATTGAAACCAGGTTTATTTTATCAAAAATATTTAATTTTTTTAAGTTATTAAAACTAGAACTTTGGGCATCTCTAGAGCCTCCATAAACAACATATCCTTTGCTTAAAAGTAAATTTGAAAGATATGCTCCATCTTGTCCAGATGCGCCACAAATAAAGGCTGTTTTCATATAATATAGATAAAGTGAAAATGCTATTAAAAATCTAAATTATTTCAATAGCAAATAAGGAATACAAAAGTAAATAATTTTTATTAATATCTATTTTTTACTGTAATAAAATTTAAAATTAAATACAATGGAATAAAAGTCATCAAAGTACTTACTAAAACACTAGTAAAACTACTACCTATAAAGGATAGTCCTAAATACATAAATACAACAACATGAAGAAGAATAACATTAAAATTTTGTATGTTTGAAATTATTGATTCATTAATAATTTTCAATAGTACACCAATAAAAAAACAACCTATTATAACCCCTGGAACCCAAAAATTCCAATACATTTCAGCGAAAATACCTGGCGGAACTGCTCCTGAACCATATGTGGTTGCCCCAAAAACTCTCCTCCCAATAGTATTATCGACATTGGTTGAAGGTTTTTCCCTCCATAACTCTCTAGGAATCCAAGCTATAAAAATAGTTGTTAGAGTTAAACCGTATTCATAATTTATTTTATGTGGAATAGCTTTAATAATATGTGCAGTCTTACTTACATCTATCATATTTGTAGTTAAAACCACTTGGTTAATAGCTTTAGTTAAAGAAAAATCAATATTTTTATTTTCTAAATTTTCACTATGTCTTAATAACGTCATAACTTGAAACAAAACTAGACCTATAGTTAAACCTATAATCATTTTCCCTCTTGGCAATTTAAATCCCTTTGCGTAGTAAACCAAAGCTATTAATTGTACCATTGTAAAAACTATCGCAGATCTCTGACTTACATAAAAATTATAAAAAATAAAAATAATAAAAGAAATGATCCATAAAAAGATAGCCATTATTTTTCTTTCTTTATACCTAACCAACCAGGCAGTAAGCAAGAAGAGGTTTGTACCAGATAAAGAAATTAATAATCTTAAATAAGATCTTGATGATGCTCCTTTTAATGTTTCTGAAACCCCTCTATATCCAGAAACATTGAGTAATATCGAGCTAAGCCCCCCTTCTAATTCTATAAAATAAACAAAGCTAAGTAAAGAGGTAATGATCAACAAATAGGATATTATAAAGAATTTTTTTTTTTTCCAAACATCACTTATAAAAACCTTCTTTTTAAGTGCAATTTTTTTTCTTGTAATCGAGAATCCAAAAACTAAAAAAACAACCCCAGTAAAAACTACTAACATTGCTGGAACTAGAAAGGACTTTGAATTCCCAATTAAAAAAACGTTATTTATTTCCTTATAATTTGGGTAGCTAAAAAAAATGTATAAAATTCTTAAAAAGACACCTAAAATACTAGAATAAAAAATCCATGACCAAATTGAAAAATAATCTGCTTTATTCCGGTTAATTAATGGAATAGATAAAATAAATAAAATAATAAATGGATAAACGAACAAATAAAAATCTTTTGTAGTTGCAATTTCAAACATTACAATAACAAAAAAAATGGCTGCCCCTAAATATTTCAGAAATCTAGCTCTAAACATCTTTTAAAAATAAAATTTATAATTTACAAAACCAAATCACTATAAATCAGCTATCTAAAAAACTTTCAACATTTAAAATTTTAACATTTTTTTTAGCAATCTCAGGTGATGGTTTATCGTTAGAAAACCCCTTAAAATGATCTAACAACTTAACTTTCATATACTTATTGATATACCTATCTAAATGACTCCCCTCATTTGCAAAGCTAAAAAAACAACTGATTCGTTCCTGTTCACTATCTTTAATTAAAAATTTTGGCATATTGTTTTCTAAACGATACCCCATAACTAAATTTGGGAAAAGTTTTAATCTTACACCATTCCCACTATGAAAAATTCTTAAGTTCCAAAACACTACGTCTCCTGCTTTACTATCAATGAATTTTCTTTTATTTCCTCTTCCAATGTGAGAACCTTCAATAACCTTTAAGCCTCCACTATATTGATCATGGTCTTGCATATAAACTGCAACTCTAATAATATCATAATCGCCATCCCAATCTTCTCCAATATTTGTTAACCTATCAACATTATCTCTATGAAACCCTCTATCTCCTGTTCCGACTTGGTAAGTACTGTCCCCAAAATAAGTTGGTTTCTGTCCTAGAACAGTACCAGCTATTTCTAGAATTTTATCCGAAAACAATAATTTACTCAATGGCTTCCCCATTATATCTCCTTTTGGATAAAAAACATTTTTTATTTTAGAAACTTCTTGATGTCCTTTCCCTTCTTTCTTATCCTTCTCTAATGTCTGATAAGCAAGATTTCTAAATTCATTAATTTCTTCTAAACTAAATACGTTTTTAACAATACAATATCCATTCTTTTTAAAAGACTCCATATCTATTTTCATTCTAGTTTTCATTTTAAGTTATTTTATTCTAAAAATTATATTACTATAATTATCTGTAAATATATTGAAAAATTTTTCTATTTTATCTCCTTGAATAATCTTTGTGGCTAATTCTTTACTGTTACCATCAAAAATACTATTTACAGATTCTACATAATATTTCGCTTTGCTTCTTACATTCTGCCCTGAAAATGAGATGGTTAAAATAAAGTCATGTGCGCTAGAGATGTCTGATGCATAATAAACCAAATCATTTTTAACAAAATCATACCAATCTAGATTAAGAGAATGAGGGTCAAAATAAATACTTGGAATATTTAATAATGCTGATTCTAAATGTATATTAGAATCACCAGAAATAATTAAATCCATATTTCTTAAAAAATCAAAGGATTCTATTGTAGAAACATCCGAAAAACCACAATCATATTTAGTAGCGATATTGAGCCAATCTTCTTTTCTTCTATCTGCAGGGTGAGGTCTTACATTTATTTTAAGATTTGGATATTTTTCTTTCAAACTAGAAATTAGTTTAGAAAACAGCAAAATATCATCCATCCCATTTGTGCATATCCCAATTGTATTAATTCCAGTGAACTTTTTAATATTTAAAAAGGATCGATCAGATTTCGGCATACCCACTAAGAAAATTTTCTTATTCTTAGTTCCGTTATTTTGATATTTATTCAAACTATCTTCACCCTCTAAAAGAATGGTAGAGAACATATTTAAATTATCATATCCTTCTGTTACAGAAGCATGTTGCATATAGATTGTTTCAATGTTTAACTCTTTAGCAATAAATGCAAGAGATCTGTGAAAACAACCTAATTGATTTGAAATAATAATATTTTTTGGCTGCAGTCTTAAAAGATATTTTTTTAATACATAAGCAGAAGAATAAGCTAGACAAAAACCATCAAAAGCATAACTAAAAGACCTTTTATGATACGCCTTTCTGCAAAACAAAAATTTCCAAAAAACAATTGGAATAAAGATTAAACTAAATAAATAAATTTTCCCCAGTGGGTAGCCATTTTTAAATTGATCTTTACCAAAGACAAATGAATTCGGTAGCTCTTCAGAAATAGGTTTTATACTGTTGTATTCATTATTTGCCATTACAAAGAAAAGAATCGAATTTTTCTCAATTTTATGTTTGCTGGCTTTTCTAAAAATTCCATATCTTAGAATCCCTTTGAATAAGGATAGAATTCTGAAAACAATTCCTTTTCTAGGGTTGTTTTCTGGAGGTAAATTTAAAAGACCTAAGTTTTCAGAACAATACTCATAATTTAAATCAAAAATATTAACATCTCTAAAGTTCATATTATTATGATATTTTAGATTTAATTATGTTGAAGATTTCCAAAATATCGTTCTTTAAAAAAAGAATCATTGTTGTAGAGAAAAGCAATAGACCTAAAATTGAAAAATCAAATAAGGTGAGTAAAGCAAATGCAATAAAACTTAACTGAACAACATAATTAAAAGAACTAAAAAGGTGCTTATAAGATAGCTTTTGCTTTTTACAGGTTATAAAAATCAAATAATTAACAAATACCATGCTCCCTATTAAATTGGCAAATGCAATCCACGCATAATCAAAATTAAAACTAGTAAACAAAAACATCAATAAACAAGAAAACACAAGTGCAAATATTGAAGATGTAATTAATACATTAAACATATTTCTACCGACTAAATAAGAAGTTAAAGCAAATGCAGAATTAATTACAATTTGATTTATCAAAAGGACAACTACGGTTTTATAAGAGACCGAATATTTAGGGAGAAAAGAAAAAATTAATGGTAAAAACATTATTGAAGACAGAATTAAAACAAATAAAACTGCTAATGTTTTTTTCGTTAAGCCAAACAATAAGGATTCTAGTTGCATTTTAGTCAATTTTTTGTCCGAAAGTTGAGTAATTAACCTAGGATAAATTATCCAGGAAACAGAATTAAAAACAAGCATTATAGCAGTGGTTAAACTAACAGCAAAAGTAAAAAAACCCATTTCACTTATCTTAAAATTAAAAGCAACAAAAGATCTTGATGCCATTGAGATAAGATTAAAACTGAAGTTATATAGTAAAAAAGGAAGACCCACTGCAATTAGAGGCCTAACCATTTTAATATCCCACTTTATTGTGTGCTTATAATTTATTTTAAAAATAGTTACTGATAAAATCAACGCTAAAATCCAAGAAATAATAACTGCATATAACAATTCAATACCATCAAAAAAAGGGATCACTACAATTGCTGAAATAGAAATACAAATTTCGGTAAAGAGTATAACATAAAACTCTTTTTTTATTCTAAATACATTTAAAAAAACTTCTTGAATATGAAACAATATTGTAATCACTAATAGTCCAATTATAAAATGAGATGTTGGTACAACAAAATTCAAATCAATTTTCGAGAAAATCAAAAATAAAGATACAATTAGCAATAAACTTGAAGAGAAAATAATTAATGTAAAGGAAGAGTCAATAATTGACTTAATACTCTTTGATAAAGTTGATTTATTGTTATCATTAACTGATAATTTTATGTTCAAAGCATATTGAATTCCAAAATTTGAATATACTAAATACTGCTGAACTAGTAAAAAAATTCCAAAAAAACCAAAAAGCTCTGGCCCCAATATTTTAGCCAAAAGAAACCCCTTTATTATTTGAAAAAAATAACCAATATATCTTCCAATGGTGAAAATTAATTCTTTTTTACCTAAATCTGTTAGTGCTCCCAAAACCTTAAATTACTGTTCTTACTAAACAAAAAGCTTCTGCATATTCTACACCAACAGAAATACCACATCTTTTCCCTTGTATTTCCAAAGCTTCTGGAGACCTTGGGTGTGGGTAAGGTCTTTTTTCAAATTCGTAGCTCTCCATTCCTTTTATTTTAGATAAGATATTCTCTTTTGAAACTGATATAAAAAAATTAGGAATAAATTTATTCGGATCTGTTGAAGCTATCCATTCAGTTCCTGAAGGAGTTTCGAACGTAAAAATGTTCTTACAAATTTCTGTAGACATCGGCCTACAAGCTGTCATCACTGCTTGAAACGTTTTTTGATGGTCAATATTTACATCTCCGCCATGATGGGTGAAAATAAAATCTGGATTGAATTTGTTTTTTTCTTTTTCAACAACTTTGATTATATCCAAAAGAGCAACAGTATCAAATCTATTATCCGGAAAATCATATGCCTTAACACTTTGATAACCAATTGATTTTTGTGCTTGAATAATGTTTTCTTTGTGAATTTCTAATTCTTTATTCCAATCGACAGTGTCTCTCTTATCTCCTCTTGATGTAATACCTTCTCCCAATATAACAACATGACAATTAGAATTGTACATATTTATTAAAAGGTTCATAGAAGCACCTAATCCTAAAAGTTCATCATCA
This sequence comes from uncultured Flavobacteriaceae bacterium, assembly GCA_963974245.1. Taxonomy (GTDB): domain Bacteria; phylum Bacteroidota; class Bacteroidia; order Flavobacteriales; family Flavobacteriaceae; genus Polaribacter. The sequence goes on along the minus strand of CAXBBY010000017.1, from coordinate 31,861 downwards.
GGGTGTGCAACAACAATCAGTATTTTTTTGTTTTTAAACATTTCAATCATAATCACTTTCGTTTTTTTTGGTTGTAATTTAAGTTAATTGAATTTAAAGTTCATTTTATCTAATCTAATTTGGTAAAAACTCTTTGTTTAAGAAAAAAGCATTAATCTGATTGTTTTTATATAACAAATAGAAACTCAAAGAAACTTCTTCTAATCATTGAATAACATATAAAAATATGTCTGCCAAATATAGTGATTTTCGTTTTTTTTCAATCTCATCACCTCGGCAAAATAATTTAAAATCTATATTAAACCTTAGGTTGTTAAAATATTCTATTTAGAAGCGTTTCATAAGCAAATAACTATTGATAAAAACAGCACTGATTTTCAAAACTAAACAGTAAGTGAAAACTATATATTAATATTCTCTAATTTCAATCGATCTCCTTTCTCCATGTCATTTTTTGCTTTTTTCCCTATAACATCATTATAATGTTTAGGGTGAAGTCCAAACCCTGGTCTAATAGATCTCACATTCTCTTCTGTAAGAAGCTCTCCTGCGTTAATATCCTTAACAACATACAAGGATCTTGAAAAATCTTTCCCTTTTACTTGTTTCTCTGTTAAAGTATAATCTACAACACCAATTGCACTTTCTGCTTCTCTAACAGCTGTTACCATTGCTTTAAACTCACCTTCATCCATAGAGAAACTTGAATCAGGTCCACCTATTGATCTATCCAAAATAAAATGCTTTTCAATTATTTTTGCTCCAAAACAGGTCGCAACTACAGGAACCGTAGCCCCCATCGTGTGATCAGATAAACCAGTTATTACACCGTATCTTTTTGCTAAATCTTTTACCATACACATATTTGCTTCTTCTATAGGCGCTGGATAACTAGAAGTACATTTTAGCAAAGCTATATTTGTATTCCCCATTCTTCTACAAGCATCTAAAGCTAGCTCTATATCTTCTTGCTCAGCAATTCCTGTTGAAATAATTACCGGTTTTCCTTTAGAAGCTACTAACTCTATTAATGGAATATCAGTTATTTCAAATGAAGCAATCTTATAAGCAGGAACATCTAGGTCTTCTAAAAAAGAAACAGATGTCTTATCAAAAGGTGATGAAAAACTAATTAAGCCTTCTTCTTTTGCCGCATCAAACAATTGTTTATGCCATTCCCATGGTGTATAAGCTTGTTGGTATAATTTATGTAAATTAGCTCCGTCCCAAATAGTTCCCTTAATTACAAAGTCATCTCTATCGCAATTAATAGTCATTGTATCCGCTGTATATGTTTGTAGCTTTATGGCATCGGCTCCAACTCTTTTAGCTGCTTTGATGGTTTCTATAGCTACTTCAATATTACCATTGTGGTTTGCAGATAATTCTGCAATAATAAAAACCTTAGATCTATTATTTATTTCAAAATTTCCTATTTTCATATCTAACTATTAATTTCTGTGGTTTTGTAAGAGCTTTTGCTTCAAGCCCTTTTTTCATTTCTGAATAATTCTAACGTCTGCTATTATTTGTTTATCAGCTTTTAATGACGCCCTATTAAATTCAAGTCTAAAATTCTTCGTCTCTATATAAGCATTCGGGTAGCCTTCAGCATCTAACATTCTTATATGATTGAACATTGTTTCAATATCTTCAACATTTTCAACATTACTCATATCAGAAGTTCTCCTTTTAAAAGAAATAACTTCACCAACTTGCTTTTCTGGTATTATATTTAAGTTTATAATTTCTTTTATCATTTGAAATATTATTTTATTTGTTCTTATAAATATTTCTTCAGCAGTACCATTCAAGTTTAAATCTTTCTTTAAATAAATGTCTCCAGCGTCGATTTCTTTAACAACTTTTAAAGCAGAAATTTTAGTATCTTCAAATCCTCTCGATATAAGGTTTTGTAGCGGACTACCTCCTCTTCCAAACGGTAAATCTGTCATATGAAAAACTATACACTCATAACTATTATAAATTTCTTCAGGAATAATATATGACCAATGTGGAATAAAAATTTTAGCCGGATTTATTCTATTAATTTTTTCAAGATTAAATTCATCCTTATCATCTATAAAGTTCCAGTTTGAATTATGATCATCACTTTGAAGTGATGTAAACATATCTTTATTCCATATCTTACTAGATAAAATTAAATAGTTTTTCATGCTTTTATAAAAACCTTATATTCTTCACCGTTTATGATTTCTTTGTCAAGAGGTTTAAACCCTAATTTAATAAAAACTTTTATTGAACCCAAGTTTGAAACATTTACTTTTGCAATTATTTCAATTCCTTTTTCCAATTTCTTGTTTTGATATATTGCTTTTTCTATTATTTGTGTTCCGAAACCTTTACCTCTATATTTTTTATCTATTGAATAATCAACTTCATATTTATTATTCAACAAATCAAACCTTACTTGTCCTACAGGCGTTTCATTCATTTCCAAAACAAATATATAACTTGAAGAACTGTTTAGTTTATTTTCAAACCATAATTTATGATTCTCCCAAGAAATAGGTGATTTATTAATGGAATTAGACCTAACAGTTGCTTCATTAACCCAATTAAATAATAATTTTGAATCTAAGGAGTTAATTTCTCTAAGTTTTAATGTTTCTGAAATAACTTTAGAATGAATTATCACATTTTTAAATTTACCCTCAAAAAAACAATGTTGTTTTAAAACAGCTTCTTTTTTAAAACCAGCTGTTTCTAATGACTTATACAAGTGCGGTCTTAAATCAAATGCGTACGTATATATTTTATGGAAATTTAATTCATTAAAAGCAACCCTCTCAATTAACCTTAAATAATTAACCCAATGGGTTTTGAATTCATGTTTTTCCAAACTTGTATTCATTACAAAAGATATTTCTGCGTTTTTATCAAGCCAATTTATGTGTACGAGCCCTCCATACCCAATACAAACATCATCTTTCAAATATGAAAACAGTATCTGGTTTGGGCTTTCCTTCTCAAATAATTTAATTACGGTGCTTTCAAAATAAGAATCTTGACTTTCCTGCGTTAACAAGCTAGATTGACGAAGATGATAAACTTGTTCATTTCGCCACGTCATTATTGCTATTCTATCTTCATAACGTATTGGAACTATAGAATAAACCTTATCAGAAAAAATATTTTTTGTTAAACATTTATATTTATTAGGAAACTTCATGTTAATTCAATCTTTTAAACCCTCCATGACATACTGGGCCTTCTAATAAATCATCAATATTTAAAGTACCTCTTTCACATTTTTCTATCTTTTGAAAAACTGTGTCTAACTCTTCTAAATAAGAATTAATCACTGGTTTTGTATGTGCCGTACAACTATATAAAACTGTAGAAGCCAAATATCCTTTTTTCAACAATTCTTGAGTAATCAGTGTTTTATATTTTAAAGCATCGTTAGAAATAAAAGAAAAGCCTGCTAAAGCTGGGATACCGAAAGTATCTATCCTTAAATTGTTGTTTTTTGCAATATTTAACCATTGCTCTTTTACATAAATACCCACTTCAGTAATATAATCCCATGGTTTTTCCTTCTCGAATACTTCAAGTGTTTTTAACGCAGCTGCAGGTCCAATACGCTCGGTCCAAAAGGTAGAACTAATAAAAGTGCTTTGGGCAGCTTCCATAACCTCTCTCTTCCCAACAACTGCCGTTAAGGCATATCCATTTGCAATCGTTTTTCCAAAGACCGCCATATCTGGCTCTACACCATATTTCTTAAAAATCCCTCCATTTGTTTCTCTAAAACCAGAAGTACATTCATCAAAAACTAACACAATATTGTTCTCTGTTGCTAGATTTCGAACCTTTTGCAAATATCCTTCCTCAGGTTCTAAGTTACGTTGAACCTCCATTTTGATAACACCTATATCATGATTCTTAACAAGGTTTTCAAGTTCTTCAAAATCATTGTATAAAAATGGTAAAGTGCTTCCTTTTAAATTGCTCGGAACTCCAGCAACGTCTAGGCCAGGAAGTAAATGCTGATCTAAACCTTCATCATTACCAAGGTTCGTAGACAAGTACCAATCATGCCATCCGTGATAACCACAAATAGCAACTTTATCTTTACCACTAGCCGCTCTTGCAATTCTAATAGCTATAGCATTTGCTTCTCCTCCCGTTCGAGCAAAACGAACCATATCTGCCCAAGGATTTATCTCAATCAATTTCTCAGCCAAATAAACTTCCTCTGGGCAGTTAAATGTAGACATGTTACCTGATTGAACTACTTTACTTACAACATTATCAACTTCGTTGTTTCCATAGCCTAATATGTTAGTCCCAATACCCATAATAGAAACATCTGTATATTTATTTCCATCTAAATCCCAAACATAACAATCTTTTGCTTTTGAGAAATATGAGGGCCATTCATCTGGCAAAAACATTTCTGGTCTTTTTGACAATAGCATTGTCCCTCCTGGTATTACTTTTTTTGCTCTTTTATATAAATTTTGACCTGTTTTCATTTTGTGTAATTTTTATCTTCTAACAATGATTTTTGATACCCTTCATTTCTAATAATCTGTTGATTGGTAAATTTTTCAGGGAATTTTATTATATAATTGGTGTAGTCTAACCAAGTACGATCACTTCCTAAATCATTAACCAAAACCTCTATAGCATCAAAATCTTTTTGAGTATCAACTGTCATTCGTATATGCCCTAGGTCATTTTCTGCTTCATAATCTACTGTGGTAAATAAAACATTGAGATTGGTTCTAATATACGGAGTTACGTGCTCTCTTTCTGAAGGCAATCTTGCCGTTTTCCATGCATCTTCTAACACTCTATATTTAAAAACTTCAGTATCTTGTCCATCTGGAAAATGTTCTTTCCCAAAACCTATATTTGAGCCATAATCAACATCTTGTTTAATTGTATACTCTATAACTTTATCTATTAAAACAGGATCAATTAATGGGCAATCAGCTGTTAAACGTACTACATAATCACATTGTTCATTTTCAATTGCTTTGTAAAACCTATCCAAAACATCATTTTCACTTCCTCTGAAACAATAATGGCCTAAGTCTTTGACATGTTGCTCAAGTTCATTATTGTTATCATCAACTGATGTAGCAACAATTATTTTATCTATTTTTTTGCATTTCTCTAATCTGTTTAACATAATTTCAATTAAAGTTTTTCCTTTAACTGTTTTTAAAGTTTTTCCTGGCAACCTAGTAGATCCCATTCTAGCCTGAATTAATGCTATTGTTCTCATAATTATTTTTTAAATAGTTTATCTGACTCGTATAAATGTGCAATTTGAATTGGCAGCACATGATTCCATTTTGAATTATTATCCATTAAATTAATTCTAAAAATCAAGCAAATTCTTCTCATCACCTCTGCCTTCGATAAGCTTAAAAAATCATATTGATAGATTTCTTCTAATTTAATCTCACTAATTAATATATCTAAATAATTATTTTTTACTTCATTATAATTAATAATTTCTTTATTTAAAGATAAAAATTGGCGACACTGTTTTAACGCATTAAATGCTAAAGAATACCCCAAAGGTATTTTTTTACAAGAATCAAAATCAAGTACCGCTACAATCTCTCCATCTTTAGCAATTAAATTATGTGGATGCATATCAAAATGACAAGGAACAATGGGCCCACAAATGAGGTCTTTTTTATATAAATCTTTCCAAGTACTATAAATATAATCCCAATGTAAATTAAGCAAACTGGTATATTCTTCACCAAAATAACTAGCCCAATTAGCTCTCTCTGAAGCCATTTTAGTTATAATTAAATCATCATTTACAGAAAGATGAAGAGGCCCTTTTTCTGGAGTCAACTCAGAAGGAAGGTCAAACAAAGTAATTGCCAGCTTTCCAGTAACTTTTGCCAGGGATTCTAGTTCATTACTTAGCCCAGAAAAATAATCTCCGTCATTGAATATGTTAAAACTCCAAATTGCCCCATTAAAAAGAAGCACAAAACTCTTATCTACAAAGCTTCCTGAATATGGAACAGGAATGTTTTTATCATATAACCAATTTGTTAATCTTTGTATTTTTTCAACACTCTTTTCCTCTGTTCCTAAAGGCCATTTTTTGAGTAGAATGCTCTTTCCATCCGTAGATTCAATTCTATAATTACTTGAGTTGATTTCAAATGCTCCTGAATAATACACATCGGCTATATCAGAAATATACAACTTGGGGATGTGTTTACATATATCAATAAATAAATTAATTTCTTTATTATCTATACGGTTCCATATAGGAGTCTTATTTGAAAAAATATCTGGTTCAAAAATCATACAATTTAATATGATTTAGATAATCCACCATCGACAGAAAGTTGTACACCTGTAATATAACTTCCGTCTTCAGAACATAAAAAACTTGCCGTTTTTGCAATCTCTTCTACAGAGGCAAATCGTTTGATTGGAATACTTTTTTCGCTTTCCTTTAAAACATCTTCATAGAGTTTATCATCAATTATTGACTTCTTTTTTAATAAACTAACAAGCCTATCCGTAAACACTCCTCCAGGACATATTGCATTTACCGTTATATTGTAAGAAGCTAGTTCTATGGAGATTGCTTTATTAAATGCTGCAACTCCAGCTCTCATTGTTGCAGACAGTACCATTATAGGACTAGGTTCTTTTGCAATGGTTGATGTAATTGATAAAATCCTCCCCCAATTGTTCTCTTTCATCACGGGAGCAAATGTGGTTGAAAACCTGATTACACTCATTAAGCTAATTTCAAAGGCTGACTTCCAAGCATCCTCATCATGGTTAAGAAATGAATCTGCAGGAGGTCCTCCAGCATTATTTATTAAAATATCTACTCTACCCCATTTGGATAAAGCTAGTTTTAAAGCCTTGTTAGGTAAATCAACATCAGATACATCTCCAATTAATGTTTCAATTTGATCAGCATTATAGCTAGATTTTAAATTAGTAAGTGCCTCTTCATTTCTTGCAATAACTAAAACATTTATTCCTTTAGAGATAAATTCTTTCACGATTCCTAGACCAATTCCTTTACTTCCACCAGTAACTACTGCAACTCTGTTCTTGTTTTTCATTTTAACCTATATTAAATCCTGATTTATAATTATCATCTACTAACTCTTTCATATAACTATATATTTTGGGTGTAGTTCTATAAGCAAGAGGAAGTACATGTTTTTCAATCTCTTTTAGATATTTTATCTTGATTTCTTCATTAGGATTGACCCCTAAAATAAAAAGATTATCTAATTTATCTATTATTTTTATTACCCTAGCTTCTATAGGGCCATTCTCTATTTTTTTATAATATGTATTTTTATAATCTTCGTCCCACTGCTGTTCTCTATCTACTGTCAAATCTAAGATTTGATTAGAAATTTTTTTACCAAATTTTTCTGTAATAAAATCATTAGTATAATCTGATAACTCAAAAACATTATGAATCAATCCTACGATTCCTAAATCAACATTCATTTTATCATAATATAACATCGCCAATGAAGCGACTCTGATTGGGTGTGCAAAATAAATTTCAGGACTTAATCCGGCATGGTCATACTTAATATTACCAGCAAATTGATAAGCTTCCAATAAACGTTCTTTCTCAGTAGAAGAGGAAACTAAATTTAATGCTTTTGTCCATAATAAATCAGCGTTCGGATCAACTGCAACCCTTCCTTTAAGCCTTCTTTCTCTCTCTAAATCAATGCTTTCTAACAAATTAAAATCTCTCATAACAATCAAATAGATATATTGCTAAATCCAGTTAATTGGGTTTAACAAAGCACCTTCTTTTATATTTATATTATCAATAACTTCTGTAGGAATATTCGTTCTTTCAGAACAAATATATATATTCTTTTTTAACTGCTCTAAACTATCGACACCTATTAAAACCCTATCAATATAGTTTTTTTGAAGCACATATTGCAAAGCCAACGTTTCTGTACTGACCTTGTATTTATTTTTAATTTGTACTAGGTCTTCTAAATAAGGTTTTAGTGGTAAAATTTTACCTTCAATTGTATCTATATTTTTAAAAAATAAGCCTTGGAGAAACGTTGACCGAACATGGATCTCTTTACCTTTTGATTTTGCTTTTAACAAAACCTCTTTCCGTCGACTGCTATTGTCAAATAAATTAAACGGAAGTTGTATTAAATCAACATCCTCATTTTTAAGCACTTCTTCCAATTCTTCATTGGTATAGAGTGAAACACCAATTTTTTGAATGCTTTCCTCATCCCTTAAAAAAATAAGGTCTTTTTTAAAATCTGAATAATACTTTTTAAAATCAGCATAAGAATGAAACATATAACTATACAAGCTCTTAACATTTAAAGTCTCTAAGTTTGTATAAATACGTTCTTTTATATTTGTAGGCAAATCTAAGCGGGCTGGGCTAAACTTTGTGATAACTTGAAATGAATTGGATGAGTTTTTATGATACTCACCTATTTTTTCTTGAGAATCCCCATAAGTTTCTGCTGAATCCAACAATAGAACGCCATGTTCAGCGGCTGCATCTAAAATTTCTTTTACCGCTGCAGAACTAGCTTTGCCAACGGTGTTGTTAACGCCATAATCCAAGCCAAATTGTACCGTTCCTAAGATTAGTTTACGCTCCATTAATAACTTTTTAAAATTTACTTCTCATTTAAAAAAAGCAATACTTTATCTATCACAAAGTCTTGCTCTTCCTGTTTAAGGCTAGGATACATAGGCAAACTAATACATTTAGCATAATAGTTCTCAGAGTTAGAAAGCTCTGCACCTTTATATCCAATTTTTTGATAATATGGCAGAGTCTGAACAGGTACATAATGTATTTGGGTGTAAATATTATGCTCTCTTAAAAAATCATACATCGCTTTTCTTTCATCGACTTCTATTATAAATAAATGATGTGCATTGTAGAAATTTATTGGAAGACTCTGGAATTTTAGTTTCCCTTTAAATGCTTTTTTATAAGTTTCAGCAATCTCATTTCTTTTTTCAACACCAACTTTATTCTTAGCCAATTGTGTAATCCCTAGAGCTGATTGAATATCAGTAAGTCGGTAATTGTATCCAAGTTCTTGCATTTCATAGAACCAACCTCCATGATTTTGCTGCATATTATCTTTAGTTATTCCATGACTTCTTAGGAGTGATAATTTTTTATACACTGCTTCAGAATTTGTCGTTAACATACCACCTTCACCACAAGCAATGTGTTTTACTGGGTGAAATGAAAACACACCAATATCTGCATATTTACCATTTCCGCACATTTGCTTATCGTTCATTGAGTCTATAAAATACCCTCCCGGAGCATGGCATGCATCTTCAATAATCCAAAGGTCGTGCTCTTTAGCTAGTTTACTAAACGCTTCTAAATTAACAGGCAATCCAGCAAAATCAACAGGAATAATTCCTTTAAAAAATCCTTTTGGCTTACTTTCAATTAATTTTTTGGTACTTTCAAAAGACAAAACATAAGTATCTGGATCTATATCTGCAAACCAAACTTCTGCGTTTGCATAACGTATACAATTAGCCGATGCTGCAAAAGTAATTGGTGTTGTAATTACACGGTCACCAGGCTTTAAATCCATCGCTAAAACTGCAAGGTGTAAACCTGATGTCGCGTTGTTAACCGCTACTGCATATTTAACACCAATATAAGCCGCAAATTTATTTTCAAATTCGTTTACTTTAGGTCCTTGGGTAAGAAAATCTGAAGTAAGTGTTTCTATTACGGCATCAATATCATCTTTCTGAATATCTTGCCTTCCATAAGGTATTGGTTTCATTAAACTTCAAAATTAGGATCAACATGTTCTTTTACTAGTTCTCTTAGTGAGTCTACAGTCTCCCATTCAGTATTATTTCCTGAATCATAAGAAAAACCATCTGGAACATCTACCGCATTAAAAGCCTTTTTATAATCTTCTTTTGAATATTGTGTATAAGGTGATTTTTGAGGTAAAATAGCATAATATTTCCCTAAGTCAACAGTATTATAAGAATCTGAAGATGTAATCATTTCTTCGTGTAATTTCTCACCTGGTCTGATTCCTACAACTTTTTGTTCCATTTCTGGAGCAATAGCAATTGCGACATCTGGGATCTTATAAGAAGGAATCTTAGGTACAAAAACCTCTCCTCCCCATGCATTCTCTATTGCATAGAAAACCATTTCACAACCATCTTCTAAAGAAATGTTGAATCTGGTCATTTTATCATCAGTAATTGGAAGAAATGACTCTCCTTTTTTCTTCTTATCAAGGAAAAACGGCATAACCGAACCATTGGACCCCATTACATTACCATATCTTACTACTGAAAATTTAATATTTCTACTTCCTTTAATATTATTTGCTGCAATAAATAATTTATCAGAAGCTAATTTTGTTGCTCCATATAAGTTGATCGGTGCTGCAGCTTTATCTGTAGACAATGCAACAACGTCTTTTACACCACTTTCAAGAGCAGCATCTATTACATTTTCAGCTCCATTAATATTTGTCTTTACACATTCCATTGGATTATACTCTGCCAAATGAACGTGCTTCATTGCTGCTGCATGAATAACAACATCAACTCCTTCGAAAGCTCTTACTAAACGTGATTTATCCCTTACATCTCCAATGAAATATCTAAGTTGAGGATAAACACTCTCGGGAAATTCTTGCCCCATTTGAAAATGCTTCTGCTCATCTCTAGAAAAAATCACTAACTTTTTTACATTTGGAAAACGCTCCAAAATAAGTTTAGTAAACATTTTACCAAATGAACCGGTTCCTCCAGTTATTAAAATTGATTTTCCGTTTAAATCTAACATATAATGATATTTAATTTTTATTTGAAATACTGTTTTTTTGAATTAGTTTGGCTTTTAATTTATAAATGTTATTCAGCTTGTTTCAAAATATCATGTCCTGCTTTTAATAACACAACATCTTTCTTCATTAAAGTAACATCACCTTTCATCATATCTTTTACTAAAGAAGCTAAATCATGCTCGGGTACCCAACCTAATTTATTCTTCGCTTTTGAAGGGTCTCCAATTAACAAATCAACCTCTGTTGGTCGGAAATAAGACGCGTCAACAGACAACACTTCTTTACCTATTTCTAATTGAAAATCTTTATGATTACATTCTGTAATATAGGCTTTCTCATCGACTCCTTCTCCTTTGAATTCTAATCCTATTCCAACTTCTCCAAAAGACAAGCGCACAAATTCTCGCACAGTGGTAGTTACCCCTGTTGCAATTACCCAATCTTCTGGCTGATTCGCTTGCAAAATCATCCACATCATTCTAACATAATCTTTCGCATGTCCCCAATCTCGTTTAGCCTCTAAATTCCCTAAATAGAATTTATCTTGCAGACCTAATGCTATCTTTGATACCGAACGAGTGATTTTTCTTGTAACAAAAGTCTCCCCTCTTCTTGGTGATTCATGGTTAAATAATATACCGTTACAAGCAAACATATTATACGCTTCGCGATAATTTTTAGTAATCCAAAAACCATAAATTTTCGCCACTCCATAAGGTGAACGAGGATAAAACGGTGAAGATTCATCATAAAAACCGTGTACATTTTTATTTTCAGGCATACCCCCATACAATTCAGAAGTTGATGCTTGGTAAATTCTTGTTTTCTTTTCTAAACCTAAAATTCTTACGGCTTCTAATATTCGTAAAGTTCCCAGTCCATCAATATTACCGACATATTCTGGAGTATCAAAGGAAACAGCAACATGCGACATGGCTCCTAAATTATAAATCTCATCTGGCTGTGTTTCTTGGATAATACGAGTAAGATTCATTGCATCAGATAAATCTCCATAATGCAATTTTAATCTTTGATTTGGATGATGCGGATCTTGGTACAAATGATCAATTCTATCTGTATTAAACAATGATGATCTTCTCTTGACACCATGAACCATATAACCTTTCTCCAACAACAACTCAGCTAAATAAGAACCATCTTGACCTGTAATACCAGTAATTAATGCTACTTTCATTATTTATAATTTTATTTCTTTAATTGTATCTATTTTATCTAAAAACCATAGGTAAGTTTTTTTAATACCTACTTCTAATTCTGTGGTATACTCCCAACCGAGTTCTTTCATTTTAGAAACATCCATTAGTTTCCTTGGCGTTCCATCTGGCTTGCTGTCATCCCAAATAATATCCCCTTGGTGCCCAGTAATCTCTTGAATTGTCTCTGCCAATTCTTTAATGGTAATATCTTTTCCAGAACCTACATTATATAAGTGTTCTGGCAATTTATTTTCTAAAGCATAAACTACAGCTTCTGCCATATCATCTACAAACAAAAACTCCCTCATAGGAGTTCCACTTCCCCATAGTTTTACTGGACTATGATTATTCTCCTTTGCCTCATGAAATTTACGCAGCATCGCTGGCAATACATGTGATGTTTTTAAGTCAAAATTATCATGAGTACCATATAAATTAGTCGGCATCAAGCTCACATAATCTTTACCGAATTGTTTACGTATTGCCTGACACGCCTTAACACCCGTTATTTTTGCAATAGCATACCATTCGTTGGTGGGCTCTAAAGAATCTGTTAATAAGTACTCTTCTTTTAGAGGTTGCTTTGCTAATCTAGGATAAATACATGAGCTGCCTAAAAAAATAAACTTTTGCACATTGTATTTAAGCGAGTTATCTATAAGATTATTTTGTATCTGCATATTCTCCATCAAAAACGGATAAGGATACTCATTATTTGCTAAAATACCTCCAACTCTTGCTGCTGCGTTGATAACAATTTCTGGCTTCTCGTTTTCAAAAAACCCAGCAACATCTTGTTGGTTTCTTAAATCTAATTCGTTACTTGTTTTACCAATAATATTCATGTACCCATTAGATTCAAGCACTCTCCATATAGAGCTACCGACCATTCCACGGTGACCTGCTATATATATTTTACAACTCTTATTCACTTTTTTTAAAAATATTTTTTCAATTAACTTTGAATGATCTACTTCTTTTACTTTACTAGATTTTGATTTTAAATTTTAACCTTATCCAAATCAACATTAGAAAAATTGTTTCATATGTCCTAAAAACAACATCTTAAAACCAACCTACATAATCTGAATCTATATCAACAATACTCATCATTAATTTTATTAGTAATTTATTATTCTATAAACAACAGGTACACTTATTTTAAGTTATAAAAAAACATAGTTAAGTCTCTATGTTTTCCTTATTTTTATTTTTTTAAAATCATTATAAAAAACTTTAACTTTAACCAATCCTAGGCTAAATAAGAACCCAACAAAAATAGTTGCAACTAAATTTAATAGCCTTCTAGGTGAAGATTTAACTAAAGGAATTGTTACTGGTTTTAGCACTGTAAACAAAGGTGTATCTTGTTTTACTTGTAACCTTTGTGTCTCAAGCTGCTTGGCTAATTCATTATAAACATTAAAAGTGATATTATAATCCGACTTTAATTGCAATAATTTTGTTCTTCCAAGAGATGTATTAATTGAATTATTTTGGTCCTCAAAACGTGCTAAATTTAACTGAACTTCTTGAAATTCTTTTTGTTTTTCTAAAAAACGTGCTTCAATATATTTTAATTCATCTTTAGATTTTTCAGTTTTAAATTTCAAAGCATATTCTTGCAATAATTCTTGAGCTCTTAAAGTTAGTTGTGAACTTGCATATGCCTCATGCATTGTTACTGAAATAGTAACAAAACTTTCAGCTGTATTTACCTCTAAGTAAATTTGATTTTCCAATTGTTTTATTAATTTACCTTCTTCTGTAGACACAGAAATGATTGCGTCATCATTTAAGTTAGTAATTTTATTGTTTTTATCATCATTTGTAAAGAGCGAAATAATTGTAGAGGGTAAACCTAACGTGTATTTCTTTAAATTACCTAAAACTCCAAGGCTATATAAATTTTCATAATACCATTTGTAAGAAACAGGTGATGCTTGACCTTCAATTAAAAGTTGTGTCTGTAATAATTCTTTCTGAAAAGGAATACTTTTTACAATTTGGGGATATAAATCAGGAGAAATTTCAGAGTTACTTCCCCCATTAAGGTTTATACCCGCTAAAGAAGCCAAGCCACCTAAACCACTTTTAGCAGATTTCCCTTCCACCAAAGGTACAAACGTAGTAGATGATGTATATAGGTTTTGAGAAAAAACAGCAATAAATAAACCAATAGAAGTAAATATGAGAGTTATTTTCAAAATAAACCTGCGCTCATCCCAGAATTCTTTTAAAAGCTTATAGAAATCTATAGTATCTTCATCTTCCCGATAAGGTTTGATATTTTCTTTTTTCATACTTTATTTCTAATATTATAAAAATATTTTATTTTTTTATTTATTTTGTAAGAGACTGAATAATCAACGCTAAAGTCGCAAATCCTGAAGTAATTCCTAGAACTTCTTGAGTTGACATTTTGTTTTTATCCTCAATTATTGAAGGCACAAAAATTATTGCTCCTGGTTCTATTTTAGGATAGAATTTAAAAAACAGAAACCTTTTAATCGCCTTAATATCTCCATTGCTATATACGACAAAGGCTTTAGATTTTTTTGCTTTCTGAGAAAATCCTCCTGAATTGTTAACATATTCCTTTAAACTTTTTCCAGGTTTAAAATGAACTAGAGTAGGTGATAATATTTCTCCTCTTACTTCAATTGTTTGTTTTTCTGACGGTATTAACAATTCATCTCCTTCTTCTAAGAACAAGTCTATATCTGAACCAGCACCTCCTTTATTTAAAATTGCATCTAAATCAATCCCAATCTTAAAACCACTTATTTTTTCAAAGATTTTTACATCTTTAGTAATAGAATCTTTTTCATTGATGTCTTTTATTAGCTCTTGCTGATTTCTAGTTGATTCATCTTGATTTTTTCTAACAAGTGTAGCTCCAGCAACATATGCAAAAGGTGTTAACCCTCCAGCTCTTTTAATTAAGTCTGAAATTCGTTCATTTTTATTTATTAAAATATACGGTCCCTGGTATTTAACCTCTCCTTTTATCGTTACATTTTTTTGAGCAACATACCCTTTTAGATATCTCACATTTATAATATCATATGGTTCAATATAAAAAGGTTTTCCTTCATTAAGTGCTAAATTTATTTTTGAAGAAATTGCAAAGTTTTTACTCAAGGTTTTAAAACTACCATCTTTTAATCTTCTTGAAACACTTATTACTTGTGGATCTGCTCCTTCTTTTAAGCCTCCAGACATCGCAATCACATCTTCAATTTGCAATTTACCAACAAAGTCAAACGTAGAAGGAGAATTAACAGCTCCGCCTACGGATATTGTTCTTTTTTCTCTTAGTTCTTGTTTGTTGAAAATTCGGATTTCGTCTCTTGCTTTTAATACAATTGACGTTTTACCATTTAAAATATCTAAAATAGAAAAAGAAATATTCTCTTTATTTGATTCATCAAAAACTCTAACTAATTTCCCTCTATTTAAAAAGGCTTCTGGAGTAACACCTTCTGCTTTAATAATTAGATCTTTTAATGTCATATTTTCAAGTAATTCAAAATCACCAGGTCTATACACTTCGCCTTTTATCGATATTTTATTTTTATATTTATCTACAACTTTTTGAATAATTAGTTTATCCCCACCTTGAATCAGGAAATTTTTAGCATCTTGTATTTGTACTTCTTTAACCTCTTTTTGGGTTCCGTTAACACGTTCTAAAACTAATAAGTTTGTATAAGCCTCTGCGGTAAATCCTCCAAAATATTGAATTAAATCATCAAGAGTTTGACCTTTTTTTAATTCATAAATACCCGGTCTTTTAACTGCTCCCTCAACAATAACTAGGTTTTTATATGGCCCAACTAACAAAATATCTTGATCTTGAAGTTTTAAATTACCTTTTAAAGAACCTTTTAGTAAGTAATTATAAATATCTAATAAAGCAATTGTTTTTCCGTTTCTAACCAATTTAACATCTCTAAAAGTACCCATTTTTGTTGGACCTCCAGAAACATACAAGGCGTTTAACACCGTTGATAAAGAATTCAAAGAATAGGTTCCCGGAACCTTTACCTCTCCTATAATATTTACTTGTACAGTTCTGATTTTAGAAACTGTAATATTTGTGTTTATTTTGTTATAACTATCACTAGAAGCTCCTATACCAGCATGCTTCTTTTTTAATTTAGAAATGATTTTTTTACTAGCATTTTCAATCGTAAATCCATTCACATAAATTTGACCAACACCTTCTATTTTAATATTTCCTTGATTATTAACGGTAGATTTATAGGTTACTTCAGAAGCGCCCCATAAATCGATTACCAATTCATCTCCTGGACCTAATTGATAATTCTCTGGAACAGCTATATTAACATTAGGTGTAAAAGTGATATTTGAATTATTAAAAAAATCATACCCAAATAACAATTCTTTTGGTTTCTCTTTATCGAAATTATCATTTCCTTTTAACCCAAAAGAATCATTTACATTTACTTGACCTGAAATATTATCATTAATCTCTTTTGGTTTTGAAGTAGTGTCTAAATTATTGACTCTTCTTTTAAACTCTGCTATTTTCAATGAAGAAACACCTTGAGCTTTTGCAAGGATTTCAGCTTGATCCATAGTGTAACCATTCTTTTGAATAGAATTCCAATACGATTTTATCTGGTTATCAGTTAGAGTACTAATATCTACATTATTCAATTGACTAATATCTTGAGCCAAGATTATAGAAGTGAAAAAAGTAAATACTAAAATTAATAATAGTTGAGTTTTCTTTTTCATTTTATACAGTTAGAGTCTATTAATTTAAACGTGATAATATTATAGCTTTAAAAATTATTTTTTTACACTTTTCCAATTTGATAATATTCAAATTCTTTTTTTTCGAGTTCAAAGGTACGATATTGATTTCTCCCATCAAAAATAATTGCTTGTTTCATCTGTTTTTTTAACTCGTCAAAATCTATTAAACGGAATTCTTTCCATTCTGTAAGTAATAATAACGCATCTACATCTTGTATGGCATCCATTTTACTTTGAGCAAAAACAATTTCATTATTTTTAAAGTAATGTTTTTTTGCTGTTTTCATTGCTTTTGGATCATACGCTTTAACCAGCGCACCTTTCTCCAATAGTTTATTTATGATATATACAGAAGCTGCTTCACGCATGTCATCCGTTTCTGGCTTAAATGACAATCCCCAAACTCCAAAAGTTAAGCCTTTTAAATTACCCTTAAATCGTTTTACTATTTTATCGAAAAAATATTCTTTTTGTTTTTTATTGAGCTCATTTACAGAAGAAATTATAGCTGGATTATAACCATTATCTTTTCCTAGTTTTATAAGCGCTGAAATGTCTTTTGGAAAACATGTGCCACCATAACCAATACCAGGATAAATGAAATCGTACCCAATTCTTGAATCAGACCCAATTCCTACTCTAACACTATTAACATCTGCACCAACTTTTTCACAAATATTAGCCATCTCATTTATAAAAGAAATTTTTGTAGCTAACATTGCATTTGCAGCGTACTTTGTCATTTCTGCAGAATGAATATCCATTACTATAAACCTATCGGAAGCTCTAAAAAAAGAACTATATAATTGTTTCATTTTACTAAAGACTTCTTTCTTTTCTGCTCCAATCACAATTCTATCTGGCTTCATAAAATCATTGATTGCTGCTCCTTCTTTTAAAAATTCAGGATTAGAAACAACATCAAAATCAACATGAACACCTCTTTTATTGATTTGCTCTTGAATAATCTCTTTAACCCGCAACGTTGTTCCAACTGGAACTGTTGATTTTGAAACGACTATTTTATGTTCTAAAATCACTTTACCTATTGATGTTGCAACATTAAAAACAGCTGACAAATCTGCGCTTCCATCCTTGCTCATTGGTGTGCCAACTGCAATGAAAATAATATCTGATTTACCAATTGCCTCTTCTAAATTGGTCGAGAAAAATAATGTTTTATGACTGTTACTGCTTATTAACTCTTTTAATCCCGGCTCATAAATTGGAATAATACTTTTATTCAATTTATCTATTTTTTCTTTATCAATATCTACACAAATCACTGTGTTTCCCATTTCTGCAAAACAAGTTCCTGTAACTAAACCTACATATCCTGTACCTACAACAGTAACATTCATAGTTAAATCATTTTATAATTTACATTCATTTTAAAAAAAACGAATTTTAAAAAATATGAAATATTTCATATTTTTACAATCTTAATCTTTATTTAATAACCAAGATGAAGACTGAATTTTATCTCCTAAACCATCTATTAATTGAATGTTTAATTCATTACATACTGGTGCTTCAGGAATTGAGTTATTATCCTGATCTCCTCCATTAGCAAAACCTAATTGGTATTCTTGTCCATAAGTTTCAAAAATAGCGCGAATAGAATCACATACTGTTCTGTCTTTATCTACAGAAATAATAGCTTTATCTACCGCTTTAATGTTTTGTACAATAAATAATCTTTCGGCTTCTTTTTGGAATTCTTTGGATCCTTTTAAAGCTCTTTGTAAATCGCTGTTTACAATTACAAACAACTCATCTGCTAAATCCTTGGCATTATTAAAGTATTCTAAATGCCCTTTATGAATAGGATTAAAGTACCCTGAAACTATTATTGCTTTCTTTTTCATTATTGTTTTTTAAAAATATGTTTAATTACCTAGCTAAAAAAGGGTGTTTTTCTCCCGTTTTTAATATTTCATTATTTCGAATATCATGTACAATTTCTATAGATTGTTTTGCGTCTTTTAATCCAAAACCATTTCCTTTTAGAATTTCTTTATAGCTTTCTGTGTGTAATTCGGTAAAACCATGACTAAATTCTATTTCTTCATTATTTACAGTAATTGATCTATATGTTCTTTGTCCGGATACCCTAATTTTTTCTGGCAACGAATTTTCATCAATCGATAAAAACCAACGTACTCTAGCTTTTTCAAATTCTAAGAATCCTGCTGCTTTATCTTTTTCACGTAAATGAACACTGTTTGTTTTTACGGCACCAAAAATCCATGAAAGCATGTCATAAAAATGTACGCCAATATTTGTTGCAATTCCACCTGATTTACTTTCATCTCCTTTCCAAGATATATCATACCAACTTCCTCTTGAGGTGATGTAAGTCAAATCTATATCATAAATTTTATTTTTTGGACCTTCTTCAATTTTATTTTTTAAAGCGATGATGCTTGGATGCAATCGCAATTGTAAAATTGCGTATATTTTTTGCCCTGATTCTTTTTCTATATCGACTAAAGCATCTACATTCCATGGATTTAACACTAAAGGCTTTTCACAAATAGCATCAGCTCCACTTCGTAATGCCATTCTAATATGAGAATCATGTAAATAATTCGGCGTACAAATACTTACATAATCTAAAAGCGTACCTTTTCTTTTTAATTTTTCAATATGGCGATCAAATCTTTCAAATTCAACAAAGAAATCTGCATTTGGAAAGTAGCTGTCCAATACACCAACACTATCAAACTTATCTAAAGCAGCTACTAAATTATTATTAGTGTCTTTTATCGCTTTTAAATGTCTTGGAGCAATATAGCCTGCAGCTCCTATCAATGCAAAATTTTTCATCTACAAACTTTTGTCTATTATACTTTTAGATAATTTATTTTTTACATCATAAATTATAGCATTCTTTTTTCGAAGCTTTGAATAATCAAGCTCCATAAAATCTTGATGTGCAACTGTTAAAATTATCGCATCAAATTTTTGATTTGGTAATTTATTTACTGCTTTTAAATTATATTCTCGCTTTACTTCTTCTTTGCTTACCCAAGGGTCATAAATTGTAACACTAACTCCATATTCCACTAATTGATTGACAACATCTACAGCTTTCGTGTTTCTAATATCCGGACAATTTTCCTTAAAAGAAATTCCTAAAATTAATATGTTTGAATTTTTAATTGCAATATCTTTCTTAAGCATTAGTTTAATTACTTCAGAGGCAACGTAACTTCCCATACTATCATTTACTCTTCTCCCAGATAATATTATCTCTGGATGATATCCATATTCTTGTGCTTTTTGTGCTAAATAATATGGATCAACACCAATACAATGTCCACCAACCAACCCTGGTTTAAACGGTAAAAAATTCCATTTTGTTCCAGCGGCCTCTAATACATCATTTGTATTAATATCCATTAAGTTAAATATTTTTGCCAGCTCATTTACAAAAGCGATATTAATATCTCTCTGAGAATTCTCAATTACTTTTGCTGCTTCTGCAACTTTAATAGTCGGAGCTAAATGTGTTCCCGCAGTGATAACAGATTTATATAATTCATCTACTTTTTTTCCAATTTCTGGAGTTGATCCTGAAGTGACTTTTAATATTTTTTCTATGGTATGTTCTTTATCTCCTGGATTGATTCTTTCTGGAGAATATCCAGCATAAAAATCTTTATTAAAAACTAAACTAGAAGCTTTTTCTAACACAGGAATACAATCTTCTTCTGTTGCTCCTGGATATACTGTTGATTCATAAATAACAATATCTCCTTTTTTTAAAACCTTTCCAACTGTTTCACTTGCTTTAATTAAAGGTGTTAAAACTGGACGATTATTTTTATCGACAGGTGTTGGAACCGTAATAATATAATAATTGCAATCGCTAATATCATCTAGTGAAGTTGAACAATAAAGTCCAATTTGAGTTGACGTTTTTGACACTAAAACTGATTGCAAAACACCTTCTTCAACTTCCAAAGTAGAATCTGTCCCAGACATTAACTCAGATACTCTTACTTTATTAATATCAAATCCTACGACAGAGTATTTTGTAGCAAATAATCTTGCCAGTGGCAAACCAACATAACCTAAACCGATTATCCCTATTTTTAGTTTATCCATTTTTATAAATTTTTCCAATACCATTCTACAGATTCTTTTAAACCTTTCTCTAATGAATATTTAGGATTATATTTTAACTTTTCTCTTCCTTTCTCTATACTAGCAAGTGAATGTGGAATATCTCCAGCTCTAATCTCCCCATAAATTACATTAATTTGAGATGTTTTAGAATCAAAATCAGATAAATATTCTTTTAAATATTTAACCAAATCGTTTAATGTATTTTGTTCTCCGTAAGCAATATTATACACTGTATTAATTGCTTTTTTATCTTTGGTTATCAAACTCAATAAATTTGCTTGAATAACATTATCAATATAAGTAAAATCTCTAGAATAGCTTCCATCACCATTAATAACAGGAGATTCTCCCTTCATTAACTGACTTACAAATTTCGGAATCACAGCTGCATACGCGCCGTTTGGATTTTGTTTTCTTCCAAATACGTTAAAATATCGTAACCCAATAGTCTCTAATCCGTATGTTTTTGAGAAAACGTCTGCGTATAATTCGTTAACATATTTTGTAACTGCATAAGGAGAGAGTGGTTTTCCAATCACATCTTCAACTTTTGGCATCGATTTAGAGTCTCCATAAGTTGAAGAACTTGCAGCATACACAAAGCGTTTGACTTTTGCATCTCTTGATGCTACTAATATATTTAGAAATCCGCTAATATTAACTTCATTGGTAGTTATTGGATTCTTTATTGATCTTGGAACAGACCCCAAAGCGGCTTGATGTAAAACATAATCAACTCCCTTAACTGCATCTTGACAATCATCTAAGTTTCTAATATCACCTTCTATTAATTTGAATTTTGGATTTGAAAGAAATCCTTCAATATTCTCTTTTTTACCTGTAGAGAAATTATCTAAACAAGTTACAAATACATTCAAATCTAATAGTGCTTCACATAAGTTTGAACCAATAAAACCAGCACCACCAGTAACTAATATTCTTTTATTATTTAAAGCATTGAATTCCATTATAAAAAACAGGTGATTTTAGGTTAATCAAAAATACAAAAACGAAACCAATCAACACTAAATTTGAACCATAAAAAAACCTCATAATTTCTTCTGGAACAAAGTAAGCAACTAGGGATTCACAGAGTGCATAACCAGTTGAAACCACTACTGCAAATACAATCCTTGTGAGCTTTGCTTATATAGTTTTTTTATTTCAAAAAATCACGAAGCAAGCTTCAAATTTTTTAAAACAAAAAACCCTGATGAAATTCATCAGGATTGTGATTGTTGTGGGCAATGAGGGATTCGAACCCCCGACCCTCTCGGTGTAAACGAGATGCTCTGAACCAACTGAGCTAATTGCCCGAATATTTTTTAAATTCCTTATCGAGATGGAATGTAGTGGGCAATGAGGGATTCGAACCCCCGACCCTCTCGGTGTAAACGAGATGCTCTGAACCAACTGAGCTAATTGCCCTTAGCGGATGCAAATATACGAGAGTTTTTACTTCTCGCAATTATTTTTTTAAAATTTTTACAAAACTTCAGCAACTACAAATGTACTTCCTCCTATATAAATTACATCTTCATTTTTTGAGTTTTCTTTTGCTGATTTATAAGCCTCATTAACAGAACTATACTTTTCTCCAAGCAGTTGAAACGCTTTCGCTTTTTTTACTAAATCATCTACATTTAATGCTCTAGGAATGTTTGGCGCACAAAAATAATAACGTGCTTTTTTAGGAAATACAGGTAGCACTTGCGCTAAATCTTTATCAGAAACTACACCTAAAACAATATGTAAATTATCATAGACTTCATTTTTTAGTTGATTCATCACCAATATTAAACCTTCTTTATTATGAGCTGTATCACAAATAA
The DNA here is from genome assembly GCA_963974245.1 of uncultured Flavobacteriaceae bacterium. Classification (GTDB taxonomy): domain Bacteria; phylum Bacteroidota; class Bacteroidia; order Flavobacteriales; family Flavobacteriaceae; genus Polaribacter. The sequence goes on along the minus strand of CAXBBY010000017.1, from coordinate 9,043 downwards.
TTTTTGGAGACTCTTGTAAAATTTGCCATCTTCCTTTTAAACCTGTACTTTTTGCAACTTTTAAAAGCCCTTTTTCAATTTGATTATTATCTACTTTAAAATTTTCTAATTTACGTATTACTGAAACTGCTGTTTTAACATTTTTCTTTTGATAATCGCCCAACAAATCTGTTTTATAATTTTGAATTAAATCGGAAGCAAAATAGATTTCTGTATTTAACCCTTTTGCTTTATCAATAAAAATAGCCTCAACTTCTTTTTGCTTTTCTCCTATAACAATCGGAACATTTCTCTTTATAATTCCTGCTTTTTCAAATGCAATTTCCGGTAATGTTTCTCCTAAAAACTGTGTATGATCTAATCCAATATTAGTAATTACTGAAACTTCGGGGGTTATAATGTTTGTTGAATCTAATCTTCCACCTAAACCAACTTCAATAATTGCAATATCAACTTTTTCGGATGCAAAATAATCAAATGCCATTCCGACTGTCATTTCAAAAAAAGATAGTTTTTGCTTTTCTAAGAATAATTTATTTTGATGTATAAAATCTGTAACAAATTGTTGTTCAATTTCTTTTCCGTTAATTCGAATTCTTTCTGTAAAATTCTTCAAATGTGGCGATGTATATAAACCAACTTTATAGCCTGCTTCCTGTAAAACAGAAGCAATCATGTGGCTTGTAGAACCTTTTCCGTTTGTGCCGCCAACATGAATTGTTTTGAATTTCTTTTCTGGAAATTCTAATTCTTTTGAAAACGCTAAAATATTGGTTAAATCTTTTTTGAATGCTGTTTTGCCTTCTCTTTGATACATTGGCAATTGAGAAAACATCCAGTTTAATGTTTCTTGATACGTCATTTATTCTGATAAAGAAAAACGGTAAACTATTGTTCCTCTTTGTTTATTTGGAGCTTTTGGATCTGCACTCCATGTTGTTTTTAAAGCCGCAGCTTTCGCTGGGTCTAATAAGCATTTCGCTGTATTTGTTGAACCTTTGACTCCTGCTGTAGCTTTTATTACTTTACCAGAATTATTTACCTCAATACTAACAACCACAATTCCTTCTTCATTACATTCTGGTTTTTCAATGGGTTTAGATAATGCATTTCTACCTGCTAAATTGTAATTTTTATCTCCGCCACTTCCATTATTTCCGTAATATTTTGTTGACTTTGGATCACCATCTTTGTTTCCTTTTAACCCTGGGTTGTCATCATCTCCTTCCCCTTTATTTTCTCCGTCTTTAGAATTCCCTTTTAATAAATTATTTAAAGCATCTTGTGTTTCTTTAGATGGTTTTGGTTTTGGAATCACTTTAGCTTTCTCAACTTTCTTTTTAACAACTTTTGGTTTTTCTACCTTCTTCTTTTTTGGTTTTTCTAAAACAGGAGCATCTTTAGTATCTTGCGTAATAACTTCGTCCTTTATCGTTTCTTTTGGAATCACTTCCTCTTTTTTATCTATTTGCTTTTCAACATTTTTTACTACAGGATTTGCTTTAGTTTTCACAACTGGATCTCCATTTCCAATATTTGAATCGCCAAAATTAATTGCCAATCCATATTCTTCTGGTGGATCTAAATATTGCATTCCGAAGTTAAAAATTCCAACTAAAATTAGAGCAAGAATTACAGCAGTAATTACAACAGACTTTCTTTTATGTTTTGTATTTAGCACAGTACTATTTTTAGTGAGATTTCTGCTTTCGCAAAAATGATAGATTTATTTACCTTTAACAGCTAAAATCATTTTTAATTTATTTCTATTTGCAATGTCTATAATTTTCATTACATTTTTATAAGGAACATCTTTATGCCCTCTAATCACAACTGTTTTAGCTTTATCAGCTCCAACAAGTTTTAAAATTTCGTTTTCTAAATTGGCTTCACTAACTTCTGTTTTATCAATATAAAACAAAGATTTATTTGTAATTGAAACAGCAATAGATTTTTTATTCTCTGTTTTACCGCCAGCTTTTGGCAACAAAATATCTATAGCACTTACAGTTACCAGTGTTGATGTAAGCATAAAAAAGATCAACAATAAAAAAACAATATCTGTCATTGATGACATATTAAAGTTTGGGTTGACTTTATTTCTTCCTCTAATATTCATTATACAGGCTCATTTAATAAATCTAAAAACTCAACCGAAGTTGCTTCCATTTTATAAATCACTTTATCAGTTCTAACTACTAAATGATTATATGTTATGTATGCAATAATTCCAACTATTAATCCTGCAACAGTTGTTGTCATTGCAGTATATAATCCGTCAGATAATAATTTAATATCTATTTGACCACCAGAATTTGCAATCTCATGAATTGCAACAATCATTCCAATAACAGTTCCTAAAAAACCAATCATTGGTGCTGCTCCAGCAATAGTAGCCAAAACACTCACGTTTTTTTCTAGTTGATAAATCTCTAACTTCCCTGAATTTTCTATGGCTTTATTAATATCATCCAACGGTTTTCCAATTCTAGAAATCCCTTTTCCTACCAATCTTGCGGTTGGCGAATCTGTATTTTTACATAAATCCGTTGCTGCATTTAATTTTCCTTCAGACACATAATCTTTAATCTGATTCATAAAATTTTCATCAACTTTAGCTGCTGCTTTAATTGCAAAAAAACGTTCAAAATAAATATAAAGCGCAACAGCTAATAAAATAAATAACAATCCAATTATTAATCTTCCTCCTGTTCCACTCTCCATTATCAATTTATAAATTGACAATGTTTTTTCATCTGAAATTACCTCTGTAACTGTATCAATATTTTCTTGAATTAACGATAACATATTTTATATTAAATTAATGATTTATGTAAACTTAACGAATTTACTTTTTAAAAATTGCTTAAAAAAACCCGAGAAAAACTCGGGCATATATTTTAAAATAATGTTCTCATAAACATAAAGGCAAACGAACCGACTAAAAAACCAATTAAAGCCAACCAAGAAATCTTTTTTAAATACCAAAAGAAATCAATTTTTTCCATTCCCATTGCAACAACTCCTGCTGCTGAACCAATAATCAACATACTACCTCCTGTTCCTGCTGAAAATGCAATAAAGTGCCATAATTCGTCATCAATTGGCTGAGAAAACATTCCTAAACTTGCTGCTACTAATGGCACATTATCAATTACTGCAGATCCAACTCCTAATAACAATACAACTAAATCAGAAACTCCTTCTCCGTGTAACTCAGTTCCCATCATCGGGATCGTTTCTTTAAGTGTTGATGCAAAGTTAAATAAAACACCTAATGATTCTAAAGCTGCTACAGCCATTAAAATTCCTAAGAAAAATAATATACTTGGCATTTCAATTTTAGATAATGAATGATGAACAGGACTATGATGAGCTTCTGAAGCATGTTCATCAGCCTGATCACCTTCTATGCTTGAAATAGAAAATTTAGAATTACTATAAATTTCAGCAAAAGTTGCAACAACTGCCAAAGACAACATCATACCTACATAAGGAGGCAAATGTGTAATTGTTTTAAAAATTGGCACAAAAACAATTGCTCCAAGTCCTAAATATAACATTCTCCCACTATGAGGGCTTTTTGGTTTTTCATCTTCTTCTTTAAAATCTATTTTACCTTTAAAAGCTGGTAAAAAAGAAGCTATAAAAGAAGGAACGACCATACACAATAGAGAAGGCAATAATAGATATTCTATTAATTTTAAGGTCGTTACTTTTTTACCAATCCAAAGCATTGTTGTGGTTACATCGCCAATTGGAGACCAAGCTCCACCAGCATTTGCAGCAATAATAATTAAACCTGCAAACCAAATTCTCTCCTCTCTATTTTTTACAATTTTTTGTAATATTGAAATTAAAACGATAGTTGCTGTAAGGTTATCTATGATTGCCGATAAAACAAAAGCCAATATTGAGAAAATCCAAAGAATTTTAGTTTTCTTTTTAGTTTTTATAAAACTTTTTATGGTAGAAAATCCATCAAAATAATCTATAATTTCAACAATAGTCATAGCTCCTAAAAGGAAAACTAAAATCTCTGCGGTTTTTCCTAAATGATGTAGCAATGTTTCTTCTACTATATGCATTTTTCCTCTTACAACTTCTCCAGCAGCATTTGTTGTGTCTTTAACATCTAACAACCCAAAACCATCTATTAAAGCATGTTTTGCAGAGTCGAACCAATTAGAAAAACCATCTGCTCCCAATGCTATAATAGCCCAACTAACCGCCATCATTACCAGCGCTGGTATTAATTTATCTATTTTTAAATTGTGTTCTAATGTAATGGCTAAATACCCAAATACAAACACTAAAATGATAATCGTCTCCATAATCATATTTATATTAAATTAATTGTTTTAGCGCTATTTCAAACGCTGTTTTACAAATTTCTGTTTTACTATTATTCCTTTCGAACGTTTTGACTAATGCTTTTCTAATTGTTTCTGAAGTATCATTAAAAATAGCTTCGTCTTGCATTGGTAATTGCACTCTTGATTCCATCAAATACGCAAAAACTCTAGCAATACCACAGTTTGAAATGAAATCTGGAAGTAAACTTACATGACTGTCAGTATATTCCATTATTGGTCCAAAAAATATTTCTTTATCTGCAAATGGCACATTTGCTCCGGGAGAAATTACTTCCAATCCAGCATCAATCATTTGAGTAACTTGTTTTTTAGAAACTAATCTTGAAGCTGCTGCCGGAACAAAAATTTCTGCTGGTAAAGACCAAATTTTTTGATTAATTTCATCGAAAGAAATCATGCTTTCTGAAACTAATTTATTTCCATCTTTTCCTAAAAAAAGCGATGTCATTTCATCTAAAGAAAATCCTTCTTCATTTATCAATCCTCCATCTCTATCAATAATACCAACAACTTTAGCTCCTAATTGCGTTAAATAATACGCTGCTGCTGATCCAACATTTCCAAATCCTTGAACAATTGCTTTTTTTCCTTTTATAGATCCGCCGTAAATATTGTAATAGTGATTTACTGCTTCTGCAACGCCATAACCAGTTAACATATCTGCAACTGTATATTTTCTAGATAAATCTGGCGAGAACTTTTTGTCTTCAATAATTTTGATTACACCAAGTCTTAATTGCCCAATTCTATTAATTTTATCTGCTTCTGTTGGTTTAAAATGACCGTTAAAAATTCCTTCTTGCGGATGCCAAACTCCGCAATCTTCTGTAATCGGAATTACATCTTTATCTGCATCTACATTCAAATCTCCACCAGTTCCGTAATAATGTTTTAACAACGGCGTAACTGCTTTGTACCAACGTTCTAAAACGCCTCTTTTTCTTGGGTCATTTGGATCAAAATTAATTCCTGATTTTGCCCCACCAATTGCTGGTCCAGAAACGGTAAACTTCACTTCCATTGTTTTAGCTAAAGACAAAACTTCGTTCATATCTAAGCCTTTTCTCATTCTAGTTCCACCTCCAGCTGCCCCACCTCGAAGTGAATTAATTACGGTCCATCCTTCTGCGTCTGTTTCAGGATCTTTCCAATTAAAAACTATTTCTGGTTGTTTGTCTTCGTATTTTTTTAGTAAGTCTTTCATCAAAAATTTTATATAAGTTTTTCAGGTTTATTTCTGTAGAAAAACGATTAGCAAATTAAAAAAAAATAACGTTTTAATCGCTTATTTTGGTGTAAATATTTTACCTGAAGAATGATTCTTACTTGCACCTGTTACACTTTTCAAACAATTAACCTGATTATCAACACGTAACGCACCTAAAAAAGCAAAAATTAATGCTTCTTTATAGTTAATTATTTGAAAATTTGGAATAATGATTTCTAGATTAGAATGATGTTCAACTCTTTTTAATAGAAATTTATTAAAAACACCACCACCGGTTATAAAAAGATTTTTACATTTCTTTGTTGAATTAGTAATTTGGATTGCAACATGCTCGATAAATGTTCTTAAAATATCCTCTATTTCTATATTCATTTTATCAATTAACGGAAAAATAGTTGACTGTACCCATTCTAGCCCTAAAGATTTTGGATGATTCTTTTTATAAAATTTTAACTGGTTTAACTCCTGTAATAATTCTATATTAATTTTGCCAGTAGATGCTATTTTCCCTTTATCATCATATTCAAAACCCAATTTGTTTACATAATAATTCAACACAATATTTACAGGGCAAATATCAAAAGCTATTCTTTTATTTTTTTCTTTAAAAGAAACATTTGCAAATCCGCCTAAATTTAGACAAGCATCGTATTGAGAAAACAAAAAGGCATCTCCAATTGGAACCAAAGGTGCTCCTTGACCTCCAAGTTTTACATCTTGAGTTCTAAAATCGCAAACTACCTTTTGCTGAGTTTCATTTGCTATTATTTGACCGTTTCCTATTTGTAATGTAATTCCTTTTTCGGGTTGATGTAATATTGTATGACCGTGAGAAGAAATAAAATCAATATCTAAAATAGTGTTTTCTATCATAAAATCATTCACCTTTTGAGCCAATAATTTTCCGTATTCTAAATCAAGCTCAAGTAATTCTTCAGCTGATTTGTCAATCGCTTTTGTCAGTTTTTCTTTCCATAATTTTGAGTATGATTTGGTTTCAGAATACTGAATTTGAAAGTTTTTAAAACTGTTTTCATCAAACGAAACATAAACCAGATCTAAACCATCAAGAGAAGTTCCTGACATTAATCCGATTACATTTATTTTATCATCACTCATATTTGTAAAAATAACAAAACTTTATTGATAATTTATTACTAAAAACGTATCTTTGAAGACATTTTTTACGAATATAATAATACTACAATAAATGGACTTTAACCTTACCGAAGAGCACTTAATGATTAGAGATGCGGCTCGTGATTTTGCTCAAACAGAATTATTACCTGGTGTTATAGAAAGAGATAACAAGCAAGAATTTCCACAAGAATTAGTAAAAAAAATGGGAGATTTAGGCTTTTTAGGAATTATGGTTGATCCAAAATATGGAGGAAGCGGAATGGACGCAATTTCTTACGTATTAATTATGGAAGAACTTTCTAAAATTGATGCATCTGCTTCTGTAATTGTTTCTGTAAATAATTCTTTAGTTTGCTACGGATTAGAAGCGTACGCAAATGAAGAACAAAAACAAAAATACTTGACAAAATTAGCAACTGGCGAGTTTGTTGGTGCTTTTTGTTTATCGGAACCAGAAGCGGGTTCTGATGCAACATCGCAAAGCACAACTGCAATTGATAAAGGCGATCATTATGTAATTAACGGTACAAAAAACTGGATTACAAGTGGCGGTAGAGCAGATGTTTTTTTAGTAATTGCACAAACTGATAAAGAAAAAGGTCATAAAGGTATTAATGCTTTTATCGTTGAAAAAGGAACGGAAGGTTTTCATGTTGGACCTAAAGAAGATAAATTAGGGATTAGAGGAAGTGATACGCATACTTTACAATTTAATGACGTTAAAGTTCCTAAAGAAAATAGAATTGGCGAAGATGGTTTTGGATTTAAATTCGCAATGAAAACATTATCTGGCGGAAGAATCGGAATCGCTTCTCAAGCATTAGGAATTGCCGCTGGAGCTTACGAATTAGCGTTGAAATATTCTAAAGAACGTAAAGCGTTTGGAACAGAAATTTGCAATCACCAAGCAATTGCTTTTAAATTAGCCGATATGCACACAGAAATTGAAGCTGCAAGAATGCTAGTAATGAAAGCTGCTTGGGATAAAGATCAAGGAAATAATTATGATATGTCTAGTGCAATGGCAAAATTATATGCCTCAAAAGTTGCCATGGAACACACTGTAGAAGCTGTACAAATTCATGGCGGAAATGGTTTTGTAAAAGATTATCATGTAGAGCGTTTAATGCGTGATGCAAAAATTACTCAGATTTATGAAGGAACTTCAGAAATTCAGAAAATTGTAATTTCTAGAGGAATTATCAAAGGATAAATTAATATCCGTTCAAGCGCAGTCGAGAACTAAAAATAAATAAGAAATGTCATTTCGAAGCGAAGCGAGGAATCTCATACAACTAAAACTAAAAGTTCATTTTTAAAATGAGCTTTTTTTTGGGCGTAACCGAAAACGGTCGGGCTTTTCACACTCACTTTTTATTCATGCTTCATAAAAGAGTTCAAACAATTGCTCCAATCCCTTACGCAGAATCTAGTTTCAATTAATAATCTTCAAAAACAACATCATACAATTGCAATCCTGAAGCTGGAGCAATTTCTCTTAGAAACTTTCTGTCATTATTTTCTTTTAAGGAATTTTCTATAAACTCTAAATCAATGTTTCCTCTTCCTAATTCAAATAATATTCCCATCATCAATCTTATTTGATACCGTAAAAAACCTTTTCCTTTTACTTTTAAAACATAACTTTTTGTAGGAAAGAAATTCGCTTGCAAAATTGTATTCTCTACAATCTCGCAAGAATCAATAATTCTTTTAAAAATGGTTTTCTCAGAAGGTTTTGTGCAGTATTTATGAAAATAATGTGCTCCTACAAATAATTTTGCGCCATGTACCATAGCGTTAATATCTAGCTGTTCATTCAAACCAACTAAAAATGGCGCAGAAAATGCATGTGGTTTTTCTCCAAAAGAAAAATAATAATGATATTCCTTTATTTTTGAAGATTGTATAATATTAAAGTCTGAGGTTACTTTTTTAATTGACAAACCCTTAATATCTGGAGGAGAATTATAATTAAAATCTTTCAAAAAATCTGAAGTATTTATATCTGCATGTAAAAACAATTGAAAACCATATCTAGAAGCAGAAACTTTCGCATCTGTTCTACCAGCACCAAGCGTTTTGTATTTTACACCTTCATCAAAAACAAAACTTAATGTTTTATCAACCATATCATGCAATGTTTTTGCATTTGTTTGCTTTTGCCAGCCCGAAAATCGAAACCCTAAAAACTGAATCTCAACCAAATATGTAAATGGGTATTTCATTCAATAAAAATAAACTTTTTAAACCAAAAAAAGTCCTCAATCTAACGATTGAGGACTTTAGCATTGTACAT
>CAXBBY010000016.1:0-53956 GCA_963974245.1 uncultured Flavobacteriaceae bacterium | reverse complement strand
ATCAATTAATAATAGATGTTTATACGTCTTTAGGGTTTCCAATTGTTACAGTTCCAGTTTTGCCACCAAGGGAACGTGTAGAGTTTATTTTAAATAACATTTCATAGAAATGATAATGCAATGACAGTGTATTTAGATTTACTTCCATAAATGAGTTGATAGTCATAAACAAAAAACGACATTGAAATTTTAATTCTAAAAAAGATACAGATGAAGCGTCAAAATAAAGATAAAACCTCCCCACCCGACCTTACAAGCCATAGTATAGGAACTGGTCCAATAAGAACGCAACGTCCTGTATATGTAGATTTGCTCCCACCATGTAACCATGCATGCCCAGCAGGAGAAAATATACAGGCATGGCTTGCATTGGCACAGGATAAAAAATTTGAGGAAGCTTGGCAGGTTATCATGCAAGATAACCCGATGCCTGCAATAATGGGGCGCGTTTGTTACCACCCCTGTGAAGATGGCTGTAACCGCACCGCCATAGACAGTCCGGTAAGTATTCATGCCATAGAACGTTTTCTTGGAGATGAAGCAATCCATAAAAATTGGAAAGTAACGTTTGAAAAAAAACCAGATGGTAAACGAGTGCTTATCATAGGAGCTGGCCCAAGCGGATTATCTGCGGCATATCATCTTACCAGAATGGGCCATAGCGTTGAGATACATGAAGCTGGGCCTATTGCAGGTGGTATGATGCATTTTGGAATTCCTGCCTACAGACTTCCACGACATATATTGGACCATGAAATTCAACGCATTACAGCAATGGGAGTCAAAATCGTTCTTAACCATAAAGTTGAAGATGTCTTGTCTGAAAAAAAGACTGGAGGTTTTGATGCTGTATTTATAGCTGTTGGTGCCCATCTTTCAAAAAAAATTGATATTCCTAGTAATGATGCTGTGAAAATTTTTGATGCCATTACCTTTTTAAAACAGGTAGAACAAGGTAAAAAACCAAAAATAGGTAGAAGAGTTGCTATTTATGGAGGTGGAAATACAGCAATGGATGTGGCACGAACTGCGAAACGAATGGGAGCATCCGAAGCCATGGTCATATACAGGCGCGATAAAGAACACATGTCGGCACATGAATTTGAGGCAGAAGAAGCTTTGGAAGAAGGAGTTAAGATCAATTGGCTCCGTACAATCAAAACAATGGATGAAAATACATTTACTGTTGAGATAATGAAACTAGTGGATGGAAAACCAATTCCCACAGGACAATTTGAAAAGCTTGAAGCAGATACGCTCATATTGGCAGTTGGGCAAGATACAGACACAGCATTTTTAAAGCGTATAAAAGGCATCGAATTTAAACAAGATGGAACCGTTATTGTTAATTCTGAGATGATGACCGGTTACCAAGGAATTTTTGCCGGAGGCGATATGATACCCAGTGAACGAAGTGTAACCGTAGCTATCGGACATGGTAAAAAGGCTGCGCGAAATATCGATGCTTTTTTACGGAGAACACCGTACCTTAAAGCTCCTAAACATCCTATAGTAGGACCCGAAAAATTACACCTTTGGTATAAAACAAATGCACCACAAAAAGAACAGACTTCCCTTGATACCCAAAAGCGGATGGAAGGCTTTGATGAAATAAAGGCCGGTTTAAGCGAAGAAGAAGTGCTTTTTGAATCACAACGCTGCCTTTCCTGTGGTAATTGCTTTGAGTGTGATGGTTGTTATGCTGCCTGTCCTGAAGAAGCCATCATAAAACTGGGACCGGGCAAAAGATATGAGTATAACTTTGATCGCTGTACAGGTTGTGCGATATGTTATGAACAATGCCCTTGCCATGCCATAGAAATGATTCCCGAACCTAAGAAAATATAAAACAACAATCATGGAAGATAATACAAAAATAGCGACTATAGACGGTAATGAAGCCGTTGCCTATGTGGCATACCGAATTAATGAAGTATGTGGAATCTACCCAATTACACCGGCATCTCCCATGGCCGAACACGCCGATGAGTGGTCAGTTAAAGGCGTGGAAAACATTTGGGGCAATATCCCGGATGTCATAGAAATGCAAAGTGAAGGTGGTGCGGCAGGTGTTGTTCATGGCGCGCTTCAAACCGGAGCTTTGGCTACAACTTTTACCGCTTCCCAAGGGTTGATGCTGATGTTGCCCAATATGTACAAAATTGCAGGAGAACTTACTCCAACCGTTTTTCATGTTGCTGCGCGTTCACTCGCTGCACAGGCGTTATCGATTTTTGGCGACCATAGTGATGTCATGGCGGCGAGAACAACAGGGTTTGCTATAATCGCTTCATCTTCAGTTCAGGAAGCTCATGATATGGCACTCATAAGCCAAACAGTGACCTTAAGATCGAGAGTGCCCATTATGCATTTTTTCGATGGTTTTCGTACGTCCCATGAAGTGAATAAAATCAAACTTCTGTCCAATGAACAAATTAGAGACATGATTGATGATACACTTATTTATGCGCATCGGAAACGAAGCTTAAACCCCGATAATCCCTTTATTCGAGGAACTGCTCAAAATCCTGATATTTACTTTCAGGCCAGAGAAACTGTAAATCCATACTATTTAGATCTTCCAAAAATAGTTCAAAACGCTATGGACGATTTTGGAAAACTCACAGGTCGCAATTATAACCTATTTGAATATGTTGGCGATCCACAAGCCGAAAGGATAATTGTAATTATGGCTTCCGGATCGGAAGTAACTGGTGAAACTGTAAAACAATTGGTTACAAATGGCGAAAAAGCAGGAATGATCAAGGTGAAACTATACCGTCCTTTTTCTTTACCACATTTTATAAAAGCACTACCCTTATCAGTAAAAAAAATAGCCGTATTGGATCGCACAAAAGAACCTGGAGCCACAGGAGAACCCCTCTACCAAGACGTGGTTACCACATTGGCCGAAGCTTACCGCTTGAAAAAAATTAATAGTTTTCCAAATATTATTGGAGGACGTTATGGGTTATCCTCTAAGGAGTTTACCCCTGGCATGGTTAAAGGTGTTTTTGAAGAATTAAAAAAAGCATCGCCCAAAAACGGTTTTACCATCGGTATCATTGATGATGTTACCCATAGCAGCTTAAACTATGACCCTACTTATGATATTATTCCCGAGGGAACCATTAGTGCTGTTTTCTTTGGATTAGGTTCAGATGGAACTGTTGGCGCCAATAAGAACAGCATTAAAATAATTGGGGAAGGAACAAATTTATTTGCACAGGGTTATTTTGTATATGATTCCAAAAAGTCTGGAGCCCAAACGGTTTCTCATTTACGCTTTGGTAAAAAACCAATTAATGCACCCTACCTTATTATGGAAGCTGATTTTATTGCATGTCATAAATTCAACTTCATCGAAAAAGTGCAAATGCTCCGTTTAGCGAAGAAAGGCGCTACCTTTTTATTGAATAGTCCTTATGGGCTTGATGAAGTTTGGAACCACCTTCCGTTTCCAATACAAGAGATAATTATAGAAAAAAAACTTAAATTATATATCATAGACGCTTCCGGTGTGGCTCAAGCTGCTGGCTTGGGGGAAAGAATCAACACTATTATGCAAACTTGTTTTTTTGCGCTTTCCGAAGTATTACCTAAAGAGGAAGCTATCGATAGGATAAAAAGGTCTATTGAAAAAAGTTATCTCAAAAAAGGGAAGGCGGTTGTAGAGATGAATTTCCGGGTGGTTGATGCCGCCTTGAAGAATTTATTTAAAGTCAAGATTCCTTCAAAAGTGACAAGTAAGATTCCTCTTCCTCCTACGGTACCTATTGAAGCACCTGAATTTGTACAACAAGTTACGGCCATGATGATGCGTGGCGATGGGGATGAACTGCCAGTAAGTAAATTGCCTATTGACGGCACTTACCCAAGCGCAACTACCCGTTGGGAAAAGCGCAATATATCAGACATGGTGGCGCAATGGGATAAAGATTTATGTATTCAATGTGGTAATTGTAGTTTTGTATGTCCGCATAGTGTTATTCGATCTAAATTCTATAACGAGGCCTATCTGGAACCAGCTCCTGCGGAATTTCCCTCTGCACCTATCAACGCCCGCGGATTTCCTGAAACACGCTATACCCTGCAAGTGTACTTGGAAGATTGTACCGGCTGCAACCTCTGTGTGGAAGTTTGTCCGGTTACCGACCCTGCTGATGAAAACACCAAGGCCATCAACTTACGGTCAAGGGTGCCCCTTCTAGAGCGGGAAAAAGAGAATATACACTTTTTTGAAAGCCTTCCGATGAACGATCGTACAAAAGTTGATTTTTCTTCAGTACGAGGCACACAATTTCTTGAACCATTATTCGAGTTTTCCAGTGCCTGCGCAGGCTGTGGCGAAACACCCTATATAAAAGTACTTACCCAGTTGTTTGGTGATCGACTGATTGTTGCCAATGCTACCGGCTGTTCTTCTATTTATGGAGGCAATCAGCCAACAACTCCTTGGACCGTTAATGAAGAAGGTAGAGGTCCAGCCTGGTCAAATTCACTTTTTGAGGACAATGCAGAATTTGGATTGGGGATGCGCATAACTGCCGATAACCACCTGTCAATGGCTAGAAAGCTGGTGCATTATTCACGCCATGAAATTGGGGAGAAGTTGGCGAAAAAACTACTTAATACTGAACAACTCTATGAATCTGAAATAAAGGAACTGCGAGAGGCAATATCAAAATTGAAGAAAAAATTAGCCCAAATAGATCAAAAAGAAGCTGAAAAACTACTGTCGGTGGCAGATCATCTGGTCAGAAGGAGTGTGTGGTTGGTTGGTGGAGACGGATGGGCCTACGACATAGGTTCTGGAGGGCTGGATCATGTGCTTTCCACTGGTAAAAATGTCAATGTATTAGTATTGGACACGGAAGTGTATTCCAATACAGGCGGACAGATGTCTAAAGCAACACCAACAGCCGCTACTGCAAAGTTTGCTAGTGGTGGAAAAAAAGTGGGCAAGAAAGATCTTGCCTTGCAGGCTATTTCTTATGGCAATGTCTATGTAGCCCAGGTGGCTATGGGTGCCAACCCGCAACAAACGCTTTTGGCGATGCGTGAGGCTGAAGCTTATCCTGGGCCATCAATCATTTTGGCGTACAGTCAATGTATAGCACATGGGATCGATATGCGGAAAGGGATGACCCAACAAAATTTAGCTGTTCAGAGTGGGTATTGGCCATTATTACGGTACAACCCAACTTTAAGAAAAGCAGGCAAAAATCCTTTTGTACTTGATTCGCCCAGACCTACTATAAAATTTGAGGATTATGCGTATAACGAACTGAGGTACACAATTTTGAAAAAAACCAACCCTGAAGAAGCAGAAAAGTTACTTAAAGTAGCACAGGAGCTCATAAACCTACGTTGGAAAACCTATGAGGATATGTCGGGATGGGCGGCAAAGAAATTTTGTCCAGTGATTTAATGAAAAATACTTTTTGTGTAAAATATAATTCAAACGGTATTGGCAAACGATTACTATTTACTTAGCAAAACTCTGGTTTAGACCTCGGTTAAAAGATAAATAGTGAATGCATAAAATGTTCATGTTTATGTTGTAAACAAGGTAAGCATGAGTTTCAAGATGTTAAAAAGATTGTTAAAAAATAGAGTAAGAATATAGGAGTTGCCGTTAAAAAAGCAAATAAATTTATATCAGCTAATTCTATCATGAATTGTACCTTTTATAAATTAAGTTTGGTAAATTTGAATTAATAATTATGACACAAAAAGTTGTTCCAAAAATTAAAGTAATAATAAGTCTTACAAAAGAATTTATTTTCCTGATTATTTTACTTTTATTATTTTTTATAGTTATGAATGCTTGGGGACATTTGGAAAACCTAAAGTTGTGGGCAGGTGCATTGATGCTTTTTTCTTTAGCCAAAATCTATTTTCTTGTTTCGCATACTTTTAAAAAGTTAGACACATTAATAAAGGGGAATCACTCATTTAATCACATGTTACTTTTACTAAGTGCTATAATCACTATAATCGTAATTTCATTTGCTATAGATTATTTATGTGTTACTGAGATTTATCCAGATGCATTTTCTGGTATTCAAAATAGTCAACCATTATTATCTAGATTTTTGAATTTGTTGTATTTTAGTATTGTAACTTTTACAACGGTTGGTTATGGAGATATTATTCCTATAGCACCAGTATCAAAATTTATTACAGTAATAGAAATGATGTCAGGTTTTATTGTCATTGTATTTATCATTTCAAAATATTTTAAAAACAATAATTAAATAAATAAATGAAAAAAGAAAATTCAAATAAAGAAGAAGCTCATGGAAGTTTCCACGGAGTTAGAACAGATGCCAAAGTATTAAAAATAACAGGTTGGCTTACAGGAGTTTATTTTATCATAGAACTGGCATTGGGTTTTTATTCACAATCTGTAGCGGTAATTTCTGACGCTTTTCATACTTTTTCAGCAGTTGGTGGCATACTCATTGCATTTATTGCAGATAAAATTTCAAAAAGAACAGCAACAAAACAAGCTACTTTTGGATTTAAAAGAGCTGAAATTTTAGGTGCTTTATTAAACGGGGTATTTCTTCTTTTTATGGCATTTTATGTTTTATATATGGGCTATACTCGTTTAGGAAAAGAATTTGAATTACCTACAGGAGTAATGTTAGTAGCTGCCTTGGGCGGCTTAATTACAGAAATTATATCGTTTAAATTAATCTATAAAAACCAAAAAGGAAATTTGAATATGCAAGGTGCTTTTTGGCATATTATGCAAACCTTTATTGGAAGCATACTTATTCTTATTGCAGCTGCGGTAATTTATTTTACAGGTTGGACACAAATAGATCCAATTTTAGGAATGGCGTTTGGGCTCGTATTACTTTGGGCTTCTTACAAAATAATTAAAGATGTATTAGATATACTAATGCAGACTGTGCCAAAAACAGTTGATATTGATGAAGTTAAAAATTCGTTACTAAAAATTGAAGGGGTAATATCTATACAGCATCAACATGCATGGGTTTTAACTTCTGGGAAGAATATATTTTCGGCTCATTTACAAGTTGATGATTTATTAGTTTCTGATAAAATATTAAAGGAAGCAACTCAATTGTTAAAACAAAAGTATCAATTCTATTTTTCTACCTTACAAATAGAGAAAAAGCATCAAATTTCTGAAACCGATAACCAAATGTATTAGATTTGAATTGATTATTATACATAATAATAAACATGAATAGAATAGGTTTTATAAAAATAAAACAAAGAAGTAAAGTTTTTACGTATTTATTGTTGTTTACTTCTTCAACAATAATATCACAAACCGAAATGCTAATTGAGCAAATTTCAGACAGAGTGATTGTACGAGAAAATTATGATAAAAAAGGAAATCTTTTAAACGAACAAATATTTATAGCAGAAGAAGTTTTAAAGAAAGGGTTATATTATGAAATTAGGGTTGTTACAGAATTATTTGACAAGGATAAAAAACTTACTGATAAATATACAACTAACTATCGCTGTAAACCAGATGAAGCTAGTATAATGGTAATGGCAATTCCTTTTTCCAATCCAAAATCTAAAGAAACCAAAATAAGTACCACTTCTAACAACTTTAAAGAATTATACGATTTAAAAAACTTAGAAGACGTAGAGTTAAAAATGAGTTTTGATTCAGGGCTGTTGAATTTTTTCGGATCAAAAAGCAAGATTAAAATCTATGATAGAACTTTAGAAATAAATAAGAAATACAATCTTATTAAATCAAAAATAAATATCAAAGCGTATGCGTTAGGAATCCGTATTAAACAACTTAATTATACAGTAACAGAAAAGTTAAACCTAAATGGATTATTGTTTTTTCAAAAATTTACAGAAGAAGATGGTAGTTTTTTTAGAATAAATTATAAACAAAGAAAAGATGAAAAGTTATGATACGCTGTCAGAAGCAGTAAATGACCTTGTTCAAAGAGGATATACGTATGATTTTAATCTAAAGCCTAATTGCTTGGAGTGTGCTTCTCTAAAAATAGAAATACGCCCAGAAGATTTTAAAGTAGACCAAATGTACCGATTTGAAGGTATGAGTAGTACCGATGACAACAGCGTTTTGTACGCAATTTCATCTAAAAATGAAATTAAAGGACTTCTTGTAGATGCTTATGGAGTTTATAGCGAAAGTCTAAGTGAAAGTATGATTCAAAAACTAAAATAAAATATTAAAAATGATAGATTTAAATTCCATTTCTACCAAACCGCCCTCAAACATTTCAAAAGGTGAGGCCAAGAAAGGTTTGGCAAAGTTACGTAAAGAACTTTTTGAGCTACAAAACAAGTTTTATGCAGATGGGCGTTTTGGGTTGCTTATCATTCTACAAGGAATGGACACTTCGGGTAAAGACGGTACTATTCGTCATGCATTAAGTAGTATGAATCCACAGGGCGTTCAAGTAAAATCATTTAAAAAACCAACAGAAGAAGAGTTGAGGCACGATTTTTTGTGGCGAGTTTATCCACATATTCCTCCAAAAGGAATGATTCAAGTTTTTAACCGTTCGTATTATGAAGATTTACTTATGCCAATGGTTGGTAATTCTCTTTCAGAAGAAGTGTTAGCTCACCGTTGTAAGCTTATCAAATACTTAGAGCAGCATTTAAGACAAAACAATATTCACGTGCTTAAACTTTTTCTTCATATTTCTAAGGAGGAACAGCAAGAACGTATTCAGGAACGACTTTCAAAACCCCACAAACGCTGGAAATATAGCATCGAAGATGAAAAGGCAGCTGAACAATGGGATGCTTATAGAGCTGCCTACAATATGGTAATTAACAACTGCGATGATCCTTCATGGCATATTATACCTGCAGATAAACGTTGGCACCGTAACTATAGTGTTGCCAATATATTGACAGAGCATTTAAAAAAACACAATTTAAAATATCCTAACACTTAAAAATAACATACTATGGACAATCACAAAGATCACAAAAACAAAAAGATGGATCATTCAAAGATGGACCACACGAAAATGGAAGACTCAAAATCGGACGACCACTCTAAAATGGACCATTCCGGTCATGACGGTAATTCGCCTATGGGAATGGCAGGACACGATCATCATAAAATGATGGTTACCGATTTTAGAAAACGCTTTTGGGTATCCTTAATAATTACCATCCCAATTCTGTTCTTCTCACCAATGATCCAAGAGTTCTTTGGTTATAATTTTTTACTTCCAGGGAATCCATACTACCTATTTTTGCTTTCAACTTTTGTCTATTTTTGGGGAGCTTGGCCATTTTTAAAAGGATTTTATGGCGAAATGAAAACAAAAGGCGCTGGTATGATGACACTTATATCAATGGCAATAAGTGTTGCTTATTTTTATAGTACTGCAACAGTTTTTGGACTCGAAGGCGAAGATTTCTTTTGGGAATTAAGTACACTTATTGTGATTATGCTTTTAGGGCACTGGATAGAAATGAAAAGTGTTTTAGGAGCCTCAAAAGCCTTGCAATTATTGGTAAGTATGTTACCTTCCGAAGCACATAAAGTCGTTGGAGATACCATTCAAGATGTGAAATTGGACGATCTTATGAAAGATGATATTATTCTGATTAAACCGGGAGAGAAAATTCCAGCAGATGGAATCATTACTGAAGGTTCTAGCTATTTGAATGAATCTATGCTTACAGGAGAATCTAAACCCGTTAAAAAAGAATTGGACGATAAGGTTATTGGTGGCTCTATAAATGGAAATAGCACCTTAAAAGTAAAGGTAGAACATACAGGAAAAGACAGTTATCTTAACAAAGTAATTAAGATGGTTGATGAAGCTCAACGCACCAAGTCTAAAATGCAAAACTTATCAGATAGAGCGGCAAAATGGTTAACTTATATTGCGTTGGCTATTGGATTTGGAACATTGGCAGTTTGGTTAGCTTTAGGATTTCCGTTTGTATACGCATTAGAACGTATGGTAACAGTAATGGTTATTGCTTGCCCACACGCACTAGGTCTTGCTATTCCTTTAGTTGTGGCTATTTCTACCGCAGTATCAGCTCAAAATGGATTGTTAATCCGAAATCGAACAGCTTTTGAAGAATCACGTAAAATATCAGCTTTATTATTTGATAAAACTGGCACGTTGACCAAAGGTGATTTTGGAGTTACTCGAATAGAATCTGTCTTGAAAACTTATTCTGTGGATGAAATCCTGCGTTTTGCGAGTGCCTTAGAACAAAGCTCTGAACATCCTATTGCTGTAGGTATCATTAAAAAGGTAAAAGCAGATAATGTGACTATTCCAAAGCCTGAAAAATTTAATTCCATTACTGGAAAAGGTGTCGAGGCCAATGTAGAAGGAAAGCAAGTAAAAGTAGTAAGTCCTGGATATTTACGTGACGAAAATATTGCCATTCCTGAGGATGCTTATAGTGATGCTGCCGAAACCGTAGTATTTGTTTTGATAGATGGAAAGTTAGCAGGTTATATTGCGCTTTCTGATGAAATTAGACCAGAATCGGCTGAGGCTATAAAAACCTTTAAAGAGAATGATATCAAGGTATATATGGCAACTGGTGATAATGAAAAAACCGCTAAAGCTGTAAGTGATAAACTGGGGTTAGATGGTTACTTTGCTGAAGTATTACCACATCAAAAAGTGGAAATTGTAAAAGACTTACAAGATAAAGGAGAATTTGTTGCCATGACTGGAGATGGTGTAAATGATGCACCTGCATTGGCACAGGCCAATGTTGGAGTTGCTGTTGGTTCTGGATCTGATATTGCAGCTGAAACAGCCGATATTATTTTGGTAAACAGCAACCCTAAAGACATTGCAAATTTAATTTTATTTGGTAAAGCTACTTACAGCAAAATGATTCAAAATCTTATTTGGGCAACAGGATATAATATTGTTGCTATTCCATTAGCAGCAGGTGTTTTCTATGCTTCAGGATTTGTATTAGGGCCAGCTATCGCAGCGGTATTTATGAGTTTAAGTACGATTATTGTGGCCATTAATGCGCAACTATTAAAGCGTAAAATTGGTAAAAAATAATGAATAAAAAAGAAAAACTCAACAAGATATTCTTAATCTTGTTGAGTTTATTTGTTGTGATGTTGGGCTATGGAATTTTACTTCCTGTCTTACCTTATTATACAGAAAGGCTCGCTTTAAATAACAATCTTAATGCAGACTCCATAAACTTTCACATAGGTTTGCTAACCAGTATTTATCCGTTATTTCAGCTGCTCTTTGTTGTTTTTTGGGGGAAACTTTCAGATAAATATGGTCGTAAGCCCATTATTATTACTGGACTTATCGGCTTTGTAATTATGCAAGTTCTTACAGGTTTTGCAACATCGTTAACATATTTATATATAGCGCGTATTATTGGAGGTATTTTTACATCGGCAGTAATTCCTGTCAGTAATGCCTATTTAAGCGATATTACTTCCGAGAAACGGAGAACAAAAATAATGGCTTGGTCTGGAGTAACCGCGAGTTCTGGTGTTATTTTTGGACCTGTAATTGGGGGTTTTTTAAGTCAAACGAATTTACATTATAAATTTTCTTTTGGGATATTTCATTTAGATGGATTTTCTGTTCCTTTTTTATTGTCAGCTCTGTTTGGAATAATTGTATTGATTATTATTTATAAAGGATTAAAATCTAAAAAATCACCAATAAAACTTATACGAGACGATAACAATATGAAGTCAAAATACGTTATTTCTCAATATTTTATAATATTGCTAATACTCTCTTTTGTACTTCAGTTTGCGATAACATTATTTGAAACAGTATTTTCAATATTTGCTAAAAACGAATTATCCTTTAAAAGCAGCCAAGTTGGTCTTGGTTTTATGCTGTGCGGTTTAGTTATGGCCGTATTGCAACCAGTGTTTGCTACTTATGGTCTAAAAATAATCTCTGGAAAAAAACAAATGGCTTTCGGTTTTTTAATCAGTGGAATTGCATTAATAGCTTTTCCTTTTATTAGAGTAACCTCATTAATTTATATCACAATAATTATTTTTGCTATTGGAGGATCTATGGTTACGCCTAATTTACTTACTGCAGTTTCTGTACTATCTAATACACAAACGGGTAAAAATATTTCTATACAAATGTCTATAATTAGTTTAGGGCAAATTGCTGGACCAATATTGGGAACAGGTTTGGTTACAGGTGGCTTTTATTATCCTTTTATAATTGCTGGGCTATTTTCTTTAGCCGCTATGAGTTTATTAGTTGTGGTAAAATTAAATCCTAAGATAATTAATTTAAAAAACTATAAATAACTGTAATGATTATACCTATATTTATCACATTAAAAAATAATTTTTTAGAAAAAGTATTATAAAATAAGACACAATTAAGTCAAAATTATGCACAAATAAGTTTACTTGTAAAGTAATATTTGCATAATAAAATTTATTATTATGAAACACACATATAAAATTACAGGAATGTCTTGCCATGGTTGTAAGACCAATGTTGAAACCTCATTAAATAATTTAAAGGAGATAACTAAGGTAGAAGCTAATTTAGATACAAATGAAGTTATTGTTGAAATGACTTCTCATGTTTCAATTGAGGCTCTACAAGAAAGGCTTTTAAAATCTGGATTACATTATACTATAGAAATGCCTGAGCAAAATAAAAGTGATGAATATTATTGCACCATGCTTTGCGAAGGTGATAAAACATACGACAAACCAGGTAAGTGTCCTGTTTGTAAGATGAAACTTGTGCTAAAAAATACAGAAAGCCAGGCTAATGATCATAAGCACAACCATACTGAACACGATCATCACAATCATAAACCTGTAAAAGATGGCAATGGTGTTTTTTATTGCCCGATGCATTGTGAAGGAGAAAAAACATATGATAAAGCAGGAAGTTGCCCAAAATGCGGAATGGATTTAGTTGAGCAGCCAAAAGCAATTCAAGATGTACAATATACCTGCCCAATGCATCCAGAAGTCATCAAGGACTCGCCAGGTTCTTGCCCAATTTGTGGTATGGATTTAGTACCGATGGAACCTTCTGAAAGTGAAGAAAGCAAAGCTTATCAGAATTTGCTTAAAAAAATGAAAATATCAACACTATTTACAGTTCCTGTGTTGTTTATTGCCATGGCAGATTTTATTCCAAACAACTTTTTATTGGATATTGCATCACAAGAAAACTGGAACTTGGTACAGTTTGTACTATCACTTCCAGTGGTTTTTTATACCTGTTGGATGTTTTTTGTACGTTGTTGGAAATCTATCAAGACATGGAACCTGAACATGTTTACGCTAATTGGTATTGGTACAGGAGTCGCTTTTCTTTTTAGTGTATTCGGAATGATTTTTCCAGATCTTTTTCCAGACCAATTTAAAACAGAAGCAGGTACTGTTTTTGTCTATTTTGAAGCAACTACAGTTATTTTAACACTAGTATTATTAGGGCAACTTTTAGAAGCCAGAGCACATAGTCAAACCAGTGGTGCCATAAAAGAATTATTAAAATTAGCGCCTAGTGAAGCTACTTTGGTAACTCCAGGTGGTGAAGACAAAATTGTTTCCATACACGATATTAAAAAAGGAAATTTATTACGAGTAAAACCAGGGGATAAAATTCCAGTTGATGGTAAAATTCATGAAGGACATGGTGTTATTGATGAGTCTATGATTACGGGAGAACCTATTCCGGTTGATAAGCACGAAGGAGAAGCAGTAAGCTCTGGTACCATTAATGGTAATAAGTCATTTGTTATGGTTGCAGAAAAAGTGGGTTCAGATACCTTATTATCACAAATCATTCAAATGGTAAATAATGCTAGCCGATCTAAAGCGCCAATACAAAAATTAGCAGATAAAATTTCTAAATATTTTGTACAAATTGTTATTGTAGTTGCGGTAATCACCTTTTTGATATGGCGTTATTATGGTCCTGAACCAGCTATGGTGTATGCTTTTGTTAATGCTATCGCCGTATTGATTATTGCTTGTCCGTGCGCTGTAGGCTTGGCAACACCAATGTCTGTGATGGTTGGCGTTGGTAAAGGCGCATTAAATGGTGTGCTTATTAAAAATGCTGAAGCTCTGGAAAACCTAGACAAAGTCAATGTATTGATAACCGATAAAACGGGTACTATTACCGAAGGCAAACCATCGGTTGAAAAAGTAGTCGATTTATCCAAAACCAATGACGACAAATTACTGCTTAAATACATCGCATCTGTTAACCAATATAGTGAGCATCCCCTTGCTGAAGCTGTCGTAAATTATGCCAAAGAAGGTAAAATGTCACTAGAAGAAGTTAACGATTTTGAAGCCGTTACTGGAAAAGGTGTAATAGGAACAGTAAAGACCAACAAAATAGCGTTGGGCAATAAAAAATTGATGCAAACAGTAAATGCATCAATCCCTACGGAGATAGACGCAAAAATTGTTGAAGAACAAAAATTAGGTAAAACCGTGTCCTATATTTCGGTAAATAAGGAAGTTGTTGGTTATGTGTCTATAACAGATGCTATAAAAGAAACCAGTAAACAAGCCATTGCATCCTTGCAAAAACAAGGAGTTGATGTTATTATGATGACTGGTGATAATGAAAACACCGCTAAAGCTGTATCTGCAGAGTTACATTTATCAAGCTTTAAAGCCGATTGTTTACCTGAAGACAAATTAAGGTTCATTGAAGAATTACAAAATCAAGGTAAAGTAGTAGCTATGGCTGGTGATGGTATTAATGATGCACCTGCATTGGCACAATCTGATATTGGTATCGCCATGGGAACAGGTACAGATGTAGCTATTGAAAGCTCAGAAGTTACACTGGTAAAAGGCGATTTATTGGGTATTGTAAAAGCGAAAAATTTAAGTCACGCCGTTATGAAAAATATTAAACAGAACTTATTTTTTGCATTTTTCTATAATGTACTTGGAATACCATTGGCAGCAGGCGCACTGTATCCAGTGTTTGGACTATTGCTTTCCCCAATAATTGCAGCAGCAGCAATGAGTTTTAGCTCATTTTCAGTAATTGCAAATTCTTTAAGATTAAGAAATATTAAACTTTAAAAATTTATTTAATGAGAAATTTAGTGAAAATATTTTTTGTATCTGTATTATTTGTAGGATGTAAAACTGATAAAAAAGTTAAAAATGATACTACTCATCAACATCATAAAGTAGAAAAAAAGACTGAGGTTAAAAAGAAAACGTTAAGTCCACATACTTCTACTATGGCAATGATTGGTGACGCTCATATTCATATAGATTACTCTTCACCAGGAGTTAGAGACCGAATTATTTTTGGAGGGTTATTGGCTTATGATATGATTTG
Organism: uncultured Flavobacteriaceae bacterium; assembly: GCA_963974245.1. Taxonomy (GTDB): domain Bacteria; phylum Bacteroidota; class Bacteroidia; order Flavobacteriales; family Flavobacteriaceae; genus Polaribacter. Next base: position 38,618 of record CAXBBY010000016.1, on the reverse strand, counting down.
GCAAGCAGGAGCTCATAAAGCTACTTGGCTTGAAACAAATAAGGATTTAAATATTGATGGAAAAGTATTGCCAGCAGGAAAATATGGTTTTTTTGTAATTCCTTCTAAAAATGAATGGACGCTTATTTTTAATCGTAATTGGGATCAACATGGAAAAGATGAGTACGATGATAAAGATGATGTTTTACGCTTTAAAGCTGTTCCTCAAGTTTTAGAACAGGTTACAGAGCATTTAAAATATAAAGTTGCTAAAACGAGCAATAATACAGGAACCATTTCTTTATCTTGGGAAAAGGTGTTAGTGAAATTTACTTTTGAAATAACTAAATAATAAATTAATAACAATTAAAAATTAAAAATTATGAGTAAGTATGTAAAATCAATCTTATTAGGAGTTGTATTTGTTTTTGTAGGGTTTAATGTTCAAGGACAAAATACAGAAAAAAAAGCTGTGGCTGATGTAATGAAAAGCTATAAAGATGCAATTCAAAATTTAACTACAGATGGCACTATAGAGCTTTTTACAGAGGATGCAACAGTCTTTGAATCAGGCGGTTCAGAAGGTACATATAAAAATTATGTTTCACATCACTTAGGTCCAGAATTAAATCAATTTAATAGCTTTATTTTTTCTGATTATAAGGTAGACGTTAAAGTAGATATGCCATTTGCGTTTGTTACTGAAACTTATATCTATACTATAAATTTAAAAGCGAATAAAAAAAGAGGAACAGCAGAAAGAACTATCAAAAAGAAAGGGGTGGCAACATCTAGTTTAAAGAAAATTGGAGGTAAATGGAAAATAACTAAAACCCATTCATCTTCAAGAAATATAAGGAAATAATCACATTATGATTTAGAAATTCTATTTTAGAACGAGACACAATTTAATTAATAAAACCTCAACATTTCTGTTGAGGTTTTTTTGTACTCGAGGTGGGAATCGAACCCACACTCCCGAAAGAACTGGATTTTGAATCCAGCGCGTCTACCAATTCCGCCACTCGAGCAATTTATTTGGGCAAAGAACGTAATTTTTCTTTATCGATTCCAATTATTTTTTCAGTAAGTATTTGTTCAAGCAAAACTTAATTGGATTGCAAATCTAAAAAATAAATTTAGTATTAAAGCATAAAAAACAACGCAACTCATTAAATATTTTTATTTTTGCAGTTAACAACACACTAACTTTTAACAAAACTCAACTAAATGCCTTCAAGTCAATTAACTCCAAAAATATTTGCATGTTCTCAAAGTGTAGAATTAGCAGAGAAAATAGCCAAAGAATACGGTGTCAAATTAGGAGAGGTAACAATTACTCACTTTAGTGATGGTGAATTTCAGCCAGCTTTCGAAGAATCTATTAGAGGAAGGCGCGTTTTTATTATAGGTTCTACTTTTCCAACGGCAGATAATTTAATGGAAATGTTATTAATGATTGATGCTGCTAAAAGAGCATCAGCAAGACACGTAACAGCAGTAATGCCTTATTTTGGCTGGGCAAGACAAGATAGAAAAGACAAGCCAAGAGTTGCAATTGGGGCAAAATTAGTTGCCAATTTATTACAAGCAGCAGGAGCAACAAGAATTATGACCATGGATTTACATGCAGATCAAATTCAAGGATTTTTTGAAAAACCAGTAGATCATTTATTTGCATCTACCATCTTTTTACCTTATGTAAAATCATTAGGATTAGAAGATTTAATGATTGCATCTCCAGACATGGGAGGTTCTAAAAGAGCATATGCATATTCTAAATATTTAAATTCTGACGTTGTTATTTGTTATAAACAACGTAAAAAAGCCAATGTAATTTCTCATATGGAATTGATTGGTGAGGTAACTGGTAAAAATGTTATTTTGGTTGATGACATGATTGATACTGGCGGAACACTCGCAAAAGCAGCAGATTTAATGATGGAAAGAGGAGCAAAAAGTGTACGAGCAATTTGCACCCATCCATTACTTTCTGGAACCGCAATTGAACGTATAGAAAACTCAAGTTTAATTGAATTAATTGTATCAGATACAATTCCTTTAAAAAGGACAAGTTCTAAAATAAAAGTTGTAACTTGCGCCCCTTTATTCGCAGATGTTATGCATAAAGTTCAAGACAATACTAGCATTAGCGGACAATTTTTAATGTAAATAAATAATAATTAAATTTAAGTAATGAAATCAATTACAATCAAAGGATCTCAAAGAGAAAGCGTAGGTAAAGTAGCAACTAAAGCCTTACGTAATGCTGGTCAGGTTCCTTGCGTTATATACGGAGGAGACAAACCAATGCATTTTTCAGCAGCAGAAATCGCGTTTAAAAATCTTGTGTATACTCCAAACGTTTATACAGCAACGATTGAATTAGATGGCAAGAAAATTGCAGCAATTTTACAAGACATTCAGTTTCACCCAGTAACAGACAAAATCATTCATGTAGATTTTTATCAATTATTTGATGATAAAGAAGTTACTATGGAAATTCCTGTACACTTAGTAGGAAAAGCTCCAGGTGTTTTAAATGGAGGATCTTTACGTTTCCCAAAGCGTAAATTAAGAGTAAAAGCGTTGCCAGGTGATTTACCAGATTTTTTTAATGCAGATATTTCTAAATTAAGAATCGGAAGTAAATTATTTGTTACAGATATTGATAACAAAAACTGTACATTTTTACATCCAGCAAACACAGTTGTAGCTCAGGTAAGAATGTCTCGTAATGCAACTGAAGAGTTAGAAGATGAAGAAACAGAAGAAGTAGAAGTAGAAGGAGCAGAAGCGGAAGCTACAGCAGCAACAGAATAAATATAAAATATTCTAAATTTTAAAAAAGCGTTACTTATTGTAACGCTTTTTTTATTTTTGTACAAATATGAAGAAATTTTTAATTGTTGGCTTAGGAAATATTGGAGAGAAATATGACAACACACGTCATAATATTGGCTTCAAAATAATAGACGCACTTGCAAAAGACTATGACGCAACTTTTGAAACTGACAAATTAGGAGATGTTGCAAGTTTTCGATTTAAAGGAAGAACTTTTATCTTGTTAAAGCCAAATACATATATGAATTTAAGCGGAAAAGCAGTAAAGTATTGGATGGATAAAGAAAAAATTTCAATAGAAAATACATTAATTGTTACCGACGATTTAAATATTGATTTTGGTACCATCAGATTAAAAGAAAAAGGTTCTGCAGGCGGACATAACGGATTAAAAGACATTCAGGAGAAATTAAACACAACAACATATCCACGGTTTAGATTTGGTGTTGGCGCAAATTATTCTAAAGGAAGACAAGTAGATTTTGTACTAAGTAAATGGAGTAAAGAAGAAATAAGTTTATTGATAGAAAGATTACCGGTTTCTTGTAATGTAATTACATCATTTGGAACAGCCGGAATGGCAAATACGATGAATACTTTTAACGGGAAATAAGTTAAAAAATTAAAGGTTCCACCAATGAAAGAAATTTAAAAATGTGTTGATTTGGAAATTTAAAACCTCTAATTAATAACTGTTTACTGATTATTGTTAGTTGTCTAAAGAAAACCACTCTGCAAAACTTGTCTCTGTTTCTTGCAAACGTAAAGAAAACAAATTGATGTTTTCTGGCAAACGTTTTTTAATTTTTGAAGCAAAATCAATTACCATCATTTCACTTGTTGGCTGATAATCTACCAAAATAACATGATGATCACGATCTTTTAACTCTTTTGCCAATTCTATATGTGGCGTATTTTGATTAAAAACAGTTGCATGATCAAACACATCTACAATTTCTTCTTTTACAATCTTTTTTAAATCAGAAAAGTCGATAACCATTCCGTATTTTACTTCAGAACTGTCTGTAATTGGCTTGCCAATTACAGTTACAGAAAGCTTGTAAGAATGCCCGTGAACATTTTTACATTTTCCATCGTAACCATACAACGCATGACCAGTTTCAAAATTGAATTGTTTTGTAATTCTTATTGTGCTCATGCTATTTTCTTTTATTTCTGTTTGCTTTAGACTTGTTGTAAAAGTACATAATCGCTATTAACACTGCCAATCCTAAAAATAAATAATCTCCGCCCATAATTCTACTTTTTAAATTCTGATAAAGCTTTTTTTGTAAAATCAGACAATACTAATTTCCCAGTTATTTCTGCTCTTTCTAGTAATAAATGATTCCAATTTTCTGTTCCCTTCCAAAGTACTTTCTTCATTTCTGTAATTGCTTCAGGATTGTAAGAAGCTAACTTTTCTGCAAGAAATTCAGTTTCTTTTGCGAGTTCACCTGTAGTTTCAAATACTTTAGAAAACAACCCTTTTTCTTTTGCCCAATAAGCATTCTTCCATTCGGTTGCTGCCAAAGTTAATTCAGCCAAACCAGCAATACCAATTTTGCGTTCTATTGCAGGCGCAATTACAAAAGGGCCAATGCCAATTGTTAATTCTGATAATTTCACAGAAGCAGCTTCGGTTGCCAACACATAATCGCAGGCTGCAATTAATCCAACGCCACCGCCAACAGCTTTTCCCTGAACACTTCCAATAATTAATTTAGAGCAAGTTCTCATTGCATTGATGACATTTGCAAAGCCAGAAAAGAATTTTTTTCCGTCTTCAAAATTGTCAATAGCAACCAATTCATCAAAAGATGCGCCAGCACAAAATACTTTTTCTCCTTCAGATTTTAAAATGATAACGTTTACTTCATCAATCGTAGAAACTCGTTGTAACTCTTTTGTTAATCGATCTAACAATTTACTTGGAAACGAATTACTAGCTGGATGACCAAATTCGATTGTTACAATTCGATTGACGATATTGGTATATAAACTTCCTTCTGTACGTTGCGTTGTCATATAATTGAGTATCAGTATTCAAATTTACTGCTTTTGTGCTAGTGGAGAAAATTTTCTTTTAAATTTAAAAAATAAAAAAATGCCGCGAAAAAACATCCAAACGGTAAATGCTATCCAAATAGCATACAATTTAAAATCTAAGAAATCAAATAGCAATAGCGTAGGAATAAAACCAATTAAGGTTGCAAAAATTAAAACATTTCGCAAGTATTTCATTTCTCCTAAGCCTTTAAAGGTTCCGTCAAAAATAAAAGTCATGGCGCATAATGGTTGCATTGCTAAGATTACCCAAAACACTAAATAAAATTGTTCTAAAACAGCAGTTTCTTTGGTAAATATCATTCCGATTGGTTTGTAGAAAATAAGACCAAATACAATAAAAACAATACCTAAAATTAAAGCATAATTCATCAATTTTTTATTCAAAGCAATTAGTGTTTTATAATCTTTTTGACCAAGTAACTTACCAGATAAAATATTACCAACACTAGAGTATCCATCAATCATAAAAGCTCCAAGAAGCCATAAATTTAATCCAATAATATAAGCAGCAATGTATTCTTTACCATAAGAAGTTGCGTATGCTGTTCCGAAATACAATGCTAAATTTAACGCTAATGTTCTAATAAATAAATTTAAAATCATTACTAATAACCGTTTTATTTCTGGATGAATTGGTAATACGATTTTTAATGGAATTGGTGTTTTTTTTAACAATAAAATTGCTGATAAAAGAGCCATTATAATTTGCGCTATTACACTCGCATACGCAGCTCCTTTAATATACATTGGAGGAATTATATCTACAAAACCATAGACAAAAAGATAATCTAAAACAATGTTTAATAATGCGCCAGTAATGGCAATAATCATTGGGTAATACGTGTTTTGTAAACCTCTAAAAACACCAAAAACAGCGAACGTAAAAAGGGTAAATGGAAAGCCAAAAATCCGGATATTAAAATAATCAACACAATATTTTAAAATAACATCAGAGGCATTATAAAACTTAAAAATAATTTCTGAAAAAGGATAGGAAATAGCAATTACCAATAAACTTAATACAACAACAATTGTGATTGCTTGTGCAGGTAATGATTTAATTTCTTCTAATTTATTTGCTCCTAAATATTGAGATATTATGGAAGAAATAGCGCTTCTAATTTGACCAAAAACCCAAACCAACATAGAAATAAATGCACCAACGATTCCAACAGCAGCCAAAGATTCTATGGCATTGTTCTCTATATGTCCAATTATTGCAGTATCGGTAATAGAAAGTAATGGCTCTGCAATACCGGCAACCAATGCCGGAAAAGCTAATTTGTTTATTTTTTTAAAGCTAATGTTTGTTTTCAAATCATGCCAAAAATACTAATTATTTAGATGCTATATTTAGCACTAATTTTTAAAATGAAAACTTGTTAAAAAAATGTATTTTTGCAGTACATTTATTTTGTGTAATTTTCTCTAATATTAAACAACATCGCATGAAAAATATACTTGTTCCGATCGGTTCTTCTGAAAACTCATTAAATACGTTGCAATACGCAATTGATTTTGCTTGCGAAATTGATGCAAATGTTTTTGTGCTTAGAGCATATAATGCACAATCTAAAGCAGGAACAATTATTAATGTTGATAGAATTTTAGAGCGAGAATCTAATTTATATATGCGTTCTATAATTAATTCTGCAAACAGAAAAGGAAAAGATATTCAATTAATTACAGCAAAAGGAAATGTGTTGGATTCTATTGAGTCTGTAGAAAAAGAAATAGGTGTCGATTTAATTGTAATGGGACCAAAAAGTAATTCTATAAAAGAAGAAGTTTTCTTAGGAAGTACTACTGGTAGCGTTGTAAAAAAATCTAATATTCCTATTTTAATTGTGCCAGAATCATATGTTTTTAAGCCATTTAATGCTGTTTTAACAGCTTTTAAAACCGGAATTGTAAATAAAAAGAATGCTTTAAATCCTTTAAAATTCATAAAAGATAGATTTAACCCTGTTATTAATTTATTGTTGGTAAAGACACCAAGTTATACAGATAAAGATTTGGTTTTAAACCCAGCATTAGAAAGTTTAAAATCTTCGTTAACAATTACAGAAAATGCAACTACTTTTCAAGGAGTTTTAGAACATTTTCAATCCCATCAACCAGATATGTTATGTGTTTTTAGACGTAAAAGAGGGTTTTTTACAAAGCTTTGGGAAAAGAATACAATTCTAAAAAAAGAGTTTCATTGTAATATTCCTTTGTTGGTTTTAGCAGGGAAGCAATAGTATTACATATTGTGTTTTTCGTGTATTTTTTCTGTAAACGGAATTGAAGTATCAAAAATTTCTTTGATGATTTCTTTAATTGATGTAATAAATTCGTCAATTCTTTCTGGCGTGATTTCATAATCTTTTTTACCAAAATCTACTTTTATCAATCCGCTTTTAAGGTTTTTAAAAGAGATAATTCCACTTTCAATTTTGCTGTGTATTGGTTTGCTTTTAGAATACATAAACCCATATAACAACACTTGAATTGCTTTGTTATATTTTTCATCAGCAATGTTAGAAACATCTTTAATTTTTAGATTTGAAGCTTCTACCTTCCCTGTTTTATAATCTATAATTCTAGTTACACCATTTAACTCGTCAATTCTATCAACTTGTCCTTTAATTTTAATTGGAAAATTGAAACCTTCAATTTTTATGGTTGTTTCTAAGTTTTCTTCGGTGGCAATAATTTTTAATTGATTTTTTTCTAAAATTAATTGTTTTTCATTTTCTAAGAACCGATTTACATACTCTTTAGATACTTCAAAAATCAATCTGTTTTTTCCTATTAGAACATCAGAATTATGAAAATGTTTTTTAAAGTTAAAAGAGATCAAATCATCTACTTTTAAAAACATTTTTTTTAAGTCTTCTTCGGTAAGATATTTGTCAATATAAGGTTGATATAACGCATCTAAAGTGTCATGAATAATGGTGCCCATAGTATTTGAAGCCACCGTTTCTTCAACTTCTTTATATTGAGAAAGTTTTAAGATTTTTTGAGTATAAAACTGATACGGATTGTATAAATAATTAGCTAATGCTGATGGCGAGAATCCAGATTTTGCAATTTTTTCTAGCGTAGAAATTATTTTAGGGGTCTTTTCAATTTGCTTTAATTCGGTTTTTTTAGTAGTTACTTTTGGGCTTATGTGTAATTCTTTAATTTCACCTTTTAGATGTAGTAATTGTGCAATAAATCTACTTTTTTCTCCACCTCCAAAAGTGTCACTTTCAGAATTATATAATAAGTAAATATTTTTTGCACGCTGTAATAATCTAAAGAAATGATACGAGAAAATAGCATCTTTTTCTTTGTATGTTGGTAGGCCAAAATCGATTTTTACATCAAAAGGGATAAACGTGTTTTGGGTACTGTTTTTTGGTAATATATTTTCGTTTACAGAAGTTATTACTACATTTTCGAAATCCAACACACGCGTTTCTAACATTCCCATTAACTGCAACCCTTGTAAAGGTTCGCCTTTAAACGAAATAGATTCTGTAGTTAGTAATTGATTAAATAATTGGTGTATAGTTTTAAATGTTTTTAAGAAACTGTAGTCGTTTTGAAATGTTTGTAATTGTGAAAAAATAGTATAATATCTAAACAAATATTCTCTGTTTAAAGCCGTAGCACTTTCTTTTAAAACAGTAATTAAATTTAAAATACGATGTATAAAATTTTGAATAGTTTCAATTGGATTAAAAACACATGCAAGTGTTTCTCGAACGTTTTTTTCTAAAGGTAATAAAAAAGCTGCGATTTCACTTTTACTGATAAAAGTTTTATTTTCTGTTGAAATTTTAAGAGCAATTGCGTCTAAGATATTTGTTCCATTATCAATTAATAGTGGTTGAATTGCTGTGTGTTTTAAAAACTGTAATACATCTTTATAGTAAAATTGTTTAACATGTGTTTTTTGAAGTTTTTCTTGAGTTAAAAACAATTGAAAAATGGAAGTAAATAACGAAGTAGTTGGAATATCTTTTAATGGATAGCCCATTGTAATATTAACCGCATCAACTTTTTTTGGCAACGAATTTAAAGTGATTGGCAACAAGCTTTCATCGGCCAAAACATACGCTGTATTGTTAAGATTTGGCACTTTTTTTAACAGTTCTCCAGCATATTTTATTTGAGTATTGTTTTTTGATGCACCAATAATTTCGATGTTTTTTTCATTCTCGAAATTTGATGAAATGGTTTCCATCGGATTAGTTACATAATAGTTCCAATCAGTTTTGTACTTTCTGATGAACGTACCTGCTTGATGATTGTTTTTTAAAAAAAACCTATCAATATCCCAATATACATTTGTGTTTCCTGCTTCCAGCATTCTTTGAAATAGAAATTCTTCAGCTTTATTTAATGCATTAAAACCCATAAAAACATAATTTTTATGGTTATTTTTTTCAATGTAACCTTCAATTTTTTTAGCCGCTTCTCTGTAAATTAATCCTTGATAACCAATTTGTTTTTCTAGTAAAAAGGCATAAAAATTTGTGTAATACATTTCTAATTTCTCTAAGAAAGAAAAATGATTTTTCATCATTTTGGTTTCTTTTAAAGGCTTTTTAACCGACCAATTTTTTAATCGCTGAATATCTCTTAAGTATGGAAATATCTCTTTAGGATTGATTAAATGTTGATCTACTTCATTAAAATCTTGTATTACTGTAAAAGCCCAAGAAATAAAGTTTTCAAATTCTTCAGGCTCTGGTTCTACTTTTTTATAAACCGCGTAAAAATGAAATAATAACTGAATGGAATCTATTTTATGCAGCCCAGAAACATCTTCAATAAATTGTTCAATATTTAGAATTGTTGGTAAAAAACCAACGTCAATAATTTCTTTTAATGCTTGTTTTACAAAAACACCAGCTCTTTGAGAAGGCAAAACAAAAACGGTGTTTTTAAATGAGCTTTGTTTTGTTAAAATTATCTGTAAAGTTTCTGAAATAAAAGTATGCATGTATAAAAGCAATTTTAGAACAAACAATGTACAAAAAGAAGCCATTTATTTTATTATATTGTTTAAAAATTATTTTTATGCAAACTGATTTACAAATAGCAATTATTCAAAAAGACTTAGTTTGGGAAAATGCTACAAAAAACAGAGCGAAATTAGATGTAATGTTGGAAGAAATTCAGAATGTTGATTTGATTGTCTTACCAGAAATGTTTACCACAGGCTTTTCTATGACACCAAAACCTTTGGCTGAAATAATGAATGGAGAAACCATAAGTTGGATGCAACATAAAGCAATACTATTTGATGCCGCAATTATTGGGAGTATCATCATTAAAGAAGAAAACAATTTTTATAACAGATTGTTATTTGTGTATCCAAATGGCACTATTAAAAAATATGATAAACGCCATACTTTTACGTTAGCAGGAGAACATAAAGAATATACATCAGGAAAAAACAAATTGATTGTTGATTATAAAGGCTGGAAAATTTGCCCTTTAATTTGTTATGATTTACGTTTTCCGGTTTGGTCTAGAAATGTAGAAGAATATGATTTGTTATTATATGTTGCAAATTGGCCAAAGCCAAGAATTAATGCATGGAAAACACTTTTAAAAGCAAGGGCAATAGAAAACATGAGTTATTGTATTGGTGTAAATAGAGTTGGTATTGATGCAAATGGATATGAATATAGTGGTAGTTCTATTGCAATAGATTTTTTAGGAAATGAAATTACCGAAGTAGAAGAAAACACCGAAAAAATTATCTATGCAACTTTAAGTAAAAATGAATTGATAGATCTTAGAGCAAAATTACCTTTCTTAAAAGATAAAGACCAATTTACGATACACTAAAAAAGAGCCATAAAAATTCTTTTTTTAGACAACTGGATTCATCCATTTAAAATTGTATTTTGTATCTGGAACTACAATTCTTTCAGTAATTCGATACATTCTTTCAGGTAGTTTTAACAACCAATCTCTCGCTTTTTCTGCTTCTGGAGTTAGGTTGGTAATTGCATCAATTTTCCAAGTAGTATTTAGTTTTTGTAAAATATCTACATAGTCAAAACCTGTATAAACTCCAACTCTTTGTGCTACACTTGAGAATTGGTCAAACAAACTTCCTTTTGCCTCGAAAGATTCTCTTAAATGCATCGCTGGCATTACAATTTTGTGTTTCATCATGTGTTGAAAAGCTAACATCATTTCGCTTGGATCAATTTTGAAAATTTCTTTTACAAATTCTGAATAGGCAACATGATGACGCATTTCATCACCAGCAATAATTTTAGACATTTTCGCCAATGCTTTGTGTCCTTTTTTACGCGCAATTTTAGCAACGTTATTATGCGATATATAGGTTGCTAATTCTTGAAAACTTGTATATACAAAGTTTTTATATGGATCTGTTGCGGTTCCAATATCAAAACCATCAGCAATTAAATGCTGAGTTGTAATTTCTACTTCTCTCATATTAACTCTACCAGATAAGTACAAATATTTATTCAATACATCTCCGTGTCTGTTTTCTTCAGCTGTCCAAGCTCTAACCCATTTTGCCCAGCCATTATCTGGTTGTTGAGAAACACCTTCTAAATCTAATAACCAAGACTCGTAAGTTGGTAATGCTTCTTCTGTAATTGTATCTCCAACTAAAACTACCCAAAAATCATCATCTAATTCTTTAGAGATTTCTTGAATCTCTTTTACTTCATCAATAAAAGTATCTTTTTGTGAGTTTGGTAAAAAATCTGTTGGCTGCCAAATTTTTTCGGGTGTAATTAAAAATTTATCAACAAAAGTATCAATGCTTTTTTCTAGAGTAAGCATTACCTCTCTTCTAATATTATGTATAGACATTCAGTTATTTTATGTGTGAAATTATTTGTGATTCTATTTTTTTTATTAACTCTTCAAATGGCATAGAATCAATTTTTATTGGTTTGTGGGTTGTAAGCGTTATAGGGCTTCCAAGACCTAAAGGATATTTTCCGTATTTAAATAATTTCCAAGAATTATTTATCGTTATTGGTACAATATATCCTTCTTGATTGTATTTGGTAATCATTTTTAAACCATTAGAAGAAAATGGTTTTGGTTTGCCTGTTTTACTTCTTGTTCCTTCAGGAAAAATGATTGCTCCCCATTTATTTTCATGGATCTTTTTTGAGAATTTAACCAATGCCTTAATTGCTTGTTTTGGATCTTTTCTGTCTATAAGAACAGCGCCTCCATTTTTTAAATTAAATGAGACACTTGGTATTCCTTTTCCTAATTCTATTTTGGCAACAAACTTTGGATTGTGTTTTCTAAAAAACCAGCCAATTGGCGGAATGTCAGAAATACTTTGATGATTTGAAACAAAAACTAAAGTAGAATCTTTAGGTAATTTATGTTCGTTTTTTAAATGAACTGTAACTCCTATTAAAAGTAACGACTTAACAAGAAATAAATTTAAAATATCTACAACAGGTTGATGTCCTTTATGCCCGAAAAGTTTTAATCCAATCCATTGTAAAGGGTGAAAAATAACTAATAATAAGACAAAGGTAAAAATAAATATTGGAGATAATATATAGCTTAAAAATTTCATTTAAAGATTTCTTTTACCAGAAGTAAATTTGGATATTTTATTCTTAAAATTGTAACCATTGATTCCATGGGATTCTAGCAAAGATCAATACTAAAGCTAACCCGTAAAAAACTGCAAAAGTTTTAAATTTTGCTGCATCTTCTGTTTTCTTTTTATGCTTAGACCAACCAATGGTAATTAACACAATAGCAATGATCATCATTAGTGGATGTTCTATTGCTAATAACCTAGATACAGAATTTCCCATTACCTCAGAACTATCGGCTTTTAAAGCTTTATAAGCTGGACTCATAAAGTACCAGCCTAATCCGATTAACAATTGAATATGAGAAACAATTAAGGTAAATAAGCCGATGCGAACATCTTTATCTGTAAAATTTCTCTTTTTTAAAAGTCCCATAAATGCATTTACAACTGCAAATACTAACATTAATAGTACTAAATATGCCCAATATGAATGAATTTCTTTCATCATGATTTCTTGTTTTTAATTTGGTGTAAATGTAAACATTTTAATCAAAAAAAAACCACCTCAATTGAGGTGGTTTGTAAAAATAGTAAAACTATTTTAGTGTTATTGTTTAACGTATGCTCCACCAGTTTTAATAACTGCTAATTGCCAAACACCATTTGCTCCGTTATAAATGTTGTAAGAGACAAGGTATTTTTGTCCTTCAGCATCATTAGGGAAGTTGTTTAATAAAATGGTATTTATTTTACCAATACGTACAGTTTCTGATTCTTCATCTTTACCTGTTCTAACATCAAAGTTTCCGTACCGACCATTTCCAACTAATGTATAATCAGCAGCCGTCAAAGTATATTTGATTGTATTGTCTGGAACCCAAACAGTACCATTATGACCAAACTTAATAGTTTCGTTAATAATATTATCATAATTAGACCAATTTGTACCATCATATACAACATAAGTTACAAAACTATATACAGTTCTGTCATCTGTTCTACCGTCATCATCAACATCTTGAGTATCTGTTACGTATAATTTGTACATAATACCTTCGATGTCACCAGCTTTTTTACCTTCATATTGAAATCTAGTAGCTGCATACGTAGGAATTTTTTGTAGTGCTTCAGTTTTGCTATCAAACTGAGCTCTACCTTCTCCCATTGCAGTATATTCAGCATCGGTAATTCCGGTAGCCATTTCCCATTTTCCGTTTACAATTATAAACCCATTTTCTAAGGTTCTTACAGTTCCATTGTAATATTTATAGGTTAGATTAACTAACATTCTATCTGCAGCTGCAGGATACTTGGTGTTTAAAAACTTTGTAATATCAGAAAAGCTACTAAAGTTTCCAAATGTGAATCCGTTTGCAGTATAATCTGCTGATGTAACTTCATATATTTTTAAACTTTTTTCAGTTCTTTTAGGGCTGTATAGTTTAAAAGTTACAGATGCTAAAGAATTTTTTCCCCAAACAGGATATTTTTTAGATAAGAAAGCAGGTAATTTAGTTTTTGCATCATCTAAAGAACTAAAATTACCAAAATTTAAACCTAAAGCAGTATAATCTGCGTCACCTAATGTAAAAGTTGCTTCACCAGTAATAACGGTTGCTTTAGCATCTAATTCATTATAGATGTCTTCTAATGGATTACAAGAAGTAACCACCATTGAAAGTACTGTTAATAATAAAAATGTTTTTTTCATGATTCTGTTTTTTAAAAATTAATTTTTGCGCTAAGGCTAAAAGTTCTACCGAATCCAAACCATACCAAAGCATCAGCAGCTGTTTGGCTTGTTCCGTCTATTGAGTCTGAAATGTATTCTACATTAAATAAGTTGTTTACTCTTGCAGTAACTGTCGTGTCAAAATTTCCAACTTTAAATCCATGACGTAAACTTGCGTCAAAAGTATGGTATGTAGGAACTTTCCATGTTTGACCAGGTCTTACACTTGGTGATTTTGTGTCTCCAACTCTCGTGATATTTGCACTACTGATAATATCAAAATCTGAATACAAGTTACCAAAGTAGTTATAATCTAAAGTTACACTTGTTTTTTCCCAAAATTTATAAAGCATCCCTAAAGCAGCAGTAGTTTGTGCAGCATCTGCAACTTTTAACCCTTTGATTAATAAATCTGCAGAAAATGCTTGTATTTGATTTGCATCAAAAACTGGTGCATCAATAATGTCATTATCCCAAGTCCAATCTCCTAAAGATAACATTCCTGTAAATCTTAAGTTATCAGAATGATTGTAAGTAAAGTCAAATTCTACTCCTTGGTGTAATGCGTTTACACCTAAAATATTTGCTGTAAAATCATTTCCTGCAAGATCACGTAGCCCTCTTGTAAAGGTTTTATCTTTCCAAGAAGTACGGTAAAGGTTAACATTTGCATTAAATTTTTCACTTCTGTAACCATATCCTAATTCAACACTAAATATTTTTTGGTTTTTAGCATCAGCGTTTATGTCTGTATTGTTAAATCTTGTAAAAACCGCTCCAAACTCAGGAGCTTTTTCAAAGTAACCAGTATTAAAAAATACATTGTGTTTTTCATTTAATCTATAGTTAATTCCACCTTTTGCACTATATCCAAAGAAGTTGTATTTAGCTGTAACTCTAGTTGGGTCTGATTCTAAGTATTGAAAATAATCGACTCTTCTATAAGAAGTGTTTGAGGCTGATGTAGATATGAATGCTGAAATTTTATCATTGTCATATTCTAATTGAGCAAAACCACCTTGCCATCCTACTTCACCATCATTATTGTAAGAGTATTTGTCTCCTACACCTAATGCCGCATTAGGATTGTTTACATTGCTATTGTCTAAAAAGTAATTCCCACCTAATAAATCAGTAACTTCTCTAAAATGTCTTCCTGTATAATTTCTATAATCAAGTCCAACTAAAAGGTTGAAATTTTCAGAAATTGTTGTATTATAAGTTGATAAAACTCCGTACCAGCTATGGTCGTTTCTAGAAGCTCTTAAAATAGCTTCAGAACCTAACGCCCCGTTAGCTCTATTAATAGATACAATATTATCTAAATTAATTGGTTGGTCAGCTCCTCCAATTCTATTATTAAATAAATCTCTATTAGTTCCAGCAGTTCCACCACCACCACCAGTACCAAATGATACATATAATGCAGTAGATAAACTAGAGTTTTCGTTGATTGTCCAATAGTGATTTAAAGATGTTTGTGATTTGTTGTAGAAGTTGTCCTCTACACTAACTGCTTGTCCATTTTTGTATCCCCAATCTGGGTTGAATCTAATTCCTGACTCAGCATTTTTGTATTGAGAAATAGTGCTTCTGTTTTGTCTTTGACCATGTCTTTGTGGCGCTCCAAAAGAAGTAAATGATAATTTATGGTTTTCATTTAGTTGCTTTGATATATTAACGAAGTAGTTATACCCATTAAATTGAGTTCCATCTACATATCCTTCTCCAGAAATTTTAGCAAAAGAAACTGTTGCAGCAAAATCATTATCCATTAAACCTGTAGATAATGTAAAACCGTATTTTTGGTATCCGTCGTTACCTGTTGACATACTGATGTTTCCACCTTCCTTTACATCTGTTGATTTAGATAAGATGTTAATGGTTCCCCCAATAGAAGGTACCGCTATTTTAGCAGCTCCTAAACCTCTTTGTACTTGCATTGCTGATGTAACATCAGATAAACCAGCCCAGTTAGACCAATATACTCTACCATTTTCCATGTCATTAACAGGAACTCCGTTAATCATTACGGCAATGTTTTGAGAGTCAAACCCTCTTAAGTTAATTCTACCATCTCCAAAACCACCACCAGATTTAGTAGCATATACTCCTGGAGTAGATTTTAAAATTTCAGGAAATTCTTGAGTTCCTAATTTTCTTTCAATATCTGCAGCCTTAATAGTAGAAACTGCAACTGGGGTTTTTCTATCTATAGCGAAAGAAGTAGCATTTACTACAATTTCATCTAAAGTGTTAGAGTCTTCAGTTAACTGAATAGTTCCTAAATTAGCTTTAGCAGAAGAAAAAGAAACCTCTCTTGTTATATAACCAACAAATGTGATTACGATTACACCAGAGTCTGTTTTGGCATTCAAAATAAATTTTCCATCAAAATCAGTTGATGTTCCATTTTGTGTTCCTTTTACCACAACACTTGCGCCAGGTAAAGGTTGGTTAGTTTCATCAACTACTTTACCAGTTAGTTTAGTTTGACCAAAAATAGCAGCTGTTGCAAAAAACAACGCTACTACTACTAAATTTTTAAAATTTTTCATTTTGAAATTTTAAGTTATTAAATGTTTTGCAAAAATCCTCCTTTTTTGGAGTTCTAATGTTAACTTAATGTTAAGAGTTAACACAAATTTAGGCTTTGCAATATAACAGAATTTAGAATTTTTTCTTGTTTTTAAGCATTTAGATATTAACAACTTTGTTAACAATAAGTTAATAAATGTTAAAATTTATAAAAAGATTCTTTATAAAAATAAATTTACTATTTATTTAGATGTTTGTTAGCTAATTCTTTGCCTAATTCTACGCCAAATTGATCAAAACTAAAGATGTTCCAAATTACGCCTTGTACAAAAACCTTATGTTCGTAAAGGGCAATTAATTTCCCTAAAGAATTTGGATTTAATTTATCTATTAAAATAGTAGAGCTAGGTTTGTTTCCTTCAAAAATTTTAAATGGAAGTAACGTTGATATTTTTTTAAGCTGATTGTTAAATTTTAAATCTAGATGAACTTCTTCAGCAGTTTTACCAAAAGCCAATGCTTCTGTTTGAGCGTAGAAATTTGCCATTAATTTTTTATGATGATCGGTTAAACCATATAAAGATTCTTTAAAACCAATAAAATCTGTAGGAATTAATTTTGTTCCTTGGTGCAATAATTGCATAAAAGCATGCTGCATATTGGTTCCAGTACTTCCCCAAATTATGCTTGCTGTTTGGTAATTAATTTTATCACCATTTCTATCAATACTTTTACCATTACTTTCCATGATGGCTTGTTGTAAGTAATCTGGTAATTTATTTAAATATTGAGAATAAGGTAAGATAGCTTCTGTTTCGCATTCAAAGAAATTGTTGTACCAAATACTTATTAAGGATAAAATTACTGGAATATTTTTTTCAAAAGGCGTATTTTTAAAATGTTGATCCATTTCTTCTGCACCTTTTAAAAGAGATTTAAAATTTTGAAAACCTATTGCTAAACTTATAGATAAACCAATTGCGCTCCATAAAGAAAAACGACCACCAACCCAATTCCACATCGTAAAAACATTTTCTTTGTCGATTCCAAATTTTGAAATTGCCTCTAAATTGGTTGATACAGCTACAAAATGTTTTGCGATATCTTTAGTTGTAGCAGATTTTAAAAACCATTTTTTTAAAGTAGTTGCATTTGTGATGGTTTCTTGAGTTGTAAATGTTTTAGAAACAATAACAAACAAAGTGGTTTTTGGATTTAGTTTTTTAATGATTTCTGAAACATGATCGCCATCAATATTTGAAACAAAATGTGTGTTTAGATGATTTTTGTAAAACTGTAATCCTTCAACAACCATATCTGGACCTAAATCTGAACCGCCAATTCCGATGTTTACAACATCAGTTATAGGTTTTCCTGTAAAACCTTTCCATTCTCTAGAAATAATTTTTTCAGAAAACAGTTCTATTTGATTTAATACAGCTTTAATCTGTGGTTTTACATTTGTGTTATCAACAGTAATTTCTTTTGTAGTAGTATCTCTTAATGCGGTGTGTAAAACAGCTCTGTTTTCGGTTGCATTAATAATGTTGCCAGAAAAATATTTTTGAATTGCATCTTTTAAATCAACTTCATTGGCTAATTCTATTAATAATTTTAAAGTTTCTTGATTGATTCTATTTTTAGAGTAATCAACAGTAAAATCATTAAAAGAGATTGAAAATTCTGATTTTCTATCAACATTATCTTTAAAAAAATCTTTAAGATGTGTGTCTTTTATTTCAGAAAAAAGCGAATTTAATTTTCCCCAAGCTTTTGTTTTGGTTGGATTTATATTTTTTAATGCCATTATGTTAATTCTTAATCTTTAGAAGTGATGGTATTAAAATTGTTTTTTAATTCTTTAGAATTAATACTTTCTAATTGTTTTTTTAATGGAGTAATATAAGTTAAAAAAACAGGTTTTAAACTTTTCTTTATTGGGGAAGCTGCCGGAAGTTTCTGCTTAAAAGGATCTACTTCTCTACCATTTTTCCAAAAGCGATAACAAACATGTCTTCCTTCAGTGCTACCTGTATGTCCAACCCAGCCAATAATGTCTCCTTGTTTAACATATTGTCCTTTTTTTACCTTTCGCCTTTGCATATGTAAATACTGAGTAGAATAGGTATTGTTGTGTTTAATTTTTACGTAATGACCATTTCCTCTTTTTCTATAAGCAGATTCAGTAACAGTTCCACTTGCTGTAGCCATAATTGGTGTTCCTTCGTTTGCAGCAAAATCGGTTCCTCGGTGAGGTTTTATTTTATAGCCGTAATGTTTAATTTTTCTTTTTAAATTGTATCTAGAAGAAATTCTGTATTGAAACTTAATTGGAGATTTTAAAAACTGACTTCTAAGCATATTTCCTTCTTCATCATAATATTCTACGAGCCCTTTTTTTGGATCTGGAATATACCTATAAGCATATAAATTGTTGCCATTATGATTAAAAACGGCAGCTTTTACATCTCCATAACCAACAAAAGTAGAATCGTCTATGAATTTTTCTTCATAAATAATTTTAAAAGTATCTTCTTTTTGAAGTTTAAAGAAATCGAGAGTCCAGGCATAAATATCTGCAATTTCGTTTGTTAAATAAGGGTTTATATGCAAACTATCCATAGATTGAGAAAAACTAGAATAGATTTTGCCGTGTACTTCTTTTTCTACAATTTTAATATCTTTTCTGTATTTATAACTATGGATGATAGAATCATTAAACTCTATAATTGTTGCAACAGATTTATTGTTTTTGTAAATAAAAACTTGGGCTTTTTCTAAAGAATCATTTGATGCTAAAATGGTATAAGGTTTTCCTGCTCTAACACGTCTAACATCAAAGGTGTCTTTAATTTTTGTTGCTATTTTACTAATGATTGGATAATCTACATGATGTCTGTCTAATATTACTCCAAAACTTTCCCCTTTTTTAATGGTGTCATTAATTACTTTATAATCATTTAATTTATAACCAAATTCATAAATTATTTTTGGTTTAAGTATCACCTTTATTTCTTCAATAGTTTCGGGTTTATCTTCTTTACAAGAATTAAAGATGAAGAGTGTTATTAAAAGAAGTAGTAATTTTTTCAAAAGAAATTAAATTTTATTTTCAACTTTAACGCAAAAGTACAATTTAATCGTAAATAATTTTAAAAGAATTTGCAAGACCTTTGTATGCGTCTAATTCTGCTCTTAAAGATCCAACTGCTAAAGAAGCTTTTAGTTTTATAGGTATTTTATTATCATCGGCTGTTATCCATATTGTTACGCTTTCGTTTTCTTTAAAAATTCTACCAGCTTGAACCATTGGTCTAAACTTTAGAGTTTTAATTTTTCCGAAACTAGTTTTTAGTAATTCTTCACCTAAATATCTTAATTTAAAAGGGTAAATTTGAGCATCCATAAACATATCTAAAGCAATTTCGTCTCCAATTTTTAAGTTGCTAACATTCTGGTTTCTTAAATAATAAAATGCAGATATCATGTCTTGTACATTATCAATATCTACAATTTGTGAAGTTTGGAATTTAAAATCTAATATGGTTGCTTTTTTTGATTCGTAGTTAAATTTAATTTCTCTGTTTATTGTATAACCACCTTCGTTAATATCTCTTTTAAAAATATAAGGTTTATTTGTGGCTTTGTCAAAATAAGATTGGTATGTGTCATCAACATTAAAAAACCACTTTATCACTCCAGTTGTCCAACCTTTTCCTGTTACATGAAAAACTTCTTTGCCTTTAATAGTGTCTGTATCTACAGATAATGTAGCATTACCTGCTTTTAAAAAACCACTATAACTCATTTTGTAACGCAACCATTCTCCTTTTTTAAAAACAGTTTTTTTTTCTTGAGAATAAGAATTAATACTAACATAAAATACAATAAAAAGAAAAGTGATTTTTTTCATATTTTCAAACATATAAAAAAGGAATGACAATATCTATTCCAAAACAGAAAAAGCTGCTTGATTACTCAAACAGCTTGTGTTAAATAGTTCACATTTTTTAAAAAGTGCCCCAATTTTTAAGCTCTTCTTTAGACCATAAATATGGGAAAAAGATTCTTCTTTGGTGTTTTGGGTGCATATATTTACGCCAATTACTTCCACCCGTTGCTTCTAAATCTTTATCGCCACCACCTAAATATTTTCCTGCGGCATCGTAATGTGCTAATACCCATTTTACATTTACAGTATAATCATAATGACGCATTGCGTCTATTAATTCTTTGTTTTGTTGAACATCTTCTGGAAGTTGTTTGAATTTTTTAGACAAGTTACATTCATTGTAATCCTCCATAAAATCGATGAAATCTCCCATATATTTTTTTTCAAACAATTTGATCAAAATAGATTTTTCTCCTGTTTGATGATTTTTCCCAGCAGCTTGCCAATATAAATGTTCAAAAGCATTTCTAAAAGAAGAATTTCGATCAATTGTGTCTCTATAACGAGCATCAATCAAATTGATTAATTCTGTAGATGCAAATTCGATTTTACGATATTGCGCACTCTGAAAACCACTTGCAGGAGCTAATGTGTTTCTAAATTTTAAATATTGTTCCACATCCATTCCATTACCCATAACGTCAAAAGAGCTACACAACATGTCAAAATATCTGCTAATTCTCATTAAGTGTTTGGAGAATTTTTCTGCAGTTATTGCTTCTCTAGATAATGATATTTGATCAATTTCCCATAAAATCATTTTAAACAACAATTCATTTACTTGATGATACATGATAAAAACCATTTCATCTTTTTGGGTTGTTCTCGGAATTTGCAATCCTAATAAAGCATCAGTTTGAATATAATCCCAATACGTTGTTGGTGTACTGTGTAATAATCCTTCCAACATGGTTTCTAAAGGAACACCCAGTTTTTTGTATTTTTCTTCTATTGCTTTTAATAATTCGTCTTTCTTCATTTTTATAGATTGAAAACCGTCATTGCGAACGTAGTGTGGCAATCTTATAATTTATAAAGAGATTGCTTCGTCATTCTTCCTCGCAATGACGCTTATTTAGCTGAATACTACTTACTAATTTAAAGTGTTCCTCTGTTAGCTTGTTCTCTTTCTATAGATTCGAACAAAGCTTTAAAATTACCAGCTCCAAATCCACGAGCTCCCATTCTCTGAATAATCTCAAAAAATAATGTTGGTCTATCTTCTACAGGTTTTGTAAATATTTGTAGTAAATAACCTTCTTCATCTGCATCAATCATGATAGACAATTTTTGTAATTCGCCGATATCTTCTTTCATCATTTCACGATGTTCTCCTAATCTATTCGGAATATCATCATAATATGCTTGTGGCGGTGGTGGTAAAAATTCAATTCCACGTGCTTTTAATTGACTAACAGTTTCGATGATGTCATCTGTAGCAACAGCAATATGTTGTACTCCAGAACCTTCATAAAAATCTAAATATTCTTCAATTTGAGATTTTTTAGCAGCTTTTGCAGGTTCGTTAATTGGAAATTTAATTCTTCCGTTTCCGTTAGACATTACTTTACTCATTAACGCAGAATATTCTGTATGAATTTGTTTGTCATCAAACGATAAAAAGTTTTCAAATCCCATAACATCTTCGTACCATTTTACCCAAACATCCATTTGATTCCAGCCCACATTTCCAACCATGTGATCAATATATTTTAAACCAACTGACGTTGGATTGTAATCTGATTCCCATTTTTTAAAACCTGGCATAAAAGTTCCTGTGTAGTTTTTGCGTTCTACAAACATGTGCACTGTTTCTCCGTACGTATAAATTCCAGCTTTTACAATTTCTCCATCTTTATCGGTTTCTACAGTTGGTTCTAAATACGATTTTGCACCACGTTTTGTAGTTTCTTCATAAGCAGATCTTGCGTCATCAACCCAAAGCGCAATTACTTTAACTCCGTCACCATGTTTTACAATATGATCGTTAATTGTTGATTTACTATTAAGAGGAGTAGTTAAGATTAAACGAATTTTATCTTGTACCAACACATAACTAACCGAATCTTTTGACCCTGTTTCTAATCCTTTATACGCTAATGATTGAAAACCAAATGCTGTTTTGTAAAAGTGTGCGGCTTGTTTTGCATTACCAACATAAAACTCTACATAATCTGTTCCTAAAAGAGGAAGGAAATCTTGCGCTCCTTCAAATATTTTTTCTAAACCGTAGTTTACTGATTTTACTTCTTTTGCCATTTTGTGTTATTTTTTAGACCTCACAGGTTTTTAAAAACCTGTGAGGTCTTTTGTTTTTTTAAATTATCTTTTGTATTAATAGAAGCAATTAATTTGCAAACAAGTATAGCCTAGATTGAAGTGATATCCTTTTTTATTTTTTTTAAAAAGATAAAACGGAAAGCTGGAAATAGCTTCTAATAATTATTTTAATGAACTTTTACCACAAACTTTAAGTCTAGGTATCTTCACCTTTAGGAAGATTAATATGGGCTATAAAACCCAAGATTTATGATAATCATCAACTTGTAATTTTAAAGCTTCTTCAGTAATAGACATCGGTTTAAAAGGATCAATCATTACTGCTAATTCTTCAGTTTCTTTTTTGCCGACGCTTCTTTCTATTGCTCCTGGATGTGGTCCGTGTGGAACTCCGCCAGGATGCAATGTAATTTGTCCTTTTTCAATATTATTTCTACTCATAAAATCTCCATCTACATAATAGAGTAATTCTTCAGAATCAATATTACTATGATGATATGGAGCAGGAATGCTTTCAGGATGATAATCATACATTCGTGGCACAAAACTACACACAACAAAGCCTGCAGATTCCCATGTTTGATGTATTGGAGGAGGCATGTGAATTCTTCCTGTTATAGGTTCAAAATCATGAATAGAAAATGCGTACGGATAATGGAATCCGTCCCAACCAACAACATCAAAAGGGTGATTTCCATACACGTATTCCCACATGTTACCTTGCTTTTTAATTTTCACTAAAAAGTCACCTTTTTCATCATGTGTTTCTAAGTCTTGTGGCAAGCGCATATCTCGTTCGCAAAAAGGAGAATGTTCTAATAATTGTCCAAAGTTATTGCGATATCTTTTCGGCGTAAAAATAGGTTCAAAAGATTCTACATATAAAATACGATTGTCTTCAGTATCAAAATCAATTTGATAAATTACGCCTTTAGGAATGATTAAATAATCGCCATATTTAAATGGAATATTTCCGTAATTTGTTCGCAAGGTTCCAGAACCAACATGTATAAAAAGCATTTCATCTGCATCTCCATTTTTATAAAAATAATCTTTTGAAAAAGATTTAGGTGCAGCCAGACCAATATGTAAATCATTGTTTACAAACAATGTTTTTCTACTGTCTAAAAAGTCTTCTTCTTGTTGTAAAGAAAAACCTTTAAAACTTAAAGCTTTCATGTTTTTTTTAATAGCAATCTTTGGTGCAACAGAACCTTTGTCTTTAATTTCTGTAACAACAGTTGGTGGATGAATGTGATATAATAATGATGACATGCCAGTAAAACCCGCAGTACCAAATAATTCTTCCTGGTATAAATCGCCATTCGCTTTTTTGAATGTTGTATGTCTTTTTTTTGGGGTTTTCCCTAATGAATGATAACGTGACATTGTAATAGTTTTAATAATTAATAAATTGTTTAATTACATGATGAACTAAAAAACAGCATTATTCAGGGTTTCTCTTAATTAAGAATTTTAATAAAATCAAAAGGTCTAACCAATTCATGTTGAGATACTTTAATGTGTTCTCAACAAATATACAAAAAGTAATAAAAGTTTGATTAAGATTCTGGAGCTAATTCTACTTCCAATCCGTCTAATTCTTTGGCAATTGGAATTTGACAACTTAATCTGCTATTGTCTTTTACATGAAAAGCTTCTGCCAACATCAAATCCTCGTCAATTCCCATTTCTGGTAAAGTATGATCAGACTTAACATAGCATTGACAAGATGCACACATCGCCATCCCGCCACAAATCCCAATAGTTCCTTCTGGAGCTAATTCGTAAGAACGAACCACTTCCATTAAATTCATCGCCATATCAGTTGGAGCAGTAATTTCGTGAAGAGTTCCTTCTCGATCGGTAATTTTTAAGGTAACATCTTTCATAGGAGTTAGGATTTAGTAATTTGGTGTTAGTCAAGTTTATTTTAAAGATTTTATTAAACCGAAAATCATTCTTGCTATTTCATTAGAATTATCAATTAACTTTTTGGCTGATACTTCTGAAATAAAATTTAATCTTACCGCTAAATATAACATAGAACGAACCTCGCTATTTGAAGCTAAAGAAAAATAAAGAAACCTTTTAAAATCAGGATTTGAACTTCTGTCAAAACCTTCAGCAATATTATTAGAAATAGAAATTGAAGCTCTTTTTATTTGATCATTAAAAGAAAAGTCTTTGTTGTTTTTAAATTCATTGTAAATGGCAACTGAAAAGTCTTGGGCTTTTTGCCAAACAATAATATCTTCAAATTTTTGTATCGCCATAACTAATTACTAACTACTATTTCCTAACTCCTAATTTATTTTTTTTACAACCGCTTTCGGAGCTTCTTTTCGAGTTCCATCAAAACCATCAACACCACCAACTGTTGTGTATTTCATTACATATTTTTTATCAGGAAAAATGCGTTGAAAAGCGCTTTGACACATCATTGTTGCTTCGTGAAATCCGCATAAAATCAATTTTAATTTCCCGGGATATGTATTTACATCTCCAATCGCATAAATCCCAGGAATATTTGTTTGATAATCCAACGCGTTGTTTACTTTGATAGCATTTTTCTCAATTTCTAACCCCCAATTTGCAATTGGGCCTAATTTTGGTGCTAATCCAAAAAGCGGAATAAAATGATCAACTTCTAAAATAGTGTCTTCTTCATCTTTTTTAGAAATTACGACTCCAGTTACATGATTTTCTCCTACAATTCCTGTTATTTCTGCTGGAGTGATTAAATTAATTTTACCAGCATCTTTTAATTCTTGTAGTTTATCTACAGAATCTAAAGCACCTCTAAATTCGTTTCTTCTGTGAACTAAAGTTACAGATTTAGCAATGTTAGTTAAAAAGATTGACCAATCTAAAGCAGAATCTCCTCCACCAGCAATTACTACATTTTTATCTCTGTATAATTCTGGTTCACGAATCATATATTCTACACCTTTGTCTTCGAAATTTGCAATATTTGGAATTGGTGGTTTTCTGGGCTCAAAACTACCTAAGCCACCAGCAATTGCTACAATTGGTGCTTTGTGTTTTGTCCCTTTATTTGTAGTAACCATAAAAGAACCGCCTTCTTGTTTCTCAATAGTTTCAGCGCGTTCGCCAAGTGTAAAACCAGGTTCAAATTGTTTGCATTGTTCTAGTAAATTGTCTGTTAAATCTCCAGCTAAAATTTCTGGAAAACCAGGAATATCGTAAATAGGTTTTTTTGGATAAATTTCAGAACATTGCCCACCGGGTTGAGGCAATGCATCAATTAAATGACATCTAAGTTTTAATAAACCTGCTTCAAAAACTGTAAATAACCCTGTTGGTCCTGCACCAATAATTAATATATCTGTTGTAATCATTTCTTTTAAAGAATCGTGTAAAAATAGCCTTTGTAAAAGCTCTAAAAACTGATTTTTATCAGTTAGTTTACATTCACTACTTCTAGTATTTGGGGAGCATATTTTTTGATGGTTGCTTCAACACCATTTTTTAGCGTCATTTGATTGACAGAACATCCAATACACGCGCCTTCTAATTGCACTTTTACAACTGCATTTTCTATAGATAATAACTTTATGTTTCCGCCATCACTTAATAAAAAAGGGCGAATTTCTTCTAAAGCTTTTTCAACATTTATAAGCGTTTCTTGTGCTGTCATAACTTTTATTTTGTGCTACAACCACTCATTGTTGTAATTCTTACAACTTCTGTTGGTGGTAAGTTTTCATTTCTTTTTACTAACTGAGATAACATTTCTTTTGTTGTATCAGAAAAAGCTTTTTCTAAAGGTGTGTTTGTTTGTAATGCCACTGGATGACCAACATCACCAGATTCTCTAATGCTTTGTACTAAAGGAATTTCTCCTAAAAATTGTGTATTTATATCTTCGGCTAAATTTTTTGCACCTCCATTTCCAAAAATATAATATTTATTGTTTGGTAATTCTTCTGGAGTAAAGTATGCCATATTTTCAATAATTCCTAAAACAGGAACATTGATGCTTTCTTGTTGAAACATTGCTACTCCTTTCTTAGCATCAGCTAAAGCGATGTTTTGCGGCGTACTTACAATTATTGCTCCATTTATTGGCAATGCTTGTACGATTGATAAATGTACATCTCCAGTTCCTGGAGGTAAATCAATCAGTAAGAAATCTAATTCTCCCCAATCTGCATCAAAAATTAATTGATTTAATGCTTTTGAAGCCATTGGTCCTCTCCAAATTACTGCTTGATTTGGATTTGTAAAAAAACCTAAAGACAATAATTTTACGTCATAATTTTCTATAGGTTTCATTTTAGAACGACCATTTACATTTACCGAAAGTGGTTTCTCTTTTTCCACATCAAACATTAAGTGCATTGATGGTCCATAAACATCTGCGTCTAAAACACCCACGCTAAATCCCATTTTTGCTAATGTAATTGCAGTATTTGCTGTAATTGTAGATTTCCCTACACCACCTTTTCCGGATGCAATTGCAATAATATTTTTAATATTCGGAATTTCTTTTCCTTTGATTTGATTCGGATTTTCTTTCTTCGGAACAACCGCTTTTACAGTAACTTTTACAACAATATCTTCGCTGACTTTAGAGCGTAATGCGTTTATAATTTCGCTTTCAACTCTTTTTTTAGCTTGTAAAGATGGATTGCTAATGGTAACATCAAGAATTACTTCGTTTCCAAAAGTTACAACATTTGTAATGTTGTCATTTTCTACTAAACTCTTTCCTTCTCCAGGCGCAGTTATTGTTTCTAATGCTTTGTATATATCTTGCTTTTTAAAGCTCATTTTGAAATTTTAATTAGGATTAATTCTAAACTACAAATATAGTGTTTAGAGTTCAGATAATAAAGAAGTTGTAATGTGTTTATTGATAGAAGAATCAAAGAAACTTATTTATAAGTATTTCCTAATTTTTAAAAAATTAGGAAATAGTATAATAAAACGTATATTTGTAATTATTTGTAAATTTTATAGAAATTAGGAAATAACTTTAATTATGATTGAAAAAGCGCCAGAGTTCGAATATGGAAAAAAAATTAATAGAAATTTTATAAGTTTAATTTCTTCAAATGCAGCTAGTTCAAAAACAATAAAAAAAATTGAAAGAGAATACTTGTATTGGGATAAAATAAAGTACTTGAGTGATGATAAATTTGATTACGTAAAAACAAATATTGCGAGTAATGAATTGATGTGGTTAGTGATACAAACAAGAAGAGAGATGATTTCTAAAAATCAGTATTTATTTAGTGATTTATTAGATATAGATTGTTTCACAATTGAATACAATTTCAATGTAAATGATTTTCTTCAACAAAAACTTCATTATTTAGATTTCAATTTTGGTGCAGGTTTACAAAAAGAACAATTATTATCTGATTTAGAAAAACAACAATATTTAAAAAATGCTTTGATGGAAGAAGCAGTGTTTTCTTCTATGATTGAAGGAGCAACGACAACCCGTGTAAAAGCGAAAGAAATGTTGCGTAAAAACAGAAAGCCAAAAACGCATTCTGAGCAAATGATATTGAATAATTTTAAGACAATTCAATTTATCAGCGAACATAAAGAAGATGAAATTTCTATTGAAAAATTGTTTGAATTACATCGTTTAGTCACAGAAAATACGCTAGAAGAAGAAAGTGTAGGTGTTTTTAGAAAAAGTAACGATGTAAATGTGGTGAATGAAATTACAGGAGAAATTGTACATACACCGCCAAACTTTGAAGAGTTAAATGGTTTGATGGAATCGTTTGTAAGTTTTTTCAATAATAATCCCAAAGAAGATTTTATTCATCCCATCGTAAAAGCTAGTATTTTACATTTCTTAATTGGTTATATTCATCCTTTTGTAGATGGAAACGGAAGAACAGCAAGAGCTATTTTTTATTGGTATTTATTAAAAAATGGCTATTGGTTAACAGAATATTTATCAATTTCTAGAGTAATAATGAAAACAAAAACGCAATATGAAAAAGCATATTTGTACACAGAAATTGATGATATGGATGTGACGTATTTTATTCACTATCAAGTAAAAGTGTTAATGACGGCGTTTGAAGATTTGAAAAAATATGTTGCAAAAAAGAAAAAAGAAGAAAATAAATTATCTAAATTTTTACAATTTGAAGGGATTAACGAACGTCAGGCTGAAATTTTATATAGAATGGAGAAAAAAGGAAATAAGTTTTTTACAATTAAAGAGGTTGAAAATATATTTTCGGTTACCAATCAAACGGCAAGGACAGATATTGAAATGTTAGTTGAAAAAGGCTTTTTAAAGAAAGTGCCAATCAACAAAAAAAGTTTTAATTATTGGAAAGGGGATAAGTTTGATAAAGCTTTTTTATAATTCCTCATTCGGATTCCAAAACACTTTTTCAAAATCTTGAATTTGATTATCAACAACAACAATACCTTCATTCTCTAATAATTGTTGCATTAAGTTGGTGCCGTCAAAATGATGTTTTCCAGTTAATAATCCTTTTCTGTTGACAACACGATGTGCAGGAATTTCTTCTGTTTGATTGTGTGCATTATTCATTGCCCAGCCAACCATTCTTGCAGATCTTGCTGCTCCTAAGTACGTTGCAATTGCGCCATAACTAGTTACTCTTCCGTACGGAATTAACCGAGCAGTTTTGTAGACTTTTTCAAAAAAATTATCTGATTCTTTCACGTTCTGAAGATAAGAGGTTTGCTGAAATAAAATGAGGTTTTTCTCCTTAGTTCGAAATGACAGAATTATTAGTAATTAATTCTAAATTGAATAAAAGTGATTGGTTTTCCTTTTTCTAAATATTGTTTTTCGTAAAAGGTTTGCGTTTCAATTACTTCTTCTGGTGAATAGGTATTTTTATACACATCGTGATTTGCGTGTAAAATTTCGTGCCCTTCTCCATGCAATAAACCTAAAGTGTAACCGTGCATAAATTCACTATCGGTTTTTAAGTTAACAACACCATTTTCTTTTAAAATATGATGATACTTTTTTAAAAAATCTGAGTTTGTTAATCGGTGTTTTGTGCGTTTGTATTTAATTTGTGGATCTGGAAAAGTAATCCAAATTTCATCAACTTCATTTTCTGCAAATAGTTCGTTTATCAATTCTATTTGCGTTCTAATAAAACCAACATTGGTTAAGTTTTCTTCTAAAGCAGTTTTTGCGCCACGCCAAAAACGAGCACCTTTAATATCAATTCCAATAAAATTTTTTGTTGGATTTTTTTGAGCAAGTGCAATGGTGTATTCTCCTTTGCCGCAACCAAGTTCTAAAACAATAGGGTTGTCATTTTTAAAAAAGGTATTCCATTTTCCTTTCAGAGAAAAACCGTTTAAGATTTCTTCTCTTTTTGGTTGAACAACATTAGCAAACGTTTCATTTTCATGAAAACGTTTTAGTTTGTTTTTGCTTCCCAAAGTGATGTATTATTCTGCAGAATCTTCGATTCCTTCTCTTTTAAAACGAACAGATTCTTTCATCCAATATCCAAATAAGACCACTAAAATAGCGATAAAAACCCAACTTACAGAATTTGAAACCCACCAACCTAAATCGTTTAAGCGTAATGCTTCGAAAGGACCAAAAGCCCACATGAAAAAATCACCAATTAATTTAAAAATATTGCTTGCTATCATAACTTAAGTATCTTTACATTGCAAAAATAGAAAAACTAATTATGTTAGCCAATTTTTTCGGCAAATCAAAACCAGTAAATTTTATATTTATTATAATACTTTTTTTTACGTATTATATTTTAGACTTTATTGTCGTGAAAAATTTCGAATTAAATCTCATGGAATTTTATAAGTTTTTACTAGTATTTCCATTTTTTTTACTATTGTTTTTCTTGTTTAATTTTATCATTTCTAAAAATAAATTAACGAGAGATAACTCGTATGCTTTTTTATTTTTTGTGATTGGTTTAGGTTTTTTACAATCCGTAATTACAGAACCTACAATTGTTATTGAATATTTACTCTTGTTTTTGTTTTTTAGAAGAGTGTATAGTTTAAGAACACTAAAGTTTGTGTATCAAAAGCTGTTTGATAGTGGCTTGTGGTTAGGAATTTTGTTTTTAATTTCACCACTATATCTTCTTTATTTAATATTGCTTTATGTAGCAATTTTTTTATTTGCCAAAATAACGATTAGAACTATTTTTATTCCTGTGTTGGGATTGATAACACCACTTTTTTTATATTTTACCTATCTTTTTTGGATGGATGATTTAGCAACGTTCTATCAATTATTTTATGTTGTTTTTACAATTGATTTAAGTTTTTATCAAACCAGTTATTACGAACTGTTTTTAATAACATTTGTAGTTTTTACAGGTGTTTCAATTTTAATAAGGACTAGAAAAATCCTTTCGGTAAGTAATAAGTTTAAAAGAAGTTGGGTATTGCTACTAACGCATTTGTTAATTGCAGTTGTGTTTATTTCTTTAATAGAAAATAAAAACGGAACAGAAATCATTGCATTTTTAATTCCATCTACAATTATTATTGCAAACTGGGTGCAATCAATAAAAAAGAAACCAATAATAAGTGTTATTTTGGTACTGTTTTTACTGTTTTCTTTTGCAATACATTTTATAGTTTAGCGCCAAAAGCTAAATCGCCAGCATCGCCTAAACCAGGGATAATATATCCTTTATCGTTTAACTTGTCATCAATAGCTGCAATCCATAAATGCGTATTTTCTGGAAAATGATTTTTGATAAATTCAATTCCTTCTGTAGCACCAATTACACAAACTAAATGCAGTTCTTTTGGTGTTCCGTGTTTTTGAATAGCATCATAAACCGATACTAAAGATTGTCCTGTTGCCAACATAGGATCCGCTAAAATCAACGTTTTATCATCAATTGACGGTGCGGCAAAATATTCTACAACAATTTCAAACTCTGCATCATTATTCGGGTGACTTCTATATGCAGAAATAAATGCGTTTTCTGCATCGTCAAAATAATTTAATAAACCTTGATGCAACGGTAAACCAGCGCGTAAAATAGAACCTAAAACAATATTATTTGTAGGTAAAAAACTTTCTTTTACGCCTAACGGAGTGGTAATATTTTTTGATGAATACTTTAAATTCTTACTTAACTCATAACCTAGAATTTCTCCAATTCTTTCAATATTTCTTCTAAAACGAAGCGAATCTTTTTGAATTGTAACATCTCTAATTTCTGCAATAAATTTATTAAGAATTGAGTTTGTTTTTTCTAGGTGATGAAGTATCATAAGTGTTGTTTTAAGAATTTGAATTTAATATCGTTTCTACTTTTTTAATCACATTTTCGGGTAAAATAGTTCTCATAACATCTTCGTATCCATCGCAAACTTTATTTCCATAAATAGAACATGGAATATTTGGGTATTTTTCTAAATCTGGCAATACACAATTTTCTGCTGGTTGATTAAAAGGTGCAAAACCAGCAAACGGATGTGTTGCCCCCCAAAGTGTAATTGTAGGAATTTGTAACATTGCGGCAAAATGTGCATTTCCAGAATCCATTGCCAACATGCAATCTAAATGCCCAATTACATTTAATTCTTCTGTTAAATTTAATTTTCCAGCAACAGAAATACAATTTGGAAATTTTTTTTCAATTTTTGATAAAAGAGCAATTTCTTTTTCTCCGCCACCAAATAGTAAAATCGAGTATTTTTTAGACAAAGTTGCTATTACTTTTTCCATTAAATCTAAC
Organism: uncultured Flavobacteriaceae bacterium; assembly: GCA_963974245.1. Classification (GTDB taxonomy): domain Bacteria; phylum Bacteroidota; class Bacteroidia; order Flavobacteriales; family Flavobacteriaceae; genus Polaribacter. The sequence continues at coordinate 5,949 of CAXBBY010000016.1, read as the reverse complement.
GGATACATTTTAGCATCAAAAGCTGCAAAAGGCGCAATTCCAATCCATTTAGCATTTTTTTTTCCGATTAAATTGAAAACAGAACTCTTTAAATTCGGTTTTTCTAGTTTGGTCGGATTTGAAATATCAACCGAAAAACCGAGTTTTCTAAAAACATCTGCATACCGCTCGTGCGATGTTTTTAACTGTTTAAAAACCTTGTTTGTAGTTCTTGTCAAGGCTTTTTTTTCGCTTCTTCCTTTATCTAATACAGCAATATTATCTGTAGAAAATTTAAAAAAACTACGCAAAATTTTAGACCGCAATACGTTGTGTAAGTCCGCAATATGTGTAATATTTAGGTGCTTTAATTCTTTAGATAATTTGTGCAAACCAAAAACGCCTTTGTGGGTGTTTGTTACATCAGCAGCGTAAAAATGTACATTCGGAATGTCATCAAACAACGGTTTTAAAAAAGCTTTAGATAAAAACGTAATTTTAATTTCTGGATGTTGCGCAACTAAAGCTCTAATTACAGGAATTGTCATAGCAACATCGCCCATTGCAGATAATCTGATAACTAAAATATGTGTGTTTGTTTGCAAATTTTCTTGCTATAAATTCTAAAGTGTAAAAATAGTTAAAACAAAATAAGTTCTGATGTTTTTGCCACGAATTCAGAAATAATTCTAAAATTTCGTGAATTCGTGGCGCAAGGTAAAAGCACGAATTTGTATGTTTTATTTACATTTTCAGCAAGAAAGATTCCTCAAATAATTATGTACCTTTGCTGCTATATTTTAAAAAAGTAGTGAATGATTCAATCTATGACTGGTTACGGGAAATCCGTATTACAATTACCAACAAAAAAAGTGACGATAGAAATTAAAACACTAAATAGTAAAAATTTAGATTTAAATGTTAGAGTTCCTTCGTACTATAAAGAAAAAGAACTAGCGGTTAGAAAAAAGTTAGCTTCTGGTTTGGTAAGAGGTAAAATAGATTTTTCTATTTATGTAGAAATGACTGCGGATGAAACCACAACAACCATCAACAAAAATGTAGTTTCTGATTACATGCAACAATTAAAAAACGTGCTGTTTACAAATGATGAAAATGATGTTGAGTTGCTAAAAATGGCAGTAAAAATGCCAGATGCATTAAAAACAGAACGTGAAGAATTAGACGAAAACGAGTGGGAATTAATTAATGATAGTATTGATGAAGCTTTAAAAGAAACGATTCAATACAGAATTGATGAAGCTGCTTCTTTAGAAGACGATTTTAAATTACGAATTTTAAATATCAAAAAATATTTAGATGAAGTACATGCTTTAGATGATGAACGTATAAAAAATGTGAGAGAGAAATTACAAAAATCGATTGCAGATTTAAAAGTTGAAATTGATGAAAATCGTTTTGAACAAGAATTGATTTATTACCTAGAAAAATTAGATATTAACGAAGAAAAAGTTCGTTTAGGAAATCATTTAGAATACTTTTTACAAGAGTTAGATAGCGAAGACTCTAATGGAAAAAAATTAGGATTTATCATTCAAGAAATTGGAAGAGAAATTAATACCACAGGATCAAAAGCAAATTATGCTTCGATGCAAAAATCGGTAATTCAAATGAAAAACGAATTGGAAAAAATTAAAGAGCAAATTTTAAACGTATTGTAATTTTATGGACAATTTTGAAGGTAAATTATTTGTTTTTTCTGCGCCATCAGGTTCAGGTAAAACAACCATTGTTCGTCATTTATTAGCACAAGAAAAATTCAATTTAGAGTTTTCTATTTCGGCAACTTCAAGAGAACCTAGAGGAGAAGAAGTTCACGAGAAAGATTATTATTTTATGTCTTTAAAAGACTTTAAACAACATATAAAAAATGAAGATTTTTTAGAGTGGGAAGAGGTGTATAGAGATAATTTTTACGGAACATTAAAAAGCGAAGTAGAACGAATTTGGGCAAAAGGAAAACACGTAATTTTTGATATTGATGTTGCTGGTGGATTGCGAATTAAAAAGAAATTCCCGGATAAAACTTTGGCTGTTTTTGTAAAACCACCAAGTATTGATGAACTGAAAATTCGTTTAAAAAAACGTAAAACAGAAAACGACGAAAAAATTAATATGAGAATAGCTAAAGCATCTATAGAATTAGCCACAGCACCACAGTTTGATAAAATTATTAAAAACTACAATTTAGAAGTTGCTTTTAAGGAAGCAGAAGATTTGGTTAGTGAGTATTTAGGGATACAAAAATAAAATAAAATTTAATGTCGGGTCGAGCGGAGTCGAGACCTTTCGACTCCGCCCAAGGTGACAAATCATTTTAAAAATGAATATAGGTTTATATTTCGGTACATTTAATCCAATTCATGTTGGGCATTTAATTATTGCCAATTACATGGTAGAAAATTCTGATTTAGATGAAGTTTGGTTGGTCGTTACTCCGCACAATCCTTTTAAGAAAAAAAAGACATTGTTAGAAAATTACCATCGATTAGAATTGGTGCATTTGGCAACCGAAAACTACGATAAAATTAAACCGTCAGATATTGAGTTTAATCTGCCTCAGCCAAATTACACAGTGCATACTTTAGCACATATTTCTGATACATATCCGCAACATAGGTTTAGTTTGATTATGGGCGAAGACAATTTAAAAAGTTTACATAAATGGAAAAATTATGAAACTATTTTAGAACATCATCATATTTATGTATATCCAAGAATTTCTGATGGAAAAATTGAAACTAAATTCGATACTCATCCAAAGATTCATAAAATAGATTCTCCAATAATAGAAATTTCATCAACAGATATTAGAAACGGCATCAAAGAGAAAAAAAACATTCAACCAATGTTAACAGAAGCAGTCTGGAAATATATAGATGAGATGAATTTTTACAGAAAATAGTTTCCCTATTTTTTCGTTGTATATTTGTAATTGATAAAAACAAATTCGTGGCAAAAAAGAGTCCAAAAAAAAGTAAGTTCAGACAAAAAATAACCAATAAATTTAGGTTGGTTGTTTTAAATGAAGACACCTTTGAAGAACGCTTGTCTTTTAAACTAACTATTTTAAATATTTTTGTTTATGGGAGCGTTTTTTCAATTGTTTTAATTGCTTTAACTACAGTATTAATTGCTTACACACCAATAAGAGAATATATTCCTGGTTACGCTTCTACACAATTAAAAAAGGATGCTTCAAATTTATTATACGAAACAGATTCTTTAAAAAACAGATTACAATTAATAGAAAATTACACCGAAGTTTTAATCCCAATTTTATCAGGAAATGACCCAATAAACGAAATAGATTTTGATTCATTAAAAAAAGCGAGTATTTCTGTTATTGACGAAAAAAAATTAGATGCTTCTAAAACAGATTCTTTGTTTAGAGAGAAAGTAGAAAGTAAAGATCGTTTTCCGTTATTTGATAAAGCAGAAGATAAAATAGATATGGTGTTTTTTTCACCTTTAAACGGAAATATTACACAAGATTTTAACATAGCTGATAAGCACTTTGCTATAGATATTGTTGCAGCTACTGGAACTCCAGTAAAAGCGGCTGAAAATGGTAGAGTTATATTTTCTGAATGGACTGCAGAAACAGGTTATGTAATTATTATAGAACACGGAACAGGTTTTATTTCTGTGTACAAACACAACGGTACATTGTTAAAACAACAAGGCAGTTTTGTAAAATCTGGAGAAGCGATTGCAACTGTTGGTTCTACGGGCGAATTATCAACTGGACCACATTTGCATTTCGAATTATGGTATAATGGATATCCAGTAAATCCCTTGAATTATATAGATTTTAAATAAATGAGCATCAAATCTTTTTTTGCTATTCCGTTTGCCAAACAAGCAACAAAGCAAGTTTATAAATGGGCAAACAATCCACATAAAACACAAGAAAAAGTATTTAAAAAATTAATTTCATCAGCAAAAAACACTGCTTTTGGAAAAGATCATGATTTCTCTTCCATTAAAAATTATAGTGATTTTAAAAACCGAGTTAAAGTTCAAGATTACGAAGGATTAAGACCTTATGTAGATAGAATTGTAGCTGGAGAAAAAGATGTACTTTGGAAAGGAAAACCTATTTATTTTGCCAAAACTTCTGGTACAACTTCTGGCGCAAAATACATTCCGATTACTAAAGAATCGATGCCAACACATATAAAAGCTGCAAAAAATGCGTTGCTGTTTTATATCGCAGAAAAAAAGGATGCAAGTTTTGTAAATGGCAAAATGATTTTTTTACAAGGAAGTCCAGTTTTAGAAACCAAAAATGGAATTCAATTAGGAAGATTAAGTGGAATTGTAGCTCATTATGTTCCTAAATATTTATTAAAAAATCGTTTGCCAAGTTGGGAAACCAATTGTATTGAAGATTGGGACACAAAAGTAAATGCAATTGTAGAAGAAACGGTTGATGAAAATATGTCTGTAATAAGTGGAATTCCATCTTGGGTGCAAATGTATTTTGAAAAACTCATCGAAAAAACAGGAAAACCAATTGCAGAGATTTTCCCAAATTTCAACTTCTTTGTCTATGGCGGCGTAAATTTTGAACCGTATAAAAATAAGTTCAAAAGTTTGATTGGTAAAAAGATTGATTATGTAGAATTGTATCCCGCTTCTGAAGGATTTATTGCCTATCAAGATTCGCAAACCGAACCAGGAATGTTATTGCAATTAAACTCCGGAATCTTTTATGAGTTTATTCCTGCAACAGAATTTTATGATGAAAATCCGACAAGAATTTCATTAAAAGAGGTAAAAATGGGCGTGAATTATGTCATCATTTTAAATACAAATGCCGGACTTTGGGGTTATAATATTGGCGATACTGTTGAATTTACATCAACAAAACCTTACAGAATTAAAGTTACTGGAAGAATAAAACACTTTATTTCTGCTTTTGGCGAACACGTAATTGGTAAAGAAGTAGAAAAAGCGTTGAACGATGCTATCAAAGGAACCGAAATAAATATTAGTGAGTTTACGGTTGCTCCGCAAGTAAATCCAGAAAGCGGTTTGCCGTATCACGAGTGGTTTATAGAATTTGAAAACGAACCAGAAGATTTAGAAGAATTTGCTGCAAAAGTTGATGCTTCTATGCAAGAACAAAATATGTATTATCAAGATTTAATTGACGGAAAGGTTTTACGTCCGTTAGTAATCAGAAAAGTAAAAAAAGGTGGTTTTCATGAATACATGAAATCGATTGGAAAATTTGGTGGACAAAATAAGATTCCGCAATTATCTGACAATCGTAAAATTGCAGATGTTTTACAATCTTTTTTAATTGACTAAAACGAACTGTCAGTTCGAGTGAAATTCTTTTTTAAGAATTTTGTATCGAGAACAAATAACTTCTCGATACAATTTTCTTTTATCTCGACTCCGCTCGATATGACAGAAAATTGCTGAGCCTGACAAAAAAACAACATCATGAAAATCATTTCAACAAACATCGGAGAAAAAAGAGAAGTAATTTGGAAAGGAAAACCAATGACTACTGGAATTTTTAAATTCCCTGTTGATACACCTTTTTTTTTAGATATAGAAGATGTGAAAGGAGATACAATTTGCGACCGGAAACATCATGGAGGAATTGACCAAGCTGTGTACGGATATTCTTTAAAACATTATGACTTTTTTAAAAAATTACATCCAAATTTAGATTGGCGATTAGGCATGTTTGGTGAAAACTTAACGGTGGATGATTTAGACGAAACTAAGATTCATGTTGGCGATACTTTTAAAGTTGGCGAAACAATTTTAGAAGTAACAAAACCAAGACAACCTTGTTTAACACTTGGAGTGCGTTTTAATGATATGAAAATTATAAAACAGTTTTGGAATACTACATTCTCTGGTGTTTATTTTAAAGTGTTGCAAACAGGTTTTGTAAAAGCAGGAGACGTTTTTGAGCAACTAAAA
>CAXBBY010000015.1:0-71188 GCA_963974245.1 uncultured Flavobacteriaceae bacterium | reverse complement strand
AAAAAAATTAACTACCAACAATACATTTTTACCTGAGAAGTTTTTAGTTTCAAATTATGTTTTTGAGTAAATCACTTAAAATATTACGACACGCCAACAACGTGTAAAATTAATTGCTTAGTCATCGATTACTTACGAAAAAACTCTTGTTTTTTCTTGGTTCGGTTTTTATTTGCTAATTTTAAGCCGTACCACGCAACTAATCATACACAAAACCGTTGTGCGTCATTTTGACCCGTCCTGAATAAAGGCTACATAATTTTAAACATTATGTATAGAAATGACAAAGTAATTAGACGGTATTCAGAACCTTTTAAACTGAAAATTTTAGCGGAACTTACAACCGGAAAACATACAAAGAGCGAACTTTGTAAACTCTACTCAATTGCACCTACAACGGTCAATGAATGGATTAAAAAGTATAATCGCAAAGACTTAATGAACACCAGAGTAAAAGTGGAAACAAAAGACGAAATATCTAGAATTAAAGCACTTCAAAAAGAAATTGAACAGCTTAAAAAACTACTTCTTAAAAAGGATCTCGATGCTATGGTAGAAGAATCTTATCTAGAAGTCGCTGCAGAAGATCTTGGCTACAAATCTATTGCTGAACTAAAAAAAAAGTTAAGTATAAAGCCTTAATTAAAGCTAAAGAGAAATCTAAGAGATTTGCTTCTTTAACGACTATAACTCATTGTTTCGGACTTAAACGTGATGCGTATTATAAATACAAATCTAGAGCTGATAACCGTTTAAAACTAGAACAACAGATTATTAACATAGTCAGAAAAAGACGCAAATCTCTTCCTAGAGAAGGCGTAAGAAAACTTATGAAATCCTTAGACTTAGATTTTAATAAAGCTAATATTAAAGTGGGTAGAGATACTCTTTTTAATGTTCTTAGAAAACACCAAATGCTAACACTTAGAAAGAAAACCAGTGCGAGAACAACTAACTCATATCATCGTTTTTATAAGTATAACAACATTATAAAAGATTTAGAGGTTACTAGAGCTAACCAAGTTTGGGTGAGTGACATAACTTATATTAGAACCGTAAAAGGATTTTGTTACTTGGCTTTAATAACTGATATGTATTCCAGAAAAATTGTTGGTTATGATATTAGTGATAGCTTGGAACTTAAAGGTTGTGTGAGAGCGCTAAACAAGGCCATTTATCAAGCTAAAAGCATTAAACAACTTATTCATCATTCTGACAGAGGAATACAGTATTGCAGTAATGTATACACTCAAATATTAAAAAGAAAGAAAATAGGTATTAGTATGACTGAAGAAAATCATTGTTACGAAAATGCAATGGCAGAACGTGTAAATGGAATTTTAAAAGATGAATTCTATTTAGACCAAACCTTTGATAACGTGAGTCACGCTAAGAGAGCTGCAAAAAATGCAATTAATTTATACAACGAAATAAGATTACACTTATCTTTAGACTATAAAACACCAAATATGGTATATCAATTATCAGCTTAATTCAATTTTAACCTGTAGCCATATTTCAGGACAAGACATTACTTCCAAACTACAAAAAGTTGAATAACAAAATAGAAATACCAATAAGCAAAAAGAAAATTGTTTTACTTCTAATTGGTGTAATCATATTAGTAATCGGGGCAGTTCTAATGACAGTTGAACCAGAGAGAATAACTTTATTTCATAGAAAAGGTTTAATTCTCAGTCCAGAAACTGTACGAATAATCGGAGTTGTAGGAATTGTTTTTTGTGGTACAACAGGTGTTTTTTTTATTAAAAAACTCTTTGACAAAAAAGTAGGATTAATAATTGATGAAAAAGGAATAACAGATAACTCAAGTGCTTTAAGTATTGGGCTTATAGAATGGAAAGATATAAACGGAATTGAACTAACTCAAGTAAACTCAATTAAGTTTCTTAGGATTGGTGTTAAAAACCCTGAGGAATATATTAGTAAAGCAAAAAACGGAATTAAAGCTAAAATCATGAAAATCAATATGAATATGTACGGTTCACCCATTTATATAACTTCTAATTCGTTAAAGTATAATTTTGAAGAACTTGAAACTATTGTACAATCGGAATTTAAAAAAAATAAAAACGCAAGGTAACACCGTGCATAATTAATTGCTCAATAAGTTTTTCCTTCGGAAAAACCTCGTGGACTTCAAAGGCTTGTAATTATTTACTTTTTATTCGCTAAATTCACGCAAACAAATCATGCACAAACACGTTATGGGCAATTTGAAAAAATGAACATTCAATAAATTAAAAAATAGAATTATTATATTCTCTATTTCGAATTTGAAAATTACATGAAGAAACAACTAATATTTGGACATATAGCAACTTTGTTAATTGGTGGACTTATTTATTTACTTTTTAGAACATCATCACTTAAAATGTTTGGATGGTACAAAACAATAGGTTTGGGTGAATTTACAAATGGATTAAGAAAATTAACAATTCCGTTTGCCGACAAAATTCCTGATTGGATATTGTTTTCACTTCCAGACGGACTTTGGATATTTTCTTATGTTAGTTTAGTGCTTTTCATATGGAATAATTCCATTTCAAAAAACAACTTATTTTGGATTTTAATAATTCCAATTTTGGCTATCTGTTCAGAAATAGGACAATTATTAGGTTTTGTTCAAGGTGTTTTTGATGTAACTGACCTACTACTCTATCTTTTAGGAATGACTTTACCATTCATATTTTTTAAAAAATCAATTAATTTAAAAATTCAAATCTTATGAAAAGAAATTTAAGAAACATTATGTCTGCTTTTGCTTTTGCAATATTTATATTTATGGCTTTTGGGAGCGAAGACGAAGGAACAAGTAACCTTACACCACAGGAACAAAAAGTACAATCTCAATTTAGTTCGTGGGACGGTTCTCACCGAGGGTTGGAAACAATGATTAAAAAAAGTATGAACGACCCAGACAGTTATGAACACGTAGAAACAAGATTTAGGGATGATGGAGATAAAATATTTGTGATTACAAAATTCAGAGGGAAAAATGCTTTTGGAGGGACTGTTTCTAATACCGTAAGTGCTTATGTCGACTACTACGGAAATGTAATAAATATTATAAGTCAAGAATAAAAAAAGCCCATAACAAAGAACTGAGCTAAAAAACAAGTCTTTTCTTCATTAATTTTGTTCACTACTATTCTAGGCTTAAACTTCTGTTTAATCTTTTTTTTAAAACGACTTACTATTTGGAAGCTAAAACAAAAAAGCCTCAAACAATGTTTGAGGCTTTTTAACTATTTTGTAAAAACGCTATGCTTCCATCATAGAAGCAGCAATTTTTTTATAAGTTCCGTTTTCTAATTTAGTTTTAATACTAGAAAATGCAGTGATGGTTTCATCAATATCTTCTTGCGTATGCGTTGCAGTCGGAATTAATCTTAAAATAATTAATCCTTTTGGTATTACTGGATACACAACAATAGAACAGAATACACCGTAATTTTCACGTAAATCATTTACCATTGCCATTGCTTCAGGAACATCTCCTTTTAAGAATACTGGTGTAATACACGTTTGTGTAGATCCTAAATCGAAACCAGCATTTTTTAAACCACTTTGTAAAGCATTGGTGTTTTTCCACAATTTTGTTTTTAATTCTGGCATTGTACGCAACATATCTAAACGTTTTAATGCTCCTTTAACCATTGCCATTGGTAATGATTTTGCAAACATTTGAGAACGCATATTGTACTGTAAATACTGTATAACATCTTCATCTCCTGCAAAGAAAGCACCAATACCAGCCATCGATTTTGCAAAGGTTGCAAAATAAACGTCAATTCCGTCTTGTACTCCTTGTTCAAATCCGGTTCCTTTTCCGTCTTTCCCTAAAGTTCCAAAACCATGAGCATCATCTACTAATAAACGGAAGTTGTATTTTTCTTTTAAAGCAACAATTTCTTTCAATTTTCCTTGTTGACCACGCATTCCAAAAACACCTTCAGAAATCACTAAAATTCCACCACCAGTTATAGCAGACATTTTTGTTGCACGTTTTAAGTTTTTCTCAAAACTTTCTATATCATTATGTTTATAAACAAAACGCTTTCCTGCATGTAAACGAACACCATCAATAATACAAGCGTGCGTATCCATATCATATACAATAATATCATTTTTAGTAACCAATGCATCAATGGCAGAAACCATTCCTTGATACCCAAAGTTTACTAAATAGGCAGCTTCTTTCTCAACAAACTCTGCACATTCTTTTTCTAATTGTTCATGAAAATTGGTGTGACCAGACATCATTCTTGCACCCATTGGGTATGCCATTCCGTGTTCCATTGCAGCTTCTCCATCAGCTTTTATAACATCAGGATGGTTTGCCAATCCTAAATAATCATTAATACTCCACGTAATAACTTTTTTTCCGTTAAATGACATTCTGTTAGAAATTGGTCCTTCTAACTTCGGAAAAACATAATATCCTTCAGCTTTATCAGCCCATTTCCCTAAGGGTCCTTTATCACCTTTTATTCTTTCAAATAAATCTTTCGTCATGTGTTTTTGATCTTCAAAATTGAGAGTGCAAATTAACTGCTTTTTTAGGAGTTAATCAAATAATTAGACATTTGAATACATGCAGTTCTATTTTAAATTCGTAAAATCATAAAGATATTATTCTAAAAACCCTTGTTGTTGCATCCAAGAATCGCTATAAATTTTATTCATATATCTAGATCCATGATCTGGGAAAACCAAGACCACAATACTATCATTTGTAAATACCTTTTTATCATTATATTGAGTAGCAGCTTGCATTACAGCTCCGCTTGTATATCCTGAAAAAATTCCTTCTTTAATTACTATTTCTCTAGCTTTAAGTGCAGCTTCTTTATCGGTAACTTTTTCGTATTGATCAATGATATCAAAATTAGTTGCAGTCGGAATTAAATTTTTCCCTAAGCCTTCAATTCTATATGGATAAATTTCCTTCTCATCGATTTCTCCTGTTTCATGAAAGGCTTTTAAAATAGATCCGTAGGCATCAACTCCTAAAATTTTAATTGCTGAATTTTGTTCTTTAAGGTATTTTCCAATGCCAGAAATGGTTCCTCCTGTTCCACTTGCCACCACAACATGTGTTACTTTTCCTTTTGTTTGTTGCCAAATTTCTGGGCCAGTAGAATGATAATGTGCTTCGCAATTCAATTCATTAAAATATTGGTTGATATAAATTGAATTTGGTGTTTCTTTATGAATTCTTTTTGCAACTTCATAATAAGAACGAGGATCATTGGCTGCAACATTTGCAGGACATAAATGCACCTCTGCTCCCATTATTTTTAGCATATCAATTTTATCTTGAGATGTTTTAGAACTTACTGCCAAAATACATTTGTATCCTTTTACTAAAGAAATCATTGCCAATGAAAAACCTGTATTACCAGAAGTTGTTTCTACAATGGTATCTCCAGGATTTAAAATCCCTTTTTTCTCTGCATTTTCTATTATGTATGTTGCAATTCTATCTTTAGCAGAATGTCCAGGGTTAAAAGATTCTAGTTTTGCATAAAAAGAACCTTTTAAATTTTTAGTAATTCTATTTAACTGAATTAAAGGTGTTTGCCCAACTAATTCTAAAATGCTTTTATTCGTATTTTGATTTCTTGTCATTATTCTATTTTATTCTCTAAATCTAACATAAACGCATATTCTCTTGCTACTTCTTTTAAGGCATCAAATCTTCCTGATGCTCCGCCATGACCAGCGTCCATATTTGTATGCAATAGCAAAATGTTATCATCTGTTTTATATTCTCTTAATTTTGCAACCCATTTTGCTGGTTCCCAATATTGTACCTGACTATCCCAATATCCGGTTGTAATTAACATGTTTGGATATGCTTTTGCTTTTACTTGATCGTAAGGAGAATAACTTTTAATATACTCGTAATTTTCTTTGTTCTTTGGATTTCCCCATTCATCAAATTCTCCTGTTGTTAACGGAATACTTTCATCTAACATGGTAGAAATAACATCTACAAAAGGAACTTGTGCAATAATGCCATTGTATAACTCTGGGTTCATATTAGCTATTGCTCCCATTAATAATCCGCCAGCAGATCCACCCATCGCGTATAAATGATTTGCTGAAGTATAGTTATTTTTTATTAAGAATTTTGAACAATCTACAAAATCGTTAAACGTGTTTTTCTTGTGTAATAGTTTTCCGTCTTCGTACCAATTTCTTCCAAGATATTCACTTCCTCTAACATGAGCAATTGCATAAACAAACCCTCTATTTAACAAACTTAAACGAACCGTGCTAAATCCGTCTGACATTGTTGCTCCATAAGAACCATAGGCATATAAAAGCAACGGAGTATCTTTATTTAGTTCTGTATCTTTTCTATAAACCAAAGAAACTGCCACTTTTTTTCCATCTCTTGCATCAGCCCAAACACGTTTACTTGTATAATTATTTTTATCAAATTTACCTCCAAGAACTTCTTGTTCTTTTTTGATTTCTTTTGTTTTGGTATCCATATTAAAATCAATCACAGAACTTGGTGTTGTCATTGAATTGTATGAATAACGAATTACTTTAGTATCGAAATCTGGATTTGCATAAACACCAACAGAATACGTTTCTTCATCAAATGGTAAATAATAATCTTTGGCATCATCCCAACGTTTAATTCGTATTTTATTTAATCCGTTTGTACGTTCTTCTAACACCAAATATTCTTTAAAAATAGACATGTCTTCTAACAAAGTATCTTCTCTATGCGGAATTACATCTGTCCAATTTTCTTTTGATGTTTTTGTAGTCGGAGTTTTCATCAACTTAAAGTTTTTTGCTCCGTCTTTATTAGTTTTTATGTAAAAATGATTTTTATAATGTGCAATATCATATTCTAAATTACGCTCTCTCTTCTGAATAATTTGAAGTGCTTCATTTGGCGAATCTGCACTTAAAAATTGATATTCAGAAGACAGCGTGCTATATGAACCAACAATAATGTATTTGCTTGATTTTGATTTTGTTACAAAAGTACCGAATGTATCATCTTTTTCATGAAAAATTTCGATATCTTCAGATTCATTTGTTCCTAAAACGTGTTTAAAGATTTTATAACTTCTTAAAGAAACTGGATCTTTTTTTGTGTAAAACAACGTTTTATTATCATTTGCCCAAACAGAACCACCATTTGTATTGGTAATTACATCGTTGTAAACTTTTCCTGTTTTTAAATTTTTAATATGAAGCACATATTGTCTTCTACTAATTGTATCAACCGAAAAAGCAGCTAACTCGTTATTAGGACTCACATTTAATCCGCCTAATTGAAAATAATCGTGTTCTTTTGCCAATTCATTTACATCAAATAGTAATTCTTCTTTAGCATCTAAAGATTCTTTTTTACGAGTATAAATTGGGTATTGTTGCCCTTTTTCAAACTTAGTAATGTAGAAATATCCACTCTTTTTATACGGAACAGATTCATCATCTTCTTTAATTCGAGATTTCATTTCTTCAAATAACGAAGATTGAAAACTGTTTGTATGAGAAGTAATTTGATTATAATAATCGTTTTCTGCAGTTAAATAATCGAGAACTTTTGTGGTTTGTTCTTCTTTTATTTTGGCGTTCTTTTGCTCATCAGATAAACGCATCCAAAAATAATTATCAATTCTAATATCACCATGTATTTCAATTTCTGTTGAAATCTTATCTGCTATTGGTGGTGCAATCTCTTTGTTATTCATGGAATCATTTTTACAAGCGGTTGCAAAAATAAGACTAAATGCTGTAGCGTAAAACAATATCTTTCTCATTTTTTATATTTTTTTCTTCCTGTGAAAATACTAAATTTGCATCAAATACTAAATAAGAGAATAATGTTTGGAGATATGGCAGGAATGATGAGCAAACTAAAAGAAGCTCAACAAAAAGTTGAAGAAACAAAAGCACGTTTAAATCATGTTTTGATTGATGAAAAATCTTCAGACAATAAATTACAAATAACAATAACTGCAAATAGAGAAATTAAAGCTGTGCAAATTGACAAGAGTTTATTAAATGATGCAGAAGAATTGGAAGATTATTTAATTGTAACTTTGAATAATGCCATTAAAAAAGCTACCGAAATAAACGAGCAAGAATTAGCAATTGCTGCAAAAACTGGCATGCCAAACATTCCTGGTATGGATATTTTTAAATAACCTATGTATTTACAAGCAGAAGACTATATGATTCCTTGTCTAAACAAAAAACTTTTTGGAGTTGAGTGTTTAGGTTGTGGTTTTCAGCGTGCATTCTTATTTTTACTAAAAGGTGATTTTGTTGAAGCTTTTAAAATGTATCCAGCAATATACACGCTATTAATCCTCGGGGTGTTTGCACTTCTAAATTGGAAGTACAAATTTAAAAACAGTAGAAAAATCATTCTCACTTTAGCAATACTAAATATCTTAATTATTGTTATTAGCTACATCATTAAAATGAATTTTTAAATGGAAAAACAACCTTTACAATACTCAACACTAATTTACATATTAGCAATTATATCTTTGCCTCTTTGTTGTTTTGGTGGATTTGGAATTTTAACTGCAGGAATCGCTTATTTTATTGCTAATTCAGAACTTAAAAAATTTTATGCAAACCCAGATGGATTTTCGAATCAAGATAATATTTATACCGGAAAAATTATTGCGCTGGTTGTATTAATTATCAATGCCTTATACATGGTTTATGTTGCTTATAGTATTTATACCATTGGTTGGAGTGAATTAATGTTACAATCTGAAGAGATGATGAAAAACTATTAAAAACAAAAAAAGGAGCGATAATAATCGCTCCTTTTTTACAAATTAAAACATCTTATTTAAATTCAGTAATCGTTTTTTTAATAATTGATACACAATCAAGTAATTGTTCTTCATTCATTACCAAAGGTGGTGCAAAACGAATGATGTTTCCATGTGTTGGTTTTGCTAATAAACCATTGTCTCTTAATTTCATACAAATGTCCCAAGCAGTAGAGCTTTCTTCTGTATCGTTAATTAACACAGCATTTAACAGCCCTTTTCCTCTTACAGAAAGCACCAAATCATTTTCTTTTGCAAATTCAGATAATTCGCTTCTAAATAGTTGACCTAAACGCTCTGCATTGGCCGCTAAGTTTTCTTCTTGTACAACTTCTAAAGCAGCAATTGCTACAGCAGCTGCAATTGGATTTCCTCCAAAAGTAGAACCGTGATTTCCTGGTTGTATCACACTCATAATGTTATCATTTGCTAATACTCCAGAAACTGGATACGCTCCACCACTTAATGCTTTTCCAAGAATTAAAATATCTGGCTGTACATTTTCGTGATCTACTGCTAACATTTTTCCAGTTCTAGCAATTCCTGTTTGAACTTCATCAGCAATAAACAATACATTATGTTTTACACACAATGCTTTTGCTTTTGTTAAATATCCTTCAGAAGGAACATAAACTCCAGCTTCACCTTGAATTGGTTCTACTAAAAATGCTGCAATATTTTTGGTAGAATTTAAAGCTTCTTCTAACGCTTGTAGGTTATCATATTCTATTTTGATAAATCCATCAGTATATGGTCCAAAATTCTTACGAGCTACAGGATCATTAGAAAAAGAAATAATTGTAGTTGTTCTTCCATGAAAATTGTTTTCACACACAATAATTTGTGCTTCATTTTCTGCAATTCCTTTTATTTCATACGCCCATTTTCTAGATAACTTTAACGCAGTTTCTACTGCTTCTGCTCCAGTATTCATTGGTAATAATTTGTCAAAACCAAATAATTCTGTCGCAAATTTTTCATACTTTCCAAGCATGTCATTATAAAATGCTCTAGAAGTTAATGTTAATTTTTGTGCTTGTTGCACCATTGCATTTACAATTTTTGGATGACAATGTCCTTGGTTTACTGCAGAATATGCTGATAAAAAATCGTAATATTTTTTTCCTTCTACATCCCAAACATACACACCTTCTCCTCTACTCAACACCACAGGAAGTGGATGGTAATTGTGAGCACCGTACTTGTTTTCTAATTCGATCGCTTGTAGCGAAGTTAATTGGTCTAAAACAGCCATTTTTTAATAATTTTTAAATTTATAAAATAACCATTCCTGTTCTACCTTTATCCTTTCGTTAAGTTCGAAAATTCAGCGTGGGAAAGAAATCATCCCTAAAGTTTTACAAAAGTAGTAAAATTATATCTCGAAATAAAAATTATTAAGTGAAACGAATCATTATAAAAAGACCTCACAGGTTTTGAAAACCTGTGAGGTCTTTTTAAAAGTAATTTTCTATTTAGAAGAAGCGGATGTAATCAACAGTTCTAATCGTTTAAGCTCTCTAAGAAGTGCATTTTTATCCATTTGCATCCAAGCAAAAATCTTTAACATGCTAACTCCGAACAAGAAAACCAATCCGCCAACTCCCCATTTAATAAGCTCGTTTGTTTCTGTGGTGTTAAAAAACTGAACCGTACAATACACAAACAATCCGAAAAAAATTAAGGTCATAAAATTCATCATATACATAATCCATTTATTTTTTCCTTGAAACAATCCGCCAATCATTTCAAAAATAGTTTGTTGTTCTAATTCATCGTAAAACTTTGCTTCTTCTTGAGTTAATGTTTCCTTTATTAATTTGTCTATTTCTTCTGTTCTATTTTTCATGATAATTATGTTTTAATGATTTTTTTAATTTCTCTCTTGCGTGAAACAATCTCGATTTTGCTGTACCAACTGAAATTTTTAATGCTTCACTTAGTTGTTGTAACGAATAGTTTTCTGTATAAAATAATTTGATAATCATTTTTTGATTGGTTGGTAATTCGTCAATTCCAACTTTTAAAATGGATATTAATTTTGTTTTCCGCTCTTCTGAATTATCAACATTATTACTTTTATCTTTTTCTTTATAAAACGTATGCAACTTATTACTCTCTCTATTAATAGCTCTAATACAGTCAATTGCCTTTCTATTTACAATACTCACAGCCCAGCTTTTAAACTGTTTCGGATTCTTTAATGTATCTAGTTTTTTAAAAATAATTACCCAGCTTTCTTGTGCAATATCTTTTGCTAAGTCTGCATCTTTTACATACCAATAAGCGAGTTTACAAAACTGAACATGCCATCTTTTAACAAGGCCTGAAAGCGCTGATGTATTTCCTGATTGATAACTAAGCACCAATTCATCATCTGATAAATTATTTGTATCCTTCATAATTAACTACATCTTATAGACGTACAATTTTAAAAAAGGTTCATTTTATTTTTAACTTTTAAAGATAATCTAATTATACAGATCGCTTTTTTCATTATTTAAAAACATGGGCGTTCCTTAAAGGTTGGGCTTTCACTACCCGCTTCACACCAAAAAGCGTGAAAGCTCAAACAAACCGTTCAATCCCTAACGCAAATAGCAAACATTACCTAAAAATTAGGTAAAAGTTGTCTTTAGATTCCAAAATAAAACCTCACAGGTTTTGAAAACCTGTGAGGTTTGTGTCAATAACTTTTCTTAATTTTGCCAACCATAAAACACTTAGAATGCCACGTAGAGAAAGAAATAAATTTGTAAAGAAAAATCAGGTTTTAGAATTAAAAATCGAAGATTATGCCTTTGGCGGAAAAGGGATTGCAAGAATAAAATCTGAAGAAGGGAGTTTTGTTGTTTTTATTCCCAATACATTACCTGGACAATTGGTGAAAGCTCAGATTCAAAAATCGAGTAAAAAATACGCTGAAGCAAAGTTAATTGATGTTTTAGAGCCATCAGAAAATGAAGTTGAAGTTCCGTTTCAAGACATTCCTGGCGCGCCATATATCCAGTTACCAATAGATTTACAACATCAATACAAGAAAGAAAGCACATTATCCCTTTTTAAACGAATTGGTAAAGTAGAAAATATAGAAGATTTATTTGATGAATTTGTTACATCGCCAAATGTATTTCATTACAGAAATAAAATGGAATATGGTTTTTCTGCAATTGGCTACGACAGAGTTACAAAACACGATAAAGACGAGTTTACTTTAGGTTTTAAAAGACGTGGTGTTTGGTGGATGGGAGATAATCTTGAAAAAGATTCTGGTCTTTTTGATAAACAACTAGAAGATCATTTAAAAGATATTAGAAAATATTGTGAAGGTACAGGTTTACAACCCTGGCACGGACCAAAAAGAGAAGGTTTTTTTAGGTATTTTGTAGTTAGAAAATCATACAAAACCAATGAATTATTATTCAATTTAGTAACAACTTCACCCGAATTAGAAAAGTTTGATTTGCAAAAATTTGCAGCATTTTTAGTCGAATTATTTGGCGATAGAGTTGCTGGATTATTACATACCATAAACGACGAAACTGGTGACAGAACAATTGCAACTTCTGGTAGTTTAGAATTGGTGTACGGCAAAGACAAAATTGTGGAAGAATTATTAGGATTAAATTTTGAAATTAGCATGAAAAGCTTTTTTCAAACCAATCCAAAATGTGCAGAAAAACTGTATAATAAAGTGATTGAATACGTTTTAGAAGACAAGTCAAAAGTTGACAATACAGTTGTAATGGACTTGTTTTGCGGAACCGGAACAATTGGACAAATTATAGCTTCTAAAAGTGACAATACAAAAATTGTTGGTGTAGATATTGTGGCTTCAGCTATTGAAGATGCAAAAGAAAATGCTAAAAGAAATAATAGTAACGGATTACAATTTTATGCTGCTGATGTTGGCAAGTTTTTAACCGCACATCCAGAGTATAAAGGAAAAATAAAAACCATTATTTTAGATCCTGCAAGAGCAGGAATTGCTCCAAAAACTTTACAAAAAATTATCTATTTAAATGCCGACAGAATGGTGTATGTTTCTTGTAATCCGGCAACGCAAGCTAGAGACACAGAATTGTTAAGTGAAGCTGGTTATCAAATTAAAAAAATTAGTTTGGTAGATCAATTTCCACACACTTCTCATATAGAAACTGTGGTGTTGTTTGAGAAATAATAGCTGTATTTTAACATTGCTTACAAAAGAAAATACTTACTTTTGAGTTTGAATTTTATATGAATGAAAAAAACCATTATATACATACTTCTTTTCGCTTTCATTTTTTCCGCTTGCGAAAAAGATGATATTTGTTTATTACCTACAACCCCTAAGTTAGTCTTACGTTTTTATGACAATACTAGTCAAACTACAGTAAAAAAGGTAGAACGTTTGTCTATATGGGCTGATGGAAAAGATACTATTTCAAACTATAAAAGCGTAACGTTAGATTCTGTTGCAATTCCGTTAAATGTAAATACTTCTCAAACTATTTATCATTTAAAAACAAATTCAGTTAACGGCAATATTGCAAATAATGCTACAAGTACAATTACTATAAATTATACAACAGCAGAAGAGTATGTTTCGCGTTCTTGTGGTTTTAAAACCATTTTTAACAACGTAACAATTACTTCTAATAATGGCTGGATTCAGTCTTTTACACCTACTTCTTTAACAACAATTAATAATCAAACAAGCGCACATGTTAAAATATTTCATTAGTTTTTGTTTGGTAATTACTACGATAAGTAATTTTGCCCAAGAAAAAGAATCTAAAGATTCTATATCTATCAAAAACACGTATGGTTTTCGGTTAGGAATTGACATCAGCAAACCAATTATGGGAATGATTGATTCTAATTCTAGCGGATTAGAATTTGTTGCAGATTATAGAATTTCCAAAAACTGGTACATTGCTGCGGAGTTAGGTACACAAAAAGAAATTACGGTAGAAGATTATACAAATTCAACATCAAACGGATCGTTTTATAAAATTGGTTTCAATTACAATGCCTATGAAAATTGGCTAGACATGAACAACGAAATTTTTGTAGGATTTAGATACGCAACAAGCTCTTTTGAGCAAACATTAAACAGTTATACTTCAAATACAGGAAGCGATTATTTTTCTGGAAATACACTTTCAACCCCAATAACAACAAAAGGCTTAAATGCCCATTGGACCGAATTTGTTATGGGAATTAAAGTAGAAACCTTTAAAAATTTATTTTTAGGATTTAGTTTTTCGTATAAAATTATGCTGAGCTTAAAGCAGCCAACAAATTTTAAAACACTCTATGTTCCAGGCTTTAACAGAGTTTTTGAAACAGAAACCGGATTTGGTTTTAATTATACCGTTTCTTATACAATTCCATTTATTAGCAAGTAATGCTATTTTTATTACTTGTTTTTAGTAACTTTATCTTCCTTTATTAAAATTTATAAAAATGAATAAAATACCAAGTGTTAATTTAGCCGATTTTTTATCGGAAGATCCTAACAAAAAACAACAGTTTATAAAAGAAATTGGACACGCATACGAAAACATCGGTTTTGTTGCTTTAAAAGGTCATTTTTTAGACGAAACATTAGTTGATAACTTATATAGTGAAATAAAAAACTTCTTTGATTTACCTACTGATGTTAAAGAAAAATATGAAATCCCAGGAATTGGCGGTCAGCGAGGTTATGTTTCTTTTGGTAAAGAATCTGCAAAAGGAAAAAAAGAAGGCGACTTAAAAGAGTTTTGGCATTTTGGTCAATATGTAGATAGAGATTCAAAATACGCACAAGAATATCCAGCAAATGTAACGGTAGAAGAATTACCAAAATTTAATCAAATTGGTAAACAAACGTATCAAATGCTAGAAAAAACAGCAAAATATGTCTTGCGTTCATTGTCTTTACATTTAGGTTTAGAAGAAACCTATTTTGATAAGTATATCAAAAACGGAAATAGCATTTTACGCCCTATTCATTATCCACCAATAAAAACCGAACCAAAAGGTGCAGAAAGAGCTGCAGCGCATGGAGATATTAATTTAATTACATTGTTAATGGGCGCTCAAGGAAAAGGGCTACAAGTACAAAATCACAACGGAGATTGGATTGATGCTGTTGCAGAACCAGACGAATTGATGATTAATGTAGGAGATATGTTGTCACGTCATTCTAACAATAAATTAAAATCAACCATTCATAGAGTTACAAACCCGCCAAAAGAAATGTGGGGAACATCTCGTTATTCGATCCCATTTTTTATGCATCCAGTTTCTGATATGAAATTAGACGTGTTAGAAAGTTGTATTGATGCTGAAAATCCAAAACAATTTGATGATATAACTGCAGGTGAATTTTTAAATGAGCGTTTAAGAGAATTAGGATTGAAAAAATAATGGATTTAAAAGATCAATTAAAAAATTTATTTCCAGAGCACGAAGAAGTTCCTGAGAAAGTTCAAGAGAAATCAGCAATTTGGTTACAAGATGAACCAATAATTTGTAAATATGAAAAACGAAAAGGCAAACCTATTACTATTTTAGAAGGCTATACAGGAGCAACATCAGATTTTAAGATGTTGGCTAAAGAAATTAAAACAAAACTTTCTGTAGGTGGGAGTTTTAAAGATAATAAAATCATTATTCAAGGTGATTATAGAGATCGGATAATGACAATGTTAAAAGAAAAAGGATTTAACGTAAAACGCGTTGGCGGATAAAACCAAACGTTAAAATATATCAACTAAAAAATAAATTAAATTTAGTATCGTTTTTTAATTATGAAAACCTCAATTTTACACATTACAAATGGCGATAGCACTACCAATTACCTAAAAAAACTAAATTTTCAAGGAGATTTTATTACTTGGAGAGAAATGCTGTGCGAAGGAAAAACTAGTTCAGATATTGGTAGTGAACATTTTTGGAAATCTAGATTCGAGTTTTTAAAACAATCTTATAAAGTCACAAAAAAGCAATTTATAGATTTAACTTTAAAAGAATATCGAAATTTATGCAATCAAAAATCACAAGAAGAAATTGTTTTATGGTTTGAGTACGATTTATTTTGTCAAATAAATATGATTGCTGTATTAAGTTGGTTAAAACGGTATCGAAAAGGAAGAAAAATATCCTTAGTTTGTAGTGGAGAAATTAAAGGAAGTAGCAAACTTTTCGGTTTATCAGAATTATCAGAAAAACAACTCAAAGAACAGTATAAAAACAAAATTGAATTAACTATTGATGATATTGAATATGCAGATTATGTGTGGCAACTGTATTGTTCTGATAATCCAATTAAATTGCAAAACGTATATCAATATCAACAAAACACAACTTTTACTTATTTAATTGACAGTTTATTAGTGCATTTACAACGTTTTCCTTCTATTGGAAATGGATTAAATAATTTAGAAAATAATATTTTAGATATTGCTGTAAATTCTAAAATAGAATCACAAGAAAAATTGATTGACGTTCTTTTACAACAAGAAAATAAATATGGTTTTGGAGATATTCAGTACAAAAAACAAGTAAACGATCTAAAAGAATATTTCTCTTCATTTTCTCCAGTAAAACTGAATAAAAATGGTGTAAAAGTGCAGCAACGTTTATTAAATACTTATGCCAATATGCGAGATGATTTTTCGTTTTTAGGTGGCGCAAAAAAATATAATTTCTTATACGATAACTCAACACAAAAGTTATTAAAAATTACCTCTTTATGATACAAGAATCAGAACTAATTTTAAACCCAGACGGAAGCGTTTACCATTTAAATTTGCATCCAGAAAATATTGCAACAGACATTATTTTTGTTGGAGATCAAGACCGAGTTGATAAGGTTACAAAACATTTTGATTCAGTAGAATTTACGACTCAAAAACGTGAATTTAAAACATCAACTGGAACTTATAAAGGCAAACGGATTTCTGTGATTTCTACTGGAATTGGACCAGATAATATAGACATTGTTCTAAATGAATTAGATGCTCTGGTAAATATTGATTTAAAAACGAGAACGATAAAACCAACACTTACAACCTTAAATATTGTGCGTATTGGCACATCAGGTTCTTTACAAAATGATATTCCGGTTGATAGCTTTGTACTTGCTAAATTTGGTCTAGGATTAGATGGTATGTTACATGCCTATGATTGTGAAAAAGTGTTAGAAAAAAATATTGAAGATGCTTTTATTATGCATACAAATTGGTCTAAAAGAAAAGCGAGACCTTATGTAGTAAAAAACAGCTCAGAATTAGAAAATAAATTAGTAGGTGATAACGTTTTTGTTGGTTTTACAGCAACCGCTGTTGGTTTTTATGGCCCACAAGGAAGAGTATTACGTTTGGCACTGCAAGACGCTAATCTAAATTCTAAAATTGATAGCTTTAACTTTAATGGAACACGAGTAACCAATTTAGAAATGGAAACTTCTGCTATTTATGGTTTATCAAAATTATTAGGGCATAATGCGTGTTCTATGAACGCAATTATTGCTAACAGAGCAGATGGTACTTTTAGTAAAAACCCAGGAAAAATTGTGGCAGATTTAATCATTTATACATTGGATAAACTAGCCAAATAAATGATTAATCTTACAATTGGCGGGGTTCCAGAGCATTTTAATTATCCTTGGTACTTAACGCTAAAAAATAAAGAATACGCAAAACAGAACATTAATTTACGTTGGAAAGACTTTCCTGGAGGAACTGGCCAAATGAATGCTGCTCTTCGGAATTCTGAAATAGATATTGCAATCATTTTAACGGAAGGGATTATCAAAGATATTGGTGAAGGAAATCCGTCTAAAATTGTGCAAACATTTGTTAAAAGTCCATTAGTTTGGGGAATTCATGTTGCTGCAAATTCTTCTTTTCAACAAATTTCTGATTTAGAACATGCAACGATTGCAATTAGTAGATTTGGTTCTGGATCGCATTTAATGGCAATTGTAAATGCTTATAATAATGGTTGGGACATCAACAACTTACAATTTAAAGTTGTTGGCGATTTAGAAGGCGGAATTGAAGCGCTTAAAAATGGGAAAGCAGATTATTTTATGTGGGAATATTTCACTACAAAACCTTTCGTTGATGACACCACTTTTCGAAGAATTGGAAACTGCCCTACTCCTTGGCCTTGTTTTGTAATTGCAGTTAGAAATGAAGTGCTAGAGCATCATCCAGAAGAAATTAAAGCAATTTTAAAAATCATCAATACCAAAACTGCTACTTTTAAAAATATAGAAAATATTGATGTAATTCTTTCTAAACGCTATCAACAAAAGCTAGAGGATGTTCAAAAATGGTTATCGATAACAGCATGGGAAAGTGTAAATTCAATTTCTGAAGAATTAATTGCTGAAATACAAAATAAAATGATTGCGTTTAACGTTATAGACTCTAAGGCAGATGCAGGAAAGTTCATTAAAAATATGTACATTTAGGGCTTTAAATTTTATTTCAAAATGAAAAAAGTAGTATTTATTGCAATTTGTACATTAGGATTTCTGAGTATCACTTCATGTAGAAGTACTTCAGCTAGTTGTGGTTTAGCTGAAAACACACCAACGAAACAAACTCAACAAAACTTTCAACAAACAAACATTGTTGCTATTGCAACTGTTAAGTAGTTGACTGTCTTATTCAAATTCAATGAATCCGCTTTTATAGCGGATTTTTTGTTTTAAAAAACATTTTTAAACAAAAAAAAGACTCACTTTATAAAGTAAGTCTTTCTTAAATAAAATTAATTCGAGGGTGAATTATTAGACATTTAGGGGATGCCTATAATTCAAATGTACATTACTTTATGCAATAAATTATTAACATATGTTAATAAGTTTATATTAATTTATTTATTAAGTACAAAAAAACGAGATTATTTAGTGTTTTACCACAAATAATTTGCAATACAAATTACCAATCAATTTCTGACTTCCTTAGGTGTTTTAGGGTTTCATTTGTTTTAGAAAAGTGTTTGTTACCAAACCAATAACCACGATTTGCACTTAATGGCGATGGATGACCAGAAATAAATACATGATGTTTTTTTGTGTCAATTTTCTTTCCTTTTTTGTGTGCAAATCCACCCCAAAGTAAAAAAACAACATTTTCCTTTTCTTTGGATATTTTTGAAATTACAGCATCTGTAAATGTTTCCCAACCTTGTTTTTGATGACTTCCTGCTTCGTGAGCTCTAACTGTTAGCGTCGCATTTAACAACAAAACCCCTTGTTTTGCCCATCGAGATAAATCTCCAGAAATCGGAATTGGAATTTGTAAATCTGCTTCTAATTCTTTAAAAATATTTTGCAGTGATGGCGGATGCTTTATTCCATTGTGAACAGAAAAGCACAAACCATTTGCTTGTCCAACTCCATGATATGGGTCTTGTCCAATAAGTACCACTTTTAAATCATCAAAAGAACAAGCATTAAAAGCAGCGAAAATATCTTTTTTATCAGGATAACAAGTAGAATTTTGATATTCTGACTTTACAAATTTTTCTAAATCTTTAAAATACGGTTTATCAAATTCTGTTTGTAAAATATTTTTCCATGAATCGGCAATTTTTACATGCATACTTTCTTATTTTTGCTTTCGTTGTTTGTTCATTTAATAAAATGTCATCTCGAGCGAAGTCGAGAGATCTATCTTATACAGATTCTTCTATTTCAGCAATAATGACAGCGAAAATCAAAGATAATAGTTTGGGTAAGAATATTTCAGAAAAAACAGTACAAGATTTAGAGTTTCCTACGGTTTTACAACATGTAGCAGAATATTGTATTTCTGAATTAGGGAAAACCAATGTTCTAAACATCAAACCTATTGAAAATACTGAGTTATTACTGCAAGAGTTAAATTTAGTGAATGAATATCTCTCTTCATTTATTAGTGAGAATAAAATTCCAAATCATGGTTTTGAAGATGTTTCTCAAGAAATATTTACATTAAATATTGAAAATAGTTTTTTAGAAGCTAACGCTTTTTTAAAAATTGCCACAGTTTCTGAAACTGTAAATGAACTATTAAGTTTCTTTAAAAAATTTGAAACCTATTTTCCTACAATTCATCAAATTAGTCAAGAAATTGAACTCACTACAAGTGTTACTACTTCAATTTCTAAAATTATTACTTCCTACGGAGAAGTTGCAAACACCGCTTCGCCACAATTAAAAGAGATAAGAAAAGAAATTACTAAAATTCGTGGTAAAATTGGAGAAAGTTTTACGAGAGATTTAAGCAAATATGCTGCTGCTGGTTTTTTAGATGATATTAGAGAATCGGTTGTAGATAATCATAGAGTTTTGGCTGTCTTGGCAATGCACAGACGTAAAGTAAAAGGAAACTTTTTAGGTGCTTCTAAATCTGGAAACATCGTTTATATTGCGCCACAAGCAACCTTAAATTATGATAGAGAATTACAAAATTTAACTTACGAAGAACAGCAAGAAGTTACCAAAATATTAAAAAAATTAGCTGCAGAAATTAGACCTTTTGTTCCGTTATTACATTTGTATTTACACTATTTAACACATTTAGATTGCATTGCCGCAAAAGCAAAATATGCCAAAAGTTTAAACGCAATTCTACCAAAAATAACTTCTGAAAAGAAAATAGATTTTAAAAAAGCATATCATCCAATTCTTTGGAAAAAGAATCAAGAAAAAAATATAGAAACCGTTCCGCAGTCCATCATTTTAAATGAAAAACAGCAAATTATTGTTATTTCTGGTCCAAATGCTGGTGGAAAAAGTATCACACTAAAAACCATTGGTTTATTACAAGTAATGTTGCAAAGCGGTTTGTTAATTCCGGTTGATGAACGCAGCGAAACGTATATTTTTAATACAATTCTTACTGATATTGGAGACAATCAATCTATAGAAAATCAGCTAAGTACGTACAGTTATCGACTGAAAAACATGCGTAATTTTTTACGAAAATGTAATAAAAATACTTTGTTTTTAATTGATGAATTTGGAACAGGTTCTGATCCAGAATTAGGTGGCGCTTTGGCAGAAATTTTCTTAGAAGAGTTTTATAGTAAGAAAGCATTCGGAATTATCACTACACATTATTCTAACTTAAAAGTGTTGGCAAACGAATTAGAAAATGTAACCAACGCAAATATGCAGTTTAATGAGCGTACATTAGAACCTCTGTATAAATTGTATGTTGGACAAGCAGGAAGTTCTTTTACCTTTGAAGTTGCTCAGAAAAATGGTATTCCATTTAGTTTAATTAATCAAGCAAAAAAACGTGTAGAAACAGAAAAAATCCGTTTGGATAAAACCATTTCTAAACTACAAAAAGAACGCAATCGTTTGCAAAAAAATTCTGACAATTTAGAAAAGCAACAATCTAAAGAAAAAGAACATATTGATAGCTTACAAGAAAAAGAACAAAAAGTTCAAGATAAACTAGCCGATTTTCAAGAATTGTATGACAGCAATCAAAAAATGCTGGCGATTGGAAGAAAAGTAAACGAGTTGTTAAATCACTATTTACAAACCAATAATAAAAAGCTACTCAACGTTGAATTGCAAAAATGGATTGAAACAGAAAAAACAAAACACTTAAAGAAAAATCCACCAAAATCTGTCACAAAAACAGAAAAGAAAACTGCTAAAGTTGTAGCTCAAAAAAAGCAAGAAACTATTAGAAAAGTAGAAAAAGAAGTCTTGCTAAAAGTAGTTGAAGTACGAAAAGAAAAGAAAATAGAAGCTACCAAAATTGCCAAAGAAAAAGCTGCTTATATCTTTAAAATTAACGACCGTGTTCGTTTGATTGATGGAAATGCTGTTGGAACTGTTGATAAAATTGAAAAAAACAACATCTTCATCAATTATGGAGTCTTTACCACCAAAGCAAAAGTAGAGCAATTAGAATTGGTCGAAAAGGCTAATAAATAAGGATTTAAATCTTTTAAATAGTTTCATTTCTTTAAAAAAAATTCTTAAAAATCACTATTTTATCCTCAAAAATACACTGATAAAAAAGGTGGAATAATTTTCTTTTAATTCATTAAATATCAATAGGTTTGCACTCGAATTTGAAAACACAAAAATGAAACGTATTAAAGAATACAAAAAGCTATTTAATGTTGAAGGGTCTATTGATTTAAAAGAGCTAAAAACTTCTTACCGAGGATTGGTTAAAAAATGGCATCCAGATAAATTTCAAGACGAAGAACAAAAAGCTGTTGCAGAAATAGAAAGTACTAAAATTATTGATGGTTATCATTTTTTAGTAAGTATTGCTCCAGAAACTAAAGAAGCAAATTTAACTGATTATAAAACTACAATTACAGAATTTCAAGTTGCAGATTGGCATCATAAAAGTATGTTATTAGAAGTTACTTTTACAGATGGTAATACCTATGAATATTTTGGTGTGAGCCGTATTCTTTTTGGAAAATTCATAAATGCTAAGTCAATGAATAACTTTGGGAAAAGAAATATTTTCAACTCTTTTATCTATAGAAAATTTAAGAAAGCATCCGTTATGGCATAAAATATTTAATTGGTGAACTTTAAAAAAGTTCACCAATTAAATTATTCAAGTCCTTTCATTTCTTCATCATAAAACGCTCCAGCTTTATCCATTAGATCTGCTAATTCTGTAGCAATATCTTCTTCATTTTCGCCAGATAAATCTTCAAACCATTCTACTTCATCATCTTTTAAGTTGATTAAAAAACGTGGATATCCTGTATGCAATACAAAAATATCATCTGGAAAATTGCTGTTGTCTGCTAATAAAAATTTTGGTAAATCCATGTTTTCTGTTTTTCTTTTATGTTGTATTCTCTGTTGGAGTAGAAATTAAAGTTCCTTTTCTCTAATGAGCTTTAAAGTTAAATAATTAAAACGAATATATAATAAAATGGCAGCAGTTGATAAACCAGCTAATAATCCAAGCCAAATTCCAAAACTACCGTACATTTCTTCTTTTCCAAAATAATAACTAACCGGAAAACCAACCAACCAATACGAAATAAAGGTAAGGATTGTCGGAATTTTTACATCTTGCAAACCTCGTAAAGCTCCAAGAACAACTACTTGAATTCCATCTGAAATTTGAAAAATTGCTGCGGCTAACAATAATTGTCCTGCAATAGAAACAACTTCCATATTATCGGTAAGGTTTTCTACATCGTTATAATCTACATATAATTTTGGCAATTGTTTGTGGAATAAAAAGAAGATTGCACCAAAGAAAATCGCCAATAAGATTGCCATAAAAAAGATTGAAAAAGCAATTCTTCTAAGCTCTTTATAATTATGCAATCCTTTCTGGTTCCCAACTCTAACCATAGAAGCAACACTTAATCCCATGGCAACCATAAACGTCATTGAAGATAAATTTAATGCAATTTGATTTGCTGCTTGTGGATTTTTCCCTAACAAACCGCTCAACCAAATTGCTGCAGTAAAAATTGCAACTTCAAAAAACATTTGCATAGCGCTTGGAGCACCTAGACTAATTAATTTTCGAATCATTAAAATATCTAAAACAAAGAACTTAATGTTCGTTACCAATCGTTTTGAACGTTCTTTATGTGCTAATAACCACCACAAATAAATAACCATAACAACACGAGAAAGCAGTGTTCCGTTTGCAGCACCAACAATTCCCATTTCTGGAAAACCAAATTTTCCGAAAATCAACAAATAGTTTAACACAACATTTAAAACATTGGCAACTAATATAGCATACATCGGGTATTTTGTCATAGACATTCCGTCACTAAATTGTTTTAAAGCCTGAAAAATAACTAACGGAATTAACGAAAATGCTACCAAATCTAAATACGGTATTGCCAATTCAACAACTTCAGTTGGTTGTTTCATTAAATACATCAATGGCTTTGCAAAAAAAACCAATAAAAATAAAGCAATTCCTAAAGCAGTACATAAAAACAAACCGTGTTTAAAAGTCGATTTTGCTTTATCAAAATTATTTGAAGAATCTGCTTCTGCAATTAAGGGTGTTATTGCTGTGGAAAAGCCGATTCCTAAAGACATAGCAATAAACATAAAACTGTTTCCTAAAGAAACAGCAGCAAGTTCTGCGGTTCCTAATTGACCAACCATAACATTATCTACAAAACTCACAAAAGTATGTCCTAACATCCCTAACATTACAGGTGCTGCAAGTTTCCAGTTGTATTTAAATTCTGAAGTATATAAAGAGATATTCAAAGTGGGTAATTGATTATAAGACAGCGAAGATATTCATAATTTTGGCAATTATTAACAAATCCTCTAGACAATTTATTCATTAAAAAAATGTATTTTTGAGGATCCAAAAAACAAATTTATTATGACAATAATTACCTTAAAAGGGAAAAAAATAGACACCTTAGGAGATTTACCTAAAGTAGGAGAAAAAGCTCCAAATTTTAGTTTAACAACTGTAGATTTATCTTCTAAAAAATTATCAGATTTTGCAGGTAAAAAAGTAATTTTAAACATTTTTCCGAGTGTAGATACAGGAACTTGTGCTGCATCAGTTAGAGAATTCAACAAAAAAGCAGCTAATTTAGAAAATACTATTGTTGCTTGTATTTCTAGAGATTTACCTTTCGCCCAAGCGCGATTTTGCGGTGCAGAAGGTATTGAAAATGTGATTATGTTATCAGATTTTGCTACTGGAAAATTCGGAAAAGATTATAGTTTGGAAATCACAAATGGACCTTTAGCAAACTTACACTCTAGAGCAATTGTGATTGTTGATGAAAACGGAAATGTAGTTTATACAGAACAGGTTCCTGAAATTGTTGATGAACCTAATTATGAAAGTGCTTTAAAAGCAATTTAACTCATGAAAAATCCAAATGATAATTTTATAAAAGGACGGCTTAGAAGTATCAAATTTGCCTTGAAAGGAATGTGGTTACTATTGACAACTGAAGACAGTATAAAAACACAATTTTTTTTAGGACTTATTTCACTTTTTATTGGTTTTTATTTTAATATTTCTGCAACAGAATGGATGTTTCAGTTAATTGTAATTGCCTTAGTTTTAGTGGCAGAAGCTTGCAATACTGCAATCGAAAAAATGGCAGATTTTGTGCACCCAGATTATCATAAAAAAATAGGATTTATTAAAGATATTGCTGCCGGAGCGCCAAGTTTTGCAGCCATAATTGCATTAATTGTTGGCGGAATTATTTACATTCCTAAAATACTAGAGTTATTCTAAGCAAATACTTATATTTACACTTTTACAACCTACACATAATTAATGGCTAAAAAAACAAAAGCAACAAAACAAAAAATAGCAAGAAAACCTAGATTTCAAAAAACGAAAGCGTTTTTTAACAATAGGCAAACGCATACTGTTTTTGGATTGTTTTTAGTACTTTTTTCTATCTTTTTAATCATTGCATTTTTTTCATTCTTTTTTTCATGGCAAACAGAC
Source organism: uncultured Flavobacteriaceae bacterium (assembly GCA_963974245.1). Taxonomy (GTDB): domain Bacteria; phylum Bacteroidota; class Bacteroidia; order Flavobacteriales; family Flavobacteriaceae; genus Polaribacter. The sequence goes on along the minus strand of CAXBBY010000015.1, from coordinate 45,894 downwards.
CAAAGTGCCTTAACACAATTTACTGATAAAACAGTTGATACAAAAAACCTTCTTGGAAAAATTGGTGCAACATTAAGTAATTTCTTTATTTATGACGGATTTGGAATTGCTGCATTTATTATTCCTATATTGTTTTTTGTAAGCGGTTTATATTGGTTGTTTAAAGTGTCTTTTAGAAGAGTTGTTAAAACTTGGAATTGGGGTTTAATCATAATGCTTTGGTTTTCAATCACCTTTGGATTTATCCCTGACAGATTTAATGTTTTAGCCGGAATTATCGGTGTAGAAATCAACGAATATTTACAAACTTTTTTAGGTAAAACTGGTTTAACCTTAGCGTTAAGTTTTTTGTTTTTAACCTATATAGTTATCCGTTTTAAAGTAACACCAGAAAGTATTTTATCTAAATTTAGATCAAAGAAAAAAGAATCTATTGAAGAAGATAAAAGCGATGAAGCAATTGAAGAAACAGTTATTGAAAACGAATTTGAGTTAGAAAATACAACAGAAAAAAAATCTGAATTTGAAAAATCTGTAACAAATTTACAACCAACTATCAGTAATTTTTCTGATGTAAAAACTTCAAATAAAAAGGAAGAAATAAACGACAGTTTATTAGATGTAGTTTTACAAAATAAAGATGATGAAAAAACTTCAGAGAATAATGTACAAATAGACGTAGAAAAGATTGAAGAAGAAGAACATTCTACAGAAAATTTATCAGAAAAATTAGTCAAAGATTTTGGAGAGTTTGATCCAACATTAGAATTAGGAAATTTTAAATTTCCAACTTTTAACCTTTTAAAACAATACAACGAAAGCATTTCTATTGATCCAGAAGAATTAGAAGCAAATAAAAACAGAATTCTAGAAACGCTTAAAAATTATAATATAGGAATTGCAAAAATTAAAGCAACTGTTGGACCAACAATTACGTTGTACGAAATTGTTCCTGATGCTGGTGTTCGAATTTCGAAAATTAAAAACTTAGAAGACGATATTGCGTTATCTTTATCGGCATTAGGAATTCGTATCATCGCTCCTATCCCAGGAAAAGGAACTATCGGAATTGAAGTTCCTAATAAAAAAGCAACCATTGTTTCGATGCATTCTGTTATTTCTTCAAAGAAATTTCAAGAATCGCCGATGGAATTACCAATTGCTTTAGGGAAAACAATTTCTAATGAAACCTTTGTTATTGATTTGGCAAAAATGCCACACTTATTAATGGCTGGTGCAACAGGACAAGGAAAATCTGTTGGATTAAATGCTGTATTAACGTCGTTATTATACAAGAAACATCCAGCAGAAGTTAAGTTTGTGTTGGTTGACCCAAAGAAAGTAGAATTAACGTTATTTAATAAAATTGAGCGTCACTATTTAGCAAAACTACCTGATAGTGAAGATGCTATTATAACAGATACAACCAAGGTAATTAACACCTTAAATTCTTTGTGTATAGAAATGGACAATCGGTACGACTTGCTAAAAGCAGCAATGGTTCGTAACATCAAAGAATACAATGTAAAATTTAAAGCACGTAAATTAAATCCGAATGATGGTCATCAATTTTTGCCATACATCGTTTTAGTTATTGATGAATTTGCAGATTTAATAATGACTGCCGGTAAAGAAGTAGAAACACCAATTGCTCGTTTAGCACAATTAGCGCGTGCAATCGGAATTCATTTAATTGTGGCAACCCAACGCCCTTCTGTAAATGTAATTACAGGAATTATCAAAGCAAATTTCCCAGCAAGAATTGCATTTAGAGTAACTTCAAAAATAGATTCTAGAACCATATTAGATGCTGGTGGCGCTGATCAATTAATTGGTCGTGGAGATTTATTATATACTGCCGGAAATGAAATCAATAGAATTCAATGTGCTTTTGTTGATACACCAGAAGTTGAAAAAATTACTGATTTTATTGGGTCGCAAAGAGCATATCCAGAAGCACATTTACTACCCGAATATGTTGGCGAAGAAGCTGGCACAGCTCTTGATGTAGACATTGCAGACAGAGATAAATTATTTAAAGATGCTGCTGAAATAATTGTTACCGCACAACAAGGATCAGCGTCTTTATTACAACGAAAATTAAAATTAGGATACAATAGAGCTGGCAGATTAATTGATCAACTTGAAGCCGCAGGGATTGTTGGTGGATTTGAAGGAAGCAAAGCAAGACAAGTTTTGGTGTCAGATTTAGTTGCTTTAGATCAATTATTAGCAAACGAACAAAATTAGCATTTAATTTCATGAAAAAAACAACATTATATTTCTTATTTCTTTTTATAGGAATTTCTACAAACAATTTTGCGCAAGATAATAAAGCAAAAAAATTGCTAGATGAAGTTTCTGCAAAAATGACTTCTTATACAAATATGGAAATTGCATTTACATCTAGTTTAAGCAATGAAGCAGCCGGTATTAAAGAAGGTGATGAACCACCAATGAAAGGAAACATTATTTTAGAAGGAGAAAAATACAATTTAGATTATATAGGAAACAGCTTTATTTTTGATGGTAAAAAACTGTATGTAATTAATCATGATGAAAAAGAAATTGCTATAAATGATAGTGATTTTGATGTTGATGATGGATTTATTTATCCATCAAAATTATTAACTTTTTACAAAGAAGGTTATATTTATAGATTAGGAAAAACAGCAACTATAAAAGGTAAGAAAATTCAGTTTGTAGAATTAACTCCAATTGATAGTGATTCTGATATTGTAAAAGTAGAATTAGGAATCGAGTTAAAAGCAAAACATATTTACAAATTAATTCAAACAGGCTCAAATTCTGCCAAAACTACATTTACAATTACTTCGTTAAAAAGCAATAAAAAACTACCAAAAAACACTTTTGTTCTTAATAAAGAAAGTTATTTAAAAAAGAATTATAGTATTGATTAATACTTCTTTTACGATATCCTTTTTATGAAAATACTAGACAAATACATATTAAAAAATTTTATAAAGCCCTTTATGGCTACTTTTTTAATTGTATTATTTGTGCTAGTTATGCAAATATTATGGTTGGCTTTTGAAGATATTGCTGGCAAAGGAATCGATTTAATTTTTATCTTAAAATTTCTTTTCTATACAACACTAACTGTCATTCCGCAAGCACTACCAATTGGTGTATTGCTTTCTTCAATAATGGCATTAGGTAATTTTTCTGAAAATTACGAATTTGCAGCAACAAAATCTGCAGGTATATCATTACAACGGTTAATAAGACCATTAATAATTTTAACAATATTATTGAGTTTTATAAATTTTATATTTCTAAATAATGTGTTTCCGTATGCAATGTTTAAACAAAAAAATTTGTACGTAAATATTAAAAATCAAAAACCCGACATGGCTTTAATTCCAGGTGGTTTTAACACAGAAATTCCTGGTTATCATATTAAATTTGATGAAAAATATGGAGAAAATGATGATTTATTAAAGAATGTAATGATCTATGATTTAACCGAAAAAAAATGGAACACAAAAATTATTAGAGCCGAAAAAGGAAAAATTATAAATGAAGAAGGAGACAAATACTTGAAGTTAGTTTTATATGATGGTCAATTTTTTGAAGAATATTTGGCTCAAAAATCAGAAAAAAACATGCCATTTTCAAGAGCAAGCTTTAAGGAGTATTCTATAGTAATAAACATTCCTAATGATTCTTTAATAGAAAAAGAAAACCTTAAAGATTTTCATAACATGAAATCATTAGGTCAATTAAAAGACACGATTCCATATTTTAATACTGATTTTAGGGAATATGTAAAAGGACGGGCAAAAAGTTTTTATATAAATGCAGATGCAAAAAAATTAATTCCTATTAAGAATGATACTATTATTTCAAAATTACAACCAGAAATTTTATCTAATTTTGATAAAAGAGCACAATTACGCTTAATAAACTCTTCAATAGAAAAAAACAAAACAGCTTTAGATATTATAGCAAGTAAAAAAGGGACTTTTAAATTTAAAAGAAAAATATTAAATGTTTTTGAAATCGAATATTATAATAGGATTGCTTTTTCACTATCATGTTTAATTCTTTTTTTTATAGGAGCACCATTAGGTTCAATAATTAGAAAAGGAGGTTTTGGTTTACCAATGATTTTAGCAATTTCTATTTATGTCCTGTATTTTTTCGCAAATACTTTTGGTAGAAATCTTGCCGAAGATAGTTCTATAACTGCATTCTTAGGCTCTTGGATTTCTGCACTCTTAATGTTACCAATAGCAATATTACTAACAAGAAGAGCTACAAAAGATATGGGATTATTTAATATTGATGTATTTTTACAACCAATTACTACTTTTTTCAAAAAAATAACGTCTAAAAAAGACAACAACATATAATGAAACAAACGAAAGTAACAAACAACATACAATTAGATTCAATTTCTGAAGCTATTGAAGATATTAGAAATGGTAAAATAATAATTGTTGTTGACGATGAAGACAGGGAAAATGAAGGAGATTTTGTTGCTGCCGCAGAAAAAGTAACTCCAGAGATGATTAATTTTATGGCAACTCATGGGCGTGGATTAATTTGTGTTCCAATTACAGAACAACGTAGTAAAGAGTTACAATTAGGAATGATGGTAAACAACAATACCGATCCGATGGAAACAGCTTTTACAGTTTCTGTAGATTTAAAAGGAAATGGTGTTACTACTGGAATTTCTGCAAAAGATAGAGCGTTAACAATAAAATCTATTATCAACCCAAATACAAAACCTTTCGATTTAGCAAGACCAGGGCATATTTTTCCTTTAAAAGCAAAAGAAGGTGGTGTTTTACGTAGAACTGGTCATACAGAAGCTGCAATTGATTTTGCACGTTTAGCTGGTTTTGAATCTGCTGGAGTTATTGTAGAAATAATGAATGAGGATGGAACGATGGCTCGTTTACCTCAATTATTAAAAGTTGCAAAAAAGTTCGATTTAAAAATAGTTTCTATTGAAGACTTAGTTGCTTATAGAATGGAACATGATTCTTTAATTGAAAAGAAAGATGATTTTGATATTGAAACTCGTTTCGGAACTTTTAGATTAAGAGCGTATCAACAAACCACAAACAATCAAGTACATTTAGCATTAACAAAAGGTTCTTGGAAAGAAAATGAACCCGTAATTACAAGAGTAAATTCTACTTTGGTAAACAACGATATTTTAGGAACCTTAACCAATAATGCTGATAAAAAGCTCGATGATATGTTTAAAACCATTACAGATGCTGGTAAAGGTGCTATCTTGTTTATCAATCAACAAAATCAGTCTCAAAATTTATTACATCGTTTAGATATTTTAAAAGAATCGCAATCTAAAGGAGAAATGAAAGCGCCACAAATAAAAATGGATAGCAAAGATTTTGGAATTGGTGCTCAAATCTTACACGATTTAAACATCCATAAAATCAGATTGGTTTCAAATACAACACAAGAAAAGCGTGTTGGTATGATTGGTTACGGTTTAGAAATTGTTGATTATGTGAAGTATTAGGAATTAGGAATTAGGAATTAGGAATTAGGAATTAGGTATTAGGAATTAGGAATTAGGTATTAGGAATTAGGTATTAGGAATTAGGAATTAGGAATTAGGAATTAGGAATTAGGAAAAGTTAAAAATTTAAACTCAATTAACAATAAAAAACTAAATCTTTGCAACTCTGAACCTTTGAGACTTTGTTCCTTTGCAACTTTCTAACTTTCTAACTTTCTAACTTTCAACTACAAAACCACTTCACTCCCACTTTCTAATTCGTACGGAGTTTCATTTTGTTTAAAAACTCGTGCTGATAAATTTCCTTTTAAAGTAATTGTATTTGCAAGAACTTCTAGCCAGCTTCCTTCTCTAATTCCTATTACAGAAGTAGTATTATAGATATGAAATTCTTTAATTCGAGTTGCTCTTGTTTCTCCCATATAAGTTGAACCTTCAACTGGATCTAAATAATGCGCATTGATATTAAATGGAATAAATTCTAGCGTTTTAAAACTTGGTGGATACACAATTGGCATATCATTCGTGTTCATCATATTTACACCGCAAATATTACTTCCTGCGCTTGTTCCTAAATACGGCGTTCCGTTTTCTACAACGTTTTTTAAAACATCAAAAATGTCTTGTTTATAAAGCTTATTTACCAACTCAAACGTGTTTCCTCCACCAGTAAAAATGGCTTCTGCTTTTAAAATTGCTTCTTTCGGATTTTTAAACTCATGAATTCCTTTTACATCAATATCAATTGTACTAAAAGCTACTTTTGCTTTTGCAGTATAATCATCATAAGAAATTCCGCTTGGTCTTGCGTATGGAATAAATAGCAAATTTTTAACATTTTTAAAATGGGTAGAAAGTGTTGGTAATAAATATTCTAAATATCCGCTACCATGAATGGTTGATGTACTGGCTATAATGAGTTTCTTCATCTTTCAAAAATAACGAAACTAAATTCATTGCATCAAAAAACAGGCAATAACTTTAGGAAGAATAACATTTCTCTTTAACAAAAATTTACAAGTGCTTTAATAGAGTTTTAAGAATGATGTCGATTTTCTTTGTAACAATGGAAAACCTAACTTTACTAACCAAAAATTAATTACTTTACTGAATGGAAAAAAAACTACTCTCACTTTTTTTCTTTTTTCTATTATTTCAAACCTCTTTTTCACAAGAAAAAAGAGTAGAAATAAATGGCATTGTTTTAAACCCATCATCAAAAGCAATTGCAAATACTCATATAATAAACTTAACAGATAGTTTAGGAACAGTCTCTAATAACGAAGGCATATTTACAATTAGAGCCAAAAAAGGAGATTGGATACAGATATCAAACATTCAATTTCATAGCAAAAAAGTTAGAATTACTAAAAACATTAGTAAAGAACGGTTTATACGAATATTTCTTCTTCCAATTATGAATCAACTAGATGAAGTTGTTCTTAAAAAGAAAATGAAAGGTTTTTTAACATTAGATAGAATTAACAAATCAAAAGATACAATTGGTGATTTGATGAAAAACTTGGTAAACGGAATTATGAGTATTCCTTCTGATAAAATTATGGGAATGGGAATTGGTAAAGATGAACGCCATTTACAAAAACCAACTGTAACTCCAGGAATACTAAGAGGTTTTAAAGGAGTTGGTACTGCCGCAACAATTCCTTATGCAGATTTAAAAAAGAAAATAGCAGACAGAAAAAAAATAAGTTTTAAAGAACAATTTCCGAAAAATCTAATAAAATTATTTGGAGAATATTTCTTTTTTGAACAATTAAAAATTCCGAAAGAAAACTATTATCATTTCCTAGAATATTGTAATCCTTTAGGAATAGAAGAGTTGTATAAAAACGAAAAACATCTTGATATTCTTAAAATTCTGTTAAAAGAAAGTAAATCTTATTTATTGCTCTTAGAAAACAACAAATAATTTGTGCAACTAAGTTTAATTGCTCAAATTTACATACAATTACCAATTAATGAGATTAAAAAAGCTATTGTTATTAGTATTATTAGTAGCACTTTCTGCCTTTACAACACATAAATATTATTTGAGTTTAACTCAAATAGAATACAATTCTAAAAATAAATCTATAGAAATAATTATCAATGTTTTTATTGATGATATAGAAGTTGCATTCAATAAAATTTATAAGAATAAATTTGAATTGGACACTAAAAATGAACCGGCAGATTCTGGTAAATACTTTTTTGAATATTTACAAAAAAATGTGAAATTTAAAATTGATGGCAAGCAATATAACTTTAATTATATCGGTAAAGAATATGATGGTGATGTTGTTTATTTTTATTTAGAAATAAACAACATTTCAACTCTAAAAGAAATTGAAATTAATAACACCCTTTTACTAGAACATTTTCCAAAACAACAAAATCTTGTAAAATCTAAAGTAGATAAAAAGTATAAAAGTATTTTACTGACTAAAAAAGAACAAACAGGGATCTTAAAATATTAACACAAATTACTAATTTAACAAAACTCAATAGTATGAAAAAAATCGGTTTACTAGTATTATCACTAGTATTTGTTATGGTTTCGTCTTTTGCTCAACAAAAGAAAACCCAACAAGGACACACAAATCAAAACAAGTTTAAACAGCTTGACCACGCTACTCCAAATAGCCAAAGAACAGCATCTGGAGCACCTGGAATTAAGTATACTCAACAGAAAGTTGATTATGTAATGGACATTGTTTTAGATGATGATAACCAAAGAATTACAGGTAAAGAAACTATTACATATCATAATAATTCAACTGATAATTTATCTTATCTATGGTTACAGCTAGATCAAAACATGCGTGCAGCAGATTCTAAAACACCAGATATTAATCCAGATAGATTACCTAAAAGAGTAAGTAAAGATCGTTTCAATACAACTTATGAAAAAGAAGCTTGGGATGGTGGATTTAAAGTTACAAGTGTAACTAATGTAGATGGAAGTAAATTATCTTATACCATTAATCAAACGATGATGCGTATCAATTTACCAAAACCTTTAGCTTCAGGTGAAACATTTAAATTTAAAGTTGACTGGTGGTACAACATCAACAACAATAGAACCCAAGGTGGAAGATCTGGTTTTGAACATTTTCCTGCAGACGGAAACAACAGTTATAAAATTGCTCAGTTTTTCCCAAGACTGTGTGTCTATGATAATGTTGAAGGATGGCAGAATGATCAATTTTGGGGACGAAGTGAATTCGCTTTAGAATTTGGAGATTATACAGTAAACATTACTACTCCAGCTGACCATATGTTAGGAGCAACAGGAGTTTTAAAAAACGAAAATGACGTATTAACAAAAAAACAACTACAAAGATTAGCTCAAGCAAGAAGGTCTTTTGATAAACCTGTTGTTATTCATACACAAAAAGAAGCTGAAAAAGCGGAGAAGAAACGATCTAAGAAAACGAAAACTTGGAAATTCTTCGCAGAAAATGTTAGAGATTACGCTTTCGCTACTTCTAGAAAATTTATCTGGGACGGAATGGCTGTAAAACTTGACAGTAAAACTGTAATGGCGTATTCTTATTATTCAAAAGAAGCGAATCCGCTTTATGGAGATCACTCAACAAAAGCTACTGCTGTAACTTTAAAAGCGTATTCTAGACAAACATTTGATTACCCTTATCACAAAGCAATTTCTGTCGATGGACAAATGGGAATGGAATATCCGCAAATAGCTTTTAATCCTGGAAGACCAAATGCAGATGGAACGTATTCTGACAGAACTAAATACAGAATGATCAATGTTACAATCCATGAAGTTGGGCACAACTGGTTTCCAATGATTGTTAATTCTGATGAACGTAAATGGACTTGGATGGATGAAGGATTAAATTCCTACACACAGTTACAAGCGATGATGGATTATGAAAAAGATTATCCACTTACTAGAGGATTGCCAAAAAACATTGTTCGTTATATGAGTGGAGACCAATCTAGAATTGCTCCTATTATGTCTAAAGGAGATAATACGTATAGCTTTGGAAACAATGCTTACGGTAAACCTGCAACTGCATTATGGATATTAAGAAATACTGTTATGGGACCTGAATTATTTGATCATGCTTTTAAAGAGTATGCAAATCGTTGGAAATTTAAACACCCAACCCCTGCTGATTTCTTTAGAACAATGGAAGATGCTTCTGCAATGGACTTAGATTGGTTTTGGAGAGGATGGTTTTATACAACAGATGTAACAGATATCGGAATTAAATCAGTTAAGAAAATGGTTGCTACGGAAGGAGTAAATGGTTCTGTTAATTTTGTAGAAGATGCTAAAGGAGCTAAAAAAGCAAGTAATAAATTCTTCTATGAAGTAACTTATGAAAAACCAGGAGGATTGGTTATGCCAATTATTGTTGAGTTTACCTATAAAGACGGAACAAAAGAAAAGAAAACATATCCTGCTCAAATATGGAGATTGAATGACAAACAAGTTACTAAAGCAGTTCATTCTGATAAAGAAATTGTTAGTTTTCAAATCGACCCAGATTTAGAAACTGCAGATGTAGATGTAACAAATAATAGCTGGCCAAAGAAACAAGACAACAAATTTGGTGCGTTTAAAAAGAAAATTAAAGGATAAAACCCTTTTCTTATAAAACGAAAGCCCAATCTTACGATTGGGCTTTTTTTATATTTTTTAATAATTATTTCTTTCTAAAAATAAAGAACAAACCTATTAAAACCAATGGAATACTCAAAACTTGACCAGTATTTAACGAATTAAAAACCCAATCTTCTCTTCCATCTACTTGTGCTTCTTTTAAGAATTCAATAAAGAATCGTAACGCCCATAACACCGCAAAGAAAATACCAAATAAATATCCAGATTTTTCTTTTGCATCAGTTTTCCAATACAATCTCCAAAGAATAAAGAACAAAATTAAATAACTAAATGCTTCGTATAATTGTGTAGGATGTCTTGGAATTGTTTCTCCAGCTTTTTTAAAAATTACTCCAAAATTACTTTCGGTAGGTTTTCCATAAATCTCTGAATTAAAAAAATTACCAAAGCGAATAAAAAAACCTGCCAAAGCAACCATAATTCCCATTCTGTCTAAAATAAATAAGAATGGTTTGTTGATTATTTTTTTACTGTAAAAATACAAGGCTGCTATAATTCCGATTGCAGCACCATGACTAGCAAAACCTGTATAACCTGTAAACTCCCAACCTTTTATCAATCCAAATAAAGCAGTAGAATTTGCATTTTCTTTAAAAGGTAAAATAATTTCTAATAAATGATGTTGGTAATAATCCCAACTATAAAAAAACACATCTCCTAAACGCATTCCTACCAACATAGAAATAAAGGTGTACATAAAGAGTGAATCTAATTTTTCTAAAGGAACTTTATCTTCTACAAAGATTTTTTTCATCAATCTTAATCCTAAGACAAATGCTGCTATAAACATTAAACTATACCATCTAACCACAAAAAAACCTAAATCGATTCCTATTGATGGATCCCATACTATTGATAAAAATTTCATTCTCTTTTATTTAAAATTAAATAATTCAAAAATTGAAAGACCATTTAATCTTTCAATTCTTAAATCTTTAAATTATTTATTTGTCATTGCGAACAAAGTGAAGCAATCTGTAAATTTTAATGAGATTACTTCGTCGTTCTCTCCTCGTAATGACGATTATTCTTATTCTTTTTTTTCTGGAACTGGATCATAACCTTGACCGCCCCATGGATGACAACTAAATATTCTTTTAATTGCTAACCAACCACCAGCAAATAATCCATGTTTTTGTAATGCTTCTATCGTGTAATGAGAACATGTTGGTGAATATCTACACGTTGAAGGTGTAAATGGTGATATAGCTGTTTGATAAAAACGAACCAGTAAAATAAACGGATATGCAAGAATTTTTTTCAAATACTGTTCTTTTCTATTTCTGAAAAATTCTCGATACAATTCTGATAAAAATCAGAATCACTCGAACTGACAACTCCGTTAAATTTGTAATTCATAATTACCTTTAATTTATTGAGAATGTTGTGCCTTCTCTTCCGTCTTTTAACTGAATTCCCAACGCCAATAACTCATCTCTAATTTGATCTGACAATGCCCAATCTTTATTATCTCTAGCTTCTTTTCGTAATTTAATCAACAACTCCACTACTCCATCAATTTTATCAGAACTATCTTGTTTTGTTTCATTTGTCAATCCTAAAACATCAAAAACAAAAGCATTAATTGTTTTCTGAAATTCTGCTAAATCATCCGCAGAAATAGTTGCTTTTTGTTCTTTTAATTGATTAATGAATTTTACAGCTTCAAACAAATTTGCGATTAATATCGGCGTATTAAAATCATCATTCATGGCATCATAACATTGCTGTTTCCATGCAGAAAAATCAAAAGTTGATGTTTTACTCGTTTGAATATTTGGTAAATAATTTACTGCATCCATCAATTTATAATAGCCTTTTTCTGATGCTTCTAACGCATCACTTGAAAAATCTAAAATACTTCTATAATGCGCTTGCATATTAAAAAAACGAACAACGCTTGGCGCAAATGCCTTACTTAAAATAGTATTTTTTCCTGTTAAAATTTCATTTGGCAACACATAGTTTCCTGTTGATTTTGCCATTTTTTGGCTATTTAACAACAACATATTTGCGTGCATCCAATAATTTACCGGTTTGTGTCCACTACAAGTTTTCGATTGTGCAATTTCACATTCGTGATGTGGAAATTTTAAATCCATTCCGCCACCATGAATATCAAATTGTTCACCTAAATATTTTGTGCTCATTACAGAACATTCTAAATGCCAACCAGGAAAACCGTCAGACCAAGGTGAAGGCCAACGCATAATATGTCTTTCATCTGCTTTTTTCCAAAGTGCAAAATCTTGTGGATTTTTCTTATCAGATTGTCCGTCTAAAGTTCTGGTATTATGAATGGCATCTTCCATTTTTCTGCCAGAAAGAATTCCGTAATTATTACCATCTTCGTTATACTTTAATACATCAAAATATACAGAACCATTTACTTCATAAGCCAAGCCTTTATCCATGATTTCTTTAATCATTTCAATTTGCTCAACAATATGACCTGTAGCTGTTGGCTCAATACTTGGTGGTAAGAAATTATATTTCTCTAGCGTTTCATGAAAATCTACCGTGTAGCGTTGCACAACTTCCATCGGTTCAATTTTTTCTAAACGTGCTTTTTTAGCAATTCTATCTTCTCCTTCATCTGCATCATTTTCTAAATGACCAGCATCTGTAATATTACGAACATAACGAACTTTGTATCCTAAGTGTAACAAATAACGAAACACCACATCAAAAGACATAAATGTTCTAACATTTCCTAAATGAACATTGCTATAAACTGTTGGACCACAAACATACATGCCAACATAGCCTTCTGTTAATGGTTTAAAAAGTTCTTTACTTTTAGAAAGTGAATTGTAAATATGAAGTTGATTATCTTTATAAATCTCCATGAAAAAATTTCATTTTTAGAAATACAAAGATAGGGAGTTTTACGGAAAGAGAAAATGTGAAGTTGTTAGAAGTTTACTAAAACTAAAAGTAGTTTTATAATCAATAAAATTATTGTTTTATAATAGTGATTTTACTTTGTTTTCCTTTAATACTTAAGCTACTATTCTTAACCGAAAAATTTCCTTTTAATGTAAAATTTTTAGAAACATTCTTATTCGATTTTACATTATCTGCAGATAAAATTTGAATATTTTCTTTAAGGTTTTTTAAATCAATAGTAGCATCAGAAAATCGAAGGTCTAGCTTTAATCCTTTTAGACTAGAAACTACTTTATCAATAACTAATTCTCCAAACTTGCTTGTTAATTCAACATCGCTTTCTAAATTTTGAATTTTCAATTTAGAAGAGTTTGAAATTAAGTTTGAATTGATAACCGATGCAATTGTTGCATCGGTTATATTATTTAATGAGATTGTACTTGATGTTAACACATCAACATTTACAGGAGCGTAATAGATTTTTAAATCACCTCCGTTAATTTCATCTGCCTTAAAAGTACCGTAAGAAACTTTACCCGAAGTTTTCCCTTTTGGTAATTTCACTTTACTATGTCTTGTATTTAAATCGAATTTGGCATTCTTAGGAACTTTAATGGTAATTTTTCTAGTGATTTTTACTTTCTTTTTAGTTTTACCATCTTCAATAATGACAACATTTTCTCCTTTTTTATAGCTATTAGCTATTTTAAGTTTCATCTTTTCTATGCTCTCTTTTGCTTTTGCCAAACTCTCTCTGATTTTTACTTTATCAATTTTCTGATATTGAATTTTAGCTTTTCTGATTTGGGCTTCTAGCTTCTTTTTATCGATGTTTTTAATCTGAATTCTCGCTTTATTAAGCTGCTCTTTTATTTTTTTTGTATCGATATTCTTGATCTGATTTTGTGCTTTTTGTAAAGTGTTCTTCAGATCTTTTTTCATTTTATCATATTCGCCAGACTTTTTAAATTTTTCCCATTCCTTTTTAGATTTGATAACAACTTTTTTAGATTTTCCATTTGATTTATATCGAAATGTTTTCGCTTCATCACTATCCTCATTGTCAAAATCGTACTCGTCAATTTCTTTCCAAATCTTATCAAAATCTAATTTAATCTCTGGGATGTTAATTTCTGGCATTTCAAAGTCTGGAATGTCTATGACTAAGTTATCGAAATCAATTTCTGGAATTACAATGTCTTCAAAGTCAAAATCAAATTTAAAGTTGTCTCCAAAGGGTAAAAATTGGTTTGCATTTGCATTAATTTGTACTTTATTTTTATTCCCTAAGGCTTCAAACTTCCAACTTTTTAAGAATTTTTCTGCTTCTTTTTTAGACAATCCTTCTACGGTAATTACTGCTTTTACAGAAACTTCGTTACGGTTCCAGGTAGTTACATTTATATCAGAATTGGTTGCATTTATAGCAAGAACTACGTTTTTATTTACTTTGAAATTTTCGGTAAATTTTTTGTCAAATTTTTGTGCATGTAAACTGCTTATAAAAAAAGCGGTAAACAAAAATCCAACAACTTTATAGGTTTTGAGTTTCATTTTGTTTTAAATTTAATTGTTTTAAATCGTTTAATTGTTTTTTTAATCGCTGCAATAACTGTAATCGTAATTGCAAATTGTTTATCAATGCATTGATAATTTCATCATTAACTCCTTTTGTATTGAGCTCTTGAGTTAATGACTTGTATTCAGTGGTAAGCTCGCCAATTTTAGCTAAATAACCATCTAAAATTTCTTTATTAGAATCGTTTACACTTAAATTACTAATCTCATAATTTATAGTGCTTACGTAATATTTTTCTATCGAATTTAATTCTGGAGATAAACTCCCCAAACTAATTTCTCTGGTTGGTTTTATTTCTTCTGGTGTTGGTTCTAAACCAATATAACCAATTGCTAAACTCACAACAATTACTACAGAAGCCGCAACTTGTAACCATTTATAGTTCCTCTTTTTTGGCTGATGATGTACTTCTTTAAGCAATCTATCTTCAAAATTATTTCTATGCTTTGCCGATAAAGAAACGTCTTTGTTCTTATAATTTTTCATGATTTCTCTAATATCCTTCGACATAATTTTGTTCTTTTAAAAGTTCTTGTAGTTGCTTTTTTCCTCTCATTAAATGCGTTCTTGATGCAACTTCTGTAATTCCTAATACTTGTGCTATTTCTTGATGATCGTATCCTTCTAATAAATATAATGACAACACCACACTATATTTTTCTTTTAAACTTTTAATGGCATTTACAATAAAATCAGCTTGTAAACTATGTGAGATACTCCAATCTTCATTTTCTTCAACTCTTTCGTAAACCTCATCATTTAAAGAAACAATTTCTAATTTTCGTTTCTTTAACCAATCTAAACTATTGTTTATTACAATTCGTTTTAACCAAGCGCCAAAACTAACTTCTCCTTTAAAAGAATTGATGTTTTGAAAAGCTTTTATAAATGAATCTTGCATCAAATCTTCTGCAATAAAACGATCTTTTACATATCTGTTTGCAACAGTACACATTGCGTTACAGTACAAATCATACAATTGCATTTGTGCTTTTGCATCATTATTTTTACAGGCATCAATTAAATGATTGTGTACTTCTTTTGTTTGATTCATTCGTTGATTAATTACCTTAAAGACGAACCTTTTTCGGCTGTGTTGCAAAATGCAATTAATTTATTCATAAATTTACATTAATTATTTTTTCAACGCTACTATGGCTCTTAAAAAAAAATCTGCATTGCAAGAAAAAAAAGGTGTTTTACAGCCAGAAACTACCAATAGTTTTGCTGCACAACAAATTAAAAAAAATAGAAACAAGCAATTTTCTGTAGAAGAATTTGTAACAAAAATTGTTGCTGGAGATATTCCTTTTTTAAGTAGAGCAATTACATTGGTTGAAAGTACCAATGCAATACACCAAGAAAAAGCCAACAAAATCTTAGAACGTTGTTTGCCTTTTGTAAATAAATCTACTAGAATCGGAATTACTGGTGTTCCTGGAGTTGGAAAAAGCACGTTTATAGAAAGTTATGGAAAGCACTTAACCAATCAAGGAAAAAAAGTTGCTGTATTGGCAATTGACCCAACAAGTTCTATCAATAAAGGAAGTATTTTAGGTGATAAAACCCGAATGGAAGAGCTTGTGACTGACATAAATGCATTTATTAGACCTTCGCCATCTGGAACTTCGTTAGGTGGCGTTGCTCAAAAAACACGCGAATCTATTATTTTGTGTGAAGCTGCTGGTTTTGACACCATTATTATTGAAACTGTTGGTGTTGGTCAATCTGAAACTGCTGTACATTCTATGGTAGATTTCTTTTTATTACTTAAAATTGCTGGCGCTGGAGATGAATTACAAGGCATAAAACGCGGAATTATAGAAATGGCTGATGCCATTGTAATTAATAAAGCAGACGGAGACAATATCCAAAATGCTAACATTGCAAAAGCAGAATTTAATAGAGCCTTGCATTTATATCCGCCAAAAGAAAGTACTTGGCAGCCAAAAGTATTGACTTGTAGTGCATTAAAACACAATGGGATTACAGAAATTGATGCGATGATTTCTAAATATATAGAAATCACAACCAAAAACAAATATTTTACCAAACGTAGAAATGAGCAAAATATCTATTGGTTAAAAGCAACAATTGAACAGCAATTAAAAGATGCTTTTTACAAAAACAAAAAAGTTGCAAAACAATTAGAAGTAGAATTAAAAAAACTAGAAAAAGGAAATACAACACCGTTTAATGCAGCTAAAAGATTGTTGAAAAACTAAAAATTTAATGAATACAAAAACCTACATAAACCATTTGTTAAGAGCATTCGTTTTTTCTCTTTTAATTATAAGTTGTACCAACGAATCTTCTTCACTTCCTATTGAATCAACCGATAAAAAACTTACCATTTTTATTCTAAATGATATTCATGGGCAAATTGATAATTTTGCAAAAGTAAAATATCTTGTTGATCAAGAAAAAACCAAAACAAATGTAATCTTAACAAGTGCTGGAGATATTTTTTCTGGAAATCCAATCGTAGATAACTACCCACAAAAAGGATTTCCAATAATTGATCTTATGAATCGTGTTGGCTTTGATGTTTCTGTAATTGGTAATCATGAATTTGATTATGGAGAAGCAAACTTAAAAGAAAGAATGGAACAAGCAAATTTTGATTGGGTTTGTGCAAATGTTCAAACCAATACTTCTGTGATTCCACAACCATCACCATATACAACGATTACTACAAACAACATAAACATTACTTTTTTAGGACTTGTAGAAACTGACGGTAAAGAAAATGCTATCATTCCTTCTACACATCCTTGGCGCGTTAAAAGCTTGACTTTTCAAAACCCAGAAGATGTTGTTGCAAAGTACGCAGCTATTAAAGATACAGAAAATTCAGATTTATTAATTGCATTAACACATATTGGTTATTCTAAAAGCGGTGGAAGATTAGGCGATTATCAATTGGCAACACAATTTCCGTTTTTTGATGTAATTATTGGCGGACATTCACATTCTAAAATTGATGAAGTAGTAAACAACATTCCCATTTTTCAAGCTGGTAGTTATTTAAATTACATTGGAAAAATAGAACTGACAATAACGAGTAAATCCATAAAAACAATTTCCTATAAATTAATTGATTTAAATACAATTACCAAAGAAGATGCTGAAATAAAAAGCATTATTGATAATTATAACGACGAACCTTTTTTTAATGAAGTTATAGGATTTTCTCAGATAAATCATGGTAGAGCACAAGTTGGTGATTTTACTGCTGATGCACTAAGATTACAAATGGGTGTTGATGTAGCTTTTCAAAATACGGGCGGAGTTCGTGCTAATTTAGACAAGGGAGATATTACAAAAAAAGAAATTTTTCAAATATTACCTTTTAACAATCCAACAGTAAAATACAATATGACGGTTGCCGAAATTAAAAACTTCTTAAAAGGTTCTGGTACTGGTTTGTATTATGCTGGAGTTACGTTTCAAAAAAACAATAATGATATTGATGTAAGAGATTTAAACGGAAATCTATTGTCTGATTCTACTACATTAACTGTTGGTGTTAATGATTATATACCAGCTGTTTACGACACTTATTTTCCTGCTTCAAAAATTGTAAGTTCTAAAACAGATGCAGAAACGGTTATTTCATATTTAAAAGAAATAAACAACCAAGTAAATTACTCAACAAGTAATAATTATTTTAAATATTAAAAAAAACAGAAAGACAACTCTGGTATAAAAAAGGGTGACTAGTTAAAAAAATACTTAACAAATAAAGTATTTACAAAACAAAAAAAAGCCTCAGAATTTAACTGAATTTATTCCAGTTCCTGAGGCAAATTAACACTTAAATATATTTTTATAAAAACTAAGCTTCTAATACTTCTTGTACTTTATCCGCAGCTTCTTGAAACTCTGTAGCAGAAATAATTTTCATTCCACTATTATCAATTAATTCTTTTGCTTCAACAGCATTGGTTCCTTGTAATCTACAAATAATAGGCACGTTAATTTTGTCTCCCATATTTTTGTAAGCATCTACAACTCCTTGCGCTACTCTATCACAACGTACAATTCCTCCAAAAATATTTACCAAAATTGCTTTTACATTTTTATCTTTTAAGATAATTTCGAAAGCAGTTTCAACACGTTTTGCATCAGCAGTTCCACCAACATCTAAAAAATTAGCAGGTTTTCCGCCAGCTTGCTTAATTAAATCCATTGTTGCCATTGCCAAACCAGCTCCGTTTACCATACATCCAACATTACCATCTAAATCTACATAATTTAAACCAGCAGCATTTGCTTCAACTTCAATAGGGTTTTCTTCTCGCAAATCTCTCATTAAAGCATAATCTTTATGTCTAAACAATGCATTATCATCTAAAGTAACTTTAGCATCAACCGCTAAAATTTTAGAATCTGATGTTTTTAAAACCGGATTGATTTCAAACATAGAAGAATCTGACCCGATGTAAGCTTTATATAATGCAGTCACAAATTTTGTCATTTCTTTTAAAGCAACACCAGACAACCCTAAATTAAAAGCTATTTTACGCGCTTGAAAAGGCATTATTCCTAATAAAGGATTGATTTCTTCAGTAAAAATTAAATGTGGAGTTTCTTCTGCCACAGTTTCAATATCCATTCCACCTTCAGTAGAATACATAATCATATTTTTACCCGTATTTCTATTTAGTAAAACAGACATATAATATTCTTCTGGCTCACAATCTCCAGGATAATAAACATCTTCACAAATTAACACTTGGTTTACTTTTTTACCCTTTGCAGAAGTTTGTGGCGTAACCAACATCATTCCAATAATATCATTAGAAATACTTTCTACTTCAGACAAGTTCTTTGCCAACTTAACTCCACCACCTTTTCCACGTCCACCAGCATGAACTTGTGCTTTAACAACATACCAACTTGTACCTGTTTCTACTGTTAATTGTTTTGCTGCATCTACAGCTTCTTTATGATTTTTAGCTACTATACCGCGTTGAATTCTAACGCCAAAGCTATTTAATATTTCTTTCCCTTGATATTCGTGTAAATTCATTTTTAAGAATGTTTTTTAACGCCACAAAAATACAAATTCAAATTAGATTAGCGTAGCAATTTCATAAAATAAAGTAGAAAAAAGATACATTATAAAATTTATAAATAAGTTAAGAAATTAACACGATTTTATGATAATTACAATATAACCTAAATATTTTAGCATTTGAATACGGATTACTACTCAAAATGATGATAAAAAACTCGAAACAGTTGTTTCTACTCTTCTTTTTTACAACTGCTTTCCTTTTTTCTCAAAGCCAGATTCCTAAAAAGGTACTTAATATAAAAAGAAGTACTAACAAATCACCAAAGATTGATGGTTTACTTACAGACGACGCTTGGAAAAATTTAGAAATTGCAAAAGATTTTATAATGCTGGATCCAAATAATGGCGAAAAAGAAAATCCAGCGTACAAAACAGAGGTAAAAGTGTTCTATGATGATGAAGCTATTTATGTTTCTGCAATGTTGTATGACCCTGAACCATCTAATATTGCTATGGAATTTACAAGTAGAGATAATACTGGACAAACAGATTCTTTCACTTTAGTCTTAAACCCAAATAATGACGGCTTAAATGCAACAAAATTTGATGTTTTAGTAACAGGAACACAAATGGATGCGGTAATTTCTAACGGAAATGAAGATCGTAATTGGAATGGTGTTTGGAGTAGTGCTACTAAAATTTTAGATAATGGTTGGTCTTTAGAAATGAAAATTCCGTATTTTACATTGCGTTTTTCTAACGAAGAAATACAAACTTGGGGAATTCAATTTGGAAGAAAAATAATCAACCAAAACTCACAATATACTTGGAATCATATTGATAATACAGTAGGTAAATGGACACAATATGATGGTGTTTTAAAAGGAATAAGAAATATTAATCCTCCAGTACGTTTAAGTTTTTATCCGTATGCATCCACTACAGTTTCACTTTTTGATGGTGAAACAGAAAATAGCAATAACTTCGGAATGGATTTAAAATACGGAATTACAGAAAACTTTACGTTAGACTTAACACTGGTTCCAGATTTTGGACAAACAGCTTTTGATAATCTAATCTTAAATCTTGGTCCTTTTGAACAACGCTATAGCGAACAAAGACAATTTTTTACAGAAGGTACAGAATTGTTTAATAAAGGAAGACTATTTTATTCTAGAAGAATTGGAAATAGACCAGTAGGTTATTATGACGCCTACAATAATTTAGCAGCTAACGAAGAAGTGTTTATAAATCCAAATAAAGTAAACATGTTAAATGCTTTAAAAGTTTCTGGAAGAACAAAAGCTGGTTTAGGAATTGGTTTTTTTAATGCCATTACTGATGAAACAAAAGCAACAATTAAAAAAACTATTACACAAGGAAACACAACTGTAAATGAGTATTCTAAAAAAGTAACCGAACCTTTTGCTAATTACAATGTGTTGGTTTTAGATCAACAATTCAATCAAAATTCTTCTGTTACATTAATAAATACAAGTGTGTTAAGAGAAGGAGAATTTAGAGATGCAAATGTTACAGCTTTATTATATCGTTTAACAAATAAATTGAACACTTATTCTACCGATGGCTATATAAAAACCAGTAACATTAAAGAAAACGGAGCAACAGAAACTGGGTATGCTTTTAGTTCTAGTATTGCTAAAAATGCTGGTAATTGGCAAGGACAAGTTGGTTATAATATGGAAGATGATAAGTATAACTATAACGATTTGGGTTTTCAGAGAAGAAACAACCAACAAACCATCTATTTAACGGGGAGTTATAGAATATTACAACCTGTTGGTAAATACAATAATTTTAATGTAAATTTTAGATTGTTTAATAACTTTTTATACAAACCTGGTGTTTATACAGGTAATAGTTATAGAATTGGCTTTTATGCAAATACAGACAAACGTTTTTCTTTTGGATTGAATGTAAGAGGGAAAATCGGAAAACAAAAAGATTTCTACGAACCAAGAAGAGCAATTACAGAACAACGTTATTTAATTAGAAATTCAGAAATTAATTTTGACGGGTTTATCTCTACAGATTTTAGAAAAAAGTTTGCTTTTGATTTAAAAGGAAATACTAGAAAAGTATTTGGCACAAAAGAAACAAGATTTGGTTTTGAGTTTGGGCCAAGATATCGTTTTAGCAACAAAATGTCTTTAGTCTATAGCATTAAATATAACAATTCTAAAAACGAAATTGGTTATGCAAATAATGATATGAATGATATTATTATCGGTAAAAGAGGTTCTGATTCTTACGAAAATAGTTTATCAGGTAAATATAACTTTAGCACATTATCTTCTATATCATTATCCTTCAGACATTATTGGCAAACCGTAACATACAATAGTCAATTTTACAGTTTAAATACAGACGGAACTTTGGCAGATCATAGTTACACAGGAAACCACAATGTAAATTATAATAGCTGGAATTTAGATTTGAATTACTTGTGGGAATTTGCTCCTGGAAGCCTATTAACCGTTTTTTATAGAAACAACATTTTTAATTCTAACAATCAATCACAATTAAGTTTTATCAATAATATTAATGAATTATTTAATCAGCCTGTATTGCATACTTTTTCTATAAAGTTTGTTTATTTTATTGATTACAACAACATCAAGAATATTTTTTAATTTCTATAAAAACATTTTTTAGCTTGTTGTCTGAAAGCTTCAAGGTCTTTTCTGTTTTTATAACTTATTTTTAATACTTTCGTTGTATTGATATATTATTATGATAATTGCTAAAAACATACATAAATCTTACGGAAACGTTGCTGTTTTAAAAGGCGTTAATTTACACATAAAAAAAGGTGAAATTGTTGCAATTGTTGGTCCTTCTGGAGCAGGAAAAACAACGTTGCTGCAAATAATTGGCACTTTAGATACACCACAAACTGATAAAGATTATGAATTGATTCTAAATTCTAATTCTTTAAAAGGAATTCCTGATAATCAAATTTCTAAATTTAGAAATCAACACATTGGATTTATTTTTCAGTTTCATCAATTATTGCCAGAGTTTACAGCGTTAGAAAATGTTTGCATTCCTGCTTTTATTGCAAAAAATGAAAAAAATGAAACCGAAAAAAGAGCCAAAGAGATCTTAAATTTTTTAGGTTTAGAAAATCGTTATCATCATAAACCAAATCAACTTTCTGGCGGAGAACAGCAACGTGTTGCAGTTGCTAGAGCGTTAATAAATAATCCATCAGTAATTTTAGCTGATGAACCAAGCGGTAATTTAGATTCTGCTTCTGCAAAAAACTTACACGAACTTTTTTTTAAATTAAGAGACGAGTTTAATCAAACCTTTGTATTGGTTACACATAACGAGGAATTAGCTGGGATGGCAGACAGAACTTTAACAATGAAAGATGGCGTAATTATCTAAGAATTCATAAAAATGTCAATTCCAAAAACAGATTTAAAAGAATTTTTAGACGAAAAAGTTATTTTATACAACAACCCGAAATTTATTGAATCTGACCCTATTCAAATTCCACATCAGTTTTCTAAAAAAGAAGATATTGAAATTGCTGGATTTTTAACGGCAACAATTGCTTGGGGAAATCGTAAAATGATTATCAAAAATGCCAATAAATTGATGGATTTGTTAGATGATTCTCCACATGATTTTATTATAAATCATCAAGAAAAAGATTTAGGAAAGTTCCAAAATTTTGTACACAGAACGTTTAATTCGGTAGATGCAATTCAGTTTATAAAATCTCTGCAACACATTTACATAAACCACAACGGATTAGAGAAATCTCTTGCTATTAAAGATAAATCAGAGAATTACAGAACAGCAATTTCTAATTTTAAACAATTATTTTTTGAAATTCCGCATCAACAAAGGACACAAAAACACATTTCTGATCCTATAAAAGGTTCAGCAGCAAAAAGAATAAACATGTTTTTACGTTGGATGGTTAGAAGTGATAGTTGTGGTGTTGACTTCGGAATTTGGAAAACACACAATCCAGCACATATTTCTTGCCCGATTGATGTACATTCTGGAAATGTAGCAAGAAAACTTGGCTTGTTAAAAAGAAAACAAAACGATTGGAAAGCAGTTCTAGAATTAGATAAAAGTTTACGCCTTTTAGATAAAAATGATCCTTCTAAATACGATTTTTCTTTATTTGGTTTAGGCGTTTTCGAGAAATTTTAATTCAATAAAAGGTAAGTTTAGTTTACTTATATTTGAAAACTAATAACAACACATGCAATTTAAACATCCAGAAATTTTATACTTTTTAGGCTTTATTATTTTGCCAATTTTGGTGCATTTATTTCAGTTGCAAAAGTTTAAAAAAACACCTTTTACGAATGTTTCTTTTTTACAAAAAATAGTACTTCAAACACGTAAAAGTTCAAGGCTAAAAAAGTGGTTAATTTTAGCTACAAGAATACTTCTTTTTAGCGCCATTATTATTGCTTTTTCTCAACCCTATTTCAGCAATAAAAAAGCAACAGAAAAACAACATACTTTTATTTATTTAGACAATTCTTTAAGTATAAATTCTAAAGGAAAAAAAGGAAATTTATTTCAAAGTTCGATTAAAGAAATTATAGAAAATAGTTCAGAAAAAGAATTGTATAGTTTATTAACAAATTCTAATTTTTATAAAAACTTAAGTTCAGTCGAACTAAAAAAAACACTCTTAAAATTGCAATTTAACGCTTCTAATAGAAGTTTAGAAGATGTTTTATTAAAAATTGAAAGTTTTAATCTAAATAAAACTAATACTTTATATAAATCAATATTAATTTCTGATTTTCAAATAACTAATAAAAATAAAAAAATTGATTTTACAAATGTAACATCACCTATTTCTTTTATAAAACTTAATATAGCACAAAAAAACAATCTTTCTATAGATAGTCTTTTTATAGACAATCAAAACAACAATAATTTTTCAGTAATTGTGGTCGTAAAAAACCAAGGCATTCTAAAAAACAACATTTCTATTGCGCTTAACCACAACGAAGCTGTTGTATCAAAACAAACTTTCTCTATCAAAGAAAATGAAACAAAAAACATCTCATTCCCTATTCAAAATCAAACTAAAATAAACGGAAAAATAACACTCGATGTTGATGATGTTTTCAGCTTTGATAACACTTTTTATTTTACTAAAAATTCCATTAAAAAAATCAACGTTTTTAGCATCGGAAAGAACACTGATTTCTTACCTAAAATTTACACTAATAATGAGTTTAATTTCAGTTCAAACACTTTGCAAAACATCAACTATAATGTACTACAAAAACAAGAACTTATCATCTTAAATGAACTAGAAGAATTGCCAACACCTTTAAGAGCTTTTTTGCAAACACATTTAAAAGACGGAAAAAGTTTGGTCATAATTCCAAGCGCAAATTCTAACATCAATTCTTACAATTCATTTTTCAGAAACATCCAAATTGGGAATATTTTTAACAAAGTAAACGACTCCCTAAAGATCACTAATATCAGCTTTAAAAACCCGTTTTTTAGAAATGTATTCTCTAAAAATGTTCAAAATTTTCAATATCCAATTGTAAAAAGTTATTATACTTCTAATTTTAAACAAGCTTCTAGTTTATTAAGTTTTGAAAATAAACAAGACTTCATCAGTCAAATCTCTATTAAAAACGGAAACTTATTTTGGGTTGCAAGTCCTTTAAATACTAAGATTAGCAACTTTACAAGTTCTCCGTTAATTGTTCCTGTATTCTACAATTTCGGTAAGTTTAGCGGAAAATATCCAAAACCATATTATACAATTGGAGAAACAAATTTTATTGATATTGAAACTATTTTAAAGAAAGATGAAGTGCTAACAATTAAAGATGGTACAACTTCATTTATCCCGTTGCAACAATTGCACACCACAAAAGTTACTTTAGAAACTACAGATAACCCAGAAAAGCAAGGTTTATATTCTGTAAATAAAGATAATTTTGAGATCGAAAATATTGCATTTAATTATACTAAATCAGAAAGTGAATTGATTTTTTTAAACATTAAAAAAGAAATTAAAGACAATAAAAACCTACATTATTCTGAATCTATTGCAGCCGTTTTACAAAAAAATAATGATAAAAATAAAGTTACTTGGCTTTGGAAATGGTTTTTAGCCTTAGCTATTGTATCTTTGGTCTTTGAAATATTGATTTTAAAATTCTTAAAACCATGAGTACGCTACTAAAATCAGCTACTATAATAGACACTAGCAGTCAATTCAATAATCAAAAAAAAGACATTTTAATTACCGATGGCGTAATTAAAAAAATCGAAGATTCAATTCCTACCAAATCAAATTACACCGTTGTAAATTTAGAAAACCTACATGTTTCTTGTGGATGGTTTGACACAAGTGTTTCGTTTGGAGAACCCGGTTTTGAAGAAAGAGAAACCATTGAAAACGGCTTACAAACTGCTGCAAAAAGCGGTTTTACAGCGGTTGCAATTAACTCAAATACAAATCCGTTTATTGACAATAAATCTACTGTTGAGTTCTTAATCAACAAAGGAAAAGGATTTGCGACAACACTATTTCCTATTGCTTCTTTAACTCAAAAAAGTGAAGGAAAAGAAATGGCAGAATTATACGACATGAAACAATCTGGAGCTATCGCATTTGGAGACTACAACAGATCAATTGCGAATGACAACTTGATGAAAGTAGCATTATTGTACGCTCAAAATTTTGACGGATTGATTCTGAGTTTTCCGAAAAACAATTCAATTGCCGCTGAAGGTTTAGCCAACGAAGGTAAGAACAGCACAACATTAGGATTGAAAGGAATTCCTGCTTTAGCAGAACATTTACAAATAGCTAGGGATCTTTTTTTACTAGAATATACAGGCGGAAAATTACATATTCCAACAATTTCTACAGCAGAGTCTGTAAAACTAATAAAAGAAGCAAAAAAGAAAGGTTTATATGTAACGTGTAGCGTAAGCGCACATCATTTAACCTTAACGGATGATGAATTGCATGGATTTGACAGTAATGTGAAAGTTACGCCGCCTTTACGCACTCAGAAAGATTGTAAAACGTTGATAAAAGCTGTAAAAGACGGAATTATTGATATTATTACTTCTGATCATAATCCAATAGATATTGAGCATAAAAAAGTAGAATTTAGCGCAGCTAAAAATGGAACCATCGGTTTAGAGAGTTGTTTCGGAGCGGTAAATTCTGTCTTAACTTTAGAAGAAAGTATCGAAGCATTGACTACAAAACCTCGTACGATTTTCGATTTAAAAACTAGTTCTATCACAGTTGGCGAAAAAGCAGACATCAGCTTATTTAATCCTGAGTTAAAATACACATTTGCAAAAGAAAATATCTTTTCGACCTCAAAAAACTCTGCATTCTTAGGAAAAGAATTAAACGGAAAAGCATACGGAATTTTTGCAAACAATAATTTGGTTATCCATTAAAATTTATGAATTCAGAATTGCATTATATTGTTCGTCAACCAAAAATAGAACAAGAAAATCCGCCTTTATTAATCTTATTACACGGTTACGGAAGTAACGAAGAAGATTTATTTTCGTTTGCCTCAGAATTACCAAAACAATTATTAATTGTAAGTGCTAGAGCGCCATTTAACATGGATTTTGGCGGTTATTCTTGGTACGAAATCACTTTGGACGCCAATAATGAAAAGTTTTCTAATTTAGAAGAGGCAAGACAATCGTTAAGTAAAATCTCAAGCTTTATCGATTATATAAAAACAACGTATAAAACTGATCCAAACAATACCTTTTTATTAGGATTCAGCCAAGGAGCCATTTTAAGTTATGCGTTGAGTTTAAATTTTCCGAACAAGGTAAATCACGTTATTGCTTTGAGTGGTTATATCAATACAGATTTGGTTTCTGCTGATGTTTCTGAGTTGAACATTTCTACAGATTATTATATTTCTCATGGTTCTGTTGATCAGGTTTTGCCTGTAGAATTAGCAAGAAAAGCACCAGAATATTTGAATGCAAATAAATTGCAAAATGTGTATTCTGAATATCCAGTTGGTCACGGAGTTGCTCCGCAAAATTTTTATAGTTTTAAAACCTGGATTGAAGAGCGTTTGTGAAATTCAATTTGTTTCTAAACTCTTTTTTTTATTAAATTTGTTAACTTCTAATACAAAACACTTTTACCTAACTTGATTCAGTATTAGAAACGTTCAATTTGATTAAAACCACCTGCAATTAGAAAAACTTAATAATTAACACAATAAATTGATGAATAATAAACACACCTTTTATATCGGAATTCTTGGAGTTAGTTTGTTTGTTATTTCTTCAATAATTGGTGGATTTCTAATTGAAAACTATAGCTTAACACGTCAATTAATAAGTGAAACCTATGCGATAGATACTGAATATGGTTTGGTTTTAAGAAGTTTAGGATACATTCCAAGCGGAATTCTATTGACAGTATTTAGTTTCTTAGGATTTAAAAAACTACCACAATCTAAGCTAACTAAAATAGGGTTTTATGGTATTGGAGTATTTTATGGTATTGCAACGGTAATTGTTGGATTCTTTCCCTGTGATAGTGGCTGCAACAAACTGTTTATTGATCCTAGTATTTCTCAAATAATCCATAATATAACAGGGCTATTAACATATATATTTGTTCCAATCAGTATTCTTCTTATTGGTATTGGCTTAAAAAAATCATCAATTTATAATAGGCTATCAACACTTGGAATTACTTTTGGAATAATAAGCATTCTATTTGTTTATTTATTGTTCTCTGACACAAATTCTGAATATATTGGTTTATATCAACGAATTATAGAGGTTATATTTATTATCTGGATAATTACCTGTGCTATTGCGATAAAAAAACAAAAATTATAAATAAATTTTTAATCCATCATAAGCCAAAAAAACATTTTTAGGTAAAGATTTTTCAACATCATCATGAAAACCTAATTTGTGACTTATATGAGAAAAATAAGCGCGTTCTGGATTAATTTCTTCAACAAATTCTAAAGCTTCTTCTAAATTAAAATGCGTTGGATGCGAATCTTGTCTTAATGCATTTACAATTAAGACTTTTACTCCTTTTAATTTTTCTTTTTCTTTGTCAGAAATTGTTTTTACATCTGTTAAATATGCGAAATTTCCAAAACGATAACAAGTTACTGGAAGTGCTCCATGCAAAACTTCTATTGGTGTCACTTCTACTCCATCTAAATAAAATGCAGTGTCATCCACTAAATTTAAGGCAACTTTTGGGGCTCCAGGATATCTATTTTTAGTCGTAAAAATATATTCAAAACGCTGTTGCAAACTTTTTAATGTTCTTTTATCTAAATAAATTGGTACTTCTCCCAATAAATAACTAAATGGTCTTATATCATCTAAACCAGCTGTATGATCTGAATGTTCGTGCGTAAATAAAACTCCGTTGATGCTTTGTACATTTTCTCGCAACATTTGTTGTCTAAAATCTGGTCCACAATCAACAATATAATTTGTGCTATCCCAAGAAACCATAATTGAAGAACGCAAACGCTTGTCTTTTATGTTTTTAGACAAACAAACTGGATGATTATTTGCAATCATTGGTATTCCTTGTGATGTTCCTGTACCTAAAAAAGTAATTTTCATAAATGATAAAAAGTGTTCTGTACACATACAAAAATAAGATAAAATTTGACTAGAAAGGCTTAATTTTAGTACATTTGTTATATAAAATTTTATCAATGGGAATTACATTAAAAGGGGATCAGAAAATTACTGCAGTACCATCAACCAAAAGCAAAGCTTTACGTGTAAATTTAAATGCACACATCTACGGAACATTTGCAGAAATTGGTGCTGGGCAAGAAACGGTTCGTAATTTTTTTAGAGCAGGTGGTGCTTCAGGAACAATTGCAAAAGCAATGAGTGCCTACGATAAAGATTTTTCTGATGCGATTTATGGTATTGAATCTGACAATCGTTATGTAACTGAACCAAGATTAAAAACAATGCTTTCTCATGAAATTGATTTAATAGAAGAGCGTTTGAGTAGAAAAAAACATCCTGATAAATTGTTTTTTAGTTACGCAAATACTGTAGCAACGATAAATTTTAGTAAAAAATTTAAAGGTCATGGTTGGGTCGGCGTTCGTTTTCAATTAGATCCTTTAGAAGATTATAATGAAATTGTACTGCATTTACGTTTTAAAGAAACAGATGCTCGTTTACAGCAAGAAACGTTAGGTGTTTTAGGAGTAAATCTAATATATGGGGCGTTTTATTTGAATGACAATCCAAAAGAATTAGTAAAATCTTTTTATGACAACTTAAATAAAGATCAGTTAGAGATTGATATGATTAATTTCTCTGGTCCACGTTTTATGTATGTTGATAATCGTTTAATGAGTTTACAATTAGTGAAAAACGGAATGACAAACGCTGTTATGTTTGATTCTGATGGTCATAATTTATTACCTGCACAGGTTTTATACAAAAAAAATATTTTGGCTTTACGTGGTAGTTTCAGACCCGTAACCAAAGTGAATATGGATATGTATGAGAAATCTAAAGAATTGTTTTTAAATGAACGTAAAGTAGATCCAAATAACACGCAAGTAATATTTGAAATTACATTAGCTAATTTAAGAGCTGAAGGTGAAATTAATGAACGAGATTTTTTAGATAGAGCTGAATTATTATGCTCTCTTGGTCAGAATGTAATGATTACAAATTTCCAAGAATATTATAAACTGGTTGAGTATTTTAGTGAGTTTACGAAAGAACGAATGGCGTTAGCAATGGGTGTTTATAATTTAATTCAAATTTTTGATGAAAAATATTATCGCAATGTTAGTGGTGGCATTTTAGAAGCTTTTGGGAAACTTTTTTATAGAGACTTAAAAGTATATATGTATCCATATAAAGATGAAAAAGCGGGAGAATATATAACAAGTGAAAATCTAAAAGTACATCCAAGAATGAAAGAATTATACAAGTTCTTTAAAAATAATGGAAAACTTATTGATATTAAAGATTACAATCCTGAAATCCATCATATTTTTTCTAGACGCGTTTTAAAAATGATTACAAGCAACCAATCTGGTTGGGAAGATATGTTACCTACAGGTATTGCAGAATTGATAAAGAAAGACAGACTTTTTGGATACATCAGAAAGAAAAAAATAGTAAAAAAAATAATTGAATAATTTTATGCTTAAACCTTTTAATATTTTTACTGTCTAAAACAAAAAACAACTAGTTGGTAGATGAAACACATTTTGTAGAACAGTTGCGAAATACTCAAACTAAAGAAAAGGCCTTTAGAGAGCTTGTGTCAACATATAAAGAACGTTTGTATTGGCATATTCGTAAAATTGTTATTTCTCATGATGACGCAGATGATGTTTTGCAAAATACTTTTATTAAAGTCTTTAGAGGAATAGATAATTTTAAACAAGAAAGTCAGCTTTTTTCTTGGATGTACAGAATTGCAACAAATGAATCTATTAGCTTTATCAACAAAAAAGCAAAAGAAAAAAATGTAGATATTTCTGATTATCAACATAGCTTAACATCTAATTTGGATAGCGATCTTCATTTTGATGGAGATCAAATCCAACTAATTTTACAGAAAGCAATAAAAACATTGCCAACAAAACAACAATTGGTATTTAATATGAAGTATTTCGACGAATTAAAATACAAAGAAATATCAGAAATATTAGAAACATCAGAAGGTGCTTTAAAAGCATCTTATTTTCATGCAGTAAAAAAAATTGAAGATTATATAAAAAATAAAGCACATTGATTAAACCTTTGAAAGACTTTATAGTCTAAGAATTAAATGGATATAAAAAATAAATATAGTTTAAAGTACATAAAGAGTACTACTCAGAATAAAAGTGGATTTTCTGTACCCGAAAATTACTTTGTTTCTATAGGAGAAACTGTGTTTTCCAAAATAAGTGAACAATCATTTTCAAAAGAAAATGCGTTTACAGCTCCAAAAGATTATTTCAATAATTTTGAAGATAGATTATTAACTAAATTAGATTTCCCTAAAAAAGAAGTAAAAGTAATTTCTTTAAAGTCTAGATTGTTACAAATAATTCCTACTGCAGCAGCAGCAAGTGTTTTACTTTTTATTGGACTTAATTATTTTTCATTTTTTAATACAACTTCTTTTGATTCAATTTCTGCTGATGAAATAGAAGATTGGTTAAACGAAGGTTATATTAATCATGCAGCATCAACAGTTAATTTTGTAGATGCAGATTTTAAAGATAGTAATGCGCTAGAAGAAGATACATCTATAAAAGACGAAGACATATTAGAGTATTTAAACACGATAGATAATGCTACATTATTAACAGAAATAGAATCGTAATGAATAAAAAAACGCACATAATTACACTTGTTTTTGCGCTACTTATAAGCTTGCAACTATATTCGCAAGAAAGAGGAAGTAGTAAAAAAATTAAAGCCCTTAAAATTTCTTTATTTACAGAAAAGCTTGCTTTAACATCACAAGAAGCCTCTAAGTTTTGGCCTGTATATAACAAGTTTGAAAAAGAACGGTATCAGTTATACCATGTTGAAAGAGCTAAAATGAAAAAGAAAATTGATGACTTAGGCGGAATTGATAAACTAACAGAAAATCAAGCAGAGGCTTTTACAAAAGATATGCTAGCATTAGAAAAGTTAGATTATGAGACAAATGTTAGGTATCTAAATGCTCTTAAAAAAGTAATTTCTTACAAAAAAATTGTAAAATTACAAATGGCAGAAAGAGATTTTAATAGACAGCTTATAAGAAGATATCGAAATAGGAAATCAAAAAATAAGAAATAAAAAAAGGAGAACTAATTAGTTCTCCTTTTTTTTATTTGTTTTCTATTAATGTTAAGCAAACAAACAATTCTGGTTTATTAGAAGTGAATTGCTTAATCCAAATTGCTAACTCATTTACTTCATGAGGTAACAATCTTTTTAGTGCTTTTTCTAGTTCTTTACAGAATAAATCTGCGTTAAAACTAACTTTCTTTAGTACTGTTTTAGTGTACTCAAACATTGCTCTTGCCATAGCTTAATTTTGGGGTATTATTAAGTTAAACGATTAATAGTTTCTTTTAGTATTAAACTGATATAAAAATACAAAAAAAAATCATCTTTAGAAAAAGATGATTTTATAAAAATACGTTAAAAAAAACAACGTTATATTTTATTCAATTTTTCTACTAAAGCATTTGCTTTAATTTCTAATTCTGTATTTATTGCTTTGTAATGAGCTTTTTTATCTTCAACACCTTTTGCATGTAATTTTTCGATTAACACATCAAAAATTTCAATAGCTTCATCTATAATAGCTTCTGTTTTCTTTGAATTTTCTGGAGTTAACATTTGAGCGATATAACACTCTTCTATTATATCTCCTAAAGTATAATTAATATCTTTTTTTAAATTTTTTACGCTTGCCATAATCTTGTTTATTTTGGATGCAAATTTACTATAAATTATTGATTTAAAATGTAATAATTCAATTACATTTTTTCGAACATCGATCTTAATTTTTCTCTGGTAATTGTTTCTTTCCAGTCTTTTCCTAATGCATTTTCCCAAAGCGGAACTAAACTTAAAGAAACATCAATCATAATATCAAATTCTTTATCCGTTAGGTTTTTACACAATCCTTTAGGAATATCAATATTATGTTTTTTAACCATCTGCTTAAACTCTGCAACTCCTTCTGGATAAAATTCTTCTAATTGATCAAAAACAATACAATTTCCAATTCCATGTTTGGTTCCTAAAAGATACGAAAGTCCATAACTCATTGCGTGTGCAACACCAACTTGAGAATATGCAATACTCATTCCGCCATGCCAAGAAGCCATCATTAATTCGTCTTGACTTTCATCATCACGAGTATCTTTTTCTATATATACTTTTCTACATAAATCAAGAGATTTCTCTCCATAACTCTGACTAAATGTGTTTAAGAAAGTTCCTGTTAACGATTCTATACAATGTATATAACAATCCATTCCTGTATAAAACCATTGATTTGTTGGAACATCTTTACATAATTCTGGGTCTAAAACCACTTGATCAAACGGCGTATAATCAGAATTCATACCTAATTTACGTTCTGGTCCAGTTAAAACTGTTGTTCTAGAAACTTCTGCACCTGTTCCAGATATTGTTGGAATTCCTACATGATACACTCCTTGTTTTTTCACTAAATCCCAACCTTGGTAATCTGCAGAACTTCCAGGGTTTGTTAACATCAATGCTACTGCTTTTGCATAATCTAACATCGTTCCACCTCCAATTCCGATTATTCCAGACGGAATCTCATCAAACTCAGCTACTAAATCATCTCTATATTGATCTACATATTTTGTTTTTGGTTCTTCTTCTGCACTAACATAAATTATCTTATCATTAAAACGCAACGGAATCCTACTGATTAACCAGTCATTTCCTTTAAAAACATCATCAACAATAAAAATAAATGGTGCTTTTTCACTCACGCGTTTTTCATTTAATATTTCATCTAATTGATTAAAACATCCTCTACCGAAAACTACGCGAGGAACCATTGGAAAATTTCTAAAACTCATTGTGTTTATTTTATTTGTTACAAAAATACATCAATCTATAGAATTGTAAGTATTTCTGATATTTTTTTTACTGTTTTGTATTCTGTTGTTGATTGCTCATTGGTTGATACTTCTTCGTGCGACCAAGTTGTGTGAAACGGAACATGAATTGCTGATGCGCCAATATTTACGAGCGGAAGAATATCTGATTTTAATGAATTACCAATCATTAATAATTGATTGGATTCAATATCTAAATGAGAAATTAATTTTTTATAATCTGCTTCTTTTTTATCTGTCATCACTTCTATATGATGAAAATATTGTAACAATCCTGATTTTTCTAGTTTACGTTCTTGATCTAACAAATCGCCTTTGGTAGCAACAATTAACTTGTACTTTCCTTGTAATGCTTTTAATACTTTTTCAATTTCGTCTAATAATTCAATCGGTTTTTCTAGCATTTCTTTACCGATGTTTAAAATATCTTCTATTTTTTGCTGACTAATTTTGTAATTGGATAATTCCAACGCAGATTCTACCATAGAAAGCATAAATCCTTTTACGCCATAACCATATAATGGAAGGTTTTTGATTTCCATTTTAAACAATTCTTGATCAATTTTATTTTCTGTTTCATACGCAGCTAATAATTTTGCAAATTGTTGTTCTGCTTCTCTAAAATACGTTTCGTTTACCCAAAGCGTATCATCAGCGTCAAAAGCGATTACTTTAATCTGTTTCATCCTACTATTGTTTATTACAAAAGAAAAAACCTCACAGGTTTTAAAAACCTGTGAGGTTTATATTCACATTTAATCTTTTAAATATTTTTGTGCTTTAATCAAATCTTCTGGTGTATCTATTTCGATTCCCATAAAATCTGTTTCAACCATTTTTATTTTTTTTCCATATTCTAAATAGCGAATACATTCAATTTTTTCTGTTGCTTCTAAAGATCGCATTGGTAAATGATAAAAATCTAAAATGGCTTGTTTTCTAAAAGCATATACGCCGATATGCTCAAAATAACGTGCACCTGCATTTTTATCTCTTGGATACGGAATTGGAGAACGAGAAAAGTACAATGCATAATCATTTTCGTCAACAATTACTTTAACATAATTTGGGTCTGTAATATCTTTCCAATCTGTAATTTCTTGCATCAATGAAGCTAAATCTATTTGTGAAGCATCATCGCCTTTAAAAACTTTTAAAACATCTTCTAAAGGTTCTTTTTTTACAAAAGGCTCATCACCTTGTACATTAACAACAATATCTACATCTAAATGCTCTACAGCTTCTGCAATACGGTCAGAACCACATTCGTGTTCTTTAATACTCATTATTGCTTTTCCTCCAAACTTCTCCACTTCACTTTTAATGATTTCACTATCAGTAACCACATATACATCATCAAACAATTCTGTAGCAACAGTTGCTTCATAAGTTCTAACAATTACAGGCTTTCCGCCTAAATCTGCCATTAACTTACCAGGAAAACGAGTTGCTCCATAACGAGCAGGAATCATTGCAATAACTTTCATGTTTATAATACTGATTTAATTGCTGCAACCATATTTGCTGCTCTTTCGTTTACTTGCTCTTCTGTCCAAGATAATTTAATTAAACAAGAAATATTTCTTGAAATAATATCATCTGACTGTGGGAATTCAGCAGTATTTAAATCTTGCATTCCGTTTACAATTTGATCTGATAATGGAAATAAAGAAACTTGATCTTTTAAATGACTCCATTTACGCACATAATGCCAATCGTTTTCGTAATAATTCCAATACGCATCTACTCCGTGCTCTTTAAAAGCTTTCACAACTTTGTCTGTTAATTCTTTGGTTTGCATAAAGAAGGATAAAAATCCTGCGCTATCTCCAGCCTCATCAGGGATTCTTCTAAATGTAACTTCAGGAATCGTTTTCAAAGCATCTTTCAATACTTTTTTATTTTTACGT
The DNA here is from genome assembly GCA_963974245.1 of uncultured Flavobacteriaceae bacterium. Classification (GTDB taxonomy): domain Bacteria; phylum Bacteroidota; class Bacteroidia; order Flavobacteriales; family Flavobacteriaceae; genus Polaribacter. The sequence goes on along the minus strand of CAXBBY010000015.1, from coordinate 9,655 downwards.
TGTGTTGCTACAAAATCATCTAAACGACGAACTTGCGCCAAACCAACAGCAGCATTTAATTCTGAAATTCTAAAATTATATCCTAAAAACGGATGTGTTTCTGCTCCTCTATCATTTCCAACATGATCATGACCATGATCTGTATAATGATCTGCATTTACTGCTAGATTAGAATCATTGGTAACCATTGCGCCACCTTCTCCACACGTAATTGTTTTTACATAATCAAAAGAAAAACAACCTGCATCACCAATAGTTCCTAGTTTTTTTCCTTTATAAGAACCTCCAATTGCCTGACAAGCATCTTCTAATAAAATTAAATTATGTGTGTCGCAAATAGCTTTTAACGCATCTAAATCTGCCATAGAACCACACATGTGAACTGGCATTACAACCTTTGTTTTTGATGTAATTGCAGCTTCAACAGCTTTTGGATCTAATGTTAAAGTGTCATCAATTTCTACTAAAATTGGTGTTGCTCCAGCAGCTAAAATAGATTCGAAACTTGCAACAAATGTAAACGTTGGCATAATTACTTCGTCTCCTGCTCCAACTCCCAATACTGCCAATGCAACGTTTAACGCCGTTGTTCCGCTACTAGTTAATTGTGCGTGTTTAACGCCTAAGTTATGTTGTAATTCTTGTTCTAATTCTTTTGCTTTCCAATGTCCGTTTCTAGCACCATCAAATCCGTAACGCATTAAAACTCCACTTTCCAACACATCGTTTACTTCTTTACGTTCTGCATCTCCAAATAATTCAAATCCTGGCATTTTTATAAATTTTAAATGAAGCATCAAAGATAAAGAATTAATCCTTGATTTTTATCACAGAAAAAAGCGAATCGTAGAAGTATTATTTTACATCCGTTCTGCATTATGATTCTAAATTGTATCAAAATGTCAGTTCGAGTGATTTTGAGGAACGAAAAATTGTATCGAGAACTTTTTAAATAATGAAATTCTTACCTGCCTAACCAATAGACAGGTTCTCGATACAAATTTTACTCATTTCAATCGTAAAATTCACTCGAACTGACAAAGCTTTATCAAAATGTATGATGAGTTATTTTATGTAAACCTCTAGCAACTCTGAAGTTTCATTTGAATCAATTTCAAACTCTTTAAAACTTGCAGGCACTAATAAGGTTTCACCAAAACATAAAGATTCTTTACTTCCGTTATGGTTAAAAGTTACGGCTCCTTTTACACACATATAAATCACAAAAGAATCTTTGTTTGTATGATTTACAGTAATTGCATTTTTTATTGGAAGTACGTTGGTTGTAAAATAGGGACAAGAAATAATTTTTGATGTTGTATTTTTTATCTTTTGATAAGTGGTTTTATAAGAATCTAAAACTTGATAATCTATTGCATTTAATGCTTCATTTGTATGTAAATCTCTTGATTTTCCTTGTGCATCTGTTCTGTCCCAATCGTAAATACGATACGTAACATCAGATGTTTGCTGAATTTCCGCCAACAAAACTCCTGCTCCAATTGCATGTACTCTTCCGGTCGGAATAAAATATACATCGCCCTCTGCAACTTTATCAACATTTAAAATATCTAATAATGTTTTATTTTGTAAGTGCTGTAAATACTCTTTTGATGAAACTTCTTTTTTAAAACCAACAATTAAATTGGCATTTTCATCCGCTTGCATTACATACCACATTTCTGTTTTCCCGAAAGAATTATGACGCTTTTTTGCCAATGCATCATTTGGGTGTAATTGAATACTCAAGGCTTCTTTTGCATCAATAAATTTAATTAATAACGGGAATTTTTCTCCAAATGCTTGATATATTTTTTCTCCAACCAACTCGCCTTTATAGTTAGCAGTCAATTGTTTTAAATCAATTCCTTTTAAGCTTCCATTTGCAACAACAGAAGTATCATTTTCTACATCAGAAATCTCCCAGCTTTCTCCAATATCATTTTTATCAGATTTTTTGGATAAAACTTTCATTAACTTTTCTCCGCCCCAAAGTTTCTCTTTTAAGATGGGTTCAAATTTTAAAAATTGATTGATTTTCATAAAAAACAGCTTGCTTAATTTTAAGCAAATTTACAGCAATTCTACACTTTACCAATTCAAAAAAAAATTAATTAACTTTGAGAAGATAATCAACTAAAAAACAAACTTATAAAATCGCCTTAAAATGTACCTTTTTTGCGCAGATTAAGTGTCCTATTTTTTACATGAAAAAACTAATCACATTCGTATTCTTATTGCTAATTTTTAACGGATTTAGTCAAGAAAAAAAACTCAAAGAGTATTCTCATACAGAGTTTTTTAAAATGATTGCTACAGAAAAAGATTCTGTATTTAAACTACAAGATGCTATCATCAGATATAAAGCAGAAGATTTTCTTTTTTCGTATAGAAAAGAAAATGAATATTTTGTCTTTGACAAAACGGATACCATTGTTATTAACAAACACATCGATTTAGATAATGTGCATTTTGAGCATCAACAAGATCTTTCTGAGTTTGGTTTTTCTGACGACAAAGGTCAAGCAATACCGTTTGTACTATTCAATAAAGATGTTATTATAAGCAATACAAGTTCTATTGTTTTTTACAACTGTGTTTTTAAAGGAGATGTAAACATCTACTCATACACAACTACAAAAGAGATTAATCAGTTTAAAAAAGCGTACTCGAAGTATGAACCTTCAATTGCTTTTTACAATAGTGAGTTTTATAAAAATGCTTCATTTTATATAGGTGATGGTAATATCTTTTCTCCTTTAAGCAATACGTTTTCAGGAAATAAAATTATTTCAAAGAATAGACATTCAAAAATTATTTTCTCAATAACCAATATTAATGATTTAGATATTGAAAGAAATGATTTTGAAGGAAATGGCTTAGTAGAAATGTATTTAAGCAATGATAATTATGTAACTCTAAATGATAATAATTTTTATGACTTTCGTGTCAATTTAATTAAAGAATCAAAAAATAAAGCACAATCAATTATAACAGAAAACAATGTTTTTAATAAACCTCCATCTTTAAGTATTAATCAATTTTCAACTTCAGATGTTTACGAATGGAAACAATGGAAAAATAATACGACAACAATAGAAGGGTTTTCTGCTTATTTAGACGATTTGATGGACAATGATGATCAATTAAAATTTGAAGAACTCTCAAAAAATGATTCCATCTTTAATGCATACCAAACGACATATAAATATCAATTAGAAAAATCCTATAAGTCTGAAATGAAATTGCTTGGGCAATTTTACACTTTTTACAAAGAACAATTCGATGGAGATTATCAAAACCAAGTGTATGTTGAGTTTAAAAACTTAGAAACCAAACGCTCTAAATATTTATACAAAGAAAACCCAACCTTTAATTCGTATTTTAATTGGAAAATAAATCAGTTTTTAAAGATTTTTTCTAGCTACGGAACCAATCCATCTTTGTCAATTGTGTTTTCTATATATGTAATATTCATATTCGCTTTTGTGTATATGTTATTCCCAAATAGTTGGGAAAACGGTAAGAAAAATAAATTGAGAAATCGTTTACAATTCTTTACCAAATACTTTAGACAAAAAGAAGGAATTAGAGAGATTTACGAAGAAGAAAAACAACACGATGTAATGTCTCATACAGAGTTTAGAGATTATATGCATCAAAGCAAAAAGGAAATTCCTAATTTCTTTATTTGGCTAACAAAACCAATTTATTACTTCTCTTCGTACAATTATAGAATAACTGGGAGAGTTTTAAAATACACAGATATTTTAAAAGGACGTTGGGTAGATTTACCTAAAAGAAGAAAAGTAGTAACCAGTTTTATTATTGGTGTTTGGATTTTTGCTTTAATTATTTTCGACATCTCTATTAAGTTTCTAAACGCATTAACCCTATCTATAAATACATTTACGACTCTTGGTTTTGGTGAAATACCAATGAAAGGAATACCAAGATATTTAGCTATAATACAAGGATTTATTGGCTGGTTTATGTTAACCATCTTTTCAGTTTCTTTAATTTCTCAACTATTAGAATAATTATGAAAAAAATAATCACACTACTATTCTTACTCTTAATTTTTAACGGATTTAGTCAAGAAAAAAAACTAAAAGAGTATTCTCATACCGAGTTTTTTAAAATGATTGCCGCAGAAAAAGATTCTGTATTTAAATTAAAAGATGCTTTTATTGCTTTTAAAGAACAAGATTCTGCTTTTACTTATAAATATGTTGATGGACAAATTAAATTTGGCACCAATGACACCATTGTAATTAATAAAGAAATAGATTTAGAAAACGTACATTTTGAACATGTAAAAGGTGATTCTGGTCAGGCGTTACCTTATATTATTTTCAATAAAAAAGTTAAAATTTACGACGCTACTTCTATCATATTTTATTATTGTGTTTTTAATGATGATCTTGAACTCGATACCAGTGTTTTAGGAAATGGAAAGATAACCGCATTAAGCCAAAAATATGAAAACTATGAAGCTGACATTGGGTTTTGGGACAGCTCATTCAATAAAAATGTTTTAATTGATGTTGGCTCAATAGAAAACTACTCTTCTATTAGTTTTAATCTGTTCTATTCAGACTTTTTTTCTAAAAAAGAACGTTTTGATTATCATGTTCACACCAACAATATTAGAGAAACACATTTTGACGAAAACCTTTTTACAGGGATTGGTTATCTAGATTTTGGAGCAGACACTTCTACGTTTACAAGTGTCTATGGCAATAATTTTGGAGATTTTAGAGTTTCATTTACCAAAGCATCATTTAATGACACAGATGTATATATTGTAGAAAAAAACACTTTTAATAAAGAGTTATTGGTGTATATAGATCAGTTTGTGATGACTCATGTTTACAGATGGACTCAATGGAAAGAAAAAGTCCTTTCGGCAGGAGGTTACGATTTGTATTTAAAACATTTAATGGAACAAGACACTTCTTTAGATTATGATGAAATTTATAAAGTAGATACCATTTTTAATAACTATAAAAACAAATACAAATTTGAGTATGAAAACTCTTATAAATTTGAAATGCAATTGCTTGGGCAATTTTATGATTTTTACAAACTACAACACGATGCAGATTATTCAAATCAAGTATATGTAGAGTTTAAAAACTTAGAAACCAAACGCTACGCTTATTTATATAAAGAACACCCAGCATTTAATACGTTTTTTACGTGGAAAATAAATCAATTTTTAAAGGTTTTTTCTGGCTACGGAACCAATCCTTCATTATCAATTATATTCTCTTTATATGTGATTTTTATCTTTGCTTTTGTGTACATGTTATTCCCAAATAACTGGGAAACTGGCAAGAAAAACAAACTTATGAATCGTTTACAATTCTTTACCAAATACTTTCGACAAGATGAAGGAATTAGAGAAATTTATGAAGAAGAACGCCAACATGATGTAATGTCTTACACCGAGTTTAGAGATTACATGCATCATAGTAAAAAGGAAATTCCTAATTTCTTTATTTGGTTGGCACGCCCTATTTATTATTTCTCTTCGTACAATTATAAAATGACAGGTAGAGTTTTACGCCATACAGATATTTTAAAAGGACGTTGGGTAGATTTACCAAAAAGAAAAAAATTAGTAACCAGTTTTATTATTGGTAGTTGGATGCTAGCACTAATTCTTCTAGACATCTTAATTAAGTTTTTTAATGCATTAACATTGTCTATAAATACATTTACAACCTTAGGTTTTGGAGAAATACCAATAAAAGGGATTCCAAGATATTTAGCTGTAATACAAGGTTTTATTGGTTGGTTTATGTTGACTATTTTTTCTGTTTCGTTAATATCACAATTGTTAAATTAATTATGAAAACAAAATATACAAACGTTATTGCGAACATTTCGACTTCGCTCAATACAGGCTCCGTGAAGCAATCTCATAAATTGAAACTACAATTAAACAGATTGCTTCGTCATTCGTTCCTCATTCCTCGCAATGACAAACTAAAAAAAGTATTCTTATTAATTGCCTTACTCTTTTCTATCAGCAGTTTTGCTCAAGAAACTAATTATAAAACATATTCTTATACAGAGTTTTTTAAACTTATAGAAAACGAAAAAGACACAATTTTTACGCTTTCTGATGCATTGATAAAATACAACGCAAAAACAGATACTAGATTTAGAATTAAATTTGACCCTAATGAATCTAAAGATTCCACCTATAACTATCGTAACGATATTGTTATAAACAAACATCTAGTGCTAAATAATGTTCAATTTTATGCTGATTTTAATGCCCCTAATAATTTTATTAATGGAGTTTTAGTAGATATTCATTTTAAGAAAAGTATTGAATTCTTAAACGTAAAATCTTTTATGCTACAATATTGTCGTTTTAATGATAGAGTTAAATATCTTATAACCAATTGTGATGACACGATTGATTTTGAGGATATTAGCAATCGTGGTGTTTATATACAATTTTGCGATTTCGATCTTTTTAATTTCAATAGCTTCTGTGATAATTCCAAATCATTGTCTTACCTTATAATAAATAATAATTTTAGACCTTCAAAAAGAGCTAACCGTTTTATATTTGGTATTAGAGGCAGCGATTTTTTACGATTTGAAAAAAATTCAATTTCCAATGTAGATGTTATTTTTTATTCCTTAAATCAAAATTTAGGAACTTTTAGAATCAGAGACAATTTATTTGATAGTGATTTTATTTACATTGCTAAAACCAACTTTGACGGAAAGTTAACGTGGACTAATAACAAATATTCCACGCCTGTTTTTCTTGAATTAGATCCATTTTCTTCTGGAGATAATATTGATTGGGATCAATTTAATCTGGGTTTCTCAGCATACAATTCTTTTGTTGATTATTCGCTTAAAAAACGTAACCAATACCCTATTAGTCTTTCTGTTAATGACAGAGAAATTCTAACACAACAGTATAGAGATTCTATACGAATCTTTAATTCGGATGCTTTTGCAGAAGAAATGTCTATCAAAAGTCAGTTTTATAATCATTACAAAAGTCGCTACAATACACAACAAGCCAATAAGGTGTATCTTAATATAAAAGATTTTGAAACTCAGCGTCTAAAAGTAGAATACAATTTAAATCCTGGTTTTAGACCTTACTTTAAGTGGAAAGTCAATCAATTCCTAAAACTTTTTTCTGATTATGGTACAGAGCCTTCCAAAGCAATTGTAGTTTCAGTATATGTTATTTTACTCTTTGCTTTTATCTATTTGTTGTTTCCAAATTCTTGGGATTCACATGGAAGAAAACGAATTATGAACAGATACGCCTTCTTCTTCAAATACATGAACAAAAAAGCAGGAATTCATGAAGTGTATTTAGACAATCAAAAAGAAGACTTGTTAGAGTTTGATGAGTTTAAAACATTGGTAGAACAACAAGGAAAAACGGTTCCGAAGTTTTTCACAGCAACTGCTCTCCCACTCTATAAATGGGCAATTTCTAGCACCAAATTTTCTGCAAGTGTGTTAAAACGTGTAGATATTATGAAAGGTACTTGGAGTGAAGTACCAAAATCGAAACGCATTTGGAAATCCATTTTATTGATTGGTGCTTTTACACTCGCAATTTGTTACGATATATTGATTAAAATGTTAAACGCTATAATGCTTTCTATAAACACATTTACCACTTTAGGTTTTGGAGAAATCCCAATAAAAGGATTGCCACGTTATTTGGCAATTATACAAGGATTTATTGGTTGGTTTATGTTAACTATTTTTAGTGTATCGTTAATCTCTCAATTGTTAAATTAAATGTAAAACTGGATACCCGTGTTCACGGGTATGACAAAAAAAATGTCAATGAAAAAGATTCTATTCCTAATAACTGTCTTGTTTTCCCTAAACAGTTTTGCACAAAAAACTAAAATCTATAAAGAGTATTCATACTCTGAATTTATAAAACTTTTAACAGAAGAAAAAGATACTTTATTTGAGTTGTCTTATGCTATGATTAAGTATGATAGCATTACAGATGCTCACTTTAAAGTAAAGTTAGATTCTTTAGGAAATGAATTGAAATTTTCTAGTAAACACAAAGAAATTACACTGCATGACACCATCATTATTAATAAACATGTACATCTAAGAAATGTATTTTTTAGCAATAATGTATACCTTAAAGATTTCAATTTTAAAAAATCGGTTACTTTAACAAATTGTATTCTTAATTTATCTAATAATTCCTTTGAAGGGGAATTCGAAGTATTTTATAACAAGGATGATGATACAAACGTTGAAAGTATTAGTCGTGGATTTCGTTATTCAATTAGTATCATAAATAATATTATAAAGGAGGACTTCAAATTTGGAAGCTTAGAAGTTTCAGAAAATAAAAATCTTTTTGCGGATATTAGTAATAATATTTTTACTAATCCACTAAATAAAAGTAACACCTTAGTAAATTTAGACCAAAGCATGTTTGTGCTTTTTAGAGCCAATCGTTTTTTAGGTAACGGAAGAATGAGATTCTTTTCTTTAAACACAAAATATAAGGTAATACGGAATAATGAATTTGGAAATATTGAAACGGATTTTGAATTAGCCCAATCAGAACCTTATATAGATATTGAATTCCTACAAAATACGTTTAATCTTCCTGTTTCTTTAGATATTAAGCACTTACAACAAGAAGATTTTGTGGGATGGCAACAATTTAAAAATGGTGTTTATAATGAAGCAAACTATACATTTTACTTAGATGAATATTATGGGTTTCAAGAAAGGGGGAATCAAACTTCAAGAGATGAAAAATTTGACAAGTACTTTAATGAGCATATCTATACAAGTAAGACTGCTTTTGACAGACGCACTAAGTTTTTAGGGAAATACTATAACTTTTTTAGATCTCAACATGCAACAGATAAAGCTAACTCACTTTACATAACTATTAAAGACTTAGAAACTAAACGACTTAAATATAGGTATGAGAAAAATCCAACTTTTACCACATTTTTTAAATGGCGGATTAATCAATTCTTAAAGGTGTTTTCTGGATATGGGACACAACCACAAAAAGCTGTGATTTTTTCGATGTATGTGATTTTACTTTTTGCACTCATTTATCTCTTCTTTCCTAATTCTTGGGACAGACATGGTAAAAATCGCATCATAAATAGGTACAGTTTCTTCTTTAAATACATGAATAAGAAAGCCGGAATTCATGAAGTATATCTAGACGATCAGAAAGAAGAAATTATGCAGTACAGCACATTTAATGAACTCATTACAGCTTCTGGTCAATCCGTTCCAAAATTCTTTTCAGCAACTGCATTACCATTGTATAAATGGGCTATTTCTGGAACAAAAATATCTGCTTCGTTTTTAAAGCGTATAGATATTATGAAAGGTACCTGGCAAGAATTGCCAAAATCGAAACGGATTTGGAAATCTGTGTTACTAATTACTGCTTTTTTAATCGCGATTACCTATGATATTTTAATTAAAATGCTGAATGCCTTAATGCTCTCCATCAACACCTTTACAACACTTGGTTTTGGAGAAATACCAATTAAAGGTTTACCAAGATATCTTGCTATTGTTCAGGGTTTTATAGGTTGGTTTATGTTAACTATTTTTAGTGTATCATTAATATCTCAATTATTGAATT
>CAXBBY010000014.1:0-74082 GCA_963974245.1 uncultured Flavobacteriaceae bacterium | reverse complement strand
TTCAGTAAGATGAACAACTTTTTTCTTTTAAATCATAATGCACAACGGGTTATATAATAACTTTCATTTAGAACATATAACACTAGAATTAGAATCTATTTTTGAAGATTGTGATTATAAAAGTTGTAATTAGAAAGCTTTATTGTAAATTTGAAACAACTTAAAAAAATAAAATTATGAGTAATCAACAGTTAGATATTAAATTTCCAAAAGGAGGGATTTTTTTTATAGTAATAGCGGTCCTTGCAATTATATTGGTTTCTAAATCTGCAGTAACAATTGGTTCTGGAGAAAGAGGAGTTTTGTATAAATGGATTGGCGGAGTTGTAACAGATCAGCCACCATTAGACGAAGGTTTTAACTTAGTAATGCCTTGGAATAAAGTATTTAAATACAATGTAAGACAACAAGAATTGTTTGAAAAAAAGATGGCAGTTTTGTCTTCTAATGGATTAGAAATTCAATTAGATGCTTCTGTATTATATCAAGCAACAACAAAAACAGTTGCTTTATTGCATCAAACAAGAGGCGAAAATTATTTACAAAGTGTAATTATTCCTGCAATTAGATCTGCAACGAGAAGTGTTGTTGGTAGATATACGCCAGAACAATTGTATTCTACAAAAAGAGATGCTATTCAAACAGAAATTTTTGAAGAAACAAGAAAAATACTAACACCACAATATATTCAACTAAATTCTGTGTTGGTTAGAGATGTAACATTGCCACCAACTATTAAAACAGCAATTGAGCGTAAATTAAAACAAGAGCAAGAGTCTTTAGAATACGAGTTTAGATTAGTTACCGCTCAAAAAGAAGCAGAGAAGCAAATTATTGAAGCAAAAGGTAAAGCAGACGCAAATAAAATTTTAAGCGCCTCTTTAACAGATAAAATTTTACAAGACAAAGGAATTGAAGCTACAATTATGCTATCGCAATCTCCAAACAGTAAAGTTATTGTAATTGGATCAGGAAAAAGTGGTTTGCCAATTATACTAGGAAATCAATAATTATTTATTAAGTTGATACTTTTAAAAACACTTTTTTGTTGAATTATCAATCTTAATTATAGCTTATTAAAAAAAATAAAAATCAGTCTTTTAAGGCTGATTTTTTTTATTTCTTAAAGATGTGTTAAATATAGATGTTAAGTGTAACTAAACTGATTTGTTGTCGTCTTATAAGTGTAAATCAATTGAAATAAAAACATTTAAAAATATAAAGACATGACAACAAATAACAATTTAAAAGAAGAAAAAAAGAATAACCAACTAAGTAGTTTTTATTCTAAAAGAGTATCTTGGAATAGTAAAAGAAAATATAACTACAAATACATTACTTCTGTATTTTAGAATAAGAGATTAGTTAGTTTTTAATAGTTGATAAAAGGGTTGCAAATTTATATTTGCAACCCTTTTTGATTTTAGTTCTTTTTTCTTGTAGGTAAAACGTCTCGTTCTATTTTACCTTTCTTAATAGCTTTGTAGTTTTCGTAACAATCTAACACAGCTTCAATCATTTGTAAATCACTTGCCTTTTTAATAAAGTAATCAGAATAATTACAATCTACCAACAATTTACCAAGTTCTTGTTTGTCCATTTGTAAATATTCCATCATTACTTCTCTATCAAACTTTCCGCTCAGCATTTTACGTAAATCATCCTCTTTTTTTAATTTTTGAAGTTTTTTTAGTTGTCTTGGTTTTTTTCCAAATAAATTAAAGAGAAAATCTACAGGTTGAAATAACGCAGCAACAGGAGAATTTATGTTTTGAGAAACAGATTTGCCAACTTCATAGGTTTGTGGTAATCCATTAATATGAATTCTTGTAAAACGATCTTTAGGTACTTGTTTTACATCTACTTCTAAAACTCCGATTAGTTTAGTAGAACGAATTACCACCTCTTTAATTTCATTAGATTTTTCTAATAAAGCGATCACCAATTCATTTCCCTTAAGTAAATCGTTAGTAACTTTTAATTTGATAGATTGAAATCCTAAATACGAAACTAAGATAGTATCGTTTGCTTTGGTAGCAATTTCGAAATAACCTTTTTCATTTGTAATTGTCCCAACAACAGAATTTAAGTTTAAAACATGAGCAGCACTTAGTGCTTTGTTGTTTTCTGCATTTACAATTTGACCTTTTAATTTTGTGTTAGTTTGTGAAAACCCTAAAAAGGAAATTCCTACAAATAATAGAAGTAATATTTTTTTCTGCATATTACAAAGTTACTAATTAATCTTATTGGTAGAGTTAATTTTCTGTGAAATAACAAAGTAATTTGTGCACATAACAGGAGTCGAACCTGCACGTTCTTACGAACACAAGCCCCTCAAGCCTGCGCGTCTACCAATTCCGCCACATGTGCAATTAATTGAAACAAAAAAAGTTAAGCATTGCTTAACTTTTTTAGTGACCGGGCTGGGGCTCGAACCCAGGACCCTCTCCTTAAAAGGGAGATGCTCTACCAACTGAGCTACCAGGTCTTGGTTTATTAAAAGCGAGTGCAAATATACTACCTATTGTTTAAAAAATAAAAGAAATTCTATATAATTTTAGCGATATTTGTGGTGTTTTAATTATAGAAGATGGAAATAGTTTTAGTAGGATATATGGGAAGTGGTAAATCTACAATTGGTAAATATATTTCTGCCAAAATGAATTTAACTTTTATAGACTTAGATAATTATATCGAAGAGAAAGAGAAAATGACTATTTCTCAATTATTTGCTGTAAAAGGAGAAATTTATTTTAGAAAACAAGAAGGTGTCTGTTTAAAAGAAATACTAGATTCACAATCTAATTATATATTAGCTTTAGGAGGAGGAACACCTTGCTACGGAACAAATATGAAGCAAATAAAGAAAAGCAATGCTTTTAGTGTTTATTTAAAAGCAAGCATTCCTTTTTTAGCAAGAAGATTAGAAGCAGGAAAAAAAAATCGTCCTTTAATTTCAAATTTAGATGATGAACAATTACTAGAATATATAGGAAAACATTTATTTGAAAGAGCTTCTTTTTATGAGCAATCAGATTATAAAGTAGTAATAGATCATAAATCTATTGAAGAAATTTATTGTGATATTGCTGTGCAATTACATTAAATACGCAATAGCTTTGTTTTTAGTAAATTCTACCACTACATGTTCTTGTAATGTTGTAGAAAGTGAAATCCCTTTAAAGTCAGCTTTTACAGGATATTTTTTATGATTTCTGTTTACTAAAACAGCCGTTTTAAACCGTTTTAATGGAACTTCTAAAAAATGTTTAATTCCATAAATTAAAGTAGCTCCAGAATTTAAAACATCATCAACCAAAACCAAAGGTTTATTTTTATAAATATCATTGGTAATAGATGTTTTAATAGGATTTAAAGGTTTTTTTTTATCAATAATAACTTCACACATTATAACAACTATATCAGAAATTTTTAACAATTCTTTTTCAATTTCTTTAGCAAATAAAAAACCGTTAGATGCAATTCCTGCTAAAACAATCTCTTTTTCGTTGCTATTGCTCTCTAAAATTTGATAAGCAATCCTTTTTGTTTTTTGCTGAATCTGTTGAGAAGTTAAAATGATGTTTTTTTCTGTAGTCATTATATTAATTTATAAAACAAAGATATTAAAATTAAGTTTCAGATGGAGTAGTAGTGTTATCATAATACCCATCAATATCTCTTCTGTCTTTTTTTGTTGGTCTTCCAGCACCTTTTTTACGATAATAATCTTTAGAGTATTTTAGTAATTCTGTTTTTTCAAATTCTTCTTTTGTAGTCAAATCTTTACGGTATAAATCGACCAATTTTGCACCAACTCTGTTAGTTGGAATATCTAAAACTTTCATTTTATAATTAATTTGGTTCTTTCTAACACCAATTAACTCATTTCCGTACACTTCTTTAGAGGGTTTACAATTTGCCTTTTCAATTTTAACATGCCCTTTTTTACAGGCTTCTGAAGCCATATTTCTTGTTTTATAAACCCTAATACACCACAAATATTTGTCAATTCTCATATAAAAAGTTAAAATTTCATTATTCTCTTTTTACAAAGGTATGAAAATCGTAAATTGCGCCCTTAAATTTAGTAATTAGATGATAAAAATAAAAAATATATTAGTAGTAGCAATTGCATCTATTTTAATATATGCATGTAGTGCAAGCAATTCTTTAGTAAATAATTTTGATGATGCAGGTCAGGCAATAATAGATAATGATACCTTAATAAAATATTTTTCGAATCATTATTATGATGTTGCTTTAGATTCTATTAAGCCAATTTCAACTGGTAAAACTGCTCTAATAGCAGATGCAAACTTAATAACACAAGATGTTAATTATAATAATATAGATTATAAATTGTATTATTATATTGTAAAACAAGGGGTTCCAAATCCGGTAAAAGGAAATCCTACTGTTATGGATTCAGTTTTAACAAAATATGAAGGCTCACAAATAATAACAACTACTTTTGCTACGCTTTTTGAAGTACAAAGATCAGCTACTTGGTTTTCCTTAGACGCTGTTATTAAAGGGTGGTCTTATGGTTTTACTCATTTTAAAGGTGGAAAAAACATTACTACAAATGGTCCTATAACTTATCAAGATACTGGGAAAGGATTTTTATTTATCCCTTCAGGATTAGCATATAAAAATAGAAGCACGGGTACTATTTTTCCAAATAGTTGTTTAATTTTTAAAATAGAGTTATTAGATTTAGTAGAAAATACAGATCACGATAATGATGGTTTGGCTTCGTATTTAGAAATTGTTGATGCTACAGTAGAATCTGATCCTACTCAAGTTGATTCTGACGGAGATTTGATAGCTAATTATAAAGATGCAGATGATGATAATGATGGTGTACCAACCAAAAGAGAAGATGCAAATAAAGATGGTGATCCAAGAAATGATTTTAGTGATCCAAGTAATCCTACAATACCAGATTATTTGAATCCGAATATTAAAGTTAAAAATTAAAAGCATAAAAAAAGCTCCAGAAATTCTGGAGCTTTTTTTATGCTTTTAATTTATTTATAATCGATAAGATAAACCTAATATAATTTGATTTGTTCTGTTGTCTATATTAATACTTGTTGTATTATCAACAAAGACAGCTTCTGTAGAACTTAAACCTCTTTCCCAACGAACATCAACTCCTAGTTTACCAAATTCAATACCAAAACCTGTTTGCATTCCAACAGAAAATTTATCTAAACTAACTTCGCTTACTGTACTTAATCCAAAATCTGAATTTAACACATATTGAAATGACGGCCCAATAAAGACATTTGCTACACCAAATAGTTTAGTTCCAACTAAAACAGGAACATCTATTTTCTTAAAGTCATAAGAAGTGTTACTTGCTTTATACAGATATTCACTTTTTACTTGTGTAAAAATAACCTCAGGTCTAATGTAAATACCAACAATTGGTAATTTCCCTCTAAACCACATTCCAACATGAAAACCTGATTTAGCACCTGCACCTTCAACAGCATTGTTTACAACACCAGAAAGCGTTAAGTTTCCATTGTTATTATAGTTAATTCCTGCTTTAACACCAAATTGAAGTTGTGCATTTGCAGTTTGACTCAATCCGAAGGCCAAACACATCATTAAAAGTACTTTTTTCATAAATTAAATTTTATTGTTTTAGTTATTATATTGTTTTAGTTATTATATAGAACCTCCAATAATTAAAAAAATTACTGGAGGTTGATTTATTTTTTATATAGACGCGTAAAAATGATAAAAGGTTATTTTCTAGCAATCACTTTTTCTACAGCATCAACAATAGATTTGTCTGTTAAACCATATTTCTCCATTAATTGTGCTGGTGTTCCAGATTCTCCAAAACTATCGTTTACAGCAACAAATTCTTGAGGAGTAGGATTGTTAGTTGCTAAACATCTTGCAACACTTTCTCCTAATCCTCCAAATTTATTATGCTCTTCTGCAGTAACAATACAACCTGTTTTTGCAACAGATTTTAGAATTGTTTCTTCATCCAATGGTTTAATAGTATGTATGTTTATTACTTCAGCGCTAATTCCTTTTGCTTCTAATTGTTCTGATGCTTGCAAAGCTTCCCAAACTAAATGACCTGTTGCAACAATGGTTACATCTGTACCTTCTGTTAACTGAATTGCTTTACCAATTACAAATTTTTCATCTTTATAATCGGGCATAAAAATAGGAACAACTGGCCTTCCAAAACGTAAATAAACGGGACCTTCATGTTCTGCAATTGCAATAGTTGCGGCTTTGGTTTGATTGTAATCACATGTGTTGATTACCGTCATTCCTGGCAACATTTTCATCAATCCAATATCTTCTAAAATTTGATGTGTTGCACCGTCTTCTCCCAAAGTTAATCCTGCGTGTGAAGCACAAATCTTTACATTTTTGTCAGAATAAGCAATAGATTGGCGAATTTGATCATACACTCTTCCTGTAGAAAAGTTAGCAAATGTTCCAGTAAAAGGAATTTTACCTCCAATTGTTAATCCCGCAGCAATTCCCATCATATTTGCTTCTGCAATTCCGATTTGGAAAAATCGTTTAGGGTTTTCTTTAATAAACTGATTCATTTTTAAAGAACCAATTAAATCGGCACATAATGCAACTACGTTAGGGTTTGTTCTTCCTAATTCTGTTAAACCATCACCAAATCCAGATCTGGTATCTTTTTTTTCTGTAAAAGTGTATTTTTTCATTAAAATATAGGTGTTGTGTTTAAGCAAAAATAATAATAATTACATAGCAATTGCTTACAATTTCATCAATTCTTTATATAACTTTTGAACAGGTAATCCCATTACATTAAAATAACTACCTTCAATTTTTTCTATACCAATAAAACCAATCCATTCTTGAATGCCATAGCTTCCAGCTTTGTCATACGGTTTGTTGTTTTCAACATAATAAGTGATTTCATCAATGGTTAATTTTTTGAAATATACATTGGTTGTGTCATTAAAAATTTTCTGAAAACTTGCTCCTTTAAGGCTCACTGATGTAATTACCTGATGCATTTTACCAGATATTTTTTGTAAAATCCGAATAGCATCATTTTTATCTTTCGGTTTTCCTAAAGCTTTTTGATCTAGCCAAACAATAGTATCTGAAGTAATTAAAAGATCATTTTCTTTTAAGTTGATAAAAGGTTTCGATTTTAAATCAGCCAAATAATCGGTAATTTCTGTTCCTTGCAATTCTGTTGGATAAATTTCTTCAATCTCTTTTAATTGAACCGTAAATGGCAACTCCAAGTCTTTTAAAAACTGTTGTCTTCTTGGTGATTTTGAAGCTAATATAATATTGTAGTTCAATAATTTTTCTTTTAACATACTTTAAAATTTGATGAGCAGCATTGATAAAACACCAAAAAACATAATAATTTTAAGTAGATTACTAAGCAAATGAAACTCTTTTTTAGTTTTTGAATTGTATAGTTTGTATAAAAACCACGTAAAAGGAAGAATTATAAAAAGGATGGTGTACCATAATAAAATAGGCAACTGTAATAATTCTTCTTTTAGAATAAAAAGAATGAAAACAAACACTAAAGAAGCTATTAATAGAGCAATGTTCTTTGTTCTTTTTACTCCAATTAAAATTGGTAATGTTTTCATTTGTAACGCGTAATCTCCTTTTACATCTTCAATATCTTTAATGACTTCTCTAATAAATGTCATGAAAAAAGCAAAAATGATGTAGATAAAAATAGAGATAGTTATTGAAATAGAAATAAAGAAATTTGATATTGCTTCAACTAAATTAAAAGCTGTATTGGTGTTTTTTATTTCAAAAACAAATACAATAAATATAGTAAGTGCTGTTAAAAATGCAATCACTAAATTTCCAATAACAGCAATCCTTTTCAAAGATTTTGAATACCAATACAATAATATAATTATACTTATAAAGAAAATAGAGTAAGATATGTTTCCTTTAATATACGAAGTGTAAACCCCTAAAACTAAACCTAAAAGGCATAGTAATATATATGCAAGAAAAGCATTCTTTTTGGAAATTGTTTTCTCAATATAAACCTTAGTTGGTTTGTTTATTTTATCTGCTTTTATATCAAAAATATCATTAATAATATATCCTCCAGCAGTAATGCAAAGAATACTAATTACTAATAAAATGAATTGAAAATCTGAAATAGCAGAAGTAAAGGAATCAATAACAACATATTTTGTTAAAACTATCGTTAATAAAACCATGAATAGATTTTTATAACGAATCAATTTTAAAAAAGAAATCATGCCTAAAAGTTCTTTTTAATTCGAGCTAAATCACGTTTACTATCTCGGTCTTTTAGCGTTTCTCTTTTGTCGTGCAGTTTTTTTCCTTTTGCTAATGCAATGTTTAACTTTGCCCAACCTTTATCTGTTAAAAATAATTTTAGAGGAACAATTGTAAGTCCAGTATTTTTAACTTGTTTTTCTAATTTTTTAAGTTCTCGTTTATTTAATAACAATCTACGCTCGCTTTTTGGATTGTGGTTGTAAAAATTACCATGAGAATATTCTTCAATAAACATATTTACCACAAACAATTCTCCACGTTCATTAAACTCACAAAAACTTTCAGTAATCCTAGCTTTACTTTCTCTAATAGACTTTATTTCTGTTCCTGTTAACTGAATTCCAGCGGTGTAGGTATCTAGAAATTCGTACTCAAAACGTGCTTTTTTATTCTGTATGTTTATTTTTTTCTGCATTAATCCGTAATAAAAAAAGTAAAATAATATTAGCAAAGATACATTTTTGATTCAGAAGAATAAGTGTATTTTTGAATTGTAAAAGATGTTCAATTATTATTGACCTAAAAAAAACAAAAAACATGCGTAACTTTTTATTTTTAATCCTAATTGTGTTTGCTTCATGTAAACAAAAAAACATACCGTTAACTGCACAAGAAATTATTGACAAAGCTATTATAGCTAGTGGTTCAGATAAAATATCGAACTCAAAAATTGAATTTAATTTTAGAGATAAAACATATAGTGCAAACAGAAACAAGGGTTTATTTAAACTGGTTAGAATGTTTAAAGAAGATTCAATATTAATCAAAGACGAATTGTCTAACAATGGTTTTAAGCGTTTTAAAAATGACGAGTTAAGCAATATTCCAGATTCTATGGCTATAAAATATACAGGTTCTGTAAATTCTGTACATTATTTTTCTGTACTACCTTTTGGTTTAAACGATAAAGCTGTGCAAAAGAAATTATTGAAAGAAACAAAGGTTAAAAAGCAGCCGTATTATAAAGTAAAAATTAGTTTTACTCAAGATGGAGGTGGAGAAGATTTTGAAGATGTTTTTATATATTGGATTAATAAAGAGACTTTTACAGTAGATTATTTAGCATATAGTTACCACACTGGTGAAGGAGGAAAGCGATTTAGAGAATCGAAAAATGTGCGTATTGTAAATGGAATCCGTTTTGCTGATTATAACAATTATAAACCAAAAAATACTGCTGCTAAATTAGAAAACTTAGATAAAGCATTTGAAAATAATGAGTTAATAAAGCTTTCAGAAATTAATTTAGAAAATGTAAAAGTTGAAATCTTAAATTAATTACTTACATCACTGTCTGTTTGAGTGTCACGCTTTTTGGCGTGATGTATTGAGAGCTTTATTAATTATCAATCTTTAACAACACACTTGTTGCTCCGCTTTTAGTAACAGTAACAATGTATAAATTAGCATTATTATTATCATTAATTTGGCTATATTTATTTTTACCTAATATTTTATTGGCAAAAGCATTTGTTGTATTGCTATGACCAACAATTAATACATTTTTCCCTTTTGTATTGAACTTAAATTCTTCATCGTACATTTTTCTTGGATTGTACATGTATAAACGCAATCCGTTTTGTGTTGCAGTTGGCCGTGCAGTTTCTTTAGTTCTATTATAATTGGTTGAATAAACCATATCAATATTTGCAGTAGATAATACTTCTGCCCAATGTTTTGCACGATTAGTACCTTTCTCAGTTAAAAAAGGATCTTTATCGCCTTCAACAGCTCTGTTTTTTTCTGCATGGCGAATTAAATAATAAGTGGTTACTTGATCTTCTTTTTCTTGAGAAAAACCAGCAAACGTAACAAGCGCAAAAACAATAAGTAGTACGTGTTTTTTCATGATATCATGTTTTGTTGCACGAATATAAAAAAATAAAAGCGATGTTTAATAAAACACCGCTTTTTTCAAGTTAATTAAACCTTTAAATGTCTCCTTGAGCGGAGTTGAAAGGTTTTTATTTATGATTCACCAAATCAGATTGATTTCTAAAAACCAATTGCTCATCAAAAGCATCTAACAAAATCATACTATCTGTGGTTACTTTACCTGCTAAAATGTCTTTAGATAATTGATTTAATACTTCTTTTTGTATCACACGTTTTACAGGCCTTGCTCCAAATTCTGGTTGATATCCTTTATTGGCTAGATATTCAATGGCTTCATCTGTTGCATCCAAGGTGATTTCTTGCTTTGCAATTACTTTTTTAACCAAATCCAATTGCAATTTTACAATCGAAATAATATTATTTCTAGTTAATGGAGTAAACATCACAATATCATCAATTCTATTTATAAATTCTGGTCTTACCGTTTGTTTTAGCAATCCTAACACTTCTATTTTAGCCAATTCTGTAACCGATGCGATATTCGCATTTGGTTCGCTAAACTTATCTTGAATAATCTGACTTCCCATATTGGATGTCATAATGATAATCGTGTTCTTAAAATCTGCAATGCGTCCTTTATTATCAGTTAAATGCCCTTCATCTAATACTTGTAATAAAATATTAAAAGTATCTGGATGCGCTTTTTCAATTTCATCTAACAACACTACAGAATACGGTTTTCTTCTTACAGCTTCTGTTAATTGTCCTCCCTCATCATAACCTACATATCCTGGAGGCGCTCCAATTAATCTACTCACAGCATGGCGTTCTTGATATTCGCTCATATCAATTCGTGTCATAGCGCTTTCATCATCAAACAAATAACTTGCCAATGCTTTTGCCAATTCTGTTTTTCCAACTCCAGTTGTGCCTAAAAACAAGAACGAACCTATTGGTTTATTCGGGTTTTGCAAACCAGCTCTAGAGCGTCTTACAGCATCAGATACAGCTTCAATTGCTTCTTCTTGACCAACCACGCGTTTGTGCAATTCTTCTTCTAAACGCAATAACTTTTCACGTTCAGATTGTAGCATTTTTGTAACCGGAATTCCAGTCCATTTTGCAACCACTTCAGCAATATCATCATAAGTTACTTCTTCTTTAATTAAGGTGTTGTCTCCTTTTTCATCAAGTAGAGTTTGTTGTTGTTCTAACTGTTCTTGCAACTCCTTAATGGTTCCGTATCTTATTTCTGCTACTTTACCATAATCGCCATTACGTTCTGCTTTATCAGCTTCTAATTTTGCGTTTTCGATATCGGTTTTAATGGTTTGGATCCCGTCAACAATACTCTTTTCGCTTTGCCATTTTGCATTGATTTCATTGCGTTCTTCTTTTAGATTTGCTAAGTCTGCATTTAGAGATTTTAATTTCGCCTTGTCATTTTCTCTTTTGATGGCTTCAATTTCAATTTCTAATTGCATCACTTTTCTGTCTAGCACATCTAGCTCTTCTGGCTTCGAGTTAATCTCCATGCGCATTTTAGCAGCAGATTCATCCATTAAATCAATAGCTTTATCTGGTAAAAAACGATTGGTAATATAACGTTGCGACAATTCTACCGCGCCAATAATAGCATCATCTTTAATACGTACTTTATGATGTGTTTCGTATTTCTCTTTAATTCCTCTTAAAATAGAAATAGCACTTTCTGTATCTGGCTCATCAACAATTACTTTTTGAAAACGACGCTCTAATGCTTTGTCTTTCTCAAAGTATTTTTGATATTCATCAAGAGTCGTTGCACCAATTGCACGCAATTCGCCACGAGCCAAAGCAGGTTTTAAAATATTTGCGGCATCCATAGCACCTTGTCCACCACCAGCACCAACTAAGGTATGTATTTCATCAATAAATAAGACAATATCTCCGTCTGATGAAGTAACTTCTTTAATCACCGCTTTTAGACGCTCTTCAAATTCACCTTTGTATTTTGCTCCTGCAATTAAGGCACCCATATCTAACGCATAAATTACTTTGTCTTTTAAATTATCAGGAATATCGCCATCAATAATACGATGTGCCAATCCTTCTGCAATAGCAGTTTTACCAGTTCCAGGCTCACCAACTAAGATTGGATTGTTCTTAGTTCTACGAGATAAGATTTGTAGCAAACGTCTAATTTCTTCATCTCTACCAATTACAGGGTCTAACTTGCCATCACGAGCTAACTGATTTAAATTCTTTGCATATTTATTTAATGCATTGTAGTTTTCTTCAGCACTTTGTGAGGTTACTCGATCTCCTTTACGAAGTTCGTTGATGGCATCTTTCAGTCCTTTTTCTGTAATTCCTTGATCTTTTAAAATTTGAGCAATGGTACTTTTAGATGTAAAAATAGCTAAGATGATATGTTCTATTGATACATACTCATCATTCATTTTTTTTGCTATAATAGCTGCTTCTGTTAACGTTTTTGAAGCTTCTCTAGAAAGTGTGATTTCTGCTCCTGTAACTTTAGAAAAACTTTCTAATTGCTTTTCTAACAATTGCTTTAGCACATCTAGATTGCTGTTTAATTTCTTTAATAGAAAAGGCAACACGTTTTCATCTACCTCAAAAAGAGCTTTAAAAATATGCTCATTTTCTATTTGATTGTGCCCATAACCTTGCGCAAGTTGTTGTGCAAGTTGTATGGTTTCTTGTGATTTTATGGTATAATTATTAAAATTCATGATATATATGTTTTACTTTTTCAGTTACTTTGTGTCAAAATTAATACCATTCAAAAAATAAGCACTTAACAAGTCATATTGTCTGCTAAAGCACTAGTATTAATGACTTTTTGACTGATGAAAGGAATTTAAAAACGTACGACTTACCCTAAAAACGATACATGAGTTTATTTAAAAATATCTTTAAAAGTAGTTCAGAAGAAAGTAAAGAACAAAAATCTAATATAAATTGGATTCCGTTAACATCAGTAGATCAAATCACCGCAATAAAAGAGCTTTCTAACAAAGAAACGGTGCTTATTTTTAAGCACTCAACCCGATGTGGAACTAGCAGAATGGTATTCAAACAGTTTGAAAAATCTTATACTTTATCTCATAAAAAAGTGCAGTTGTATTATTTAGATTTACTGAATTATAGAGCAGTTTCTGATGAAGTTGGTTACGCTTTTCAAATACTGCATCAATCTCCACAGTTATTAGTCATACAAAATGGAGTAGTGGTTAAGCATGCTTCGCATTATGATATTTTAGAGCTTGATTATTAGCTGATTGTTGTAGAGAAGCAAGAAACAAGAGCCAAGAGAGTTGCTACTAAGCATTAATCCTAAGGTTCAAAGTTGCAGAGTTGCAGATTCAAAAAGCAATAGGCATTAAGCTATATGCTGTAAGCTAAAAAGAGAAGAAACTAGAAGCAAGAAACAAGAGACAAGAAGCAAGAGATTTACTACTAGCTCCTAACCCCTAAATATTTATTTTAAAATGTATGTATTATTCTCTTGGTAGTTCTATCAATTTTACTAATTTTAAAGAAAAAACAAATTGCTTGTTTATGAACCTACTTTCATAAGCATTTACAAAAAAAAACAAATGTCAGAAAATCAACTACAATTGCATCAAACTTTATGGAATATTGCCAACGATTTAAGAGGTAATATGGATGCGGATGATTTTAGAGATTATATACTAGGCTTTATCTTTTACAAGTATTTAAGTAAAAAAATGTCTCTACATGCTAACATTATTTTAAAACCAGATGGTTTAGAATATTCCCAAGTTATTGGTCATGAAAGTGAAGCTTTGTTATTAGAAGAAATAAAACTAGATGCTTTAGATGCCTTAGGGTATTTCTTAAAACCTACAGAACTATTTAGCGAATTAGCCAAAAGAGGTAATTCTGGCGGAACAAATAAATTCATTTTAGAAGATTTACAAAAAGTGCTGACCAACATAGAGCAAAGCACTATGGGAAGTGAAAGTGAAGATGATTTTGGAAACCTTTTTGAAGATTTAGATTTAACAAGTAGTAAGCTAGGTAAAACAGAAGAAGCCAAAAACGAACTGATTGTAAAAGTATTAACGCATTTAGAAGGCATTGATTTTGATTTAGAAAACAATGAAAATGATGTATTAGGGGATGCCTATGAATATTTAATTGGTCAGTTTGCTTCTGGAGCAGGAAAAAAAGCAGGCGAATTTTATACGCCGCAACAAGTTTCTAAAATATTAGCACAAATTGTAACTACAGATAAAGAGCGTTTAAAATCTGTGTATGACCCAACGTGTGGTTCTGGTTCTTTACTATTAAGAGTTTCTAAAGAAGTAAAAGAGGTTGGTGGTTTTTACGGACAAGAAAGCAACCCAACTACGTACAACTTGTGTAGAATGAATATGATTATGCACGATGTACATTATAAAAAATTCGATATTTATAATGAAGACACCTTAGTAAATCCTTCACCAAAACATATAGACCAACGTTTTGAAGCCATTGTTGCAAATCCGCCTTTTTCTGCGAATTGGAATCCTGATGCGATTATTAGTGACGAGCGTTTTTCTCCTTATGGAAAAATGGCACCAAAAAGTAAAGCAGATTTTGCCTTTGTACAACACATGATTCATCAGTTAGATGAAAACGGAACCATGGCCTGTGTGTTACCACATGGTGTTTTGTTTAGAGGTGCAGCAGAAGGACATATTAGAAAGTATTTAATTGAAGATAAAAACCAATTAGATGCCGTTATTGGTTTGCCTGCTAACATCTTTTTTGGGACAAGTATTCCTACTTGCATATTGGTATTAAAAAAAGACAGAAGCCGTCATATTGAGCGTAGTCGAAATATTTTATTTATTGATGCCAGCAATCATTTTGACAAAGTAAAAACGCAAAATGTATTAACAGATGCGCATTTACAAGAAATTATAGATACTTACAGAACAAGAGAAACCAAAGACAAATATAGTTATGTTGCTTCTTTAGAGGAAGTAAAAGAAAACGATTACAATTTAAACATACCACGTTATGTAGATACGTTTGAAGAAGAAGAAGCCATAGACCTTTTAAGTGTTTCTAAAGATTTAAAAGCATTAGAAAAAGAAATTGCGGATACAGATACAATCATTGAAGATTTTTGCAAACAGTTAAATATTGAAACTCCTTTTTAATGACAGCAGAAAACAAAAATAACGTAATTGCTAAACAAACCGTCATTGCGAACGGAGTGAAGCAATCTGCCAATAAAAAAGAGATTGCTTCAGCAAAAAAGCTTCGCAATGACGTACGTGTACCCAAACTTCGTTTTAATGAGTTTGAGGGTGAATGGGAAAAGAAAAAATTAGGAGACATTGGAAAAGTTAAAATGTGTAAGAGAATTTTCAGCAGTGAAACTACCGAAACTGGAGATATACCTTTTTACAAAATAGGAACTTTTGGTAAAAAGCCTGATGCATTTATAACTAAAAAACTTTATAAAAACTATAGAGAAAGGTTTTCATTTCCTAAAATAGGTGATATATTGATGTCAGCATCAGGAACTTTAGGAAGAACTGTTGTTTATGATGGTGTTGAAGCTTATTTTCAAGATTCTAATATAGTTTGGATTGATAATAATGAAGAGTTAATTACAAACTCATTTTTGTTTTACATTTATCAAATTGTAAAATATGATTCGGAAGGAGGAACTATTCAAAGACTTTATAATAGTATTATTAATAGGACAAAATTTTCAAAGCCCAATCTTCCAGAACAACAAAAAATAGCCACATTTTTAACAGCAGTAGATACAAAAATACAACAACTAACCACTAAAAAGGAATACTTAGAAAACTACAAAAAAGGAGTCATGCAACAATTGTTTAGTCAGCAATTGCGTTTTAAAAATGATGATGGTTTAGATTTTCCTGATTGGGAAATAAAAACTTTAGATAAGATTGCTAAAAGAAACTCTATCAAAAATAAAGGAAGTAAAATTAATTTTGTGCTAACTAATTCTGCAACTCAAGGAATTGTTAGTCAAAAGGAGTATTTTGATAGAGATATTGCAAATCAAAACAATTTAGAAGGGTATTATATTGTTCAAAAAGATGATTTTATTTATAACCCAAGAATTTCAGTTCATGCTCCTGTTGGTCCAATAAAGAGAAACAAATTAATAAAAGGAATCATGTCTCCTTTATATTTAGTATTTAGTTTTAACAAAGAGAATTTAGAATATTTTGAATTTTATTTTGAAACTGTTGAATGGCACAAATATTTAAATAGTGTAGCAAATTTTGGTGCCAGACATGACAGAATGAATATTTCTAATTCTGATTTTTTTAAAATGCCAATTCCATTACCATGTGAAATAGAAAGAAGAAAAATAGCTAAATATTTAAATGCTATTGATACTAAAATAGAAAATGCACAAACACAATTAGAAAAAACACAAGCGTTTAAAAAAGGCTTGTTGCAGCAGCTATTTGTTTAATAAAATAGAAGCTATGAAAAAAGAATTTTTAAATAATGAAATTTGGATACTCACTTTTGGTGGAGCTTTTCAACGTGCAAATATTTATAAAGAAAACTATTCAGAGAAAATTAGGACTGATTTTAGAAAAGCATTAAGAGAAAAAGTAGAAAGTTTTATAAAAGAGAAATATTATCAAAAAGTAGAGGAGGAGCAACATATAGAAACCATTAAAGAATTGGTTAAGTTCAGTAATAACCTAACAATTGAAGGGAACTGTATTCCTATTAATTTTGGAATTGCTCAAAAACTAATCAATCTTTATTTAAAATATTTATGGTGTTTAAAAGAAATACCTAGACCACCACATTTTCCTGTAGATAGAATTATACAAGAGAAAATAATTAAAATATTAAAAGACAATAAATTAGATTCTTTAACATTATTGCCTTGGACTCAATTTGAAGATGATACACATTATAGAAAAGTAATTAATAAGGCTAAATTAATTACAGACCATCTAAAAGAATTTAAAGATTTATCTTTAGCTGAATTAGAATTAAAAATATTTGATAGAAATTAAGTTATGTCAAAACAATCAGAACTTCAACTAGAAAACAACCTAATAAAACAATTAGTTGGTTTAGGTTATAAAAAAGTAACGGTAATAGATGGTTCTGCATTGGTTGCTAATTTAAAAAGTCAATTAGAGCAATTTAATCAACTTACGTTTTCAGATAAAGAGTTTGAAACTATTTTAAACCATTTAGCAAAAGGCAATGTGTTTGAAAAGTCTAAAACGTTAAGAGGTCGTTTTCAGTTTGTAAATGATAACGGAGAAGCTACTTATATTCGTTTTTTTAATAGTGAAGATTGGAATGCTAATTTGTTTCAAGTCACTAACCAAATAGCACAAGAAGGTACTTACAAAAACAGATACGACGTTACGTTGTTAGTTAATGGTTTGCCATTGGTACAAATAGAGTTAAAACGTAGAGGTTTAGAAATTAAAGAAGCATTTAACCAAATTAATAGGTATCAAAGACATTCTTTTTGGTCTAATCATGGATTGTTTCAATACGTACAGTTGTTTGTAATTAGTAACGGCGTAAATACAAAGTATTTAGCAAACAATGCTTTACAATCTGTAAAACAAACGTTTTTCTGGTCTGATGTACACAATAAAAACATAAAAGAACTCACCCATTTTACTGCTGCTTTTCTACATCCAGATCATTTAGGGTTAATGATTGCCAAGTATATTGTAAGAAGCGAAACACATAAAATATTAATGGTGTTAAGACCGTATCAATTTTATGCCGTAGAAAAGTTGGTGGCACAAGTACAAAACAATACAGACAACGCATATATATGGCATACAACAGGTTCTGGTAAAACGCTAACTTCTTTTAAAGCAAGTCAGATTATTATGGATTTGCCCACTGTAGATAAAGTGTTGTTTGTGGTAGATAGAAAAGATTTAGACTACCAAACCATGAAAGAATTTAATTCTTTTAAAAAAGATAGTGTAGATGTTACCAATAATACAAACAGTTTGGTTAAACAATTGGCAGACGATTCTAAATTGGTGTTAACCACCATACAAAAACTAAATAATGCGATTTCTAAAAATCAATATGACAAGAAATTAGCGGGTTTAAAGAATAGGCGAGTGGTACTTATTTTTGACGAATGCCATAGAAGTCAGTTTGGAGATACGCACAATAAAATAACCGATTATTTTACCAATAGTCAATTATTCGGTTTTACAGGAACTCCCATTTTTGCAGACAACGCCTCTAAAAACGATTTAGGAAAAAGAACCACTAAAGATTTGTTTGGCGACTGTTTACATAAATATGTAATTACAGATGCCATTGCAGATGATAATGTTTTAAAATTCGGAATCGAATACATTGGTAGATACAAACAAAAAGGCAGAACCTTACTAGATATTGAAGTAGAAGATATAGATAAAGCAGAAGTATTTGCTGATGAAAGAAGATTAAATAAAATTGCAGATTATATTATTGCCTATCATGGTCAAAAAACGTTTAATAAAGAATACTCAGCTTTATTTGCAGTTTCCAATATAAAAACCTTGATTAAGTATTATGATATTTTTCAAGAGAAAAAACTAAAAGGAGAACACAATTTAAGAATTGCTACCATTTTTTCTTATGGAGCCAATGAAGCAGATGAAGATGCACAAGATCATTTACCAGATGATGATGAATTTAATGTAGCTGCTGAAAGTGATACCAACTACACATCAAGTCATTCAAGAGAAAAACTAGATGCTTTTATTGCAGATTATAACAAAATGTACAATACTAGCTTTTCGACAAAAGATAGTAAACAGTTTGAGAATTACTTTAAGAATATAAGCAAACGTTTAAAAGACAGAGAAAAAGCCAATTTTAACGATGCTAAAGACCGTTTAGACATTGTTATCGTTGTAAATATGATGTTGACTGGTTTTGATGCAAAGAAAGTAAATACCTTGTATGTAGATAAGAATTTAAAACAACATGGTTTAATTCAGGCATTTTCTAGAACCAATAGAATTTTAGGAGAAAAGAAATCGCAAGGGAATATTTTATGTTTTAGAAACTTAAAAAAGGCTACAGATGATGCCATTACCTTATTTTCTAATAAAGATGCCAACGAATCTATTATAATTCCACCTTATGACAGTATTGCTACTAAATTTGATGAAGCTTTAGAAACTTTATTAACCATTACACCCACCTATAAAAGTGTAGATGATTTGCTAGGAGAGGAGCAGCAATTAGCTTTTGTACAAGCTTTTAGAAGAGTTCTAAGAACTAAAAACGTACTAGAATCTTATGTAGATTTTAATTGGGAAGATGTAGGCATAGACGAACAAACTTTTGAAGATTATAAAAGCAAATATTTAGATTTATACGAGACTATAAAAGTTAACAATCCTGCTCAAAAAACATCTATTTTAAATGATATCGATTTTGAGTTAGAATTAATTCATAGAGACCAAATTAATGTAGTTTATATATTACAATTATTAGCCAGATTAAAAACTACAGACAAATCTGAAGCTGCCAAACAGAAAAAAGCAATTATTGATTTATTGGGAGGTGAAGTAAAATTAAGAAGTAAACGAGAACTGATAGAAAAATTTATAGAAGAAAATCTACCAAATATTAGTGATGTAGATGCCATACCAGATGAATTTGAGAAATATTGGCAGCAACAAAAAGTAATTGCATTATCAAAGATTTGTAAAGAAGAGAATCTAGACCAACAACAATTCAATTCTTTAATAGAAAGTTATGTGTATAATGGTCAAGAACCCATTAGACAAGATGTTTTTAAATGTTTAGACAATAGACCAAGTATTTTAAAAGCACGTGAAATTGGAGAAAGAATCTTGTTGAAAATGAAAAAGTACATTGATGTATTTATTACAGGAATGACTGGGTAAATCCAAATAAACAACAAAAAATTAATGGATAAAGAAGTAAAGTAACAATCTGAAACCGACCTATTTTGTTTTTTGTAAGAATTTGATTTCTATGAAACGGCTAAGTGTCCAAAGCATGTCCTCAACTTGATTGGGGAACTAAATAAAATGTCTGGACGCGATAGTGGAATAACTTTTTAGAATTCGATAAAATTATAATAAGACTAGATTTTTGGTTCTTTTCATCAATGGAAAAGAATAAGAGCTAAAATAAGTTTTACTATTTTGTTGATAAGATTCCTGCCAGAGTTTATCTTGAGCGAAGTCGAAAGGCAGGAATGAAACTAAGATAAAATAGGGTAGAACAAAAAAAAAGGACACTCCAAGAGCGTCCTTTTTTAATATTTGAAAGTGTTTTAAACACTATTTCTTAAAAGGTATTGCAGGCAATACTTTACCAGTACATTCTCCAAAACCAATTCTACGCTCATCATTTTTACAATGTGCACGCATTATTACCGTATCATTATCATTGATGAATTTACGTTCAGAACCGTCGTTTAATTTGATTGGTTTTTGTCCTGCCCAAGACAACTCTAGCATAGAACCATAACTGTCTTTTGTAGGGCCAGAAATAGTACCAGAACCCATCATATCTCCAGCTTCAACCGGACAACCATTTATGGTATGATGCGCCAATTGTTGGACCATCGTCCAATACATATATTTAAAGTTAGAATTGGCAACTACCGTTTCTTCTTTTCCGTCTGGTTTAATACCCACTTGTAATTTAATATCGTAACTTTTTTGTCCTTCTACTTGTAAATAAGGTAAAGGTTCGTGCACTTGCTTCGGATTATCAGTTCTAAAAGGTTCTAAAGCATCCAAAGTAACAATCCAAGGAGAAATGGTTGATGCAAAGTTTTTTCCTAAAAACGGACCTAAAGGTTGGTATTCCCATCCTTGTATGTCTCTTGCAGACCAGTCGTTAAACAACACCATACCGAAGATATATTCTTCTGCTTCTTCAATAGAAATACGATCTCCTAAGGTATTAGAATCTGTAGTAATAAACGCCATTTCTAATTCGAAATCTAACAAACGCGAAGGACCAAAAGTTGGCACTGTGCTTCCTTCTGCAGGTTTCGATTGTCCGTAAGGTCTTCTAATAGGTGTTCCAGATGGAATGATAGAAGAACTTCTACCATGATATCCAATAGGTACGTGTAACCAGTTAGGCATCAATGCATTTTCTGGATCACGGAATAAAGTACCTACATTGGTTGCGTGTTCTTTACTTGCATAGAAATCTGTGTAATCACCAACAGTTACAGGCAATAACATTTCAATATCATCCATTCTAAAAATGATTTCTGCTTTGTGTTCTTTATGGTCTCTTAAACCACTTTTGGTAACATCAAAAATATCTGCAATTCTGTTACGTACCAAACGCCATGTTTTGCGTCCGTCTGCAATAAAATCATTTAAAGAATCCTGTAAAAAGATATCATCTGTAAGTGGTATGCCTTCAAAGTATCCTAATTGATGCAATGCACCTAAATCGATAGCGTAATCTCCAATCCGTGTTCCGATGGTAATAATATCGTCTTTGGTAATAAATACACCAAAAGGTATATTTTGAATTGGGAAATCTGAATCTTTAGAAACATCAAGCCACGATTTTCTATTGGGGTTATTTGCAGTTAATTTCATCTGAATTTATCTATGTATTGGGTTTTAACCAATGTTATTAATTTTTTATCAAATATAGTAGAAAGTTGTTAGTTGCAAAATGATTTTTACTACTTTTGAGAATCTTTTAATAAAGCTTTATTTAAACAAACAACAATGCAACTAGATAATCAAATTTTTGACCTGATTCAAGAAGAAAAGGAAAGACAACAAAACGGACTAGAATTAATTGCTTCAGAAAACTTTGTAAGCGATCAAGTAATGCAAGCTCAAGGCTCGGTGTTAACCAATAAATATGCAGAAGGATATCCAGGAAAACGCTATTACGGCGGATGTGAAATTGTTGATGTAGTTGAGCAAATTGCTATTGATAGAGCCAAAGAATTGTTTGGTGCTGAATATGTAAATGTGCAACCACATTCTGGAAGTCAAGCAAATACGGCAGTGTATGCTGCTTGTTTAAAACCAGGAGATAAAATCTTAGGATTCGATTTATCGCATGGCGGACATTTAACACATGGTTCTCCAGTAAATTTTTCGGGTAAATTATACACGACTTCTTTTTATGGAGTAGAAAAAGAAACCGGAGTCTTAAATTATGATAAAATACAAGAAACAGCAACCAAAGAGCAACCAAAGTTAATTATTGCGGGCGCTTCAGCGTATTCTAGAGATATTGATTTTAAACGTTTTAGAAAAATTGCAGATAGTGTGGGTGCTATTTTAATGGCAGATATTTCGCATCCTGCAGGGTTGATTGCTAAAGGAATTTTAAATGATCCATTACCTCATTGTCATATTGTAACAACAACAACACACAAAACATTGCGTGGACCAAGAGGAGGAATGATACTAATTGGAAAAGATTTTGACAATCCTTTTGGAGAAACCTTAAAAAGCGGAAAACCTAAAAAGATGTCCACTTTAATTAACTCGGCGGTATTTCCTGGAAATCAAGGTGGCCCATTAGAACACGTAATTGCTGCCAAAGCAGTTGCTTTTGGAGAAGCATTGACCGATGAGTTTTTAGAATATCAATTACAAGTAAAAGAAAATGCAGCGGCAATGGCAGCAGCATTGGTAGCAAAAGGATATGATATTATTTCTGGTGGAACAGACAATCATATGATGTTGATTGACATGCGTAACAAAAACATTTCTGGTAAAGATGCAGAGATTGCATTGGGGAAAGCAGATATTACCGTAAACAAGAACATGGTTCCTTTTGATGATAAAAGTCCGTTTGTAACTTCTGGGATAAGAGTTGGAACTGCAGCTGTAACCACAAGAGGATTAAAAGCAGCAGACATGCAAACCATTGTAAATTTTATAGATGAAGCTATTCAGAATCACAATAATGACGAAGCTTTATCAGGAATTGGAGAGCGAGTAGAAGAGATGATGAGCGCAAGAAGATTGTTTGTTATGTAAACTATAAGATTGTCTCCTCGAGAAGTGTTATGAGGTCTTGTAACTCGACTGCGCTCGATATGACAAATTAGACTGCGCTCGATAGGACAAGTTCGACCAGACATTTAGATGAATTAGAAATGAAAACATACTTGTAAACTAAAAAAGCAGCCGATTGGCTGATTTATTGTTTTGTATTCATTAAAAATATCTAATCTAGCCCAGTCGAGAATTTTTACTATTCCTATATTTGTAATTGCTTAACAATTGCCTCTCAACTGCACCTGCCGGCAAGGCAAGATCGAGGAAACATATACTATAAAAAACAACCAACAATGGATGCATATTTAATAGCAACAATACTTATCTTTTTATCAGCAATATTTGGTTATATCAATGTGCGCTTTTTAAAGCTACCAAACACCATTGGTCTAATGATTATCACCATTGTGTTTACTTTGGGTGTTATTGGACTAAGTTATCTAGATCCAACGCTATTAAACTTTGAGAAAGAAATGATTTCTAAATTAGATTTTAGAGAGTTGTTGTTAGAAGAAATGCTGAGTTTCTTGTTGTTTGCAGGTGCTTTACACACTAATTTTAAGCAATTAAAAATACAACGTTGGCCGGTTTTAATGTTCTCTACTTTAGGTGTATTAACTTCTACATTTTTGGTAGGAATAAGCATGTATTTTGTATTGCAGTTATTTGGAATGCAAATCGGATTTATTTACTGTTTGTTATTTGGTGCGTTGATATCTCCAACAGATCCAATTGCTGTTTTAGGTATTTTAAAGAAAGCAAATGTTCCTAAAAAACTAGAAACTAAAATTGTAGGGGAATCTTTATTTAATGATGGCGTTGGCGTAGTTGTTTTCTTAACTATTTTTGAAATTGCTTCTTTTGGAGTAGATAAAATAGAAGTGTTAGATGTATTCCAATTATTTGGAAAAGAAGTAGTAGGAGGCATTTTGCTAGGAGCTATTTTAGGCTGGATAACGTATCGTTTGTTAAAATCTATAGATGATTATGATA
Source organism: uncultured Flavobacteriaceae bacterium (assembly GCA_963974245.1). GTDB lineage: Bacteria > Bacteroidota > Bacteroidia > Flavobacteriales > Flavobacteriaceae > Polaribacter. Next base: position 49,882 of record CAXBBY010000014.1, on the reverse strand, counting down.
TTGAAGTGATTATAACCGTTGCTGCGGTTATGGGCGGAACAGTAATTGCTCAGTATTTGCATTTGTCTGCGCCATTAGCAATGGTTACTGCTGGTTTAATTGTGGGTAATGATACTGTTAGAAACGCTGCAATGTCTGAAACTACAGAACATTATGTAGATAAGTTTTGGGAATTACTCGATATTTTATTGAATGCTATTTTGTTTGTAATGATAGGGATGGAAATGCTTGTTTTAGTTGTTAAAGGTGATTATATTATTGCAGGTTTAATTGCCATTCCGTTAATTTTAGCATGTAGATATTTGTCTTTATTAATTCCGATTAACTTCTTTAAAAAGAAACTAGATTTTGTACCTAAAACAAACTTAATTATGACTTGGGGTGGTTTGCGTGGCGGAATTTCAATAGCGTTGGCTTTAGGTTTAACCAACGAAATGCACAGAGATTTATTCTTAGTAATTACCTACATTGTTGTAATTTTTTCTATCATCGTACAAGGGTTAACTGTAGGAAAGTTGGTGAAGAAACTAAGTAAATAAGTTATAAAAAGTATATCTTTTTTTAAACTGTTCTACTACTGATATTTATCATATTTAATTTGCCAACTATTTTAGTACTTAGCGTAACAAGTTTTAAAATAGAGGTATGGGCTCGCAATCTGTAAAAGCAATTAAAACACAAAAGCAACGAAAAGATTTTGTGTGTCATTTGTTAAATGATATCAAAGCTTTCGAATACATGATTAAAAATGATGTATTTGAAAAAGGTATTCAGCGTGTAGGAGCAGAGCAGGAATTATGTATTGTCGATAAAGATTATCGTCCGTCACTTAAAGCATTAGAAATTTTAGAAAAAGTTAATGATCCTCATGTTACAACAGAATTAGCACTCTTTAATTTAGAAATCAACTTAGATCCTTTTGCACTAAAGAAAGATTGTTTTAAAAAATTAGCACATCAGCTTACCCAATTATTAGATAAAGTAAATGCTACTGCAAATACATTTGATGAAGACAAAATTATTTTAACAGGTATTTTACCAACTTTGAAAAAGAAAGATTTAATCTTTAAAAACATGACTCCTTTTGAGCGTTATAAGACACTAAATAATGTGATAAAAAACATTAGAGGTAAAGACTTTAAACTGCATTTACAAGGTGTTGAGGAACTTATTTTAAAACATGAATCTATTTTGTTTGAAGCATGTAATACCAGTTTTCAAATTCATTTGCAAATAGATTTAGACAATGCAATTGATATGTATAATTGGTCTCAAGCAATTTCAGGTCCAATTTTATCAGTAATGTCAAATTCGCCAATTCTCCTTAGTAAAGAGTTGTGGAGTGAAACCAGAATTGCCTTGTTTCAACAAAGTATAGATTTAAGAAATAAATCGTATTTATTAAGAGAACAAAAACCACGAGTTTCTTTTGGTGATTCTTGGATAAAAAATTCTGTTTTAGAATTATTTACTGATGATATTTCTAGGCACGCCCCGCTAGTTACTGCAGATTTTGATGAAGATTCTTTAGAGTGTTTAGAAAACGGAATTATGCCAAAATTAGAAGCTTTAAATCTTCATAATGGAACTTTGTATAAATGGAATAGATTGTGCTATGGAGTGCATAAAAACGTTGCACATTTAAGAATAGAAAATAGATATATTCCGTCTGGACCATCAATAAAAGATGAAATTGCAAACGCATTATTTTGGGTTGGCGTAATGCAAGGTATGCCAAATGAATATAAAAATATTTGGAATACAATGCCGTTTATAGATGCAAAAAGCAATTTTTTAAATGCAGCAAGAACAGGTGTTAACACTTATTTTAATTGGTTTGGTACTGGTATTTCTGCGAATCAATTAGTTAAAGAAATTTTAATTCCTATTGCCAAAAAAGGATTGAAAAAAGCAACTATTGATGAAGACGATATTACGTATTATTTAGGAATTATAGAACAACGTATTGATAAAAATATTACAGGAAGCAAATGGCTATCTAGAAATAAAAGAAACTTAGTAAGTAGTATTTCTAATTACGAGACCAATGTTTTATTAACATATCATACATATAAAAATCAACAGCAGAATATTCCCGTTCATGAATGGGAAAATATAAAAATAAAGCCAACAGAAATTTCTAAAAAGTATGATAAACTATACAAAGTAATGTCTTCAGAAGTATTTGTGGTTAATGAAAATGATTTAATAGAATTAGTATTTAAAATAATGGAATGGAAAAAAATTCATCATGTTCCTGTTGTAAATACTGACCATAAAATTGTAGGATTAATTACAAAAGAACAATTACGAAAATTTGATTTTTCTAAAGCCCAAAACAAAGAAATTATTGCTAAAAGAATAATGACTACCGATTTTATTTCTCTATCACCAGAAACAGCTACAGCTAAAGCAGGTAAACTAATGAATATTGATAAAACCTGTGTTTTGGTTATGGAAGATTCAGAATTATTAGGAATTTTTACAAACAATGATTTAGAAAGAATTGATAAAGTAATGAACCATAAATAAATGAGTTTACAAGAAGTGCGTATTAATGCTTTTGATGAAAAAATAACCATTAAAAGAGTTTTAGGTTCTATACAAGGAACAAAAAATGCACCAACAGTAATTTGTTTTGGTGGAATTCACGGTAACGAAAGAGCTGGTGTTTATGCACTAATTAAAGTTTTAAAGACTATAGAAAAAGAAAAAATTCCTTTTCTAGGAAATTTTTATGCTATAAGCGGAAATATAAATGCATTGCAAAAAAATATCCGTTTTGAAGATATAGACTTAAACAGAATTTGGTCTGCAAAAAAGATTCAAATAATTGATGATTTTAACAAGAACATATATAAAGAAAGTTTTGAACAGCAAGAAATATACAAGCAAATTAAAGAAATAGTAAAAAAGGATAAAGGACCATTTTATTTTATTGATTTACATACAACTTCTTCAGATACAAGCCCGTTTATTACCATTAGCGATTCATTAAATAATAGAGAATTTTCATCAAACTTTTCAATACCCACAATATTAGGAATTGAAGAATATTTAGACGGTCCATTATTAACATTTATTAATGAATTTGGACATATATCATTAGGTTTTGAAGCAGGTGAGCATTATAAAGAATCTTCTGTAGATAACTGTGAGGCTTTTATTTGGTTAGCTCTAAAAGCTTCGGGTTGTGTGAATGAATTAGAGATAAAAAAACTTAGCTATTACCAACATGTTTTATCATTATATAAAGAAAAACAAGAATTTTACGAGATAAATTACAAGTATGAAATTAGTAAAAACGAACAATTTGAAATGCTTTTTGGTTTTAGTAATTTTGAAAGTGTTGTAAAAGGTCAAGAATTAGCAATTAGCAATTCAAAAAAAATAAGGGCAGCACATTCTGGGAAAATATTTATGCCATTATATCAAAAACAAGGTGAGGATGGTTTTTTTATTATTTCTTTAATTTCTAAAAAATGGTTGGTTTTGTCAACATTAGTTAGACGATTAAAAATGCATTATTTATTAAGAAGCTTACCTGGAATACAGCAAGATAAAAGTAACAAACATATTTTGATTGTAAATCCTAAAACAGCTCGATTTTTAGCAACAGAAATATTTCATTTATTTGGGTATCGCAAAAAAGTAATAAAAGATGCTAAATACTATTTTATTAAGAGAGATAGAAAAGTAACGAAGTTGTTTTAGTTATTCTTCTGTTGTTTTATCTATCCATTTTTGATTAATATCTTTTTTGGGAGCAATACCTAATTCTTTAAGCTTTGTAATATCTTTAATTAAATTTTGATTTCCCGTTAGCTTTTTCATAGCGCCTTCATAAGCTGAGGATGTTGACTTTATTCTATTTCCAACAGTCTCTAGATCATCTAACAAGTTTTTAAATTTTTCATATAAAGAAGTTGCATGCTTTGCAATTTCAAATGCGTTTTGTTGTTGTTTTTCATTACTCCATAATGTATCAATAGTTCTCAATGTTGACAGTAAAGTTGTTGGGCTGACCAATAATATGTTTTTGTGAAAAGCAGTATAAAAAAAGTTTTTATCTTCATTTTGAGCAAGATAGAGTGCAGATTCGATAGGTATAAACATTAAAATAAAATCAGGTGATTCAATTTTATAAATATCTTCATATTTTTTTGAATTAAGATCATTTATATGTCTTTTAATAGATGCAATGTGGCCTGATAAAAACCTCTTTTTTTCTTCTTTGTTCTCTGTATTAATATATTGTTCGTAAGCTATTAAAGAAACTTTTGAATCAATAACCATTTTTTTATTTCCAGGTAAATTAATTACAACATCTGGTAACAACCTTTTACCTTCTTCATTTAAAAAGCTCTGTTGAATTTCATACTCTCTTCCTTTTTCGAGACCAGATTTTTCTAAAACAGTTTCTAAAACTAACTCACCCCAATTTCCTTGCGTTTTATTATCTCCTTTTAAAGCTTTAGTTAGGTTAATTGCTTCTTGACTAATTTTAATATTATTTTTATTTAATTCTTCTAATTGTTGTTTTAATGCAGAAGATTGCCTTATGCTATCTTTGTTAACATCTTCAACTTTTTGTTTAAAATCAGTTATTTGTTTTTGCAATGGGTTTAAAATTCCTTCAAGGCTTTCTTTATTTTGCTCTTTAAATTTCTTTGAATTGCTTTCTAAAATCTTATTGGCTAAATTCTCAAACTCTTTGGTGAATTTTTCTTGAAGTTTTTCTACTTCTTGTTTGTTTTCTTTAAGTTTTTCTTGCAAATGAGAAGCTTCAGAAGATTTTTCGGTAATCAAAATAGTCAATTCTTCTTTTTCTTTTCTTATTGCTATTAATTCTTGATTCGTGTTTTCTGAATTGCGATTTCTCTCTTTTAAAGCAGAAATTTCTTTTACTGATTTTGTTTTTGAAACAAAATAGCCTAAGGCTAAACCAATAACAATTCCAACAATAATAAATAAGATTTCCATAGTTTTTATAACATAAATTAAAGAGAATATAAAATTAAGAGTTTTATATTTGTGTACATCATAATATGTCTTTTATTTGTAAACTTAATACTGTTTTATGATTTCAAAATTTATTTTTAAAACAATCTTTGGATGGAAACTAGTAAACGATTTTCCTAGAGGCATCAAAAAATATGTAATTATAGCAGCGCCACATACTAGTTGGCAAGATTTTCCTATCGGGATTTTAGCAAGAAACACTGCAGGAATAAAAATTAATTTTATTGGTAAAGACTCTTTATTTAAAGGTCCGTTTGGTTTTATTTTTAGAAGTTTGGGCGGTACACCAGTAAATAGATCAGAAAGTAATAATTTGGTAGATGCAATCATCAAAGTTTTTAATTCTAAAGAAGAGTTTAGATTGGCTTTATCACCAGAAGGAACACGGAAGAAAGTAGAAAAGTGGAAAACAGGATTTTATTATATCGCAAAAGGAGCAAAGGTGCCAATTGTGATGGCAACCTTAGATTATAAAAATAAGCAAGTAAAAATTTCTGAACCCTATTATACAACAGATGATAAAGAAAAAGATTTTGAATACTTTCAATCTTTTTTTAAACCAGAAATGGCAAAAAAAGCAACACAATATTAACTTTATCCTTTGTAAAAAGGCAACTTTACCACTTTCGCAGGAATTGCTTTTTTACGAACTTGAATACATATTTCTGTATCTCTTTTTGCATTTTCTTTAGTAACATAACCCATTCCGATTCCTTTTCCTAAAGATGGGCTCATCGTTCCAGATGTTACAATTCCGATTACATTTCCTTCCCCATCAACAATTGGATAATCTTGTCTTGGAATTCCACGTTCAGTCAATTCAAAAGCAACCAACTTACGAGTAACACCAGTTTCTTTTTGCGTTAATAAATTTTCTGAATTCACAAAGTCTTTTGTAAACTTGGTAATCCAACCTAAACCTGCTTCAATTGGCGAAGTTGTATCGTTAATATCATTGCCATATAAACAATACCCCATTTCTAAACGCAACGTATCTCTTGCTGCTAAACCGATAGGTTTGATTCCTAAATTAGCACCAGCTTCAAAAACTTTATTCCATACACTTTCAGCAGCTTCGTTTTTTACATAGATTTCAAATCCACCAGAACCGGTATAACCTGTTGCAGAAATAATGGCGTGTTCTACACCCGCAAAATCTCCAATTTTAAATTTGTAAAAAGGAATTTCAGCCAAATTAATAGAAGTCAACGATTGCATTGCTTCAATAGCTTTTGGTCCTTGAATAGCTAATAAAGAATAGTCATCAGAAATGTTTTTCAAATCCGCTTTAAACTCAGTATTGTATTTAGAAATCCAGTTCCAATCTTTATCAATATTTGAAGCATTTACTACCAATAAATACTGATTTTCTTTTATTCGGTAACAAATTAAATCATCTACAATCCCGCCATCTTCATTTGGGAAACAACTGTATTGTGCATCACCAATTTCTAGTTTAGAAGCATCGTTAGAAGTAACTTTCTGAATTAATGCCAACGCATTTTCTCCTGTTACTAAAAACTCACCCATATGACTTACATCAAAAACACCAACACCTTTTCTAACAGTTTCATGTTCAATGTTTATTCCTTCATAAGATACTGGCATATTATAACCAGCAAAAGGGACAATTTTAGCATTTAAAGCTTCGTGTACGTGAGTTAGTGCAGTGTTTTTCATTCTAATTAAGTTGTTTATTTTGATGCAGCTAAAGTATTGAAAATTGAAGGAAAAATAAATATTAATTTAGGATTATTCAAAAGGAGTAAATAAATAGTATTTTTGTTTCCATAATTTGCCCAGTTTATGATTGAAGAACAACCGAATAATCCGTTACACGGAATTAAACTTGCTGATATTTTAGAACGTTTACACAACAAATATGGTTGGGAGGAAATGGGAGAAATGATTGATATTAATTGTTTTCGAAATAATCCGACAATGAAATCGAGTTTAAAATTTTTGAGAAGAACGCCTTGGGCTAGAGAAAAGGTTGAAAAATTATATTTAAAATCAATAAAGTAATTTTGTCATTCTGAAATGAGTTTGAAAAACGATTGAAGAATCTTATGAATGATAGTAACTGAAAATTGTAAGATTTCTCCTATCGTCGAAATGACACCTTTTTTGTCATTTCTATGACTTGTATTGACTAATTTAATTATTTAATATATGAATAACCAATTCTTTGGTCAATGGTTTTCCGTTTGCTATTTTTTTGATGTTTTCAAATGTAAAAACAAAATCACAATCAGTTTTGTACTCAGAACAACCATAAGCAGTTTTCCCTTTTAAAACAGTTCCTTTTTTACATTTTGGGCAAGTAATTTTATCAGTGTCATTACGAGGAGTTTTCGACGAAGTAATCTCATTTGCATGAACAGATTGCTTCATTTTATTCGCAATGACAGTTTGTTTTTTTTCTTCTAGTTTGAATTTGAAATTTTCATCAAAACGAATCAAACCTTCAACAGTACCTTTTTCTGTTTTAAATCCTTTTAGGTTTGTAGTTGATTTTTTGTCTAGCAAACGAATCAACTGATTTTCTGAAATCTTTTTTCCTAAGAATTCAAAAGGCATTAAAAAATCGCACGTTTTATTGTATTCAGAACAACCAAAAGCTTTTGATCCTTTTAATAACTTTCCGTTATTACATTTTGGACAGGTTTTACCTGTGACTTGTTTTTTGTTTTTCGATTTTGATTGAGAAGATTCTTTCTTTTTGGGAGATTCCTCACTTGCGTTCGGAATGACAGCGGTTTCATGAGAAATTCTAATTTTAGAAGTATTAGAACGTACTTCATACACCAATTCATCTACCATTTTTTTCATGTTGTTGATAAAGGTTCCTGCATTGAATTCTCCGCGCTCAATTTCTTTTAAACGTTTTTCCCAGCGTCCAGTTAGTTCGGCAGATTTCAACAATTCATTATCTATTAAATCAATCAATTGAATTCCCGTTTGTGTTGGAATAACTAGCTTTTTTTTACGCTCAATATATTTTCTACGAAATAAGGTTTCAATAATACTTGCTCTTGTTGATGGTCTTCCAATTCCGTTTTCTTTCATTAACTCGCGCATTTCATCATCATCCACTTGTTTACCAGCAGTTTCCATAGCGCGTAGGAGAGAAGCCTCGGTAAAATTTCTAGGTGGTTTTGTTTCTTTTTCTAAGAAAGATGGCTCGTGTGGTCCTTTTTCTCCTTTTACAAAAGAAGGCAACGTCATTTGTACATTTAATTCCTTTTTTATGTTACTTTCTGAACTTGTGCTGAGCGTAGCCGAAGTATCAAAAACAACACGCCATCCTTTGGTGATGATTTCTTTTCCTGTGGTTTTAAAAGGAACATCCGCAGCTTTACCAATTATGGAAGTATTAGAAACATCAGAATCTGGATAAAACACGCCAATAAATCTTCTGGTAATAATATCATACACTTGTTGCTGATTGTATTGCAAGTTGGTTTGTATTCCGGTTGGAATGATAGCGTGGTGATCGGTTACTTTTTTATCATCAAAAACTCGTTTCGATTTCTTTATTTTTTTTCCTAAAAGAGGTTGTGTTAATTTACTGTAATTGGTTAGTTTACCTAATATTCCTTCAATTTTTGGATATACATCATTTGGTAAAAAAGTAGTATCAACTCTTGGATAGGTAACTACTTTCATTTCGTATAGCTTCTGCACCATTTTCAAGGTTTCATCCGCAGAAAAACCAAATTTATTATTACAATAGACTTGCAATCCTGTTAAATCAAATAATTTTGGTGCGTATTCTTTTCCCTTCTTTTTGGTGACAGAAACAATTTCGAAATCAGCTTCTTTTACTTTATTCGCTAATACTTGTCCGTCTTCTTGTTTTAAAAAGCGTCCGTCTTCATAATTAAATAATGTATTTCTGTACGTAGTTTGTAATTCCCAATATGGTTGTGGCTTAAAATTTTCAATTTCTTTAAATCGATTTACCAACATTGCCAAGGTTGGAGTTTGAACTCTACCAACAGATAAAACTTGCTTATATCCGCCGAATTTTACAGTAAATAAGCGTGTTGCATTTAAGCCTAACAGCCAATCTCCAATGGCTCTAGAAAACCCAGCATAATAGAGATTGTCGTATTTCTCTGAAGGTTGTAAATTTTTAAATCCTTCTTTGATAGCTTCTTCTGTTAAGGAAGAAATCCAAAGGCGTTGTACTTTTCCTTTGTAATTACATTGATTGATAACCCAACGTTGAATCAATTCTCCTTCTTGACCAGCATCTCCACAATTGATAACAACAGTTGCTTTGTCAAACAACGATTTAACAATATTGAACTGTTTTTGAATGCCATCATTGCTTGTTACTTTTGTTTCAAACTTTTCTGGAAGCATTGGTAAATTGTTTAAATCCCAACTTTTCCAATGTGGTTTGTAATCTTTAGGTTCTAAAAGTGTACACAAATGACCAAAAGTGTAGGTAACTGCATACCCGTTTCCTTCAAAATAACCATCTCGTTTTGTATTGGCACCCAATATGTTAGCGATTTCTCTTGCTACACTTGGTTTCTCAGCAATACATACTTTCATTTGGTTGGATTTTGAAATTGAAAAGTAATAAATTTATTGGAGATAGAAATGATTGTTGTATGTGAATTATTGTGAGTTTTGTTTGTTGTACTTTTGATTCAAAAATTTAATATAGCGAGTTTTCATCTTCAAAAGTTTATAAAAAAAGCCTCCCAAAAGGAAGGCTTCTTATTGTATTATTTTAGAATGGTTTTAATTATTCTGTAGCTTTATCTGCTACAATTCGTTCTGCTCTATTTGCTAATTCCCAAGCTGTATAAAAAACAAGTCGTGATCTATTCTCTAACAAGTCATAATTAATTTTGTCTGGAGTATCTGATGCTCTATGATAATCATCGTGTGTTCCGTTAAAATAAAAAATGATTGGAATATTATTTTTCGCAAAGTTATAATGATCAGAACGGTAATAAAAACGATTTGGGTCGTTTTCGTCATTATACGTATAATCTAACTCTATATTTGTAAATGTTTTGTTTACTTGTTCAGAAAGGTTGTGTAACTCTGTACTTAATTTATCACTTCCAATTAAATACACATAGTTTCTATCTCCTTTACGTTTTGGATCAATACGACCAACCATATCAATATTTAAATTAGCAACCGTATTTGCTAAAGGAACTAAAGGCTCATAATCTGTATAATATCTAGAACCTAATAATCCTTTTTCCTCTCCTGTTACGTGTAAGAAAATTACTGAGCGTTTTGGTCTATGACCTTTATCAGCAGCTGTTTTAAAAGCTTCAGCAATTTCTAATAATGATACTGTTCCAGATCCGTCATCATCTGCGCCATTATTAACTTCTCCTTTTGAATTTACGCCAATATGATCTAAATGCGAAGAAATAATAATGTATTCGTCTGGTTTTTCAGAACCTTTAATCATTGCTGCAACATTTTCAGATGGATGAGGCACAGTAATACTTTTATAACTCATTTCTAATTTTGTTGCTACGGTAGCAGGTTTTGTTGATTTTTGAATTTTACTTGCTAAAGCTTTACCCATTTTTTCGTTGATTAAGAAAAAATACATTTGAGTACCAGCATCTTTTTTTGCTGGTAATGATAAGCTTTTGCTTCCGCCACTTGCTTCACGCTGTTTAAAGAATTTTGAATAGCGAGCAAACAAATCAGCATCCATAAAAAATAATGCTTTAGCTCCAAGTTCTTTTGCTGCATCTCTTTTAGAAGAAATTGCTTGACGACCATTTGACCATTTTGAAGCTTTTTTATCGCCAGTAATTACATTATTTCCTTTTTTGTCTTTTGGCTCACCGCTTTTAATAACAACAATTTTTCCTTTTACATCAAGGTCTTTATAGTCAGAATATTTTTTATCATCTATTCCGTAGCCTGCATACACAATTTCTGAAGTAGAAACTGTTCCTGTTGCAGCTGCTGAAGGAGAAATGAAATCGTCAAAATACTTAAATGATTTTCCATTTACAGAAATACTCACTTCCGGAGTTTTTACAATATTTAAAGGTACATTTTGAAAATAGTTTCCTTCAATAACAGGTTTAATTCCTAAATTTTCATAGTATTTTTTAAGATACTCTACTGCTTTCTTTTGTCCAGGCTCACCTGTTTCACGTCCTTCAAACTCATCCGAAGCATATGTGTATAAATGCTCTTTTAACTCTTTTTGAGTTATTGTACTTCCGTAAGAGGCAACATCTTTTTGTGTTGCTTCTTTATTACAAGAAACTACTATAAACAGAATGCTTAATAATAATAGTGTTTTTTTCATCTTAGTTGGTTATTAAATTAATGATATGCGATATTACAAAAAAGAACGGTTAAGGCAGTGGAAAGCAGTTGTTTTAACATTTTTTAACATAATCGTTTTTACTTACTAGTATTTAGAAAATAAATTAAGAAAGGGTAACAATCTCTTGATTTCTAAGGATATCATCAAAAGTTTCTCTTTTTCTTATTACATAATCTTTTCCGTTATAAACCATAACTTCTGCAGGTTTAAAACGAGAATTGTAATTAGAAGCCATTGAAAAACAATACGCACCAGCATTGTGAAAACACAATATATCTTCTTCAGTAATTTCGTTAATTCTTCTATTGTTTCCAAAAGTATCTGTTTCGCAAATATAACCGACAACAGAGTAGTAGCGTTCTCTACCTTTAGGGTTAGAGATGTTTGTAATATGATGATAAGAATCGTACATCATAGGTCTTACCAAATGATTAAATCCGCTATCAACTCCTGCAAAAACAGTTGAAGTTGTTTGTTTTATCACATTTACTTTTGCTAAAAAAAAACCAGATTCGCTTACCAAATATTTACCTGGTTCAAACATTAAGGTAAGTTCTTTTCCATAATCTTTACAAAAATCATTAAATCTTTTTGTGAGTTGTTTTCCAAGTTGTTCAATATCTGTAGAAATATCTCCTTCTTTATAAGGTACTTTAAATCCACTTCCGAAATCAATAAAATCTAAGTTCTCAAATTGATTTGCAACATCAAACAAAATTTCTGTTGCACGTAAGAAGGTATCAATATCTAAAATATCAGAACCTGTATGCATGTGAATTCCGTTAATTCGCATATTGGTGTTTTCCATAACACGCTTAATTAAAGGTACTTGATACATAGAAATTCCGAACTTAGAGTCAATATGACCTACAGAAATTTTAGAATTTCCACCAGCCATTACATGAGGATTGATACGCACACAAACCGGAATGTTTGGATGTTTCTGACCAAACAATTCTAAGATAGAAAGATTATCAATATTAATTTGAACACCTAATTCTGCAACTTCTTCAATTTCTTCTAAGGAAACTCCGTTAGGGGTAAAGATGATATTTTCTGGTAAAACTCCTGCAGCCAAACCTAATTGGACTTCTTGGACAGAAACAGTATCTAACCCAGAACCTAATTGATTAAATATTTTTAAAATACTAATATTTGATAGTGCTTTTACTGCATAATTAATCTTTACATTTTTAACCTTAGAAAATGCATCAGTAATTCTATTATATTGTGAAATAATTTTATCTGTATCATATACATATAAAGGACTTCCATATTTTTTTGCTAATTGCAATAAAGCGCTACTGTTCATTTCTGTTTTCTAAAATTAAGTTGGTAAAAGTAAAAAATTATTAGGTTTCATAAGAATGATTGATAAAATCTAACAACATCTTATATTTTGTTATTTAAATTTAACAGCAACTTTCTCTGCAATTTTAACAATTACTTGTGTTGCTTTTAAAATAGATTCAACCGGAACATACTCATAACGTCCATGAAAATTATGTCCGCCAGCAAAAATATTTGGACAAGGCAAACCTTTAAATGATAATTGAGAACCATCGGTTCCTCCACGAATGGCTTTTATTAAAGGTTTTATTCCTAAATCTATCATAGCTTCTTCAGCTATATCTACAATATGCATCACTGGAACTACTTTTTCTTTCATATTATAATACTGATCTTTTATCTGAACAGAAACCAACTTTTTTCCTAATTTTTGATTGATTGTATTTGCGACGTTTTCAAAATCAGATTTTCGTTTTAAAAACAACTCCATATCATGATCTCTAATAATATATTCTAAAATTGTCTTTTCAACATTTCCTGTCATATTATGTAAATGATAAAAACCTTCGTAATCTGTTGTTTCTTGTGGAATTTCATTTTTTGGTAACGCAGCAATAAACTCGTTTGCAATGAGCATAGAATTGATCATTTTTCCTTTTGCATAACCAGGATGCACTATTTTTCCTTCTATCGTTACAACTGCTCCAGCTGCATTAAAATTTTCATATTCTAATTCTCCAACCTGACTTCCATCCATAGTGTAAGCCCATTCTGCACCAAATGTATCAACATCAAATAAACGCGCTCCTTTACCAACTTCTTCATCCGGAGTAAAACAAATCCTAATTTTTCCGTGCTTTATTTCTGGGTGATTGATTAAATATTGCATTGCAGAAACAATTTCTGTAACACCAGCTTTATCATCTGCACCCAACAATGTTGTTCCGTCTGTTGTAATAATAGTTTGACCTTTGTATTGTAGTAAATCTTTAAAGTAATCTGGAGACAAGACTATGTTTTTTTTCTTGTTTAAAATAATGTCTTTCCCATCATAATTTTTATGTATTTGTGGATTGACATTTGTGCCAGTAAAATCTGGACTTGTATCTATATGTGCAACAAATCCGATGGTTGGTACCTCGTAATCAATATTACTTGGCAAGGTTGCCATGATATAACAATTATCGTCTAAAGCAATGTCTGATAAACCAATTTCTTGAAGTTCTTTAACAAGAAGATTGGCTAAATTCCATTGTTTTTCTGTACTTGGAAAAGCAGGATTATTAGGGTCAGATTCTGTATCTATTTTTACATACTTTATAAATCTGTTTATTATTTTTTCTTGTTGCACTCTTTAATATAAATTTAATTTCCCAATTTTCTGATGACCAGACAACCAAGCGGTGTTTTTATCAACAAAATCAATTGCATAATACCCTTCTTTGCTAACATCTTTCCAGGTTCTTCCTCCATCATTAGAGAAAGAAACTCCTGTTTTTCCAACGGCAATTACTTCTTTCCCTTTAGTTCTAGGAATATATTTTACAGAACTTTTATAATTTGGCGATTCACCGTCTGCAACTAAAGTCCATGTTTTTCCACCATCAGAAGTAATCGCTTTATTGGCTTTATTTTCATTTGGTTTAGAATAATCTCCTCCAACAATTATTCCTATATTTTCATTGTAAAAATCTACAGAATAAATTCCCTGTGAACCATTTCCTTGAATAAATGGAGTTTCTATAGCTTCCCACGTTTTTCCTTTATCGGCAGATTTTAAAACCCTGGCTTTTGTTCCGCCAGTTACCACCCAAATATTATTTTTATAAAAAGCAATATTGGTGTTACTAGCAGCAAAAGACGCTTCTCCTTCTTTAACTTCTGGCAAATTAGAACAGTCTATTTTATTCCAAGTTTCTCCACCATCATAAGTCATTATAATAGATGTGCAACCACCAATTGGATCTCCAATGGCAATTCCGGTTGTATCATCTAAAAAAGTCATGGCATCATAAAACACTTTTTCGTGTTCTTCTTTATACACAATTTTTTTTTCTCCAAAACTAATTTTATAAAGCAACGCAGGGTTTGCAATTGATAACGCAAAAACCGCAGAAGATGTTTTTGCTAAACTTCTAAAATGAGGCACAATAGAATCTTGATATTTTAAGTATTCAAATTCCCATGTTTCTCCTCCGTCTTCAGTTAAACCAATATCTCCACGAGAGCCAGCAAATAAGAGTTCATCGATACTTATAGCAATAATTGCTCTAATACTTGTGCTGTCTATATCAAATTTTTGGATGGTAACAGTTTCAAAATTTCTAGGCTCATATTCTTGTTTACAAGAGAGGAAAATGATTGCAACAAAAACAAAAAGAATATTTTTTTTCATTTTTCATGTTTTTAAGCGACTAATTTACAATATTGCTTTGTTTAATTGTAAATTGTCAACAAATTTTTATCAACTAAAAATAATGTATTTTAATGAATATTAATAAAAGAGCATTGGTAATTTCTGGTGGTGGCAGCAAAGGAGCTTTTGCAGGTGGTGTTGCGCAATATTTAATGGAGGAAAATAAGTGTAATTATGATTTATTTATTGGTACTTCTACAGGTAGTTTAATGGTTTCTCATTTAGCTATTGGTAAAATTAAGGAGTTAAAACGTATTTATACTAATGTAAATCAAGAATCTATTTTTAGCAACAATCCTTTTATAATAAAAAAGAAACATGGAGAAAAAGTAATAAAAATAAATCATTTTAATACCCTTTGGAATTTTATTAACGGTAGAAAAACATTTGGAGAAAGTAAGAATTTAAGAGCACTAATTAAAAAAGAAATTACAGAGGAAGTGTTTTTGAAAATTATAAGAAACGAAAAAGAAGTAGTGGTTACTGTATCAAATTTATCTACAAATAAAGTTGAATATAAAACACTAAGAGAATGCACTTATAATGATTTTTGCGATTGGATTTGGGCTTCATGCAATTACATACCGTTTATGAGTTTATTAGAAAAAAACGGTTGTCAGTATGCCGATGGAGGTTTTGGTTGTTTAGTGCCAATTAGAGAAGCAATTTTACGTGGTGCAAAAGAAATTGATGTAATTATTCTAGAAACCGAAATTACTCAAATAAATAAAGTAAAATCTAAAAACCCTTTTTCTTTAATGTTTGATGCATTTGATTTTATGTTAGAAAATGTAGAACGACATAATATTACTATTGGTAAGTTATCAGCAAAACAAAACGATGTAAAATTAAATTTATACTATACACCAACTGTATTAACAACAAATTCTTTAATATTTGATAAAAAATTAATGACCAAATGGTGGCAATCTGGTTTTGAGTATGCACAACAAAAAAATGAAGATTTAATGAATGAATTTAGACCAGATTTAAAAAGCTAATTGGTATTCGGTAAATTTTGTTTGATAAACACTCCAGTATCTATAATTCTTTGATTGTTAACAGAGTTATAAAGATATTGTAAATTATTAGGATTACATATAGATGGAGGATTAGGCGGAATGCCATTTACAAAATTAACAACTTCATTCAGTATAGGCTCAGACATTTCTCCTAAAGCACCTAAATTTAAAATATTTTCTTCGTTACAAATTCTCATCTCTGGTGTAAACCCGTTTTGATACGTTTCATCATTACTGTTTAAGAATTCTAATACAACTGGCTGTAATGCAACTGTATGATTTGCGCTTTTTCCAATAGAATCGTAATCAATTGAGTTGTACAATGTAATTGAACCCGTATTGTTTCCGTCTGTTGTTCTGCTATTAATCACATAAACATTCATATAACTATTTAAACTGTTAATTAAAAGCTCTGCAGAAGATGAGCTTCCATTTAAAATGATATAAACATCTGTTAGTCCTAAACTATTAATTGGAGTAGATATATTTATTTTATTTGCAAATTTAGTAATTAATGAATCTGGTTGATTTAATTCAAACCAGTTTTGTGCTTTGCTATTCCAGCGTTTTTTTAAGAATGGTTGATATTCGAATTGCCCCGTAATCATACTAGCAATTTGATTGATGTTTTTAACAAAACTTCCGCCACCAACATTGTATCGAAAATCTAAAATCAACTCATTAACTCCCTGATTTTTAAATTGTAAAAATGTGTTATTTAAATCGTTGATGTAATTGCTAGAAAAATCATTATTATACAATAAATAGCCAATATTATTTGTACCGCTAACAATATTTTTTGACATAAAAACTGGATTATGTGTGTAACCAGTTTTTGTCAATGTAACTTTTGTTGCGTTTGGCGTAACTGTTGTTCCATCAAAAGTTGCCATGCTTAATTCATAAGAAGCTGCTGTTGCTTCTAATAAAGAGTTAAAATTATCTCTTGTTAATTGTACATTATCTACTGCGTAGAAAAAATCTCCTCTTTTAATAGACAAGGTTGATGCGTTTGAGTTTGGTAAAATATATTGCACAAAACCAATCACATTATCTGCATTTCCTGGAACGGCAACAATTCCATATTCAACTCCATGAGTAAATGAGGTTCTTCTATTTGGTTGCTGAATTAAATTGTAATCGTTCAGTAAAACGGATTTGTTATCTGTGTTTGGTCTGTCGTATACTACATTTAAAAATAATTCATTTGGCGAGGAAAATCCTCTTAAAAAATTATTTAATTCGGGTTGATTGTTAAACCTTCTGTCTGCTAAATCTGGAATTTGATCTTGATATAAATAATAGGCGTTCATTGCTTTCCATACAAAATCATTGATTTCTACATCCGCAGAAATTGTATCTTCTTTGGTGCAATTAAACAAAGTAGAAGAAAAACAAAGAAAGAATAGAGCTTTATAGAGGTTTTTCATTAATTCAGCATTTAGAAAAGCTATTATTTTAGTAACGCAATTTAGAGAATTATAGTACATTTAAAAAATAGATGTAACAAAATTAATTGTGCGTCGTCATAAAGGAGTAAAAGCAATTATAAATAACCGTTTTTGCACAACTATTATAACAAACTAATGAATCAATCAGACTTTTTAAAATCTGTTTTACCTTTTAAAGACAAAGTCTTTCGTTTAGCCAAAAGGCTATTAGTATCTACTGAAGAAGCAGAAGATGCAACACAAGAATTGTATTTTAAATTATGGAAAAACAAAGCTAAAATAGCTGAATATAAAAATGTTGAAGCATTTGCAATGACAATGACTAAAAATTATTGTTTTGATAGATTAAAATCTAAACAAGCATCCAATTTAACATTGGTTCATAGTAATTATAAAGAAAAAGATACTTCTTTAGATAAAAAATTGGAGTATCGAGATAGTGTTAGCCAAGTATATAAGCTTATTGAAAAGTTACCAGAACAGCAAAAGTTAGTTATCCAATTAAGAGACGTTGAAGAGTACGATTTTGAAGAGATCGGAAAAATGTTAGACTTAAAACCAACAGCTGTAAGAGTAGCATTATCAAGAGCTAGAAAAACAATAAGAGAAGAACTAATAAAACAACACAATTATGGAATTATCTAAAATAGAAAAGTTGTTAGAAAAATATCTAAATGCAGAAACTACTTTGCAAGAAGAAGCAACATTAAAAAACTACTTTTTATCAGGTAATGTAGCTTCACATTTACAAGAGTATGAATCTATGTTTAGTTATTTTGCCTTTAATAAAGCAGAAACATCTGTAAAACCAATCCAATTAAAAACTAAAAAAACGAATTGGAAATGGTTGCCAGTAGCTGCGTCAGTTGTCTTATTATTTAGTGTGTATATGGGAAATAGTTATAAGCAAAAACAAAAAGCTAAAGCACAATATGCGCAAGTAAAAGACGTGTTAAAAATGCTTTCTACAAATTTAAACAAAGGAAACGAAGCTGTAGCAAGTTTATATACTTACGAAGACATCGTAAATAAAATATTTAAAACCAAGTAAAATTAAAATAATTAGTAAACCAAGTAAACAAGAGAAATTATGAAAAAAATAATTGTATTAATAGCCTTAGTAATATCGCCAGTAGTAAGTTTTGGACAATCGATGTTTGATAAATTAGAAAACATGGATGAAGTATCTTCTGTTATCGTTAACAAAGATGCGTTTCAGTTATTACAAAAATTCGGTGGAGGCATGGGAGGTGATAATGAAGCTGTAGAAATTTTTAAAATGGTGCAAAACTTAAATGAATTAAAGTTTTTTAAAACAAATGATGCTAAAGTCGCAAAAACAATGGAGTCGATGGTAGTATCTGCCGTTAAAAAATCGAATTTAATTGAGTTAATGAGAATAAAAGACAAAGATGCTAGAGTTAGAATTTATGTAAAAACTGGCAGCAAAAAAGACTACGTTAACGAAGTGTTGATGTTTGTAAATGGAGTTAGCAGAGTTACTGAAGGTAATGCAGAATCTATGGTTGTTTCTTTAACAGGAATGATTGACATCAATAAGTTATCTAGCTTAGCAGATAAATTTACAAATGACGGAAAAAAATCTGAAAAATAAATTTCTTTAAAAAATTGCTTGAAAAATTATTCACTTAAAACAAAACCAATGAAAAAAATAACAACTTTAATTGTCGCTTTTATACTAGCTTTCTCATTTACATCTTGTAATGATGAATCTTTACAAAGTTACTTAGTTAAAAGTCAAGAAAAATCTGGGTTTATCACTTTTGATGTGCCAGCAAGTATTTTGCAAGTTAAATCTGATAATGTATCAAATGAAACAAGAGAAACATTAAAAAGTATTAAAAAAATTAATGTTGTGGCAATGCTTTTTAAAGACAATGCAACAAAAATAGGAGCTGAGAAAGCGCAGTTAGTTAAGATTTTAAAAGGAAAAGAGTATAAAAGTATTATGCGTTTTACCGAAAAAAACATGAAGGTAAGTTTATATTATACTGGTGATGCAGATGCCATTGATGAGATAATTGCTTTTGGATATGGAGCTAAACAAGGAGTAGGAGTTGCAAGAATTTTAGGAGACAATATGAATCCTTCTAAAATTATGAAAATGATGAATGATGTAAAACTTGATTCTGAAGGAATGAATTTAGATCAGTTTAAAGTTTTGTTTAAATAATAATAATATTTTTTATAGAAAAGCTCAAAATCTACTTTAGATTTTGAGCTTTTCTTTTTAACGAGCCATTAACAAGGATACGCTATAAATTTCTTACTTTTGAAGTCTTAATAATAATCGTTATTTATGAAGCTTCAAAAACTCACTTTTGTAATTTGTGTCTTTTTTATTGCTGCCGTTTCTGCACAAACTATAGATCCATTATCTACTTACAGAAAAGAAAAAGATAAAGTACATCAACTAGAGCATACAAAGCTTAATATTTCATTAGATTTTAAAAAGAAACAGTTAAATGGTGAAGCTTGGCTTACTCTAAGTCCGTATTTCTACGCAACAAATAAAGTGACATTAGATGCAAAAGCAATGATTATTTACAGCATCAAATTAAACTCTAAAGAAGTTGGTTATAATTATGATGGAGAAAAATTAATTGTTGAATTACCAAAATTATATATAAAAAATGAAAGTTTTACGCTATATATAAAATATACAGCAAGACCAGAAAAAGTACAACAAAAAGGAGGCGCTGCAATTACACAAGCAAAAGGTTTGTATTTTATTAATGCTGATGGATTAGATACATCAAAACCCACTCAAGTTTGGACACAAGGAGAAACCGAAGCTAGCAGTTGTTGGTTTCCAACGATTGATAGTCCAAATCAAAAAACGTCTCAAGAATTAACAATTACAGTTCTAAGTAAATATAAAACCTTATCAAACGGGGCATTAGAAAAGCAAACAATTAATGCAAACGGAACAAGAACAGATTATTGGAACTTTAAGCAAAAACATTCGCCCTATTTATTCTTTTTGGGTGTTGGCGAGTTTGAAATTATTAAAGATTCTTATAAAAACATTCCGGTTGAATATTATGTTGAAAAAAAATACGCTCCGTATGCAAAAGATATTTTTGGTTTAACACCAGAAATGATGACTTTTTTCTCAAAAATTACAGGTGTAGAATATCCATGGAATAAATACAGTCAAATTGTTGGAAGAGATTATATAAGTGGCGCAATGGAAAACACAACAGCTGTAATTCATGGAGAAAAAGCGTATCAAATGCCAGGACAATTGATCGATGAAAATATACAAGAAAATACTATTGCCCATGAATTATTTCATCATTGGTTTGGAGATTTAGTAACCGCAGAAAGTTGGAGTAATTTAACATTGAACGAATCTTTTGCAAATTATAGTGAGTATCTGTGGAGAGAATATAAATACGGAAAAGACAATGCAAACGCACATTTATTAGAAGATGTAGAAACATATAAACAAGGGCAAAATTTTGACAAACACTTAGTGCGTTATTTTTATAATGACAAAGAAGATATGTTTGATGCGGTTAGTTATAATAAAGGTGGAACAATATTGCATATGCTTAGAAATTATGTAGGAGATGAAGCTTTTTACGCGAGTTTAAAATTATATTTAACAGAAAATAAATATAAATCAGCAGAAGTACCTCAATTACGTTTGGCATTTGAAAAAGTTACAGGGAAAGATTTAAATTGGTTTTTTAATCAATGGTATTTTTCAAACGGACACCCAAAAATTCAAGTTTCGTACGATTATAATACTTTAGAGAAAAAAGTTACTGTAAATATTTATCAAACAGAAGGAGATTTTAAATTTCCATTAGCAATCGATATTATAGAAAATGGTAAAGTAACACGTAATAATGTTTTTGTAGATGATAAAGATGCCTCGTTTGTTTTTTCATATTCTAAAATTCCCGAAAATATTCTTGTTAATGCAGACGGTGTTTTATTAGCAGATTTTACAGAGGCAAAAACTACGAAACAATATTTAAGTCAGCTAAAGTACACTACAAATTATGCTCATAAAAAAGAAGCAATTTTAGCAATTGTAAAGTTGCAAGAGGATAAAAAAGTTTTTGAAGCAATAGCGAACGCTATAGACGATTCATTTTACAAAATTAGAATTTTAGCAATAGAAAATATAGATTTGTTTGATAAATCCTCTAAAAGAGCTGTAATTGATAAAATAAAAAGAATTGCTTTAAATGATAAAAAAACATTGGTTAGAGCTGCGGCAATAGAAACCTTAGGTAAATTAACAGAGCCAGAAAATTTACCCTTATTTAAAGAAGCTTTAAAAAGTAAATCATACAGTGTTTTAGGAAAATCATTAGTTGCAATTTATTATATAGATAAACCGTTAGCAATAAAATTATCTAAAGAATTGCCAATAGATGTTCGTAAAATTATAGCAACACCTTTAACAATGATTTTTATTGAAGAAAATGATGAAACAGAGTTGGAATTTATTGCACAAAACGTATTGTCTGGTATGTATTTAAATAGCGATACAAGAATACAAGCACTTTATAAAAGAGCCTATGAAAAAATTGCAAAAAGCAACAACACAAAAGCAATTCAGAACTTGGTAGATGATATTATTGCAAAAGGAATTCAATTTAAAAAATTTAATTTTGATAAAACAGCAGTAAGTTTATTACTTCAAATGGTAGATTTTCAAAAGAATAGTGGTGTTTCTAATAGGAATAAAAACATACAAGTTATTAGAACCGGTATGACGCAGTTAGTAGATTAAAGAAATTATTGTTTCTCTGAATATATAAACGCCTTTAGATATGCTCTAAAGGTATTATTTTTTGTACTCCTCAAAAGTTCCATCAGTATAAAATACAACAATACGTTGTATTTTATTTCCTTCATTAGAATTGATTGCTTCTTTTTCTTCAAAAGGAAGAGTTGGAGTAGTGGCAGTTGGTTTTTTAGCTATTTGTTTCGGAAAACTACCTTTTCCATTTAACAACCAATATATATCTACATCTTTAAACGTATGTGTCACTTTTAAAATAAAATCTAAGCTAGGTTTGTTTCTTCCAGAAATAATATGAGAGATGCTAGAACGCTGTACATTAATTTTATCGGCAAATAAAGATGCCGTTAAATGATGAAATCTCATCACTTCTTTTAGTCTTGTTGTAAAATCACTTATGTTTACCATTGTAAATTAATTATTATATTACAAATGTAAATCATTTAAAATTAATATCTATATGTTTATATAAAATATATATATTAAATTATTTTACAGATGCATTAAAACTTTATATGATTAAATTTAAAATACTGTAAAACAATTATTTATAATTTAATTATAGAATAAATTTATGACATTTGCCTTGTCATCAAACTTAATAAGAATTCAATAAAATAATGAACTTAATAAAGTTACAATTGTAGCTAATTGAAAAATAATTATTGATTACATTTGTAACATTATAGGGATTTACTTTTGTAAAAAAAATATTGAACTAGCTCAAATCGAATTTGTACTTTTGTTGTATATAAATAGGAATGGAAATATTGAATCCTGAATTATTAGAAAAAATGTACACTTCTAAAAAAGAAACAGCTCTTTTTGGAAAATGGATTCATTATGCACATATTTCTCCATTGTTATCAAAACTATCAGAAAAACTAGCTGTATCAATTATTGGGTATTCTGAAAGTGCAGTTCCAATACATGCTGTTAAATTTGGTTCAGGTTCAAAAAAAATTCTTATTTGGACACAGATGCACGGAAATGAAAGCACAGGAACGAAAGCATTATTTGATTTTTTTAACTGTATAAAAAGTTCTACAAATCCTATTATTAAAGAGATATTAGAAAATTGTACTCTTTTATGTGTTCCAATGTTAAATCCAGATGGTTCTTTAAATTACACTCGTGTAAATGCTAATAATATAGATTTAAACAGAGATGCTATTGATAGAAAAGCGATAGAAAGCAAACTATTAAGAACTATTTTAGAAGATTTTAAACCACATTATTGTTTCAATTTACATGATCAAAGAACAATTTTTGGTATAGAAGGAACAAAAAATCCTGCAACAATATCGTTTTTAGCACCTTCAGAAGAAGAAACTAAAAAAATTACCAATGGACGAAAAAAAACCATGAACGTAATTGTGGCAATGAATTATTTTCTGCAAAAAGTAATTCCCAACCATGTTGGTAGATACACAGATAAGTTTTATCCAGCTGCAACAGGAGACAATTTTCAAAAATTAGGATTCAATACAATTTTAATTGAAGCTGGTCATTTTCCAAATGACTATGATAGAGAAGAAACACGGAAATTTAAC
The DNA here is from genome assembly GCA_963974245.1 of uncultured Flavobacteriaceae bacterium. GTDB lineage: Bacteria > Bacteroidota > Bacteroidia > Flavobacteriales > Flavobacteriaceae > Polaribacter. Next base: position 26,008 of record CAXBBY010000014.1, on the reverse strand, counting down.
TTTTACGCATTGGTTCAAGGAATCTATCATATCGCTACAGCTAAAGACTGCAAAGAGTATTTACCTTATTTTGATATTCCTAACAATCAAAAAAACTTTTTTGATATTATAGAAAAATCCAAAAAGTCTTCTATTTATAAAGGCTACTTATTTGAAGATAAAATTGTAGATAATAGATTTATAACAGAAGTTGTATTAGAAAAAGAAGGTAATCTTAGTAATTTTTTAGGGCACACCATTAAATCTTAATTTTATAAAGATTTTTTAATATTTTTACTTATATATTAAATATAATCTATATTTTTGATGAATAAATTGAATAATCTTTAAAAAAAAATGAAAAAGTTTGTTTTAGATGAAATAGATCATCAAATATTAGATGTACTAATAGAAAATGCAAGAACACCTTTTACAGATATTGCAAAAAAACTGTTAGTTTCTGCTGGTACAATTCATGTTCGTGTTAAAAAAATGGAGGATGAAGGAATTATACAAGGATCAACCCTAACACTTAATTACGAAAAAATGGGCTATTCATTTATTGCACACGTTGGTATTTTTCTTGAAAAAACATCGATGACTCAAAGCGTAATTAAAGCACTTAAAACCATTCCAAATGTTACTGTAGCCTATGTAACTGCTGGAAAATACAATATTTTTTGTAAAGTAAGAGCTAAGGATACAAGTGATGCTAAAGACATTATTTATAAAATAGATGATATTGATGGTGTTAATAGAACAGAAACCATGATTTCTTTAGAAGAAAGTATTAATGATAAAAAAAGAATGATGCATGCAATTTTTAAAGAATTGTAAATAGCAATTATAATATTTTTGAATCCTTATCAATTTTTGATGAGGATTTTTTATTTTAGAGAAGACTAATAAATATACTGTATGAATTACCAATCATCTAAACTTCCAAATTTAAAGACAACCATTTTTACAACAATGGGTAATTTATCTAAAAAACACAATGCCATTAATTTATCACAAGGATTTCCAGATTTTAAAAGTGATCAAAAACTAATTGACTTGGTTACAAAGGCAATGAATTCTGGTTATAATCAATACGCTCCAATGCTTGGCGTACAAGAATTAAGAGAAGCAATTGCACGTAAATTTGATGATTTATATCAATCTACCTACAATCCAGAAAATGAAATTGTAGTTACTGCTGGAGCAACACAAGCAATTTTTACAATTATCTCGGCATTTATTAAACCTTTAGATGAAGTGATTTTGTTTAAACCAGTATATGATTGTTATGAACCTGCAATAGAGTTAAATGGTGGTAAAGTTGTTCCTATACAATTAAAATATCCAGACTATAAAGTAGATTGGAATGAGGTGAAAAATGCATTTTCAGAAAAAACAAAAATGATTGTGATCAATACACCACAAAATCCGTGTGGTACCGTTTTCTCAAAAGAAGATATGCAACAATTAGAAACATTAACTGCAAATACAAATGCAATTGTTTTAAGTGATGAAGTCTATGAACACATGGTTTTTGATGGATTGAAACACCAAAGCGCATGTTTGTTTCCACAATTAAAAGAGAGAACATTTATTACGGCTTCATTCGGAAAAACATTTCATAACACGGGTTGGAAAGTTGGGTATTGTTGTGGTCCAAAAGAACTGATGAAAGAGTTTATAAAAGTGCATCAATTTAATGTGTATTCTGTAAATCATCCTATGCAAATTGCTTTAGCTAAATATATTAACGAACCTGATAATTACATTCAATTAGATGCTTTTTATCAGAAAAAAAGAAATATTTTTTTAGATGCAATTCAACATTCAAATTTTACATTTAAACCATCTAAAGCAACGTATTTTCAAGTGTTAAATTATCAAGCTATTTCTAATGAAAATGATATGGATTTTGCAAAGAGATTAATTATTGAGTTTGGCGTAGCTTCAATACCAATGTCGGTTTTTAATACGAATAACTTAGATGAAAAAGTTCTACGTTTTTGTTTTGCAAAAAAAGAAGAAACATTATTAAAAGCTGCAGAAATTTTAAATAAATTATAATTTAGAATCCTCATAAATTAATACATTGTAACATCACTTTTTATTTTTAAATTCGCAACCACATTAACTACAATTATATGATTGCTCAAATAAATTATTCAAATCCCTCTTTAGAAGCACCTAAGCTTATAGCGTTGTATAAATCGATGTTAAAACCAAGATTGATAGAGGAGAAGATGTTGATATTATTACGTCAAGGTAAAATATCTAAATGGTTTTCTGGAATTGGTCAAGAAGCAATTTCTGTAGGAGTTACAGCCGCTTTAAATTCGGATGAATACATTTTACCAATGCATAGAAATCTAGGAGTTTTTACAACGAGAGAGATTCCTTTATATAGGTTGTTTTCTCAATGGCAAGGAAAAGCAAACGGATTTACAAAAGGTAGAGATCGTAGTTTCCATTTCGGAACACAAGAGTTTAATATTGTAGGAATGATTTCGCATTTAGGACCACAATTAGGAATAGCAGACGGAATTGCATTGGCACATAAAATTAGAAAAGAACAAAAAGTTTGTGCAGTATTTACTGGAGAAGGAGGAACAAGTGAAGGCGATTTTCATGAAGCGTTAAATGTAGCTTCTGTTTGGGGTTTACCAGTATTATTTTGTGTAGAAAATAATGGTTACGGACTTTCAACACCAACTTCTGAGCAGTTTAATTGCGAAAATATTGCAGATAAAGGAATTGGTTACGGAATAGAAAGTCATATTATAGACGGAAATAATATTGTAGAAGTATATACAAAAGTATCTGAATTAGCAGAAAGTGTACGAGAAAATCCAAGACCAATTTTATTAGAGTTCAAAACTTTTAGAATGCGTGGTCATGAAGAAGCAAGTGGCACAAAGTATGTTCCTCAAGATTTATTAGATACTTGGGCGGCAAAAGATCCGTTAGAAAATTTTCAAGCCTATTTAAAAGCTGAAAACATACTAACCGAACAAGATGAAGTTCAGTTTAAAGAAGATATTGTTCAAGAAATTAATGAACATTTACAAATGGCTTATGATGAACCAACAATAACTGCTAATTTAGAAACTGAATTAAATGATGTTTTTAAAGACTTTCAACCAGAAATCATAAATCCATCAACAGAAACAAAGAAAATTCGTTTAATTGATGCCATTTCAGATGGGTTGAGACAATCTATGGAACAACATAATGATTTGGTGATTATGGGACAAGATGTTGCTGAATATGGCGGTGTTTTTAAAATTACTGATGGATTTTTAAAACAATTTGGAAAAGAAAGAGTACGGAATACGCCAATTTGTGAATCAGCAATTGTTTCTGCAGCTTATGGTTTATCTGTAAACGGAACAAAATCAGTAATGGAAATGCAGTTTGCAGATTTTGTGTCTTCTGGGTTTAATCCGATTGTAAATTTATTAGCAAAATCTCATTATCGTTGGAATCAAATAGCAGATGTTGTAGTAAGAATGCCATGTGGCGCAGGAGTTGGAGCAGGCCCATTTCATTCTCAAACCAACGAAGCTTGGTTCACTAAAACACCAGGATTAAAAGTAATATATCCAGCATTTCCTGCGGATGCAAAAGGCTTGTTAATTGCTGCAATTAATGATCCAAATCCTGTATTATTCTTTGAGCATAAAGCACTGTATCGTTCTGTATATCAAGAAGTACCAGAAAATTATTATACATTACCAATTGGAAAAGCAGCTACGTTAAAAGAAGGTAATGATGTTACAATTATTAGTTATGGAGCTGGAGTTCATTGGGCATTAGAAACGTTAGAAAAACATCCAACTATTTCTGCAGATTTAATCGATTTAAGAACCTTGCAACCGCTAGATGTCGAAGCAATTTACGCATCCGTACGGAAAACAGGAAAAGCAATTATATTGCAAGAAGATTCTTTATTTGGTGGAATTGCAAGTGATTTATCAGCATTGATAACTGAGAATTGTTTCAAATTATTAGATGCACCTGTAAAGCGAGTTGGCAGTTTAGAAACTCCAATTCCGTTTGAGAAAGAGCTAGAGAAACAATATTTGGCGAAGAATCAATTTGAATCAGAATTAAAAGATTTATTAGCTTTTTAGAAGATTGATTAATTTGTTGTAATCGATTTTTTAGGTAATAATTGTATCAATATAAAAGAAAACAAACCACAGATAAAAAAACCTATAAATAGAGGAAGTGCTCTTTCTATTACAAAACTACCAATAAAAGTTGCAATTGGTACTGCCATAATTGTAGAAACAAACCCATTGATTGCTGCACCAACACCAGCAATATGACCAACTGGTTGCATTGCTAACGCTCTTAGGTTTCCAAACAAAAATCCTAAAGCAAAAAATTCAAGCCCACAAAAAATTAAGAAAATAGTTATACTTGGGTTTGCATCACTATTAAAATACAAAACAACATAGAGTAGTGGTATCAATGTAAACAAAATGGTAAAAACTCTTACTAAGTTGTACATTCCAAAGCGCATTACGAAAGTACCGTTTAAAAATGTTGCAAAACCTACAGCAATTGCTAAACCAGCAAATATGTATGGAAATTCTTCTTTTAACTGATATTGCTCTTGAAAAATTTGTTGTGATGCTGATAAATACACCATAAACGAGCCAGTTATGAATCCAGAAATCAAGGTAAAAATTACGGCTTGTTTAAATTTGATAAATTCTATTGCACCATCTATAAATAAGCGTAAACGAAATTTAGTTCTCTTTTCTACCGGTAATGTTTCTGGTTGGCGTTTCCATAACCAAATCATAATGATAAATCCAATAATTAATTGACTTATAAAAATAGCTTTCCAGCTATAAGCATCTAAAATGAGTTTTCCAATTGCTGGTGCCACAACCGGAACCAATATAAAAATAACCACAATAAATGACATAATCTTTGCCATATAATCGCCACTAAAACTATCTCTAACCATTGCAATACTTATAGTTCTAGGAGCAGAAAGTCCAATTCCTTGTAGGATTCTTCCAATAATCATTGTTTCTAAATTTGTTGCTGTAACACAGATAAAACTAGCAATAACAAAGACAGCAAAACCCATATATATAACAGGTTTTCTTCCCAAACTATCAGAAATAGGCCCAAATATTAATTGTCCAAAACCTAATCCAAGAAAAATCATCGTTACCAATAATTGATTATCAGTAGAGTTTTGTATTCGAATAGAAACCCCAATATGTTCTAATGCGGGTAATAACGCATCTATTGACATCGCTACGATTGACATTAATGAAGCCATTAAGGCAATAAATTCGAATTTTGAAGTAGTTTTTGTTGACATGCGGCAAATGTACTCTTAAGATTTTGTATTTTGGTTGAATAAAAATAGAATATGTCTATAGAAAAATTACAAAATAGTATTGGCGGAATCGACCTTTATTTATTGGATCAAATTTTAAAGAATAGATACCAACAAAAAGAGGCTATTTTAGATGCAGGTTGTGGAACTGGGCGCAATTTAAAATGGTTTTATAACAACGCTTTTCAGATATTTGGTGTAGATGCAAATGCAAATAGTATTGAAGCTACAAAAGATGCATATCCAAAGTTTTTCAATCATTTTTCTGTACAAAATTTAGATATATTAAATTTTGATGAGAACGCGTTTGATCATATTATTTGTAATGCTGTTTTACATTTTGCTCAGAATACACAACATTTTATGAATATGTTTTCCGAGTTGGTTCGTGTAGTTAAACCAAGTGGAACCATTTTTATTAGAATGACCAACCTGGAAGGAATAGAAAAACGTGTTACTTTAATTGCTGACGGAGTTTATAGGTTGCCTGATAAGACCAATCGGTTTTTATTAACGGATTCATTATTACAAACAATGATTTCTGTTTTTAATTTAAAATTATTAGAACCAAAGAAGTATGTGAATGTTAATAATGAACGCTGTATGTCAACTATAATTCTTACTAAACGAATTTAATTTAATAGAGTGGATTATTAAATAAATTATTTAACATAATATAAATTATAATACAAATATACAATAATTTCTGTATAGCCGTTTTTCAGGCTATTTACACATAATTGTAGATATAGTGCCTTTAGGTCTATATCGGCAACAATTATGTTAAAAGAAATTACGGTTCTAAATTGCAGAAAAAAGTTTCTCAAAACCTAATAATATGAAAATCAAATCACACAAAGAATTTAGTATGAACCTTATAATGGTTATCTTTGCAACCAATTAAAAATCTTCATTTTTCTAATATTAGACTTTCTTTTAAAACGACACAATTATGAATATTGAACACCTTTTATACGATTATTTAGTATCTATTGGACAATCTGAAGCCTCAGCTAAATATTTAAATTTATTTGCTTTACTGGCAGCTTTATTAATTATTACGTTATTGATTGATTTTATAATTCGTAAAATTATCGTGGAATTCTTTATCCGTTTTTCTAATAAAACTAAAACAAATTTTGATAATTTACTAGTAGCAAATAAAGTGCCACGTAATATCGCCCACATCATTCCATTAATTGTTGCATATGAACTCACTCCTTTAGTCTTTGTTGACTTTGCTTATTTTGAGAATATTGTTGAAGAAGGTCTGCAAATATTTGCGGTTATTCTTACACTTTGGACTGTACGTAGTCTCTTAAACACTCTCAAAGATTACTTTAAAACTTTACCAAGTTTAAAAGACAAACCAATAGACAGCTACATTCAGGTGTTTATGATATTTGCTTGGATTATTGGTCTATTGTCTGTTTTTGCTATTATTACAGGAATAGAATTTATTAAATTTATTACTACTATTGGTGCTGCATCGGCTATAATTATTTTAATATTTAAAGACACCATTTTAGGTTTTGTTGCTAGTATTCAAGTTTCTATAAATGATATGGTACGGATTGGTGATTGGATTACATTTGAAAAATATGGTGCAGATGGTGATGTTATCGAAATTAATTTATCTACAGTAAAAGTTCAAAATTTTGATAAAACTATTACAACAATCCCAACTTATGCTTTAATTTCAGATTCGTTTAAAAACTGGAGAGGTATGGAAAATTCTGATGGAAGACGTATAAAAAGAGCGTTAAATATTAAGTTAGACAGCATCCATTATTTAACTAAAGATCAGGTAGATAAATTAAAAAAAATCAGCACAATCACTTCTTATTTGGAAACCCGGCAAGCTGATATTGATGCATATAACACCAAAAATAACATCAACAAAGAATTGCTTTTAAACGGAAGAAACCTTACCAATTTTGGTGTGTTTAGAAAGTATGTTGAAACTTATATTGAAAATCATTCTGGTACTAATAAAGATATGATGATTATGGTACGTCAATTAGCTCCTGGAACGCAAGGAATTCCTTTAGAAATTTATACTTTTAGTAGTGATAAACGTTGGGAAAATTACGAATATATTATGGCAGATATTTTTGATCATATCATTGCAGCTGTTTCTTATTTTGATTTAGAAATTTTTGAGTTACCGAGTACTTCAAGTTTTTTATCTACAAGTAAATAAATTCGTTTTTAAGAATTTACTTCTTTTCTCTTTTTCTAATCAATTGTCATTCTTACTTAATTCACTCATAAATAAACACGTACTTTATTCAATCAATTTTATTTATGCGATTATATATAAATAGTAGTTAAAAAAAGAATGAACATTCATTTTTTACATATCTTTGTATCAGAAATAAAAACAAATGGCAAAACTTCAAAAAAGTATCGATAAACGGAATGCACTTATAAAAGCAACGATTGAGTTGGTAAACAATAATGGTTTTCATGCAACTCCTATGAGTAAAATAGCAAAAATGGCGAACGTTTCTCCAGCAACTATTTATTTATATTTTGAGAACAAACAAGATTTGGTAAACAAAACATATATAGATGTAAAATCTGCCTACACAGACTTTGCTTTTGAAACTTATAACGAAAGTATGTCTGTTGAAACTGGTTTTGAAATCATTTGGAAGCGTATAGCCGATTTTAAATTAAAAGAATGCGAAAATGCTTTGTTTTTAGCACAATGTGATAATACTCCGATTATAGATGAAGATAGCAGACAGGAAGGAATAAAACACTTACAACCACTACTCGACCTTTGGACTCGTGGTAAAAGAGAAGGCATAATAAAACCTTTATCAGATTACTTATTGTATGCGTATGCAATAAATCCATTATCATTTTTAATGATGTCTGAAAAAAGAGGTGCTTTTAAATTAGACAACACGCATTTAGAGGAAGCGTATGAAGCTGCGTGGAGTAGTATAAAAATGTGTAAATAATATGAAAAAAACAGCCATTATATTAGGAGCAACAGGTTTAACTGGAAATATTTTACTTCAAAAATTAATTGAAGATAAAAGGTATGGCACTATTAAATTGTTTTCACGTTCAAAAATTGATGATTTGCCAAATAAAGTGCAACAATTTATTGGAGATCTTTTAGATTTAAATCAGTTTAAAGAAGCTTTTAAAGCGGATGAAGTGTATTGCTGTATAGGTACAACTGCTAAGAAAACACCAAACAAATCACTTTATAAACAAATAGATTATGGCATACCTGTTCATGCCGCTCAACTTTCAAAAGAAAATAAAATCAAAACTTTTTTAGTGATATCAGCAATGGGAGCTAATATAAAAAGTTCTGTATTTTATAATAGAACAAAAGGTGAAATGGAACATGATGTGGTACAACAAAACATTAAAAACACCTTTATCTTAAGACCATCCTTAATTGGTGGTAAACGTAAAGAACATCGATTTTTAGAAAAAGTAGCGATTGATCTTTTTAAAATGACGCAACCTTTGTTTTTAGGAAGATTAAAAGAGTATCAAATAATTAATCCAGAAACGATTGCACAAGCTATGCTAAATTTAGCGAATAGCACAAATAATACCAAAGTAATCAGTACTTCAAATGATATAAAGAAAATAGCAAAAAACAATAAATAAAAACAATATTAAAAATATGGAATTATTAGACAAATTAAACTGGAGATATGCTGCAAAAGCAATGAATGGCGAAATAGTAGCAGAAGATAAAATTGAACGTATTTTAGAAGCTGCTCGCTTAGCACCAACATCAAGTGGTTTGCAACCTTTTGAGATTATGGTTATTAAAAATCAAGAGCTTAAAGAAAAAATTAGACCAGTAGCGTGGAACCAATCTGTAATTACAGACTGCTCTCACCTACTCGTTTTTGCTGCTTGGGATACCTATACAGCAGATAGAATTAACTATATGTTTGATTTAACAAACGAAATACGTGGAATTAAAAACGAAGGATGGGAAAATTACCGTCAGATGTTGTTAAGTATTTATCCTCAAAAAGGTGCAGAAGAAAACTTTAATCATGCTGCAAAACAAGCTTATATCGCATTTTCAGCAGCAATTATTGCTGCTGCTTATGAAGGTGTAGATGCAACTCCGTTAGAAGGTTTTGATCCTGCTGCTGTAGATGAAATTTTAGGATTGCGCGAAAAAGGATTACGTAGTGCGGTTTTATTACCTATCGGATATAGAAAAGAGGATGAAGATTGGTTGGTGAAATTAACGAAAGTTAGAAAACCAATGAAAGATTTAGTAACTGTTATTGAGTAATTAAAGAAGTGTAACATTAAAAACAAAAAAAGAAGATGAATAATTTTGAATTTCAAAATCCGACTAAAATTATTTTTGGAAAGAACACGATAGAAAAATTAGAAAACGAAATTCCAAAAGAAGCTAAAGTATTACTTCTTTATGGTGGCGGAAGCATCAAGAAAAATGGAATTTTCGATCAGGTAAAAACAGCATTGGCCAAAGTTGATTTCATTGAGTTTGGAGGAATTCCTGCAAATCCAGAATATGAAGTATTATTAAAAGCTTTAAAAGTGATAAAAGACGAAAACATTACCTATTTATTAGCTGTTGGTGGTGGTTCTGTAATTGATGGAACTAAGTTTTTATCTTCAGCTGCTTTGTTTAAAGGCGATATTCCTTGGGATATTTTAAGCAAACATATTAGAACAGAAATAGGAATGCCTTTTGGTACGGTGTTAACGTTGCCAGCAACGGGTTCTGAAATGAATTCTGGAGCTGTAATTACAAGAAGAGAAACCAAAGAAAAATTAGGAATGGGTGGGTCAGGTTTATTTCCTGAGTTCTCTATTTTAGATCCTCAGGTAATAACCTCAATTCCTAAACGTCAATTAGCAAATGGTTTGGCTGATTCTTTTACACATATTTTAGAACAATACATGACCTATCCGATGGGTGCTTTATTGCAGGATCGGTTTGCAGAAAGTATTTTACAAACAATTATTGAGGTTGCTCCTACGGTTTTAAAAGACCCTTCTGATTATAATGCTGCATCCAATTTTATGTGGAGTTGTACAATGGCTTTAAATGGTTTGATACAAAAAGGAGTGCCAACAGACTGGGCTGTTCATGCTATGGGACATGAGTTGACTGCCTTATTTGGTATAGATCACGCACGCACTTTAGCAATTATTGCTCCAAGTCATTACAAATATAATTTTGAAGCGAAAAAAGAAAAATTAGCACAATATGGCGAACGTGTATGGAATATCACCGAAGGAAGTATTGATGATAAAGCCTATGCTGCTATTGAAAAAACAGTTGCTTTTTTCCACGAATTAGGCATCGATACAAAATTATCTGATTACACAAAAAAATATAAAGGAACCGCAGAAGAAATTGCCAAACGCTTTACAGATCGTGGTTGGTTAGGTTTGGGTGAGCATCAATCATTATCACCAGATAAAGTGAAAGAAATTGTGAAAATGGCGTACTAAAATTGATAAAAAAAAGAAACACTTTCTGAAAGAGATTCAGAAGAAATAATCAAAAATTAAAATAAAAAAAAATGAATATATTATTTGTAGTAACATCTCATGATCAATTAGGAGATACAGGAAAAAAAACAGGCTTTTGGGTTGAAGAATTTGCAAACCCATATTATACTTTATTAGATAAAGGAGCAACAATTACAATTGCAACTCCAAAAGGTGGCGCTGCACCTATTGACCCAAGTAGCGATTCGCCAGATGCAGCAACAGAAGCTACAGATCGTTTTAATAAAGATGCGGATGCAAAAGCAAAAATTGCAAACACAAAAGTATTGGCAGACATGAATGCAGATGATTTTGATGCTGTATTTTATCCAGGTGGTCATGGTCCTTTATGGGATTTAGCAAATGACGAAAATTCAATTGCTTTAATTGAAAAATTCAATAGTCAAAAGAAACCAATTTCTTTTGTATGTCATGCACCAGCAGCTTTAAAAGATGTGAAAAATGCAGATGGTACACCTTTAGTAAAAGGAAGAAAAGTAACCGGTTTTACAAATACTGAAGAAGCAGCAGTTGGACTTACAGACGTCGTACCATTTTTAGTTGAAGATATGTTGAGTAAAAATGGCGGAATCTACTCTAAAAAAGAGGATTGGGCGGCTTATGCTATTCAAGATGGAAATTTAATTACAGGTCAAAACCCAGCATCATCAGAATTAGTTGCTGAGAAGTTGTTAGAAAGTTTGAAATCATAAAATTATCCATTCATAAAAAAAGGTTGTCTAATATAGACAACCTTTTTTGTTTTATTTAAAAGCTATTAATCATTTAGAAAATAACTTTTTATATTTATAATACATCACTTTTAATAACCATTAATTTTTCTCTAGTCATTTCATGCATAGAATATTGAATACCACCCATTCCAAAACCAGATGCATCTCTTCCTCCAAAAGGCATCCAATCTACTCTAAAAGCAGTATGATCATTTACCATTACAGCAGTTGCATTTAATTTTTTAACACAATCCAATGCAACATCTAAATTCTTAGTAAATACGGAAGCTTGAAAATGTACATCTAAACTATTCGCAATTTTTATTGCTTTATCTCTATCAAAATAAGAATAAACACAAACCACAGGACCAAAAATTTCTAATTTAGAAACTTTTGCATTTAATGGTGGATTTAACAAAACGGTTGGGGCATAACAAGTTCCTGAAATTCGTTTTCCACCAGTTAACACTTTAGCTCCACCAGTTACAGCTTCGTTTACCCATTCTTCCACCCTATTTACTTCTCTTGGTAAAATTAGTGGTCCTACTTCTGTTTTTTCGTCCATTTGATTTCCAACAACTAATTTACTAGCCATTTCTGCTAATTTATTGGCAACATTTTCGCAAATAGATTCATGAACAAAAACACGCTGTACCGAAACACAAACTTGTCCTGCATGGTAAAAACCACCTTTTAAAAGTGCTGGTATCATTTCTTTAAAGTCAGCATCTTTTTCTACAATTACAGGAGCTGCTCCACCATGTTCTAAAGCACACCTTGTTCCTGGAGCTAATTTTGATTTTAAATACCAACCTACTTTTGCTGAACCAATAAATGAAAAATAATTAATTCGTTTATCAGTTACTAATAATTCTGCAGTCTCGTTTTCGCAAATGATAACTTGACACCAACCGTCAGGCAAACCAGCTTCTTTTAAAATAGCTACTAAAGCCAAGCAAGATAAAGGTGTAGTTAACGCAGGTTTTACAATTACAGGACAACCAGCAGCAACTGCAGTTACCACTTGATGTACAATTAAATTTAATGGATGATTAAAAGCGCTTATAGAACTCACAACACCAATAGGTTCACGAGTGGTAAAGCCCAAACGATTTTCAGAGGCTTTTGTTAATCCCATCGGAATTTGTTCTCCTTTTAATTGACCAATATGTTCTGCTGCTAATTCTACGCCATTGATGGCTCTTAATACTTCAATTTTAGAATCTACTAACGGTTTTCCACCTTCTTGAGCTGCCGTTTTAGTTAACTCATCAATTCTGGAATTCATAATTGATGTAGTTCTTTTTAAAATGGAAATTCGCTCATGTGCAGGAATCCATTTACTTTGATTTTGAAATAAAGAGTAAGCTTTTGAAAGTGCTTTTTCTACTTCAACTTTTCCTACTAGAGGAATTTCTTTGATAATACTTAAATCATAGGGTGATGTAATCTGTAACATTTTTAATTTTTTATAAGATACACGTTTTCTCTTTTAGTAATACATTTAAAATAGAGTGATTCAATGAATAATCAACTGCTAAATCAATCACATGCACACCATCTGTATGTAAACATTTTGATAATATTTCTTTAAAATTATCATCAGATGTTGGTCGGTGACCAATAGCACCATAACTTTCTGCATATTTCACAAAATCAGGGTTTTTGTAATCCAATCCAAAATTATCAAAGCCCATTCCTTCTTGTTTCCACTTTATCATTCCGTAAGCACTATCATTTAAAATGATTACAACCATATTTAAACCTAAGCGAGTTGCCGTTTCTAACTCTTGAGAATTCATCATAAATCCACCATCACCACAAACAGAAATAACTTTTTTAGTTGGATTAATCAATTTAGCTAACATTGCAGAAGGTAAGCCAGCTCCCATTGTTGCTAATGCGTTATCTAACAACAACGTATTTGGCTGGTAACATTTGTAGTTTCTTGCAAACCAAATTTTATAAACACCATTATCTAGAGTTATAATTCCATCTTCTGGTAATTCTTCTCTAACTAAATGAACCAATCGTTGTGGTAAAATTGGAAAACGATGATCTTTTGAATACTTGGTAAGATGCTCTTCTACTTCATCTTTAATTCTTCCAAAATATGATAAATCCCAATTAGAATAATTATTAATATGTTTTGCAATATGAATTACCGAAGACGCAATGTCTCCAATCACATTTAATTGTGGAAAATAAACGGTATCTACTTGTGCTGGAAAGAAATTAATATGAATTACTTTTGTGCCCCCTTCTTCCATGAAAAATGGAGGTTTTTCAATTACATCATGCCCTACATTAATAATTAAATCTGCTCTATCAATTGCACAGTGCAAAAAATCATCTGCTGATAATGCCGCAGTTCCTAAAAATTTAGGATGACGCTCATCAACCACTCCTTTACCCATCTGTGTATTAAAAAAAGGAATCCCTGTTTTATCTATGAATGCTTGTAAGGCTTTACTTGTTCTTTTTCTATTTGCGCCAGCTCCAATTAATAATAAAGGCATTTTTGCTTTTTCAATCATTTTTGATGCTTCTTGGATTGCCATTTCATCTGCATCTGGCCTTCTATGTCCAACTACTTCAAAAATTCTATCATCACATTCTTCTGCCGCAATATCTTCAGGTAGTTCTAAGTGAACAGCTCCAGGTCTTTCTTCCATTGCTAATCGAAAAGATTCTCTAACTAAAGAGCCAATGTTATTCCCGTTTACAATTTGTTTTGTGTATTTTGTGATGGGTTTCATTAACTCAACGATATCTACAATTTGAAAGCGACCTTGTTTTGATTTCTTAATTGGTTTTTGTCCTGTTATCATCATCATTGGCATTGCACCCAATTGGGCATAAGCTGCAGGTGTTGTTAAATTTGTTGCTCCAGGACCTAAAGTAGAAAGACAAACTCCTGGCTTTCCTGTTAAGCGACCATAGGTTGCAGCCATAAAACCAGCACCTTGTTCATGGCGAGTAAGAATTAATTTGATTTTAGAATCTTTCATAGAATCAAGAAAATCCAAATTTTCTTCACCAGGAATACCGAAGATGTATTCTACATCTTCGTTTTCTAATGCTTTTATAAATAAATCAGATGCTTTCATAGATTTTTATTGAATTAATTATTTACCATTTAAATTAGATTTTTAAAATATTAAGTAGTCAGTATAACATTTTAATCATAAAAATAGACACTTTTAATTTAATTCGAGAACACATTATTCACAAATTATTTATAATTGTAATTTTTTGAGGCTTTATTTTAAAATCAGCTTGCACAACAACTCAATTTAGAAACGTCTTTTCCAAAAGTAATTGCTGCTAATTTGATGCCTTCACTCAAAGTTAAATACGGATAAAAACTTTCAGCTAAATCTTTTACAGTAATTCCAAATTTAATTGCCATACTTAGCTGTTGAATGAGTTCGCCTCCTTCTGGTGCTATAACTCTTCCTCCTATTAGTTTATCGGTTTCAGTATTGCGGATCAATTTAATGAAACCTCTTGTGTCTTGTGCTGCCAATGCTCTTGGAACATGTATTAAATCTAATTTTGATACTTCGAAAGGAATCCCTTTTGCTTCTGCTTCTATTTCGTCCATGCCTGCTCCTGCAATTTGTGGATCGGTAAAAACCACCCAGGGTAATGAGGAATAATCCACACTGCTTTTAGACAACGAAAAAGCGTTATTTACTGCTGTGTTTCCTTCGGTTGCAGCCGTATAGACAAAGGCCGGTGTATTGGCGACATCCCCGACAGCATAAATATTGGGAATATTGGTTTCCATTTTTTCATTAACAACTATATGCCCTCTTTCTGTTCGTTTTAAGTCAATATTTTCAAGACCCAATTTAGACGTGTTGGGTTTGGTGCCTGTAGCCACTAAAATCTTGCCTTTTTCAATAAGTTGCGTTGTCGTTCCGTCTGGACATTTGCAATGGATAATCGTGTTATCGCCTTCTTTTTCAAATTTAAAGGCCCTGAAATTTGGCAAAAAATCAATGCCTTCGCTTTTCATTTGAACTTCCAACACATCGGTAATATCCTTCGTTTGAGTGCGTAAAGATCTATTGGTAAATTCAATGATACGCACTTTAACACCCAAACGGTTGTATGCCATGGCTATTTCCAAGCCAATATAGCCAGCTCCCATAATGGTCAGGCTTTCCGGTTTTTCTTCCAAATCAAATAAGGATATATTGGTTAAGTAGCCAACATTATTTAATCCTTCAATGTTTGGAATGTTGGTGGTTGCACCTGTTGCTATAATGATGTTCGTTGCGCTGTATTTATCTTTACCATCCACAAGAATCGTATTTGTATCTACAAATTTTGCCCAACCTTTTAGCATGGTCAGGTTTTCAAAATGACTCACAACATCCATATATTTTTGTTGCTGTAATGCGGAAACCAACTCTTTTTTATCTTTAATGATTTGTTTAAAATCAATATCTACACCTCTTGGTTTGATGCCTTTAAAATTAGAATGCGTAGCATGATATACCGTTTCGGCAGCCCGAATTAAATTTTTGGAAGGCACACAGCCCACATTCACACAGGTGCCGCCAAAATCCAACCCAGCATTTACCATGAGTGTTGTTAGCCTCAACCCTTCAGCTTTTATGGCTGCTGAAAATGCTGCAGAACCACCACCAACGATAATCAAATCGTAATCGTTTTTATCGTTTGAACTATCTTTCATAGTAGTATTCTCCAAATTTGAAACAACAGTAATTTTCTTTTCCGCTTCATTGATAACCGAATAATCGCCAATGTTATTTACTGCATCGATTAATTTTTCCCTATCCATTTTATTGGTATCGATAATAAATTCCCCAATTCCGGTTTCGTGGTTTACGGCACTGCTTAAAACGCCCTCTTTTGCATTCATATCTTTTTCAATATGAGATGAACAGCCACTACAGGTCATTCCATTAATATTTAGATGTATTATTTTAGTCTTCATTTTTTACTTTATTAACCACTTTATATCCTGTTGAATTTATTGCTTTTTCAATGTCTTTCTTAGAAATTTTCGAATTATCAAACGCTACGGTAGTATTTGATTTATCAAAGGACGCTACTACATCAACAATACCTCCTAATTCATTTACCGCATGCACAATGGATAATTCACAAGAGGCGCAAGTCATTCCTTTAACATCAAAATTTAGTGTTTCAATGTTTGATTGTTTAACAACTGTAATTTCTTTTTTATTGTTTGGATAAAAAATTGATGAATAATAAGGAAAGGCTATTGAAATTGCAGAGAAGAGAGTAATCACAATTAAAAACCCTTTGGTTTGATACCATTTTGGTTTTGCATCTACTTCACAACAATCATCTGCTTTTTTGGTTTTTAAATAACTATACCAAGCGTAACCTATCGCCAACACTGCCAATCCTATAAGATAAGGTCTAAAAGGTTCCATCCAAGATAGCATAGAGGCACTACCACCAACTCCGGCAATTAATGCAATAACTGGTGGAATACAGCAGGATGATGCTGCTACGGCAGCAAATAACCCTGTATAAGCTGCATTTTTTGATGTTTTCGATGTTTTTTCTGTACTCATAATTTTAATATTTAGGCTGTTTTTCTTTCTAATTTTATTGACTTAAAAATACTCTTTAAAATAGCTGTTTCATCATTATTTAATGAATAGTAAAGCGTTTGGCCATCACGTCTCGCCGTAATAATTCCTGCGTCTTTAATTTTACGAATGTGCTGGGAAATTGCCGGTACACTCATTTTTAAAATATCTGCTAAATCACACGGGCAAAGTTCTTTTTCTATATTTAAGAGATATAGAATTTTTAATCTGACATCATTTCCAGTAATAGATAGTAATTTTGTTATTTTTTCAAAACTATATTTCATCTTATCTAATGTATCCATACAGTTTTGTAATTGTTTGTGGTTGGCTTCTACTCGTGTACAGGTTACTTCTAATTTCATACTATTTTTGTTTTAATAAACAAACATATAACTATTTACGCATTTAAGCAAATACTTAAATACAATTAACAAGAAAATTATATATTTTTAAGTTTTATGAAAATTAACTAAAAAAAGTTTCGCTAAGTGCGTAGTAAATTGCCATAATTGCAGAGAAAATAGCAGATCCAAGAAAACGCCATTTTAGTTTAAATCGGTTTTGTATGATATAATTGGCGATAAAAGAAATAGGAATATTTACTAAAAACGACCAAAAAGCAATTTCTAAAAGATTAAAATTAATGGCATCAAACTGTCCAGAAAACAATTTTATAAACAATAAATGTCTAGCAATCCAAAACGGATTAAAGTAAACAATAGCCAACAATGTTTTAGTTAAAGTAGCTTTAATTCCTTTTAAAGACTGTGTCTTTTTCACAATCCAATCAAAATAATTAGGAATTTCAAAAGCGTAAAAAGTAGCGCCAATAAACATCATTCCAAGTAATCTATACAAAGAAAATTCATCTAATAAAACAGCAGCAATGGCATCACCAGCACTATAAATAAGTGCGCCTTTAAGAATGTTTGATTTTTTATAATGAAGTGCGATAAGGCAGTTAGTTTTTAGAATATAAACTCATTAACACTTTTTCTGGAGTCATTGGTGAATGGAATTTTAAATCATAATTTGGATTGAAGGCTTTAATGGCGTTTTGAAGCGCAAAATAAGCTCCAATTCCATACATTAAAGGCGGTTCTCCAACTGCTTTCGATTTTAATATTGCCATTTCATTTCCTTCAGTTTCAACAGGAATTACTTCTACACTTTTAGGAATAGAAAAAATATCTGGAACTTTATAGGTTGATAATGCATTTGAAAGTAATCGTCCGTCTGTATTGTAGCCAATTTCTTCCATGGTCATCCAACCAATTCCTTGAATTAATGCTCCTTCAACTTGACCTAAATCAATTCCTTCACTCATACTTTTTCCGTAATCGTGCACAATTTTAACTGAATCGAATTCGTACGTACCACGTGTACAATCTACTGTTGTGGTAATAATTGCCGTTCCGTACACATGATATGCAAAAGGATGTCCTTTTTCTTTGGTTTTATCAAAGTGAATTTCTGGAGTTGCATAATGTGCATTTTCTGTTAAAGCTACCCGCTTTAGCATGGTTATACTGATCAACTCTGTCCAAGTTAATGTTGATTTATTTCCTTTTATATAAGCGAATTCATCTTTTAATGTGATGTCTTTTTTAGAAACATTTAATGCTGCCGAGGCTACAGTTTTTAAGCGTTCTAAAAGTGAATTACACGCCATTAAGGTTGCTTTTCCGTTTAAATCTGCTGTAGAACTTGCCGCAGATGGTGATGTATTTGCAACTCGGGTTGTATTGGTGGTTTCTATTTTAATTTTATCAATCGGAATAGAAAATACATCAGCAGCAATTTGCATCATTTTGGTATTGACACCTTGCCCCATTTCTACCGCAGCAGTGCTAATACCTACACTTCCGTCTAAATAAATATGTACCAAGGCACGCGCGTGATTCATTGGTGTGTTCGTAAATGAAATTCCAAAAGTAATTGGCATAAAAGCGATTCCTTTTTTGAATGCTTTGTTTTTTTTGTTGAAATCTTCGACTTCTTGCTCTAAAGCTTCGCTATTAAATAGTTTTTTTGCAGAATTCCATGTGTTCTTTGCCTCTACTTTCTTAGCGATTTGTCCATAAGAAAATGTATCATTTTCCTCCAATAAATTGGCTTCCTGAATTTGTTTTGCACTCACACCGATTTCATGCGCTGCTTTTGCAATGGCAGATTCTATAACGAACATTCCTTGCGGACCACCAAAACCACGAAATGCTGTGTTTGGTGGTAAGTTGGTTTTACAACTGATTACTTTTGTGGTTACATTAGGAACGTAATAACTATTGGTTGCATGAAACAAAGTTCTTTCTGCAATTGCAGGAGATAAATCTGCTGCTGCGCCAGAGTTTTGTAGAAATTCTGTTTGATATGCAAGTATTTTTAAGTCTTTAGACAAGCCTATTTTATAGGCACTTTCATATGGATGACGTTTTCCTGTCATCCGTAAATCATCATGACGGTTTAGAATTAATTTTACAGACTGATTCAGATGAAACGTAGCTAAAGCTGCCATTACAGCCCAAGGCGTCGCTTGATCTTCTTTACCACCAAATCCACCACCAAGTCGTGTTACATCAACTTCAATTTTGTGCATTGCAATGCCTAATACTCTTGCCGTAATTGCTTGTACAGAAGTTGGACCTTGTGTAGATGATGTGATTTTTATATTTCCGTTTTCTAAAGGTTCTGCATATGCGCCTTGTGTTTCAATATATAAATGTTCTTGTCCGTTTGAAAAAGTTTCTCCTTCAAAAACATACTCACAATCTGCAAATGCTTTTTCGGTATTACCTAAACTAAACGATCTTGGTGCATTGATAAAACTACCTTTCGCTTTCGCTTCTTTTGCAGTTGTAATTACGGGTAACTCTTCTATTTCAATTTCTATTAAACCTCTTGCTTTTCTTGCAATAAATTCTGATCTAGCAACAATTAACGCAATTGGCATTCCCCAAAAATGGACTTCATCTTCTGCGAGTAATGGTTCGTCAGGGATAATTCCGCCAATCTGATTTTCACCAGGTACATCTTTATACGTAAAAATACGCTCCACTCCTTCCAAGGCTTCTGCCTTAGAATAATCGACACTTATTATTTTTCCGTGCGCTTTTGGTGAATCAAAAACGACTGCGTAAAACGTGCCTTGTCTAACATTGACATCATCAACATATATAGACTCACCACGAACATGTGTGTACGAATCTAAGTTTTTAATGCTTTTTTTTAAACCATCAGCAACGGAATCTAATTTTGAATCTAAGATGGTATTTGATTTGTTTTTATGCATGTTGAGCAACATCGTTTAAAGTGAATTGCATTGGAAATAACTCAATAAAATGTGCAATAAATAATTGTCTTGCCAACAAACGCTTATAATCACTTGTACCACGAACATCGCTTATTGGTGAAATTTCTTTTTGAAGTATTTCGTTGGCTTCTATAATGGTTTCTACAGATAATTGTTTTCCTTTTAAAAACGCTGAAGTTTCGTGTAAGTATTTCGGAATAGCAGCAACGCCACCAATTGCAACATTTGCTTCTACAATAGTTTTATTTTCTACAGAAATATGTATGGCAGAATTGACACTTGCAATATCTAAATGCGTTCGTTTTGATACTTTTTCAAAATTAAAAAAGGACTTTTTTGTTAGCGGTTTGAAACAAATTTCTTTTAAGAGTTCGCCTTCATGCAAATCGATTTTCTTATAATCTTTATAAAAGTCTTTAAGCGCAATTGTGCGCTCTTGTTCTTCAGAATTTACGATTGTAATATTACTATTCAAGGCTAAAAAGAAAATTGTCATGTCGCCAATTGGCGAAGCGTTTACAAAGTTTCCGCCCAAAGAAGCCATATTTCTAATTTGTTCTGAAGAAACCAGTTTCAAATGTTTTCTTAAGTTTGGAAACAACTTATTTAATTCTGAATGATTCCATATATCTGAAACCGTTGAATTTGTTCCAATAGTACAACTACTATTTGTAATTGTTATTCCTTTTAAATATTTCTTTTCAGTAATTAGATGAACATCATTATCTGCTAAATGATCTGCTTGTTGTACATATAAATCTGTACCACCAGAAACATATTTTCCTTTAGGTTTGTTTGAATCTTTAATTTCAATTTCTTTTAATCGTTTTGGAATGGTTGCAAAATATTCAGGAATAAATTCGTTTTCAATCAACCAATCTAAAGATGTTTTATTTGTGTTTTGAAATTTTTCAACCACTTGATTAGCTGCTCTTTCAATTGCTTTATATCCAGTGCATCTACAAATGTTTCCGCTAATTGCATCTAAGGCATTATTGTAATTTTTATCAGAATTTGACAATGTAAATCCTGTTAAGGAAACCACAAAACCAGGAGTACAAAATCCGCATTGCGTTGCGTAGTTTGCCTTCATTGCTTCTTGAGTTGTGGTTAATTTATTTTGAAGATTTGTACCTTCAACCGTAACAATATGTTTGCCATGTGCGTTTCCTAAAGGAGAAATACATGATGTGATGCTTTGGTATTCCATTGCATCATTTTTTAACGTTCCAACTAACACTGTACAAGCACCACAATCACCTTCTCTACAACCAATTTTGGTTCCTGTAAGGCGTTTTTGATATCGAACAAAATCTAACAATGTCATTCCTGCATTGTCTGAAGTTTGTATGATTTTGTTATTTAGGATGAAGGTTATCATGTAATAGGTTTCAAAAGTTCTCGATACATCACGCCCAAAAGCGTGAGACTCGAACTGACATTATATTATTTTAGTATTCTGTTTTATCTTCTTTTTTCATCCATTCTTGAAATGGTTTTAAAGCAATCTCTCGAGCTAATTGTTCAAACGGAATACTTCGTTCTGCATACGGTAATGGAATTTCTTTATAAATAAATTCATCATCAAAACCAATATTTGCTGCGTCAACTTGATTGCTTCCATAGTATACTTTATCTGGTCGTGCCCAATAAATAGCACCTAAACACATTGGGCAAGGTTCACACGATGTATAAATTTCGCAACCATCTAATTGAAACGAATCTAGATTTTTACAAGCATCTCTTATTGCAGTCACTTCTGCATGTGCTGTTGGGTCATTCGTAGAAGTCACTTTGTTGTTCCCTCTTCCAATAATTTCTCCATCTTTAACTACAACGCAACCAAAAGGACCGCCCTCATTATTGCTCATTCCTTTTAAAGCTGCATTTACAGCTTCTAACATAAATTTTTCTTTACACATTCTAAAAATTATTTTTGTGAAAAATACAAATCATTTGAAGTACTACGATGAAAATAACTGTTTATTTTTAAACATATTTTCTATTGAGTTTAAGAACTTTAAAAAAGGTAGTTTTTAGATTTGTTACTAATTTGAACACCTATATATCAGTAAAATTTTTATTAAACTTCTTTTCGTAATACTTCTAACGGCGGACTTTTTAAAACGCTTCTAATATTACTTAAACCAATTAATAACACCAACAATGTAATTCCTGGTAGAAATACTAAAAATGGAATTGCAGACGGAATAAAAGGTTCTTTAAATAAAAAAGCTGCTAGCAATTGACTACTAATAAGCGATAATAAAATTCCAACCAAACTACCAATCAACCCTAAATAGATATATTCTAATGCTGTAATTTGTAAAATTTGTTTACTCTTTGCTCCTAGCGTTCTTAACAATACACTTTCTTTTATCCGTTGGTATTTACTATTTCTAACAGAGCCTATTAAAACAATAATCCCTGTAAGAATACTAAAAAACGCCATAAAATTAATAATCCAAGCAATTTTATCTAAAATATCTTCAATAATTGTAAAAATCTGCCGCAAATCTAATATTGAAATGTTTGGAAATTGCTTTACTAAATCTCGTTGTAAATCTGCTGAACTTACTTCATCTGGTACAAAAGTTGTTAATACGCTAAACTGTGGCGCATTTTCTAAAACTCCTATTGGAAATACAATTGAAAAATTCAATTGCGCGCGTCCCCAATCTACTTTTCTTATGTTTCCAACAATCGTTTTCATTAAAACTCCTTGTATATTAAAAACGACTTGATCGCCTATTTCTAAATTAGCATCTCTAGCAATATTATCTGCTACAGAAATTAAAATAGGTTCGCCTTGTTTTACTTCTTTACTCCAAGTTCCTTCTAGTAATTCTTCAGACGGAATTAACTCATCGCGATATGTAACTCGGAATTCATGGTTTAAAATCCATCGATTTCTTCTTTTCGAAATACTGTCTTTACGAAGATTATTTACCAATTCATCTTTAATTTGGTGCATTCGCATTGTTACAATAGGAATATTATTTATTACATCTAACCCTTTTGTAAGAATTGTATTTGCAACAGCATCTCTTTGATTTGTTTGCACATCCATTAAAATGATATTAGGATCATTTGTGTTATTTTCTACGGATGTTTTCGCTAATAAAATATCTTTAGTAAAATATAACGTACTAATTAAGAAAGTTCCTAAACCGATGGCTAAAATTAATACCATTGTTTGATTATTTGGACGATATAAGTTTAACAAACTTTGACGTTTTGTAAATCCCCAACGAGCTGGAAAAAACTTTTTAATTGCTTTCATAAAAAGGCTTGAAATTCCTGCCATTATTGAAAACACAATCAGTATTCCAACAGTAAAAATTAAACCTTTTGATGCATCTTGCAACAACCAAAATGAAAATAAAAAGATAAAAAGCAAGATTGCTGATAATGTAAAAAGGCGTGCTTTTCTTGGCTTTACTAAATTTTCTTCTGTCCCTCTTAGAACTTCTAACGGAGAAACATACCAAGTTCCTAATAATGGTAATAAAGCAAATAAAACTGACATTAAAATACCCAACGTAATTCCAATTATTAGTGGTTGAGCTGTAATAGATATTTGAACATCAAAAGGTAGAAAATCTTGTAAAATATAAGGAAAAGCAAATTGCAATCCAATTCCAATTGCAGATCCTAAAATACCTCCGATTAATCCAATCCCAATAATTTGCAGCAAATAAATTAAAAAAGTTTGTTTTCTAGTTGCTCCTAAACATTTTAGAACTGCAACATTTTTTAATTTTTCTTTAATGTAAATATGAACAGAACTTGCGATACCGACACAACCCAATAAAAGTGCAATAAATGCTGCTAAATTTAAAAACCTACTTACGTTGTCATACCTTCTACCTAATTGCTGACTTGTGCTTGTATGCGTATCTATATCAGCATTTTCGTCATCTAAGATAGGATCTAATTTTTTATCTAACAACACCAAATCCATCGTTGTAGGAGCAATAAAAAAGTATTGGTATTCTTTTCTACTTCCTATTTGTAGCAATTCGGTTTCTTCTATAAAACGAAATGGAATCAAAACGGTTGGCGCAACAGAAGTAGAAATTGCTGTACTGCCAGGAATCGATTTTAAAGCACCAATAATTGGAAATGTAAGCTTTCCTAGTTTAATAGAATCACCAGGTTTTAAATTGTATTGTAAAAGTAAAGTTGCATCTACTAATGCTCCACCTAATTTTTGATATTGAGAAGCAGCGTTAATGGGTTCAGTATCTAAAGTTCCATAGAAAGGAAAAGGACCTTCAATGGCTCTCACTTTTACCAGTTTTGTTCCATCATTTTTTGGAAACGCAGCCATAGAAACAAAATTAACTTCTGATGCGGCAACATCCAAAGAATCTATAATTGCTTGTACTTTTTTAGAAGGAAGCTGTCTGCTATCAATAATAAAATCAGCTCCCATTAGTGCTTTTGACTGATTTTTAATATTGTCTTTTAAATTCTCACTAAACAATTGAATAGAAACAACTGCTGCAATGCCCAAAATGATTGACGCCATAAAAAGCATTAATCTAGAAAGACTTGCCTTTCCGTCTCGCCAAGCCATTTTAAAAAGCCATTTTACGGACGTTTTTGAATATTTCTTACTCATTTAATTTGACATTGTTTTTTCGTTAGATACAATCTTCCCTCCTTTTAATCGCAATATTTGTTGGGTTCTATTTGCTAAGTCTAAATCGTGAGTAATTATTATTAAGGTTGTTCCTGCTTCTTTATTTAATTGAAAAAGTAACTGAATTACTTTTTCTCCAGTTTCTTCATCTAAATTACCTGTTGGTTCGTCAGCAAATAAAATAGAAGGTTTGTTTGAAAAAGCTCTTGCCAAAGCAACTCTTTGTTGTTCTCCACCAGATAATTGCGATGGATAGTGATGCTGACGATCTGCTAACCCTACTTTCTCTAATAATTCCAATCCAAATTTAGCCGCATTTTTTTCTCCTTGTAATTCTAAAGGAACAATGATATTTTCTAATGCTGTTAATGTTGGCAACAATTGAAAATTCTGAAAGATAAAACCAACTTCTTTATTACGCAATAATGCACGTTCATCTTCATTTAAGTCTTGTAAATTCCTTCCGCATAATTCTATTTCACCTTTGCTAGGATGATCTAAACCAGCACATAAACCAAGCAATGTTGTTTTACCGCTTCCTGAAGAACCAACAATAGAAAAAATACTGCCTTGTTCTACTTCAAAAGAAATATCACTTAAAACTGTTAATTCTTTAGAACCGCTTGTATATGTTTTCTCTAGTTCGTGAATCTTTAATATCTTTGTCATTGTACTTACTTAATATATATTTTATTAAAAAATGCTAAAACTGAAAAATAGACAATTGATTTTGAATTTGAACGATAGTGTAATGAAGATTTTCTTAAAATTTTGTTATTTTTCTTTTTTACTGATGTTTTTATCTTGTGGAGCAGATACTTCAAAAAAAGAAACTGTAACTAAAAA
>CAXBBY010000013.1:0-74804 GCA_963974245.1 uncultured Flavobacteriaceae bacterium | reverse complement strand
AAAAAGTCAAAACAATTAAGTTTTGACTTTTTTATTAGTAGCGGGAATTGGACTCGAACCAATGACCTTCGGGTTATGAGCCCGACGAGCTACCTACTGCTCTATCCCGCGATTTGGATTGCAAATATACAACCATTTTCTATTTCTTTCAAAAAAAATCGTCTTTTATTTTAAAATAACCTTAATATACTCAACAACAATATCCTAATCTTTTAAAGTGTGTAAAATTAAAAAACAAAGTATCTTTGCAGCATGACACATAAAGCAGGTTTTGTAAATATTATTGGAAATCCTAATGTTGGTAAATCAACATTAATGAATGCATTGGTTGGTGAGAAACTATCTATCATAACTTCTAAAGCGCAAACAACAAGGCATCGTATTTTAGGAATTGTAAATAACGACGATTATCAAATTATTTTTTCTGATACGCCTGGAATTATTCAGCCTGCATATCAATTACAAGAATCGATGATGGATTTTGTAAAATCTGCTTTTGATGATGCCGATGTGTTAATTTACATGGTAGAAATGGGCGAAAAAGAGTTGAAAAACGAAGCTTTTTTTAACAAAATAATCCAAAGTAAAATTCCTGTTATTTTATTGTTGAATAAAATAGACACTTCTAATCAAGATGAAGTTGAAGAAAAACTTTCATATTGGACAGAAAAAGTCCCAAATGCAACTGTCTTTATCATTTCTGCTTTAGAAAAATTTAATATTGATGTTGTTCTAAATAAAATTATTGAATGCTTACCAGAAAGTCCTGCTTTTTATCCGAAAGATCAATTAACAGACAAGCCTGAACGCTTTTTTGTCAATGAAAAAATTAGAGAAAAAATTCTAATGCATTACAAAAAGGAAATTCCGTATTCGGTAGAAGTAGAAACCGAAGAGTTTGTTGAGGAAGAAAAAATTATTAGAATTAGGTCTGTAATTATGGTTGAACGTGATACTCAAAAAGGAATTATTATTGGACACAAAGGAGCTGCTATAAAACGAGTTGGCACCGAAGCCAGAAAAGATTTAGAATTATTTTTTGAGAAAAAAGTTTTTATGGAACTGTATGTGAAAGTCAATAAAAACTGGCGAAACGACAAAAGTCAGTTAAAACGCTTTGGTTATAAAGATTAGTTTTAGCTCTCTAAAATAGAGGTCATTAAATTGTATAAATCGTCCATTTGTTTATGACCTGTACTTTTACCAATTCTCCCTAAAAAATATAAAACCGCCCAAAATAATGGTAAAAAAATTACCATCATTAGCGGAAAAACATAACTTTCTTCTAAGCTTATTTTTACATAAAGCATAACTGCGCAAATTAAAAATGCAATTCCAGTAACAAAATGAATAAACATAAATAAGGTCCAAACTTGTGGTTTGGGTCCAAAAAGCCCTTTTACAATACTTTTATTTTTTGCTATCTCAACAACCTCTAGATTTAATTGAGGAGACCAAAAATGTTCTTCATTTTTTGGAACATCAATAATAATATGTCCGTCAGAAAACCGACTTGGATTGGTATTCTCTTTTTCTTTTAAAAAAGTTTTAAACTTTTGAATAATTTTTTCATGATTTTCATCAAAATAGATGCTAAATCTAGGTCTTAAAAAAACCTCGCTGCTTGTTTTTTCTTTCATAAATATATCTACTATTATTTATAAGCTGTTATCCATTTTAATAAAATTTTGTTAGTTCGAGTTAATTTTTCGATTGAAATGAGTAAAATTTATATTGAGAACAAAGAATTTAGCTTTAAAAAGTTCTCGATACAATTTTTCGTTCCTCAAGATCACTCGAACTGAGATTTTGATACCATTAAGAATCATATTGATCAACGGAAGCTATTTAATCTGCATTATACGTCAACTTCATAGTAATGGAGGCTGTTTTTAATTTTGATATTGTGTTAAAAGTTCCTCCCCAAGAATAATTTTCTTTAGAATTTTGACCCGTAATTTGAAATATTCCCATTTTTGCAGAAATCAACTTTCCTAATTTTCCTCCAGAATTTTCAGCAATATTATCTGCTCTTAATTTAGCATCCGAAGTTGCTTTAGAAATCATTTCTAGTTTTAAATCTGCTAATTTAGTATAATAATATCTTGGTGGTTGCGAATAAAACTCGATTCCTTTATTTAATAATTCTGTAATTTCTCTAGAGATTTTATCCACTTTTTCTACATCGTTAGAATCTACCTGTAGTAATTGAGTTAAAATATAACCCAAAAATTGTTCACCAATATATTTCCCATCTTTGTTATAGGTTGCTTTGGTTTTTTTTCTACTTGTAACCGCTTTAAAAACCAATTCAGCTGGTTTAATTCCTTTAGAAAATAAATAATCAGAAATTATTTTTTTTTGTTTTTTCTAAATTGTTATATGCTAACTTTAGGTTTTTACTTTCGCTAGAATAAGATCCTTCCCAAACGATTAAATCTGATGTAAAATCTGCTTTCCCCAATCCGGTGACAGAAATAATTCCATCTGTATTATTCCTATTAACAATAGAATTTCCCAGTAAAAAAGCCGCAATTACAATAGCAATTGAAAAAATGATGGCTGTAAAATTATTTTTCATAATGATAAATTTTATAACTCTTTAAATTTAAACAAATATCATTCCCTAATTAGTATCTTTGCAAAAATATTTTTAGTAATGAATAGTATAGTTGCCATTGTAGGAAGACCAAATGTAGGGAAATCGACTTTATTTAATCGATTGGTTCAGAGAAGAGAAGCAATTGTAGATTCTGTAAGTGGTGTAACTAGAGATAGACATTACGGAAAATCTGACTGGAACGGAAAAGAATTTTCTGTAATTGATACTGGCGGATATGTTGTTGGTTCTGACGATATTTTTGAAGATGAAATCCGTAAGCAAGTACAATTGGCTTTAGAGGAAACAGATATTATTGTTTTTGTGGTTGATGTAGAACAAGGAATTACGCCAATGGATTCTGAAGTTGCTAAATTGTTGAGAAAAGTAAAAAAACCCATATTTATTGCTGTTAATAAAGTTGATAATGCAATGCGTGATGCTGATGCGGTTGAATTTTACAATTTAGGATTGGGAGAATATCATACAATTTCATCAATTAACGGAAGTGGAACTGGAGAATTATTAGATGCAATTGCTGAAATAATGCCAGAACCTGAAGAAATAGATTTAGAAAAAGAAGAATTACCAAGATTTGCAGTTGTTGGAAGACCAAACGCAGGAAAATCATCTTTTATTAATGCGTTAATTGGTGAAGAAAGAAATATTGTAACCGATATTGCTGGTACTACAAGAGATTCTATTGACACAAAATACAATCGTTTTGGATTTGATTTTAATTTGGTTGACACAGCCGGAATTAGAAAAAAATCGAAAGTAAAAGAAGATTTAGAATTTTACTCTGTAATGAGAGCCGTTAGAACTATTGAGTATTCTGATGTTATTATTTTAATGATTGATGCAACTCGTGGTTTTGAAGGTCAAGATCAAAATATTTTTTGGTTGGCAGAAAAAAATAAAAAAGGAGTTGTAATCTTAGTTAATAAATGGGATTTAGTTGATAAAGAAACTAATACTGTAAGAGATTATGAAGCTGCAATTAGAAAAGAAATTGCTCCGTTTACAGATGTGCCAATTATTTTTGTTTCAGTACTTACAAAACAACGTATTTTTAAAGCAATAGAAACAGCTGTAGAGGTATTTCAAAACAGAAAAAATAGAATTACTACTAGCAAACTGAATGAAAAAATGCTAGAGATTATTAATAACAATCCACCACCAGCAATAAAAGGTAAATATGTAAAAATTAAATACTGTTTACAATTGCCAACACCAACTCCACAATTTGCCTTTTTTGCAAATTTGCCGCAATATGTAAAAGATTCTTACAGGAGATATTTAGAAAATCAAATGAGAGAAATTTACAATTTTTCTGGAGTTCCTATTATCATTTATTTTAGACAAAAATAGGTTTCTTAATTTGCAAGGTTTTTATAATTCTTCGACTACAAATTAACATTTAGTACTTTTGTTATCTAATGCAATTTTAGTTTATGAAAATTAAGCATACTAATAATCACGAATCTATAGAATTACCTTTACAAATTTTAGTAAGTTTTGAAAAGGTGTTTTTGCTATATCAAAAATATTCAAAAGAAGAATATAAAAATCACCCATATTATTTAGCTGCAAAAAAGATGATTGCAGAAATTGAAAAAACTCCTGAATTAATTCATGGTTTTTCTGATTTTTCTTTGTTTGAAACTCATAAAGAAATTATTGATTTACTATTAGAACCCCTTTTTCCAGAACCACTTTTATTAAACGAAATTAAAACGGCAACAATACCGTTTACTTTTACCTCTTTTAAATTTACAACTCGGTTTGAGAATATTATAAAAAATGCTGGGCCAGATTACGAAATTAAAGTTCGTAATTTCGAAGATGATTTATTATACATCTATGGATGCACTATGATTTTAGCTTCTGTTTACGGATATCATGTAGATTTAAAAAGACCTTTTTTCTTTGATATTCCAGATTCAACTACTGGAAACATGAAACATTATAGAGCAGCTTTTAATGGTGATTTTGGAGAAGTAATTCCGACAGAAAACGCACCAAAAATTACAGAAGAAGATTATAAAATACTTTTAAATAATTTTGATAATGTAGCGGTTTGGAAAGAAAAATTTCCTCCAAATAGTTATACCTATAAAGGTTTTGGAATTATGAACCTAATGGATGTAACGACAGATGAAATAATTTCTGATATCGGTACAAATTTATTAAAAAGCGGCAGTAATTTAATTGAGGAATTACAAAAAAACCTAAGAAAATTTTATTCAATTCCAGATTTAATATTAGGATATTCTCGATTTAACAATATCAATGTTTCTATTTGCGAAACAACAATAAACTCATCAAACAGTATTATTTTAAGCTCTGACGAAGAAGTTCTTTGTGATACTTATTTCTGTAAAGGAATTACACAAACCGTTTTTAAAAATCATGAACCTCTTAGCATATCTGATGTATAAAAATACGGTAAGCAAACCAATGAAAATTCTTTCTATAAAAATTTAAAAAAGCAAGGTATACAAAGTATTACGTTAATACCTATTAGAGCAGCGGATAATGATGATTTAGCATTGCTAGAAATTGCTTCTCCGAGAGCTTATGAGCTAAATTCGGTAAACTTAAATAAACTGAAAGATATTATTCCTGTATTTGAAGTTGCTGTAAAAAGGGCTTCAGAAGAATATCAAAATACTGTTGAAGCATTAATTCAAGAACATTATACAACCATTCATCCTACTGTAAAATGGCGATTTAATTCTGCAGCAGAAAAATATTTGAACCAACTTTCTAAACAAGAAAAGAACATTAAACTTGACGAAATTGTTTTTAATGATGTGTATCCTTTATTTGGACAGAGTGATATTAAAGGTTCTTCTATCGCCAGGAATGATGCTATTAAAGACGACTTAACATTACAATTATCATTAGCAATAAACATTTTAAATAAAACCTGTGTTGTAGAAAAACTACCTATTTATGAAGAGCTTATTTTTAGAGTTAATGAGTACTTAGAAAACGTAACTGATGGTTTAAAAGCCGGAGATGAAATTGCAATTATCGATTTTTTAAAACGAGAAATTTACCCTGTTTTTAATCATATTAAAAAATTAAATTCAGAATTAAAAAACCTTGTTTCAGTTTACATGAATAGATTGGACAAAGACTTACATGTAGTTTATGAAAAACGTAAAGATTATGAAGATAGCGTTACACTACTAAATAATAAACTTTCTGAATTTTTAGATCAAAAGCAAGAAGAAGCACAAAGTATGTTTCCGCATTATTTTGAGCGATACAAAACAGATGGCGTAGAGTACAACATGTATATTGGAGACTCTTTAGTTGAAGACAATTCGTTTGATAAATTGTTTTTATATAATTTGCGTTTGTGGCAATTACAAACCATGTATCAGCTAGAGAATATCGCTTTCAATGCAAGAGAAGAAATGAATCACGATTTAAGAGTTGCTTCATTAGTTCTAGTTCACAGCAATCCGTTATCCATTAAATTTAGAATGGATGAAAAACAATTTGATGTTGATGGCGCCTATAATATTAGATACGAAATTATTAAAAAACGTATTGATAAAGCACACATAAAAAACACGTCTGAGCGATTAACCGTTCCTGGTAAAATTGCAATCGTTTATTCTCAAGAAAATGATGCTAGAGAGTATTTAAAATATATAAAATTTTTACAATCTAAAAATTATTTTGGAAAATTAGAAAAATTAGAAATAGAAGATTTACAAGGTGTTTCTGGATTAAAAGCTTTGCGTGTAGAAGTAATTTACAATCCTAAAGAAAAAATTATTTCTTTAAATGATTTAATTGAAGAGTTGCATTTATAATTTTAAATTAAAACACCTGTTTCTTTTAATTTAAACGCAATTCCAAAACTAATTACGGATACTATAATTCCGACCATAAAGACCAAATATGTTAATCGTAACAATTTATATTTCCTGTTTAATACTTTTCCTAAAAAATATAAATCTTTGGTCATAGAGCTATACAAGTAATCTTTGTCTTTCATTAATTCTCCCATTGCCCATTCAAAATCTGATAAGTTCATTTTATGGAAATTTCCAAAAAATAATAAATTTACTTTTTTATCTTTAACATCTTTCTTTGAAAACTTACCTTCAGTAACATTTGGTCTAGTTGCCATTACAGATAAAATAATTGAAGTAACAGTAAACATAACAAAAATAATGGCAGGAGTAATTAAATATTGATTTGATGGGTTATCTAACTTTGGAAGTAAACTAGATAATGCTAACGAAATAATTATTGCATTTACAGAAAGTAGAATGTTTGCTTTTGTATCAGCAATATCACTCAGGGTAATATGAGTCCTTAATGTAACTCTAAACATAGTTTCTATTCCACGTTCTGGTGTTTTAGCTTTTTGTTTTTTTAGTTTTAATTCTTCTTTTTTGATAGATTCTTTTCGCTCTTCTTGTACCGTTTTTCTTTTGGTTTTAAAAAGTTGAGCTAAATTTTTATCTTTTCCTTGTTGCCAGTTTTTTTGCGCATAGGTTGTATAGTAAGAATGTTTATTTGCTAAAAATTTGATATTTTCTTGAATCCATTCAGAATCAGAATAACTTTTATTATACGCTGAGTTAAATTCTTCTTTGAGTAAATCGCTAATATCAGAAAAACTCTTTTTTGCCAAATGAGCACAATCTGCGTCCCGTATTATTTTCTCCAATAGATCATCCGCCACAGCATCCATTTTAGTAGCCCTAATTAACCGATTTACATTATTAATTATGCTTTCATCTATATTATATTCTTCTAAGAAATTGGTAACAATCCTTACACTAGATTCTTCATGATTTTCTATCCCTTTAATATAACCAACATCATGAAACCATGCTGCCAACAGTAAAATATTTGCATCAACTTTAGAAACATTTTCTCCTACAAGTAATTCTTTAGTCGCATTTACAACCCTTTGTGTGTGACTAAAATTATGATAGAAAAAATCACTACTTAACTCTTTGGTTAATAATGAGAAAACATATTTTTCGGCATTCAGCAACAAAGTCTCCATAAAAGAATTATTTTTACTAATGTAAAAAAAAATAGATGAACAGTACAAAGTATTTTTGCTTAATTATAGGTTTGTTATTACTTAGTAATTGTGCAACTTATAAACCACAATACAAAACTTCAAACCAAACGGTCTCTAATTTTTCTAAAGAAGACGTAGCACATTCGTTTTACTTACTTGGTGATGGAGGAAATTCTCCAATTGGTTCTGAAACAATTACCTTAAAAAGATTGAGAACGCAATTAGAATCAGCGTCAAAAAATAGTACATTATTATTTTTGGGAGATAATATTTATCCAGCTGGGATGCCAAAAAAAAAAAAAAGAAGAGCTTTTGCAGAACATCAGCTAAATATTCAAACTAATATTACTAAAAATTTTAAAGGAAACACTATTTTTATTCCAGGAAATCACGATTGGTATTCTAATGGATTAAAAGGTTTAGAAAGACAAGAAAAATATATACAAAACATTTTAGGAAAAGATTCCTTTTTCCCTAAAAACGGTTGCCCGATAGATAAAATTGATATTTCTGACGATATCGTTTTAATTACAATTGATAGTGAATGGTATTTAACAAATTGGGACAAACATCCAACCATAAATGACAATTGTGAAATAAAAACAAGAACTCGTTTTTTTGATGAATATGAAAGCATCATAAAAAAAGCACGTGGAAAAACAACCATTGTTGCAATGCATCATCCATTATATACAAATGGTCCACATGGCGGACAATTTTCGTTAAAACAGCAATTTTTTCCTGTTGGCGGATCTATTCCATTACCAATCATAGGAACACTTATTAATTTAATTAGAAAAACTAGCGGATTTAGTAACACTGATTTACAAAACAAAAAATATTTAGAATTTAAAAACAGGATTGCAACACTTTCTCAAGAAAATGAAAAAGTAATTTTAGTTGCAGGTCACGAACATACATTGCAATATTTAAAACAAGACAATTTACCTCAAATTATTAGTGGTTCTGGTTCTAAAACGTCTGCAACAAAAAATATTGGAAAAGGATTATTTTCATACGGAACTCCAGGTTACGCAAGGTTAGATATTTTGAAAAACGGATCTTCAGTTGTTACATTTATTGAGGCAAAAAACAATAAAACTGTATTTCAAACACAAGTTTTAAAACCAAATAAGCCTGTAAATAAATTTACGTTTAAGAAAAATTCTGATCTATATACATCCGCATCAATTTATACAGATGAAGAAGTTGTAAAAGGAAATTTCTATCAATTTATTTGGGGAAAACGATATAGAAAATATTATGGAACAAAAGTAACTGCAAAAAATGTAGATTTAGACACTCTTTTTGGCGGTTTAAAACCTATAAGAAAAGGTGGTGGACATCAATCTAAATCGTTGCGACTAGAAGATAAAAACGGTAGAGAATATGTGATGCGTGCTTTACGAAAAAATGCCGTGCAATATTTACAAGCAGTTGCATTTAAAAACCAATATATAGAAGGTCAATTTGATGATACACTTTCTGAAAACTTACTCCTCGATATTTTTACCGGCTCTCATCCATATGCGCCATTTACAGTTGCAACAATGGCAAAAGCTATAAATGTTTTACATACAAAACCTCAACTTTTTTATGTTCCAAAGCAAAAGGTATTGGCTCATTTTAACAACGAATTTGGAGATGAATTGTACATGATTGAAGAACGAGCAGCTTCTGGACATGGAGAAAAACCTAATTTTGGTTTTTCAAATAAAGTAATCAGCACAAACGATTTATTAAAAAAACTCACTAAAAATGCAGACTCAAAAATTGATGAAGATGCGTATATAAAAGCTCGTTTATTTGATATGCTATTAGGAGATTGGGACAGACATGAAGATCAATGGCGTTGGGCAGCATTTAAAGAAGGAAAAAACACCTTGTATAAACCAATTCCAAGAGATAGAGATCAGGTTTTTTCTATTATGGCAGATGGTTTTCTGTTAAATATTGTAACCAAATCAACACCTACATTGCGTTTAATGCAATCATATAACGAAGAATTAGCCAACCCGAAATGGTTTAATTTAGAGCCATATCCGTTAGATATTGCATTGATAAATCAAGCAACAAAAAATTCTTGGGACAATCAAGTTGCATACATTCAAAAAAACTTAACAGATGCTGTTATAGAAAAAGCGCTTTCCTTTTTCCCTAAAGAAGTAACAGATAATTCAGTGATAGATATTAAAAGAAAATTAAAAGGAAGAATCAAAAATCTTCAAAAAATATCTGACAAATATTATACATATATTAATACCTTTTCTGTTATCAAAGGGACCAATAAAGATGATTTATTTGAGGTTGAAAGGCTTAAAAACGGTAGCACAGAAATTAGAGTGTATAGAATTAAAAATGGCAAAAAAGGAGAGCTTTTTCACAAGAAAAAATACAACAAAAAAATAACTAAAGAAATCTGGATATATGGTTTAGATGGAAAAGATGAATTTTATGTCTTTGGAGAAAAATCGAACCCTATAAAAACACGAATCATTGGCGGACAAAACAATGATGTTTACACTATTACTAACGGAAGTAATGTGACAATTTACGATTACAAATCGAAAAAAAACACCTTTAAAACCAACAAAGGGATACAAAAATTGACAGATACATACAATACAAATGTGTATGATTACAAGAAGTTAAAGCACAATACAACTGCTATGATTCCATCAATTGGAATGAATCCCGATGATGGGGTAAATATTGGCTTGGTTAGTACTTTTACCAATTTTAGTTTTGAAAGAAATCCTTTTACATCTCAATATTCCATTGCTACTTCTTATTATTTTGCAACCAACGGATTTGATATCGCTTTAAAAAGCGAGTTTTCAAATGTGATTAAAAATTGGAATTTAGGATTAGAAGCATCATTTACCAGTCCAAATTACAGTGTAAATTTCTTTGGTTTTGGAAACGAAACAACTAATCCTTATTATATTGATGAAGATGTTTTTGATAAAAATTACAACAGAGTAAAAATTAGAAAAACACAGTTTTCTCCTTACTTAATTTGGCGTGGAGAATTAGGAGGAAATTTTAAAATTGGGTTAAAATATCAATCTATTAAAGTAGAAAAAACTGTTGGGAGATATATTGCAACAACAAATTTAGCAAACAAAAATTCTTTTTTAAGTGCAGAAGCGCATTACAATTTCGAAAATCAAGATAACAAAGCTTTTCCTACTTTAGGAATGAAAGCTGATTTTACAATTGGTTACACTTCTAATACAAATACAAAAGCAACTTTTAGTTATTTCATTCCGTCGTTGAGTTTTAATTATAAATTAATTTCTAGCGGACAATTAGTATTTGCAACAAAAGTAAAAAGTCATTTAACTTTTGGTAACGGATTTGAGTTTTACCAAGGAGCATCAATTGGAGCAAATGATGGCTTACGAGGATATAGAAATCAACGTTTTACTGGTAAAAATTCATTTTATCAAAAATCTGATATTCGATTGAATTTACGAAAAATAAAAACCGGTTTATTGCCTTTGCAAATTGGTATTTATTCTGGTTTTGATTATGGTAGAGTTTGGTTAGAAAATGATATTTCTACTACTTGGAACTCCTCTTTTGGTGGCGGAATTTTCTTAAACGGTGCAGATATGATTTCTGCAAACATTGGTGTTTTTAAAGGAACAGAAAATGCAAGAATTGCATTCTCTTTAGGATTTAATTTTTAAGCGATATAAATTTCCTCCCTGTTTTTTTACTCTTTCATCAGTAATATAAAATGTGTTTTCTTCTTTAAAACAAATGCCTTCTTTTTGAGAAGTATGTTCTAACTGAGTTTCTTTTATTTCTCCAGAGAAAAAATTATCATTCTTAAAATTAGTGAATATAAAAACAGACGAGTGGTTTAACAAGACAACTTTCTTTCCGTTTTTAGAAATGTCTGCAGACGTAATTCTACAATCTACACTATTACAAAACTCATATTCAGAAATAAATTCTGCAATGTGTTTTCCTTTTTTATTTGGAACTTTATATAACCGTGTTTTTCCTAAATTCTTTTTTTTTCTGCTTTTTGTAAAAATGTAAAAGTAGTTCTGGTGATAAAAAAATGCTTCTGCATCATAAGATGTATTCTTTTTATTCTCAACCTCTGGGTACTCAAAATTAATTTTTTTTACCTCAACTTCATCAAGTGTTAGTAATTCTTGATTTTTAATTTTAAGAATCCTTAGTTTTTTTCTTTTTAGGTTGTTATTTCCAAAATCGCCAATGTATAAATTCCCTTTTTCATCAGAAGTAAGATCTTCCCAATCGTGATTTTTTGCCTTAATTTTTATGATGCTTTTTATCTTCCCGTCTTGATTTACGCCAAATACTTCTGCTTTATTCCCTGAATCATTCAGCATCCAAATTAACTCAGAATTGTAAATTATTTCGTTTCCCGAAACTTCTTTTAATGAAGAAGGCAAATCAGAAACTAGAGTTAATTGTCCATAATTAGAACAAGAAGCCAATACAAAAAATAGAAAATATAAATTCGCTTTTTTCATTTACATATCAAGTTGAGAACAGTTGCCATCTAAATTCTTTTGAACATCAAAACCTCTCTACTGAGCTCGAGAAAGTTAAAATAATTTAAGTATTACCAGCCTCCAGAAGAACCACCGCCGCCAAATCCGCCGCCGCCGAATCCACCGCCAAAACCACCACCAAAGCTTCCGCCTCCAGATGATCCTCCAAAACTTCCTCTACCACCAAAACCTCTTCCAGCGCTACTTAAAATTATTGCATCTAAAATAGAAAAACCTCCTCTTCGTTTTCCACCTTTTCCACCTTTTCCACCACGATTATTTCGATTGGAAAGTAGGATGAATAAAATGATAAAAAAGATAATAGGAATAACTCTAAATAAACTTGAATTTGTTTTTTTTGTTCGTTTTCTGTTTTCTTTAAATTCGCCTTTAAGTGCTTTAAATATTGCATCAGATCCTTTGTCTAAACCAGCATAATAATCGCCTTTTTTAAACTCTGGAGTAATAATATTAACTCGTATGTCTGTAGAAATATAATCGGTTAATAAGTGTTCTACACCATAACCTGTTTGAATACTTAATTTCCTATCGTCTTTGGCAACTAAAATAAAAACTCCGTTGTCTTTACCTTTTTGTCCAATTCCCCATTTTTGAGCCCAATTTGCTGCTAAAAAACCAACATCTTCTCCTTCTGTTCTAGAAATTACAGCAACAACAATTTGTGTTGATGTTGAATCTGAATAACGAATTAATTTCTGTTCAAGATTGTTTTTTTGACTCTTAGAAAGTAACCCAATATAATCATAAACACTGGTTTGTAATTTTGGGGTGTCCGGAATTTTATATTGCCCAAACGCAGATTGAATTAATAAAAATCCAATAAAAAACAATAGAATCTTACTGCTTTTTAACAACCAACTTCTATGTTTACTTCTTACTGAAAACTGACAACTGACAACTGATAACTGCTGATCGATCATCCTTTAGAAATTTCGTTAGACAATTCGTTTTCATCATCAGTTTGCCAAGGAAAAAACTGTTTTAATTGTATTCCAGTACTTAAAACCCCAGCAACAATTCCGTTTTTAAAATTTCCTTTCTTAAAGTGTTCTGTAATAACATCTCTTGTAGAATCCCAAAAATCATCTGCAACCACATTATTAATTCCTTCATCTCCACAAATAGCAAACTGTTGATCAGTTACCGCTATATAAAGTAACACGCCGTTTCGTTGTTCTGTTTTATGTATTCCTAATTCTTCAAAAACATCTAATGCTCTTTCATAAGCCTCTTTTTTTGATGTTGCTTCAATATGAATACGGATTTCTCCAGAAGTATTTGTTTCAGCAGTTTTAATTGCTTCAATAATCTCTAATTCATCTTCTTCAGATAAAAACTGACTTTCTTTTGACATTATTCTTTTTTATTAAAATCAAAATTTACATCTGGTGCTTTGTCAGCTCCTTTATCTGAAGCGTATAAACTCATTCCTTCAAAACCTGCAATGCTAGCAATAAAATTACGAGGGATTTTTTTGATGTAGATATTATAAGCTCCTGCAGAAGTATTAAATCTATTTCTCTCTACATTAATTCTGTTTTCTGTTCCTTCTAACTGATTTTGCAATTGTAAAAAGTTCTGATTTGCTTTTAAATCTGGATATCGTTCTACAACAACCATTAACTTTGATAATGCTGAGGTTAAACCAGACTGTGCTTGTTGAAAAGCAGCCATTTTTTCTGGTGTTAAATTTCCTGCATCAATTGTAGTTGAAGTTGCTTTTGCTCTTGCATTAATTACTTCTGTTAATGTATTTTTTTCAAAATCTGCTGCTCCTTGAACGGTTTTAACTAAATTCCCTATTAAATCATTTCTTCGTTGATACGAGCTTTCTACATTTGCCCAAGATATTTCAGCTTTACCTTTCATATCTATCATCGTATTGTTAATTCCAATTCCCCATCTTACTAATGCAAAAATTAAAATTCCTATAATTATAATTGGTAACCATTTTTTCATAATTCTATTATTTTTTATATTTATAATTGATTTTTTATATTGACTAATTCAGCTTTTACAGATTCTAATCTGCTAATAAGTTCATGATTTTTAATTGTCCCTTCTGGGTTCTTTTTTAATTTTTGTTTTGCTCCGTCTAGCGTAAAACCTCTTTCTTTAACTAGATTAAAAATGAGTTTAAAATTGGCAACATCAACTTGAGTAAATAATCGATTTCCTTTGGCATTTTTTTTTGGTTTGATTACATCAAACTCTTTTTCCCAAAACCGAATTAAAGATGTGTTTACATCAAAAGCTTTAGCTACTTCTCCAATTTTATAATACCTTTTTTCTGGTAAATTAACGTGCATTAATCTAAAGATTGATTTTCTCTTGAAGCTAATTCTAACATACGACTATATTCTTCTGGAGTTAAATCGTTAAAGTAATAGTAAACAGGATTCATTTTTTTATTATTTTTATGAACTTCGTAATGTAAATGTGGTGCTGTAGATGTTCCTGAAGTTCCAATATAACCGATTAAATCTCCTCTCTTTACTTTTTGATTTTTACGAACTACATATCTATCCATATGTCCGTAAACGGTTACATATCCAAATCCATGATTAATTTTTACATAATTCCCTAAACCTTTTCTGGTTCTAATTGCTTTAATAACAGTTCCGTTTCCGGTAGCATACACTGGTGTTCCTTTAGGAGCAGAAAAATCCATTCCCCAATGATATTTTCTTGTTTTATATATAGGATGAATTCGATACCCATAACCAGAGGCCATTCTTTTTAAGTTTTTATTTGCAACAGGCTGTATTGCAGGAATTGACGATAACATTTCTTCTTTGTTTTTTGCCAATCTTACAATTTCATCCAACGATTTAGATTGCACCACCAATTGTTTAGATAAAATATCAATATCTTTTGTTGCTTTTTGTATCATCGAAGAATTATCAAACCCTTCTAAATATTGGTATCTATTTACACCTCCAAAACCAGCTTTACGTTGTTCTTCAGGAATTGGATTTGCCTCAAAATATACTCTATAAATGGTATTATCTCTTTCTTGTAATTCAGTTAATACTTTACTACTTTCTTCAATTCGTTTACTTAGTAGTTCGTAATGTAATTTTAAGTTGTCAAACTCTCTTTTTTGAGCTCTTTCGTTTGGAGACATTAAAAACTGACTAAAACCTATAAAACCAAAGAATGCTACCAAAACAACAGCTAGCGTAATAAAACCAACCTTTTTAAAAATGCTGTTTTTAGCTCGCTCAATCTTTCTGTACGATAAAGTATCTGCGTCGTAATAATATTTTACCTTTGCCATAATCTTAAATGTACTATTTTTGTGTTCTCTAATTGTAATTTTATCCGTTAGAAAACATACAAATTTACAAAATGTTTTACAACTACCTTTTTTACAGTAATTAATTAAGGGTAAATTAACTTTTAAGAGCAAAAACATGATGCATTGTTATCTATAAGTAGATAGATTTTACAAAATGTTACATATTTATTATTGATTGAAATTATTATAGATGAAATCGCAAGACGTTAGAGCTACTTTTTTAAAATTTTTTAAAGACAAACAACATAGCATTGTGCCTTCTGCACCAATGGTTTTAAAGAACGATCCAACATTGATGTTTACCAATTCTGGTATGGCGCCATTTAAAGAATACTTTTTAGGAAATGCAACTCCAAAAAACAGTCGTATTTCTGATACTCAAAAATGTTTGCGCGTTTCTGGTAAACATAACGATTTAGA
Organism: uncultured Flavobacteriaceae bacterium; assembly: GCA_963974245.1. GTDB lineage: Bacteria > Bacteroidota > Bacteroidia > Flavobacteriales > Flavobacteriaceae > Polaribacter. Next base: position 58,860 of record CAXBBY010000013.1, on the reverse strand, counting down.
AGAAGTTGGTTACGACACCTATCATCACACCATGTTTGAAATGTTAGGAAACTGGAGTTTTGGAGATTATTTTAAGAAAGAAGCAATAGCTTGGGCTTGGGAATTATTAACCGAAGTTTATAAGGTTGATAAAAGCATTTTATATGTAACTGTTTTTGAAGGAAGTGATGATGCAGACAACTTAAGTTTAGATAAAGAAGCATACGATTACTGGAAAGAAATCATTCCAGAAGATCGTATTTTGATGGGAAATAAAAAAGATAATTTCTGGGAAATGGGAGAACAAGGTCCTTGTGGTCCGTGTTCAGAAATTCATGTAGATATTAGAACTCCAGAAGAAAAAGCCAAAGTTGATGGAAAATCTTTAGTTAATATGGATCATCCGCAAGTTGTAGAAATTTGGAACTTGGTTTTTATGCAATACAACCGAAAGGCAAACGGAACTTTAGAAGATTTACCTTCAAAACATATTGATACCGGAATGGGTTTTGAGCGTTTGTGTATGGTGTTACAAGATGTAAAATCGAATTATGATACAGATGTTTTTACACCCTTAATTAGAGAAGTAGAAACAATTACAGACGTTAAGTATGGTAAAAACGAAAAAACAGATATTGCTATTCGTGTAATTATAGATCATGTAAGGGCTGTTGCTTTTTCTATTGCAGACGGGCAATTACCAAGTAATACTGGAGCAGGTTATGTTATAAGGAGAATTCTTAGAAGAGCTGTACGTTACGGATTTACTTTCTTAGACAAAAAAGAACCTTTTATTTATAGATTGGTTGATGTTTTAAGTAAAAGAATGGGAACTGCATTTCCAGAATTAAAATCTCAAAAACATTTAATTGAAAACGTAATTAAAGAAGAAGAAGCTTCTTTTTTAAGAACTTTAGATCAAGGGTTGGTTTTATTAGACAACATCATTGCAGAAAGTTCTGAAAATGAAATTTCTGGAGAAAAGGCTTTTGAATTGTATGATACTTTTGGGTTTCCTGTAGATTTAACCGCGTTAATATTACACGAAAAAGGGTTATCTCTAAACGAAAAAGGATTCAACGAAGAATTACAAAAGCAAAAAAATCGTTCTCGTGCTGCTAGTGAAATGAGTACTGGTGATTGGACAGTTATCATAGAAAATTCTGAAGAAGAATTTGTTGGCTATGATTTTTTAGAAGCAACCGTAAAACTAACTAGATACAGAAAAATAGTTTCTAAAAAAGATGGTAAAATGTATCAACTCGTTTTTGATAAAACTCCATTTTATCCTGAAGGCGGTGGACAAGTTGGCGATAAAGGTTATTTAGAAGATATTCATGGTGATGTTGTTTATATTTTAGACACAAAAAAAGAAAGCAATGTAATTATTCATTTTTCTAAAAACTTACCAAAACATTTAGATGAAACATTAAAAGCTGTTGTAGATAAAAAACAACGCTCTAGAACAGAATGTAATCATACAGCAACACATTTATTACATCAGGCATTAAGAGAAATTTTAGGAACTCATGTAGAACAAAAAGGTTCTGCTGTACATTCAAAATATTTACGTTTCGATTTTTCTCATTTTTCTAAAATGACTACAGAGCAATTACAAGATGTAGAAAATTTTGTAAACAGAAGAATTGCAGGTAAACTACCTTTAGAAGAAAAAAGAAACATCCCAATGCAACAAGCAATTGACGAAGGCGCAATGGCGTTGTTTGGAGAAAAATATGGTGATGATGTAAGAGCAATTCGTTTTGGTCAGTCTATAGAATTATGTGGTGGAACGCATGTGAAAAATACGTCAGAAATATGGCATTTTAAAATTATATCTGAAGGTGCTGTTGCTGCTGGAATAAGAAGAATTGAAGCCATTACCAATGATGCTGTTAAAGATTTTTATTTTGAAAATAATCAAACTTTATCACAAATAAAAGAGGTGTTAAGTAACGCAAAAGAACCTGTAAAAGCTGTTCAAAAATTACAAGATGAAAACACCTTTTTGCAAAAACAAATTGAACAGTTATTAAAAGACAAAGCGAAAAATTTAATTGGTGATCTAGAAAATCAATTAGAAGAGATAAATAACATAAATTTTTTAGCAACAGAAGTTGATTTAGATGCAAACAGTATTAAAAATTTAGCATTTGATTTAGGAAAAAAACACCAAAACTTATTTTTAGTTTTTGGTTCAAAAAATAATGGAAAAGCAATTTTAACTTGTTATGTGTCTAAAGAAATTGTTGAAAATAAAAATTTAAACGCTGGTACAATTGTTAAAGAATTAGGAAAATACATTCAAGGCGGTGGCGGTGGTCAACCTTTCTTTGCAACTGCTGGAGGGAAAAATATTGGTGGAATTAAAGAAGCCTTAGAAAAAGCAAAAGAGTATATTTTGTAGAAAGTTACAACATATAAAAGATTCAAAGGTTTAAAGTATTGTTTTACTTTGAACCTTTCTTTTTATATTTATATTTTGAAATAGAAATTTATGATTTTACAAACTCAAATTCCGATTGCTAAAGAAACCTATAATCCTATAACTTACAATTCTAAAATCTTACTATTAGGTTCTTGTTTTTCAGAAAATATAGGTAGTAAATTAGTGTATTTTAAGTTTCAATCAACACAAAATCCGTTTGGAATTTTATTTCATCCAAAAGCGATTGAAAACTTAATTACAAATACAATTAACGAAAAAGAATACACAGAAGAAGATACTTTCTTTGCAAACGAACGATGGCATTGTTTTGATGCGCATTCAAGTTTAAGTTCTTCTGATAAAAACGAGTTACTAAGTAATTTAAATCAGCAAATTACAGCAACAAATCAGCATTTAAAAAACGCTTCACATATTGTAATTACTTTAGGAACTTCGTGGGTTTACAGATTTATAGAAACCGATACAATTGTTGCAAATTGCCATAAAACTCCACAAAAAAAATTCTTAAAAGAAGTACTATCTGTTGATGAAATCACAGAAAGTCTAGAAGCGATCATTGCACTTGTTAAATCAATAAATCAAAAAGCAAACATCATCTTTACCGTTTCTCCTGTACGTCATTTAAAAGACGGATTTACACAAAATCAGCAAAGTAAATCGCACTTAATTTCGGCAATTCATCAAGTTGCAGAACCCAAAAATTACACACATTATTTTCCGAGTTATGAAATTATGATGGACGAATTACGCGATTATCGATTTTATGCCGAAGACATGATTCATCCAAATAAAACTGCCATTAATTATATTTGGAAAAAGTTTACAGATTCTTGGATTTCAGAAGATTCTAAAGAAACCATGAAAGAAGTTTCAACGATTCAAAATGGAATACATCACAGACCATTTAATCCGAATTCCGAGAAGCATCAACAATTTTTACAAAGATTACAAATTAATATAAAGAAATTAGAAGATAAATATCCATTTATGAATTTGTAAATGATGTGCTTTTTTTAATAATTGGAATAAAAACAACAAAAATTAATTTAAAGAAATTAAAAAATAATCACTAAATTTATCCTGTATTAACTTCCCCGATTAAAAAAAATGATTAAAAAAATAATAATAGGTGTTGTATTAGGAACCTTAATCGGATTATTTACAACTTCTTTCTTTAAGCCCCCAAACACAGAATTGGTAGAGCTTTTTTTAACAAAAATTACTGCAACTTCAATAGTTGCAGGTGTTTTTTGTGGAATTTATGCTCATTTATCTAAATCGAAGCTTCAAATTTTCTTAGTTTCTATACTTATTGGAATGACTATATTTTTTCTAAAATACCTTATTACTGGTCACAATTTTGATCCTTTAACAATGGGTGCTTTTACAGGTGCTTTAATTGGCGCTGCTTTTTCAATTATTAAAAAAATAGAAACATCTTTAAAAATTATGAGTCGTTTAAAAAGACGCCGTGAATCTGGGTTTAATTTGGATGGTTATTAAAGGTGCTGATCTACATCTTGCCAAGGACCACCATTAATTGCATCTACTCCATTCTTTTTTAAAAACTGAGCTGCTTGCCCACTTCTTCCACCACTTAAACAAACCGCTATTACAGGTTTATTCCAAGATTTAATTTCATCTATTTGTAACGGAATTAAATTTAGAACTATATGCTTTGCCCCATTAGAATGTCCTTGATCCCACTCCGTTTTTGTTCTAACATCTAATACAACCGCACCTTTTTCTAAATATTCTTTAATTTCTAATTCCATATTTTTTCTTTTAAACATGTCAAAAAAACCCATGTTACTTAATTTTAAGTGTTAATTTAATTTTTGCACAAATCTATTCCTTTTTCTATAAGTGTTTTGTAGCTTTTGTTACATTTCAATTCTTCTAACTTTTTTAATATTCTTTTTTGTATTGAAAAATTTTCTTTTATAGAAAGCTCATAAAGCTCAACTAATAACAACCAGTCATTTGGGAATTTAACAGATAATTTATTAAATATCTCTTCAATTTTAGTTTCTGAAATCTTGTTTTGTTCTCTAAAATCTCTAACTTCTTGATATAAAGCATATAGCTCTTTGTCAGAATTAGAATATTTAATTTTATGTGTTTTTGTTTCTGAAACTTTGTTTACATCATCAAAAGAGTTTACAGAAGCTGGTCCAGAAAAGGCAGAAACAATTTCTTTACCAACAGCCATATCATAAATTCCCCAAGAGGGATCAAATAAAATTGACTCTTTATGTGTTACCGTACAATCTTTAAAAGAAATTAATTGAATTTTACCTCGTAAATCTCTAGTGCCAGTAATTACTTTTCCGACTACTTTTATACCTCCTTCAAATTCTAAAGTAGTTTGTTTTCCTTCATAAATTCCGTAAGCTTCTAAATCTCTCGGACTCATATTCTCGATTGGAATATTAATCCCTTTTAACTTTCCAACCGGGCTTCCAAATCCTTCTGCATGATATTCAACTCCATGTCCAATTAATTCTTTGTCTCTATTTGCTAATGCTGTTTTTCCAATTGTTTGAATATAAATTGGTTTGTTTTCAAATTCTAAAACCTTAGAAAAATTACCAGAAATTTGCAAACCAGTACTTAACTCAATTGTTCCTAAGTTTTTTGAATTAATTAATTTTTTCACACCACTTAATCCACCTTTTCTTAATGCCATTGAATTTGCGAATTGCTCTAACACCAAACTCAATTCAGCAAAATCAGGAGTAACAAATAGTTGTGGTTGTGGTTTTGTAATATCAAAACTAACGTTTGCTGCTTCTAAAGAATAAGGGATTTTTTTTACCTGATTTGTTAAACACCAAGAACTTTCTCCAATAGATGATAATAAACCAGCTCCGTAAATTTTTGGCTCTTCAACTTTTCCTATCAAACCATACTCTACAGTCCACCAATGTAAATTTCTTATTTGTGCCATTTCAGACAATTCTCCCATGGTATTTTGTAATTCTTCGACGGCTTTTTGTGCTACTTCAATTTCTTGTTTTGTGCAACTTGGATCTTCTTTTAAGATGGATAATAACCGAATTGCTTCATACATTTCATAATCTTTTGATGATGAAATTGCTTTACTTCCAATTTCTCCAAATCGTCTTAAGTATTCTGCATATTCTGGATTTGCAATTATTGGAGCATGACCAGCAGCTTCATGAATAATATCTGGCGCAGGAGTATATTCTATATGATTTATGGTTCTCATATCAGAAGCAATAACCAATACATTATAAGCTTGAAACTCCATAAATGCATTTGGCGGAATAAAACCATCTACAGAAACTGCTGCCCAACCAATTTCTTTTAAAATGCGGTTCATTCCTTCCATATGTGGAATAGCATCTAAAGAAATTCCTGTTTTTTTTAATCCTTTTAAATACGATTTATGGGCAAACTTTTTTAAATAATCTACATTCAATCGCATCACATAACGCCAAACAGCTTGGTTTTGCGCTGTATATTCATTATAAGGTTGTTTTACAATAAACTTGTGTAAGTGTTTTGGTAATTTTTTGGTTACTTCATTCAATTCAAAATGATTTTCCATTGTAGGTATTTAATTGAGTAAATAAGAACTCTTTTTATAATTATTCTAGTTGTAAAGTTACATATTTTGCGATTGATTTTAAAGAAATATTAATTAAAACCGTCTATTTAGTATCTTAGCAATTGTTAAAATAAAATTCAACTTGAAAAAATATTTTTCTAAATTTATCTGCATATCCTTTTTAGCATTTCTTTTTGCTAATTGCTCTAAAGAAAATACTATTTCTATCAATTTAGAATCAGATATTGTAATCCCAAAAACATATATAGTTTACAAAACAACGAAAGCATTAATTATTGATGGGAAAGCAGATGAACAAGATTGGAAGCACACAAAATTTACATCAAATTTTATAGATATTGAAGGTGTAAAAACACCAAAACAACAGACCAATGTAAAAATGTTGTGGGATGAAAACTTTTTATATGTCTATGCAAAACTGTCCGAAAAACATATTTGGGGAGATATTACAGAAAGAGATAACGTAATTTTTTATAACAACGATTTCGAAGTTTTTATTAGCCCTTCTAATGACACCCATAATTACGGAGAAATTGAAATAAATGCATTAAATACAGTTTGGGATTTGGTTTTAAACAAACCTTATAATGTTGGTGGAAAACCAAAAACTAAATGGAATCTAAACAATTTAAAAACGGCTGTTTTTATCAAAGGAACTTTAAATAATGCTGATGATATTGATGAATATTGGTCTGTAGAAATGGCAATTCCTTTAAATGCTTATGCTGAGTTAAAAAATAGACCAAAAATAAAACCAAAAAGTGGTGAACAATGGCGCATCAATTTTTCTAGAGTACAATGGGATTATGATATTACAAATAGAAAATATTCAAGAAAAAAAGTAAACAATAAATTCTTACCAGAATATAATTGGGTTTGGTCAAATCAAGGTGCAATCAATATGCATTTACCAGAAAATTGGGGATATATTCATTTTTCTGACAACAATCCTAGTATCAAAATTAAATTTAAACATCAAACTGATATTTTAACAGAACAAGTAACCTATGCGTTATTTAGAAATATTGCTTTTAAAAAATTAAAGCATTTAAAACAAGAAAAAGCTGGTTTTCAAATACAATTTAAACCTATAAAAATTGAACAAGAAATCATTAACGCTTCTTTTTTAAAAACGCATACAGGTTTTACCATCCAAACTCAGAATACAAAGAAAAACATACAATATTCAATTAGTGAAAACGGATTAATTCATCGCAAAAAAAACCAACACTACTAAAAACTAATTCTCGTGAAAAAAATTATTTTATTTGTAATATTAACTCTGTTAATTTCATGTAATCAAAAAGAAAAAAAACAAGAAAAAAAAGACAAATTTATTTTTAGTTCTTGGGTGCATGCTGGAAAAAAATTTAAAGAAAATATTTGGAAAAAAAAACTTAACTATTATGATTCATTAGGTATTAGTGAAGTTCTTATTGGAGGTTCTCCAGAAATATTAAAAAAAATAATTCCGCTCGCAAATAAAAAAAACATCAAAGTTCATGGCTGGATGTGGACTTTAAACAGACCAGGAGATACAATTGCTCAAAAACACCCAGAATGGTATGCTGTAAACAGAAATGGGCAAAATTCTTTAGAATATAAAGCATACGTAAATTATTATCAATGGTTAAGTCCATTTCATCTAGAAGCTAGAAAACACATCATTAACAACGCAAAAAAAATGATGGCTGTTAAAGGATTAGCATCAGTTCATTTAGATTATGTTCGGTATCCAGATGTAATTTTAGGAGCAGATTTACAACCAAAATACAATTTGGTGCAAGAAACCGAAATGCCAGAATACGACTATGATTATCATCCAATTGCTAGAGCTGGATTTAAAAAGATTTTTGATAAAGATCCAATGGATTTTAAACATCCAGAATTATCAACAGAATGGCGTCAGTACAGATTAAATGCAATTACAAGTTTGGTTAATGAAATTATTGAAATTGCGCACTCTAAAGATAAAAAAGTTACTGCAGCAGTTTTTCCATTTCCAGAAATGTCTAGACAAATGGTTAGACAAGCATGGAACGATTGGAATTTGGATGCGGCATATCCAATGTTGTATCAGAATTTTTATAGAGAAAATATCAATTGGATTGGTTTTGCTACCAAACAAGGAGTTTCTGATGTAAATTTCCCAATCTATTCAGGATTGTATTCACCCGCTTTAAGAGACCCTAAAGATTTAGAAAAAGCAATACAAATAGCAAAAGAAAACGGCGCAAAAGGTATTTCTATTTTCACTGCTGATGGCTTAACAAAAGAACAACAAGCTGTATTTATAAAGCTAAAAAATCAACAATAAATAATGTTTCTAAGCTAAAAATCTTTCTTATTTTTACAAGATAATATTTTTTTATGAATAAAAAAGTAATCCTACTTATTTTAGATGGTTGGGGAATTACACAAGATCCAAAGGTTTCTGCAATTTACAATGCAAAAACACCTTTTATTAATTCGCTATATGATAAATTTCCACATGCAAGTTTACGTACTGATGGTGAATTTGTTGGTTTGCCAAAAGGGCAAATGGGCAACTCTGAAGTAGGTCATATGAATTTAGGTGCAGGAAGAATTGTGTATCAAAACTTAGCTAGAATTAACAAAGCGGTAAAAGAAAACACATTATCACAAGAAAAAACATTAGTAAATGCATTTAATTATGCAAAAAAAAACAATAAAAATGTACATTTTTTAGGGTTGGTTTCTAATGGTGGAATCCATTCTCACATAGATCATTTAAAAGGATTGCTTAAAGCTGCAAAAGAAAATAATGTTAAAAATGTTTTCTTACATGCTTTTACAGATGGAAGAGATTGTGATCCAAAATCTGGAAAATTCTTTATCAATGATATTGAAAAAACCATGCAAGAAACTACTGGAACATTAGCTTCGATTATTGGTAGATATTATGCTATGGATAGAGATAATCGTTGGGAAAGAGTTCAATTAGCTTATGATGCTTTGGTAAATGGAACTGGAGAAAAATCGAGTAATGCAACAGATAGTATTCAAAAAAATTACGATAACGGTGTAACAGATGAATTTATCAAACCAATTATTATGGTTGATAAAAATGAGGATGCGAAAGCTACAATTCAAAAAGATGATGTCGTTATTTTCTTTAATTTTAGAACCGATAGAGGAAGACAATTAACAAATGCTTTAACACAAAAAGATTTTGTTGCATATGGGATGAAAAAACTTCCTTTATATTATGTTACCATGACAAGTTATGATGATACTTTTAAAAATGTACACATCATTTATCATAATAGCAATCTTAAAAACACCTTAGGAGAAGTTTTAGAAACTGTACATAAAAAACAAATTAGAATTGCAGAAACCGAAAAATATCCTCACGTTACTTTTTTCTTTTCTGGCGGAAGAGAAAAAAAATTTATTGGTGAAGAAAGATTATTATGCCAATCACCTAAAGTTGCAACGTATGATTTAAAACCAGAGATGAGTGCATACGAAATTAGAGATGCCATCGTTCCTGAATTAGAAAAAGGAGACGTAGATTTTGTGTGTTTAAATTTTGCAAACGGAGACATGGTTGGTCATACAGGAAATATGCAAGCTGCTATTAAAGCATGTGAAGCTGTAGATAATTGCACAAAAGATGTAGTAACTGCTGCATTAGAAAATAAGTACACTACTATCTTAATTGCCGATCATGGAAATTGTGAGACAATGATGAATCCAGACGGAAGTCCGCACACTTCACACACCACAAATCCAGTCCCAATCATATTAATAGACAAAGAAATCAAATCAATAAAAAATGGTATCTTGGGTGATATTTCTCCCACAATTTTAAAATTAATGGGAATACATCAACCAAAAGAAATGACTCAAAAACCTTTAGTTTAGTCTTTAAAATGAGAAAAATAATATTTTTATTTGTAGTAACATTTGTAGTTACTAGTTATGCACAAGAAAAAGCCACCAGAAATGCTTCAGGAGATTTAGTAGGCATTGTTCATAAAGAAGATTTTTATAAACAACCATATATTAACTGGTTTCAAAAAAATTACGAGAAGTATTCACTAAATAAAGCCACCGTAAAAAAATTAAAAAAAGGGTTAAAAAATGTTACTATAAAAGCGTTTATGGGAACTTGGTGTAGAGATAGCAAAAGAGAAATCCCCCAGTTTTACAAATTACTTTCACTTGTTAAATTTGATTTAAAAAATTTAGAAATGATTACTGTAAATAGAGGGAAAAGAACTCCAGAAAACTTACAAAGAGGTTTTAATATTATAAGAGTTCCAACATTTATTTTTTATAAAAAGGGCAAAGAGATTGGACGTTATGTAGAATATGCTAGAGTATCTTTAGATAAAGATATTTTAAAAATCTTAACTGGTAAAAAATATAAACACTCATACGATTATACGAAATAATTTATGCTGCCAAAAAATCATTTAATTTTAGCCATCGATTTTGACGGAACCATTGTAGAAGATGCATATCCAAAGATTGGTAAACCTTTAATTTTTGCTTTTGAAACATTACACAAACTGCAGTCTGAAGGACATCGATTAATTTTATGGACTTATAGAAATGGTAAACCATTAAAAGAAGCAGTAGAATTTTGTAAAGAGAATGGTATTGAATTTTATGCTGTAAACAAAAGCTATCCTGAAGAAGTTTTTGATGAAAAAATAAGTAGAAAAATCCATGCAAATTTATTTATTGACGACAGAAATGTTGGTGGTTTTGTTGGCTGGACAGCCATTTATAAAACGATTTTTAACACAGAACCTAAACAACCGCCTAATAAAAAAAGCTGGCCTTTTTCTCTATTTTCTAAATAACAGTTTTCTTTAATTACTTAAAATCATAATACGCTTTTTCTATACTTTCTCTAAAATTTGGATGTGCAACATTTACCAGTTCTTTTACCCGTTGTTTTATTGTTTTTCCATATAAATTAGCAACCCCATATTCTGTAACTATATATTGCACATGTGCTCTAGTAGTCACAACTCCTGCTCCTTGTTTTAAAAACGGAACAATTCTACTAATTCCTTTATTTGTTATTGATGGTAATGCAATAATAGCTTTCCCTCCTTTACTTAATGATGCTCCTCTTATAAAATCCATTTGGCCACCAACTCCAGAATACATATTTTTCCCAATAGAATCTGCGCAAACTTGACCAGTAAGATCAACTTCTATAGCAGAGTTAATTGCTACCATTTTAGGGTTTTGCTTAATTATAGAAACATCATTTGTATAATTTGAGGCTCTCATTTCTATAAACGGATTATCATCAACATAATCATACAATCGCTGAGAACCAATTAAAAAAGTTGCCAAAGCTCTTCCTCTATTTACTTTTTTATAATTTCCGTTAATCACATCTTTTAAAATTAAATCAATAACTCCGTCAGAAAACATCTCTGTATGTAACCCTAAATCTTTATGATTTCCTAATCTAGACAAAACAGCATTTGGAATATTTCCTATTCCCATTTGTAATGTGCTTCTATCTTCAATTAAACCAGCAACATAATCTCCAATCTTATTTTCTATTTCTGTTGGAACCGTAGTTTCGTGACTTGGCAAAGGCTCGTCGCAATTAACAAAAGCATTTATTTCTGAAAGATGAATAATACCTGCTCCAAAAGTTCTAGGCATTTGTTTATTTACCTGTGCAATTACGTATGTAGCATTTTCAATTGCCGCCAATGTTGCTTCAACAGAAACACCTAAAGAACAATAACCATGTTTATCAGGAACAGAAACATGAATTAAAGCTACATCAAGATCTACAATGTTGCGTTTAAACAACAAGGGTAGTTCACTTAAAAAAACAGGTGTATAAGAACCATTTCCTGCTTTTAAAGTGTGACGAACATTTTTTCCAATAAAGAAAGAATTTACATGAAAACTAGCTTTATATTCTGGATTGGCATACAATGCTTTTCCTTCTGTGTGCAAATGACAAACTTCTACATTTCTCAACTCTTCATGTCTTGCAGACATTGCATTAATTAATTCTTGTGGCGCAGCAGCCGCTGCTTGAATATAAACTCTATCATTTGATTTTATAACCTTTACTGCTTCTTCTGCTGATACTGATTTATACATTTTAAGCTATTTTCTGTTTTAAGCTACAAAACTATTAACAATATTGTTTACAAAAGCTATCAAAAGTCATTTTTTAAAAGAATTTGTATTTTTTATTAGTTCTTTTTTAAAGTATCTTTGCCCCTTAATTTATAGTAATGATTCAGATAAAAACGTTAGAAGAAATAGAAATAATGCGTGAGAGTGCATTGATTGTTTCTAAGACTTTAGGAATTCTTGCAAAAGAAGTAAAACCTGGAGTTACCACACTTCAATTAGATAAATTAGCAGAAGAGTTTATCCGTTCTGAAGGAGCAATTCCTGGTTTTTTAGGGTTGTATGATTTTCCGAACACATTATGTATGAGTCCAAATGCTCAAGTTGTACACGGATTTCCAACAAATGAGCCATTAGTTGATGGAGATATTATTTCTATTGATTGTGGAGCTCTAAAAAATGGATTTTATGGCGATCATGCCTATACATTTGAAGTTGGAGAAGTTGCTCCAGAAACCAAAAAATTACTAGACGTAACCAAACAAAGTTTGTACGAAGGAATTAGAGAATTAAAAGCTGGTAATAGAGTTGGCGATGTTGGTTTTGCAATTCAGCATTATGCAGAAAAACATGGTTATGGAGTTGTAAGAGAATTGGTTGGACATGGTTTAGGAAGAAAAATGCACGAAGATCCAGAAATGCCAAACTACGGAAAACGCGGAAGAGGAAAAAAGTTTGTAAACGGAATGGTTGTCGCTATTGAACCGATGATAAACATGGGAACACATAAAATAAATCAATTAAAAGATGGCTGGACCATTTTAACTAGAGACGGAAAACCATCGGCTCATTTTGAGCACGATGTTGCTATTGTTGATGGAAAACCAGAATTACTTTCTACCTTCCAATATATTTATGATGCATTAGGAATCGTTTCTAATGAAGAAGATGAGTTTAGAAACTAATTTTATTGCATGAAATTAAAATACATAATCTTTATTTTTATCATTGGTATTGTTTTAATATTTGTTGGAGCTTTATTTAAAATACTTCATTGGATGTTAGGTCCAGAATTACTTATACTCGGGACAGCTCTACAAATAATTGCTTTCCTTTTATTTATTATAAAATTGTTTACTAATAAAAAAATTAAAAACATTTTAAATCAGTAATTGAAAACCTTTAAAATCATATTAAACACCATTCCAAGACCAATTCTTATAAAACTAAGTTATTTAGCAAAACCTTTTATTTCTTTTTGGCTTAAAGGAGAAAATTTTATAGATCCAATAGATGGAAAAAGTTTTCGAAAATTTTTACCATACGGATATGAAAATCAACGAGAAAATGCCTTATCGCCAAGTACACTTTCTTTAGAACGACATCGATTATTATGGTTATATTTAAAAGAAGAAACAGATTTTTTTACTACACAAAAAAAAGTTTTACACATGGCGCCAGAACAATGTTTTTTATCAGTTTTTAAAAAACAAAAAAACCTAGATTATATTACAGCAGATTTATTTTCACCTATTGCAGATGTAAAAGCAGATATTCTTAATTTACCTTTTGATGACAATTCATTTGATGTTGTTTTTTGCAATCATGTATTAGAACATATTACTGATGATACAAAAGCAATGCAAGAATTATATCGTGTGTTAAAACCAAATGGAATGGGAATTTTTCAAATTCCGCAAGACTTATCTAGAGCAACAACTTTTGAAGACGACTCTATAACTGATAAAAAAGAACGTGCAAAAATTTTCGGGCAATATGATCATGTTCGAGTTTATGGAAGAGACTATTTTGATAAATTACGCTCAATCGGTTTTAAAGTTGATGAGGTAGATTACACAAAAAAAATCGCTCCAGAAATGGTAGAGCGATTTTGTTTATCTAAAGGCGAAATTTTACCTGTATGTTTTAAATAAATTAAGGATGTTTTCTTAAGTAATCTTCTAAAGGTTCTAGTTTTTCATCTCCTAACATAATATATTTTACGCCATCTATTTCTTGCTGAATTTGAAAACCACCATTTTCTAATCTTACCAATTCAGATTTTCCAGAATAATTACCAGCTTCACTAGCAGCAGCAGATACTTTGGTTCCGTTTTGATTTACCCAAAAAGATTCTTTACCATTTATTACATGCGCTTTACCGTTATAAAACGCTCCTAAATTATTAAACTCGTTTACTTTCAAAACTTTTCCATTAATTCCACATAAAAAACCAAACAACGTATAATCAGGTAAATATAAAGGATAAATTCCACCACCAATATGTCCGCCAAAATCATACCATACTCTATTAACTCTTACTTGTCCGTTACTATTGTATTTTTCAATATTATCTGCTTTCTTTAAATCTTTAAATAAGTCTTTTTGATTAGAAACACGTACAAATTTCTTAGTAGCAATATCAAATACCAACGTTTTTAAAGAATTGTTTGGATAGGTAATAATTCTTCCGTTTCCTCTTGGTAACATTACGTTGCCATAATTTGTAGAAAGTGTATTAAAATCTGCTATATTTGGTAATAAAAACCCTTTTTTTGTTTTACTATTAAAACAATAAATTTTTGTTGGGTTTTCTTTTTGATTTAATAATAGGATAAACCCATCAAAACTCTTTACATCTTTATAGGTGTTTGGCTGAACTAAAATGTTACCAACATCATTCATAACACCCAAAAAATCATCTTTCTGAAAAACAGAAATGCCATGCTTATTAAAAGCTTGAATAGATTTGAATTGTAGTGTTAATGCATCTGCTTTATTTTGCCAAACTGTTTTTAAAGAATCTATTCTTCTTAATTCTTTTTCTCTAACCAACCTTTCTTGTTCTAGTTTTTGTTTTTCTAGTTGAATTTTTTCAAGTTCTTCTTCAATAGTAACATAAAGATTAAGTATTTGGTTATATGTTTCTGTCTTTTTATTTTTAACAAGCACAAAATATTGTTTTACATATTTTTTAGCTTCATCAAAATCATTAATTTCAAACTTAATTAAAGCGCCTAATTTAGCTATATCTGCTTTGGTTATTGTGTCTAAAAGTTTAATGGCTTTTTCAAAATTTTTAGCAGCTTCATCAATTTCTAATTTTGAGTAATTTTTTTGTGCTTTCCCAATATAAACTCCAGCAATTTCTTTATTTGTTTGTGCAAAAGTAGAAAAGCTTAAAAATACTATTATTAGAGTGTAAAATAATTTATTCATAGTAGTTTAGTTGATGACCTTTTAATTAGTTTGATTTGCAATATAGTGAAAATTTAAAAAAAAAACTAAACTAAAAATTTCTAAATTCTTGTATAGAATTTTCCGTATTTAAATAAATCAAAACAACTTTTAAGTTGTTGTGCTTTTTTAGAAACTCTTTCGTTTTTTTAAAACCCATTGCCATAAAAGCGGTTGCATACGCATCTACATCTGCGCAATCTAAATTTGCAATTACCGAAGCACTAAGTAAATCACTTTCTTTAGCAAAACCAGTTTTTGGGTTTACTGTATGCACATATTTTTTGTTCTTTTTATTGATTCTAAATTTTCTGTAATTTCCAGATGTTGCCATTGAAGCATTTTCTAATTGAATAGTTGATTGGAATGATTGTGTTCCGTCTGTATTTGGTTTTTCAATTGCTACTTTCCAAAAATTACCTTTTTTATTTTTTCCTTTGGCTCTAATTTCTCCTCCAATTTCTACCAAATAATTTTGCACATTCTTTGTTTCTAAAAATCGCCCAACTACATCTACTCCAAATCCTTTAGCAATAGAATTAAAATCTAAATAGGTTTCTTTAAATTGTTTTTTTATTCTGCCCTCTTTTAATTGCACTTTATCTAACCCAACAAATTGCATCATTTTTTGAACCTCTAAACTATCTATTTCTTTTTTAGATTTGTTTGCGCCAAAACCCCAAGCATTCACTAAACTGCCAACTGTTGGATCAAAATAACCATCAGTTTCTTTAAAAATACGTTTAGATTTTTGAAAAACTTCTGTAAAGAAAGCATCTACAATTATGGTAGAATCTCCTAAATTAATTTTTGAAATGTCAGAAGTTGGAATGTAATTTGAAAGAGATTTATTCACTAAAAAGAACAAACTATCAATCGATTTTTGGAAATTTATTTTTTGTTCGTGTAAAATAGTAATATGATACGTTGTGCCAAAAACAAATCCCTCAAAATTAATTATTTGTATTTCTTTTTTCGAATTACAAGAAAATAAAACAACTACAAAAAACAGTAAAAAAGACTTTTTCATTTCTGAAAATTAAATAAAAACAAAGATACATTATAAAATACTCATAAAGTCATCATAAAATGTTGTTAATCGTCCTTTTATTAGAATCAATTTTATAAATTTGCTCAACAAATAATTTTTAATAAAAAATGAAAAAAATACTACTTTCCTTAGCCGTTGTTTTTCTACTTGGTTCTTGTGTCTCTAAAAAAGAGTATGCATCATTAGAAGCAAATCATCAAAAAACAAAAGACGAATTACTTGCTGTAAAAACTAATTTAACAAAATGTTTAATTGAAGCTGAGAAAAATCAAGCGACAGCTTCTTCATATAAATCTAAAATTACAGATTTAGAAACTACTGTTAAAGACTTGCAAAAAGACAAAAGAAAAACATTAGAATTTGTTGACAACCTTACTGTACTTACTAAAGGAGCAAATGACAATATTAAAGAAACCTTAATTCAGTTAAGCAAAAAAGATCAATACATTAAGTATATTAGAAAAGCAATGACTAAGAAAGATTCATTGAATTTAGCTGTTGCGTTTCACTTGAAAAAAGAATTAAAAGAAGGTTTAGATGATGAAGATATTGAAATTAATGTTGAAAAAACAGTTGTTTTTATTTCTATTTCTGATAAATTATTATTTAAAAGCGGAAGCTATAATGTAACTGAAAAAGCGTATAAAGTATTAGAAAAAGTTGCAACTGTTGTAAACGGACAACCTAATATGGATGTTATGATTGAGGGTCATACAGATTCTAAATCTATTAAAACAGAATTCTTAGAAGACAACTGGGATTTATCTGCAAAAAGAGCAACTTCTATTGCTAGAATTTTACAAAATAGATTTAAAGTTACTCCTGGTAGATTAATTGCTGCTGGTAGATCTAGTTATGTGCCTTTAGTACCAAACGATACAGAAGCTAATATGGCTAAAAACAGAAGAACAAAAATTATTATCATGCCAAGATTAGATCAATTCTTTGATTTACTAGAAGAAAAAGCAGAATAATTTTTTACCACAATATTTCAAAAGCCCGTTTCTATGAAACGGGCTTTTTTGTTGCCAAATTATATATATTGATTCTTATCATTTAAAAAGCTAAATTCGTTATTTGTTAATACTAAAAGCGATAAATTAGAATGGGAGAAAAAACAATGACCATTGATACTTATTTAGATAATCACTACATACATAGAAGTAATTGGTTAAGAGCTGCTGTTCTTGGCGCAAATGATGGTATTTTATCAACGGCAAGTATTGCTATTGGCGTTGCTGCAGCAAGTGATTTTAGAGAACCAATTATACTGGCAACTTTAGCAGGTTTAGTAGCAGGAGCTTTATCAATGGCAGCTGGAGAATATGTTTCTGTAAGTTCTCAAACTGACATAGAAAAAGCAGATATTGAGCGTGAAAAAGAAGAATTAGAAGAATTTCCTGAAATTGAATTACAGTTGTTAGCTGAGATTTATGAGAAACGAGGGTTAAAAAAAGAAACAGCACTTACAGTTGCTAAAGAATTAACAGAGCATGATGATTTGGCTGCTCATGTAAGAGACGAATTAGGTATTAATGAAATAAGTCAAGCTAATCCAATTCAAGCTGCTTTAGCTTCTGGTGCAGCTTTTACTGCGGGTGGGTTGCTTCCTTTTTTAGTGACACTTTTTTTGCCTTTAAAAAACATGGAATATTCTCTATATGGCTCTGCACTTTTTTTTCTTATTCTTTTAGGCGCAATGGCTGCAAGAGCTGGCGGTTCTAGCATTATTAAAGCGATTATTAGAATTACATTTTGGGGAACTATAGCCATGGGACTAACAGCTCTTGTTGGTCATTTATTTAATGTGAATATTGGATAAGTAGGTGTTAATTACAGAGAAACAAATCTACTTTTCATGAATGATTTACTAACTTTTCGTGCTTGGAAATTTTCTATTAGCAAAGGAGAAAAATATGTACTTTAAAAACGAGTTCGACAACAAGTTTTTACTCTACAATCTTAATAAAATCTTCAAAAGCTACATAATATGGTTGATCTTTAAAAATCGGATTTTCGGTGCTTTCTGCATTGGCAATACCAACACCAGCAAACCAAACTTTGGCATTTTGTTTTTTAGCGTGCGCTTTAAAGGTTTCCATCCATAAGACATCGTAGTCTTCTGGAGTTTGAATATTATTGGTGGTTTTTACCAATACAAAAATGGTTGGTTCTCCTTTTTTAAACAATACAAATTGCGGATGTTTTTTTAATTCGCTATTTACTGCAACAAACTCATAACCTTTTTTTTGGAGTTTTTTTCCAATGATGTTCATTCCTAAATTATGCAATTCTTGCGCTGTTAAAACGTGCATTATTATTATTTCTTTTTATTGTGCTTATTGTAGTTTTTGTCGCCACGCGTTTTTGGCTTCTTGTATTTCTTTGCAATTTCTCTTCGGTAAGAACCACCTTGATTGGTTTTACTGTTCTTTTCGCTTTTTTCATGAAATGCTTCACCTGGAACATATTCTTTCTTTGTTCTATTTTTAGAACGTTCTATGTCTTCTCTTGGGCGCTCATCTTCTGTTAACAGCTCAGAGATTTCTACTTCTGCAGGAAATGTCGTTTTCGGAATTTCATAATTCATTAATTCCTCAATGGCAGTTTTGTCTTTTTGTTCTTTTTCTGTAGAAAATAAAATCGTTTTTCCTTCTTTTTCTGCTCTACCAGTTCTACCAATTCTATGCATATAATTTTCAGGAAAATTAGGCGTATCAAAATTGATAACATGGCTAATTTCATCTAAATCTAATCCACGAGCCATTACATCTGTGGCAACCATAATTCTATTCATTCCGTCATCAAACTGACGGATAGAACGAATTCTGTAATTCTGTGTTTTGTTAGAATGGATGACACAAATTTCGTCTGCAAAAGATTCATCTAAAGATTCAAACAACCTGTCTGCACCTCTTTTATTAGCAACAAAAACCAATACTTTGGTAAAGGTTTTTGTGTCTTTTAGTAAGTGATTTAATAAATTTACTTTGGTGTAAAAGTTAGAGACATCATAACATTCTTGTGCAATATTATCTAAAGGAGTTCCACTTACAGCAATAGAAATTTTTTCTGGCGATTTAAAAAAGTCTGTAATTAATCCGTCAACATCTTCTGTCATCGTTGCAGAAAACATAATGTTTTGTCTGCGTTCTGGTAAAATATCAAAAATGTTTAACAATTGAAATCGAAACCCTAAATCTAACATTACATCCACCTCATCAATCACTAATTTCTGGATAGATTTCATGTTTAATGTTTTGCTTAAGGCTAAATCGTACAATCTTCCTGGAGTTGCAACAATAATATCTTGACCTTGCAAAATTGCTCTTTTTTGCACGTTGATATTTGCTCCACCATAAACTCCTAAAACACGTAACGTAATATATTTTGATAGTTTTTCTATTTCTTCTACAACTTGCAACACCAATTCTCTTGTTGGCACCAACACTAAAATTCTTGGATGCTTTTGCTCTGTATATTTTAAATCTCTTAAAATAGGCATCATATATGCAAAGGTTTTTCCGGTACCTGTTTGCGCAATACCAACAACATCTTTACCAGATCTTACTACAGAAAATGCTTGTTCTTGAACTGGAGTTGGATGTGTAAATCCTAAGTCTTCAACAGCGTTTAAAAGTTGTGTAGATAAATTTAAATCTTGAAAAGTAGTTTGCATACAAAAAAATTATGCCGCAAAGATACCATTTCTAAATATGTTAATTCTCTAAAATTTTTTTTAAAGTAGTTGTATATTTTTCAAAACTTCTTACGTTGTGATGCGTTCCATTTTTAAGCGGAATAAACTCTTTCTTAGATGTAGAAATGAGCTTAAATAATTGTTTACTTCCTTCCATCGGTGTAGTTTTATCTTCTGTGCCATGAAAAATGGTAATCGGGCTTTTAATTTTTGAAATGTATTCGTTAGATGTAAATTTAAAGTTCAATAAAAACTTCGGAATTACTTTGTATTTAAAGTTAGCCGCGTGATGTAAATTATAAAAAGGGGCTTCTAAAATTACATGTTTCGGTTTGTTTTCTGATGCAACTTTTGTGGCAAATGTAGTTCCTAAAGAACGTCCATACACAATAATTTTATCTTCAGGGAATTGTTTTTTCACATAATTATAACTTAGTAAAGCATCGTTATACATTTGGGTTTCATTAAAAACTCCTGTACTTTTTCCGTAACCTCGATAATCGATCACAAAAACATCATACTTAAATTGTGTGAAATACGAAGTAATTTCTCCCCAACGAATTAAATTTCCTTGATTTCCATGAAAATACAAGATAATTCCTTTCGGATTTTCTGCCTTAATATGCAATGCATTTATGGTTTGGTTGTCTTTTGTTTTTAAGTTTACTTCTTCAAAATCAAAAGGAAATTGATACACATATTCTTTGTTGATTGGTTCTGGTAAAAAAATAATTTTTTCTTGAAAAACATGTAATAAACCCATAATTAATAGCAATAAAGCAAGTAAAAATACGACTACTTTTCTTCCTTTTTTCATTTTTTTGATGTTCGTTTAGATCGTATAAAATCGATGCTTGTATTTTTTCTATCAACTTTAGAAATACTTTCTTCATTTAAAACCTCATCTAAGGCTCTGTGATAACTTTCAAAATTATGCAAATTTTTATGTCCGCCACCAATAATAGGAAACAAACGCGTACGGTTTGGTTTTACTTTAGAGAGTTTTAAACTCGATTTAAATCGAATCACTTTGTCATTTGTACCATGAATAATTTTAATCGGACACTCTACATATTTCATCCATTTGTAGGTGGGCATTTGATACCGCATTATTAATCCTAAAGGAATAAAAGGTAAATACCTTTTTATGTTTTTAGACATACTCACATACGGGCAAGCTAAAATGAGCATTTTAGGATTATTAACAGAAGCAACTTTGGTTGCCAAACCAGTTCCTAAAGAGCGTCCATAAACAATAATTTTATCTTCGTTAATAATTTCTTTTAATTTATCATACACCAACAATGCATCATCTTTCATAGATTGTTGACTCATTTTTCCGGTACTTTTTCCGAAACCACGATAATCAATCATAATAACATCGTAGCCATGTATTGTAAAATCTACCGCAAATTTTCCCCAACCTTTGATGCTTTTAGAATTGCCTTTTAAGTAATACACAACGCCTTTTGAGTTTTCTGCCTGAAAATGTAATCCGTTTATGATAACTCCTTTTTTAATTTCTAAACTGTACTCTTTTACTTTCTGATTTTTGTACTGAAAAATAAAATCTTCTGGTAGTTTTTCTGGGTGAAATAAAAACCGCTCTTGAAAAAAATACAAGACAATACTTACAATCGCAATTACTGCAAGAATTATTAAAATGATGTTTGTATAATTCATCTAGAAATTTATTTGCACTAATCTACTGATTTTTAATTCAATAAAAAATAGTAAATTTATCAACCTATAAATAACAACAACCAAACTAGTATGATACAATTTTTAAGTAGCAGCAGTAAAAATAATATTGTCATTGTTTTTTTATTCATGTTTTTTATTTCTTTTAAGCAAGAAATAACACTTCCAGATCCTTATGAATCTGGTTGGAAAGGCAAAAAAGTATGTGAAGTACTGCAAGACAACGCTAAATTAAGAGTGTTAAAATGTACGTTTCCTCCGGGAGTTGGACACGAGAAACATTATCATAAACCGCATTTTGGATATACTGTTACTGGAAGTAAATTTAGAATTACAACTACAGATGGCACAAAAGAAGTTGATGTACCAACGGGAAGTGATTTTTCAAAAGAAGCCATTACCACACATGAGGTTTTAAATATTGGCGATACAACAGCTGTGTTTTTGATTATTGAACCTAAATAAGCTAAAATAAAACGATGATTAAATTTTTCAGAAAAATACGATACAACCTCATGGAAACTGGAAAAACAGCTAAATATTTCAAATACGCCATTGGAGAAATCATACTTGTTATGATTGGTATTTTATTAGCATTACAAATTAACACATGGAACAACAACAAACAAGAAGCCAAACTTGAACAACAATATATCAATAGATTGATAACTGAACTTAAAGAAGATGCTATATATTACAACAAAAAGTCTAATCAGTTTGCTGAAATTAGCAATGCCATTTTTAATGTCCAGCAATTTTGGCTAAATGATAATTTGATTATTGAAGATTCTTTAAAATTTTGGGATGATTTTAGAACTGCGAGTGGTTCTGGTCCTTGGTATAAACAGCCTGTAATCTGGACACAGTTGGTGCAATCTGGCGAACTAAAACTATTAAAAAATCAATTTTTGATTGAGTCCCTTTTTAAACATTATGCTGAAGTAAAAAGTGTAGCTGACAACTTTAATGAATATCCAACACAAACAACAAACGATGCTAGAAAAGTGGTTGCTAACTCACTTGCAGATAGCGATTATATGCTCACACCTTATAATAAGAGGAATAGAATTCCTCCTAAACTATGGTATGAAAAAATCAGGTTAAACAAAAAAGAGTATCAAGCGGTATTTTTACGAGAAGGAATAATAGCAGGATTACATATCTCACATATGAAAACTTTAGCAACATCAGCAGAAGAAACTGTAATCTTGTTAGAAAAAAATCTTGAAACCAATGATTAAATTCTTTAGACATATAAGACTAAACCTCATGGAAACTGGAAAAACAGCTAAATATTTCAAATACGCCATTGGAGAAATTATCCTTGTTGTAATTGGGATTCTCATTGCTTTATCAATTAACAACTGGAATGAAAGAACGAAACTTAAAATTGAAGAACAAAAGCTCATTAGTTCATTAATTAAAGAAATAGAAAGTAATGTCGATAAACTTAAAATTTCAATAAACAACAACCAAACCATAGTTAAAATGTCTAGTACATTCTTAAAAAATGCAGCTTCAAATCAGGATTTCGATTACAAAGTGTCAAATATCCCAAGTCTTTTTGCTTATTCCTCTAATAAAATAGAAAGTTCTATTTTAAATGAAATACTTGGTACAAATTCAAGAGCATTAATTTCAAATGAAACGTTTATCGAGCAACTCAGAGTCTTAAAGCGAAATTATAACAGAAGTTTAAAAACTGAATTTTATGTAGATGAATATTGGAACAATCAAATAGCACAATTAATGAATGAATTAGGTCTAGGAATTTATATGACAAGTGATGGCTTATTCAAAAATAGAAAAGTTGATTTTGAAATAACTAATTCATTTTTGTCATCCCTAAGTTTAATGAATGGTTATCAACAATCTCTATTGCGTAGAAGACAAGACATGGCAAAAGTTTTAGATGAAACATTAAAACTTTTAAAACAATGATTAAATTTTTTAGACATATTCGCAAATCACTCCTCATGGAAACTGGAAAAACATCCAAATACTTTAAATACGCAATTGGTGAAATTGTACTCGTGGTTATTGGAATCTTAATCGCACTTTCAATTAACACTTGGAACGAAAATAAAAAAACAAAGTCCTACGAAGTAAAAATGCTATCTGAAATTGTAAAGGCACTTGATTCTGATATTAATTATTTCAAATTTAGCTCAAAAAGGTTACAATCGCTTGATTCTGCTTCCACTCATTTTATTAGGCTAGTTCATGAAAAATCAACTTTCAATGACACTTTATATAAAGCAGGATTCTCTCGTTGGTATTATTTACGTACTGGAATAAACTATTTATATAATCCAGGACCTTATGAAGCCTTAAAATCTTCTGGGTTAGATAGAGTTTCTAACAATAGTTTACGAAACAATCTCATTAATTTTTATGATTTTGAATCACCTAGAAGAGAAGCTTTAATACAACACTACGATCGAGAATATGAAGACGATGTCGCAAAATTAGAATCCTTTTTAGGAGATCCATTTACTGAAGAAGAAGATGGTGAAATTAAAATTTATAGTAAATTTCCAGAAGATTTATTCTTAAACATAGATTTTCTTGAGTTGCTTCGCAATATTAATACACGAGCCAAAATATCTGGAAGTGTTGTGAACAGTCATATTCCAAAAATGGAAAACTTAAGGGACCAAATTAAATCTGAGATTAACCAATGATTAAATTATTCAGACATATTCGCAAACATTTCCCCTCCTTGAAGGGGATTAAAGGGTGGGTAAAACAATAACATTATGATAAAGTTCTTCAGAAAAATACGATACAACCTCATGGAAACGGGAAAAACAGCTAAATATTTCAAATACGCCATTGGAGAAATTATCCTTGTTGTAATTGGAATTTTAATTGCGTTAAGCATTAATAATTGGAATGAGCAAAGAAAAATAAGCAATAAGGAAAAAGAGCTATTAACAGAAATCTATACTTACATTAAATACGATACAATTCAATTAAAAAAAGAATACTACCATTTAGAAAAGGTTGTCTCGTATGGAAATTTTATAAAAAAGAAATTTCAAGACAATAGTCCTTATGAGAAAAAATTGGATACAGCTTTTGTATTAATTTCTGAAGGATATGTAACAGAAGTAAATTATAGCACTTACAATCGTATTGAGAATGTGGGTTTAGAGATTATTAAAAATGACAGTATTCGAACACTAATGACGCAATATTACGAGAGATCAAAACATTTAAAATACATTGAAGATTACTTTGAAAACACTAAATTTTTTAGACAACAAATTTATCCAAAATACTTCAAATCTTATAGGCACAGTACTTATGCCATTCCAATAGATTATGAGAGCTTAAAAATAAACTCTGAATTTAATATAGCGCTAGATTATAGTTTAAATGATGCCAAATTCTTTATGAGATTTTCAAAAATAAAAAAGATGGAAGCCAAAGCACTTTTAAAACTTATTAAAAAAGAAATTCAAATAGAAGATTAATGATTAAATTCTTTCGTAAAATACGCCATACAATGATAAATGAAAACAAAGTTTCAAAGTATATGCTTTATGCCATTGGCGAAATTGTCTTGGTAGTTATTGGTATTCTTATAGCGTTACAGATTAATAACTGGAATGAGCAACGCAAAGACAACAAACAAGAATTCTATATTCTTAAGCAACTTCAAAAAGAATTTAAAGCCGATAGCTCACAAATTTCAAATTACATTCGGTTAACAAAAATCAAAACAAAAGAAGGCAAAAAATTACGCAAAGCCGTTAAAAACAAGCGATACTCAATTTCAAAAGACTCGCTTGCAAAATATGCATTTTTTAATGGTAGGCTGGTGTTGTTTGATGGCTATACACCAACATTCGATGAAATAGTTTCTTCTGGTAATTTAAATATTATTAAAAGCGAAAAACTTAAATCAATGATTAAAAACTATAAAAACAGCAATATGGGCTCTCAAAGTTTTATGTATAACGAAAGCCAAAAATTAAAAGAGGCTTATAATAAACATCTATATAATTATTTTGAACCTGAAATCATGACTTATCTATGGGAAAATGGTTCTAAAGGAATTATTGACATTGATAGTCTTAACAATTATAAAATGGATGTAAAAGGCTTTTTTGATGATACAAAAACACTTTATCATATCAATACAACTATTGGTGTAGATAGAGAATTGTCATGGAGATATAGCCAACGTGATATGCAACGTATTCAAAAAATATTACAAGAATTGCAGCTAGAAATAGATAAAATCAGTGATTAAATTATTCAGACATATTCGCAAACATTTCCCCTCCTTGGAGGGGATTAAGAGGTGGGTAAAACAATAACATTATGATTAAATTCTTCAGACATATAAGACGCAACCTCATGGAAACAGGAAAAACAGGCAAATACCTAAAATATGCCATTGGTGAAATTATCTTGGTAGTTATTGGTATCCTCATAGCATTACAGGTAAACAATGCTAATGAACAACGTACCAAAAATAAAGAAGCCAATAAGCTTTTAATACAAATGCAAGATGAACTCTTAAATGCCATAAAAACCATAGACATTCAAAGAGTAACATATAGAAGTAAAGACTCCATATACAGGATTATTAAATCAGATACTTTAGAGGTTGCAGATTATATGGATAGATCTAATTATAAAATTCATAGAATGACCTATGATTATCATCCAATTAGCATTCAAAATGAAGGTTATAAGTCCTTTGTTAATAAGGTTGATGGATTTTCAGATATTTATTCGGATTTAGAACCAAAAATAAAAAGTCTCTATTTAGATTTCGACTTTTATATAGATGACACACAAAAAGCTATAAAAGCCATTGTAGATAGTCAATATGCCTTTGCTAAAACTCAAAAATGGTATAGTAATGTTTGGAGTAGCAAAAACCTTACTCCCGAATTTGCCGACTATTTGCTAAACAACTATTTGTATAAAAACGAAGTTGAGGCATATATTACTAGCACAGAATCATTAGTGAGTATTTGTATGAAATTTCAAAAAGAAGCAGTAGATCTTTATAATGAAATTAGTAGTATAACAAAATATCCGGAAAAATTACCTGAAGCAATACAAAATTATTATAATTCCAAACCCAAAAACTATGTAGACAATCTCGTTGGAATATATAAATCAACAGATAGTAATATAACTGATTCTATTAAGGTCGAATATATTGATGACCAACTATATGTAAACAATAATAAGGCCTATTTTATAAAAAATGACCTAATAATTGAAGTATTTGAATTTCCTACAGCAAGCCTTTGGAAATATAATGAAAATACTCAGGAGTTTATCAACAATACATTAATGCCTTCATCAATAAAACGAAAAAAAGTAAATGATTAAATTTTTCAGACATATAAGACGCAACCTCATGGAAACAGGAAAAACAGGCAAGTACCTAAAATATGCCATTGGTGAAATTATCTTGGTAGTTATTGGTATTTTAATTGCGTTAAGCATTAATAATTGGAATGAGCAGAAAAAGGATCGAAATTATGAAGTAAAAATGTTATCTGAAATACTAAATGCAATTGAAGAAGATGAAAAAAGTTTCAACATTATGCTTGACAGAACATTAATTTTAGATAGCATGGCGAATTATTTTATGACGCTCAGTAAAAGCAATGTAGCCTATCATGATTCCATTTTTAGTAAAGTTTTCAGTTTAAACTCTGGCACCAGTTTTCAAATTAACTCGGGACCTTATCAGGCAATTAAATCCTCTGGTTTAGATAAAATATCAAATGATAGTTTGCGCAATAAACTAATTAACTTTTATGATTTTAAAGTGCCTCTATATATTGGACGATTTAATCATGTAAACAGGAATTATCAAGAAAATATAGAAGCATTATTATCTCTATTAGGTGAACGACATATTGAAATAGCCAACGGAAGAAATTTTGTAGCTTGGCAAGATATCCCAATTGATATTTTCCAACAGCAAAAATTTCTAGAAATACTTTCTGATATCGCTTGGCGAACCAATGTAAGTAAGCGTATTTTTATGGACAGATTGGTTGAATTACAACATTTAACGCTTGCTATAACGTCGGAAATAAACCATGATTAAATTCTTTAGACATATTCGTAAATCACTTCTTATGGAAAATAAAACAGGAAAGTACTTTAAATACGCCATTGGTGAAATTGTACTTGTTATTATTGGCATTTTAATTGCGCTTCAAATCAATAACTGGAATGAAAACAGAAAAACAAACATTAAAGTAGGCACCTATCTCTTTGCACTTTCAGAAGAGGTAAACAATAATATTGAGCGACTTGAAAGGACAAAGACATATGCTCAAAATAATCTTAAAAAAACACTCGGGGTTTTAGAAGATTTAAATGATGATTCTAAAAATATAGATAATGATTATATGTATAATTTAAGGTTAAACCCCATATATAAAAAAGAACTGGAAAGCTCTGTTTTTCAAGATATTCTTAGTTCCGATATTTTAGGAAATATAAATGATAATAAATTAAGAGGTCAAATTCTTAAAATAAGTGTATTACTTGAAGATTATGACAGGCTGAACGATAATAGCCAGGAAAGTTGGAAAGAATACATGCTTCCTTACTTTCAACAACATTTAAATGTAACAAATCTTTGGGATTCTTTAAGTGTGGTTAAAATGCCTAAATTGAAATTTAAAAACAACTTAAAAGCATTTGTCAACAATAAAGAATTTGCTAATATTTTAGCTTTACGCATGAGAATGTTAGCCAATATAAATAATAGAACTACAGAATATATTAGCCAACTAAAAGAATTGAAAGAGTCTCTGAATAAAAATCAATCACATGATTAAATTCTTTAGACATATAAGACGAAACCTTATGGAAACAGGGAAAACAGGGAAATACCTTAAATACGCCATTGGTGAAATTGTACTCGTTGTAATTGGGATTTTAATTGCGTTAAGCATTAATAATTGGAATGAGCAACGAAATGATAATGCAGAATTATGGCAATACAAACAACGACTTATAAGACAATTCCAAAAAGACTCTTCAGATTTATGGTCCTATAATGAAGGATATAATTACATAAAGCCACTTTTCAAAACTCTGGATAGTACATTTAGGGAAAATTTAAAAGGAAACGTCAATAAAGATTCCATTATCAAAATCCCAGTCTTTATCACTTTACAAAGTCAGTTTATTACGGAAACACATGCTTTAATTGAACTAAACAACACAGGAAAAATGTCTTTATTCAAAAACGACAGTATAAAAGACAAACTTACAGAATATCAAAACCTAATTGCACAGCAACATGATATTATTGACAGAACAAAAAGTAAGTTTGATGATTTTGATAAACTCCTGTATGGTTTAGCAAAATATGGTGAAAGATATTATTTAGTGAAAGCAAAAGACATTGACCAAGATGCTTTTATGAATGCGTACTGGTACATTGACGCGTCACGAAAAGGACAGCAACTTGTTTATGATGATATTACCAGAACCAATCATGAAATTATTCAACTATTACGTCAATAAATTATGTTTAAATTCTTCAGAAAAATACGTCAGAATATGATAAAAGAAAACAAAACAGCTAAATACTTCAAATATGCCATTGGCGAAATTATCCTTGTGGTTATTGGTATTTTGATAGCACTAGCTATTAATAATTGGAACGAAGAAAACAAATTAAAAGATAAAGAAGTAAGTATTGTAAAAGAACTTTATAAAGAGTTAAATGAAAATATTGAATCTGTAAACAAACAGTTAAAAATTTGGAAAACAAGAGATAATAATATAAAAAAGGTAATAGATTTAATTATATCAAAAAAAATATCTATCTCAAACAAATCCTTTGACAGCATAATGCTTTATGTAATTTCTTTCAATAATTTTAAATTAAAGAATAGTAAATTCAGTAAAATAATTGAGTCTGAAAATTTTGAATTTAAAAAATCAAAGAAAATTTCAACAGAAATGTCATCTTTAAATGACAGTTATAGCTCACTTATGGCTTACTATAAATTTAATGTTACTTTTTACAACAATGCTATGATGCCTTATTTAATCAATAATTATTCTTATAGAAGTTTTAACAATGCATTTGAAGGAAAAATATATAAGAGTAAAATTCCAATGAAAAAATTGTTGTCGGATATAAATTTCGATAACATTATGATAGGTGCACGTGGTAATAACGCTCCTTTTGTTAGGTTGATAAAAGATGCAATAACAAAAATGAATTCTTTTAAAACAACTTTAGAAGTTACATACCCAAGCATAAAATGATATAACTCTTTAGAAAACACAATATGGCAAAACTATTCAACTCCATCAGAAAAAAACTGATTTCAGAAAAACCCTCTACAAAACGCACAAGCAATTACCTAAAATATGCCATTGGCGAAATTGTGTTGGTGGTTATTGGAATTTTAATTGCGTTAAGTATTAATAATTGGAATGAAAGCAGCAAACAAAAAGTACAAGAAATAAAAATATATCACGAAATTCTAAATGATTTAGTGTCAACAAAAGAAGAGATTAATAAAGACATGCAAAATCATATTATATTCTTACATAGTAATAAAACCTTGCTAAATCACTTTATAGAAAAGAAACCCAATTCCGATAGTTTAATTAACCATATGTTTAATGCAGCTGCCGATTTACAAGTGTATCCTAAAACAAGTGGCTTTGAAGCTCTAAATTCTATTGGATTAAATTTATTACGTAATGATAGCGTTAGAAAAGAAATTACCAATTTTTACCAATTGTATTTACAACGAGTGGTAAATGAAGGTAGGCTAGAAACGCCATCAAATGATATTGGAAAGCTAATGGAACCTTTTCTCAATAGACATTTTACTATAGATACCAATAATAAAGAACGCATGCTTTATTTTAATACTGATTCTATTGGAATTAAAAAGACTAAAATAAAAGACTATTCTGCTTTATTAAATGATATTGATTTTCAAGTAGAACTCAATCATTCTATAGTAATCAGAACCTATAAAATTAATGTTCATGGGCAATCTTTAAAATGGATTGAACATGCAATGAAATCTATAAAAAAAGAACTAACTCGCTTAGAAGAATAAACAATGATTAAATTTTTCAGAAAAATCCGTCAGAATATGATAAAAGAAAATAGAACTTCAAAATATTTACTTTACGCTATTGGCGAAATTGTTTTGGTGGTTATTGGGATTTTAATAGCACTACAAGTTAACAACCTAAATGAAAGTTCAAAGAACGATGTAAAAGCCGAAAAATTTTTAATGAAACTAAAGAATCAAATAGAAAGAAATATTGAAACTGTTGAGTTGCAACAAGCTCAGAATAATCAATTTTTAGAAATATCTGAGAGATTAATATCTCTGACGAATACGAATTCTGGAAAAAATATTGAAACAAAATTAGATACATTAGTTTTGGTAAATTCTTTTGACTTTAATCTAAATTTAGATATGCTTTCTTTGTCGGAAGCACGGAATAATGGGGACTTGGATTTAGTTAAATCAGATTCGTTAACGCTTAACATTTACAAATTTATTAAACTGTATGATGATCTTATGGTACGTGAAAAAGTAACAAATGAAGACTTAACCATGAACTTTAAGCCATATTTAAATAAACATTATAATGTTAGAAATCTTGTATATATGAATGGTTATCCAGAGTTAAAAAAATCTACTTTTAATCAAAAAAAAAATATTCAAATATTGTCTGATCAGGTGTTTGAAAATTTGTTGGTTACACGGTTCCTTTTCTTAATTGATATTTATGAATTAAATGAAAGTTTGCTACAGTTATTAAAAAAAATAAATACTGAATTACAACTAATTACAAATGATTAAATTTTTTAGACAAATTCTTAAAAAGGTGTTTTTAGAAAAATAATTGAATTGTTATTTTTTAAGTAACGAAGTAGTGCACAATAAAAAATTCTTATTGAGGAAAGTAATCCAAGTATATTTTTTCTTGCAATTAAAACATTTTATCTGGTTTAAAACAGGTATTATAGTATAGAAAATCGAAACTTTTTTCTTTTCTGTTTTGCAAACTAAACAATTAACCATGTTGTATGTTTTCTTTAAGCAATAGTACAAATAGATTTCTAAACACAATTTTTAATGTTCTAAACAAGCTCGATTTAGATATATAAATTTTTAAAAACAAAAAAACCGACACATTGCTGTATCGGTATTATAAATCATTACTGACCCCTACTTAATTATGATTTTTATTATAGAGATTTTTATTCCTTTTTAATAAATTTTTTCATCGTATTTCCTTTGTTACTTTTTATTTTTACAAAATAAATACCAATTTTTAAGTTTGAAATATTTAAAACTTCTTTTGAATTGTAGTTTTTATTATCCAAAACTAACTTTCCATTTATGTCAAAAACCTTAATTGATGCTTTTTCTATAGCTCCAATATCTAATTTGATAAAATTAACAGCTGGATTTGGATATAATTTCACAACTTTTGATAGTATCTCATCATCAACTCCGAGTGTTACAATTGTTAATGTTTGAGCTACATCTGATGCTGCTTCATAATTATTATTACCTGCTTGCATTGCTGTAATAGTTGTAACTCCAGCATATAATACAGTAATGGTATTCCCCAAAATGGTTGCTACATTAGTATCGGAACTTGTGTACGTAATTGCTAAACCAGATGAACTTGTTGCGGTTAAATCAAAAACATCTTTATCACTATGCGCTAACGCATTAAAAGTAATGGTTTGCATTGCTTTAGTTATTGTAAAATCTTTTGAAACAAAAGTGATGTCATAATTTGTCCCTGCGGATAAACTTCCTTGAGTAATTGCATAGGTATCAACATCTTCGCCAGAAACTCTACTTAAACTTCCTGTTAATGAATCTCCTGATTCTAAACTTCCTGTAGAAATTGTGTACGTTAAAGCTGGATCAGATTCACCATACACTTTTGCTTTTGCATCTGCTGTTATGGTGGTTGCTTTTTCTGTAATCGTAAAATCTGCCGATACAAATGTAATAGCATAATTTGTATTTGCTAAACTTGAACTAATCGCATAATCTCCCACATTTTCTCCTGATGCTCTGCTTAAACTTCCTGTGAAAACATCACTTCCAACTAAACTTGGACTTACAGAATACGTTAAGGTTGGATCAGTTGCTCCATAAACTTTACTTTTTGCATCCGCAGTAATCGTAATTGCTTTTTTAGTAATTGTGAAATTTGCTGACTCAAATGTGATGTTGTAATTCGCATTCGCTAACGTTGAACTGATGGCGTAATCGCCCACATTTTCGCCTGTTGCTCTGCTTAAATTTCCTGTTAAAACATCTGAACCAACCAAACTTCCTGTAGAAATTGTGTACGTTAAAGCTGGATCAGATTCACCATACACTTTTGCTTTTGCATCTGCTGTTATGGTGGTTGCTTTTTCTGTAATCGTAAAATCTGCCGATACAAATGTAATAGCATAATTTGTATTTGCTAAACTTGAACTAATCGCATAATCTCCCACATTTTCTCCTGATGCTCTGCTTAAACTTCCTGTGAAAACATCACTTCCAACTAAACTTCCTGTGGTAATTTCGTAGGTTAACGTTGGATTAGCTTCACCATACACTTTTGTTTTTGCATCTGCAGTTATGGTGATTGCTTTTTGATCTATAGTAAGCGTTATTTCTTTACTTGCTGCTTCAAAAGTTGCATTTTCTGCTACGCTTGCTTTTAGTGTTACTGTACCTGGTTTTACTATGGTTATGTTTTTTCCAGACAACGTAACTTCTCCTATGCCTCCAGCAACAACACTATACGTAACTGTTGCTGATGAAGTTGATGTTGCTGCTAAATCGAAAGCTGCATCACCATAGGTTTTACTAAAGTTTGCAAACGTAATTGTTGGTATTGCTTTTACAACCACTTCTACTGCCACACGATTACTAATAGTTGCCTCTGTAATACGTTTAATTCCATTGTTATTAGTATCCGCCACTAAAATTCCCCCATCAGATTGCATCACAACTCCACGAGGGGCATTAAAACCACTCCCTAAAACCTCTATATTAGAACCATCTGCATCCATACGTTTAATAGCACTATTACCAGCATCTGCTACCAAAATTTTTCCATCAGATTGTACAGCAACACTAGAAGGAAAATAGAATCCGCTACCTAAAATCTCGATATTTGTTCCATCTGCATCCATACGTTTAATGACATTATTACCAGCATCTGCTACCAAAATTTTTCCGTCAGATTGCACTGCTACTCCTCCATAGGGAAATCTAAATCCACTGCCTAACGTTTCTATACTAGAACCATCTGCATTCATACGTTTAATAACGTTTTTGCCAGTACCTGATACCAAAATTTTTCCATCAGATTGCACTGCAACTCCACGAGGGGTATAAAAACCACTCCCTAAAACCTCTATATTAGAACCATCTGCATCCATACGTTTAATAGCATTATTATCCCTATCTGCTATCAAAATTTTTCCATCAACTTGTACAGCAACTCCATTAGGGGCATTAAAACCACTGCCTATAGTTTCTATATTAGAACCGTATGCATTCATACGTTTAATAGCATTATTAGCAGTATCTGCTATCAAAATTTTTCCGTCAGATTGCACAGCAACTTCATAAGGCAAGCTAAATCCACTACCCAAAGTTTCTATGGTTAACAAAGGTGAGGTTTGCTCTATATAATACGTACCTGTAGCTACTATTGCTGTATTTTCTAAAGCGGTGCCATTTGTAGCTGTGGTAAACCATTTTACCGTTGCACCTGTACTTGGTGTACTTACTAAATTGGCAACCGTTGGGTTTGTGCTACTTAAAAAAGTTTGGTTGGCTTCACTAATTTTTTTAGTGGTTACGGCTGTTCTTTCTGTACTTTCTACTCCGTTTACCGTTTGGCTTGCGTAATAGATGGTGTTGTCTGCAAGAACTGTGGTGTTTTCTAAAAAGGCACCTGCTGTTGCAGCATCATACCATTTTATAGCAGTTCCGGTAACTTCTAAAGTTGCTAATGTTTTACTATCTCCAGCAAATACTTGCGTAGCAACACTTGTAGTTGGTGCTGAGGTTACAATTACTACTTCTACCGCCACACGATTGCTAGTAACTGCTTCTGCTATACGTTTGATGGCGTTATTATTCGTATCTACTAACAAAATTTTCCCATCAGACTGTACAGCAACTCCACGAGAAATACTAAATCCACTTCCTAAAGTTACGATATTTGTGCCATCTGCATCCATACGTGAAACTGGATTGCTACC
Organism: uncultured Flavobacteriaceae bacterium; assembly: GCA_963974245.1. GTDB lineage: Bacteria > Bacteroidota > Bacteroidia > Flavobacteriales > Flavobacteriaceae > Polaribacter. The sequence goes on along the minus strand of CAXBBY010000013.1, from coordinate 23,773 downwards.
AGAACCTACCACCAAAATTTTTCCATCAGATTGTAGCGCAACTCCAGAAGGAGCACTAAACCCTGTTCCTAAAATTTGTATGTTAGAACCATCTGTATCCATACGTTTAATGGCATTATTCTCAGCATCTGCTACTAAAATTTTTCCATCAGATTGTACTGCAATTCCATAAGGGTAAGAAAACCCAGATCCTAAAGTTACTATGTTAGATCCGTCTGCATTCATACGTTTAATAAGACTATTATAGCTATCTGCTACTAAAATTTTTCCATCAGATTGTACAGCAAGCCCATGAGGTTGATTAAATGTACTGTTTAGGGTTACGATGTTAGATCCGTCTGCATCCATACGTTTAATAGCATTGTTACCAGCATCTGCTACCAAAATTTTTCCATCAGATTGTAGGGCAACTCCACGAGGCTTATTAAAACCACTCCCTAAAATTTGTATATTCGTTCCATCTGCATCCATCCGTTTGATAACATTGTTATTGGTATCTGCCACCAAAATTTTTCCATCAGATTGTAGGGTAATTCCAAAAGGTTGAGAAAAATTACTTCCTAACGTTTTTATGGTTAACAAAGGTGAGGTTTGCTCTATATAATAAGTACTGTTAGTTAATACTTCTGTGTTTTCTAAAGCGGTACTACTTGTAGCCGTGGCAAACCATTTTACCGTTGCATTGGTAGTTGGCGTAGCTACTAAATTAGCAACGGTTGGGTTGGCACTACTTAAAAATGTTTGGGTAGCCTCACTTATTTTTTTAGCGGTTACTGCGATTCTGCTGGTGCTTTCTACACCGTTTACCGTTTGGCTTGCGTAATAGGTAGTATTATCTGCAAGAACTGTGGTGTTTTCTAAAAAGTTACCTGCAGTTTGTGCATCATACCATTTTATGTTTGTTCCAGTAATCTCTAAATCACTTACTGTTTTTACTCCTGCATAAATTTGTAATGATTTAGATACCGTAGGTGCTAATGGTATTGGTTCTTGTTGTAATTCGTACGCTCCTAAATCGATAACATCTGTAGTGGCAACTCCATCAAATAAACGCGCATTACCTGCAACATCTTTGTCTGTTGCGATTGTACCTGTGTATAAGGCGTTGTCTCCTGCATTTATTGCTGTATTTAAAATACTTGGATTTAAACTGTAATCGCCATTGGCTGCGTCATTAAAAATTTTTAATAGCGTTAAATTCGTAGCATCTATGTTGCCATTTGTAGTATCAGTATAATCTTTTATAATACTGTTTTTTACTGTGTATGCATTTTGGGAACTATTTATATCATAAATAACATTCCAGATAATACTATTATAAATATTTAGAGTTGCTTGATAAGTTTGTATGCCATCTCCATTAGTAGTTGCTTTATTTCCAACAATGGTACAATTAATAATATCTGCAGAATCTCCTGGATCTAAACTAATAGCACCAGCTTCATTTGCTAAATTCCCAATAAAACTACTGTTATAAATTTTTGGGAAAGCAGATGAAAAATTAGTTATTGCACCACCTCTAGTAACACCTTTATTTTTATTAAAAGAACTATTGTTAATTATTGGAGAAGAATTATTGTTGACTATTGCTCCACCAAAATTACCACTATTTCCTGTAAAAGTGATGTTTGCTATTCTAGGTGATGAAGTATGATTGTATATTCCGCCTCCAAAAGTATTGGCAATTACATTACTATTTATTGTTATAGATGAGTTACTATTATCTTTAGCATTACCACTTGTTATTGAGAAACCGTCTAAAAGCGCCGCTTTTACATCGCCAGAACTTACAATTACATGATAAGCATTTTCTGTGTTATTACCAATACTTAAGGTGCTACCAGAGCCTGTAATCGTATCATCATTATTAAAATCTCCATTTAAGGTAGTTTTATTAGCTACCAAGCTCAAATCTCTATCGGTTAAAATAGTTTCTGTACCTGCAAAACCTCCATACAACTGTACATTATTTACCATTAAAAAAGCATTATTTCTACTTTGGTCTGTACCAAAATTAGTGCCATCTTCCGGGCTGTATAGTGGTTTATACGTACCGCCAGCAACCCAAATTTGTAAAGGTGTTGTGGTAAAGTCTGCTTTGTTATTTTGTGCCCAAACTAACGCATCTGCTAATTCTGGGATTGCGTTTGCCCAAGAATTTCCAATCCCTTCTCCAATTACAGCTTTGTTAACATACAAGATGTTATTTGTATCTGGAGTTATGATAGCTTTTTGAGATTCATACGCACCAATATCAATTGTATTTTGAAATACTCTTTTGTTACCTAATGCATCTACGTCTGTGGTTAAGTTACCTCCTGTGTTTGTATATAGTGTGTTGCTCCCTGTATTTACAGCAATACCTCCTGCTTTTAAACTATAATCGCCGTTAGCTGGGTCTTTAAAAAGAGTTGCATCTGTTAAAGTAGTAGCATCTATATTGCCATCAGTTGTATTGTTACTTCCTTTAATAATGCTATTTTTAATTTCTGGTGTAGAAGAATTATTAAAAATAGTTCCCCAAACTATAGAGTTGTAAATTTTTGGAGAAGATGATTCGTTATATATTTCGTCGCCATCACTATCAGCAATATCCCCATAAAATGTACTATTTATAATTGTTGGAGAGGAATTATAGTTATACATTCCACCACCATTTATTGAAAAATTACCATAAAAAATGCAATTTGCTATAGTCGGTGAAGAGGTATGATTATACATTCCACTACCATCCATACTGCTAATTTCATTTCCGTTTACTTGATTTGTACTATAAGGATTTCCTAAAGTTCCACCAAAAATAGTGAAACCATCTAGACGTGCAGAACCCACATCTCCAGAACTTATAATCACATTAAATATACGACCTAAACCATTAATATCTCCTCCATTAAGTATAGTTTTATTAGCTGATAAAGTTAAACTTCTTTCTACTAATGTAGTTTCTGTACCAACAAAACCACCATAGAGTTTTACATCTTTTTTTAATAAAAACGATACAAGTCTATCAGTACTAGAACTAATAGTGGAAATATTATCTGCTCTTCTATTTGGTCTATAAGAACCGGTAGCAACCCAAACTTGGTCATTTGCAGCAGAGGTGTTTATCATAGCTTGGATATCATCTGAGGCATTTACCCAAGAAGTTCCATCTTTTGTTCCTGCACCATTTTCTTTTACATAATGAATGGTTTGTGCTTGTAAAATACTAAATGAAACAGTAAAAATAAATGCGATTAATACTAAGTAATTTTTTTTCATAATATTGCTATTTTAATGAATCTTTAGTTTTGTGTGTTATTTTTTATTCAATTGCTTGATGTTGTTTTCTATATCTATTAATTGAGTATTATAAAAAGACCAAATTCCCCATAGGATTATAAAACCCAATAGCAAAATGAGCAGCAAGCCCAAGACCCTTTCATTTTCTATTTTTTTAAACACAGCACAAAGATTTGCAAAAAACATACTAAGTTTTCAAAATAGAGCGTTACAAAAACGTTACAATTTATAACTTACTATAAATAAGCTTATTAAACCTTGCTTTAAGGAATGATGAGTAATGAATGGTAAATAGAGAGTGGTGAGTAGGGAATAGGGAATAGTAATTTTAGATTGTTAATTTTATTGTCCGATAAAAGACAAGACCGCTACGCTTTTAGAATCAAGAGCCAAGACTTGATTGTAACTATTTGATAAACTGCAAAAAAAATCAAAATATAAAAATAGCAAGGTATCTAAAATTAAAAACTCTTGAAACCTAATGAAATGAATACTTCATTACTGAATTTTTACTTTTAGTAGGACACTAGTGAATTAAAATACAAATAAACCTATCTTTTCTATTCTCTCTTCTCTATTTTCTAAATTTCTATTCTCTAGATATCTTTTACTTACTCGATTTTTTGAACAAGTTCTTCTAAGGTCTCTTGGCTAAGTAGATCCAATTTTTTACGGATGCGATGCTTAGTTACACGTATCGTATTTGTAGATATTCCTAAAACGAGTCCCATTTCGTTATTGCTTAGTTTGAGTTTTTCTAAACACAAACAACGTACTTCTGCCTGGCTTAAATTTGGATACTTATTTGTAAGCGAAGGAATAAAATAAGAATAGACTTCATTAAACAATTGTTGAAATTGATTCCAATCGTTTTGGGTTAAAATATTTTTAGCTTTGAGTTCTGAAAGTAAACTTAAGTTATTTTTAGAATCTTTTACTTTTTGTAGTTCATCAATTAGGTTGTTGTCTTGACGAATTTTTAAGGTCAGGTTTTGTAACTGGATTTTAGCATTAGACAAAGCTTTTTCAGAGTTTTGTAGCGCTAATTCCTTAATTTCTTGTTTTCTTAATAGGTACTTGTTCCGAAACCAAAAAGCAAAAATACTACACAATAATAATACTCCTATTAAACTAATAATAAAATTACGCTGTGTAAGTTTTAATTGACTCTCTGACTTTAAATTTCGAACCTCCAATTCTCGTTCCCTTGCTTCAACTTTTTGATTAGCTCGCAATAGTTTTAAGCTGTTGTATTTTTTATTGTATTCATTTATCGCTATCATCGTTGAGTCTAGATAAGCAGTACTAAGATTCACCTGATTGTTTGCTGCATACCATTTACTCATTATTGGGTATAGTTTCCGCAGCCGATCGGTTTGTTTTGACAGTTGAATATATTGCCTAGCTTCGTCTATTTTAAATTTTGCTTCTGCAAATTTGTTTTGTTTTAAATAGATATCTGCTAAGGGAGTGGTTGAGCCAGCAGCAAGACCAAAATCATGGTGTATTAAAGCTTCTTTAATATCTTTTTGAAACAAAGGAATTGCTTCTTCATAATTTCCTTCTAAATAGTAATTATAGCCTAAATTTCCATAAGCAATCCCTTTCCAAACAGCACTTTGAAATTGAGAATTGTTGTTAATTACCTCTAAAAAATAAGGCTTTGCAAGTTTCAATTCTCCTAATTTTTGATAACACAACCCCAATGTATTTATAGCGCTAAGGACATCATTTACATTGAACTCCGTTCTTTTTAATTTACTGGTCTTTTCGAAATAGATTAATGCACTATTATAATCTCTAAAAAAATAATGACATTCTGCTATAAAATTTAAATGTCTCGCCATGTTTGGAAAACTCTCTGGCTTCATTTTTTCTAAAAGTTTAGCTGATTGCAACAACCATTCGAATGCTTTTTCATAATTTTTGACTCTCCAATAATGGGTCGCAATAACCTGTATAGCACGCTCTTCTACGTTAAGAACTTGTTCTATTTTCGCTTTCTCAACTAAATCAATAAGGTCTTCGACCAATTCAGGATATTTATACCCAAAAATGTGCCAATTTGCATACCCTTTTAACAACTCTGCTTCTAACGCGAGCTCTTTGTCGTTATTGGTTAAGGCCCACTGTCTCATTTCATCAGTATAAGATGTTATGAATAAAGAATCTTTAGCTCCTTTGTCAATCGTATTTGCGTATAATATACCGATCTCTTTTACCTTATCTTTATAGGGTTTGTGAAGCAGCTGTTTGTATTGGCCAGATACTATAGAAACCCATAAAAAAAAGAATCTAACTAATTTAAATTTCATTTTTGTATATAAAAACCGAAGGTAATTAATAATTTAGGAAAGGCATTATCTATCCAATAAAAAAAGGACTTAATTTTTAAGCATCAAATAAGAAAACAGAAACGATTTTACATTTTATGTAGTACAAAAAAAACCGACACATTGCTGTATCGGTTTTTTATCATTCCTGCGTAGGCAGAAATCTGTTTCTAAATATTTTGGTACTCTTTAATAAATCTACCCTCCAAAGTCATCAAAACGGATGTGTTCATCTGGGATTCCAAAATCTTCACCCATTTTTTGTACTGCTTGATTCATTAGGGGTGGTCCACAGAAATACAATTCTAAATCTTCTGGTGTTTCATGATGATTTAAGTAGTTTTCAATCACACAATTATGTATAAATCCTACAAAACCATCTCCTTCTGTATCATTAATATCTTTTTTCTTTTTCCAATTATCTGATTCTAATGGATCTGATAAAGCGATATAGAATTTAAAATTTGGAAAATCTTTTTCTAAAGCTCTAAAGTGTTCTATATAAAACAACTCTGCTTTAGAACGTCCTCCGTACCAATAAGTAACTTTTCTACCAGTTTTTAAAGTTCTGAATAAGTGATATAGATGCGAACGCATTGGCGCCATTCCAGCTCCACCACCAACATATAACATTTCTGCATCAGATTCGTTGATAAAGAATTCTCCATAAGGTCCAGAAATAGTACATTTATCGCCTTTCTTTAAATTAAAGATATATGAAGAAGCAATTCCTGGATTTACATCCATCCAATCACCTTTAGCGCGATCAAATGGTGGAGTTGCAATACGTACATTTAACATAATTTCTCTTCCTTCTGCAGGAAAAGAAGCCATTGAATAGGCACGTTCTACAGTCTCCGTGTTTTTCATGACTAATGGCCATAATTTAAACTTATCCCATTCAGCTTTAAACTTATCTGGAGTATCGTGTTCTTCTGGATGCGCAGTAATATCCATATCAGCAAACTTTACTTCACAAGGTGGAATTTCAATTTGAATATATCCTCCTGCTTTGTAGCCCATATCTTCTGGAATCTCAACTACAAATTCTTTAATGAATGATGCCACGTTGAAATTACGTACAACAGTTGCTTCCCATTTTTTAATTCCAAAAATTTCTTCTGGAATCGAAATATCCATATCTTGTTTTACTTTTACCTGACAGGCTAAACGTATTCCTTCTTTTAACTCTTTTCTAGTAAAGTGTGGAGTTTCTGTTGGTAAAGCTTCTCCGCCACCAGAATTTACATGACATTCACATTGAATACACGTTCCACCACCACCACAAGCTGATGGTAAAAATATTTTCTCTGCTCCCAACGTAGATAATAAAGTTCCACCAGAGCCAACTTTAATAGTTCTTTCTCCATTAATGGTGATATTTACTGGTCCAGATGGTGATAATTTTTGTTTTACAAATAATAACAATGTAACCAATAACAAAGTTATTACTAAGAATGCAGCTATTGTAGCTGCAACGGTTCCTAATGTACTTGCCGCTACTATCATTACTCTTTAATTTCTTTAGTGTTCTTCGCTAATTCTTTATTTCGATGTTGCTCAGTATTAATTTTCTTCAATTCTTGCGCTTTTTCATCTTCTGTAATTACTTTAACAACCTCTGTTTTTGGAGTTTCTTTTACTTCTTCATCACCACCTGTTAACATCCCTCCAAAACTCATAAAACCAATAGCCATTAAACCTGTAATAATAAATGTAATTCCCAATCCTCTAAGTGCTGGTGGTACATTTGAATATTTAATTTTTTCTCGAATGGCTGCAATTGCCAAAATTGCTAAAAACCATCCTATTCCTGAACCAACACCATAGGTTAATGCTAAACCAAAAGTTGGAATTTCTCTTGATTGCATAAATAACGATCCTCCTAAAATAGCACAGTTTACGGCTATAAGTGGTAAGAAAATTCCTAATGAATTATATAATGCTGGTGAAAATTTTTCTACTACTATTTCTACTAATTGTACCATCGTAGCAATGGTTGCAATAAATAATATAAAAGACAGAAAACTAAGATCGTATTCTGCAAATTCAGGTCCTAACCAAGCTAATGCGCCTTCTTGTAAGATATATTGATCTAACAACCAGTTTAATGGCACAGTTACAGCCAATACAAATATTACTGCTGAACCTAAACCAATTGCTGTAGTAACTTTTTTAGAAACTGCAAGATATGAGCACATTCCTAGAAAAGTGGCAAATATTAGATTGTCTATAAAAATTGATTTAAAAAATAACTCTATGTGTTCCATGTTATGTTTTTATATATTGTGTAAGATTATTGTTAATTATATGTCACAATGTCCTACTAGTTCTTCCTCCAATAAATCTTTATTCCTTGAGCGTTGTATCCAAATAATAATTCCAACTACGATAAGTGCCATTGGTGACAATAACATAAATCCGTTGTTTTCATAGCCAAAGGCATAGACGCCTGTTTTTTCAATAGGGTCTCCTAAAACTTTAAATCCTAATAAGGTTCCAGAACCTAACAATTCTCTGAAGAACCCAATAATAATTAGGATGACTCCGTATCCTAAGGCATTTCCAATACCGTCAAGAAAAGATTGCCAAGGTTTGTTCGCTAAAGCAAATGCTTCAAAACGCCCCATAATAATACAGTTAGTAATAATTAATCCAACAAATACAGAAAGTGTTTTACTTAACTCGTAGGCGTATGCTTTAAGTACTAAATCTACTATAATCACCAGTGTTGCAACAACAATTAACTGAACTATAATTCTGATTTTTGATGGAATCATATTTCGCATCAATGATATAATTACATTCCCTACTCCCAACACAAATAGTACAGAAATTGACATAACAATAGAAGCTTCTAACTCTGCTGTAATTGCCAATGCAGAACAAATACCCAATACTTGAATGGTAATTGGATTATTATCTGCTAAAGGATCTAGTATTAATCTTGCGTCTTTTTTTGATAAAAGTCCCATAAATTAGTTTTTTAAATTTTTGAAATAAGGCAGGTATAATCTCAATTCAGATTTAATCATTGCCGATACACCATCTCCTGTTATAGTTGCTCCAGCAATGGCATCTACCTCATTGTCTTTTTTATCTATATTTTTTGGATCTGCATTACTTTTTGAAACATTAATGCCTTTAAAATTATTGGCTTCATCAAATAAATGTTCCCCAATAAAATCATCCATAAAAAAACGTTGATTGATATTAGCCCCCAAACCTGGAGTTTCACCTTTATGGTCAAAAAATGCTCCTAGAACCACCATGTTTTTATCCAACGCAACATAGCCCCAAATAGCATCCCATAAACCTTTCCCTCTTATTGGTGCGATGTAAAACGTTTTTCCGTCCTTTTCTCCTATAAGCATAGGCAAACGTCTTTGGTGGTTTGCGTCTTTGGCCAAGGCGTGTTCTTTTTTAAGATCTAGTAAATAAGCCTTATTATCTTCGCTGACTTTTTCTCCTTGAATTATAAACTGTTTTGTAATATATTTTTTAAACTCACTCTCAACGATATCTTTTGAAACGAAGCTCATATCACTTCCTTCATTATCGTTAACACCCATTGCATACAAAATATTAAGTTGTTTTTCTATACGCTTATTTTCATCTATTTTATCTTTAAATCCTGATGCAGCAAAAGCTAATATTGAGCCTACTACTAAAACCATTCCAATGGCAAAAAGTAGGGTATATGAATTTTTATCAGTTGTCTTTTCCATATTGTTATACTTTTTTTACTTTGTTACGTTTAAGACGGCGTTTTATGTTTCCTTGAACCACATAATGGTCAATCGTTGGTGCAAATACGTTCATCAATAAAATTGCCAACATTACACCTTCTGGGTACGCAGGGTTAAATACACGAATCATAATTGAAATAAATCCAATTAAAAATCCGTAAATCCACTTTCCTTTATTTGTTTGAGATGCTGTAACTGGATCTGTTGCCATAAATACAATACCAAAGGCAAGCCCACCAATTAATAAATGGTGCCAATATTCGGTATTCATTAATGCATAAAATTTACTCCCTTCTGAAATTATTCCAGCTTCAACTACACCATTAAAAATAAGGCCCATAACCAATGCTCCAAGTACGGCTGAAACCATAATTCTCCAACTTCCAATTTTTGTGTAGATTAGGAAAATAGCAGCTAGTAAGATTAAAAACGTGGATGTTTCGCCAACTGAACCTGGTATAAAACCAAAAAACATATCTGATATTGAATGACTAACTGGATTGCCTTGTGCTAAACCACCAAGTATCGTTTCACCAGAAATAGCATCTAGATTTGAGCCTTCTATAATTTCGTTTGCTCTATCTACAGCTCCATGAACCCATACTTTATCTCCACTCATCCAAGTTGGATAAGAAAAAAACAAAAATGCTCTAATGGTTAATGCTGGATTTAAAATGTTCATTCCTGTTCCTCCAAAAACTTCTTTTCCGATGACAACACCAAAAATTACAGCTACTGTTAACATCCACAATGGAATATCTACAGGAACAATTAAAGGAACCAACATTCCTGTTACTAAATATCCTTCCTCAACCTCATGACCTTTAATAATTGCGAAAATAAATTCAACTCCTAATCCAACTACATAAGAAACTATAACTAATGGAAGTACTTGAATTAAACCAATTGATAATGAATCCCATGATAAAAAATCAACTGCTTCTCCAATAGCTTTATAATGCTGGAAACCAGCATTAAAAATTCCAAAAATTAATGCAGGAATAAGTGCTAATACAACCATATTCATGGTTCGTTTTAAATCATCAGCACCTCTAATATGACTTCCTGAATTTGTAGTTTCATTAGGTGTATATAAAAAAGTATGAATAGCATTAAAAGCTGGCAACCACTTTTTGTTTCTATTCTGTTCTTTAATATTATGTAATTTTTGTTTTAAACCCATAATCTTATCCTATTTCTTTTAACATTAAGTCTAAGCCTTTTCTAATAATCTCTTGGTGTGGTTGCTTAGAAATACAAACAAATTCAGTTAACGCAAAATCTTCTGGCGCCACTTCGTACATTCCTAGTGCTTCCATTTCATCTAAATCTTGATACATACAAGATTTTAACAATTGCATTGGATATATATCTAAAGGAAATACTTCTTCATATAAACCAGTAACAACAAATGCTCTATGCTCGCCATTTGTGTTTGTATTTAAGTTGTATTTTTTCTTAGGAGTTAACCAAGAAAAAGTAAATGATCTTGTTGTAGATACTTTATCAAAAACTGGCTTGTTCCACCCAAACAATTCATAATCATCTCCTTCTGGAATTGCAGTTATTTGATTGTCATAATATCCTAAATTACCTTCTAAGGTAACTTGTTTACCAGACAATACGTTACCACTTATTATTCTTGTATTTTCTGCCTTTAAATTACCCGAAACAATTGTAGAAATTGTAGCTCCTGGATATGCGGTTATATATTTTGGTTTAGAAAACTGAGAACCTGTTAAAGCAACTATTCGTTTTGCATTAAACTTTCCTGTTAATAATAACTCTCCTATAACCACTAAATCTTGTGCAGAAACAACCCAAACAACTTCTCCTTTATTAATAGGATTTACTTGCGCAATTTGTGTACTTACATTTCCTATAGGATGCGGGCCAACTAAATCGTGTACTTCAGCGCCTTTTATTCCATTAAAAGGAGATAAATTAGCTCCTTTAGAAATAGAAACATGTACTTTTCCTTCAGTTAATTTTGCTAATGCAGTAACAGCTTCCTGAATTTCAGCTTCTTTTCCTTTTAACGCATAATCTAAATCTGCGGCTAAAGGCGCACTATTATATCCAGAAATAAAAATAGCTTTTGGGGCTTGATTTGGATTTGCAATAACATCATACGGACGTTGTTTTACAAATGGCCAACACCCTGAAGAAAGTAAATGAGTTTTCACTTCTTCTCCAGACATTTTTGCCGCCTCTTTTTTACCAAAACTCACAAACTGCTGAGTAGCATCTGCTAGAATTTTGATTTCTAATACTTTTCTTCTTTCTCCTCGAATAATATCTGTTACTTTTCCACTAATTGGCGAAGGAAATAAAATACGCTCATCACTTTTTGAGTAAAATAATGAATCACCTGCTTTTATTTCTGCTCCAATTTTAACGGTAAGTTTAGGTGTTATTCCGTGAAAGTTTTCTGGCTTTATAACAAACACACCGCTAACATTAGTAATTGCTGTGATTTGCTCTGCTTCGCCAACCAGTTTGATATCCAAACCTTTTTTTATACGGATGTCTTTTGACATAGTAAATATGACTTTTAATTATCTTAAAAAAACATGCAAATTTATAAATTTTACGAATGTTCTGTAGCTTATTTAATGTTTATCTTATTTAAAATATCTTATTTATATTTGTTCTAAATAAGGTGTGGCTTCACTAATTTAATATTTAGTACGTTTGTGTAATCACAAGCAATTTTATGATTTTAATTTTCCAAAAGTAGTACAATGAGAAAAAAGAATTTTTTAACAATCCTATTTCTTTTTATTTGGATGTTTTCTTACTCTCAAAACAACATTAAAAGCATTCAACTAAAACCATTAGAAGCAACAAACTTTTCTACAATAGTTCCTTTAGGAAAAACATTACAACTTTCTTTTGATGATATGGATGCAGATCAAAAAGAGTATTATTACAAAATACAACATATGAGTTCTGATTGGAAACCAAGTGCTATTTCTACCAATCAATATATAATTGGGTTTAATCAAAATATCATTTTAGATTACGAAAATTCTTTTAATACCTTACAGAATTACACACATTACAAAGTTCAAATACCAAACTCGAATACTAAAATAATTGAAAGCGGTAATTATCTAATTTCGGTTTTAGACGATCTGCAGAATGTTGTTTTTACGCGAAGATTTACTTTGTACGAGAACAAAGCCTTAATTGGTGTTTCTGTGATAAGAAGCAGAAAATCAAAAGCCTTAAACCAGCAACAAACAATACAATTTACTATAAATTACAACGAAAATGAAATTAGAAATCCTTCACAAGAAATTAAAACTGTTGTATTGCAAAATAAAATTTGGGAAACGGCAATTTCTACTTTAAAACCACAATCTTACAGAAACAATCAGTTGGTTTATAACTATTATAACAAGCCTAATTTTTGGAGCGGAAACGAATACCTAAATTTTGACACAAAGCAAATTAGAAATAGTACAATTCAAATTGCTCGGGTAGAAAAAAAAGATATTTATCACACGTATTTATATACTCAAAAAGCTAGAAATTTAAAACCTTATACTTATTTTCCAGATATCAACGGGCAATTTGTGATAAGAACAATTGAGGCAGCTAATTCTTCAACCGAAGCAGATTACTCAATGGTTCATTTTTCATTAGATGCTGATGAAATTACGAATAAAGAAATTTATGTGTATGGAGCATTTAACGACTTTGAAACAACTTTAGAAAATAAAATGAATTTTAATTCTAGCACAAAAAAATATGAAGTTTCCATCATATTAAAACAAGGGTTTTACAATTATACTTTTGTAACAAAAGATAAAAATAATAGTTTAAATACACATGAGATCAACGGTTCTTTTTATCAGACAGAAAATGAATATACAGTTCTTGTATACTATAAAGCTTTTGGAGAAAATTACCAGCGAGTAATTGGTATTGGTAGTGCAAAAATAAATCAACAATAATAAAACCCACTAATTTTTCTCTATTTATCTAAAGTTCTTATATTTGAAAAGCTAACTTTTTAAAAACTGCATGGTACAACAAATTACAAATGGTATAAAAATATCTGTTAAAACGGAATTTAATGGTGTTATAAATAGAAACTTAAACACTTTTAATGCATTTAGTTATATTATTAATATTGAAAATGAATCTAGTGATGTTGTACAGCTTTTAGAACGTTTTTGGGAAATTTCTGATGCTTTAAACGATAAAGAATTTGTTGTTGGCGAAGGTGTTGTTGGACAACAACCAACCTTGAATCCAAAGGAACAATACACCTACAAATCTAATTGTTTTTTACTTGGAGATAGTGGCTCTATGAAAGGCACTTTTAAAATGGTTAATAAAAAAACAAATACGTTTTTTCAAGTAATTATTCCAACTTTTCAATTAACCACTTCCTCATTTCTTAACTAATGAAATTAAGAATTCGAAAAAAAAGCAATAAACCAGCAAAAATTCTAGATGCTGAGTGTTTTAATTGTGGGCATCCTTTTACTGGACAAGAAAAATTTTGCCCAGATTGCGGACAAGCAAACAAAGATAAACGTATCACATTTGGCAGTTTTGTTCACGAAGTTTTTAATGGATTTATTTCTTGGGATTCTAAATTCTGGACAACCATTATTCCGCTTTTAACAAAACCAGGAAAAGTTTCTAGAGATTATATTGACGGCAAAAGACAGCGTTATGCAAATCCATTTCGATTTTATCTTTCAGTTTCTGTGCTTTTCTTTTTAATTCTTGGAGCTACAGAAAGTTATGATGCACTTAATGAACTTAGAACAGGAAAAACAGCAAAAAACAAAAGTATAAATGAACAATTTGGTGATGCAACAAAAGAGTTAGATTCTGTCAACATTAAATCAAGTTTAAATGATGCTTTAAAAAAAACCGACTCTGTTGATAGAGAAGAAATTTTAAAACTTATACCTAATATAAATTTAGATTCTTTACAAAAAAACTCTAAGAGTAACCAAACAAGTAATTTTATTAAATGGAAGAAGTTTAGCGCTCTTAACAAGAAATACCCAAAGATTGAAATTAATTCAGGGTTAGACAGTTTACAACTAGAAAAAACTTTTTGGAACCGGTTTGTCTATACCAGAATAAAAACATTTACCGAAATAATTACTAACAATAAGAAACAAGAAGAATTCTCTAAACAATTAATCTCATACATTTCAATTTCATTGTTTATCTTTTTACCGTTATTTACTTTGTTTTTAAAATTCTTTTATGTGAGGAGAAAATTTACGTATGTAGAGCATTTAATTTTTGTTTTTCATACCCAAACTGTTTTCTTTTTATTGTTAACTCTTTTTTATATTATTAATTTTATAACAAACAACGGCTCTATAACTGCTCTTTTTTTATTGCTCTTTCTAATCTATTTATTTCTGGCGATGAAACATTTTTACAGACAAGGTTATTTTAAAACATTTCTAAAATTTATACTAATTAATATTAGCTTTTTCTTTGTTTCTACTATTGGATTTGTTTTTGTGGGCTTAATTGCGTTTGCTTTTTATTAAGTAAGTTTTTCGTAATTCAAGGTGATGTTTTTATCACTTTTTTTAACAGAAGTAATACTAACTGTCTCAACATAACTACGTTTCATTTTTGGCGAATTTTTTGGAGTTCCTATTTCGGAATTGTGATGAAATTTTAAGATTTCTTCTTGCGTAAATTCAGATTGATTTACCAACCAATCGGCAAACCAACCTTTTCGCAATTCTTTTTCTTCTTGCGTATATAACGTTGACGAAGACCAAATTTTAGGTTCGTTTTTTAATTTAGAAAAATGTTGTTGTTTTCCGTCCCAAACCAATTCATAGGCATTTAATTTAACGCTCCAATCTAACAATACAATTGTAAAAGGTTCTATTCCATTAAAATCAAAAGTGGTAATATAGGTTTCAAAATCATCCGATTTTAAAATGGCTTTTACAATAATTCCTCTGCTCATTTTATAGAACGCTTCACGCTCGTAAGATTCAAATCCGCCATTTAACAAACAAACCAATCTGTTTTTATCGCTTAAACCAATCCAAGTTCCGCCTGCTAATTTATCTTTCGGATACGTTAATTTTACACCATCTTCAACATATTCTTTTGGAGCAATGGTTTCTCTTGTTGGTTGTTCATCTCTGTTAGAAGTCAATATAAAATCAGAATCGCCAATTGGCAAAAAGGTAACTGTACACATAAATAGTATTTGTTTTTGATAATTTACAACTGGCTCTCGAGTTCTTAAAACTAAAAATAAGTTGTAACTTTGCACTTCAAAATTAGTCGATTAAAACTTAAAATCATATAAAATGGCAAGAGGATTTTTTAAAGTTCCAACAGCAGTAAACGAGCCTGTAAAAGACTACGCTCCAGGATCACCAGAAAGAGAAGAATTATTAGCAATGTACAAGACAATGTTCAATAGCAACATTGATGTGCCAATGCATATTAATGGTGAAGAAGTAAGAACAGGAAACACTAAAAACATTACTCCGCCACACGATCATAAACATGTAGTTGGGCAATATCATACTGCAGATAAATCGCATGTAGATGCTGCAATTTCTACTGCGCTAGCTGCAAGAGAAGCTTGGTCTTCTGTAAGTTGGATGGAACGCGCTTCTATCTTTTTAAAAGCTGCTGAATTATTAGCAGGACCTTATAGAGCAAAAATGAATGCTGCAACCATGATTGCACAATCTAAAAATGTACATCAAGCAGAAATTGATGCTGCTTGTGAAATGATTGATTTCTTCCGTTTTAATGTACAATACATGACGGATATCTTTAAAGATCAGCCAGATTCTGCACCAGGGATTTGGAACAGAGTTGAGTACAGACCATTAGAGGGTTTTGTCTATGCAATTACTCCATTTAACTTTACCTCTATTGCTGCAAACTTACCTGCAGCAGCAGCTTTAATGGGAAATGTGGTGGTTTGGAAACCTTCTGATCATCAAGCATATTCTGCACAAGTAATTGTAGATTTATTTAAAGAAGCTGGTTTACCTGATGGCGTAATTAATGTTGTTTACGGTGATCCTGTGATGATTACGGATACTGTTTTAGCTTCTCCAAATTTTGCTGGATTACATTTTACAGGTTCAACGTACGTTTTCAAAAATTTATGGAAACAAATTGGAAACAACATCAACATTTACAAAACATATCCAAGAATTGTTGGAGAAACTGGTGGAAAAGATTTTATCTGGGCACACAATTCTTCAAATCCTTTACAGGTTGCAACTGCAATCACAAGAGGTTCTTTTGAATATCAAGGACAAAAATGTTCTGCTGCTTCAAGAGCGTATATTCCTGCTTCCATGTGGGCAGAAGTAAAAGGTCATTTAATTTCTCAAGCAAGTGAAATAAAAATGGGTTCTCCAGAAGATCCATCAAATTATGTAAATGCAGTAATCCATGAAGGTTCTTTTGATAAAATTGCAAGTTTCTTAGACGCTGCAAAAAAGGATGCAGATGCAGAAATTATTATTGGTGGTGGACACGATAAATCTGTTGGATACTTTATTGAGCCAACTGTTATTGTTGCAAAATCGCCAACATATAAAACAATGTGTACGGAGTTATTCGGTCCTGTAATGACAATCTATGTTTACGAAGATGCAGCATGGGAAGCTTCCTTAAAATTAGTGGATGAATCTACAGAATATGCATTAACTGGAGCCATTTTTTCTACAGATAGATATATTATTGAAAAAGCTTCTAAAGCATTAGAAAATGCTGCTGGAAATTTCTATATCAATGACAAACCAACTGGTGCTGTTGTTGGTCAACAACCTTTTGGTGGAGCAAGAGCTTCTGGAACAAATGACAAAGCAGGTTCTGCACAAAACTTATTACGTTGGACATCTGTTCGCTTAATCAAAGAAACATTTGTAACTCCACAAGATTATAAATATTCGTATTTAGGATAAGAATAAAATAAATTTCTATTAAAAACCTCATCAGCAACTGATGAGGTTTTTTATTTATAATAAATCCTATCATTTCTTTAACATTATTGAATCTCAATATTTTGTATATTTATCGACATCAAAAAATAATATATACAAACAACCAAAATAATGATTAAAAAAATTCTATTTGTTGCTTTTGCAATTACACTAGTTGCCTGTAACACAAATAAAAAAGAAAAAGAAACTTCCTTAAATGTTCCTTTTCAAAAATTTGAATTAAAAAACGGATTACAAGTTGTATTTCACATAGACAAATCTGACCCAGTAGTTGCTGTAGAGTTAATGGCACATGTTGGTTCTGCAAGAGAAATTGCAGGAAGAACTGGTTTTGCGCATTTATTTGAACATTTATTATTCTTAGAATCAGAAAATTTAGGAAAAGGCGGATTGGACAAAATGAGTGCAAAAATTGGTGGTTCTGGAGCAAATGGATCTACATCAAGAGACCGAACAAATTATTTACAAACCGTTCCAAATGATGGATTAGAAAAAATGATTTGGGCAGAAGCAGACAAACTAGGTTGGTTTATAAACACCGTAACTAATCCTGTATTGGCAAAAGAAAAGCAAGTTGTAAAAAACGAAAAAAGACAGAGTTACGACAACAGACCTTATGGCTTCAATCAACAAATTATTGATCGTAATTTATATCCAAAAGATCATCCGTATAATTGGCAAGTAATTGGTTCTTTAGACGATTTACAAAACGCAACGTTAGACGATGTAAAAACATTCTTTAAAAAATGGTATGTTCCTAACAATGCTACTTTGGTATTGTCTGGTGATTTTGATCCTGTACAAGCTAAAAAATGGGTTGAAAAATATTTTGATGAAATTCCGAGAGGAGACGAAATTACTCCGTTAGAAAAAAGACCTGGACTTGTAAAAGAGACAAAGTATTTCTATTACGAAGATAATTTTGCAAGATTACCAATGTTAACATTCGCTTGGCCAACAGTAGAATTATACAACAAAGATTCATATGCTTTAGGTATTTTAACGCAATATTTATCACAAGGAAAAAAAGCCCCTTTAAACCAAGTTTTGGTGGATGATTTAAAATTAACATCATCAACCTCTATGTATAACAGGAGTTCAGAATTGGCCGGACAAATGCAATTAAGTGTAAGAGGTTTTGCAAATGTAGATTTGAATGAAATCAATAACGGAATTAAAAAAGCTTTTGAGAAATTTGAAAAAGAAGGTATTTCTGACAAAGATTTAAACAGAATAAAAGCGGGATTAGAAACTCGTTTTTACAACAGTTTGTCTAGTGTTTTAGGAAAAGGAACCAGTTTAGCTTCTTTTAATACGTATGCAAACGACCCTGGTTTTATCAATAAAGAAATCAATTATACCTTGGGCGTTACTAAAGAAGATGTAATGCGTGTTTACAATACGTACATTAAAAACAAAAACTTTATTGCAACTAGTTTTGTGCCGAAAGGAATGGCAAAATTAGCGCTCAAAGATTCTAAAGAAGCAATTATAGAAGAAGAAAAAATTGTTCAAGGAGCAGAAGAAAAATTTGATCCAAAAATTGCTGCGAAATACGAAAAAACACCATCAACTTTTGATAGATCTATAGAACCTCCTTACGGAAAATCACCTGAGTTATCTGTTCCTAATGTATGGAAAAATGAATTATCAAACGGTATTAAAGTATTCGGAATTGAAAATAGTGAAGTTCCTTTAGTGCAATTTAATTTGGTAATTGATGGTGGTCAGTTGTTAGAAAAAATGGACAAATTAGGCGTTGCAAACTTAACGGCTAGTTTAATGAATAGAGGAACAAAAAACAAAACAGTTGCTCAATTAGAGGAAGCAATTCAAGAGTTAGGAGCTTTTATTAGAGTTTCTTCATCTACCGAAAATATTACAATTAGCGGAACAACGTTGGCTAAAAACTATTCAAAAACAGTTGCACTTATTGAAGAAATGTTGTTAGAACCTCGTTGGGATGAAACTGAGTTTGAATTGCTGAAAAAATCTGTAGTTGGTAATTTACGTCAACAAAAAGCAAGTCCAACAGTTATTGCAAATAATGTATATAACGAATTGATTTACGGCAAAGACAATATTCGTTCTAAAAACACTTTAGGAACTATTGAATCTGTTGACAACATTATGTTATATGATTTAAAATCTTTTTATGCAAATTACATTTCTCCTTCAGTTGCCAACATGCTTGTTGTTGGTGATATTAAAAGAGACGATGTTTTGGCGTCTTTATCTAATTTAAATGCAAAATGGGAATCAAAAAATGTTGAAATCCCTATTTACAAAACACCTGAAGCACCCAATAAATCAACCGTTTATTTTTACGATGTTCCGAATGCAAAACAATCTGTAATTAATTTTGGAGCGCCTGCTTTGGCTGCAACGGATAAAGATTTTTATCCTGCAACGGTAATGAATTATATTCTTGGTGGCGGTGGATTTGCTTCTCAATTAACACAAGAATTAAGAGAAGGAAAAGGGTATACATACGGAATATATTCAGGTTTCTCTGGAACAAAAGCTGTTGGTCCATTTACAATTTCTAGTAGAGTTAGAACCAATGTTACCTTAGAATCTGCTCAGTTGGTTAAAAAAATCATCACTGATTATCCTAAAAATTATTCTGAAAAAGATTTGGCAACAACCAAAGGTTTTTTAATCAAAAGTAATGCACGTAGATTTGAAACAATGTATGCAAAATTAAACATGCTTCAAAACATGAGTGCTTATGGTTTTAGCTCTGATTACATAAAAGACAGAGAAAAAATTGTAAACGAAATGACGATTGAAAAAATTCAGGAATTGTCTAGAAAATATGTAAATCCAAATAAAATGATTTGGTTATTTGTAGGTGATGCAGAAACGCAATTAGACAGATTAAACGAATTAGGTTTCGGACAACCAGTGCTATTAAATAAGACTAAAGAAAAAATTAAACATTAAAAAATATGAAATTATTCAACAAAACTCTCATCGCTTTTGCATTGTTGTTTTCAACAATCGTTTTAGCACAAGAAACAAGGCTACTTCGTCAACCAACCATACATGCAAATCAAGTTGCATTTGTCTATGGTGGAGATATTTGGACAACCAATTTATCAACCAATATTACAACAAGATTAACCAGTACACCAGCGTTAGAAGGTACTCCACACTTTTCTCCTAACGGAAAATGGATTGCGTTTACATCAAACAGATCTGGTTCTCAATCAGTATATATTGTTTCTGTAAATGGTGGAGATGCGAAAAGATTAACTTGGCACACAAGCTCTTCTTTTGCTAGAGGTTTTACAAACGATGGAAAAAATGTGCTTTTTGCATCCAATAGAGATACCGCTCCGTCTTCTTTTAATCGCTTATATACAGTTTCTGTAAATGGCGGGCCAGCAACAAAATTGATGGAACAATGGGCTACTTCTGGTTCCTATTCGCCAAACGGAAAACAACTAATTATTGATAAAATGAGACGTTGGGATGTTGAATGGAGAGATTATCGCGGTGGACAAAATACGCCACTTATTATAGTTGATTTAAAAACTTTAAATGAAACTTTATTACCAAATAATAAAACCACAGACAGACATCCTATTTGGTTAAATGATGTTGTCTATTTCCTTTCGGATAGAACGCATACATCAAATGTTTGGTCTTACAACACCAAAACAAAAGCAGTAAATCAAATCACAAAATTTAAAGGAACTGCAGTAAAATCGTTAAGTGGATATAAAAACACATTGATTTTTGAACAAGATGGTTATTTACATACGTTAGATTTAAAAAACAATCGTTCAAAACGATTAAAAATTTCTGTAAAAGGAGATTTTCCTTGGACAGCAACGAAATGGGAAAACGTAAATGATCGTGTAGATTTTGCGAGCATTTCTCCAAACGGAAAAAGAGTAGTGATGGCTTCTCGTGGTGATATTTTTACAACTCCTGTTGAATTTGGAGATTCTAGAAACATTACACAAACTTCTGGAGTTGCAGATAGAGCGGCAATTTGGTCTCCAAAAGGAGATGAAATAGCGTGGTTTTCTGATGCAAACGGAAAAAATTACGCATTACATATTACCAATCAAGACGGAACAGCAAAAACAGAAACTATTTCTATCGGGATTTCTAAAATGGCTTGGGAACCAACGTGGTCTCCAGACGGAAAACACATTGCTTTTGTAGATGATGATACTCGAATAAGAATTATCAACTTAGAAAAAAAATCTATCAAAACAATTGACAATGCAGGCAACAATTTAGAACGTGGCAGAATGGGAATTACGTGGTCTCCAGATTCGCAATGGTTAGCCTATGCAAAGTCTGGTGATAATGGCATGAAACAAATTAAAGTTTGGTCATTAGAAACCAATAATGTTACTGCAATTACAGATCCTTTTGCAGATTCATTTTCTCCTGCTTGGGATTTAGATCACAAACATTTGTACTTTTTAGCAAGTACAAGTGTCGCTTTAGGTTCTGGTTGGGCAAATACAAGTTCTATGACAGCAAGACCAAATTATGCGGCATATGTTATCAATCTTGCAAAAAAAGATGCTTCCCCTTTTAAACCAAAAAGTGATGAAGAAAAGGTGAAAGAAGAAAAATTAGACGATAAAAAAGATGATAAAAAGAAAGATGCGAAGAAAAAAACTACAAATAAAAAAGTTCTGATAGATTTTGAGGGAATAGAACGTAGAATTATGGCACTTCCTTTACGTGGAAATTACAACAGTATTATTGCTGGTCCAAGTGGGTTTGCTTTTATCAGCGAGGGTGCAACTGTACATAAATTTGATTTAAAAAAGTTAAAAGCGAAAGAATTCGGAAAAGGTTTAAGAATTTATGCAATTTCTGCGGATGGTAAACACATGGTTGCTAGAGCTGGAAGAAATTGGAAAGTAACAAGTACTTCTGCTCCAAATGCCAAAGCTGCAAAAACTTTAAAGCTAGATTTAAACATGAAGCTAAACAGAATTAGCGAATGGAAACAAATGTTTGAAGAAGCTTGGCGTTACGAACGTGATTATTTTTATGATCCAGGAATGCACGGAAGAGACTGGACTAAAGTCTACAAGCGTTATGCTCCGTTAGTTCCGTTTGTAAAACACAGAGCAGATTTAAACTATATTTTAGACCAAGTAAACGGAGAATTATCTGTTGGACATAGTTTTGTTGGTGGTGGAGATTTTCCATCAATTGATCGCGCAAAAGGTGGATTATTAGGTGCAGATTTTACAGCGAGACAAGGAAAATGGCAAATCAAGAGAATTTATACTTCAGAAAGCTGGAATCCTGGATTGAATGGTCCTTTAGATCAACCTGGAATGAACATTAAAGCGGGTTATTATTTAGTTGGAATTAACAATCAAGAAATTACTGATAAAGATAATATCTACAAGTATTTAGATGGAACTTCGGGAAAACAAACTACGTTACACATCAACACAAAACCATCTTTTGAAGGTGCTTGGAAAGAAATTGTAAAACCTATTAGAAGCGAAAATTCTTTACGTCAAAGAACTTGGGTTGAAGACAACCGAAGAATGGTTGATAAATTATCTGGCGGAAGATTAGGTTATATTTGGGTGCCAAATACTGGCGGACCAGGATTTGTATCGTTCAACAGGTATTATTTTGCGCAACAAGATAAAGAAGGTGCTGTAATTGACGAGCGTTTTAATGGCGGTGGATTGTTAGACGATTATATGGTAGACTTAATGACTCGCAAGCCAAGAGCTGCGCTTACAAATGAAGTTCCGAACGGAAAAGCAATGCGTTTGCCAGCAGGAATTATGGGACCAAAAGTATTATTGATAAATGAACTTGCTGGTTCTGGTGGAGATTTTTTCCCTTGGGTGTTTAGACAACAAAAAGCAGGATTATTAATTGGCGCTACAACTTGGGGCGGATTGGTAAAATCATCAACACATTATCGTTTAATTGATGGCGGTTCGTTGACTGCACCAGACAATGCCGTTTTTGATCCAGCAACAAATACTTGGGTTGCAGAAAACAAAGGAGTTGCTCCAGATATTGCAGTTCGGCAAGATGCAAAATCGTTAGAACAAGGAAAAGATCCTCAATTAGAAAGAGCAGTGAAAGAATTAATATCTCAATTAAAAGGGAAACAAAAAATAACCCCTCCGCCATTTTCTAGACCAACAAAAGAAAACTAAAAAATATAAATCCTCGAGACAATTTTGTTTCGAGGATTTTTTTAGTATAAATAATGTTACACTTTACTTACTACAAATAGTTGAATTTGTTTCTAAACTCCTTTTTCGGTAACTTCGCTAACTACTGATATAAAAAAATTGAAACGTTCGATATCATTTAAGTTATGTGTAAGCGGAAAAAAAATACTATGAATACCCGTTGTGCATTTTAAATAATGCTGATTTTAATATTATTAATATTTCTGTCA
>CAXBBY010000012.1:0-91071 GCA_963974245.1 uncultured Flavobacteriaceae bacterium | reverse complement strand
CAGGAAATTCTGCCCTTCTTTTTTCTAAAAATGCTGTTGTACCTTCTTTAAAATCTTCGGTTCCAAAACAGTTTCCAAACTCAGAAATTTCTGTTTCAAATCCGTTTACACCATCTTTATAATTATCGTTAATTGCTTTAATTGCCGAGCTAATTGCTACGGAAGAATTTCTTGCAATTTTACTTGCTAGTTTCATCGCTAATGGCAGTAATTCTTCTTGCGTTGTTACATAATTTACTAATCCGAAGTTATTGGCTTCTTCTGCAGAAATCATTCCTGCTGTCATCACCATTTCCATGGCTCTTCCTTTGCCAACTAATTGTGCTAAACGTTGTGTACCACCATAACCAGGAATTACTCCTAAAGACACTTCTGGTAATCCCATTTTTGCATTATCGGATGCAATTCTAAAATGACTTGCCATTGCTAATTCTAAACCGCCACCTAGCGCAAAACCATTTATTGCTGCAATAACTGGAGTAGATAAATTCTGAACAAAATCAAACAAAATTTCTTGCCCTTTTCTTGCTAATTCTTCTCCTTCTTCAACAGAAAAATGAGCAAATTCTGAAATATCAGCACCTGCAACAAAAGCTTTTTCTCCGCTACCAGTAACAACAATTGTTTTTACAGAATTATTAGTGTCTAATTTTTTAAAAGCTTCATGCAATTCTGCAATAGTTTCTATGTTTAAGGCATTTAATTTTTTTGGTCTGTTTATGCTTATAATTGCACAACCATTTTCTATTATAATCAATAAATTTTCGAAATTCATATTTTTAATTTTTTGGAAGCATTACCGTAAATGTTGTTCCTTTTTTGTTGGATGAAACAAAACCGATAGTTCCATTATTTGCTTCTATAATTTTTTTTATAATTGGTAAACCTAATCCCATTCCGCTTGTTTTAGTGGTAAATTTTGGCTCGAATATTAAGTGTCTCACAGATTCGTCAATTCCTTTTCCGTTATCTGTCACTTCAATTTTTATAGTGTCATTTTCTGATGAAACATGCACATCAATTTTTGGGTTTTCTATTTGCTCTGTCGCTTGAGTTGCGTTTGTGATTAAGTTGGTAACAATTCTTATCAACTGTGATTTATCAAGATTTGCAATCAAATTAGCGTCTGTAAATGAATACGAAATATAGTTTTCATTAAAAATATCTAATGCTAATTTAACAACTTCTACAACATTAATTTTTTCTCTTTTCTGTGTTGGCATTTTAGCAAAATCAGAAAATGCAGAGGCAATTGAACTCATTATATCTATTTGCTGAATTAACGTCTGGCTAAATTCTGCTAATTTTTCTTTTATATTTGGGTCTTCTAGGTCAAACTTTCTTTCAAAACTTTGCACCGATAATCGCATTGGCGTTAACGGGTTTTTAATTTCGTGGGCAACTTGTTTTGCCATTTCTCTCCAAGCTTGCTCTCGCTCGCTTTGTGCTAATTTTACGGCACTTTCCTGTAATTCATCAATCATTCGATTATATGCATTAACCAGTGTAATAATTTCTGTGCTGCCAGAATTAAATTCAATTTTTTCGTTTCTTTTATTTAATCGGGTTTTATGAATTTTATCAGAAATAGTTTTAATAGATCTAGTTATATAACTTGATAAAAAATAAGCCAATGCTATGGCAATTATTAGCATAAATAAATATACGTACGCCAACCGAATCATAAACTCTCTCAATTCTTTTTCTTCAAGGGTATTGTCTTGAGAAAACTTTAATTCTAACACTCCAATTCTCTTAAATTTTAAATCGGTAATGTATCTGTAAGACGTTTCTTTACTAATATTATTTAAAATAACATTGCTAAAAACTCTATGAGAAGGAAATGTTTCTAAGTCTTCTAACACTTGTTCTGATAGCGCTTGGGCTTCTTTAGATATATCAAAAGAATTTGTACTGTTTGATGTGATAATCAAATTTCCATTTAAATCAAAAATTGAAATGTTTAATTTATGTGTGCTAGAAATTTCGTAGATTCTATTTTGAAAAATTTTAGCCAATAATTCTGTGCTAAGTGGCTCACTATATTCTCTTTTTAATTCAAATTCTATACTAGATAAAACCGATTGTTCTTTTCTGCCAAAACGAGAAATATTGTAGTCTTTTGTTTGCTCGTCATATTGATAAATGGTAACGCCAAGGATTAAAACTGATGCCAATAACACCAATAAAATCATGGCTAAAAAAATACGAATCCGTAATGATATATTTTTAAACATTGATGTTATTTTCCTGTTTGAATGCGTTTCGTTTTATGCAACTATTTAACGCCACAAGATAGTTAAATATAAAAGTCATTCAAACTGTGTAATAACTTTTAACTTTTTGAATTTTAAATAAGTAATCTAAGTTTCTTTTTAAAAAATTCTCGATAAAATTTTTTCGTTTCTCAAAAATCACTCGAACTGACATTGTGTTCTTACTCTTGTGTTTAATTACTCACGTACTGTCACATCGAGTGAATTTCATTTTTTATCAAAATTGTATCGAGATGTTTTTATAAATACAATAAGAAACCTCAACACATCCACAAACAAGTTTAATACCAAAAAAGGCTGCGCCTTTAGCCAACGATGTTTATGATTTTTCCTGGAACGATAATCACTTTCTTTGGCTCTCGTCCTGCGAGTAGAGCAATTGTTTTTTCGTGCGACATTACTGTATTTTCAATTTCTTCTTTTGATAAATCTAACGACAATTCTAAGGTAAAACGCATTTTTCCGTTAAACGAAACTGGATACGTTTTAGTACTTTCTATCAAATGTTTTGCATCAAAAACAGGAAAATCTGCCGTAGAAATACTTTCTTTATTCCCTAATAAACTCCACAATTCTTCTGCAATATGTGGCGCGTAAGGCGACACTAAAATTGCCAACGGTTCTAAAATTGCACGTTTGTTACATTTTAATGCAGTTAACTCGTTTACAGCAATCATAAAGGTAGAAACTGACGTATTGAAAGAGAAATTCTCAATATCTTCTTCTACTTTTTTAATGGTTTTATGCAATACTTTTAATTCCTCCCCCGACCCCTCCAAAGGAAGAGAGTTGTCCACATAAAACGTACCGTTTTCTCCCGAATGATACAACTTCCATAATTTTTTTAAGAATGATGAAACTCCAGAAATACCAGAAGTTTTCCAAGGTTTTGCTTGCTCTAACGGTCCTAAAAACATCTCGAACAATCGTAAACTGTCTGCGCCGTATTCTTCACAAATAGCATCTGGATTTACAACATTGTATTTGGATTTTGACATTTTTTCTACTTCTCTAGAAACTTTGTAAACGTCATTATCTCCTTCAATAACCTCTCCTTTTTCACCTATGAAAATAGCATCTTTATAATCTGTATTTAAAGGATGATTTTTAAATCCTTCAATATCTAATTCATCAGAAGAATTTACCAATGAAACATCCACATGAGTATAACTAATTAAAGCCATAAGATGTAATTCTTTATTATTAATCCTCTCTAATAATTCTTCTTCAATAAATGGTTTTACTATGCTTTCGGCTATTCTTTCTTTAGGCCCAGCTAATAGAATTTTATTATATGTTTCTTTTGAAATAAAAACATTCTTTTTATTAACTAAAACTTCTTTTGTCTTTTGATTAATTATAGAGTAAAATATATTATAAACAAAAGCACTAGTCCCCAAAATCATACCTTGGTTGATTAGTTTTTTTGCAAACTCATCTACAGGAACAATGCCTTTATCAAACAAGAATTTTTGCCAAAAACGCGCGTACAATAAGTGTCCGGTTGCGTGTTCAGAACCACCAATATATAAATCTACTTCTTTCCAATACTCCAACGATTCTTTACTTGCAAATTCTTCAGAATTTTTCGAATCCATATAACGGTTAAAATACCAAGAACTTCCTGCCCAACCTGGCATGGTGTTTAATTCTAACGGATACACCGTTTTGTTTTTTAACTTATCATTGCTAACAACTTTCTTAGCACGAGAATCCCAAGCCCATTCAGTTGCGTTTCCTAAAGGGGGTTTACCGTCTTCGGTTGGCAAATATTTTTCTACTTCTGGCAATACAATTGGCAAGTATTTCTCGTCAATCATTTGCGGCATTCCGTCTTTATAATATACTGGGAAAGGTTCTCCCCAATAACGTTGTCTGCTAAAAACAGCATCACGCAAACGGTAATTTATTTTTCCTTCTCCAAAACCTTGTTTTTCTAGTTCGTAAATGGCTAATTTCATCGCTTTTTTGTACGACAACCCATTTAAGAAATCAGAATTTGCGATTTTTGTTCCGTCTTTATCTGCATGCGCAGCTTCAGAAACAGCTACATTTTCAAAAATATTCGGAATCTCAATATCAAAGTGTTTTGCAAAATCATAATCACGTTGATCTCCACAAGGAACCGCCATCACAGCACCTGTTCCGTAATTTGCTAAGACATAATCTCCAATCCAAATCGGAATCTGTTTTCCCGTAAACGGATGAATTGCATACGCACCCGTAAAAGCACCTGAAATGGTTTTTACATCTGCCATTCTATCGCGTTCAGAACGTTTTGCAGTTGCTTTTACATAAGCCTCAACTGACTTTTTTTGTTCTGTCGTTGTAATTTTAGAAACTAATTCGTGTTCTGGAGCAAGTGTCATAAATGAAACTCCGAAAATAGTATCTGGACGAGTTGTAAAAACGCTAATCCTATCCCTTACTCCCTTTCCAGAGGAAAGGGAAACTGTTGCGTTAGCTTGTTTGTGGTTATTCTTGACTTCTTTTTCTTCTAATTTTGAAAGAAGAAATGCTTGATTGCTTAATTCTGAATCTATTTTAGATAAAACTGCATCAATATCACCGATTACTTCTTCATTTTTAAATCGGATCACTTTAAAACCAGATTTTTGTTCTAATTCTAAAGTTCTAGCTTCATCTTTTTCTAATTGATAGTCGTGAATTTTTCCATCAACTTCAATAATTAATTTCTTTGACAAGCACACAAAATCAACAATAAAATCATTAATTAAATGCTGCTGTCTAAATTTAGATTTTAATTTTTTTCCTTTTAAATATTTCCATAAAATAGCTTCAGCTGGCGTTGGATTCGTTCTCATTTCTTTTGCTTTTTCAAGCAATAAATAAGAATTATTTCCACCAGTCATATAACCTAGAGTTTTTTTAGAGTCAGCCTTTGCTCCCTTTCCTTCGGAAAGGGCTGGGGATAGGACATCAAAAGTAACACTTGCTCCAACAGATTTTCCAATCCAATTGGTTTGAGAATCTTTTAAAGGTTGTGGCCAATCAATTGTTTCTAATCCGTCTAACAAACGTTGAGCGTAAGCAGAAATTCGCATCGACCATTGAGTCATTTTTTTTCTGACAACTGGATGACCTCCACGTTCTGAAACGCCATTTACAATTTCATCATTTGCCAACACGGTTCCTAAAGCTGTACACCAATTTACTTCTGTATCCGACAAATATGTCAATCGATATTGCAATAAGATTTCTTCTTGTTCGGCTTTTGTAAAAGATTTCCATT
The DNA here is from genome assembly GCA_963974245.1 of uncultured Flavobacteriaceae bacterium. Lineage (GTDB taxonomy): Bacteria > Bacteroidota > Bacteroidia > Flavobacteriales > Flavobacteriaceae > Polaribacter. The sequence goes on along the minus strand of CAXBBY010000012.1, from coordinate 85,542 downwards.
CATCCGCAGAAAAAGGTTTTATCTCATCATCACAAACTGCATTTACGTTTTTATTTCCATCTTTTTTAAAGATTTTAATCAATGTAGAAACGTCTTCTGCTTTGTCAGAATTTTTATTGTACCAAGAATTGAACAATTGAATAAAAATCCACTGAGTCCATTTGTAATATTCAGGATTTGAAGTCCGCACTTCACGAGACCAATCAAAAGAAAAACCGATTCTATCTAATTGTCTTCTGTATGTTTTTATATTTTCTTCTGTCGTTTTTGCTGGATGTTGCCCAGTCTGAATTGCATATTGTTCTGCTGGCAAACCAAAAGAATCATATCCTTGCGGATGCAATACATTAAAACCTTTATGACGTTTGTAACGCGCATAAATATCACTTGCAATATATCCTAACGGATGACCAACATGCAATCCTGCTCCAGACGGATACGGAAACATGTCTAACACATAATATTTAGGTTTATCTGATTCATTACTGACTTTAAATGTTTGGTTTTTATCCCAAAATTCTTGCCATTTCTTTTCTATCTCAATATGATTGTATTGCATGTGATTTTCTGCTTTTTAGAAGCGCCAAAGTTACAGCTTATTACTAAAAGATTAAAGTAAAATACTTGTGAAATAAAATCGATAAAAATGTTCGTTATTTGCATTTCAATTTTCTATTATTTTGAAAAACAATATTGCAAAAGCCCATCTGGCTTTATTAGGTGCAAATCTTATTTACGGAGCAAATTATATTATTGCTAAAGGCATTATGCCAAATAAAATTGGGCCATCTGCTTTTATTTTTTTACGAGTTGTTGGCGCAGGAATTTTATTTTGGATTATCAAATCTTTTATCAAAGAAAAAGTAGAAAAAAAAGATTTTTCGCTTTTAATTTTATGTGGATTATTGGGTGTTGCAGTCAATCAATTGTTGTTTTTTCATGGATTAAACTTAACATCACCCATTGATGCTTCAATTATTATTACAGCAATTCCGATTATGGTTTTAATTTTTAGTGCACTTCTTTTAAAGGAAAAAATAACTCCAAATAAAATTATAGGAATTTCAATTGGCGGTATTGGAGCTGTTTTATTGGTTTGGTACGGAAATAAGGCTTCAGGAACAAGCTCTTTGCTAGGTAATGTATTGGTTTTTTTAAATACTTGTTCTTACGGTTTGTATTTGGTGTTGGTAAAACCATTAATGAAAAAATACAATTCTATAACGGTAATTAGTTGGGTGTTTATATTTGGGTTTTTATTTATGTTGCCTTTTGGAATTCCAGATATTTTACAGACAAATTTTGCCGCATTTACAGCTGAAACCTATGCAACCATTTCTTTTGTGATAATAGGAACTACATTTTTAGCATATTTATTTAATATTTATGCGTTAAAGTATGTGTCTGCTTCTGTAAACGGAAGTTATGTGTATTTACAACCTGTAATTAGTTTTGTTATGGTAAGTATATATGCTTTTGTTTTTAGGCAAACAGAATACGCTCAAGATATAAATATAGTTAAAATTAGTAGTAGTATTCTCGTTATTTTTGGGGTGTATTTAATTAGTAAAAAGACAAATCAAAAAGCATAAAAAAAATCCAAAAAACTTAATTTTCGGATTCTTAATTTATATGATAATCTTCTATTTTACTGAAGTGGTTACAACTGTATTTCCCCAACCAAAATAAACATCACCAGTTTTTGAATAGGCAATTGAAAACGCTTCAATGGTTTTATCTGCTTTAGAAACTTTTGCTGTTACTCTAACTACATCATTTGAGTCTTTATAACTTCCGCTTCCCCAAGTATGCAAACTTTTACTCAACATAATTGTCCATTCAGATTTTCCTGGAATTGCAAACATTGTATAGCTTCCTGCTTTTACAGATTTTCCTCCAAAGGTTACATCTTTATAGAATGTAACTTCTGTAGATTCGTTTGCTCCCATTCTCCAAACTTTACCTGAGGGAGCTAATGACTCTAAAGTTCTTCCTTTTAATTGTGGTCTGCTATATATAACTTTCATTATAGGGCCATCTGCTTTGGTTCTATACATTGCTATGTCTGCCGGACTTTTATCTAATCCTCCAAATTTTTGTGCAGTTGTTTCATTAGAAAACAATACTGCTATTGCAAAAACTGCAATTACTAAGATATTTTTTTTCATGATAATCTATTTATTTAATCGTTACTTTAACAACTGTATATCCCCAACCCATATATAAGTTCATATCATCATCAAATGTCATAGAAAAAGCTTCGATATTTGCCATACTAGACATTACTTTTCCTTTTACTCTAACAACATCTTCGTTCTCTTTATAAAAATAAGAACCCCAAACATTTTTTGCTGTACTTAAAATAATTGTCCATTCTTTTTCTCCAGGAATTGTAAATAAAGAATACGTTCCTGCGCTAACAGATTTCCCTCCAAATTTTACATCTTTATAAAAAGTAATTTCTGTTGCCTCATTAGCCCCTGTTCTCCAAATTTTTTCTGGTGGAGCTAACTTTGCAATACTTCTTCCTTTTAATTGTGGTCTGCTGTATACAACTTTTACAATTTTGTCTGAAATCTTATAATCTGCTGGGAAAGAAGCCGCATCCATTTGACTTTTATCTAAAGTAGAAAATTTTTGTGCTGATAAATCGTTTGAGAATAAAATTGCGATTGTAAAAACTGCAATTACTAAGATATTTTTTTTCATGTTATATTATATTGATTAGTTTTTATTTTTGTCTCCAAAAATACATTTCCTAACAGAATAAAAATACTAATTTTTTGTTAAGCTTCTATATTTTTAATTAATCATTCGCATTTTCCACAGCCAGAACCGCATGAAGAATCTTTCTTTTTAGACTTAAAAATAAATTTTTTAGCTAAAAAACAAATTGCTGCTGCAAGAATTATATATACGATGATTTGTTGCATTAACTAAAAATTGTAAATGTTATGAATGATGCAATATAAGCTAAAGCTCCCATTCCAACTAATTGAGCAATTGGCCATTTCCAAGTTTTGGTTTCTCTTTTTACTACCGCTAAAGTTCCCATACATTGCATTGCAAAAGCATAAAAAATAAGCAAAGACATTCCAACTGCCAAAGAAAATGTTTTTTCTCCGGTTTCCGAATTTACTTCAGCACGCATTCTTTCTTTAATTGTACTTACGTTTTCATCATCACTTTCTACACTATAAATCGTTGCTAAAGTTCCCACAAAAACTTCTCTTGCAGCAAAAGAACTTATTAGTGCAATTCCTATTTTCCAATCATAGCCTAAAGGTTTTATTACAGGTTCAATTGTTTTTCCCATAATACCAATATATGATTTTTCTAATTTTAATGACGCTATTTTGTCTTGAATTTCTTTTGCTGATAAATTTTTATTAGCTACATTTTCTATTACACTTTTCTCTGCATTTTTATACGATTCTGGTCCATTTGATGCTAAGAACCAAAGTATAATAGAAATTGCTAAAATTATTTTTCCTGCTCCAAAAACAAATGCCTTTGTCTTTTCTATGACATCAAAAGCAACATTTTTAATTGACGGTATTTTATAGTTTGGCATTTCTGCAACGAAAAAAGAGGTGCGTTTTACTTTGACAATTTTATGTAACAAAAAAGCCGAAATAATTGCAGTTGCAAAGCCTAAAGCATATAAAGATAATAATGTAAACCCTTGCAAACTAAAGTAGCCAAATAGTTTTTTATCTGGGATAACCAATGATATTAAAATGGCATAAACTGGCAACCTTGCAGAACAAGTTGTAAATGGTGTTACTAAAATGGTAATTAGTCTTTCTTTCCAGCCAGAAATTGTTCTGGTAGCCATTACTGCTGGAATTGCACATGCCGTTCCTGAAATTAACGGAATCACACTTTTACCGCTCATTCCATAACGGCGCATAATTTTATCCATTAGAAAAACAATACGACTCATATAACCTGTTTCTTCTAAAATGGCTACGAATAAAAATAAAATAGCAATTTGTGGAATAAAAATAATGACTCCTCCAACTCCAGGGATAATTCCGTCTGTAATTAAATCTCTTAAAACGCCCGTATTCATTTGCTTGGTAACAAACTCACTTAAGTTTGCAAACTGTGCGTCAATATAATCCATCGGAATTGTTGACCAATCAAAAATAGATTGAAAAATCAATATTAAAACTCCGAAGAAAATTACGTAACCAAAAATTCTATGTGTAAAAATTCTATCTAATTTTCCTCTTAAATCTTTGGCTTTTGTACTATCTAACAAGTATGTTCTTTTTAGAATCTCATTAATTTGTTGATATCGATGTATGGTTTCTTTATGTTGATATCTTCTTACTTTAGAAACGTCTTGAGTAAATTCTAAAAGCTTTATTTTTTCTTCTTTTGTAATAGAATCCGGAAAATTATTTTGAGTAATCATTAACCATAATTCGTACAAAGTATGATTTGGGCTAACTTCTTTTAAATTCTTAAAATAATCTCCATCAATTTTATGGTTTATAGAACATAATGGGTGGGTGTTTGCCGCTTCTGCACAATTTTCTACAGCATTTTTTACCTCATCTATTCCAATACTTTTTCTTGCGCTAATCAAAACAACTTCTGTTTGTAGCTCTTTTTTTAAAGTATCTACATCAATTGTAATTCCTTTTCTTTCCATTTGATCTGACATGTTAATTGCCAAAACAATAGGGATTTCAAGGTCTTTTACTTGAGAAAACAAAAAGAGGTTTCTTTTTAAATTTTCGACATCTGCAACAACAACAATAACATCTGGAAAATTTTTATCAGCAGTATTTAATAAAGAAGTAAGCACAATGCTTTCATCAACTGACGTTGGATTGATACTATACGTGCCGGGTAAATCTGTAATTATTGCTGTTCTATTATTAGATAATTTACACGCTCCTTGTTTTTTATCAACGGTTACTCCTGGGTAATTTCCTACTTTTTGTGTTAAGCCAGTAAGTTGATTGAATAATGAGGTTTTTCCTGTATTTGGATTACCTATTAAAGCTACTTTTAAGGATTTTGGAGTATCCATTAATTAGCTTTTGATAATTTTAATTTGTGCTGCCATTTCTTTTCTAATAGCTAAATGACTTCCATTTACACAGATATATAAAGGATCTCTTAATGGTGCAATTTGCAATAGTTCTACTTCTACCCCTGGTAAACACCCCATTTCCAATAATTTAAGCGGAATAACGTCTAGCGATTCCTCCGAAATAATTCCTATTTCTCCTTTAACTAATGTTGCAATTGTATCCAAAAATCCTTATTTTATAGATGGCAAAGGTACGTGTTTAGAATCATTCTAAAGAAGGAATGTTAGTATTATTTATCTTTATATTCCTTTTTTAACAAAGCAATATCTGTAATAATTTTTTGCATATCTTCTTTCTCTGTACCATCATAATAACCACGTATTCTTCTTTCTTTATCAACCAATACAAATTGTTCTGTATGGATAAAATCATTTTCATCTCCATTTCCATCATCTAATACAGCAAAATAACTTTTTCTTGCTAGTTCATAAATGTGCTTTTTTACTCCTGTTGTTACATTCCATTTTCCGTTTATAACTCCTTTCTTTTCTGCATAAGTTTTTAAAACCGAAATGCTATCTATAACTGGAGTTACAGAATGAGATAAGAACATAATATCTTTATCATCTTTATAATATTTCTGCAATTCGCTCATGTTATAAGCCATAGCAATACAGATTGTTTTACATCGTGTAAAAAAGAAATCAGCAATATAAATTTTGTCTTTATAGGTGTCGTTAGTAATGGTTTCTCCATTTTGATTTATCAAACTAAAATCTGCAATGGTATGATTGTTTTGAATGTGCTTTACAGAAGCATCTACCAATTTTGGATTTACATCTGACGGACTATAAATGGGCAATCGTTTATCTACAGACAATAAGTTGTAAAAAACCGTTAATGCAATTCCAGAAAATATTACAAAAATAATTAGGAATGGAAGTGATTTTTTAACTGAAAAAAAACTCATTTAGATTTGTATTTGAGACTACAAAATTACGCCATAATCATCTTAAAATAAAGCAAAAGCAAAGAATTTGAAATAAATCTTTGTTAAAAAGAACAATTGAACTCTTTTGTTATTTTACAACTCTTATTAAAAACGTACATTTGTCCGATTAAAAAAGAAAAAATATTACATGGAAATATTAATTAAAGCTTCTCAATTTATACTTAGTTTATCATTATTAATTGTTTTACATGAATTAGGGCACTTTATACCAGCAAAAATATTTAAAACTAGAGTAGAAAAATTCTACTTGTTTTTTGATTATAAATTTTCTCTCCTTAAAAAGAAAGTTGGCGAAACCGTTTACGGAATTGGTTGGATTCCGCTTGGTGGATATGTAAAAATATCTGGAATGATTGATGAAAGCATGGATACTGAGCAAATGGCTTTACCGCCACAACCATGGGAGTTTAGATCTAAACCTGCTTGGCAACGTTTAATAATTATGCTGGGTGGAGTTATCGTTAACTTTATCTTAGGTATTTTTATTTACATTATGTTAATGTATAGCTACGGAGAAAACTTTTTACCAAATAAAAATGTAAAAGGCGGTGTTTGGGTACAAGATTCTTTAGGAACTTCTTTAGGATTAAAAACAGGTGATAAAGTATTAACAATTGATGGAAATGAAATTAGAAAATTCAACAACTTACCAATCGAATTTATCAACGGAAATAACTACACAATAGAAAGAAATGGTAAAGTTATTGAGAAAGAAATTCCGATTGATTTTATTTCTAAAATCATAGAAAGAGGCAAAAACGAAGGTTCTTTTTTATTACCTAGATATCCTTTTATGATTGGTAAAATTTCTAAAGATTCTCCGAATGTAAACGGAGGTTTAAAAGTAAAAGATATTATTGTTGGTATAAACGGAACGCCAATTACGTATTATGATGAAGCCGAAGCTATTCTTGCAAAGTATAAAAATAAAGATATTACTTTAACTATTAGAAGAGGAAATGAAACAAAAAATATTTCTGTAAAAACAACAAATAAAGGAACTATTGGGGTTGTTTTAGCTAATTTATCTGTTTCAGATATTTCTAAATTAGGGTATTACGATTTAGAAAACATTCAGTATTCTTTTTCAGAAGCAATACCAGCCGGATTAGATAAATCTTGGAGCACGCTAACTGGTTATATCAAACAGTTAAAGAAAATATTTAATCCAAATACTGGCGCTTATAAAGGATTAGGAGGGTTTATTTCTATTGGAAGTATTTTTCCAGAAGAATTTAGCTGGCAAACATTCTGGAACATTACAGCATTCTTATCTATTATGTTAGGTTTTATGAATTTATTACCGATTCCTGCTTTAGATGGTGGCCATGTTGTGTTTACACTTTGGGAAATGATTACAGGCAAAAAACCTGGCGATAAATTTTTAGAATACGCACAAATTGTAGGATTTATATTATTAATAATGTTGCTATTATTTGCAAACGGAAACGATGTTTATAGGTGGCTTTTTAAATAGAAGTTTTCTTATGTAACACTATTTAAGGACGAGACATAAATAAAAAACTCTTGAGTTTTCTCAAGAGTTTTTTTTGGCACCTACCTTAAACGATTTGTTAAAAAATGAATACCATATATAGTTTTGCCCACATTTACCACACTCATAACTTTTAATATTTGTTATATATTTAAACAAACTTCTACGTGGTACTCTAAATCTAGAGTAGGATTTACAGCTTGGACAAAATTTCATAATCGGGGAACAAATATTTGTGTAAACTTACAAATATTTGTTTTATTTTAAATAAGTAGTAATACGTATTTTTTTATAAAAAACAGGAAACTTAACTAACTAGATAATTAAAATTTATAATTTATATCAATTAAAAAGTTTGCTTTTGGCATCGGTACTAAATTGGTTTCTGTATAAATTGTATTAAAAATATTATTTCCAATAAGCGATACATTAAAACGATTTATATTTAGCGTAAACATAAGATCTACAATGCTATAACTTTCTCCTGTAGATCTTTCTGCAAATTTATAAATAACGCTCTGACGTATGTTTTTAAAAAATTGAGATCTAAATGTTGATGTAATATGGTGTTTTAAAGAATTGATAGAGTATCTAGAAAAAGTAGCATTTACCGATTCTAAGTTTTCATCTAAATATGCATATCCAAAAGAAAAATTTTGTACAAAATCTTTCACTTTATAACGGAACGATCCGTTAAATTCAACCCCAAGAGAATTTAAATCTTGAATATTTGTTGCTTGCCATTTATCGTTAGCATTTGCTTTTACATAATCTATTAAATTGTTAGAGTCTCTGTTAAATATAGCCGCAGAAAAATCTATTTTAGATGAAGTGTATTTAATTCCTAATTCCTCAGAAATTGCTTCTTCCGGATTTAAATTAGCATTTCCCAACGTGGTTGGGTCGCTATAAAACAAATCTGTGTATGTTGGTACTCTGTATGTATATCCTGCATTTGCATATACTTTAAACTTATCATTTACCGCATATCCAATATCAACTCCTGGAAAAGCATGAAATTTAAAATCAGAAAAATAATTAACCGCAATTCCGGGTGTAATATCCATTTTATCATCAAGCAATTTAAAGCGATGCTCTAAAAACAAATTTGCCATAAATCTATTTCTAGAACCTAAATTATTACTTGTTAAAAATACTTTTGCAACATCAATTCCAAAACCTGTGATACCAACCGAAGAATTGTACGATGCATTTACCTCTGCTCCAACTTTATTAGAAATGTGTAAGTTTCTATATCCTGAAGGATTACTACGCGTATACAAATACATATCTTGATTCCGTTTCCAATACAAACGTGGTTTTAAAGTAAGTTTATTGTTTTTAATTGTTGTTGATAAACCCACCAAACTAGCTTGTGTTTCTTCGTATTGATTTATTGCAGAAGGCGAAGCGTAAAAACCGTTAGCACCAAAATTTTTCTCTGTAAAATATCCAATAAAATTGATTGGTGTATTGTTTTTATTAAATGTGTTTTTTATAAAATAATTCTGATTTTTAAAATCTGTATTATATCTGTATCCGTCAGAGGAATTTAATGAAGCGTGTGCTATAATCGAACTATTTTTAAGATTTTTTCCAACAGTAATAGCGCCATTTTTTTGACCAAATGAACCTGCTTGAACTCCTACAGAATTTACTTTGCTTGCATCTTTTTTGGTAACAATATTTATTGCTCCTGTAAAAGCATTCTGACCAAAAATACGTGCTGCTGCTCCTTTAATAATTTCAACACGTTCAATAATATCAAGCGGCAACGCCATGTTCATTGTATGATGTCCAGTTTGTGGGTCTTCAACTTTAATTCCGTCAATTAGCAATAATGTTTGATCAAAACTACCTCCACGAATATATAAATCTGATTGCATTCCGTTTACACCTCTTCTACGCACATCTACACCTGCAACTTGTTGCAATAAATCTGCAATATTGGTAACCGCACTTTGCTTAATTTGTTGAGATGTAATTACTAAAATTGTTCTAGAATTTTCTTTAAAAGGTAAGTCTATTCTACTAGAAGTAATAACTACGGTGTCTAGTTTAAAAATGGAATCTTTTTTTTGAGAAAAAGTATAACCTGTTACTAACAAAGCTATTATTAAACTAATTTTTTTAATGCTCATGCCTTTAATTTTTAAGCCGCAAATGTATAAAAATAGCTTAAAGTATGCTCTAAATAATGTACTTTTATATTTATGTATGCTTTGGTAGATTGTAATAATTTTTAACACGAGTTTACAAAAAAATGTGTGCAAAGCAAAAGCAATTCGTTTTTCTATATTAGAAGCTATTTACAAAGCATTAGAGTGCCAACCATCAGATATTTTAGAATATATAAATGATTAATAGATTTTTATGTAGTTTTGAATAACAATTAAAAATCGACTAAAAATGCGTTTACACAAATTCAAAATTTTACTATTATTACTTTGTATAACTTCCATAAGTTATGCTCAAAGTTATATTAATTACGATATTTCGTTTCCTAACGCTGTTCATCACGAAGCAGAAATTAAAGTATCTTTTACGAAAATTAACAAAGGAAAATTCTCTTTTAAAATGAGCAGAACTTCTCCTGGAAGATATGCAATACATGAGTTTGCTAAAAACGTGTACAATGTAAAAGCAACAAATAGTAAAGGAGAGGCGTTAACAATTACAAGACCAAATCCATATCAATGGGATGTTGCTTCTCATGATGGAACCGTAATTGTTACATATACATTATTTGCAAATCGTGGTGGTGGAACTTATGCACAAATTGATGAAACGCATGCGCATTTAAATATTCCTGCAACATTTATGTTTGCGCCATCTTTAAAAGAAACTCCTATTCAAATTACTTTTAATCCGAGAAAAGATTGGAAAATTGCTACTCAATTAAAACCAATGTTTGATAACACATATTATGCGCCAAACATGCAGTATTTTATGGATAGTCCAACTGAACTTAGTAATCACTTAGTTCGTTCTTTTGATGTAGAATCAGATGGAGAAAAATTAAAAGTAAAATTAGCTTTACACAATATTGGTACTGAAGCAGAAGCTGATGAATATTTTGAGCAAGTAAAGAAAGTTGTATTACAACAAATGGCTGTTTTTGGTGAGTTGCCAAAGTTTGATTATGGCGAGTATGTCTTTTTAGCATGTTATGTACCAAATGCAAGTGGAGACGGAATGGAACACAGAAATTCTACTGTTGTTACAAGTACAAGAACGTTGGCAAAAGGCGGAATGAAAGGAAATCTTGGAACAGTTTCTCATGAGTTTTTTCATGCTTGGAATGTAGAACGAATTAGACCACAATCTTTAGAACCTTTTAGTTTTGAAGAAGCAAATATGAGTGGCGAATTATGGTTTGCTGAAGGATTTACAAGCTATTACACAAATTTGTTTCTTACAAGAGCTGGTTTAATGTCTCAAGAAAACTATATCAATAGCTTAAACGGAACTTTTAACTATGTATGGAATTCTCCAGGAAGATCATTTTTTAATCCAATAGAAATGAGCTATCAAGCGCCTTTTGTTGATGCTGCAACTTCTGTAGATCCTGTAAATAGAGGAAACACCTTTATTTCTTATTATTCTTACGGAAGTGCTTTAGGGTTGGCATTGGATTTGGCTTTACGGAACGAAAAAGGAAATCTAAATTTAGATGATTTTATGAAATCTGTTTGGAAAACCTACGGAAAAAAAGAAAAACCATACACGGTTGATGACTTAAATCAGGCGTTAAACAAATACGCAGGAAAATTATTTGGAGATTATTTCTTTTCTCATTTTATATATAAAAGTGCCATGCCAAATTACGAGCCTCTGTTTAAAAGAGTTGGTGTTGTTTTAAAACGAGATAGTGAAAAAGTGTTTTTAGGAGTTTCAACTTCTAACGGAATTGTTAGAAATAACGCTCAAATTGGAAGTCCAGCGTATAAAGCAGGAATCAATTCTGGAGATAAAATTATTGCAATTGATAACCATGTTGTTGGTAATAGAAATTCTGTAAATACAATTTTAAGCAATTATACAATTGGAGATACAGCAACGATTCAGTTTAGTAGATACAATCAACTAAGAACTATAAAAGTAAAGTTGATAAAAGATCCTAGCTATACAATTATGACGTATGAAAAAGCGGGATTAGAAGTAACTCCAGAAATGTTAAAAAACAGAAAAGAATGGTTAGATAAAAAGTAAAACCTCTAATTAAATAACATAAAAAAACGCCGAGCTAAGCTCGGCGTTTTTACTTTATAAAGAATCTATTTATTCTTAGGTTCGTCTCTATTCATTTCTGTAATATCTACACTTGTCGCTTCTACACCTAAAAAGTATTTGCTAAAATGATCTGCACGTAACCAAAAAGAGTATTCTGTCATACTTCCAAATCCGTGACGTTGTCCTGGCATTGTCATAAATTTAAAACGCTTGTGCGCTTTTATCAATTCGTTTGCCATTCTAATGGTTCCTGCTGGATGCACGTTATTATCAACATCACCATGAATTAACATTAAATGTCCTTTTAAGTTTTTTGCTATAGATTGATTGGTATCAATTTTGTATTTATACGAAATCTTTCCTTTTTCATCTATTTCTTCTTTTACTCCGTGATGCGTTTCGCTCCACCAACTATTATACACATTATTATCATGGTTTCCTGCAGATGAAACCGCAGCTTTAAAGAAATCTGGATATACTAACATTGCTGCAGTTGACATAAATCCGCCTCCAGAATGACCATAAATTCCAACTTTAGAAATATCAATAAAACTGTGTTTGTTTGCCAGTTGCTCTGCTACATATTTCTTGTCTGCTAATCCGTAATCTCTTAGGTTTCCATAACCGTAATTATGATACCATTTAGAACGATCTGGATGTCCACCACGATTTCCTAAAGTAATTACCACAAAACCAACCTGTGCCATTCTATCTAAGCGATCCATTCTATAAGAAAAAGATTTGTTAACAGATTCTGTTTGTGGCCCTGGATACACATATTCTAATAATGGATATACTTTTGTAGAATCAAAATCGAAAGGTTTGTACATCACTCCGTATAAATCAGTGATTCCATCATCCGCTTTTACTTTAAATGTTTCTGGAAATTTGTAACCAGAAGCAAACAATTGAGATAAGTCAGCTTCTTCTAATTTTATAACTAATCTACCATTAGCAGTCCGCAATTCAGCTTTTGGAATGGTATTTACTTTAGAAAAATTACTCACAAAATACTTGTTAGAATCTGCCATACTTGTTCTTGAGGTAAAATCGCCAGAATTTAAAGTACGCATTCCTGATCCGTTTAAATTTATTTTATGCAAATGTTCAAAATAAGGGTCTTGCGTTTTATTTACACCATTTGCTGTAAAATATAAAGTTCTTGTTTTTTCATCTAAGCCAGAAAAACCAGCGACATGATAATCTCCATTTGTAACTTGATTTTTTAATTTCCCGTTAGCATCATATAAGTAAAAATGTGCCCAACCATCACGTTCTGCCCAGTGCAACATTTCGGTTTCGTTGTTAAATAAAATTAACGGCCTAGATTCTATGTAGGTATTAAAACGTTCTTCAATAAGTACTTTTGATTTTCCTGTTTCTAAGTCTGCAACACAAACATCGTATTTTTTACGATCTCTACTAATTACACTATAATATAATTTTCCTTTTTTTGATAATAATAATGAAGGTCTAAAATCATCATCTCTACTCGATTGTTTTGAAGGTGCTCTAAAAACCGATACACTTTGTTGTTTTATAGTGTCTAATGCTACATTGACAATACTTTTAGAAGTAATATCAAAAATTAATAATTCAGATTTATAATATTCTTGTTCTCCTGGCATATGATATTTATATGTTTCTAGAACTGGTCTTTTGCTTGATACAGAATTAATTACCCATAAATCTTTGATATGTCTTGAATCTGATTTTTGAAAAACGAATTTTTTAGAATCGTGAGACCATGTTCCCCAAACCCCTTTTCGTTTGTCTTTGTTTTTAATTTTAGTTTCGTTGTTTTCTCCTCTTCCACCACCGCCGTAACCGTAGTTTTCTACACCATCTTTTGTCCATTGATGCTCAACAATTGTAGAATCTTTTTCATCTTTAACTGCTTTTAAAAAGTTGGCTTTATCCATCCAATGAATGTTAAAGTTTTTTGAGAATAAAACGATAGAGCTATCAGGAGCAATATTTGCCCAGTTTTTCCATTTTTTTGCTTCTTTTTCATTGTCTATAATGGTTAATCCGTTACCGCCTAATCTATATTCTAGGTGATACACTTTCTTTTCCATTTTAGGCTTTTTACTTTTTGCTTTTTTATCATTCTTTTTGTTAGGTTTTTCATCTTCTTTAGCAATAACTTCTTCTGTTGATGTTACTCTAAAACGAATTGCTGTTTCAGCTTCATTAAATTTAAAACTAAAACGCGGTAGATGTTGACCATCATATGGGTCTTTAGTGATTTCTGTTAGCCATTTTGCCATTTTAACATTGTCAAAAAGTGTTGTTCTGGTTTTTCTGTCTGCATCAACCAAATAATAATTTGCTCCGTCTGAAGTTTTGTATTGATACCAAAACCGATTTCCTTTTTTTAGCCAATGAGGGCTAACAGAAGTAGAATGCACTAATTTTGCTAGGTTTTTAGGTGAATATTTTGCTGCTTGTCTATAATTTGGTTTAGGTGTTTGCTGTGCTGTTACTAAGCTAGTAACAAAAACAAGTAAGAATACCAGTCTAATATTTTTCATAATGTTAGTTGTTTGTTTTAAGAATACAAAAACTAAAGTACCTTAAAAGAAATAACATGGCAAACTTTACTAATTCCGTTAACATATATTTAACAAAAGAGCAAAAAAAAGACCTCATTAAAATGAGGTCTTAAATTTTTATCGTCTTTGAAATTAATCTGCTAATAAAATTACTTTATTATCTTTCATTTCAATAGTACCAGAGTTAATTGCTAAAGTTAATACTTTATCATCATCTGCAAGTCGAACCAATTTACCTTTCAAATCATTTAATTCTAGATGCTCTTGATTATGCACATGTATTTGTACTGTTCCTTCTTTTAAAACAGAAACAATTGGTGCGTGATTGTTTAATAGCTGAAAATTCCCGTCTTTACCAGGTACAGAAAGAGAATCTACATCTGATGAAAATAAAATAGCTTCTGGTGTTACAATTTCTAAAAACATATTTTTATTGCTTTTGGCTTTAAGCTTTTGGCTTTAAGCTAATTTTTATGCTTCTGCTAACATTTTCTCTCCAGCATCAATTGCATCTTGAATTGATCCTCTTAAGTTAAATGCTGCTTCAGGGTATTTATCTAACTCTCCATCCATTATCATATTGAATCCTTTAATTGTATCTTTAATATCTACTAATACACCTGGAATTCCTGTAAATTGCTCTGCCACGTGAAAAGGTTGAGATAAGAAACGTTGAACACGTCTTGCTCTATGAACAGCTAATTTATCTTCTTCAGATAATTCTTCCATTCCTAAGATTGCAATAATATCTTGTAATTCTTTATAACGTTGTAATAATTCTTTTACTCTTGTTGCACAATCGTAATGCTCGTCACCTAAGATATCTGCTGATAAAATTCTAGAAGTAGAATCTAAAGGATCTACTGCTGGATAAATACCAAGCTCAGCAATTTTACGAGACAATACTGTAGTTGCATCTAAATGCGCAAATGTTGTTGCTGGTGCTGGATCTGTTAAATCATCAGCTGGTACATAAACTGCTTGTACAGATGTAATAGAGCCTTTTTTAGTAGAAGTAATACGCTCTTGCATTGCCCCCATTTCTGTTGCTAATGTTGGTTGATAACCTACTGCTGAAGGCATACGTCCTAATAAAGCAGAAACCTCAGAACCTGCTTGTGTAAAACGGAAAATATTATCTACGAAGAAAAGAACATCTTTTCCTTGAGATTCTCCCGCTCCATCACGGAAATATTCTGCTATTGTTAATCCTGATAATGCAACCCTAGCACGTGCTCCAGGTGGTTCATTCATTTGTCCAAACACAAAAGTTGCTTTAGAGTCTTTCATTCCTGGTTTATCTACTTTAGATAAATCCCATCCTCCTTCTTCCATAGAATGCATAAAATCATCTCCATATTTGATAATTCCAGATTCTAACATCTCTCTCAATAAATCGTTTCCTTCACGAGTTCTTTCTCCTACTCCTGCGAATACAGAAAGTCCACCGTGTCCTTTTGCAATGTTATTAATTAACTCTTGAATTAGTACTGTCTTTCCTACTCCTGCTCCACCAAATAACCCAATTTTACCTCCTTTTGCATACGGCTCAATTAAATCGATAACTTTAATTCCTGTAAACAATACTTCAGTAGAGGTAGATAAATCTTCAAATCTTGGCGCTGCTCTATGAATTGGCAAACCATTATTTCCTTCTTTATCTAGATTTCCTAAACCATCAATAGCGTCTCCTGTTACATTAAATAATCTTCCGTAGATATCGCCACCGATTGGCATTTGAATTGGACTTCCTGTTGCTCTAACTTCCTGTCCTCTTTGCAAACCGTCAGTAGCATCCATTGAGATTGTACGAACTGTATCTTCTCCAATATGTTGTTGAACTTCTAAAACTAAAAGAGAACCGTCAGTTTTAGTAATTTCTAACGAATCATAAATTTTTGGAAGAGCAGCGGTTTCCGTATTAAACTCTACATCGATTACTGGACCAATAACCTGTGAAACTTTACCTGTTGTTGTAGACATTATAGTATCTAATTAATGTTAGTTATTTTATTTTGTGTTTATTACACCTCTTTTTAAGAGGTGCAAAGATAATTTATTTAATGCTAAATTAAAAACGTTTTAAGGATTTTTTCAAAGGAAAAAAGAAATGAAATATTATTTATTCTGAAGCTTTATTTAGCATTAAAAAACACAACAATTTTTAAGAAAAATACAAAATGAAAAAAGCCTCATACAATGTATGAGGCTTAATCTTTATAAAGTTTTAAATTTAGTTGTTATTAGCAACTTTAATTTCTACTCTTCTGTTATTTGCTCTTCCTGCTCTAGTTTTGTTAGAATCAATAGGATCCGCAGAACCATACCCTTTAGATGTTAATCTAGAAGCGTCAACTCCTTTTTTAACAAAGTAGTTCATTACAGCTTCAGCTCTTTTATGAGATAACTTAGAGTTAACTTTAGCGCTTCCTGTACTATCTGTGTAACCTCCAATTGCGAATGTAGCTTTTGGAAATTGATTCAAAATTGCAACAATAGCATCTAATTCTTTAGTAACCCCAGGTTTGAAAGATGATCTTCCTGAATTAAATAAAATAGATTTAGCACCCATATTAATTGTTTGTACAGCTGCATCAGTTATTACTGGCTCTGGACATCCATTGTTAGAAGCAGGTCCTGCTTCATTAACACAATTATCATCTTTATCTAAAACACCATCACCATCAGTATCTGGCCAAGGACAACCTCCATTAGCTGCAGGTCCTGCAACATTCGGACAATTATCGTCTTTATTTACAACTCCGTCTCCATCTGAATCTGGACAACCTCTGTTAGCGGCAGATCCTTTTTCATTTGGACACATATCATCTTTATCAGCAATACCATCTGCATCAGCATCTGGACATCCATTTAAAGCAGCTAAACCAGCAACGTTTGGACAAGAATCCTTAGAGTCTTGAACCCCATCACCATCAGCATCTGGACAGCCATTAAAAGCCGCTAAACCAGCAACATCAGGACAAGAATCATCTTTATCATATACTCCGTCACCGTCAGTATCTTTTCCTCCAAACTTAAAGATTACACCAATAGTATGTTGAAAATGATCGGCAACTTCTCCAGAAAAATTACGTTTTGCTCCAGATTGTAAATTTAAACCAACATTTTCTTTGAACCAAACATTAAAACCTGCTCCAACATTCAGCATTGCTTCACCATTTCCATCTAATGAAGTATATCCCCCTCCTAAGTACACATAAGGATCAAACCATTTTGTAGTAGAGCCAAATGCTAATTCAACTAATTTATTTACATCATACAACACATTAGCATCAAAAGCATAATACATCATATCTGCATTAGTTACAACTCCATTATTTTTAATCTTATTTAAAGATCCTGCTAATTGTAAAGAAAAACCATCTTGTAAATACTTCGTTACACCAATTCTAGAAATAGACGGTAGAGTATTCCAATCTCCAGTTCCTAAATAATCGTTCGCAATACTTGAAATTGATTTTCCTCCCCTTATATCTATAGAGTTAAAACCTAAGGTAATTGCCCATGGATTGTTAGAATCCTGAGCGTTTACATTTGCGACCATCACAAATGTAAATAAAGCTATCACAGCTATTTTTAAATGTTTCATTATCAAATTTTTAAATTAAAAAGTTCTTTATTAAGATTACAAATGTAAGTTGTTAAAATGTATTTACAAAGATTTTTTAAAAAAAAATGTAAATTTTAAATAGCTTAGCTACTTATATTATAAAACATTAAGTGTTTTTCCGACTTTAATAAACGCATTAATTGCTTTATCAATATGTTGTTTATTATGAGCGGCTGAAAGCTGCACTCTGATTCTTGCTTTTTCTTTAGGAACTACTGGAAAAAAGAACCCTATAACATAAACTCCTTCTTTTAATAACATATTTGCCATTGTTTGAGATAATTTTGCATCATATAGCATTACGGGAACAATTGCTGCATCTGCCCCAACCAAATCAAACCCAGCTTCTTGCATTTTTGTTCTAAAATAATTTGTGTTCCATTCTAATTTATCACGCAGTGAAGTATCATTAGCAATTAAATCAAACACCTTTAATGATGCTCCTACAATTGCTGGTGCTAAAGAGTTTGAAAACAAATAAGGTCTAGAACGTTGACGTAAAATTTCAATAATTTCTTTTTTTCCTGTTGTGTAGCCGCCCATAGCACCACCTAATGCTTTTCCAAAAGTACCAGTTACAATATCAACTCGGTCCATTACGTTTTTCAACTCTACTGTTCCTCTTCCTGTTTTACCAATAAATCCAGCAGCATGACACTCATCTACCATAACCAATGCATCATATTTATCTGCTAAATCACAAATTTCATCGAGCTTAGCAACAATTCCGTCCATAGAAAAAACTCCGTCTGTTACAATAATTTTAAAACGATGATTTATTTTATTGGCCTCAATTAATTGTTCTTCCAACGAACTCATGTCATTATTATCATAACGATAACGCGCTGCTTTACACAAACGAACTCCGTCTATAATTGAAGCGTGATTTAAACTATCAGAAATAATAGCATCCTCTTTTGATAATAACGGCTCAAAAACCCCACCATTTGCATCAAAAGCTGCCGCGTACAAAATAGTATCTTCAGTTTTGTAAAACTCCGCAACTTTTGCTTCTAATTCTTTATGAATATCTTGTGTTCCGCAAATAAAACGAACTGATGACATTCCAAACCCATGCGTATCCATGGTGTCTTTTGCGGCCTGAATAACTTCTGGGTGATTTGATAATCCTAAATAATTATTTGCACAAAAATTAATTACCTCTTCACCTGTTGCAATTTTTATTATTGCATCTTGAGATGATGTAATAATACGCTCTGATTTATACAATCCGGCATCTTTTATCCCCTGTAGTTCTTGCTGTAACTGCTCTTTTATATTTCCGTACATTTTTTGTTTTTTTGATTTTACAAAGATAAATTAAAATTCTTCGATTGTAATTTCTTCGTTTATATATATAATTATTTTTTTTACCACCTTTAAGTCCATAGAAAGTAGTACGTCTTCGTAATTTATTAACTGTTGATGATATTCTTTCGCTGGTTTTCCGGTTTTATAATCAATGATGATGACTTCGTTTTCTGAATTAAAAACCAATCGATCAGGAATAAAAATATGATTGTCTTTTGATACAATTTCTCGCTCATTAAAAACTATAGCCTCATTAGAATAATAGTTTTTTAACTTCGGATGATTTACCACTTTAAAAAGTAATTTATTTATTTTTTCTGAGTTTTCAGAATTCAAAAAACCTTGATGTAAGTAGTGTTGAATTACGTTTTCTACATCTTCTTTCACTTGTACTTTCGAAAGCATTTCGTGTACTAAATTTCCATATTCTATTGCTTTTCCTTGTGCCGTTTCCCATAGTTTTGAAGAATTTGCTACCATATAAATATTGTGCTGTCTCCAAGAATTACTTATAAATTCTTTTTGAACAATCGATGTCGAAATCGTTTTTTTAGAATCGCTAACTTTATTTTTATCACCAAAATTATAGGTTAATTTTTCATCAGACCACTTACCGTTTTCTTTTAAATAATCTATCAGAATTCCTGAAATGTTTTTTGTTCTACCTTCAACACTTGAATTCTCTTTATTTTCTGTTACTATATACAATTGTTCTATTGATCTTGTTAAAGCAACATATAACAAATTAAAATTATCCAACTCTAATTCTTCTCGTTGATTTTTATCTATTTCTACACCTTTTTCTCCAATATTTTTAATACTTGAAGTTGAATTTACCAACAATTCATCAAAACTTTCAAATTGTTCTGTTGATAAATTTGTCAACCATGTTTTTGGGTTTTTTTGATAATAAATATCAATATTATATGGAAAAATAACCACCGGAAATTCCAATCCTTTCGATTTATGAATGGTCATTATTTGAACTGCATTTTCTGCTTCTGGAGCAACAATACTTAATTTCTCTTTTTTAAGATTCCAAAAATCTAAAAATTGCTGAATTTCAGTTCCTTTTTTTTGTTGTTCAAAAACCACATCTAAAAAGAATTGAATGTATGCATCAGATTCTTCTGCTAAATTAAAAGCTCTGATAATTTCTTCTATTTTTTCGTAAAATGGCAATTTTGTAAAATCATCTAGGTCAAACTGAATGTTGTATTCTGCAATTGATTTGAAAAAATTATCGCCATTTTTTATATCAAAAAAAGCAATAAAATGATGTTTATCGGTTTTAATGTTTAAATGATCGTGCAAAAAGTAAACAATGTTTAACCACGTTTCGTGGTCTTTTGGATGTTGAATTACTTGCAATAAATTGACAATAAAATTTACTTTTTTACTGTTCTGAATCAACAAAGTTTCCGACGAAATTATTTCGATTCCTTTTTCTGATAAATAATTTGCTACCGCAACCCCTTCTTTTTTTCTTCTTACTAAAACACACACATCTTTTCTCGAAAAATTAACATCTAAATTGATTATAATTTCATGTACTTTCTTAGCGTATTTCAATTCGTTTTCTTCTTTATCTTCCAATTTTTCTAAAAAATCTATCGATACAAATCCGCCTTGTTTTTGTGTAGGGTTTTGTTTGTTTCCATCCTCAAAAAGTTGTTGATACATTGGGTTTTGAAAATGCCCAGAAACATATTGAAAAAATGAGTTATTAAAATCAATTATTTCGCTATAACTTCTATAGTTTGTGTCTAAACCTTTTACTTCTTTATAAATCTGAAATGGATTTGAGTTCCGTTCTTTTTGATCTTCTGAACCGAGTTTAATAAATTGTTCTGCTTTTCCGCCACGCCAACGATAAATAGCTTGTTTTCCGTCGCCAACCAACAATAAATTGCTTTTTTCTTGTGCTAAGGCATTTTCTATCAACGGAATCAGATTTTGCCATTGTAATATTGATGTATCTTGCATTTCATCAATAAAATAATACATAAATTTTTGTCCGATTCTTTCGTAAATAAATGGTGCTGGTTCTTCTTTAATGTTATTAGAAATCAATTGATTAAATTCAGAAATTAACCGAATGTTATTTTCTTCTTTTATGGTTGTTAATTCTGAGTTTATTTTAGTTAAAACGGCAAGTGGGATAAGACTTTTTAACACTAATTCATTTAATCTGTAAATCGAATTTTTTTCTTCAAAAACCTCTTTTGATTGACAATATAAATCAATTAATTCATCTTTAATCTCATCAATAAGTTGTTTTGAATTTATTGATGTTTTGGATGCTGAAAAATTTTTATTCTCTTCAATTGTTTTATTTAATCTACCATCAAATTTTAAAATGTCTGGTTTAATAAACTTATAATTTATCAATTTCACAAAGTGATTTGGTACTTCTCCTCCGTATCCAAATTCAGAATGTTCTAATCCAGTATTTTTTATAATTTCTAAAGCAGTATTTCCTATTTCTGTAAATTCTTTCTCAATACTATTTTGCTGCTTTAACAATTTCTTTTTTAATGATGTAAAATCGCTAATCGTTTTTGAGGTTAACTTTTTAAAATGCTTTGCATTTTCATCTTTCAATAAAATCTTTGCGAATTCATTTAAATCTCTAGAAATATCCCAAGATTTATCTTCTTTAGCTTTGTCTAAAGAATAGTCGATCAATGTATTTGTAATATCGTTTTCTACGCCGATTTTAGAAACCAAAATATCTACCGCTAAAGACAATAATGTATCAGAATCTAATTCTATCTCAAAATTTAAATTTAGTCCTAAATCAAACGCAAAACTTTTAATTATTTTATGCGTAAAACTATCAATGGTAGTAATTGCAAAAGCGCTGTAATTTTGTAATATTGCTTCTAAAATTATGCTACTTCTTTTCTGAATTGTGCTTTTATCAAGTTGGGTTTCTTTAAGAATGTCTAAAAACTCACTATTTTCTTTTCCTTCAGAAAAAAGCTGTAAGTTTTTCAACACACGCTCTTTCATTTCTGACGCCGCTTTGTTGGTAAACGTAATGGCAAGAATTTTCTGAAAAACAAAACGATCTTCAGATAGTAACACCACTTTTAAATATTCTTTTACAAGCGTAAACGTTTTTCCGCTTCCTGCGGATGCATTATATACCTGAAAATTTGATGTTGCTTGCAAAAAAACGGATTAAAAATTTAGTTAGCAATTTAGCTAAAAAAAGATTCCCGCTTTCGTGGGAATGACATTTTTTTATTTTATTTTAACTACAATGTTAACCTAAGCCAACATCTAAAGACATCATTACAATAAAACCGCCAATAAAACCTAAAGTAGCAATATCTGTATATTTATCTTGTTGTGTTTCTGGAATTACCTCTTCTACAACAACAAAAATCATTGCTCCTGCTGCAAATGCTAATGCGTATGGTAAAATCGGTGTAAAAAATGAAACTGCAACTGCTCCTAAAACAGCTGCAATTGGCTCAACAATTGCAGATAATTGTCCGTACCAAAAACTTTTAAACCTACTAACTCCTTGTCTTCTTAATGGCATTGCAACTGCAAATCCTTCAGGGAAATTCTGAATTCCAATTCCGATTGCCAATGAAATTGCAGCAATAATCATTTCTGTTTGTTCTACACCAACCAAGGTAGATGCTGCTCCAAATAAAACTCCAACCGCCAATCCTTCAGGAATATTATGCAGCGTAATTGCCATTACTAACAGTGTTGTTTTATGCCAACCCGTTTTTACTCCTTCTGCTTCACTTTCTTTAAAATTAATGTGTAAATGTGGTAAAATTTTATCCATTCCAAACAATGCTAAAGCTCCAATCGCAAATCCAATTGCAGAAGGCAATACTTTTACAAACCCTTCTCCCGGGCTATTCTCAATTGCTGGTGCTAACAAACTCCAAAAACTTGCCGCAACCATAACGCCGCCTGTAAAACCTAACATTCCGTCTAAAACAGCTCTATTCATTTTTTTAAAGAAAAACACTAATGCCGCCCCTAAAGCTGTTAAACCCCAAGTAAATAAAGACGCATATAATGCTGCCCAAATGGGATTTTCTTTTGCAAATGCAACTATTTGATCAAATGTGCTCATTGTTTTTGTATGTATAAATTATTTGCAATTTTATGTGAAATTATTATCTTTTTTTGGTTGATTTTTATTGTCATAGAATCATCAAAATCTTCTTTTTCTAACACCTCAACTTTCTGGCCTAAAGCAATTTGTAGTTTGTCTAAAAATTGCAAAAAAGCAGAAGAAGAATCTTTTACTCCAACACAAATTCCGGTATCATTTATTTTTAAAGTTGATAGAAGTTTTTTTTCTATTTGATGAAGATTACCTTCGGAATCTGGAATTGGGTCTCCATGAGGATCGTGTTTTGGAAAACCAAGTAAAGCATCAATCTCATTAATTAATTTAGAAGATTTTATATGTTCCAGTTGTTCGGCAACATCGTGCACCTCATCCCAATTAAAATTTAATTTCTCTACCAAAAAAACTTCCCATAATCTGTGTTTTCTAACAATCAGTGCTGCTGATTTCTCTCCTTCTTCAGTTAATAAAACTCCTTGGTATTTTTTATAAACTAAAACTTGTTTTTCAGCCAGTTTTTTTATCATATCTGTAACAGAAGATGCTTTAGTCTTAAGCTTTTTTGCAATAGCGTTTGTACTTACTCCTTTATTTGATGAGCTGCTAATATGATAAATGGTTTTTAGGTAATTCTCTTCAGAAAATGTAAACATATCCTATTAATTATAGAACAAATATATTATTTTTTTGATACATATAAAATAATTTTTAGTCTTATCTAAAAATTATTTTATATTTGTTCTAGATTTACATAAAAAATGAACACAATAAAAAAAATAAACACTCTTTTATTCTTATTTATAACGCTTATAAGTTTCTCTCAAAATATTATAACAGATAGGCCCGATCAAACAGAAAGTTCATCGACAGTTTCTTTTAAAAGTTTGCAAATAGAAATGGGTATTTTACTTCTAAGGTCTAACGGAATACAGTCCAACGCTTATCCTTCTGTATTATGGAGATATGGAGTCTCAGAAAAATTTGAAGTGCGGTTACTAACACAGTTTGAAACAAATAAAACTCTAAATAGTTCCTTAAAAAATGGAGGAATTAGTGATTTACAAATTGGAGCCAAAATTCAACTATTTAAAAAAGAAAACGTAAATACTGAAATCGCTTTTTTATCTCATTTGATTATTCCAACAGCAAAAAGAGAAATAACGAATGATAAACTAGGAACAATTAACAAGCTTTCGATATCACATTCCGTATCTGAAAAAGTAAGTGTTGGTTATAACGTAGGTTATGATTATTTTGAGAAAGAAAAGGGAAATCTTACATACTCTTTATCCTTTGGGTTTTCTCTCTCAGAAAAATTAAATTTTTATCTTGAGTCTTTTGGTGGGTTTAATGAATTTAAAAAACATCTCGCAAGTTTTGATACTGGCTTTACCTATCTATCAACCAATAATTTACAATTTGATATTTCTTACGGAACAGGTTTAAACTATGGGATGACATATTTTTCTACTGGGTTTAGTTGGAATATGAAGAGGAATTAAAAAAGGTAAATTAATTGGTTGTGTTCCATAATCTCGGTATCAACGTACGTAGCTTTAAACTATAAACAATACCTGTAGAAAAGTAAATATGTGGTTTAGCCGTAGCAGTATCTTTTAAAACATTTTTAAAAAGTAATTGAACATTTATACCATAGCGCGGATTTAACCAAAAAGTTCCGCCACCGCCCAAATTAAATGTTGAAGCCGCTTTACTGTTAACACTAACAAAACTTCCTCCAAAAGCAATATATGGAACTAAATTATCATTCATCTTTCCAAAATCATATCTCGTGGTGATATCAACCGAAAAATAAGGTACACTATTTTTAAAAAGACTTGGAATTTTATTAATTGTATTGAATGAAAGACCGGCATCTAACGTTAAACCATTATAAAAGTACCGTGAAACATTTACTTTTGGAAGTTGAAAATTAAACTGATCTCCAACAACCTTTGCATCTTCAGACGCAAACTTTGCAACACCAATACCTGCACCAACCACCCATTTGTTTTCTTTATTCTGCGCAATAGTTTGAAAACCAACAAATAGTAATAAAATAAATAATTTTAATGATTTAAACATACTTGTTTTTTTATTCTTTTAATAACTAATTTTTTATAAAGTTATTATATTTTTTTTAAACTGAGTTTAGAGATTAAATTATTACAAATAGTTATAGTACATTTGCTAAAAATAGTTGAATTGAGTAAAGAGATTATTATCAATCGATATAAAAATTCTGCTAAAACAATGCAGATTTTATCGAAACTTCAACACGATAAAAACCATTTTCAAATTTCGAATTTGGTGGGTTCGTCGTTGTCTTTTGTTATTTCCGAAACTTTTAAAAAAGCAGAAAAACCGTATCTTTTAATCTTTAATGATAAAGAAGAAGCTGCTTATTATTTAAATGATTTTGAACAATTATTGGGCGATAAAAATGTATTGTTTTATCCGGGTTCTTACCGAAGACCTTATCAAATTGAAGAAGTTGATAATGCAAATATTTTACTGCGATCAGAAGTGTTAAACAGAATTAATTCGCAAAAAAAACCTGCAGTAATTGTTACGTATCCTGATGCTTTATTTGAAAAAGTTGTTACTAAAAAAGAGCTTGAAAAAAACACTTTAAAATTAAGTATTGGCGATAATCTTTCGTTAGATTTTGTAAACGAAGTATTGTTTGAGTATCATTTTAAGCGTGTTGATTTTGTTACCGAGCCTGGCGAATTTTCTGTTCGTGGCGGAATTATAGATGTCTTTTCTTTTTCTAATGATGAGCCTTATAGAATAGAGTTTTTTGGTGATGAAGTAGAAAGTATTCGAACTTTTGATGTGGAAACACAACTTTCTATTGACAAGCTTAAAAAAATCAGCATTATGCCAAATGTTGAGAACAAAACACTTCAAGAAAAACGAGAAAGTTTTCTAAAATACATTTCGTCTAAAACAATTATTTTTCATCAAAATATTGATTTATTAACTGGAAAATTAGATGCTTTTTATGCAAAAGCCACCGAAGCTTTTAAAGAATTATCCAAAGAAATAAAACACGCAAATCCAGAAGAATTGTTTTGTAATGGCGATTTTATTTTAGATCAACTTAAAGATTTTTCTTTGATCAATTTTGGAAGTGAAACTAGACCTCACAGGTTTTTAAAACCTGTGAGGTCTACAATAACTTTTAACACAAAACCGCAACCTTCTTTTAACAAGCAATTCGACTTGCTAATCACCAATTTAAACAACTACTCTAAACAAGGGTATACCAATTATATTTTTTGTGTAAACGACAAACAAGCTGAGCGTTTTCATGATATTTTTAACGATGTAGAAAAAGATGTTAGCTACAAAACCATCGTTTTTCCACTGCATGAAGGATTTATAGATGTTGATGAAAAAATAGTTTGTTATACAGATCATCAGATCTTTGAACGTTATCATAAATTCAGATTGAAAAATGGGTATGCAAAAAAACAATCCATTACGTTAAAGGAAATCAACAATTTAGAAATTGGAGATTATGTAACGCATATAGATCACGGAATTGGAAAGTTTGGTGGTTTACAAAAAATTGATGTAGAAGGAAATAAGCAAGAAGCAATTAAATTATTTTATGGCGATCGCGATATTTTATACATCAGTATTCACTCGTTGCATAAAATTTCAAAATTTAATGGCAAAGACGGAAAAGCACCAAAAATTTACAAATTAGGTTCTGGTGCTTGGAAAAAAATCAAACAAAAAACCAAAGCAAGAGTTAAACATATTGCGTTTAATTTAATTCAGTTATACGCAAAAAGAAAGCTGCAAAAAGGATTTCAATACAGACCAGATACCTTTATGCAACATGAGTTGGAGGCGAGTTTTATTTACGAAGACACACCAGATCAATTATACGCAACTCAAGATGTAAAAGCCGATATGGAAAACCAACAACCAATGGATCGTTTGGTTTGTGGTGATGTTGGTTTCGGAAAAACAGAAATTGCCATTCGCGCCGCATTTAAAGCCGTTGATAATGGAAAACAAGTGGCTATTTTAGTGCCAACTACAATTTTAGCCTATCAACATTTTAGAACATTTACTGAGCGTTTAAAAAACTTCCCGGTTACGGTAGATTATTTAAACCGTTTTAGAACGGCTAATCAGAAACGTGGCGTCATAGAGGGAATTGCAGATGGTTCTGTAGATATTGTTATTGGAACGCATCAATTGACCAATAAGAGTATTCAGTTTAAAGATTTAGGATTGTTAATTATTGATGAAGAACAAAAATTTGGTGTTGCTGTAAAAGACAAATTAAAAACCATCAAAGAAAATGTTGACACGCTAACATTAACCGCAACGCCAATTCCAAGAACCTTGCAATTTAGTTTGATGGCTGCAAGAGATTTATCAGTCATAAATACACCGCCGCCAAATCGTCATCCAATAGAAACCAATGTCATTCGCTTTTCTGAAGAAACCATTAGAGATGCTGTTTCGTATGAGATTTCTAGAGGCGGACAAGTGTTTTTTATCCATAATAGAATCGAAAATATCAAAGAAGTTGCAGGTTTATTACAGCGTTTAATTCCTTCTGCAAAAATCGGAATTGGACACGGGCAAATGGAAGGAAAAAAGTTGGAAGATTTAATGCTTCGGTTTATGAATAATGAATTTGATGTGTTGGTTTCTACAACCATTGTAGAAAGTGGATTGGATGTTCCGAATGCAAACACCATTTTTGTGAATAATGCCAATAATTTTGGGCTGTCTGATTTACATCAAATGCGTGGAAGAGTTGGTCGATCAAACAAAAAAGCATTCTGTTATTTTATCACGCCGCCTTATCATATGATGACAGATGATGCAAGAAAGCGAATATCTGCATTGGAGTTATTTTCTGATTTGGGAAGCGGAATTAATATCGCCATGAAAGATTTAGAAATTCGTGGAGCTGGAGATTTATTGGGTGGAGAACAGAGTGGATTTATCAATGATATTGGTTTTGAAACCTATCAAAAAATATTGTCTGAAGCTATTGAAGAATTGAAAGAAAACGAGTTTAAAGAATTATATCCGGCAGATGAACTGAAACCAAAAGAGTTTGTAAAAGAGGTAACCATTGATACTGATTTCGAGATTTTATTTCCAGATGATTATGTAAACTCAATTACAGAACGTTTGAATTTATACAACAAATTGGGCGACTTAAAAACAGAAGAAGAATTGGTGAATTTTGAAACAGAAATCACTGATCGGTTTGGAGAAATCCCTGTTCAAGTAGTAGATTTATTAGACAGTGTTCGCATCAAATGGTTGGCAAAAAAACTTGGGTTAGAAAAAATCATCCTGAAGAAAAAACGTATGATTGGCTATTATGTTTCTAATCAACAAAGTCCTTTTTATCAAACAGAAGATTTCACAAACATGTTAAAATATGTTCAGCAAAACTCTAAAAGTTGTGTGATGAAAGAGAAACAAACCAAAAATGGTTTGCGCTTATTAATTACTTTTATTCATATAGATACTGTTTCAAAAGCATTGTCTGTTTTAAAAGCGGTGTAATTTGAAAAACGAACATCTAAAACACATTTCAGAACTTTTACTCGCTACTTTATTTATAAGTACTTCTGGGGTTTTAGGAAAATATATTGAAATGCCACCTTCAATTATGGTTTGGTGGCGTTCTTCTTTAGCTGTACTTTTCTTGTATGCGTATTGTCGATTTAAAAAAATAAATCTTGAAATTCATTCTAAAAAAGATTTCTTCACATTTACACTTGGAGCCATTTTTATGGCAGCACATTGGACTACGTATTTCTACGCTTTAAAACTCTCAAATGTTGCTCTAGGAATGTTGTCTTTATATACATTTCCAGTGATTACAGCTTTGTTAGAACCGTTGTTTATCAAAACAAAATTCAATCCAATTCATATTGTTTTGGGATTGGTTGTATTGCTCGGAATTTACATTTTAGCTCCAGAATTTGATTTAGAAAGCAATCATGTTCAAGGAATTATTTTAGGTGTAATTTCTGCGGTGTGTTATTCGTTGCGAATCTTAATTTTAAAACGACATGTTGCTTATTATAACGGAACCATGTTGATGTTTTATCAAGTCCTTTTTATTACTATTTTATTAGCTCCATTGTTGTTCTTTTTTGATACCTCTGGAATTGAAACACAATATCCTTATGTAATATTATTGGCATTATTAACAACAGCAATCGGACATACAATGATGGTGAAAAAATTGAATTATTTTTCAGTTTCTACAGCAAGTATTATTAGCAGTATTCAACCCATATTTGGAATTCTTTTAGCGTTTATTTTCTTACATGAAATTCCAACTTTAAACACTTTCTTTGGAGGCTTATTGATTTTGTCTACCGTTGTTATTGAGAGTGTTCGGTCTAAAAAGTAATATTTTATTTAGGATTTTCATCTTGATAATTTCTTTTTACAAACTCTAAAGCCGTTTCAATAATTTCTCCCATATTTTTGCTTTTCTTAAAGTTTACATCCAACGTAAAATCAAAAATTTGATTTTTTAACAGCGTTACATTTTTATCAGTAGAAATGGTGTCGTGCTTCATGGCATTTATCAACTGATTGATTCTATTCTCTGAACTTAAAATTCTTTTTGCAACGATAGATCGTTCTTCTATTTTATATTGCTCAATAGAAGAATCTTGGAGTTTTTCACTCACCAAAGAAACCATTTTATTATTTTCTTTAAAAAACTGTGGATAATAGACTTTAAACTTTCCTTCAAAGCTTTGCTGATCAAAATCTATGGCTCTAATTTTATACACAATATGATCAAAATCGTGCGTTGGCACAATCACATAATTATAAGAACGCATGTCTCCTAAAAGCCGAATCATACAACGTTCGTTGAACTTTACAAACTCTTTTGCAATTTGCGATTTTTCTGATTCTGTACATTTTGGTAAAAAATCTTTGATAAAATCGTCTCCAGGAATTCCAGCTATATGTTCTTCAATTAGCGTGTCTTTGTACACCAAAAAATTTAAATTATAAGGTGATAAAATATGTTCTAATTCTAATCCATACACACGAGAGGCATCTGTTTTTTTTACATAAAAATACGTGTAATTATCGTTTAAAATATTTCGAACTTTTACACGAAAAGGTTTCGAGTTTCCAAACGTACAATAATCAACAGCATCAATATTTAAGTATTTAATGGTTTCTTCATTTCCGTTAGAATGCAAGATTGTATAGACTTTTTTTAAACTTAAATCAATTTCTTGTCGCTCAAATTCAGAATAATATGTTCGTACCCAAAGTGTATCTTCTTCATTTTTATCATATACAACTACAGAACCTTGAAAGCGAAGTAAGTCATCATAAAAAATTGGAATTTTTATATTTCTACTATTCTCAATCAAGTAGTCATTTAATAACTGATTGACTGGGAAAGCAGGTTTTTTTTGCGACATTAATTTTTCTTCGGATGCCATTTTGTATGATTTTTATCAAAAATAGGGATAAAAACTACACTTCAAACAAGTTGAGGAGAATCTTCACAGTAAATAACAACGTTTTGTCATTCCCAACTTGATTGGGAATCCATACTAATCTTTTAAAATATCATCATACCAATCAGAAGCTAAATCATTCCATTTTTTATTTTCCTTTTCAAACAAATCAATTTTCCATTGACGGTTCCATTTTTTTTATTGTTTTTCTCTATCAATTGCATCATTTACATATTGAAACGTTTCAAAACACATCAACTTATTTACACCATATTTTTGAGTAAATCCTTTTATTATTCCTGTTTTATGCTCATAAACTCTTCTTTGTAAATCATTTGTCATTCCAATATACAAAGTGCCTCTGATCTTACTTGCTAAAATGTAAACATAATATTGATGTATTGTTTTCATTTATTTATTTTCTATGGATTCCCTTTTTCAAGGGAATGACAAAAGGCTATTTTTTTCAACTTAATTATAAATCAATTGTAAATACTAAGGTGCTCTTAAACCAAAACTTGTCTAGATTCTCGATTTCTCGAGAGGGATAAATCAAACAACCTCAAACAATTTTCCTGGCAAAGGTTGCACAACGCCTTTCATTTCTAATTGTAACAATAAAGGTGCTAATTTGTAAACTGGAAGATTACATTCTATGGCAATAATATCTAAGAGTTGTTTGCCGTTTTTAAGCAAATAATTGTACACTTTTTGTTCGTTCGTATTCAGCTCAACAAATAATTGTTTTTGTATAGTTTTTGATTTTTTCTGTTTTGAATCAAGATCCCAATTCAACATTTTTGCAACATCTTCTACAGAAGTTAACAACGCCGCTTTGTGGTTTTTTATCAATTCATTACAACCTTTACTATATAGATCTGTTGTTCTTCCAGAAACTGCAAACACATCTCTACTGTACGAATTTGCAATATCGGCAGTAACCAAAGAGCCCCCTTTTTCTGCGGATTCTATGATAATTGTTGCTTGAGAAATTCCCGCTACAATTCTATTTCGTTGTAAAAAATGTTCTCTTAACGGATCTTCATCATGCCAAAATTCTGTGATAAATCCGCCATTTTCATTCACTTGATTGATGTACTTTTTATGTGTTTTTGGGTAAATTTGTTCAAATCCATGTGCTAAAACGGCAATGGTTTGTAGTTTGTTTTTTATCGCTTCTTTATGCGCACAAATATCAACTCCGTATGCAAAACCACTTACAATAATTGGATTGTATGTGTTTAAATCCTTGATTAATTCTTTACAAAAATCACGTCCGTAAGACGTCATATTTCTTGTACCAACAATGCTAATGATGCGTTCGTTTTCTAAATTTATATTACCGTCTTTAAAAAATAAAATAGGCGCATCAATGCATTGTTGGAGATTTTTTGGATAATCATCATCTAAAAAATACGAAGTTGCAATATTATTCTGCTGAATATATTCGACCTCTTTTTCTGCTAAATTTTTGTATTGATTGTCAAATAATTGATTGACAACATGTGTTCCAATTCCGTTGATTTTTAATAAAGTAGCTGGCTTCTCTTTAAAAATCTGACGAACATCACCAGTGGCAATAATTAGCTTTTTTGCTAAAATATCGCCCACAGCTTTTGTTTTTTGCAAACGCAAAATGGCACGTAATTTTTCTTTTTTCAAATCGCAATAATTTGATAGTCAATATACAATAAATTTTTGTTGATAAGTTTCTAATTGCATTCGTTTTTTTTACAAAAAAATACTAACTTTGTTTCTATGACTTTAGCTAGCTACATCAACGATTTATTATACAGATACGATTGCGTAATTATTCCTAATTTTGGAGGATTTGTAACCAACGCCATTTCGGCAAAAGTAAATCATTTTTCACATACATTTTATCCGCCAACAAAGCAAATTACGTTTAATTCGCATTTAAAAAATAATGATGGTTTGTTAGCAAATTATATTGCTTCATCAGAAAATATTTCTTTTGAAAAAGCATCAGAAAAAATTAATGAAGTTGTACAAACTTGGAATTCTCAATTAAAAACGGAAGCTGTTGTTATTGATAAAGTTGGTAGTTTGTCTTTAAACAAAGAAAATCAACTAATATTTGAACCAAATTCTGAATCAAATTATTTGATAGAAACTTTTGGAATGAGCGTATTAAGTTCTCCTGCGGTAAAACGTTTAGAATATCAACAACAAGCGACAAAATTAACGCCTGTTGTTGCTAAAAAATCGTCGTCTAGTTTTATAAAATATGCTGCTGTAGCTGCAATCTTTTTAACGGTTGGTGCAATAGGTTGGTATAGTGTTCAAACAAATCAATTAAAAGAACAGTACGCAAAACAACAATTAAATGTTGAGAAAAAAATTCAATCTGCAACTTTTGTTATTGGAGATCCGTTGCCTACAATTCAATTAAATGTTGCAAAAGAAACACCTAAAAACTTTCATATTATTGCTGGTGCTTTTAAATTTCCTGAAAATGCAGAAAAAAAATTACGTCAATTAAAATCAAAAGGTTTTAAAGCAGAAATTATCGGAAAAAATAAATGGGGTTTAACGCAAGTAACGTATTCTAGTTTTAAAACTAGAGCAGAAGCATATAAAAATCTAGAAAAAATCAGAGATATTTATTCTGAAGATGCTTGGATGTTAATAAAGAAATTACACTAAACCTCTTTTTTTAATACAAATATCGCAATAAGATTCATCTCTTATTACTTATCTTTGCGGATAATTTAAAATCCTATTTCTAATGCATTCAAAAACTCCAAAAGAATCATTAACTGTTTTAACAGATATGGTTTTACCAGGTGAAACAAATCCTTTAAATAATTTATTTGGTGGAGAAATCCTTGCTAGAATGGATAGATCTTGTAGTATTGCTGCTCGTCGTCATTCTAGAAGAATTGTTGTAACGGCATCTGTAAATCATGTTGCATTTACAAAAGCGGTTCCTGTTGGAAGTGTTGTTACAGTAGAAGCAAAAGTTTCTCGTGCTTTTAAATCTTCTATGGAAGTGTATGTTGATGTTTGGATTGAAGATAGAGAATCTGGAGAAAGAGCGCGCGTAAATGAAGGAATTTATACGTTTGTAGCTGTTGATGAAACCGGAAGCCCAGTTCCTGTTCCGCAAATTACACCAGAAACAGCATTAGAAAAAGAACGTTTTAATGGCGCTTTACGAAGAAAACAATTGAGTTTAATTTTATCAGGAAAATTGGAACCAAACAATGCTACTGAATTAAAAGCCTTGTTTAAATAAACTACTTTTTTAGCAACCAATTAGAAGGGTTTTGTCGTTGCGTTTCTTTGTGTAACACAAATATTAACGTGGTTTTTCCAGTAACTTTATTGGTAAATATTTTCCCTAAAACTTGTCCAGTAACAACATTATCGCCTTTATTTACGGCTAAGGTTTCTAAATTATTATACGTGGTAATATAATTTCCGTGCTGAATTAAAACGGCTTTTCTTCCGCCAGATAAAACTTGGATTGCCAAAACTTTTCCGTTAAAAACACTTTGCGCTGTCGCTCTTTTTTCTGTTGCAATATGCAAACCAGAACTTGTAATTGTAATTCCTCCAAGTGTTGGATGCTTTTGTTTCCCGAATTTTCTGACAACCAAACCACTTTTTACAGGCCAAGGAAGTTTTCCTTTATTGCTTTCAAAATTTTTTGCCAATGCTTTTGCTTCTGGCGTTAGCGCAAATCTGGTTGATTTTTTGTTTCCTTTTGTTACATTCGATTTTGCAATCGCGTCTTTAATAATCTTGTCTATCTGAGCAGCAATTTTACGATCTTCTTTTTGCTTCGCTTTTATTTCTTTGATATACTGCTTTTCTTTCTTTTTGATTTGAGAAACAAGCTTTGTTTTATTTTTTTTATCTATTTCAATTTTTTCTTTCTCTTCAGTTTCTACTTTTATCAACGTGTCTTTTTCTTGCTTTTTAAACAACAATGAATCGTTTAGTTTTTTGATGATATCTGTTTGCAAAACAATTTCTTGTCCTTGTTTTTTTCTAAACTGCGTATATTGTTTCATGTACTGCACGCGTTTATATGCTTGCTGAAAACTCTGAGAAGACATTAAAAACAACAACTGACTTTGTTTAGAGTTGCTTTTATACGATTTAAAAATCATATCGGCATAATCTTTCTTTAAAGCAGTTAGTTGCTTGTTTAATTTGGTAATTTTATTTTCGTTTTCTTTTATTTCTGATGATAAAAATGCAGCTTCTTTATTGATAGATTCTATATATGATCCTCTTGTTACAATCTTCTGATTCAGATCTTCTAAAGCATCTAACGTATTTTTTTCTTTTGTTTGTTCGGTAAACAACAACTTGTTTACTTTAGAAATTTCTTGCTTTAATTTTTGCCTTTTTTCTTCTAACTGTTTTCTTGTCTGCGCCTGAGATACAGCAATATTTGAAAATAATGCGATCAGAAAAACACAGAAAAAAAGTTTAAAAGCTTTCATTAAAAAACAACTTGTTTATATCCGCTAGGAACTTTAAATGGGGTTAAAAATACTTTATCAAAAATAACCGATCTAAATTCTATATCAATATTTGTAAATGTATCATTTCCAGTTGCTCTAATTTCGATGTTCTTCGGAAAAATTTCTCCATCAATTTTTGAGTATCTGGTATAGGCAACTTTTAATGTTTGATTTTTAAGTGAATGATGAAGTTCTTGTTTGTCTAGTTTAAAATGAATTGGATTGATCCAAAATAAAATATCAAATAATGCTTTTTGTTCTACTGGCATTAATAAATGAGCATTATTATCTACAACTTCTTTATATTTTTGAGCATTTAAATCAAAAATTGCTTGACCTAAAAATAAGTTTTGTAATTGTATAAAATTTATATCTGCTCCTAAGATGTTTTTAAGCAACTCAAAATTGCCTTTAAAATACGTTTTATTTAGTTTTTCGTAATAACTAACAGAACTAGGTGTTATTTTAACTCTTGCTACAATAATGCCAATATATGTAGCATTTAACCAAATAACTTTGTCTTTTTCTATTCGTAATTTTACACTTAATTTTTGATTGTTGTTTTTGTCTTGATATGCAACTTTAAGTTTCGCTTCTACAGTATTTTTATCAAACTCGTTTTGAAGATGTTTTTTAGAAACTTTTCTTGCAGTAATTGATTTTATTGTAACAGAACTTCCAACAGTTGTTTTGCTAGATTTACAAGAAGTAACTGCTAACATTAAAATTAATAAAACTTTAAAAAATTTCATTTCTATTCTTATTTTTTACGTAATGCTAACGCTTTATTTTTGTTTTTTATTGCTTCCTTTTCGTTGCCTAATTTACCATAACTTATGGCTAATTCTTCATAAAAATCGGCTTCTAAGTTTTTATCATCAATTACAAAATCAATTCCATTTGATAATTGTTCTATTGCTTTTTTGTAATTATTGTTCTGGTTTAGTGCCTTAGCATTCATTAAATATACAAATGCTTGCGCCGGAAAAAATTCTAACCCTTTGTTGCTGTAAAAAAGCAACTGCTTATTCGTAATTGTTGGTAAAGTTACTATTTTACGAAGCGTTTCAAAGCTTTTATCAGATTCAAATTTGGCGATTAAATCTTGAAAATTTTCGCTTTTAATAGCTGTTTTTTGAACCACTTTTTTAAAAAATTGCTTTCTAAATTGAATCAAATTTGGTGTCAACTGATTTTCTTTTTCTAAAGCAGCCAAAAGCATTTTCGCCTTTTCTAATTGATTGTTTTGAAAATACAAAAACACCAATTTTTCTTTTCCTTTCGGGTTTATTTCTACAATTTTTTCTTGAATTACAATTGCGCTTTTAATATTACTAGAAGCTAAATATATAGTTCCCAAATGCTCTAAAACCCAATAATTATCTGGGGCAATTTTTAAAGCTTGTATTGCGTATTGTTCTGCTTCTAAAAACTGTTTCATCATCAAATAATTTTTAGAAAGCTCAAATAAAACCGAAACATCATTTGGTTTTAACTCGTTACATTTTTCTAGATTTTCTATGGCAACTCTATAATTATAAATAGATTTTTGTGCTAATGCTTTAAAAAAATGATCTTGAAATTGTAAAAAATTCTCCTCTTTTAAATTTGGTGAAATAGGGATACTATCTTGTGAAAATCCAGCAAATGGATTCCATAAAAAAATAAGTAAAAAAAAAGAAGTAATGCTTAATTTCATTAAAATAACAACAAATAACAGTGCAAGATAGTATTTATAATATTTCTTAAAAGATAAATTACCTAAAACCTCTTATAGTTTGATTAGTTTTTAGGTTCTTTGTAAAAAAATTATAGTGAATTACTTATCAGTAGAAAATATCTCTAAATCTTACGGCGAAAGAATCCTTTTTGAAGATATTTCTTTTGGAATAAGCAAAGATCAAAAAGTTGCCTTTGTTGCCAAAAATGGAAGTGGAAAAACATCCATTTTAAATATTATTGCGGGTTTAGATGTTCCTGATACAGGACAAGTAATTAGCAGAAAAGGAATTCAGATTTCGTATTTAGCACAGAACGATGAGTTAGATCCAAAGCTTACCATTAAAGAAGTTGTTTTTTCTTCAGAAAATAAAACGTTGGAAGTAATTGAACAATACAATAAAGCGTTAGAAAATCCAGAAAATGCAGAAGCATATCAAAAAGCTTTTGAATTGATGGAGCAACATAATGCTTGGGATTTTGATACGCAATACAAACAAATTTTATCAAAATTAAAGTTTGATGATTTACATCAAAAAGTTTCTAATCTTTCTGGTGGACAAAAAAAACGCTTGGCTTTAGCAACTGTTTTAATTAATAAACCCGATTTATTAATTTTAGACGAACCAACAAATCACTTAGATTTAGAAATGATTGAATGGCTAGAAAGTTACTTTGCTAAAGAAAAAATAACGCTGTTTATGG
This sequence comes from uncultured Flavobacteriaceae bacterium, assembly GCA_963974245.1. GTDB lineage: Bacteria > Bacteroidota > Bacteroidia > Flavobacteriales > Flavobacteriaceae > Polaribacter. The sequence goes on along the minus strand of CAXBBY010000012.1, from coordinate 47,727 downwards.
TAACGCACGATCGTTATTTTTTAGAACGTGTTTGTAACGAAATTGTAGAATTAGATCACGGAAAATTATACCGATATAAAGGCAATTATTCGTATTATTTAGAGAAAAAAGAAGAGCGAATTGCCTTAGAACAAACTACGGTAGAAAAAGCAAAAAACCTCTACAATAAAGAACTAGATTGGATGCGTCGTCAGCCAAAAGCACGTACTACAAAATCGAAATCTAGAATTGATGATTTTTACGAAATCAAAGAAAAAGCACACAAAAGAAGACAAGATCATCAAGTGCAATTAGAAATTAATATGGAACGTTTAGGAAGTAAAATTCTAGAACTTCATAAAATTAAAAAATCTTTTGACGATAAACTGATTTTAGATGGTTTTGAATATGTTTTTAAACGTGGAGAACGCATCGGAATTATTGGTAAAAACGGTACAGGAAAATCGACGTTCTTAAATATAATTACACAAAAAATTCCTGTTGATGGCGGTAAAGTTGTGTTGGGAGAAACCGTAAAATTTGGGTATTATACACAAAGCGGAATCGTTATAAAAGAAGGGCAAAAAGTAATTGAAGTTATTAGAGAATTTGGCGAGTTTATTCCGTTAACCAAAGGCCGCAAAATTACAGCTGGTCAGTTATTAGAACGCTTTTTATTCGATAGAAAAAAGCAACACGATTTTGTAGAAAAATTAAGCGGTGGAGAACAAAAACGCTTGTATTTATGTGCTGTTTTAATTCAGAATCCTAATTTCTTAATTTTAGATGAACCAACAAACGATTTAGATGTTGTAACCTTAAATGTGTTAGAGAATTTCTTATTAGATTTCCCTGGAAACTTATTGGTAGTTTCTCACGACAGGTATTTTATGGATAAAATAATGGATTCACTTTTTGTGTTTAGAGGAGAGGGAATTATTGAAAATTTTCCTGGAAATTATTCAGATTTTAGAGCCTATGAAGATTCTAAACCTAAAGAAGAAAAACCGAATACCCCTTCATCAAAAAAAGAAGTTGTAAAAACAACATCTAAAACTAAAGGAAAATTAAGTTTTAATGAAAATAGAGAATTTGGTTTGCTAGAAACCGATATTGCTAAGTTAGAAAAGAAGAAAAATAAAATTGAACACCTGTTTGCAAACAACGAAATTTCATCCGAAGAAATCAACGAAAAATCGCAAAAATTACAACAAATAATTTCTGATTTAGGGCAAAAAGAAGAACGTTGGTTAGAGCTTTCTATGAAATTAGAAGGCTAATTAAGCTCTTACAATTTGAAACTCTTCGAGCAATTCTTCATTGTTAAAACGTAAGACTAATTGAGCAACAGCAATCGTGTCTTTTTCGCAATAGGTTACAATTCTGTCTAAGTTTTTTTCTTTGTAATACACATTTGCAACTTCGCTTCCGTCAATGTCATCTTTTGGTGATGGAATTCCTAAAATAGATGTTAATAATTTTAAGGAAGAATAATGTTTATAATCTCCAAACTTCCATAATTCCATTGTATCTAAATGTGGGATTTCCCATGGTTTCTTACCAAATAGATTGAGTTTTTTTGGCAATTCAATTCTATGAATTATCATTCTTCTTGCAATGTATGGAAAGTCGAATTCTTTTCCATTATGTGCACACAAAACGTGTTCATTTTTGTTAAAGTGTGTGTCTAAAAGCTTTTTAAAGTCAACTAATAGCTCTTTTTCATCGTCATCGAAAAACGATTTTATACGCATTTGTTTTTCGTTCTTTTGAATTACAAAATAACCCACGGAAATACATATAATTTTACCGAATTCTGCCCAAATTCCAGCTCGTTCGTAAAATTCTTCAGTAGTAAATTCTTCTTTACGTTGGTACTTTGTTTTTTGGTCAAAAAGTTGTTTTGTGTTTTCAGAAACTGCATTCCATGATGCTTCTTGAGGTACTGTTTCTATATCTAGAAACAAGACGTTTTCTAATTTTAAATGTAAATTCATGGCTTTTTTTTAGTGAATATACAAAAAAACGAGAGAGCTCCGAAATATCGAAGCTCTCTCTAAAAAGCAATATGTAACTATTATTTTACTTTATTACCAATTTCTTGGTTGCAACTTTATCTCCTTCAATAACTTTCATAATATAAATACCAGAACTTATGTTAGAAACATTTAATTGTTTTGTTGCACTAGAAAATTTTTGTTGAAAAACTCGTTTCCCAAGTACATTATAAATGGTAATATTCTTCTCACCACTATTAGAAGATCTAATTGTTAACATTCCGTTATTTACTGGATTTGGATATGCCGCAAAACCTTCAATAGTATTTTCTCCAACAGAAGCTGTGTTCCTTTTATAAGTTCCTATTGGGAAAGGAGTTGTAGCTGTTTTATTATTTGTGCCGCCTTCTAACCCATCAACTCCACTAAAAGTCCAATTTGCAAGAGTAAAAGTTGTTCCTTCTGGGCTTGAATTAGGTTTTCTATAAGCCCAACCGTCTAAATATTCCCAAGCTTCTCCTGAACCGTCTTTATTTACATCTCCAAAGACATCTATTATTTGTCCACTTTCATATAACTCAATAGAATCATCTCCATTAATACTCATTGATCCTGATGTATGTGTTGGAGCCATATCAAAGAATGTATTGAAATTAGTAGATTCAGTTGCTACATATATAAAGGTTCCAGCAGTTACAGAACCAGCAGGAAAAGGAAATTCTACATTTCCAGCAGTAGAACCACCACCATTACCTACAGAACTAACACCAAATAACGTTAAATCAGCGATATCATTTAAAACATAAATTTCAACACCCTTTGGAGTTCCTCCCGACAAAGTACCGTCATAAACTCCAGTAATTATCATACTATTTGTTGGTGCACCATAAGCATTTCCTTTTACAGAAATAGTTTTATCTACAACACCAGTTGAAGAAATCGTAATATCTCCCGTATAACTACCTGCTGTTAAACCAACTTTTAAACGAGTGTAAATTGTAGTTTCTGTAACAGTCCCCGAACTAGGAGTAATATTCACAGAAGCAGCAAAACCTGAACCAGAAGTTAAAGAAACTTCAAAACTTGTTGGTGCCGTTACCACTAAGTCAGCAGTTAAAAATAACCCCGCAACAGTAAATGCTTGTTCTGCCGACGGAACTGCATCACTAATAATATAATTAAAATCATTTAAAAATGCTGTATAAGAAAATTGTGGATCTGCAGGACTTACAGTTCCTGTAAGTGACCCTGTATTATCAGTAGCTCCAGTTGAAGAAGCTGTAATATCTCCAGTATAAGTATTAGAAGTTAGCCCAGCAGCTAATCTCATATAAAGAGTTGCAGATGCTGCCCCTCCAGATTGCGTAATTGTTGCAGAACTTCCAAATCCACTTCCTGATGTTAAGGAAACTTCAAAGTTTGTTGGTGCTGCTATATTAATATCTACAGTTAAATTTGCTCCTGAAACCGTAACTGATTGTTCTGCCGAAGGCCCATTACCTTCAAAATAATTAAAACTTGTAGTTGAGCCAGTTACTGTTATTGTTGGTGTTGTTGATACAGTTGGACTGTAAGTTCCAACTGGGAAAACTGAACTACATTCCGCATTCGTACCACTATCGTCTGATTTATCACAACCATCTAATGCATTTGCGCCACTAAAACTCCATTCAGCAGCATCAAAAGTTACATTAGGCCCTTTGCCGTCCTTTCTTGAAGCCCAACCATCTAAATAATCCCAATCTTTGCCACTACCATCTTCTCCCACTCTTCCAAGTAAGTCTTCAATAGCTCCATTTTTATATAATATAACTGTATCGTCTCCATTAATACTAGCAACCCCGTCTTCATATTGAGGGGTAACTCCCAAGTATTGAGTAAAGCCCGCTGAAGCTCCAGTGTTAGCTAAATAAATAAATGTTCCTGCCGCAATTGCACCAGCTGGAAAAGTATATTCTACTCCACCTGCAGCAGCACCATTCGTGGTGCTTTCAACACCATAAATACTTAAATCTGGTATAGCATTTACAGCGTATAACTCAATCCCTTTTGGAAACCCTCCTGGTAATGGTCCATCTATAGCGCCTGTAATTAATAAGTCTTGTCCAAAAGAAATAGCACTTACACAGAGTACCATTAATAACGTTAAAAAGTAATTTTTTTTCATGTATAAAAGTTTTAATGTGTGAGAATTTCTAAAGATATAAAATAATTCTTTATTATCTTCGTTACAGTGAAGTTTTTAAAATGTAACCTACTGATTTTAAGTAAAAAAGCAGGCTTCTGCCTGCTTTTTTACTCTAATTAATTCAAAATATTTTACAATCCAACTGTCCAACCAGCTGCCCAAGATGGTACTGCAGCTCCAGAACCTGCACCTGTATTATTTAATTCAGTAATAACACTTGGTACGCCATAATCAAAACCTGTTGGCTTATTCACAAACTGTATTGGGTTTACAATTAAATCTCCTGCTTTTATTCTTGTATTTACAGCTGTATCTGTGCTTTTTATTTTAACCCCTAAGCTTAATCCATCTACATATAGATTTTGATACGTAATCTTACCTCCTCCTTCTTTATAGTATATAGTCCCTTCTGCAGCTGGTAAACCACCTCGAATAATTGTAGCATTCTTTATTGTAGTTGTTGTAACTGGGGTTGCATTTCCATCATCTCCATTGTTTGACCCTTCAAATCCAGCTTTATTTACACCTTTTATGTAAACATTTTCTATTGACCCTGTAAACCCATCAGCAAAATCAACTGAGTCATCCCCAGAATTCACTGAAACAATATATTTTGCATTTACTGATCCTCCAAAAAACTCAAGACCATCATCACCTCCATTATATGATTGAACATATTCGAAAGTTGTTCCAGAGCCAACAGCAAATAAAGAAACTCCATTAAATTCTTTAGAAGCGTTATACGTTGCTCCGGTATATTCTACTCTTAAATATCTTATTGAACCAGAACTGTCGTTTGAAACTGTTCCTCCATAGGTTAAATCAGAAACCTCTGCTGTTGCTGTTATTCCTTTGTTTGTTGGCGCTTTTCCACAGATTACAAATCCTCCCCAGTCACCAGCAGCTGGGTTGGCTTTAGAAGATGTCATTACAACTGGATTTGTTGCAGTTCCATCAACATAAATCTTACCTCCTTGTGCTACTGCAATGTAGGCGCTTGTTCCACCAGAAGCTTTAATAACAGTTCCAGCTGGAATTATTAATTTTGCGCTGTTTTCAATTATCAACGCACCTGTTAAATTGTATTCTACGCTTGCATCTAAAGAAACAGTTCCCTGTGTTATTGTCCCTTTAAAGTTTGTTGGATCTACTTGAAAACCCATTGTTGGTTCAATACTAGAAGTTGTACAGTTTGAAAAAGCAATTGCTGCAATTGCTAAAATCGATAAAAAAGTTTTTTTCATTTTGTGTTTTAGTTTTATTTTCCCTTACAAAGAAATAAACTGGGTTTAATATGTGCTTTATCTAAAGTTTAAAAGACTGTTAAGTGTTTTCTTTTTTTGTTATGCTTATGTTAAGTGCTTTTTTAATCTAATTTATAAGTAAGTGATAAACTTCCTTTTATTCCGTTTTTAAAAGAAAGTACCTCTACATTTTGAATTTCTTGTACTCTTTTAATAGATGGATTTAACAAATTTTTTAAAGAAAATCCTAGTTTTATTTTTTTAGAAAGTTCTGATTTTAAAATAATGTCTAAGCTTCCAATTCCTTTATCGATAAGATCTCCTTTTCCAGCAGAACCAATTGCATATACTCTGTCAGAAAAATAATTATAACTTATGGTTGCTAATAAATTGGCTTTGTTAGAAAACTCTTTTTGGTAGGTTATATCTGCATTTAAAATTAAGTCAGATGCACCTGTTAATCTTCCTTCTTTGTTTGTAAAGTTTACGTTTAATTTGGTTTCATTAATTACTTTAAACCTGTCAAAATCTTGATTTGAATACATATAAGATGCATTAAATCCTGCTGATAATTTACTTTTTAAAATGTTATCTCCTTTTTCTATTTCTCCAGAAAAAATATTTTTTCTTAATTCAAATTCTGCTCCAAAAACAGTTGCTTGTTTTCCTGTATTTACATAAGAAATATCGTTTGTTGCAGAAGCAACAATTACCTCGTTAATTGGATTTTGAATAATTTTTCCAAAACCTGTTATAGAAATAACTTCTTCTCTTTTTGGAAAATACTCCCATCTTAAGTCTGCATTATAATTTGTTGATAAATTTAAATCTGGATTTCCGAATTTAATTTGAGTTACTTCTTCGAATTGAAAAGGAGCTCTTTCTTTATATTGTGGTAATGTGTATGATTTACTTGCTGCAAATTTTAAATTGTTTTTTTCGTTTACTACATATTTAAAAGTTGCGTTTGGTAAAAATTCAAACTTTGCGAAAGCATCTTTATTTCCGCTAGGGTCTAAGGAAGTTTTCCAGCTAATACCCTGATATATATGCTCAAACCTTAGCCCAAAAACTGCGGTAAACTTAGTCGTTAATTTATATTGCGCTTCTGCAAAACCACCATTTATAAATTGATTTCCAAAATAAGTTTGTGGGTCTAAAGCGTTTGCTGTTGAAGCATCGCCTCTAAATGTTTCAATCTTAAAAAGATTTCTTGTTATATTAGTTTGATTAAAATATGCATTTATATTTAATGGGTTAACAATTGGTTGGGCTGCATATCGGTTGATTCTGAAATTAAATTGAGTTGCTTTAAAATCTACTTTTTTAAATCTTCCGCTGTAACCTACTGTAAATTTTCCTTTGAATTCATCTCCTTTATCTTTAGCAAAAAGATAGGAGGTAGAGAAATTTGCAGAAACTTCGTCTTCTAACAATTCTTGGAAAAAACGATTATTATCAGAAGAAGTTAAATCAGAAATCACTTTTACACCAGTAGGATTGTTATTGTCTTTAGGAACCAACATGTTTTGTCTTCGGTCAGGAATTACATTGTTAACATGATTGTATGAAACTCCCCAATCAAGAGTAATTTTATCTCCAATTTTATGGTTTCCTAAAAACTGATTTACAAACAATGCTGTTTTATCAAAAGTCGCTCTTTTTACAAAACCTCCGCCATTACTTGCGTTGTCAAAAACATTAATTACACCACTATATTCATCTAAACTTTGACTCGTAGAATTGATAAATAAAGAACTAAATTTATATTTATTTTTTGCGTTTACTTTATACGCAGCATTTAGCATCGCTGTAGTATTGGTATTATAATCATACGCTTTAAAAGTGTAATCTGTAAATGCCAAGCCTTGAGCATTTACACTTCCTCTGCTAATTCCTTCTTTAAATTTATACTCACTAGAAAATGATGCCGTTGCAAACAAATTAAAACTCCCTTCATTTCCTATTTGATATTTTTTTCCTCCTTTTATAGATATGTTTGTTGCAATAGGCGTTTTAGAAACATTGTCCCAACTTGTTGTAAAGTTATATCCGGTTAAAGCATTTGTGGGATAATTAATAGTATAAAAACCTGAAAAATTAGGCCCATCTTGTAGGTAAAAATTACCTGAAAGATTAGAGTTTGTTCCAGAACCAATTCCAATTTCCATAGATGGTTTTCCAACATGTTCTTTAGAAACGATATTTATATTTGCACCTCCAAAGTCTCCATAAATTGTTCCATTGTATATTTTATTAATATCTATTTTCTGTACAATCCCTGTAGAAAATAAATCTAGAGTAATATTTTTTCTAGACGGATTGTTTGATGGAATTGGTAAACCATTTAATGTAGTTGAGTTGTATCTATCCCCTAAACCTCTAACAAAAATATTATTAGATCCTTCTTGCTTAGAAATTCCTGTTGCTTTTGTTACTGCCGTAGCCAAATCAGAAATTCCTTTATTTTCTAATTCTTGAGCTCCAATAGTAGTTTTAATAGCCACCGCTTTCTTTTGATCTGATAATATTGCAGAAAGTTTTGCTCTATTTATAGTTCCTTTAATCTGAATTTCATCTAAAGTAACCCCTGCTTTAGCACTTAATTTTTCGTTGATAACAATTGTTTCACCCGCTTTAATTAAAAGTGGTTTTTCTATGGTTTTATACCCAACAAAGCTAAATACTAAAACATAGTTTCCTGCATCAACAGATAACAAATAATTTCCATCGAAATCTGTTGTTCCTCCGATTGAAGTTCCTTTTATAAAAACATTTGCAAAAGGCAAAGGTTCATTATTAGATTCTGCATCGGTTAAAACCCCTTTTACAGTTCCTTTGCTCTGAGCAGAAATTAATTGACTTAAAAACACAAATACTATAATTAATTTTTTCATTCTTTTTATTCTAGATATATCATCTGTTACTTAAGTGCAAATGTCTTGTCCTTTTATAAAGACAATGTTAGACCTAAATTAATTTTCCATTAACACAAGGTTAAGTCATTGTTAAGTCATTAAATCACTGTTAAGGAATCTTTGATTTACAATATTTATCCATACTTTTGAACAAACAAGACAATACACAATCATGAAAAAAAGTGATATTAAAATTTTATTAGTTGATGATGAACCTGATATTTTAGAAATTGTTGGTTACAATTTAAAAAATGAAGGCTACCAAGTTTTTACAGCATTAAATGGTTTAGAAGGAGTGAAGATTGCAAAAAAAATCATTCCTCATTTAATTTTATTAGATATAATGATGCCAGAAATGGATGGAATTGAGGCTTGTGAAAAAATTAGGAAAATAAAAGAATTAGAGCACGTATTAATTTCCTTTTTAACGGCTCGTGGCGAAGATTACTCTCAAGTTGCAGGTTTTGACGCTGGTGCTGACGACTATATTACCAAACCTATTAAACCCAAAGTTTTAGTAAGCAAAATTAAGTCTTTACTTAGACGGTTAAAGAAAAATGAAGAACAAGATACTAGTACCAAAATTGGTGACATTGTAATCAACAGGGAGAAATACATGGTTTTCAAAGGTGACAAAAAAATTGTGTTACCAAAAAAAGAATTTGAACTTTTTTCATTATTAACCTCTAAACCAGGAAATGTTTTTACTCGAGAGGTCATTTTAGATTCTGTTTGGGGTAACGAAGTTGTTGTTGGCGGAAGAACCATTGATGTACACATTAGAAAATTAAGAGAAAAAATTGGCGACGACTTCTTTAAAACCATTAAAGGTGTTGGCTATAAATTTGTTTTAGAGGAAAACGATAAATAAAATTTATTTTCTGTGAAACTAAAAAAAACGTATTCTTTTGCAATAATTTCGGCTTTATATATTGCACTTCTAGTTATTATTGTTGATATCTTGTCTTATTTTTTATATAAAGAATTTGGCATTTGGGTTTTACTACTTGCAATTATATCACTTTTACTTATTTCATTTTTTATCATTCAATACAGAGTAGAGTATTTTATTTACAAGCGTGTTCGTAAAATTTATGACGATATTTCGCTATTAGAAAGAGAAGATTTAAAAAGAAAATCTGTAACTACAGATATGGAAACACTTTCTAAAAGTGTACAAAAATTTGCTGAAGGGAAACGTATAGAAATTCAACATTTAACCGAAAGAGATTCTTTTAGAAGAGATTTTTTAGGAAATATGGCACACGAACTAAAAACGCCATTATTTACCGTACAAGGATATTTACTAACCTTAATAGAGGGTGCGTCAAAAGACAAGGTGATTTTAGAAAAATACTTAGGAAGAGCAAATAAAGGAGTAGAAAGATTGGTTGCTGTTGTTAAAGATTTGGACATGATTGCTAAACTAGAAACCGAAGGTTTAAAATTAGAGTTACAACCTTTTAACATTCTAGAACTCGTTCAAAATGTTTTTGATTTATTTGAAATGAAAGCCAAAAAGAGAAATATTACTTTAGTTTTTGATAGAGTTTATGAATTTCCAATTTATGTAATAGGTGATGTTGAAAAAATTGAACAAGTGCTTATTAATTTGGTAGTAAATTCTATTAAATATGGAAAAATTGACGGGATTACTAAAGTTGGAATTGATGATTATAATGAAAATAAGTTTATTGTTAAAGTCTCTGATAATGGAGAGGGTGTAAAACAAGAACATATTTCTCGTTTATTTGAACGTTTTTATAGAGTTGACCAAAGTAGATCTAGAGAACAAGGTGGTTCTGGTTTAGGTTTGTCAATTGTAAAACACATTATTGAAGCTCATAATGAAACTATTCTTGTAAAAAGTACTTTTAAAGAAGGTTCTGAATTTTCGTTTACTTTAGAAAAGGCAAAGTAACTCTTTCTCTAATTTATTTTCTTTGCAAAAAAGGGCGTTGTAATTTTTCACTTCTTTTAAAAAATCAATATTAAAATCTTCTTCCTTACAAAAAGGTACACTTTTTATCGCTTCTAAAAAGATTGCCAAATATTCTTGTTCTGTTTGATTTGTCGTCGGAATAAAAAAAGCTTTCTTTTCTAAAACTGCTAAATCCATGATAGATGAATACCCAGATCTACAAATAATAATTTCTGATTGATTAATTTCTTGTTCTAACTCTTTTGAAAGTAAATAATTGTAAATCGTTACGTTTCCTAAACGTTTTTTTGTTTGATTTTTTTCGATTTTACCTTGAACCAGTACTACTTTTTGAGTGGTGTTTTGAAAAACTTTTAACAATCTTTTTTCTAACTTTTCTCTTTGCGATTCGATGCCAGACAGTACAATTAAAATAGCGTTTTTAATTGGTAAATCTGCTTTTTTAAACCTGCTTAAAGCACCAATATATTTTAAATTTAATTTTTTATTAACTGACTTAGAAAGTTTTCCTGACAAGGAACTTTCTTTAGAATCTGGCACCCAACATTCATCAAATTTTTGAATAATTTTTTGATGAATCTTTGATAAAAAAAAAGTAAAAAACCCAGACAAAACAGTAAGTTGGTGTGTAATATAAACCGACGGGATTTTGGCATTTCTAACTCCAAAACGGTTATCTGAAATGATGCCAACAACATCATTGTTTTTAGCAATAAAATCTGCAATAACCTTAAATTCTTTTTGTGCTGCTTTTACAATCTTTGGAAGTTGAAAAAGCAATCCTAATTTTAAATTTTTAGTATAAGAAATATTATAAGATGATAATTCTAAACTTTCTAAATTTGGAAATTCTTTTTGTAAAAATGTCAATGCTTTTCCATCTGAAGCAAGTATTGGAACAAAGTTGTTTTCTAATAAAAAATGAATAATTGGTACACATCTCGTGGCATGACCTAATCCCCAATTTAGTGGTGCAACAATTATTTTTTTCATAAAGTTAATTTTAGGATTTGATTGCGCTCAACCTGGCAATAAGTTTGTCTTCTCGAGCAGAGTAGAGAGGTTTTGTTTTTAGATTAAATCAAAACCAATATCTTTTCTAAAATTCATGTTTTCAAAAGATATTTTTTCAATTGAAGAATATGATTTTTTCAGCGCTTCTTCAATTGTTTCTCCAAAAGAAGTTATTGCCATAACTCTTCCTCCGTTTGTATAAATTTTTTCGTTTTCTAATGTTGTACCAGCATGAAAAACAATAGAATTTTCTACATTTTCAACACCTGAAATTTCTTTATTTTTTTCGTATGCTTCAGGATATCCGCCAGAAACCAACATTACTGTTGCTGCAATTTTTGAAGTTACAGAAAACGCTTTTTTGTGCAATATTTGAGTGGCAACGCCTTCAAATAAATCAAATAAATCAGACTCAATTCTTGGTAAAACAGCTTCGGTTTCTGGATCGCCCATTCTCACATTGTATTCAATTACTTGCGGATTTCCATTCACGTTCATCAAACCAATAAAAATAAAACCACGATAATCAATTCCGTCTTTTTGCAATCCGTTTACAGTAGGAATTACAATCCGTTCTTCAACTTTATTTAAAAAATCTTGGGATGCAAAAGGAACGGGAGAAATTGCGCCCATTCCGCCAGTATTTAATCCTTTATCGCCTTCTCCAATACGTTTATAGTCTTTTGCTGATGGTAAAATTTTATAACTTTTACCATCAGTTAATACAAAAACCGACAATTCTATTCCGTCTAAAAATTCTTCAATAACAACAGTAGATGAAGCTTCTCCGAATTTTTGGTTAGAAACCATTTCTTCTAATTCTACTTTTGCTTCCTTTAAAGAATCTAAAATCAATACACCTTTTCCGGCTGCTAATCCATCAGCTTTTAAAACATACGGAGCCTTTAACGTTTCTAAAAAAGCATATCCTTCTGCTAAATTTTCTTTCGTAAAAGATTGGTAACGAGCAGTTGGAATGTTATGTTTTTTCATGAAAATTTTAGAAAAATCTTTAGATCCTTCTAACATTGCGCCGTCTTTTTTGGGTCCAATTACAGGAATATTTTTCAACTCGTTATCTGCTAAGAAAAAATCGTGAACCCCATTTACTAATGGGGCTTCTGGTCCAACAACAATCATATTTATTTTGTTCTCTAATACAGTTTTTTTCACTGCTTTAAAATCGGTTGGATTTATATTTATGTTGCTTGCAATTTGAGAAGTTCCTGCGTTTCCTGGCGCAACAAAAAGTTGATTTACTTTATTGCTTTCTGCTAATTTTAGTGCAAAAGCATGTTCTCTACCTCCAGAACCTAAGATAAGAATATTCATGTTTGTGTTGTTGTTTTAGGATACAAATATACGTTGTAAAATTGTTTTTTGAGATTGAAAGCATATCAAATCCTTATTTCCATTTCCTGAAATATTTTATCACAGAAAAAGCGTGTCTAAAGAAAAGTTTAATGCTTTTTTCTGAACCTTTTTTAAGCACATGCTTTATCTCTTCTTTAGGGTAATATAATTTTAACTTACCTTTTGTGTCAATTTTTTTACAAATATCTACATCTTCCATATATAAAAAATAACGCTCATCAAAACCTTTTAGGGTAACAAAATCTACAGTTTTATATAACTGAAAACATCCTGTTAAATACTCTGCAAAAAAAGGTTTTTCTAAGTTCTTGTCTTTGTAAATTCCATTATCAACTATTTTCGTGAAAATCGATTTAGAAAATGGAATTCTTCTTGCCAGCAATTCTAAAATTGTAGGGTATCTTCTACATGAAAATTGATGATTTCCGTTTGGAAACAAAACCCTTGGAGCAATCATAGAAATTTTTTCATTTTCTTCTAACTGTAAAATTAAATTTGGAATAGTTTCATCTAAGAATGTTACATCTGGATTTAAAATTAAGTGAAAATCTGAAAGGTTTTTTATTTTATCTAAAACTATATTATGGGCTGCACCAAAACCAATATTTCTACCAATACCTATATATTCTATTTCTTGTTGCTCAAAAATATTTTTAAATTGTTTGCTTGGAGTATTATCTATTAAATATAGCTTTTTTGAGAGTTTTGTTTTTAAAAAACAAGCAATTGTTTTATTGAGTTCTTTTAAGTCTTCTTTATAAAGAACTATTGAGGCCGATATTTTTATCTTACTACTCATTAAACTAATACGCTTTTTCTTGATTTTTAAAAACTTGCAATATCGTTTGAAATATGATTTTTAAATCCAAAAAAAATGACCAGTTTTCAATATAAAAAATATCGAATTTTACTCTGTTTTTGATATCTGCTTTTTTGATAACTTCTCCTCTAAAACCACTTATTTGGGCTAGCCCTGTTATACCTGGTTTAACAGAGTTTCTTATTAAGTAATTGTCTATTTCTTTGATGTATTTTTCTGTTTGAACGTTAATGTGTGGTCTTGGACCAACAACACTCATATCTCCTTTTAAAACATTAAAAAACTGAGGTAATTCATCTAAACTTGTTCTTCTTAAAAATGATCCTAATTTAGTAATTCTTTCATCGTTTTTTGTTGCCTGTTTTTCATCAGCTTCCAAATTAACTTTCATAGACCTAATTTTATAACAATAAAATTGTTCGCCATTAATTCCATCTCGTTTTTGTATAAAAAAAAGTGGTCCTTTTGAATCTAGTTTAACTAAAATGAATACAATTGGTAATAACCACCAAAGTATAGTAAAGCACATAACTAATGAAAAAAGAACATCAAATATTCTTTTAACAATGTGTGTTTCAACTTTTTCAAACGGTAACAGCTTAGGCTTTAAAACCGGCAATGTTCCATAGTGTTCTAAAATATAATCTTTACTGTAGATTGCTTTATTTTCTGGTATTAACCTAAACTCAATTTTATGAAAACTTGTAAATTCTCTTATTTCATTTAATTGATTTTGGGTTATTGTAGATGCTTCACAATAAATTTCATCAATTGACCTGTCTAATACAAATTGAAATGCTTTTGGAATTGTTCCTAAATACTTTTTGGATGGGTTTCTCTTGTCAGAAAAAAAACCAAAAAAACGATAGCCTAAATCTTGCCTTTGACTGAATAATTTCGCTATATTTTTAGCTGCATTATTCTCTCCAATTACAATTACATTTCTATAGTTTTTCCCAACTAAACGATAACTTTTTAGTAAGAAGAAAGAAATGAATTTAAGTAATATAATCGACAAAATAATTGTTGAAATAATTTCTATTTGTCTATTAACAATTACACCTTCTCTAAAAATAGTGAAGTATGCGAAAAAAGATAGGACAAAAACAAAAATTTGCGATATTATAAGTGATATTAATTTGGAAACATGTGTATATCTATAAACATTGTAAAACTTTGTGTACAAAGAAATTAATATCCAAAAAACCGTTGTGTACGTTAAAAACGTAATATTTAAATACTCTTTATCCGAATAAAAAAAAGCAACACTATTTATAATTAAAATATCAAATAAGATAATTAATGGTCTAATAAAAATTGAATATTTTTTGCCTTTTTCTTTCATTTAATGCAGCTGTTAAGCTGTTAATTTTACTATTGTTTCTTTAAATTGTTTCAAAACTTCTACTTTAGAAAAATGTTCAGAAACATATTTTCTTGCATTTATTCCATATTCTTTTCCTAAAATTTTGTCTTTCTCTAAACTTTCTACAAATTCTGTTACTTTGCTTAAATCTTTAGAATAAAAATAGGCCCCGCTTTTTGATTTTTCAATAATTGTCGCTACTTCTGAATTTAAACTTCCTGTTATTAGTGATGGTTTTTGACTCGCCATCATTGCTAATATCTTAGAGGGCATAACAGTATCAATTACATCAACTTTTTGAAATAAAATATGTAAATCTGCGCTACAAAGTAAATCAGACAGCTCATTATATGCTACTGGAGAGTGTAATACAACGTTATTAAAATCAATTATTTTTTTTTCTAACCAAGCTCTTTTACTCCCATCACCAATAATAATTATCTCTATGTTTAGATTCAATCTAACACTCTTTGCAAACTCAAGAAAAAAGTTCCAATCTTGTTTTTCTCCTATATTTCCAGAGTATAAAATTTTAAAAGCCTTTGAATTTAGATACCTGTGTGTTTTGGCTTGTTCTGGATTTATATTATCTACATCAACCCAATTAGGTAATAAAACGCTTCTTTTATCAAAGCTTTTTGACTCTAATTTTCTTAACATAGATAAGCTAATTGTGCTTCTAATATCTGCTGTTTTCAATAATTTTTCTTCTATCCAAAAAAGCGTTTTAAAAAAAACGGATGTTTTAGCTTTTTTTTCTATTAAATCAGAATCAGAAGCTGCATCAAACTCAAAATCTTGAATATGCACCCAAAGTTTTGCTTTTTTTAATTTTGATAAGATTTTCCCAAGAAAAATTGTGCTAGTAAAAGGCACAATACATAAAACAACGTCTGCTTCTTTTATTTTAAAAAGATTAATAAACGTACCGAAAGTAAAATCTAACAAATGAATAATTCGCTTAAAAAAAGTAGGTGTTTTAGGAACGTATTGTTTATATCTAAAAACTTGAATTCCGTTTATGTTTTCTTGATAAAACCAACTCTTATTTTTATATATTTCATTAATTTCCCAAGATGGATAATACGGAAACCCTGTTAAAATACTCACTTCAATATTTTCATCATTAAAATATTCTGCAAGCTGAGATGTGTACAAGCCAATGGCTGTATCTTCTGGATAATAATTAATTCCTATTATAGTCAGTTTCTTCTTCAAGTGCAATTCGTTTGGTTTTCACAATTTTAATAAAGTTGAAAAAACAGATAAAAAAAGCAAAAATAATCACTCCTGATTGCCTTTCTAAGATGTTTTCAAAAAACATAGTGACAATATAAAATATTGAAACCACTAAAAAAAGTTTATCTTGAAATTGAGCTGCTTTTTTTACATTATAGCCTAAAAATAACATAAAAAAAAGTAATCCAAAAATGCCATTACTAAGTGTAATTCCAAGGTATTGATTGTGTGAATTGTAATTCCCTTCTACTAATATTTTTGATGTTTTTTCATAACATTGTTGTAATGCATTGTCTACATCTCCAATTCCATAACCAATAATTGGATTTTGTTTGATCGTTTCTATCACGCATTTATAAACTCCAAATCGAATACTAGAAGAATTATCTGGTGAAATTTTTGAATATGTCACAGAATAAAAAACTTCCTTAAACCTCTTTTTTAAAACAGGTGTTGCAACTATTGCACTAACAAAAATAAGAATGCTTAACGTTAGAGTTTTTTTAATTTTTATTCTTTTAAAATTTGTAAATACAAAAACTGCAAAAGATAAAACTAAAGCCAATATTACTGCTTTTCTTGATAGAAAAAAAAGTGTAAACAACATAATAATGTTTCCAAGAATTAACAATATTTTCTCAAATAACTTATTGGCTTTCAATAGTTTAAAAGCACTTAATAAAATTGCAATAGAAATTAAAATTGACGCATAAATTGGATGCTGTTCAATACCAAACAAATTGTTTGTTAGCGTATTATAAACATCATTAATGGTGACTTTATCTGAATAATATTCCAAAGAAATTATTTTATATATAACCACCAAACTAAATAGTAAGGTCGAAAAAAAATAGATTTTAGAAAAAAGTCTAAACTTACGCTCATCAATCTTATCAATTACCGTTGAAAATAATCCAAAAGAAATAGGAACTATAAGTAATGAAATCCTTGTTGAGAGTGTCTTGTCAATAAATTTAAAGTTCTCAGTGTAAAAAAGACTTAGCAGATAAAAAATATAAATTCCAGAAAAAAAAAGAACTTTTTTAAAGTTAAACTTCTTGATTTTTGTGTACTTAAAAAAAACAAAAAGTGAGCATAAAAAGAAAATTATGACAGGTAAACCCTTTACTCTATTTGGCAATATTGGAAAAAAAGCAAATAATATGATTGATAAAAAAAAGAGTTTTTGAGGTTTCATATCAATTCATTATTCTATCTTTTACAGGCCTCGCTGGGTTACCAATGCAAATTTTATTTTTTGGCAAACTTGTATATACACTACTTCTAGAACCAACTACCGTATTTTCTTCAATCGTAATTCCTGGAGAAATAAAAACATCTGTTGCGATCCAACAACCCTTTTTTATATTTATTTTTTTTGAATAAATTGAAAAGTTTTCTGTTTTATAATCGTGTGAGCCTGTGCACAAATATGCTTTTTGTGATATTACTACATTTGGGCCAATTTCAATTTCTCCTAAACTATACAGGGTAACATCATCACCAATCCAACTATAATTTCCAATATTAATTTTCCACGGATATGTAATTTTAACCGTTGGTCTTATAATCACTTTTTTACCAATTTTTGCTCCGAAAATCCTTAATAAAAAACGTCTCCAACCATACATTACTTGAGGAGAAAATCGAAATAATGTTGCTTGTACTAGCCACCATAACTGAACTGTTATAACGTTTCTTCCTCTAAAATTTTTGGGTAATTTAAATTTTGATAAATCTTGAGACATTAATTTATTAGTATTTTCTTTAGTGAAGATAAAAATTTCTTTTCTGAAAACTGCTCTTTTACATATTTATGATTATCTATAGACATTTTCTTGTGTTCAGAAAGTGTTTCTGATAATGTAATTAATTTATTAGAAATATCTTTTGGAGATTTCTTTTTCACAAAATATCCATTTGTTTTTGTAACAATATCTGAAATTCCAGCGTGATCGGTTGTAAGAATAATATTTCCAAAGCCCATTGCTTCCAACAAAGAAATAGGTTGCCCTTCCATTTTGTAATATGTCGGGAAAACAAAAACGTTAGCACTTAATAATATTTCTTTTTTTTGATTTCCTCTAACAACTCCAAGGTAATGTACATTTTTGAGGTTTTTAATTTTACTCAACACCAATTCTTTAATATCTAAGTCTATATTTCCAGCAATTTTTGCTTCATATATAATTTTGTGTTTTTCTAAATCTCTTAAAGAATCAAGCAGATCTAAAATCCCTTTTTCTGTCATTAAATTACTTAGGAATAATATTTTTAATGTATTAAAATCTTTGTTTTTTATATCTTCATAGTTAATATTAAATATTTCTTCATCAACAAAATTTGGTAAAACATGTATGTGTTTTTCTTTTAAAAATGGCGTTAAATTATGTTTTAAAGATTCTGATAATACAATTCCTGAATTTGCTAATTTAATCGTGAATTTAAAAAGTGTTCTTTTAAATCCTTTAAGTCTATCAAACTCTGTTTTTAAATAGTTTCCATGAATATGAATTACTCTTTTCTTTCCCAGTATTTTTGAGAAAAGTAAAAACGGAAGATATTTTATCACCCCAAAAAAAGTTTGTCCTATAGTAATGTATATTATATTTACTGGAATTATTTTATAAATAAAAACATATTGTTTTATCGTTTTTGCTACTTTTTTAATGGAAAAACTACCTAGTTTTTCACTAAAAAGAGCATCTGCTGTGTTGATATACTTAACTTGAAAACTCGTTTCTTTCTTTGCAATAATTTTATCATTACAAACACTTACCCCATTAATTGGTGGAGATAACGGACCAATTAAAAGAACCTTATTCATATCTTATTCTTTTTTTCATTACTAATGCAATCCAAAACAATGGTGTTGTCCACAAGAAAGAAGCTGCTGGTAAAGAATAAATAAATAACAATACAAACAACAAGTTCCAAAAAATAAAAAGATTGTCTTTTGCATTTTTAATGATGTTATTTATTGAGTTATAAAACTCAACAAGTAACATTCCAAAAACAATTAATCCAAACATGCCGTATTTATGTATTAATGCAAAAGGTAATAAATGAATATTATGAACTGATTTACTTCCTAGTAAAGCTGTTTTTGTAACCGATGGATCAATAAAAAGTGCGCCATCAATAACACCGCCTAATCCACAACCAAAAATAAAAGACCAAAAATCTGACAACCAAAGTTGAGTCACCAATTTTGCTTCTACCAAACGCTGGGCAATTGAAATATGATATGGGTTATTGAAGTCTACTCCTGAATTTATTACTTCTAATAGTTGTTTTAATCTATAATAAAGTTGTGTGTTTTTTGGAATGAACCCAAATAGGACCGTTAAAATTTCTTCATAAAAGAAAACAATAAAAAGCAACACAAATGTAATTAATAATAGCCTGTCTTGCTTCTTAATATATAAAGACAATTTGTACGCTCCGAACAAAAGTAAAAGGGCTAAAAAGCAAATTAACAATGCTCTATTAGAGTTTGTTATTTGTATAAAAAAAGGAATTAAAGTTGCGATTAACAACTTGTACTTTTTCTGTATTAAAAACAGATATGAAAGACTTAAAACCAAAATAAAAAACACTTCGGAAATAGTGAAACTAAAAAAAAGTAAAGGGTAAATTATAATTAAAATCCATTTAGTAAAGTTCTCAATATTTGCATCATTTAAAGAATTAAATTTCATTTTATTGGCAACTATCAAGTAAAGATATCCTCCAAAAATAATGTAAACAAAATCTGCAATAATATATATTTTTGGATTCCCTTTTAGAATCCCATATACCAATTCTATAATTGAGAATAAAGTCCAAAGAAAAATGAAAAGTCCTTCGTTAGTAATTTTTTTTAAGTTTAAATTGATTTTTCTAAAATACAATTCAGGTAGAAAAAAAACAAAAGTAAAAGTTAATATTGCAAGTCTATGATAAGGAATTGATGCAAAAATATTTTCGAAAACGCTTTCAAATATTACAACTATTATTACATCAAATAACAATAATGCAATTACATAATTTAATATTTTGTTTTTGATTTTTTTGATTGCAAACATTATGTTGTAAATATTTTCCTTTTGTAAACGTAGTAAACACGTAATAACATCAATATTACATCAGAAAAAAGTCTTAAGTAAACTAAATTCCAAAACGTTAATTGGTTTGTTAAATATAAAACAAGTACAATAATAATATATACAATTGATGAAATGATTAAAGATTTATTAAACTCTTTATTATATCCAAAGGCCACTAGAGTACAAGTACCTAGCATAAAGGTTAATGCTACTATTGGCGGAATTGGCGATAAAACTTTTAAAACTTTACTATATTCCCTTAATTCTTCTCCACCAAAAAGAGATAATAATTCGAAGGAAAAGTTAAAAATTATAATTGAAAAAATAATACCTAAAACAGCACTAATAGCAATTAGTTTTTTTAATGCTTGTTTGTTTTTATTTCTTGTTATTGTTGGAAAAACTGCTTGTTGAAGCATATCAAATGGAATAATACAAACCAATACAATTTTAAGAGCTACATCAAAACCGGTAACAAAATCCATTGTATAAAAAAGACCAATTAAGAAAATTGTCATTGAGTTAAAAGTCAACGATAAAAATCTTCCTAAAAAAAACATATACGCTTCTTTAAGTATTTTTTTTATCACTTTGAATGAAACCAAAGAAAACTTAAAATTAAAATTTCTAATTAATGTTATATAACCAAGAACTCCCATTATTAAATTTGAAAAAACAATTAATAAAACATGAGTAATTAAATCTTCTGGTGTTGTAATGAATAATAATGTTCCTATAACTAAAATTAGCCTAGCAAAAACAGTAATATAGGTTGCTATTTGCAACTTTTCTACTCCTTGAAAATACCATATTGGGAAAAAAACTTCTCCTATTCCCATTAACAACATCAACAATAAAAAATCACTATAAACAGAAAGTGTATTTGTAAACGACAAAAAATAGAGGGCTAAAAAACTAATAAGAAATAATAAAATTTTTATGATAAAAACTGCAGATGTTATCTGATTTATTGCCTCTACATTTTTTCTGTTTTCTACGATATATTTTGCAGCATATATATTAAATCCAAAGTTTATTAAAATAATAAAGTACTGGATAATAGAATCCGTCCATGTTAAAATTCCGTAATTTACTGCACCTAAAACACGAACTAAGTATGCTACTAAAAAAAACTTAACACCAATATTAAAAAAACGTAGAACAGTTAAGAACGATAAGTTTTTTAGTATTAAAGAATTGTCTGAGCTTAGTTTTTTTATCATAAACTTTAATGTTTATTCAGATAAAGAGCATAAACTCTTTTCAAACCTTTATCTAAATTAACCGTGTGCTTCCATCCTAAACTATGAATTTTAGATACATCGGTAACTTTACGCATTGTTCCGTCTGGTTTTTCTGTATTGAAAAGTAATTCACCTTTAAAACCGACTATGTTTTTAATCTTTTCTGCCAATTCTTTGATAGAAATATCAACCCCTGTTCCAATATTTATATGCGTGTTTCTAATTTCTTCCCCTCTGCCTTCGGCATCTCCCAAAAGGGGAGAAGAAATCAAATTTTTAAAATCCACATTCTGCATAATATATACACAAGCATCTGCCATATCTTCAGACCATAAAAACTCTCTTTTTGGTTTTCCAGAACCCCAAATTTCTACACTTTTTGATGTCACTCCAAATTTTGATAAAATCGCTGCTGCTTTCTCTAAACGATCAACTTTTAACTCTTTTAAAACGGCTTCTATACGGTTGTTTTCTAACAATTTAGCCAAATGAATTTTACGAATTAATGCAGGTAAAACATGTGATTCTTCTAAATCAAATTTATCATTTGGGCCATATAAATTGGTTGGCATTACTGATAAAAAATTGGTGTTGTATTGCAAATTATAACTTTCGCATATCTTAATTCCTGCTATTTTTGCAATAGCATAAGGTTCGTTCGTATACTCCAGTTCGTTAGTTAACAACTCCGTTTCTTTGATGGGTTGATGGGCGTTCTTCGGATAAATACAAGTACTTCCTAAAAACAATAATTTTTTTACATCATTTACATAACTTTGATGAATTACATTGTTCTGGATCATCAAATTTTCATAAATGAAATCTGCTCTATATAAATTGTTAGCTACAATTCCACCAACTTTTCCAGCTGCTAAAAACACATACTCAGGTTTTTCTTTTGCAAAAAAATCAGCCGTTTCTTGCTGATTTGTTAAGTCGATTTCTTTGTGTGTTTTTGTAATAATATTTGTATAGCCTTTTTGTTTCAAGTTTATTACAATAGCACTTCCAACTAAACCTCTATGACCAGCAACATATATTTTTGTTTCTTTATTCATAGTTGTTGTTTATTTGATGTCCGCCTTTCTTTAAAAACAATTCTCTTTGCATAATTTGAATATCGTGTTCCATCATTTCTTTTACAAGTTCTTCTAAAGAACATTCTGGCGTCCAACCTAATTTTTCTTTAGCTTTTGTAGCATCACCAATTAACAAATCAACTTCAGTTGGTCTGTAATAATGAGGATCTATTGAAATTACTTCTTTGCCAATTTCTACTTTAAAATCATCATTGTTACACTTTTTTACAATTCCTTTTTCTTCTTTTCCTTTTCCAACAAATTCTAATTCGATTCCGACTTCAGAAAAAGCCATTTTTACCATGTCTCTAACAGAAGTGGTTTTTCCTGTTGCAATTACCCAATCTTCTGGTTCATCTGCTTGTAAAATCATCCACATCATTCGTACATAATCTTTTGCGTGACCCCAATCTCTTTTAGCATCTAAATTTCCTAAAAACAATTTGTCTTGTAATCCCAACGCTATTTTAGAAACTGCTCTTGTAATTTTTCTAGTTACAAAGGTTTCTCCTCTAACAGGCGATTCATGATTGAATAAAATTCCGTTACACGCAAAAATATTG
This sequence comes from uncultured Flavobacteriaceae bacterium, assembly GCA_963974245.1. Taxonomy (GTDB): domain Bacteria; phylum Bacteroidota; class Bacteroidia; order Flavobacteriales; family Flavobacteriaceae; genus Polaribacter. The sequence continues at coordinate 24,672 of CAXBBY010000012.1, read as the reverse complement.
TAGGCTTCTCTATAGTTTACAGTAATCCAATAGGCATATATCTTTGCAACTCCATATGGACTTCTCGGATAAAATGGTGTGGTTTCTGTTTGTGGGACTTCTTGTACTTTACCATACAATTCTGATGTAGAAGCTTGGTAGATTTTAGTTTTCTTTTCCAACTTTAAAATACGGATTGCCTCTAACAATCGTAACGTTCCAAGCCCGTCTACATTTGCAGTATATTCTGGAGTGTCAAACGAAACATGCACATGGCTCATTGCTGCTAAATTGTAGATTTCGTCGGGTTGCACTTCTTGAATAATACGAATCAAGTTTGTGCTATCTGTCATGTCTCCATAATGCAAAAACAAATTTCTTTTTTCTGCGTGAGGATCTTGATACAAATGATCAATTCGTTGTGTATTAAAACTAGAAGCTCTTCGTTTTATTCCATGAACTTCATATCCTTTTTCTAATAAAAGTTCTGTTAGGTACGAACCATCTTGTCCTGTAATTCCTGTTATTAAAGCAATTTTTTTCACTTATTAAATTTCTAGTTCATTAAACGTTTTTAACACTTTGTCTTTTTCTGAAATAGCTATTTCCTTCTCTGAAAGCATCCAATTTATATTTAATTTTTCATCATTATATATAATTCCTCCTTCGGATTTTGGTTGATAAAAATTATCGCATTTATACACAAAAACGGTGTGGTCTTCTAAAACGGAGTATCCGTGTGCAAACCCTCTTGGAACAAATAATTGTTTTTTATTTTCTGATGATAAAATACAAGAAAATACTTCTCCATATGTTTTAGAATTTGGTCTTATATCTACAACCACATCCAATACTTTCCCCTTTACAACACGAACTAGTTTTGCTTGCGCAAATTCTCCTTTCTGAAAATGCAGTCCTCTTAAAACGCCTCTGTTTGAAAACGCTTCGTTATCTTGAACAAACTCAATTTCTTTCCCTGTTAATTCCTTAAACTTTTCCTTATTAAAAGTTTCAAAGAAATAACCTCTTTCATCCCCAAAAATTGATGGTTCTATAATAAAACAGTCTTTTAATTTTGTTTCTTTAACCCGCATTAAATTCCTTCTAAATGTTTACCATAACCACTTTTTAATAATGGTTCTGCTAATTTATGTAATTGTTTTTTAGAAATAAAACCACTTCTGTACGCCGCTTCTTCAATAGCACCAACTTTTAAGCCTTGTCTTTCTTCTATTACTTGAACAAATTGAGATGCTTGCATTAAAGAATCAAATGTTCCCGTATCTAACCATGCGGTTCCTCTATCTAAAATACTAACATTTAATTTACCTCTTTCTAAATACGATTTATTAATATCAGTAACTTCTAATTCTCCTCTATGACTTGGTTTGATGTTTTTTGCAATTTCTACCACTTCATTATCATAAAAATAAATTCCAGGAACCGCATAATTTGATTTAGGTTTTATTGGTTTTTCTTCTATTGAAATTGCATTTCCGTTTTCATCAAACTCAACAACACCATATCTTTCTGGATCATGAACATGATATGCATATACAATTCCGCCATCTGGATTGTTATTGGCTTTTAATAATGTTGCCAACCCTGTTCCATAAAAAATATTGTCTCCTAAAATCAATGCTACTTTATCATCACCAATAAAATCTGCCCCTAAAATAAATGCTTCTGCTAATCCGTTTGGGTTTTCTTGAACCGTATATTCAAAAGTGCATCCGTATTTTTTTCCATCGCCTAACAATCTTTCAAAAAGTGGTAAATCTTGTGGTGTAGAAATGATTAAAATTTCATTAATTCCTGCGGATATTAATGTTGATAATGGATAATAAATCATTGGTTTATCAAAAACAGGCATTAATTGTTTGCTAATTGCAAGTGTAATAGGATGCAACCTGGTTCCAGATCCGCCAGCTAAAATAATTCCTTTCATTACTTATTGTATTTGTTTAAATACCATTCAATGGTTTTTTGTATTCCTGTTTCAAAGTTTTCTTCTGCTTTCCACCCCAATTCATTTTCAATTTTTGTAGCATCAATTGCATATCTAAAATCGTGTCCGGGCCTGTCTTTTACAAATGAAATTTGTTTTTTATAAGAACCTTCTTTTGGAGAAATTACATCTAAAATTTTACAAATTTTGTGTGCGATATATAAATTATTTCGTTCATTTTTTCCTCCAATATTATACGTTTCTCCTGCTTTCCCATTTTGATAAGCCAGCTCAATTCCTTTGCAATGATCTAAAACAAATAACCAATCTCTTATGTTTTTTCCATCGCCATAAATAGGAATATTTTCTCCAGAAATCGCTTTTCTAATAATCGTCGGAATCAATTTTTCGTCGTGCTGTTTTGGTCCATAATTATTAGAACAATTTGTGGTAACTACGTTCATTCCATACGTATGAAAATAACTTCTTACTATAAAATCTGATGCTGCTTTTGATGCGCTGTACGGACTATTTGGTGCGTACGGAGTTTCTTCTGTAAACAAACCTGCTGCTGCTAAAGTACCGAAAACCTCATCTGTAGAAATGTGATGAAAACGTGCTTTTTTGAATTCTTTTTTATACAAATTAGGTGCATCCATCCAGTAATTTTTTGCAACATCTAACAAATTAAATGTTCCGTTAATATTGGTTTGAATAAACGCATCTGGGTTTTTAATTGAATTATCTACATGTGATTCTGCTGCAAAATGAATAACGCCAGAAATAACATATTTGTTAAATATTTCTTCAATAAAATTTCTATCACAAATATTTCCTTTTTCAAAAATATATCTTGAGTTTTTATTTAACTCCTTTAAATTTTCTAAATCTCCTGCATAGGTTAATGCGTCTAAGTTTACAACCTTTACATTTTTGTTTTTATCTAAAAAAAAAGGAATAAAATTTGCACCAATAAACCCTGCTCCGCCTGTTATTAATAGTGTTTTCATCAACTATTTTTTATAGTTGTTTAAATAAATATTTAACTGTTTCAATAGTAAGAATAACACCATTAAAAGAATCCCTAAAACCGCAACTTGAACTCCATAATTTTGGTCAATTCCTTTAATTTCATAACCTATTGGCTGAAAATTAGAAATGACATTTAGAACTTCAGATTTTTCAGATTTGTCTTCGGTAATTTCTTTTAAATCTTTATTTATTCTCCTATTTGTTTCAAACAACTCTAACTCTTTGTTGGTGGTTTTTGTGCCTCCTAAATCTATCGTTGTTCCTGAATTTTCTTTTTTAGATTTTTCTATTAAAACACTCATATAAACTCTTCTTAAAGAATCTACTTGAGTTAAGTTTTGTCTTAAAAGCGAATCTGTTCTGTTAAGGTTTTCGTTTGTTAGCCTTTTTACTTTATTAAAAAACTTATTATTTACAACTGATGAAATAATAACTTCATCTAACTTAGAAAAAACATCGTTTTTGGTTGCAACAACGTGAATATTATGAATTCTATAATCGTAATCTGTAAACGTATTTTTAAACACATCAAACGAATAACTTTTTGCGGTTAATGTATCTACAGATAAAATCAACTCATCATAAGAGGTTAAAAGATCATTCCCGTTTTTTATAGGATAAATTTCAAATTTTTTAAGTGTCGCAGCAATTTCTGAAGAAAGATGAAATGTTGCCGCTAAAATTGCTGTGTCTTTTTGCTTTACCAAATCGTTATAATAATGTACATTATTGTACAATTGTCTTGTGCTTTTAAAGTTGGGCTGGACTTGCATGTCTGCACCAAAAGTTGGCGCTTTTTTTAGTTGAAAAAACGTTCCGATAACTCCACCAATAACCGCTGCAAGCACAAGTTTTATTACATTTTTTTTAATAAATAATAACAACAAAATTAATAGATGATAAATTCCCTTAAAAATTGTTGCTATAAAATTAAATAGATTAGAGAATCCTTTTCCAATAATTATAAATAACGATCCTAATTCTATTTCTTCTTTAGGTTGTGATTCTTTAGCCATTTTTGCTTGTTTAGTTAGTTGTCCTTTTTAAAATATTTGTTCTAATATTTTTTGTGTAATTGCATATGTTGGCGTTACCCCAGACATTCCCAATCCGCCAGAAGCCAATGTTGCTCCAGTTTCTAAAGGGTTATCTGACGCATAATAAGCGTAACGTACTTTTACGTTTTCTGAGATATTTCCTCTAATTTTTGATGCAGCTTGAATTGCTTTTTGATAATGTGCTCCTTCCATTTCTAATCCAATGACATTCCAAGTAGAATCGTGAAAGAACTTTAAAATGTCTTTATTTTGAAGCGATGTTCCTAAAACAGAAATCATTGCTCCGCCAAAAGCTTTTACTCCAAATCCTTCTAAATCTTCTTTAGATAACTCGTTTTTAAATGGATAATTATCTGCTGTTCCTTCAAAAACATGCGAAGACGGAATCATAATATCTCCCTTTCCTCCTTCTAAAATTCCTGCTTTTCCCATAATAGAAACAGATTCTATATTTAAATGAGTAGTTTCTTTTTCTGTAATATAAGGTTTCAACAGTTCGTCCATGGTTTCATATGCTTGTTCTCCAAACGCATAATCCATTACAATTAGTACTGGTTTTTTATTTTTAGAATTGATTTTTGTGAAATTAGTTGTCTCAAAATCAATTTTTTCTGTATCAATTATTTGAACGTTTATGTTTGTTCCAGAAGTGTCTTTAATATAAATCAAGCCATTTTTAGATGCGTAGTTTTTAACTTTTACCTGAAATTCTTTACTGTTTTCGTTACTTAATAACTCGAATAATTTAAAGCCTTTATTCTTTTTTGCTTCTGTAGGAATTGCACCTTTAGCATAAATTGAATTCATAACACTGTGCATATTTGCACTAATAATATGAATTGGTCTTTCTAACAATTTATTTTCTTGAAGGATTTTTTTAATATTATCTGCCCAAGTTTCTCCATAAATATGTTGTCCTATTTGCTCGTTTAAAACAGAACTAAATGTTACTACTCGTTTATTGTTTTCTAACGCTTCATTTATTGCCAGTTGTCCTAACCAATAAATAAGTTGAAAAAATCTGTCTGGGTTTTTTTCTGTAGAAAACGTTGCATAAATTTTTGAAACCTCTTCATAAGTTCTTCCTAAAATAGTTCCTAAATGGGCAATCGTTACCTCTCTTTCTTCTTTTGTAATCGATTTATCATACAAAACAATTTCTTTAAGCGTTTTCCATTCTCTAATACAATCTGAACCTTCATTTATTAAAACTTTGTCTTTAATTTTATGAGACTCTATAAATAAAAAAGTTAAATGTGTTAAAATATCATAGATTTCTGATCTTCCTCTGGTAATCTCAATATTCATTTGATCTTTATCTATCCGATAACAATTTCTTCTTCTTTTTGGAGGAATAATTGCCTTAAAATGAGAATTTTTATAGCCTTCATCTGCTGTTAAATTTATAAATTGACATTCTTCAATTCCTTCAGGTAATCGTTCAATGATATAAATTAATCCATTTAATTCTACTTTATCTTCTGCTATTGATCCATAAATTTCTGGTCTTAATTGCAATAAGGATTTTCTCAACGCTTCTCCAGAAATTCCCATAGGTTTGTAAAAACCTCTACTTAATAAATGACGCATAGAAATATATAATCTCTCAATTGCTCCTGTAGATTCTTGCGCTCTTGTTCTTTCTTTCATTCTAGTTTTTTACTTTTTTACGTAATTCAAAGATACTAATTTATATAGCTTACTTTTTACCTGATAATATCTGATGATACTTTTTTGAGTTGTTCAATAATTTAACCGCTTCTAATACTGTTTTATCTGCTGCTAATTTATTTTGATAAACACCTTCTTGATAGTAATATTGATCTAAAATAATATATTTTAGCTCATTCTTTATAAACTCTTTATTGCTTTCTAAAGCATTGATTTTTTCTGATTTTAGTGTGCTTATTATTCGAGAATACTCTTTTCTTATTTTTTGATTTTGAGCATCGTTCAATAATTTATATGCTGTTTTAAAGGATGTTTCTTCTTTTGTTTGAAACGTTGTGTCAGTCTTTAAAAAAGACTGAAATTGTTTAAAATTTGAGTCTGTAAAACGAAACTCTTTTGCAGAAGTAATCGTTTTGTTTTTGTTTTTAAAATTGATTGCAAAATTAAATAACGCCCTAGATCTTAACAACATTTTCGTTTCTTCTGTTAACACTTCATTCTCAGTAATAATGTCTGGGTTAATTCCTCCGCCATCAAAAACTTTTCGTCCGTTTTGTGTTCTAAATTCATTGATGCCTGAGTCTGAAAACTTTGGAACTTTTCCTGTTTTTAAATTTCTATTTGCATAATCTAATTCTTGAATACATCTTCCGCTTGGCGTATAATATTTAGAAATAGTTACTTTTAATTGTGTTCCGTAGCTTAATGTTCTGTAACGTTGTACCAATCCTTTTCCGAAAGAACGTTTTCCCATCACAACTGCTCTGTCGTAATCTTGCAAAGCACCAGTTACAATTTCTGATGCCGATGCAGAAGTTCCGTTAATCAAAACAGCAATTGGAATATCTAAGTCTAACGGATTATTTCTAGACAAATAGGTGTTACTCCATTTTTTAACTTTTGCTTTTGTTGTTGTAATAACTTTTCCTTTTGGTAAAAAAAGATTAGAAATGTTTACAGCTTCTCCAAGCAATCCACCAGGGTTTGAGCGTAAATCTAAAATTAAACTTGTTATTCCTTGTTCTTTTAAACTTATAAATGCTTTTTTTACTTCGAATGCTGCTTTTTCGTTAAACCTTGTCAAAACAATATAACCAGTTTCATCATCTATTTTTTTGTAAAACGGAACAGGGTTTATTTCTATTTTTTCTCTTTTTAAATCGAATTGTAAATTTTTTCCGTTTCGCAAAACTTCAATAGAAATTTTACTCTCTGGAATTCCAAGTAACAAACTCGAAGCGTCTTCTTTTTCTAATTCTACTAAAATTTGATTGTCAATTTTTGTAATAACATCCCCTGATTTTAAACCCGCTTTGTCTGCCGAATACCCTTTATAAACACTAACAATTAAAGGGTTTTTACCGCCATAATTTATAGATGCTCCAATTCCTCCGTATTCTCCTTCTCTTCTTATTTTTGCAGCTTCAACATCTTGTTCATTATAGTAATTAGTATATGGATCTAACTCTTTTAACGTGTTTTTTAAAGCACGAGTTGTAAATTCTGCCGGATTGATTTCATTCACATAATACATATTCAATTCTTTGAATAATGTTGTATAAATTTCTATCTGCTTTGCAACTTCAAAAAATTTTGATTGAAATGAAAACGAAACAACAACAATTGCAATTAGTAAACCAACAATTATTTTATTTTTAATGTTATTTTTCATCTTTCGTTGTTTTTATTTGTGCCACAAAAGCCTTTAAAAGTTGATTCATTTTTAACTCGATTTCATCATACGTACATTTTTCTTTTCCAATATAAGAAATCATATACACATACGGTTTATCAATCGTATTGTAAACAACTTGTTTTTGCTTACGATACGTTTCTCGTAACAATCTTTTGATTCGGTTTCTATCAACCGCTTTTTTAAAGTTTCTCTTAGGAACAGAAACGCCAACTTGAGCAGGATATTTTGATGTGTGTTCTGTTTGTATATACACAAGCCTTAGAGGAAAGCTCTTTACCGATTTTCCTTCTTTATATAATTTTCCAATGAGCGTTTTACTCTTTAAACGCTCTTGCTTACCTAAAGTTTGCTTCATTACTACAAACTTACACAAAAGAGTTGCTTTTTTAAGTAAAAAATTAGCTGATTCTTAGCAAAGGTCTCGTTAAACACGTTGGTCCACCACCGCCTTTTACACTTATTTCATTTCCTTGATAAGTAAAAACTTCACAACCTGCTTTTACTAAAAGCTCTTTTGTCTTCGGATTTCCATCAACCATAACACATTTTTTTGGTGCAATTGCTAAGACATTGCATCCCATAGAATCAAATTCTTCTTCAGGAACTTCAATCAATTCAAAACCTCTTTTTAGCAATTCTTTTCTAAATTTTATGGGCATTAATGGAGAATACACAACCGCTAGATTTGCATCAACCGGGCTTAAAATTGACATTAAATGAAACACATCTTCTTGTCCTTTATAATGTGGTAAATCAACAACAATAACTTGTATTCCTTTTGGTTCTAATAAATTTTTTAATTGCTGAATTCCTTCTTCATTTGTTCTATATGTATGTCCAACTGCCAATGTTTTTTCATCCAACCAAGCAACATCACCTCCTTCTAAAGTTCCGGGAGATTTAATTTGCCCTAAAATAGTTATTCCTTTCTTTTGATATTCTTTTAATTGCGCTTTTGGTTCGTTAATTCTACCTTCTTTTCCCATATTGCAAATGATCATTCCAAAATCTGTTGCAATAGAAGCGTCTCTGCAATAAATAGAATCTATTGCTACATTTTCGTTTGATAAAAAATGAGAATCTTCAACGTTATTTTCTTTAAAAATAGATTCAAATTGGTGATATTCTTTAAGTGCAATTTGTAAATCTGGTTTTGATAAATAATTTAATTCTTTCCATTGCTTTTCTAACAATTCTTCTGATTTAAAAGCGTTTTTTGCAGATTTTATATAAACTTTCTCAAGTTTTAAATATTCTGAATGATGTGTTTTTATCATTTATTTTTTGATTTATTCCATTGCATAATTACATAAAATGGGATTCCTAATAATAATAAAATTAATCCAAAAAACACAGTATCACTTCCAGAACCATATATTGCCCATAACGAATACGCAAATCCCAAAGTTCCTAAAGTAAATGTCTTTAAAGCATTATTAATGTGTAGTTTTTTTTCTATAAGTACAATAACATAGGCTGCTGCAACAAATAAATAAGGAATTAAAGCGGCAAAAACAACCAAATCTGCGATGGCTGAAAATTGATCTACCAATCCTTTGGTATAATTCATCAGCATTACTACAGAGGTTAAAATACTTCCGATTATCAATCCTAAATAAGGTGCGCCATTTTTATTTTCTCTCTTAAAAACTCTCGGAAACATATTATCTTTTGCCGTAGCCATTGGTAATTGCCCCGACATTAAAATCCATCCATTTAAACAACCTAAAGCAGAAACAGCTGCGCCTAAAGCAACAAAATAACCTGCATATTCGCCACCAATTATTTTCCCAGCATCTGCAAAAGGTGCTGGTGAATTTTGTAGAATATCAAGCGGAAGCATTCCAAATAATACTACGGTTCCTAAAATATAAACAAGTGTAGAAATGAGAGTTCCTAGCATTGTTGCTCTTGGTATTGTTTTCTCTGGATTTTTAACACTTCCAGCTGGTATTGAGGCTGATTCAATACCTAAAAAAGCATAAAGTGTAAATGCGGCAGCGCCAGAAAGCGCAACTAAATCAGAAGTTCCTGACACATTAAATGATGGAAAATTATTGCTATCAAAATAAAATACACCTAATAAAATAACAAAAACTAAAGGTGTTAATTTTAAAATTGTGGTAACCACTTGAAATTTTCCAGACGCACTAACACCTCTACTATTAATCCAAGTTAGTAACCAAATTATACTTAATCCAATAGAAATTGCCAAAACAGAATTGGTTTCTAAAATTGGAAAAAAAACACTTAAGGCACTTATAATCGCCGTAATCAAAGCAGCGTTACTTACCCAAATTGAAATCCAATAACCCCAAGCTACTAAAAAACCAATAAAATCGCCAAACCCTGCTTTAGAATAAGCATAGGGTCCGCCACTTAAACCAGGAAATATTCTGCTCATATTGCTAAATATCTTTGCTAAAACCATAGCTCCTGCTGCAGTAAATAACCAACCTAATAAACTTACACTTCCGTATTTCGCTAACGTTGCTGGTAATAAAAAAATTCCTGCCCCAATCATGTTTCCAACCACTAAAGAAGTCGAAGTAATTAATCCTATTTTTTTCTGATTAGAACTCATAATTATTCTGTATTTTTAGATGCAATTTTCGAAGATACAACTAATTAACAAACTGATTATGAAGTTCAATATTCACCCAGATATTAAAAAAGCAGAAACTTTACCTGCGTCTTTTTATAAAGACGCTGCGGTTTTTGAAGCATTAAAAGAACGTGTGTTTTTAAAATCTTGGCAATGGATTGGCGATGAAAATTTAGTTCCTTTTGCACAATCTGTACATCCTTTTGTGTTGTTAGATGGTTATTTAACTGAGCCATTAGTTTTGACAAAAAATAAAAATAACGAAATTAATTGTTTGACAAATGTCTGCACACATAGAGGTAATTTAGTTGCTTTAAATGCTGGAAAATCAAAAAAATTGACCTGTTTTTACCACGGAAGAAGATTCTATTTAAATGGCGAATTTGAACACATGCCAGAGTTTGAACAAACAGAATGTTTTCCAAGACCTTGTGATAATTTGCATAAATTTCCGCTTAAAAAATGGAATCAATTTTTATTTGCTGGTTTAAATCCTGCTTTTGATTTTCAACAAGTAATTGATATTATGAATGAGCGTGTTGGTTTTTTACCTTTAGATGATTTTACGCTAGATACTTCACTTTCTAAAGAATATTTAGTCAACGCAAATTGGGCATTGTATTGCGATAATTATTTAGAAGGTTTTCATGTTCCTTTTGTGCATCCAGATTTAAATGATGTTTTAGATTACGGAAGTTATAAAACAGAAATTTATGAGTATTGCAACTTACAAATTGGCTATACAGAAGACGCAACAGAAGTTTTTGATTTACCAAAAAATCATGTAGATTATGGCAAAAATGTAGCCGCTTATTACTATTGGGTTTTCCCAAATATGATGTTTAACTTTTATCCGTGGGGATTATCAGTAAACATTGTAAAACCACTAGATTTAAACAGAACTAAAGTGTCTTTTTTCTCTTATGTTTTAGATCCTACAAAATTAAATAAAGGCGCAAGTGGAGATATTGATAAGGTACAACGAGAAGATGAATTTGTTGTAGAGCATGTGCAAAAAGGAGTGAAATCTTCGTTTTATAAAGCAGGTAGATTTTCACCAACTAGAGAACAAGGTGTGCATCACTTTCACAGATTATTGGCCCAATTTTTAAACGACTAAAAAGTTAAGATAATCCATATTTATCTCAGAAGTAATATTTACTTTTGATACTTCAAATCATAAAAATAAAATGAAACCAGATTTATTTCAAGCTCCAGATTATTATCAATTAGATGATTTATTAACCGAAGAGCACAAATTAGTTAGAGACGCAGCAAGAGAATGGGTAAAAAGAGAAGTTTCTCCAATTATTGAAGACTATGCTCAAAAAGCAGAATTTCCTCATCAAATTATAAACGGTTTGGCAGAAATTGGTGCTTTTGGCCCTTATATTCCAGAAGAATATGGCGGTGCTGGATTGGATCAAATTTCTTACGGATTGATTATGCAAGAAATTGAACGTGGAGATTCTGGTGTTCGTTCTACAGCTTCTGTACAATCATCATTAGTGATGTATCCTATTTGGAAATACGGAAACGAAGAACAATGTCAAAAATATTTACCAAAATTAGCTTCTGGAGAATGGATTGGTTGTTTTGGATTGACAGAACCAAATCATGGTTCTAATCCGAGCGGAATGGAAACCAAGTTTAAAGATATGGGAGATCATTATCTTTTAAACGGTGCAAAAATGTGGATTTCGAATGCGCCATTTGCACAAGTTGCTGTAGTTTGGGCAAAAAATGAAACAGGTAGAATTCATGGTTTAATTGTTGAACGAGGAATGGAAGGTTTTTCTACTCCAGAAACACATAATAAATGGTCGCTTAGAGCATCATCAACTGGAGAATTGATTTTTGACAATGTAAAAATTCCGAAGGAAAATTTATTACCAAATAAATCTGGATTAGGAGCGCCGTTAGGTTGTCTAGATTCTGCTCGTTACGGAATTGCTTGGGGCGCAATTGGTGCTGCAATGGATTGTTATGATACTGCTTTGCGTTATTCTAAAGAACGTATTCAATTTGGAAAACCAATTGGGCAGTTTCAATTGCAACAAAAAAAATTAGCAGAAATGATTACAGAAATTACCAAAGCGCAATTGTTAACTTGGCGTTTAGGTGTTTTACGTAATGAAGACAGAGCAACTTCCGCTCAGATTTCTATGGCAAAACGTAATAATGTAGATATGGCAATTAATATTGCTAGAGAAGCAAGACAAATGTTGGGCGGAATGGGAATTACTAGTGAATATTCTATTATGCGTCATTCTATGAATTTAGAAAGTGTTATTACCTACGAAGGAACACATGATATACACTTATTAATTACTGGGTTAGATATTACAGGGTTAAACGCTTTTAAATAAAAGTATCAAATTTTTTGGTAATTTACTTTTGGATGAGTCGTCCTAAAAAAGGGCATCAACTAAGATTGATGCTCTTTTTTGCTTTTAAATTTTTGTGTTTAGTAAATCTCCTGTTAATAGTAACAATTCTAATTCAATTAATTTAGCATCGTATTTTGTGTTATTATACGCCGTTTTACTATTTAATAAATTAATTTGTGCTTGTCTAAACTCTATTGATGTAACTTGTCCTAAATTATAGCGCTCTTTTGTTCTATCAAAATTATTTTGACTTGAAACCACATTTTTTTCTTGTGCTTTTAAAACAAATAAGTTGTTGTTGTATAAAGACCAGGTGTTTTTTAAATCATTTTCTAACGTTTCGTTTTGTTGTTGTAATAAAATCTGTTGATTTTCAAAAGCAATTTTAGAATTGTCAACTCTTGTTTTAGTGCTTCCTCCATCAAAAATACTCCAAGTAAGATTAAGTCCTGCGTTTAATCCGTTAGCGTTTAACTGTGCTAAAAACGATGATGATGGGTTTATGCTTTTGTTCCATCCGTACGAAGTTGTTAATCCAATTTTAGGCAAATAACCAGCTCTGTTAATTTTAATATTAAACTCGCTAATAGCAAGATTTTTTTCTGTCTTTTTTAGCAAAACATTTGCTGCTTTTGCTTTGTTTAGTAATGTATCAAAATTTAATAGTTGATTAAAAGTAACCTCCGTTTCTACATCGTAATTAATTTCTTCTTGTTGGCCCAACACAATATTTAAACTTCTTTTTGCATTTAAATATTGTTGTTTAGAATTGATTATTGCAATGCTATCATTATTAACATCAACCTCAGCATTTAGCAATTCTAACTTTGTAGATTGCCCATATTGATGTTTGTATTTTGCTCTTTCTAAACGTTGTTTCGAAATATGTAAAGCTTCTCTTAAATTGTTGTTGTTTTCTGACAATCTAGCAATTTGAAAATACAACGTAAATAATTGTAAGTAAGTGTTTTCTATTGTTTCTTTTGCTTGTAGTTCTGATAAATTAAATGTTTCTTTTAATACCTTATAGTTGTATTTTCTCCCTAAACCATCAAAAATAGTATAGCTTAAATTTACCGATGCATTGTACGATTTTGTAACAGCGCCATCAATTTTTGTTATATCTCCATTTTGTCTTGTAAATTCTTGATTATCTCTTCTAAAATTTGTGCCAGTAGAAGCTGAAACGGTTGGTAAATATTTAGAATTTAAAACGTTTTTATTGTTGTTTGCAATTACTATATTATTGTTTGCTATTTTAATTCCGTAATTGTTTTCTAAAGTAATTTTTAACGCTTCTTTTTTGGTTAAAAGCCGTTGAGCTTTTGCTTGAAAAGAAAGCGATGCTATTAGAATTATTGCATATATGGTGTTATTCTTCATCATGTACAAATTTAGATTCAATAATCGCTCTTTCTACTTCTTCTTGAGTTACTTTTTTTCCTGTTTTTAACCATTTAAGAACTACTTTTAGTTGATTTGAAACAGATAATAATAATGGTAATAAAACCAATGTTAAAATAGTTGCTACTGCAATTCCGTAAGAAATAGAAATTGCCATTGGTTTTAAGAATTGAGCTTGCCTACTTTTTTCTAATAATAATGGCGCTAAACCAGCAATCGTTGTTAAAGAAGTTAAAACAATTGCTCTAAAACGAGATTTTCCTGCTTGAATTAATGCTTCATCATATTTCATCCCTTCTTTAAGATACGTATTAAATTTTCCAATGAGAACCAAACCATCATTAACCATAATTCCGATTAAAGCAATAATTCCTAACCAAGATAAAATACCGATTGAGAAATTGTGAAAATAATGCCCCCAAACAACACCAATCATACTAAAAGGTATCAATAAAATCAATAAAATTGGTTGACTATAAGATCTAAATGTAAAAGCAATAACCAAATAAATTAAGATTAAAATTATGGGTCCAATAATTTTTACAGAATCTATTGTCTTTTTAGCTTCTCTGTTTTGCCCTTCATATAAAGGTGTTACGGTTGCATATTTAGAAGTAATTTCTGGCATAACTCGCGCTTTAATATCTTCTAAAATATCTGTTGCGCTTTCTCCAGGAGTTTTCATATCAGCAGTGATTTGAATTTCTCTTTTACCGCTTAAGTGATTAATTGTAATGTCTCCACGTTCAATTTCATACGTTGCAATTTCTGAAAAAGGAACTCTTTCGTTTGTTGGTGTTACAACTCGCATATCGTCTAAATTTTTAATAGAAGACCTGTCTTTTTTATTATAACGAACCCAGATTTTTATTTCATCTTGCCCTCTTTGAAAACGTTGTGCTTGAGAACCAAAAAAAGCAAACCTAACTTGACTCATTACAGATTGTAAGTTTAATCCCAGGAGGTAAGCGTTGTCTTTTAATTTGATACGAACTTCTTTAATTCCTGCAGGGTCATTATCAGAAATATCTTTTAATAATGCGTTTTTTTCTAATTCTGCTTTTAGTAATTCTTTTGCTGCTTTTAATTCAGAAATATTATTTCCTAACAATGAAACAGCAACTGGACTTCCTCCAAAGTTTCCTCCAGAACCAAAAGTGAGGCTCTCTGCACTATAAATTTTCCCTACTTTTTCTCTAATTGCATTTGTGATTTCTGGAGATGAAAATTCTCTAGATTCTCCTGGCAACAAATTTATTGTTAAGGTTCCGTTTGCAGTTCCTGGACCAACTCTTTTAATAACGTTTTCTACAACTCTAACGTTTCCGGTTTGTTTTTTTGTAAACTCATCACTTACCAACCAAACTTTGTCTTCAATAACAGAAATGATAGAATCTGTAATTTGATCGTTCGTTCCTTGGGGCATTTTTAATGTAACCTGAATTCGGTCACTTGCTATAGATGGAAAAAATGATGTTTTTACCGTTCCGCCACCAATTGCTCCAAAACTAAAGGTTAATAACGCAATTGGAATAGCAAACGCCAATACTTTGTATTTAAGAGAAAACCTTAAAAAAGGCACAAAATAAGTATCTCTAACAAAAACCAATAACCTGTCTGCTTTTTTATTTGCGTTTCTAAAAAAATTTTCAATTTTGTTTTGTTTTTTTACAATTCCCTGTTCTTCGTTTTTTCTAGAAAGTGCTTTTGAATGTGCAATGTGTGCAGGAAGTATTATTAAGGCTTCTATTAACGAAACACTTAATGTTAATATTACAATTATAGAAACTTCTCCGAAGAAGCTTCCAATTCTTCCATCAACAAAAAAGAACGTAGAAAAAGCAATAAGTGTTGTTAAAATTGCTGAAACAATTGGAGGAATAACTTCCATAGTTCCGTCAATTGCAGCACGAATTTTAGATTTTCCTTTATCGTAATAATGATGATAAATATTTTCTCCTATTACAATTCCATCATCAACCAAAATACCAATAACGATAATCATTCCAAAAAGGGATAATACATTTATCGTTACTCCCAATTGTGCAGCAAAAATGAACATTCCTAAAAATGAAATTGGTAAGCCAAAAGCAACCCAAAACGCTAACCTTACATTTAAAAATAATGCCAAGAAAAACAACACCAAAAGAATTCCCATCACTCCATTTTCTAATAATAATTGAGTTCTTTGGTTTAATGTGATTGAGGAATCGCTAGATATATTTAATGTAATATTGCTGTTTTGTTGATTGAATTTATAGATGTATTCTTTAATTTTATCTGCAGAAGAAATTAAATCTTCGTTGTTTGTGTTACTTACGGTTACGTTAATTGCAACATCTCCGTTATAGTAAAGTCTATCTGGATTTTCTGACCAAGAATCTTTTACTTCTGCAACGTCTTTTAATCTAATAATATTACCTGCTGTTGTAGTTCTAACAATTAAATTTTGCAGTTCTACACCATAATACGATCTATTTCTTGCTCTAATTAGATAATCTTCTTCTGCTGTTTTTATGTTTCCTCCGGTAATTAAAAGATTTGTATTTCTAACAGCATTTGTAACTTCTGTAATAGATAATTTATAAGCTCTCAAGTCATTTTCTCTTACAGAAATTTCTATTTCTTCGTCTGGGAACCCAGATAATGAAACTTGTGAAATTCCGTCTAAACTTCTTAAATCGTTTTCTATGGTTCTTGCATAATCTTTTAATGATTTTAAAGACAATCCTTCTCCGCTAATTGTAAAGCTTATGGTTGGTCTTATGCTTTCTACTTTTGCAATTACTGGCGGCTCCATACCAGAAGGAAAAGACGGAACTCTATCTACTGCGTTTTTTACATCCGATAAAACAATATCGATATTTTTACCTTTAACAACCTCTACATTTACTGAAGCAGAGTTTTCTCTAGACACAGATGTTACTCTTTCTACACCTACAATTCCTTTTAAATTATCTTCAATTTTTAAGACAACTCCTTCTTCAATTTCTTCTGGCGAAGCTCCTGGATATGTAAGATTAATGCTTATTAATTGTGAATCTACTAAAGGGAAAAAAGAAGATTTCATTCCTAAAACACCAATAATACCAAAAGCTACAAACGCAATAATAAATACATTTACTGCTACTGGATATTTGATGAAATATGTGATTATTTTTTTCATCTTTTAACTCTTTTTTTGAATTTTAACAACCATACCGTCAAATGCTCCAGGAACAGATTGTGTTAAAACCGAAGTGTTATTTTGTAAACCTTTTATAATTACAGTTTCTGCATTATAATATACGGGATCTACCTTTAAGAGTTTTAAAATAGTGTCTTTTACAGTGTAAACGCTGTTGTTATTTATCAATAATTTCCTAGAAATTTCGAATGCGTTTTTTTCTGATTTTGCCACAACATTTGCTTCTAAATACATGCCGTCTTTTAAGTCTTTATGAGCAACTTCTATAAAAACTTTAATGGTTTGAGAGGCTAAATCTACTTTTCCGTTTACACGAATAACTTTTCCATTATATGTTTTTGTTCTTTCTAGGTTTGTAAGGGAAACATTATTGCCTATTTTAAGTAAATCAGCAAAAGCAGCATTTATAGAAACTTCCATTTCAAATATTGATGGATCTATAAACTCTCCCAATTTTTGTCCTGCTCTTACCAATGTTCCGTCTGTAACAAAAGTTTCGGTTAATATTCCGTTATACGGTGCTTTAATACTGTATTTTTTTAACTTTACTTCTAAGTTTTTTACATTAAAATAGTTGGTCGTTATTCCCTTACCAGAAACAAAATATTTTTCTTTATCAGAAGAAAAAACAGGAATTTCTGGTGTTGTTTTATTTATATCAAACTTGTTTAAATAAGATTGCCATTTGTTAAATTCTTTTGGAAAATCTAATCGAATGTCTGGCATAATTGCAGTTATACTATTAATTAAATTGCTTTTTTGAGATTGTAAACTTGCATAAAACTCATCACTATTAATGTTTAATAGTATTTCATTTTCTAAAAAACTAACACCTGCTTTAAATTCTTTTTGTGTTGTATGTAAAACACCTTGAACTTCAGAAAATAATTCTATTTTATGTTTAGCAACTAAATTACCACTTGCTTTAATTACAATAGGAATTTCTTTATTTCTTACTTTTTCTATAAAAACAGTTTTAATTGTTTTGCTATATTTTGGTTTTGGTTTTTGCTTAGTATCAACCATATATTTTGCCAACATAATTGCCGAAACAATTAATAATAAACCCAGTACTGAAAGAATAATTTTTCTCATGCTAATTCGTTATAAAGTCTGTAAAGTTAATCTAAATCAATTTTGGTTTCTTTAGATTTCTTTTCACAAAAATACTGTTAGTTGCTCCTGCAACTTTTAGTGCTTAGTTAAATATTCGTTAAAACGAAATTATTTATTAACCAAAAAAGCCGCTTTTGGGCGGCTTTCTTCTACTTTTTTTAAACATAATTATTTAACTAATACTACAGCTTTCACTATCTTTTTTAACACCTAATTTTATCAGTATTTTTTCCATTAAACACCATTTTGTAAATGCAGATTGAAGCATATTGGCTCCAATAAAAACAGTAAACCAAATCCAATTTTGATGTACATAGGTAGTTAGCAAAACACTTAACAAAATCATTACTCCAACAATTGCTCTAAAATATGTATTTAACATTTTTATAATTTTTAAGTTTATATTAATTTTCTACTATTGTTACTTTTACTAATTTCGTTCCTTTTTTTAATGTCTGTTCTAGCGTAGTCGAGAACAATTTAAAATTAAATAACTTCAAGCGGCTTTTACTACGTTCAACTTGACAAATTATTTATAATTCTTCTTTTCTATCATATAATATACCAATGGCACAACCAACAATGTCAACACGGTTGAAACGATCGTTCCGCCCATTAACGAGATAGCCAATCCTTGAAAAATTGGATCAAATAAGATAACGAATGCTCCAATTACAACCGTTCCTGCAGTTAATAAAATAGGTGTTGTTCTTACTGCACCCGCTTCAATTGCTGCTTGTTTAAGTGGTATTCCTTCTGCTAATCTTAAGTTGATAAAATCTATCAGTAAAACCGAATTTCGTACCATAATTCCAGCTAAAGCAATCATTCCAATAAATGAAGTTGCTGTAAAAAATGCATCCATTATCCAGTGTCCTAAAATAATTCCGATTAAAGAAAGTGGTATAGCAACCATCATCACAATAGGTGCTTTAAAGTTTTGAAACCAACCGACAATCAAAATATAAATCAAGATAATTGCACCTAAAAAGGCAATTCCTAAATCTCTAAATACTTCTAAAGTAATTTGCCACTCTCCGTCCCATTTTACGGTATAATTATCTTCAAAATCTGGCTGATCTAAATACATTTCATTTAATTTATAACCTTCAGGAAGTTTAATTTTATTCAATTTTTCTTCCATTCCTAGAATTGCATACGCCGGACTTTCTAATTCTCCTGCCATATCAGCCAAAACATACACTACTCGTTTTTGGTTTTTACGATAAATACTTTTTGCGCTTATAGTTTCTTTAATTTCAACTAAATCTGCAATAGGAATCATGGTTTCTTGTTTTGATTTTACTCTTAGCTGAGAAATTTCTAAAATCGTAGATTTTTCTTTTTCATCTAAACTCAATACCAAACCAACTTGATTTACTGCGTTTTCATCATACAGTGTTGTTATTGCCTTGTTTGACAATGCTAAACTCATCGTATATGCAATTTGCTGTGGCGCAACTCCGTACAACATTGCTTTCTCTTTATTTATTTCAAATTGATATTCCGTTTGATCATCTTCTACCATCCAATCAATATCAACTACATCATCTGTGTTTTTTAGAATGTTTTGAACTTGATTTGCAATATCTATTTGTGTTTTATAATCGGGTCCATATATTTCTGCAACAATTGTTGATAAAACTGGTGGTCCTGGGGGAACTTCCACCAGCTTTACATTTGCATTGTATTTCTTTGCTATTTTCTGAATTTCTGGTCTAAATAATTTTGCAATTCCGTGACTTTGGATTTCACGCTCGTCTTTATCAATTAAATTCACCTGAATATCAGCCATATTACTTCCTCCACGTAAATCATAATGACGAACCAGCCCGTTAAAAGTAATAGGCGCAGAAGTACCAACATAGTTTTGATAATTTACTACTTCTGGGCGTGTTGATAAATATTGAGCAATTTCTTGTGTAACAACAGCGGTACGTTCTAGCGTTGTACCTTCTGGCATATCTATGACAACTTGAAATTCGTTTTTATTATCAAAAGGCAACATTTTTACAGCAACAGATTTGGTAAAAAACAATACCATCGTTGCCATCAGAACAACAAAAGTTCCTCCTAAAAACATCCATCTTTTCGATTTATTTTCTAATAAAGGTCTTTCAAACTTGTTGTAAACTTTATAAATAAAAGTTTCTTCTAAGGGCTTTTCTTGTTTTTTAACAACCCCTTTCCCGCCTGCGGAACGGGCAGGTTTATTTTTTTCTCTTAAGAAAATATATCCTAAATAAGGTGTGATTGTTAACGCAACAAACAATGATAATATCATCGCAATAGAAGCTCCAATTGGCATTGGTGCCATATAAGGTCCCATTAATCCAGACACAAAAGCCATCGGTAACACAGAAGCAATTACTGTAAATGTTGCTAAAATTGTAGGGTTTCCAACTTCGTTAATTGCATATAAAGCCGCTTGTTTAAAAGGCAAGCGTTTCATTTTAAAATGTCGGTGCATATTTTCTGCAATAATAATAGAATCATCAACCACAATACCTGTAACAAAAACCAACGCAAAAAGCGTAATTCTGTTCAAGGTATAATCCAACATATAATAACTCAATAATGTTAACGCAAATGTAATTGGTACAGATAAAAACACCACCAATCCTCCTCGCCAACCCATCGCTAACATTACTACTAAAGTTACGGCAAATATAGAACCTATAAGGTGCCACAATAATTCTGACACTTTATTTGATGCCGTTTCCCCATAATTTCTTGTAATTTCTACGTGAACATCATCAGGAATTAAAGTGGTTTTTAAATGATTTACTTTATCAATAATTACCTCCGCAATTTTCATGGCATCTGCGCCTTTTCTTTTGGCAACAGAAATTGTTACAGCAGGATATTCAGATTTGTACGTTTTAGATTTATCACTTGCTTTTCCAAAACCTAAAGACACATAATTTTGTGGTATTTCTGGGCCATCAATAATGGTTGCAATTTGTTTTAAATAAATTGGTTGATTTTCTTGCACACCAACCACCAAATTCTCAACATCTTTTACAGACGATAAAAACGTACCGGTTGTTACTAAAAATTCTGTGTCATTTTTATCAAAACTCCCCGAACTTAATTGCGTATTGTTGGCTTTTATCATTTCAGAAACAGACAAGAAATCTAATCCGCTTGCGGCTAATTTATTCTTATCTAAAACCACACGTAATTGTCTATTTCTTCCTCCTATTTTATGTGTGATAGAAACATCTTTTACTTTCTTAATTTCGCTTTCTAATTCTTGCGCTATTTGACTTAATTGGTAATCGTTGTAGTTTTCACTCCACAATGTTAATCCCAACATTGGCACATCATCAATAGCGCGTGTTTTTACTAATGGAAACGTAACGCCTTTTGGCATTTGATCCATATGTTTATTAATTTCATTGTATAATTTTACATAAGAACGCTCAATATCTTCGCCCACATAAAACTGAACAATTACCATTGCTTTTTCATTCATTGAGGTAGAATACACATATTCTACGCCTTTAATATTCGAAATTAATTTCTCTAAAGGTTTTACTACTTTAGATTCTATTTCTGTAGGGCTTGCTCCAGGATAACCCACAAAAATATCTGCTATTGGCACATCTATTTGTGGTTCTTCTTCTCGCGGAATTAAAAACGAACTATACACACCAATAACCATAAAAACGATCATTAAAAGTACAGTAAGCTTAGAGCTAATAAAGACTTTTGCTATTTTTCCTGCTAAACCTTCTTTCATTTTTTTTATTTTTTGGGCGTTTTAACAGGCTATTCGTTTCAATCTTTTTATGTGTTCTCGATACAAATTTGCAAAAGCAAATTCACTCGAACTGACAAAAAAAGGATTTCCACTACTATCCTTAACGCAACTAATTAGTTATTGAATTGTAATTTTAACTCCATTATACAGTTTCCCTTCCGAAGAAATGATATACGATTCTCCTGAATTTAGTCCAGATAAAACCTCTACTTTATTCCCATAGGTTTTCCCTAAACGCAACCAACGCAATAAAGCTGTATTGCTTTCGCTTAGTGTGTAAACACCAGATAATTGACCGTTTGTTATAATTGCTTCTTTTGGAATTAAAACAATTTCAGATTTTACTTTTCTTTTAATTGGAAACTGAACCGCAGCAAACATTCCAGATAAAATTGCTGTATTGGTTTTTTCTAAATTGATTTTTACCAAATATTGCCCTCCAGTATTTTTAGCAGAAGTACTAATTTCA
Organism: uncultured Flavobacteriaceae bacterium; assembly: GCA_963974245.1. Taxonomy (GTDB): domain Bacteria; phylum Bacteroidota; class Bacteroidia; order Flavobacteriales; family Flavobacteriaceae; genus Polaribacter. The sequence continues at coordinate 2,351 of CAXBBY010000012.1, read as the reverse complement.
CCAACTTTGCCTATCATTTTTTTATCAATAGATTTTATTAAAACGACTACTTTAGTTCCTTTTTTTATTTCTGAAATCTCCGTTTCTGGAACCATAGAAATCACTTCAAAATCTCTTGGGTTTTCTAAACTAATTAACGACATTCCTGGGTTTGCTAAATCACCAGGTTCTATATTTTTTCTTGTAATTACACCACTAAAAGGAGCTGTGATATTTGAATATGTAAATTGTGCATCAATTTCGTTTTTCATTTGATTTGCTGCTTCTAAACCTGCTTTTGCTATTTGATAGTTTGCAGTCATATCATCCATTTCTTTTTGGGTAATACTGCTGCTTTTATATAAACTTTTAAAACGGTTGTAGTTTTTTTCTGCATTATTAAATGCAACTTTAGCTTGTGTAATGCTTGCGTTTACTTGCGCTTTTTTTGCTTGTAAATCAGTATTGTTTATAGAAACTAACAATTGTCCTTTTTTAACTTTATCGCCAACATTTACATGTACGTTATCAACATAACCCATTATTCTTGTACTTACATCTGCGCTATTTGCTGCTTGTATTTTTCCGCTTACAGATAAAAACTGAGTGTTATTATTCAATTTAACTTTTTGAACTTTTACCTTAATTGCTGGCAAATTATCTTCTGCAACTTTCTTTTCTTCTTTACCACAACTTATTAATAATAGCGCTACAAAAAGAGTTAGGATTGTATATTTTTTTTTCATTTTATGATTTGTTTATAATTTAGGTCTCGACTGCGCTCGACCAAACAACTTTTTTATTGATTTATTTTACTGAAAACTGTGACTTAAAACTGCCAACTATTTTCATTCTTTAGTTAAAAATTCTAAATATTTTTGAGTATAATTATATTCGAAAATAGTTTGATAATATTCTAATTGTTTTTGTGCATATGTTGTTTCTGCAATTAACAAATCTGACGTTTTTTCTAAACCTTCTTTAAATCTATTTTTACGTATTTTTAAAGCTTCTTTAGATTGTTGAACCGCTAAATTTGTTAAGTATAATTTACTTTTTGCATCTAATAATTGACGTTTTACTTTATTCAATTCTAAATTACTTTTAGAAAGATATTGATTGTATTCTAACTTAGATTTTTCGAATTCTGCTTTGCTTTTTTGATTTTTTCCGAAGCGTTTAGATCCTTTAAAAATATCCCAACTTAATTGTGCTCCAAACAAATATCCGCTTGCACTAGCTTGAAAAATTTTATTATCATACAACTCATAACTACCAAAAGCATTTAATTTTGGTAAAAACGACATTTTTTCTGCTTTGTTTATTGCTTGATAAGCATCTGACACTAAAGACATCGCTTTAATATCTGATCTATTATTAGATATTTTTCCGGTAATTGTAATCTGCGAATTTAGAGTTAAACTATCTGTAGGATTATAAACAACGTAATTGTTGTTATTCATTAAAAAAGACAAATAATCTGATGCGTTTTGTACATTACTTTTTGCTGTTTGTAGTTGGTTTTTTACTTCAGTTACACGAACTTCTACCAATAAAACATCTGCTCTTTGTAAATACCCTTTTTTAAAATTATTAACTGCTAATTCTTTATTTGCTTTTGCAGCTTTCAATCCTTTTTTTAAAACAGCAACTCCTTTATGCGCTAATTGTAATTGCATATATGCTTTTTCAACTTCCAAAATTAAATAGTCAGATGCTCTTTCGGTTTGTAAAAACCTTGCTTGCATTTTTGCTTTTGCTGCTTTACGTTGATAAACACCATCCATATTAATTAGTGGTTGTTGAATTTCAATTTTAGTAGCAAAACTTTGTGTTTGGTTAGGGTTGTTCAATAAAACAGGGTTAAAATCTGCCGCTGTTAAAATTTCTTGATTTAATTTAGACCCAAATGCCATTAACGGGTTTGTAGTTATTATACCTGTATGACTTGCTGTAATGTTTGGTAAAAATATTGCGTTTGTTTGTCTGTAATCTGCTTTTGATGTATTAAATACCTCTTTAGAAATCTTAAGCATCAAATTATTTTCTGATATTTTAGCTAAAACATCTGATTTGCTTATTGTAATAATTTCTTGTGATTTCATTGTTATTGAAATCAGTAACAAGAATATTGTTATAAGTTTTCTGCTATTTTTCATTAATCCTTTTATTTTTATACAACAAAAGTACTTTGATTAATGATGTAAGTGTGTAACATAGGTTACCTAAAAAACACTCATCTCTGAGTGTCTTATATTCTTTTTTTAGAGATTTTTCAACAATCTCTTTATTTACTATATACAGATAAGCACTATATTAACCCGTTGTGCATTTTAAATAATGCTGATTTTAATATTATTAATATTTCTGTC
>CAXBBY010000011.1:0-92981 GCA_963974245.1 uncultured Flavobacteriaceae bacterium | reverse complement strand
GATTTTCAGTAAGATGAACAACTTTTTTCTTTTAAATCATAATGCACAACGGGTTTTATTTGTAATTATTTATAAATTATAACGACAAAATAATTTATAAAACTAAACTTTAAATATTTTGAAAACAAAACTACATTTATTTTATACTTTTCTATTCTTTTCAATAAATTTAATTACAGCTCAAACACAGAAAGCTAAATATTCAGTTACTTTCACAAGTGTTTGGAATTCTACAGATCATGGAACTTTACCTGGAGGAGCACATTGGTCAAAATTAGTAGGTGTTACTCATAAAACTGATAATAAATTTTGGAGTAATGGAAATATGGCTACTACTGGCGTAAAAGAAATTGCAGAATCTGGGAATAATAGCAACTTTAATAATGAAGTAAGTACTGCTATTACTAATTTAGAAGCTGATCAGTATATTAATGGAAATAGTTTAGGAACTGCTACTGGAACAATTTCAATTGATGATTTAATAATAGATAAAAATTATCCTCTATTAACATTATTATCTATGATTGCTCCTAGTCCTGATTGGTTTATTGGAGTTAATAGTATTAATCTATTAGATACTAATTCAAATTGGAAAACATCGGTCTCTTTAGATTTATATGCTTATGATTCTGGTACAGATAGCGGAACAACTTATACTTCTGCTAATATAATTACAAACCCTTTTCAAAATATATCTAGTTTAAAAAGCATCACCCCTTTTAATGATAAAAAAATTGGAACTTTAACGATTACGTTAACTGAAACATTAAGTCTCGATCAGTTTTTAAATGATACAAATCTTTCAATTTTCTACAATAAGAATCGTAAATTAATTCAAATAAATGATGTTAAAAACCAACTTATTGATTTGAAAATTTATTCTATTCAAGGAAAACTAGTTAGTAATAAATATACAAAAAGTGCTTCTAGTGTAAATATCGGTAATTTATCTGACGGTATTTATATTTTAAAAATACATACAAACTCAGGATTTTATTCAAAGAAAATAGTAAAACGTTAATTATTGTTGTTGTAAAATAGCCTTATTTATCTTTTTAACTAAACTCGGACCTTCGTAAATAAAACCTGTGTAAATCTGAACTAAATCTGCGCCAGCATTCATTTTTTCAAGTGCGTCTTCAGCAGAATGAATTCCTCCTACTCCAATAATCGGAAACGATTTGTTAGAATTATCTGCTAAGTATTTAATAACATTGGTGCTTTGTGCTTTAATCGGTTGTCCGCTTACTCCACCATTTCCTATTTCTGATAAACGTTCTTTAGAAGCATTTAAATTGTCTCTAGTAGTTGATGTATTTGATGCAATTACACCGTCAATTTTTGTTTCTGCAATCAATTCTATAATTTCATCTAACTGTATATTGTTTAAATCTGGTGCAATTTTAAGTAGTATTGGTTTACTTCGACTACGCTCAGTAACCATTTGTGTATTTAGTTGTTGACAAGCCGTTATCAACTCAATTAAATAACCCTTGTCATTTAGTTTTGCATGACTTCCTACATTCGGGCAACTTACATTTAACACAAAATAATCTACATATGGATGCAAGGCTTTAAATACTTCACAATAATTTGAAGTGTAATTTTCTGGTAATGTGTCTGTATTTTTTCCTAAGTTTCCACCAATAATAACTTGACCTTTATTCTTTTTCAAGTTGTTTATGGCAGCTTCAATTCCGTCATTATTAAATCCCATTCTGTTGATAATTCCTTGATCATCTTTTAAACGGAACAAACGTTTTTTAGGGTTTCCTATTTGTCCTTTTGGTGTAATTGTCCCGATTTCTATAAAACCAAATCCGAAGTTTGCCAATTCGTTATATAAAACTGCATTTTTATCAAATCCAGCAGCCAAACCAACAGGGTTTTTAAAAGTGATTCCGAAAACTGTTCTCTCTAAACGTTTGTCATTTACTTGAAACATGCTTCTAATAATTCCTGGTACAAACGGAATTTTATGTAAAAACTTAATCACAGAAAATGTAAAATAATGCACTTTCTCAGGATCAAAAAGAAATAAAATTGGTCGTATAAGTAGTTTGTACATTTTCTTTGTATGGTCGAGCGATGTCGAGACCTAATTTTCAGCTTACATATTTTAATGACCTCTCGACTCCGCTCGAGGGGACATTTATTAATTTTATTTATAAAAAAAGCTCCAAAAATAGGAGCTTCATAATTATCTTAAAACAGCTTCTAAGTTTTTCTCAAAAGTTGTTTGTAATTTTTGCATTATTTTATCAATCTGCTTGTCTTCTAAGGTTTTATTTTCATCTTGTAAGACAAAACTGATTGCATACGATTTTTTACCTTGTGGTAATTTATCGCCTTCATATACATCAAATAAATCTACTTCTTTTAATAAGCTTTTTTCAGACTGGAAAGCTAAGTTATAAATTTCTTTAAACGTTTTTTTATTATCTAACAACAGCGCTAAATCTCTTTTTACTGCAGGGAATTTTGGCAAATCTGAAACTTTAATTTTCTTATTACCACATAATTTTAAAATATTATCCCAGTTAAAATCTGCAAATAAAACTTCTTGTTTAACTCCAAATTTCTTTAAAACTGTACGATTTACAACTCCAAAATCTACCAGTTTAATTTTCCCTAAACTCAACGTAATTCCTTCAGAAAACACATCGGATTTTATTGGTGCAGTTTTAGCATTGTTTATCCCTAATCGCTCTAAAATAGTTGTAATAATTCCTTTTACATAAAAGAAATCTGAATTTTGCGAGACGGTTTTCCAACTATCTTTAGTTCTGTTTCCTGTAACAAATAGTGTTAAATGTTTATCTTCTTGGTATTTTTCGCTGTATTTATGATATGTTTTTCCAAACTCATACAACTTTAATGAGTTGTTTTTCCTGTTGATATTGTAAGCAATAGATTCTAATCCACTAAACAATAAAGACTGACGCATTACTTTTAAATCGTTACTCAACGGATTCAACATTTCTACATTATTTTCATCATTCAAGTTTTCTGTAAACGAAATGTAATCTTCTTTTGTTAACGAATTTGCCATCGTTTCATTAAACCCTAATGAACTTAATTGATTTGCAACTATATTTTCAATTTTAACTTCTTTGTTACTGTCAAAAGAAATTGATGTATTTAATTTATGAGAAAACTCAATATTATTATATCCGTAAACCCGTAAAATTTCTTCAATAATATCAGCTTCACGTTGTACATCAACTCTGTAAGACGGAATAGTTAATCCCAATCCACCTTCTGTTTCGCTACTAATTTTAATTTCTAAAGAAGCTAAAATATTTTTTATCGTTTCTCTTTCGATTTCTTGACCAATTAAACGATCTACATTTTCATAAGATAAAAACACTTGAAAATCTTCCACTTTCTCTGGATAAAAATCCATGATGTCTGACGCCAAAGTTCCTTCAGCATATTCTTCTATTAATAAAGCAGCACGTTTTAAAGCATATTTTGTTAAGTTGATGTCGATTCCTCTTTCAAAACGGAAAGAAGCATCGGTATTTAATGCGTGTCTTTTTGCCGATTTACGAATAGAAACAGGATTAAAATAAGCACTTTCTAAAAAAATGCTTGTTGTATTTTCTGTAACTCCAGAAGTAATTCCACCAAAAACACCTGCAATACACATCGGATTTGATTCTGCATCACAAATCATAAGATCATCAACACTTAATTCTCTTTCTACTTCGTCTAAAGTTGTAAATTTTGTTCCTTTTGGCAAGGTTTTTACAACAACTTTATTTCCTTTAATTTTTTGCGCATCAAATGCGTGTAAAGGCTGACCTAACTCATGCAAAACATAATTTGTAATATCTACAATATTATTTTTTGGCGAAATTCCAATTGACTTTAAACGGTTCTGGATCCATTCTGGAGAATCTTTTACTTCTAAATCTGTAATTGAAATCCCACAATAACGTGGTGCTAAATCTTTATTTTCAACTTCAACATCAATCTTTAATTTTCTTTCATCAACATGAAAATCACTTACAGACGGAGAAATTAATTCGATATTAATATCTTGTTGCATTAAACCAGCACGCAAATCTCTAGCCACACCAAAATGACTCATTGCATCTGCTCTATTTGGTGTTAAACCGATTTCAAAGACTTCGTCTTTTTCGATATTAAAAACTTCTGAAGCTAGAGTTCCTGGTTTTAAATTAGCGTCTAAAATTAAAATTCCTTCATGAGAACTTCCCAATCCTAATTCGTCTTCAGCACAAATCATTCCATGACTTTCTTCTCCTCTAATTTTTCCTTTTTTGATTTTAAATCCTTCTCCTTTTTCGTCGTACAATGTAGTTCCAATAGTAGCAACAGGTACTTTTTGTCCAGCAGCAACATTTGGTGCTCCACAAACAATTTGTACAGGCTCACCAGAACCAAGATTTACTGATGTAATTTTTAACCTGTCTGCATTTGGATGCTGTACACACGTTAACACTTCACCAACAACAATACCAGCTAAACTTCCTTTTATAGATTCTTTTATTTCAATTCCTTCTACTTCAAGCCCTAAGTCAGTTAATAATTCTCCTGCTTTTTGTGCTTCCCAATCAATCTGTAAAAATTGTTTCAACCAATTGTAAGATATCTTCATGCTTCTTTTATCAAATTTAAGTGCAAATTTAAGTAAATTATCTTTATTTTAAGAGTTAAATTAGTAAGTTTATATCCTAGAATACAAACAACTTATATGAGAATTTTCTTCACCTTTTTACTTGCTTTATTTTTAACATCTTGCTCAAAAAAGAATAAATTAGAATTAGGTATTTACAGGGCCACTTTAACAGTACAAGACAATCAGCAGTTGCCTTTTATATTTAATGTAATTAATGATTCTTTAATTAAAATCTATAATGCAGAAGAAATAATTACTGTAGATGAGATTAGTTACAAAAACGATTCTATAATTATTCAGACTCCAGTTTTTGAAGGTTATATAATCGCAAAAATATCAAAGGATGGATTGGCTGGTAGCTTTATAAAAGAGAGTTATGATAGAATTGTACCTTTTAAAGCTATTAAGAATACCAATCGATTTATTCAAAATACAAACGCAAAACATACCGTTTCTGGTAATTGGGAAACTGTTTTTAGTGAAAAATCTACTACCGATCGTTATATTGCAAAAGGTGTTTTTAAGCAAATAAATAATAAAGTTACAGGAACTTTTAGAACTATAACTGGAGATTACCGATATTTAGAAGGAATTGTTGACGGAGATTCTTTAAAATTATCAACTTTTGATGGTGCTCATGCATTTTTATTTGTTGCTAAAATTACAGATTCTACCATGGTTGGAGAATTTTATTCTGGGAAACACTGGAAAGAACCCTTTATTGCAAAATTAAACAACCAATATGAATTGCCAAATACAGAAAATCTAACATTCTTAAAAGAAGGTTTTGACGCAATAGTTTTTTCTTTTCCTGACAAAAATAACAATTTAATCTCACTATCTGATAAGCGCTATCAAAATAAAGTTGTAATTCTACAGATAATGGGAACTTGGTGCCCAAATTGTTTGGATGAAAGTAAATTTCTTTCAAAATATTACGAAGAACATAAAGAACAAGATATCGAAATACTAGCTCTTGCTTTTGAAGTTGCTAAAACAAAAGAAATTGCTTTTAAAAGAATTAATCGATTACAAGAACGTATTGGAATTGAATATCCTATTGCATTGGCCCATTTTGGTTCTGAAAATAAAATTGAAGCTCATAAACAATTACCAATGTTAAACCATATTATTTCATTTCCAACTACTATTTTTATTGACAAAAAAGGGAAAGTAAGAAAAATTCATACGGGTTTTAGTGGCCCAGCAACTGGGCAAAATTATATTGATTTTAAAAATGAGTTTGAAAAATTTGTCTCAGAATTATTAAAATAATAAAAAAACTAATCTTCTAAATCAATTTCATTTTCTGGAATTTCTCGCTCATCAGAACGTACTTTTCTAGTTCCTGCATACATATCATAACGAACCAAACGACAATCTAAATCTCCGTTTTTAAGCGGAATTCTTTTTGACGTTCTTAAACCAACAAACTTTAAAGCTTCTAAATCTGATGTAATAAACCACACTTTAGAATCTGGATATCCATGTTTTAAGGTGTCTCCAATTTTTTTATAAAACTCTTCTGTATCAAGACTTAATCGTTCTCCATAAGGCGGATTAAATAAAATGGTGGTATTCCCAAAAACTTCCTTTTTAGAATTAAAAAAGTTCACATGATGCACGCCAATAAACTCATCTAAGTTTGCATTTTTAATATTGTCTTGAGCTTTTCTAACTGCAGATGGAGCTTTATCAAATCCCATGATTTTAAAGTGAGAACTGCGTATTTTTTTCAACAATACATCTTGAATTAAAAAATACAAATCTTCATCATAATCTTTCCAATTTTCAAAACCAAAATGTTTTCTGTTGATGTTTGCAGGAATATTATTTGCAATCATTGTTGCTTCAATCAAAATTGTACCAGAACCACACATCGGATCAATAAAATTTTCATCGCCTGTATAACCAGAAAGCAATACTAAACCAGCAGCTAACACTTCATTAATAGGTGCAATATTTGTTGCAGAACGATACCCACGTTTATGTAAAGAATCTCCAGAAGAATCTAAGGAAATTGTACACCATTCTTTTTGAATATGCACATGAATTTTTAAATCTGGATATTTTAAATCTACATTGGGTCTTCTACTATATTTATGCCTAAAATAATCTGCAACAGCATCTTTAGATTTTAAGGTAATATAATGAGAATTTGTTGTAAAAAACTTTGAATTTACAACAGCTCCAATAGAAAAAGTTCCGTCAACATCTAAATAATTTTCCCACTTAATTTTTTGCAAACTTTCGTATAAATCCTCTTCATCAAATACTTTAAAAGATTTGATAGGCTTTAAGATTCTTATTGCGGTTCTTAAAGCGATATTAGCTTTATACATAAAACCTTTATCTCCTTTAAAAGAAACATTTCTAATACCTGCTACAACATCTTGTGCTCCTAAATTTCTTAACTCAGTTGCCAAAACTTCTTCTAAACCAAACATGGTGGTTGCCACCATTTTAAAATCCTTATTCATATTCATTCTGCAAAAATACATTTTAATTTGTGAATGAATCTCTTAAGAAAAGTAAAATTATCCTATTAAAATTCAGTATTTTTGCAATCGAATTTTACTTATGAACACAAAAAAAGATTGGTTTACCTCGTGGTTTGATACTACTTTCTATCACACACTTTATAAAGATAGAGATGATACAGAAGCACGTGTTTTTATGCAAAATATTACTTCATTCTTACAATTAGAACCAACTACTCATATTTTAGATTTAGCTTGTGGAAAAGGAAGGCATTCGGTATTCTTAAATTCTTTAGGCTATAGAGTAACTGGAGCAGATTTATCTGAAAACAATATTTCTTTTGCAGCTACTTTTGCTAACGAACGATTAAATTTTGAGGTTCATGATATGAGAAATCCTATTATAGATAAATACGACGCTATTTTTAATTTGTTTACCAGTTTCGGTTATTTTGAAGATGACCAAGAAGATATTATAGTGTTGCAAAACATAAAAAATGGATTGAAAAAAAATGGAATTGCAGTCATCGATTTTTTAAATGTTTTTGATGTTCAAAAACATTTGGTTAAAAATGAAGTAAAATCTATTGATGGAATAGATTTTTTTATTCATAGAAAAATTGAGAATGGTTTTATTGTCAAAGAAATAAAATTTACAGCTGATGGAGAAAAACATTCTTTTTTTGAAAGAGTTAAGTATTTAGATATAGAAAAGTTTATTTCTTATTTTAAAAAAGCAGGATTAAAAATAAATCATACTTTTGGGAATTATAATTTATCTAAATTTGATAAAGAAACTTCTAATAGATTAATTTTTGTAGTATCGTAATGAGTTATGTATTGCTAATTATTTCCGTTTTAATTGGTGCTTTGGTTGTTTTAGTTTTTAAACCATCAAATAAAATTACACAATTATTATTGTCATTTAGTGGTGCTTATTTATTGTCTGTTACTATTTTACATTTAGTGCCAGAGGTTTATATTGAGACTAATAATACAACTAGAGTTGGGATTTTTATTTTAACAGGAATTGTAATTCAATCTGTTTTAGAATCATTTTCTAAAGGCGCAGAACACGGACATATTCATGTACATTCTTATGAAACTAAATTTCCTTTACTACTTTTTATAAGTTTATGTATCCATGCTTTTTCTGAAGGAATTCCGATTCAAACTGAAGATGCAAATTTATTATGGGCAATTGTTGTTCATAAAATTCCGATTGCAATTGTTTTAACAACTTTTTTAATCAATTCAAAATTCACAAAAAACACTATAATTCTATTCTTAGGGGTCTTTACTTTAATGACCCCTTTAGGAGTTTTAGTTGCTGATAAAATAGCATTTATTTCAAATTATCATACAGAAATTACGGCATTAATAATTGGTGTGTTTTTACATATTTCTACTATAATATTATTTGAAAGTTCTAAAAACCATAAATTTAATATTCAAAAGTTTATTGCAATCTTATTGGGGATTTTAGTTACTATTTTTACTTTGGGGTAAAAAATCACTACTTAATTAGCAACTTCATTTATAAATTTTATTCTCATTAATCTAAGTTCTTCTTCATCATAGTCGCCATCAAATTCATCTAAAGCTTCCTGAATTTTATCAGATTCAGCTTCCATAAAGTAATCAAAAATTTCTTCTTGTTGTTCTTCATCTAATAAATCATCTAAACTATAATTGATATTTAATTTGGTTCCAGAAAAAATGATTGCTTCCATTTCTTTAATGAGTTCTTCCATGTTTAATCCTTTTGATTTAGCAATATCTATTAAAGGCAATTTTCTATCGGTATTCTGAATGATATACAGTTTTAACCCTGAATTTACTCCAGTACTTTTTACAACCAAATCATCGGGTCTTAAAATATCATTTTCATCAACATATGTTGCAATTAGTTTTACAAATTCTGTTCCATATTTACGAGCTTTTCCTTCTCCAACTCCATGAACATTTGCTAGATCTTCTAGAGAAATTGGATATTTTAGTGCCATGTCATCTAAAGAGGGATCTTGAAAAACAGCAAAAGGTGGAACACCTAATTTCTTAGCAATTTTTTTACGAAGATCTTTTAACAAAATCATAAGTTTATCATCTACACTAACAGCACTACCCTTATCATTTATAATAATAGAACTATTTTTTTCGTTTGCATAAGTATGGTCTTCCATCATCATAAATGATGTTGGAGTATCAATAAAATTTAATCCTTCTTTTGTAATTTTAATAACTCCGTATTGTTCTATTTCTTTTCTTAAAAATCCTGCAACTAACACTTGTCTAATTAGCGCCATCCAATAAGTACTTTCTTTATGTTTACCTATGCCAAAAAATAATTGCAGAGGGGTTTTATGTGAACTTAACAAGGCGTTTTCTTTACCAATTATTGTACTTACAACGTCTTTTGCTTTGTATGTTTCTTTTGTTTCTTTAACTACAGAAAGTAATTTTACAACTTCGTCTTTAGCTTCGTGTTTTTTCTTAGGGTTTTTTGTATTATCATCTAACTCTGCTCCCAAACCATTAATTTCATCAAACTCTTCTCCAAAATAATGTAACAGATATTTACGTCTATTCATAGAAGTTTCTGCATAACCAACAACTTCTTGCAACAACGCATGTCCAATTTCTTGTTCTGCCACAGGTTTACTTGCCATAAATTTCTCTAACTTTTCAATATCTTTATAAGCATAAAATGCTAAACAATATCCTTCTCCATCATCGCGTCCTGCTCTTCCTGTTTCTTGATAATAACTTTCTAAACTTTTAGGAATATCATGATGGATTACAAATCGAACATCCGGTTTGTCTATTCCCATACCAAATGCAATTGTTGCTACAACAACATCACAATCTTCCATCAAAAACATATCTTGATGTTTTACTCTTGTTTTTGCATCTAAACCTGCATGATACGGAACCGCTTTAATTCCGTTTACCTGTAAAACTTGTGCAATTTCTTCTACTTTTTTTCTGCTAAGACAGTAAATAATTCCAGATTTACCGGTTCGTTGTTTTACAAAACGAATAATATCTTTATCAACATCTTTTGTTTTTGGTCGTACTTCGTAAAATAAATTGGGTCTATTAAAAGATGCTTTAAATGTTTTAGCATCAGAAATACCTAGTGTTTTTAAAATATCTTCTTGTACTTTTTCTGTAGCAGTAGCTGTTAAGCCAATAACAGGAACATTATCTATTTGTTTAATAATGGTTCTAAGGTTTCTGTATTCTGGTCTAAAATCATGTCCCCATTCTGATATACAATGTGCTTCGTCAATGGCAACAAAAGATATTTTTTGACTCCTTAAGAACGTAACATATTCTTCCTTTATCAAAGATTCAGGAGCAACGTATAACAATTTTGTAATTCCACTTTCAATATCGCTTTTTACTTGCGCAACTTCAGTTTTATTTAAAGATGAATTTAATACGTGTGCAATTCCTCTATGTTCAGAAATTCCTCTTATAGCATCAACTTGATTTTTCATTAAAGCAATTAATGGAGAAACAACAATTGCTGTTCCTTCACTCATTAATGCTGGTAATTGATAACACAACGATTTTCCTCCACCGGTTGGCATTACTACAAAAGTATCTTTTCCTTTTAAAATAGTTTGTATAACTTCTTCTTGTAATCCTTTGAATTTGTTGAATCCAAAAAATTTCTTTAACGGGACATATAAATCAATTTCTTCACTCATAATTATCAATCTGTCGGAGTATTTATTAGTGTACGTTTAAAAACTATATTTTGGTTTGGGTCTATCATTATTTATAGTAAATTTGTAGAAGTTAAAAAAAAGTGTTTTCTACAATATTTTAAAGATATAACTTTTTTTTTTACTACTAAAATTATAAAACCTTGAAAGATTTTAATTCAATCAAAGCTACAGCAAAAGAAACAATTCTTACCGAAAGCAATGCTATTGCTAATTTAGTTAATCTTATTGATGACAATTTTGAAGCATCAGTTAAATATATATTAAATTCTAAAGGAAGAGTTATTGTTACAGGTATCGGAAAAAGTGCAAACATTGCTACAAAAATTGTTGCTACTTTTAACTCTACCGGAACTCCTGCTATTTTTATGCATGCTGCGGATGCAATTCATGGAGATTTAGGAACGATACAAAATAATGATGTTGTTATTTGTATTTCTAAAAGCGGAAATACACCTGAAATAAAAGTTTTAGTTCCTTTAATTCAGAATTATGGAAATAAAATTATAGCAATTACTGGTAATATAGATTCATTTCTTGGTACAAATGCAGATTTCACATTAAACACTTTTGTAGAAAAAGAAGCCTGTCCAAATAATTTAGCACCAACAACAAGTACAACTGCTCAATTAGTTATGGGTGATGCTTTAGCTGTTTGTTTATTAAAATTAAAAGGATTTACAAGCAATGACTTTGCTAAATATCATCCTGGAGGAGCCCTAGGAAAACGTTTGTATTTACGTGTTTCTGATTTAATTAAAAATAATGAAATTCCTAAAGTTAATAAAGACAGTACTATTTCTAATGTTATTGTAGAAATTACCGAAAAAAGATTAGGTGTAGCAGCGGTTGTTGAAAACGATAGAATTGTTGGCATTATTACTGATGGTGATATTCGTAGAATGTTAAGTAAATCTACAGAAATACATACACTATCAGCAAATGATATTATGTCTAAAAACCCTAAAACAATCTCTATAAACGCAATGGCAATAGATGCTTTAGAGACTTTAGAAAATAATGATATAACTCAGGTTTTAGTAACAAATGACAACAATGATTATTTAGGTGTTGTGCATTTACATGATTTAATTAAAGAAGGTATATTTTAAATGAGCGATGAACCAAAAGAAATGTCTTTTTTAGGACATCTAGAAGAATTACGTTGGCATTTAGTTAGAAGTTCTGCTGTAATATTTGTTTTTGCAATTGTGCTTTTTGTTTTTAGAGAAGAAGTATATAATAATTTTATCATTGCACATACACATTCAGATTTTGCTACTTATCGTTTTTTCTGTCATGTTTTTGGTAGTATTGGTATAGATAGTAGTTTTTGCAACATCCAAATTCCAAGTAAATTACAAGCGTTATCTTTAACTCAACAATTAATGAGTTCTTTGTGGGTATCTATAATTTTAGGTGTAATACTAGCTTTTCCTTATTTATTGTGGGAAATGTGGCGTTTTATTGCTCCAGGGTTACATAAATCAGAAAGAAAAAAATCTAGAGGATTTTTATTTATAGCATCTTTTCTTTTTTTTATTGGAGTTGCATTTAGTTATTATGTAATTATGCCAATGTCTGTCTCCTTTTTCTACGGATATCAGATTAGTGAAAACATCATAAACAATTTTACTTTAGATTCTTATATTAGTTTATTTACCAATACTATGATTGGTATTTCTTTAGTTTTTGAGTTACCAGTAGTTATCTTTTTTTTAACAAAGTTGGGTTTAGTTACACCAACATTTTTAAGAAAATATAGAAAACACGCATTGGTATTAGTTTTAATTTTATCAGCAATTATTACTCCGCCAGATGTAGCGAGCCAAATAATTGTTTCTATTCCTATATTAATTTTATATGAAATAAGTATTTATATTTCTGGTTTTGTAATTAAAAAACAATTGAAAAATGCCAAATAAAGTTCAAGAATTTAACGCATATCGTCAAAAAATGAACGATAAACTGTTGAGTAACGACAATAAAGTTATTAAGAGAATTTTTAATTTAGATACCAACGCTTTTACAGAAGGTCATTTACCTGTAAAAACAAAAGAATTACTAGGTTTGGTAGCTTCAGCAGTTTTACGTTGTGATGATTGTATAGCATATCATTTAGAAACAGCCTATAAAAAGGGTGTTACAAAAGAAGAAATGATGGAAACAATGTCTATTGCTACTTTGGTTGGAGGAACAATTGTAATTCCACATTTACGCAGAGCTTACGAATTCTGGGAATCTTTAGAGCAAAGTGATTTATAAATAAATTAAGAAATTCCAAACTCTCATTTAATATATTTGATGTATGATTTTAAAAGCTGAAAATATTCAAAAAATTTATGGCAGCCGAAAGGTAGTTCAAGGAATTTCTTTACAGGTTTCCCAAGGAGAAATTGTAGGTTTATTAGGACCAAACGGTGCCGGTAAAACTACTTCTTTTTATATGATTGTTGGGATGATAAAACCAAATGAAGGTCATATATATTTGAATGATGAAGAAATTACTCACGATCCAATGTATAAGCGTGCTCAAAAAGGAATTGGGTATTTAGCACAAGAAGCTTCAGTTTTTAGAAAATTATCTGTGGAAGAAAATATTATGTCTGTTCTCGAATTCACAGACAGAACAAAAAAAGAACGTAAAGAAAAATTAGAATCTTTAATAGAAGAATTTAGCTTAGATCATGTTCGTAAAAATAAAGGTGAATTATTATCTGGAGGAGAACGTAGAAGAACAGAGATTGCACGTTGTTTAGCTTCTGATCCAAAGTTTATTTTATTAGATGAACCTTTTGCTGGTGTAGATCCAATTGCAGTAGAAGATATTCAAAGTATTGTAGCACAACTTAAAAACAGAAATATAGGTATTTTAATTACCGATCATGATGTACAGGCAACTTTAGCAATTACCGATAAAACTTTTTTAATGTACAACGGAAGCATTTTAAAAGAAGGAACGCCAGAAGAATTAGCTGCTGATGAAACTGTACGTAAAGTGTATTTAGGTAAAGATTTCGAACTAAAGAAACGTAAGTTTTAGCATCACAGAAAATATTTTACTAAAATGTCAGTTCGAGTGTCACGCTTTTGGGTGTGATGTATCGAGAACAAATTGTATAAAATAAATTACACTGTTTTATTACTCAAATTACTTCCAACAGAAAGTAACACATATAAAATGATCACTAACGGAATCGAAATAACTTCCAAAGTTAAAATCATGATTAAAGAAGCTACTAAGAAAATATACTTCAATACATTTTCTTTGAATCTATAATTCTTAAACTTTAAAGAGAATAACGGAATTTCAGCATTCATTAAATAACTCAACACCAAAACAACTCCAATTAAAAAATAATTATTTTGAACCAAATCAATAAAAAATTGATTATCAGAATATAGTGGTATTAGTGGCAATGCAATAACAAATAAGCTCATTGCAGGTGTTGGTAAACCAATAAAAGAATCTGATTGACGTGTATCAATATTAAAGTTTGCTAAGCGATAACAAGCTGCTAAGGTTAAAAGCAAACCAAAATAAGGTAAATATCCGGTGCTAAAAGATGCTATTTTTAAAGTATCTGTAGTTCTTTCAAAAAAATTTAACGAATTTTCTTGTAATAAACTAAATAGTACAATTCCAGGTACAACACCACTTGTTACCATATCTGCTAAAGAATCTAATTGTTTACCTAGTTCTCCTGAAACATTTAACAATCTGGCAGCGAAACCGTCAAAAAAATCAAGAACTATTCCTATTGCAACTGACAATGCTGCAATTTCAAAATTACCATTTACTGCAGCAATTGTAGCAATTGTACCAAATAATAAGTTTCCTAACGTTAATAAATTCGGAATGTGTTTTTTCATCAAATTGATTGGTTTTAGTTAAACAAAAATACGGAAATCAATTTGCACCTTTTCACTTTCTTTAAAATTTTATCATATTTGTATATTAATTGCTATAAATAAATTTAAAATGCCAATTTTAACATCAGACTTTTATCCTACTTTACCTTTTAGAAACGGACATTTCAGTACTGTGTATCGTCCATTATTCATGAAAGAAACTTGTACATATTCTCGTAAACGTATTTTTACTTGGGATGATGATTTCATTGATTTAGATTTCTCTAAAGTAAACTCAAATACATTGGCGCTTTTAATTCATGGCTTAGAAGGAAGTTCAGAATCTAAATACATGATTTCTACCACAAACGAGTTAAATGAAAAAGGAATTGATACTGTTGCTTTTAATTTACGTGGTTGTAGCGGTGAAGATAATTTGCTATTAGGAACGTATCATAGCGGAAAAACTGAAGATGTGCATTTTGTTGTAAATCATTTATTAGATACTTATGCTTATGAAAACATTATTATTATAGGATTTAGTTTGGGCGGAAATTTAACCTTAAAATATATGGGAGAATATGCAGAAGTAATTTCCCCAAAAATAAAAGGCGCTATTGCAACCTCGGTTCCTATAGATATTGCTAGTTCTGAAATAGAAATGGAGAAATTAAAAAACAAGTTGTATATCGAAGAATTTTTAAAAAGTATTCGTTTAAAAGTATTAGAAAAATCGTACAAATTCCCAGAATTTAAGTTAGATAAAGAAAAACTCTTTAAAGCAAAACGATTTAAACATTTAGAATATTTATATACTGTGCCTGTTTTTGGGTTTAAAAGTCCAGAAGACTATTGGCAGAAAGCAAGTTCTAAGCCTTATTTATCAAAAATTAATCAACCAACATTATTAATAAATGCAGAAGATGATTCTTTTTTAGGTACTGCATGTTTTCCTTATGATGAAGCTGAAAATTCAGAATTCTTCTTTTTAGAAGTTACAAAATATGGCGGTCATGTAGGCTTTATATCAACTTTTAAACAAAACGAAAGTAGGTGGTTAGAAAGAAGAGTTAGTCGTTTTATCGAAGAAAATATTCAAATCCAGATTGAACAAACAATATCTTAAGTTAACACTAGTTATTACAGTAGGATTTTAGATATTTGTAATTAGCAACCAACTATTTTGAAAAAACATTTTTTCTTTCTTTTTATTTTCTGTTCTCTCCAAATAACAGCACAAACATTTAGAAATTATTCTAATGAGTTTTTAAATATTGGTGTTGATGCGAGATCTTTAGGTATGAGTAAATCTGTTGTTGCTACAAGCACAGACATTAACTCAACTTATTGGAATCCTGCTGGTTTAATGAACTTAGAAGATTATGAAGGTTCTTTAATGCATGCTTCTTATTTTGCAGGAATTGCCAATTATAATTTTGCTGCAATCGCTTTACCTATTGATGATATAAGTGCTGTTGGAATTTCTATAATCAGGTTTGGAGTTGATGATATTTTAAACACCACAGAACTTATTGATAGCCAAGGAAATATCAACTTTAATAAAGTCAGTTTATTTTCTACTGCCGATTATGCTTTTACATTTTCATATGCTCGAAACTTAATTTTTAAAGACATGTATTTTGGTATAAATGCTAAAGTTCTTAGAAGAATTATTGGTAATTTTGCTTCTTCTTGGGGTTTTGGATTTGATGCAGGAATTCAGTTTGAAAGAAACGATTGGAAATTTGGTTTAATGGTTAGAGATATAACTACAACATATAATACTTGGAATATCAATACTGTAGAATTTAATAAAATTAAAAATGCAATTCCAGGTCAAAATCAAGAATTACCAGAAAAAACAGAAATTACAAAACCAAAGATGCAACTTGGTATTGCACGTAAATTTAGAGTAGCTAGAGACTTTTATTTATTAACAGAACTTGATTTAAACATGCGTTTTGCAGAAACAAACGACATTATTTCATCAAGTATTATTAGTATAGATCCAACTTTTGGGTTCGAATTAGATTATACAGACTTGGTTTATTTACGTGGCGGAATTGGAAATATCCAAAATACAACTCAGTTTGACGGAAGTAAATCGATTTCTTTACAGCCAAATTTTGGCGTTGGATTTAAATACAACGGAATTCAAGTAGATTATGCATTAACAAACATAGGAAGTGTTGGCAATGCACTATATTCAAATATTTTTTCAATTAAAATTGATTATAAGTTTTTCAGAAATTAATTGGCATGAAAATAAAATTCACTTCTTTTTTACTGATGTTATTTGTAGTTCAACTTGCGTTTTCTCAGTACAAAAAACTTTCAGATAAAGCTGAAATAAGCATTATTACCGCTGGACCAGGAAAAGTGTTGTACGAAGGTTTTGGTCATAGCACTATTAGGGTAAAGGATGTTGATTTTGATACGGCTTACAACTACGGAATATTTGATTTTAATGCACCAAATTTTTATTTAAATTTTACAAAAGGCAAATTACTCTATAAATTAGAAAGTTATCCTTTTTTTTATTTTGTTAGAAGTTATCAAAAAGATAAACGTTGGATAAAAGAGCAAGTTTTAAATCTTAATCTGCAAGAAAAACAAAAGTTTTACGAGTATTTAGAAAACAATGCTAAACCAGAAAATGCTACCTATTTATACGATCCTTTTTTTAATAATTGCGCCACAATATTAAGAGAAATTACAGAAAAGGTTTTAAAAAATAAAGTTCTTTTTAAAGAAAATCATATTAAAAAAAACCAATCCTTTAGGCAATTAATGAATAAAGAAATTCCTTGGAATACTTGGGGTAGTTTTGGTATAAATTTAGCTCTAGGTAGCAAATTAGATAAAATTGCTACAGCAAAACAATATATGTATTTGCCAGATTATGTGTATGGCGGATTTAAAAATGCGACAGTTACTCGAAATTCAAAAATTGAAAAACTGATTAAAATTGACCGATATATTTTAAAATATAAAGAATTAAAAATTAAACCTTCCTTTTTCAATCCGTTTATCATTTTTACACTAATTCTACTATTTGGCATTTACATTACTTATAAAGATGTAAAAAGAAAAAAAAGAACAAAATGGTTCGATTTTATATTGTTCTTTTTTACAGGAATTATTGGTGTTGCAATAGTTTTTTTATGGTTTTTCACAAATCATACTACAACTCCAAATAACTTTAACTTTTTATGGGCTTTTGCTCCGAATGTAATTGTGGCTTTTTATATTGTAAAAGAAGCATCTAAGTCTTGGGTAAAAAAGTATGTAAAAACGCTCATTGTTTTACTTTTAATTATTCCTATAATTTGGATTTTGAAAATACAGTTATTACCGCTAGCTAGTTTACCTTTTATACTACTATTAAGTATTCGTTTTTTATTTTTATCAAATTGTTTATTGACCTCTAAAAAATAAAACTGTTGAAACAGTTTTTATAAGAATTTTAAAATCAAGAAAAAAACTTCTTTCTTTTATATAATATAAATCGTATCGTAATTTAGTTTCTTGCTCTTCAATAGTATTTGCATACGGATAATTTACTTGTGCCCAACCTGTTAATCCAGGTCTAACGATATGTCTTATTGCGTAAAACGAAATTTTTTCTTCTAAATATGAAACGAACTCTGGTCTTTCTGGTCTTGGGCCAATTAAACTCATTTCTCCCTTTAAAATATTTAAAAACTGAGGAAACTCATCTAAACGTGTATTTCTTAAAAATTTACCAAATGAAGTAATTCTTTTGTCATTTTTTTTAGCCCAAACAGCTCCATCTTTTTCGGCATTTTTAATCATGGATCGAAGTTTAAAAATTTTAAACACCTTTCCTTTATAACCAACACGATCTTGAGTGTAAAATAACGAGCCTCTATTTCCAATTAAGTTTCCAATAATAAGTAAAGGAATAACACAAACAAAAAATATTAATCCTAATACTGAAACTAATATGTCTAATACTCTTTGTGTAAAATGATAAAATTGATTGTCATTGTTAACACTAAAACTAATATTTTTATAAAAGTTGTAATTTAAATATTCTTTTGGAATTCTATTTGTTACTTCTTCATAATACGTTTCAAAGCTTTTTATATTTACCCCTTTTTCAAAGAGTAAAACTAATTGTTTATTTAGATTTTTAATAGTATCTATAGAGAATCCAGATGTTGAAATTACAATTTCTGTAACTAAATTATTTTCTACTAATTTTATTAAATCTACAGTTGTTACATCATTAAAGTTATTCAACCCTTCAATTTCTGTATTAGAAATATAAGTAGCTATATTATGAAAATTTTTAAATTGTATTAGCTCAATTAACTTTTCAGTCCTAGAAGTATGACCAATTACAATTATAGTCTTAAAATATTTAGGCGAAAATAAAAAGGCTATATATAAAAATCTCCAAATAATAACTGGTATTGTAATTAGTAAGAAAAAATAAATAATTTGAAGCCTATTTGCTGGTAAAGAGGGGGTTATAAAAGGAGAAAATATATAAAATAATGTAATAACTAAGGTAGTAACTACTACTCCTCTAAAAACTAAAAACCTATTGTTAGAAACTTTTAAATTATAAAGTTGAAATATCTGTCCAAAAAGTAAAAAATAAATTACTAAAACTAAAAACCATCTAAAAACTAAATCGCTCTTAATATCAATGTAAGAAAAACCTGTATATTTTGAAGCAATAGCTAAACTTAAAACTATAGCTAGTACATCAAAAGTTTTTAGCAATATTTTTCTTTCAGATATGTCTATATGAAATGGCTTTTTACTCATAATAATTAATTTTAGACACTATATGAAGTAATTTACTTCATCAAAAGTAAGAAGTTTTTATGAGTAAAGTTTACTTTATTTATACTTTATTATTCCTCTATATGCCCATATTATCATGTAATATAAAGAACCTACAAAAGATATTCCTTCTACCTCTCTATAAAAATACCATTGTGGCTTCAATAGTTTTTTCTTATTTCTTGAGTGAGATTTCTTTCTTATTCTGTAAATAGCTAATGGTTTTTTAATGCCGTAAGCAAATTTTATTTTTTTAAGGTACTTAAGCCATAAGCCCATATCTTGTCTATAAATTACCTCAGGCATTAATTCTTTCCCTAATCTCTCAATATCTATAAAGGCTGTTAAACAGCTAATAGAGTTCGTTTTTAGAATATCAAAATATGTTACTTTTTCAGGAACTATAAAGTCTTTATACTCTTCTTCTAAAGTAATTTCATTACACCTTTTATAAGAAGCAAATACAAAACCTTCAGATTCCTTTAATTTAGATATTGAAGTTGATAAAAATTCTGAAAACCATAAATCATCACTATCTAAAAAGGCTAAATATTGTCCATTCGCTTTTTTTATTGAATTATTTCTAGCAACTGCTGGTCCAGAATTATCAATTTTAAATAATTTAACTCTTTCATCTTTTTTAATAATTCCTTTAATAATACTTATAGAATTATCAGTAGACCCATCGTCAGTAATTAACAATTCCCAATTTTGGTATGTTTGATTTTGAACACTTCTTATCGTTTCTTCAATATAAAGTGAAGAATTATAGCATGGTGTTATTATTGAGACGAGCTTATTCATTTACTTTTGAAATAAAACTTTTTAATTTTCCTTTAAATGTATTCAAATTAGAGTTTTGCTTTATTTCTATTTTCATATCATCATTAAAATATTTATAAATTTCATTCTTTAATTTGATGTATTCTTTTTCATTTAGAGTTTGTTCTAATTTAAAGGTTAACGACCCCTTTTCTTCTTGAATTATTTGATAATTCAAAACAATATTATCGTTATTTGATAGATTTTTAAAAATATAATAGAAAATAAAGCTTGGGTAAATTTGTTTTACCCCATAAATATTACTTCCTACTCTGCCGGTAATATCTTCCAATATTAAGTGCTTTTTACCGCAATCACACTGTTTATTTTTAGAAGATAATTTTATATAATCTCCCAACTTATACCTAATAATAGGGAATGATTTCATTTGAAGATTAGTTACTAAAATTTCATTATCTATTTCTTCTACAATCACACCTTCCATATTAATATGCATGTTCCCACTAGGACATTCAAAAGCAATAATCCCAGATTCTGTAGCACCATATTCACTAATCATTTTTAATCCAAATGCTTTTTCTACTTCTTCTTGGTATTTTTCAAAAATCTTTTCAGAAGTACCTTTAACCATCAATATTTTTTCAGGTTTTAACATTTTATTTTCGTTAATAATTTTTGCTGCCTGATATAGCATTGATGAATACCCGTGTATGTATTTTGCTTTTTGTAGTTTTTTAACAAATTTATTAAATGCTTTTTCATCATAACTAAAAACTCTAAATCTATTCTGAAAACGATCTAAAATTATAGTTTTTATTTTTTTTGCAAACGAAAAACTGAATCCCCAAAAATATCCATTTCTATCCCATGGTTTTACATCGAAAACTTCGTAACCTTTAATAATTGAAGCTCTATTAAATGAGTCTGCAAATTCATCTCTATAAAACTCTAAAGATTGTCCTGTTGTACCAGATGTAATAGCTTTAAACTTCTTTTTAAATTTAAAGTTAGTATGTATCTTTGAATTGTATTTTAAAATTTCTTTTTTAGATAAAACTGGAAGCTTTTTTATATCCTTTAAATTTTTAATATCAGAAGGAACGATTTCTAAATCTAACATTCTTTGTTTATAATAACTAGAATTTGTAAAGGCAAAATTTATTAACTCCTGCAATTTTTTGAGCTGATAATTCTCTAATTCCTCTAAAGTCCAACTTTCTGTTTCCTTTAAAAATACTAATTGCTTTTTAATGGATGGATTTCTAAAATTTCTACCTAATAAATAAATAAATCTATAAAACATTATTTTAAAATTTCAAACCATTTATATTTTACAGCATCCCAATTAAAGCTTTCAACTTTATATCTTGCTTTTTTTGCAATTTCAGGGTGATTTCCTTCTAATAATGAAATTATGCCATTAACCATTTGATTAATATTCCCTTTATCAATTAATAAGCCGTCTATTTGATTTGAAATTAAATATGGTATTCCACCTGCATTTGTTGAAACAATTGGCAAGCCGAGTGCCATAGCCTCAATTAAACTTACTGGTGTATTATCTACATTTGTTGTATTGATAAAGATATCAAAATCTTCAGATTTTTTATGCCAATCTCTTTTAAATAGAACTCCTGTATATTCAATATTATTTTCAAGATTTAATTGTTTAGCTAATTTTTTGACATCTTCTAGAGTTCCATCTTTATCTGGACCAACCATACACAATTTAGATTCTGGATATTTATGAATTAGTTTTTCTAAAACATATATAGCCATCTGTGGATTATATATTTCAGCAAATGCTCTAACATATAGTAATTTAGGGCTTAAAGAGTTTCTTTCTTTAAATTTATAATCTTTAATTTCAATAACATTTGGTATTAATACAGAAGAATAACCCTCTTTTTCAAATTCGTGTTTTAAATAATTTGAAGGTGCTACATTTTTATAAGAGTTCTTAAATATTTTTTTAGATAAAAACTTACTCTTTACAAGCCTCTTAGGCAAATCTCCACCATGTAAAATGGGAATATATTTTATTTTAAAAAATCGCGCTATTTGTGAAGTAAAAAATGCGTAGTAAAAATTAGTAGTACTATATGTGTCTATTAAAAGATAATCTACCTTATTTCTATAATAAAAAACAGAAAAACACATATCGAGCAACCTAACTATTTTATTTAATTTATTTGATGAACTATAAACTGTATATCTTTCACCTCTTAAGAGGTTAGATAAAGTTTCTAATGTTGTAGGATATTTTGTTTTTTCTATTAGATTATTTCCAATATAAAGAATTTTTTTATTCATCCTCATCATTAGTAATTATAATTAAGCTTAACGCGTAAATAAACCCAGGCAATGCTATCCGCATGGCTGAATGATTAATTGTTAAAAACCAAATTAGATAAAAGGAAATTAAGAAAGCTCTTTGATAATTAGTTGAATTCCAAATATTAAATAAAGGAATAATTAATAATCCTATTAAAATTGTAAAACCAAATATACCATGTTCTTCTATCAATCTACCTGCTTCATTGTGTGATGCTGCTGTAACATGATTACCAAGTTCTTGCCTTTTATATTTACCATTACCAACCCCAATACCCAAAGGGTTATCAACAAAACTCTGTATTTGTGTTTCTAAAATATCTATTCTACCAGAAGTAACATCTTCCTTTTGAACTCCACTTGCATTTTTTCCAGAATAACGGTTGTCTAACATACCGCCTGTAACACCAGAAGTGTAAACCCAAACTGCTATCGAAAAAGTAATACTTACAACAAAATATTTTAAAAAAGCTTGTGCCGAGTTTTTATTTGAAATAATATAAAATATAGCAAACACAACTAAAGCAATAATACCTGTAATAATACCACCTCTAGAAAATGTTAGTAAACCTCTATAAATAAAATATACTAAAAAAATTAAATCTAAAACGATAAAACCAGTAATTCTCTTTTTCATTAAAATAAAAAGAGGAATAATAAAAATACCTAACCCAATTGCAGTTGCTACTTGATTTGGTCCAAAGCCAGCAGATGTTTCAAAATTTGCAGCACCATTAAAAATAATTTCTTTTAAATCGGGTGTTCTAAAATATAAATATGTAACTGTTGAAAAAATAGGTAAAAGCATGCAAAACAAAGAGTTAATTAGGTCTTTTTTTGTAATCATTCTTTTATAAAAATAGATAGCAGAAATACCTAGCACTAATGGCCCACTTAAATTAAAAACAATAGCTTTTCTTATAGATTCTCCTTCTGGAACTCTTGTAAAGAAGATTCCAATAAAAAGGAGTAAAAGATAAAATAAAAACTGAATACCAAATTTTTGATTAAACCTACCTAGAAAAAAGCCTAAAGTTAAAAATATAATTACTGCGTACTTACCTGACTCGTAAAAAACTAAAGAGTTTGTCATTCTTAAAAAAACTTCTGCCCCTACTATATATGAAGAAAAAATGAATGCTTCTTCATTGAAATTTTTTTGAGATATTAAATAAATTATTGGGACAACAATACTTATTGCTCCAAATATTTTAGGAAAAAAAGAAAATGTCGCTAAATACCCAATTACAATATGAATACTTATCAATAATAGTTTATTTTCTATAATTCTGTTTAACATTCGTTTTTGTAAATTTCTATAATTTTAAAAATCGCTTCTTCTTTAGAAAAATTTATAGTAACAGTTTCGTTAATTTCTAAAGCTAAAATTTCTCTTTTTTCTTTAGAATTTACCAATAACTGCAATGCTTTCGCTAAAATAATATTATTTGATGGAGGAACAATAAAACTTGAATCTTTAATAATTAAGTTGCATTCTCCTACATCTGTAACTATTGCTGGGAGTTTTGCTAAACCATATTCTAAAAGTGAAATTGGTAAGCCTTCTGATTTCGAAGACAATACACCAATTGTTGCTTGTGATAAAATATGTTTGATATCAGAACAAACTCCATACTGAAAAACTTTATCAGTTAATTTATTCGTTTTTATAAAATTATGAATCGAATCAGAATATGCATCATTATACGATTTACCAATTAAATGTAGCGTCCAATCATTATTTTCTTTAGAAATTTTAAGAAATGCTTTTAATAAATTCAAATGATCTTTTTGCTTTCTATAACCTGCTAAATGAATAATTCTTTTTTCTTCATTACCTTTTAAAGTAGTTGCTTTTTCTTGATTGATAAAAACAGGAAAATTCCGAATAAAGAAAACATTTTTTGATTTTAAATTTTTGATTGACCATTTTTTTAAATCATTATTTACGCTAATTATTGCATAAAAAAAGTATGAAAATATCTTTAAAGAAAAAACACTTCTACTATTTAAAAATTCACTATTTCCAAAATGGTCATGCCAAACAATTTTAATTTTTGGATTTAATACTTTCACACAAACTGCTATAAAAGAAGATGTAGAATGTGCATGGATAATTGTAATTTTATTTTTATTTATGTATTTACTAAGCTTAAAAATTGCTTTAAAATCAATTATTTTTTTTCTATTTAAAAAAACATATCCAACATCTGAGTTTATATTTTTCTTTAAAATACCTTCACTTCTTGTAGCACACAAATGAGAATCGATTTCTTGTTCTGATAGTCCGTTAGCTATATTAACAGCTAACACTTCTGCTCCACCAACATTAAGCGAATCTATAAGTTGTATGACACTTTGTTTATTCAATTATAGTAATTTTTTAATTTCATTTTCAAATTTTTCTAAAGTAAATTGCTGAGACCAATCTTTTGCTTTTGCTACTTTTTCTAAATATAGCTCTTCTCGATTGATATACTTTTCTAACTCAATTACAATTTCAGTTATATTTTCATTTACAATACTACCTCTTTCTCCATTTCCTAACATAAACGGAACACAAGAAACTTTTGATGATATTGGCAAACAAGACCAAAACATTGCTTCTGCAACAACTTTTGGCCAACCTTCTGATTTAGAAATAAAAACTAAAAAATGACTTTCTTGAAAAGCTTTCTTTATAATATCTTTTGATTGATTACCATGTAAAATTACCTTTTTATTCAATTCTTTTTCAAGAATATAATTTTCAATTCTATTAAACTCAACTCCACCTCCAAACATATCAAGTTGAATATTATATTTTTCTTGTAACAATTTTTCAACAACCTTAACCGTTAATAATGGTTGCTTACCAATACTAAAATTACCTACAAATAATAATCTAATTTTACTTTTTAAGTTTTTAGGATTTATCTTTATAATTTCTTTTTTTGAATAAGAAGCCGTAAAAAAAGGAGCTATATTTTTAGATTGATTTTTCCATTTTCCGTAAACCAATACTTTACAGTTTTTAGTTAAAAAAGTACTCGATAATATTCTTTTTTGTAATCTATAACTTAATGGTTGTTTACTTTTGGGGTCCCAGTTTCCAGCATATTTAACTGTTTTAGGTTTCAAAGGAAATAAAATTTGTACAAAACAACCTAATAACCCAATATTTCCTGGACAACGTAGATGAATGTGATCTACAGATTTCATCACTTTATAAATTTGAAAACAAATTCTAGGGATTATAAAAAGTGATAAAACGCTATTTTTAAAAGTTATTAAATTAAAATTCGAAATTTCAATAAATTTTATCTTTGAATGATGATACGCAGACTCAATTCTTAAAATTTCTTTTTCTTCGGATTTTGGCGCTAGAATTACAATTTCATCAACATATTTTGCCCATAAGTTCATTTCTCTTATATAAGGTTCATAGGCAAAGATTCCTTTTTCTTTTAACTTATGTTCTACATGCGTTATAATTCCAAACTTCATATTTTAGATTTATAGAACTCTATATTCTGGTTTATTATTGATTCTGAATTAAATCTTTTCAAAATATCTTCTCTTGCATTCATTCCTCTAATTTCTGCCTCTTTCGGATTTGCTAAAACTTTAATTATTTTCTCCGAAATATCTTCAGGAGAATAAGGATCTATCAACAAACCTGTTTCATTCTCTTTTACCAATTCTAATCCTGGACCAATTTTGCTTGCAACCACTTTTTTACCCATTGCCAAACCTTCTAACCAAGCAATTGGCATTGCTTCCATATGTGATGGATACACGCAAATATCTGTTTTTGCTATATAACCTGAAACCTCAGAGTGAGGAACTGGACCAATTATATTAATGTTATTTTTATCTGCATCTAAAATATATGTTTTTAAATACTCTATATATGATTTTCCATTAGGAAACTTCCAATCTCTACCAATAATGTTTAGCACAATATCTGGAAATTTCTTTTTAATTATTGGAATTGATTGCACCAATTGTCTAATCCCCTTTTTTTCGCAAATAGTACCAACAAATAGTAAACTATTTTTTTGATATTCTAATTCCCCAGTATTTTTAAATTGCTTAGTATCTACAGTATTATAAATTGTAGTAAAATTAAAACTGCTATTTAAATATTTTTTAGTTTGATTACCAACATAATTACTCACAGCGATAAATCCGTCTGCTTTTTTAAAAGATTTTTTTTCTTGATAACTTCTCCAAAATGCTGGTTTTTTATTGAGTTCAATTGCAAAAAAATGATGTCCTCCATGCAATCTAATTACTTTTTTATAGCTTGTTTTTTTAGGGAAAAATGCAAAACTCAATTCACTCCCTTCTACAATATCAATAGTGTTAATAGTATTTATTTCCTTAATTTTTTTTAAAAGCCGTTTTGTATGATCATAAAACCGTGCAAATTTCCATGTAGATTTTGGTAATCTATAAACATTAATTTCGTTAACTTTTTCTAATTGTTCTGAATTTATAGTATAAAAACCAACAACAGAAACAGCTATATTTTTCTTAACTAATTTTTCGCCTAAAAATTTAACAACAGAACCTATTCCTCCTCCATTTAATCCTTTGGTTGGGAATTCGCTTGTTATGAAACAGATGTGCATTTTTCTAGAATTAAGTTTGCTAAATTTATAGAATTTTTTTCAAGAGGATGTTGTATTATTCTTTTTAACCATAATTTTCTATCTGTTGCTATCAAATCTGGCGTATTTAATGCTTTTTTTAGCAATGGATAAAAATCTGACGGATTATTAATCCAACCAACTGCATCTAAATTTTCCATACTTTTAAAATGTTCGAATTGATAAATCATTTCTACTGACCAATTCTTATCTTTCTTTGGATTATAATTTAGATATAAACAAGGTTTATTATAAACAGCAAAATCATGCGTCATGGTGCTTCCTAAATTTACTACAATATCAGAATGCAAACAGGTATTTACCAAAAGCGAAATATCATTATAAGATGGATATAGCATTGTGAAATTTGTTTCTTGAGAAGATTTTTCTACTCTCCAATCTGGATTGATAACAACAATATCATTTTTATATTTTTCTAAAACAGCATCATATCTATCACTAAAATCTACAGGACATCTTCTAAAAATAATTTGTGGACGTTCATTTTTCGGAAAATTACTTAATGAAATACATAAATCTTCTAGAAAATATTGATCATAGGGAGAAGTAAGGGTATCATCACCAGAAAAACATATGGTTTTTTTATGAATATCTAAATTGTATTTTTTAAAAAAGGCTTCTTTAGTTAGTTGCAATTCTTTCTTTTTGTAGAAGTCAAATTGAGGTGAACCTACAACATAAACTTTGTTTGGTGAGATTTCCTTGTATAAAAGACACAGTTGTTCTTTCATCAATTTTGACCAAACAAAATACAAATCTGGTCTGCAAATTAATCTTCCTTTCGGTATGTTGTCCCAAGAAAAAATTACTGTACTATTTTTAATTTTTAATTCTTGTGCCGCTAAAATTACTGGCGTAGTTATCGGTGATCTTTGATGAAGGTTTAATATAAAATCTGGTTGTAGTATTTTTAAATCTTCTATTGCTTTTTTATATGCGTTTGTTGTTTTTATTTTGTTTTCATACTTTATTTCATGTTTTCTAAGTTTATCGTAATTTTTAGAAAAAAAAGTTCCAAATATTTTACAGAAAAAATAAAACACCTTTAATTTTAAAGATTTCGGTTTTTTAGCCCAAAAATCAAGTATTGTTTTGTTTTTTAATACCTTTTTAAAATAAATTAGTCTTGCATATGCTGTAGATTCTCTTAATAGTTTTAAATAAAAACCTTCTTTTAAGTCAGAAATTTCTATGTGTTCTATGCTAGTTTGATGGACCTTTTCAATTTCTTGAATAGCTACTTTAGAAACTTTATGATACAAACAAATTTTTGCTCTATTTTTTCTTAATTCAGGAATTAAATCTGAATACAAATAGTTTCTTATACCAACACCATCGGGGACTAAAATTAATATCTTCATTTTACTTATTCAACATATTAAAATTTACCCATTGCCATATATGAAAACTTGAGTCATTATCGCCATCTAAAAAGTTTTTATATTCTTGTTTCAATTCTTTTATATCAAACCAATTTTCGAATTTAGAGTTTTCAATCTCATTAATTTCTGATGAAACAAATTCTTTTAATTCTTCTGTTAACCATTCTCTTTGTGGAGTTTGTAAAGGTCTTTTTGGTGCATAACTAATCGAATCACTTAAATATTCTGACACGATTTCTCGTAACATACTTTTCTGTATTCCAGCTTTTATTTTGTATTCTATTGGTTGAGAAAAAGCCAATTCAACCAATCTATAATCTAAAAAAGGTTCTCTTAATTCTGTACTATTTGCCATCGAAACTCTATCGTTAAAACGTAAAGCTCTCGGAATTTTTGTATAAAATAAATCTCTGAATTGTAAATTTAACAAATCATCTTTAAATGGCTTTGGATAATCAGGCTTTTCAGCAAGATTTAATAAATAATCAGAAAGTACATTTTTACGAAATGGCGATTTATTTACTCCCTGAATTAAACTCCCTGATTTTTTTACATAATAATCATAACCTGCCCATTGCTCGTCCATTCCTTGACCGTCTAACAAAACCAAAACGCCATCTTCTCTTGCTTTTTGGAATATTTTTGAATAAGCTAGAGTTGGAATTCCACCAAAAGGTTCATCTTGAAATTTATTTATTTTTTCTGATAATTCCTTAACTTCTTTTGCTTGTAATAAAACTTTTTGAAGCGGATTTTTGGTGAGTGAAATCATTTCTTCAACCCAAGGCAATTCATCATAACGTTCATCATCAGTATAAAAAGTATAGGCGTTAATTTTACTTTTATCTTCGCCAAGTAAATTTACAAAAGCTAAAAGCGCCGAACTATCTAATCCACCACTAACATTAAATCCGACAGGAACATCAGATCTAAACCGAAGTTGTATACTATCTTTTAATAATGCTGTATATACAGACTTTACTTCATCATAATTTTTCCTTTTCTGGTGTTTTTTTATTTCTTTTTCAAAAACATACCATTTTTCTATTTTGATTTGATTATTCTCAAATTCTAACGTGTGTCCTCCTGGCAATTGATGAATTTCTTCCCAAAAAGTTTCATTTGGCATTCCGTAACTTCCATAAACAAAATAATTTGCCCAAACTTTTTCATTTGGTGTTTTTTTAAAACCTGCAACATGCAATGTTTTTATTTCTGAAGCAAAATAAAATGTGTTTTTTGAAAAATGATAATAAAAAGGTTTGACGCCGAAACGATCTCTAGCTGTAAAAAGCTTTCTCTCAAAAGAATCCCATATTGCAAACGAAAACATTCCGTTTAATTTATGTAAACATTCTTTTCCCCATTTGATATAGGCAGCTAAAAGTACTTCTGTATCAGAATTAGTTTTAAAGTTATAATCTAATTCCGCTTTTAGTTCTAAATAATTATAAATTTCGCCATTAAAAACTAAAATATAACGTTCTGTAGTATCAATAAATGGTTGATTTGCAGCTTCTGATAAATCAATGATTGACAATCTATTATGACCTAAACAAACTCCTTTTTTAACATATTTCCCAGAACTATCAGGTCCTCTATGTTTTTGAGTTTCTATCATTTTTGATAGCACATTAGTATTAGAATTGTTACCAATTATCCCAGAAATACCACACATATTATTTTACAATTTTAAATGCTTTACCAATTCTTCTGCTTTTTTCCAATCGTCCATTGTATCAATATTTACATAAAACTCTTTTGGTGAAACGATGTGTGCTATTTTTTTTCCAAATAACGAATTTTGTTCTTTTAATATGCTACTTTTAGTAATGTAAATACTTCCGTCTCTATGATACGCTTTTGGTAAATCTTGTCTCCTGCTAATAATTTCAGTTTCGCCTGTAGCTATTTTTAAGTTTTTATTTTCATCTAATTCAAAACTCCAATGTGGATTGTATTCATGCGGAACTTCTTGAACAGAAATTAACGAATCAGCATCGCTTTTTATAAATTCCTGAATTGCTTTATCTAAAAATTCAACCGTTCTAAAAGGACTTGTTACTTGTAACAAACAAACTGCATCAAAATAAATATTCTTAGATTCAAAATGCTCTAAAGCATGAAGAATAACAGATAAAGAAGATGAACTATCTGTTGCTAAATCTTTAGGTCTTTTAAAAGGTATTTCTAAACCTAGTTTTTTTGCAACAGAAATAATTTCATCATCATCAGTACTAATAACAACTTTAGATAATAAAGAAGATTTTAACGTAACAGCCGATGTATATTCTAATAAAGGTTTTCCTGCTAATAATTTAATATTCTTTCTTGGAACTCCTTTAGAGCCTCCTCTTGCTGGTATGATTGCTAAGATGTTCACTAATACATAATTGTTTTATGAAAATCAAGTTGAATATTTGCAATTATATCAGCAATTTTTTCTCCTGAACTTCCATTTCCATAAATGTTTTCTGAAACTATATTTACTGCATTAATTCTATTTTGGATTGCTTTTATAATTTCATCTTTATCATAAACAGTATCTAAAACATTACTTCCTCTTTGTCTTCTATTTTGACGTGAACCTATATTAACAACCGGAACACCTAAATAAGAACATTCTCTTATTCCAACACTAGAATTACCAATTAAACATTTGCTATTCACCAATAATCGTAAAAAATCATTCGGTTCCATATTTTTGAAGAAATGAATATTTTTTGGTTTTATAGTTTCTCTAAAATATCTAATTCCGTTTGATGTACCGTCAGAACCAGCATCTACATTTGGCCAAAACCAAAACGTAGGAATACCTAATTCATTAATTGCTTCTAATGTTTTTAAAACATCTTTTCTAGCCGAATTATATTCTGTAGTTACAGGATGTTGCATCACCACTAAATACCCTTTTTCCCAGTCAATAACTTCTCCAACTCCTCCATATTTTTCAATGGGATTAAAATCTAATTTAGGGTTTTCTTTTATTTCTTTAGCTAAATCAATAGATGGACAACCAGTGTTAAAAACCATTTCTGGGTTTTCTCCCATTTTTAAAACACGTTTTTTAGCATCTTCAGACGCAACCAAATGTAAATCTGCTAATTTCGTGTTTGCATGACGTACTTTTTCATCAATATTTCCTGTAACTTCTCCTCCTTGAATATGAATTAAAGGGATATTCTGATAAGAAGCTGCAATACTTGTAGCAATAGTTTCAAAACGATCTGCAATTGTAACTACAGCATCTGGTTGGAGCTTATAAAAAACATTTGCTAATTCCATTACGCCCAAACCAGTAGTTTTTGCCATTGAAGTTGGGTTTTCTCCTTCTAAAACCATAAAAACCTTTTCCACAATTTCAAATCCATCTTTTTCTATAAAATCAACAGCATTTCCGTAACGACCTAGTAAAGCTGACCCTGCAATAACTAGCTGTAATTCTAATTCTGGATGCTTTTTAATTGCTGTTAATGCTGTTTTTACACGACTATAAGAGGGTCTTGCAGTTACTACTACACATATTTTTTTTATGGACATACTTTATTCTATTAAATCTTTATCATTTAAAAAACTCCATTGACTTAAATCTTTATTGAGCTTTTTTCCTAAAATTTTTTCATATTCACTAGCTAAAATACCATAACCTTTTGGCTTTTTAGTTTCTAAATCAGAAAAAACTATACTGTGTCCTTTCTTTAAGTTTTTGTTAATTGCTAGCGATTTTTCAAAAATTTGCTTTAAATCCGTAAATTTAGAGTTGTCGTTTTTATCAACTGGATATTGTAAAGCAATTTCTATATTTCTAACTGCTTTTACCAAACTGGTTGTCTCTTTGATAGTTAAAGACGATTTTGCATCTGGCCCAAACATTTCTTTATCAAAAACTACATGAAATTCCAATATTTCAGCTCCTAAAATTGTAGCTGCAACACATGTTTCTATTGTTGAAGAATGATCTGAAAACCCAACGGTAACATTATATTTATTTTTTAATTCTTGAATTATATTGAGTCCAAATTCTTTTGGTTTTGTTGGATATGCAGTTGTACATTGTAAGATAGCATACGAAATATTTCTACTTTTTAAAAAATCAACTGTTTTATCTAATTCATCGTAAGAACTCATTCCTGACGAAATAATTACAGGTTTACCTGTTTGAGCAATTTTTTCTAACAATACAAAGTTGTTAACTTCACCAGAACCTATTTTGTATCGTTTCACTCCAACTTCTTCTAATAAGTCAACCGCAGCATTACTAAAAGGTGAGCTCATAAATTCTAAACCAACTTCATCACAATGTTGTTTAATTTCTTTCCATTGTTCTAAGGTAAATTCCATTCTTTTCCAATAATCAAAACGCGTAGCATCTTGTTTTGAGAACTTCACTCTAAATGGTTCGTGAATACTACTTTCCGCTTCTGCAATATGCGTTTGAAATTTTATTGCATCACAACCTGTTTTAGCAACAGCATCTATATAAGCATGTGCCATTCCTAAACTACCATCGTGTGCTTGTGCTATTTCTGCAATGATATACATTAATTTATATTTAAAATTTCTTTAAAATTATTTATCCAATTTTTATCATCATATAATTCAATTAAGTCAGCATTTCTTTTATTAAAATCAACATCATTATTCAAAACATCGTTAATAGCATTTACCCAATTTTCTACAAAATGCGGGTTTTTAACCAAATATCCTAAGTCACCATTATGCAATACTTCAGAAATAGGATCTATATCAGAAGCTAAACATTTTGCGCCTGATTTTAAAGCTTCTGTTAAACTCAAAGGATGTCCTTCATGACATAAAGAAGAAAACAAATAATAATCTGTAGATTGATAATAGACTGCTAACTCTTCATTCTTCTTTCTACCTAGCCAAGTAATTTGTTTTCCTTTAATTTCATTATGAGTTCCAAGTACTAGAAGCTCTACATCTTTATTATTCTTCGTGATTTTTTCCCAAGCTTTTAAAATAATTGATAATCCTTTTTTAGGTCTATCTTGAGACACCCATAAAAAATATTTTATATCCGTTT
This sequence comes from uncultured Flavobacteriaceae bacterium, assembly GCA_963974245.1. Taxonomy (GTDB): domain Bacteria; phylum Bacteroidota; class Bacteroidia; order Flavobacteriales; family Flavobacteriaceae; genus Polaribacter. The sequence goes on along the minus strand of CAXBBY010000011.1, from coordinate 59,248 downwards.
TTAAGTGAAGCTTTTTTCTTAACTCTTTTTTATCGCTTATTGCAAGAGGGAAAAAAACATCTGAACTTATACCATTTTTTAAAATTTCAACTTCGCAAGGTATTGTGTGATTTTCTTCTACTTGAATTTCATAAGATTTTATAGATAACAAAATTAATTTATCTATTGAGTTATAAATTTGTCTTCTTAATTGAAGATTAACATCAAATTTATATCCGTGTAAATGGAAATAAATCTCTATTCTTTCTCTTAAATTTTCTCTTTTAGAAAAGAAGTTTATTGCTAATAACAAATTTATATCATCAATAATATTTATAATTATTCTATTTTCTTTATTTATTAAACTTTTAACTTTAACCCAATAATTTAAATATTTATACTCTCTTTTATATCTACTTAATAACTTATTATATAATGATCTATTTAGAATTTCAAGGTGATCTACGTCATTAAATTTAGAGTTTGATTTTGGGGAAATAATAACATCAAATATAGAGTTATCTAGTTTAATTAGATTTGTAAGCATAACATTCCAACTTCCAATTTCATTGGATGGTATTGCTATATTTGATACTAAAATATTTTTTTTAATCATTTATTAAATTGATAAAATTTCTAAATATTTTTTTAGAATATACTCTTCTGAAAAATATTTTTTAAGATTATTAATGATTTTTAAAGATAATTTAATTAATTCATCATTGTCTAAATTTAATAAAATTTTTTCTATCTCCTTTTCGTTATTTAACGTTGTTTTAAAAGGGTAATCTTCTCCTAATAATCTAGAAATCTCTGATTTTTCTGGTGTTAAAACAATTATTGGTTTTCCTATATTTATATAATCAACAAATTTAGTAGGTAAAAAAGGACTGAATTCAGCACCTGATTCAACCAATAATAAAAACGCTGAATTTTTTAGTTTTCCTAATGCTTCATCATATGGAATTCTCTCGTTAGATATATGTATATTTTGTTTATTAAAATCTTTTATGTCTAAAAAAACCTCAGGATGAATAGGACCATAAAAACTTAATGATAGTTCCTTTTCTTTTCTTTTGTTAAAAATTTTTAAAAAGGTTAAGGGGTTTCTAGGTTTTAAAAGTGTTCCTGTATGTGTAATTACCTTTTTACTACCTTCTTTTTCATTCTCTATATCAACATTGTTTTTAAATTTTATTGCGTGCGGAATTATACTAATATTAGCGGAACTTAATTTATAGTCTTTTAAATACCACTCATATAGTCTTTTTGACGGAAATATTGCATAATTTATTTTATTTATAGCTTTTTGAAGGTTTCTTTTTTTGAAATATTCGTAATAGAAATTCCCTCCTTTATAAGGTTCTGGGTAACTCGATGATGGATAAGGATCGTGAAAGACACCTAAAAGGTTAGTCTTATTTGCAAATTTAATTTTAGATACAGCTTGATGAGGAGAAAACCCCATTCCGCCACTTAACAAAATTATGTTTTTATATCTAGAATTATTCTTATTCAAGAATTTTCGTATACTTTTAATTCTATTATAATGCTCAAAATCATTACCTGAAAAGATTTGAAAAAGGGTTTGAAGAAAAGTAAACTTTTTTCTTATATGTATTTGAATAGAAGTTAAGTTGTCTTTTTTATGGAAAAAAATTTGACCATTACTCCAATTTTCAAATAAGTTTTTAGATACATTATCTAAAGTTAAAATATCTACCTCTTTTAATTTTTTGCTTAAAACATTAATAAGAGACCAATTTGCTATTGCTGCAGAAACAGAAATATCTCCAATTTCTTCTACAATTATTAATGTTTTCATGTTAATCAATATTTAATATAACATTTAAAATTTTAGTACTTGCTTTTCCATCTCCATATGGGTTAACTGATTTACACATTTCTTTATAGATAGTTATATTATCAAGTAAAATTTCTGATTCTTTAATTATTTTTTCATAATTAGTTCCTACTAATTTAACAGATCCTGTTTCAACAGCTTCTTCTCTTTCTGTTACATCTCTTGTAACCAATACAGGTTTTTTTAAAGTTGGTGCTTCTTCTTGAACTCCACCACTATCGGTAATAATAAAATAAGACTGATTCATTAGCCATATAAACACTTCGTAGTCTAAAGGATTAATCAGTACTATATTTTTATTTTCTGATAACATTTTATAAACCACATCTTGTACATTTGGATTTAAATGTACTGGATATATTAACTGAACATCATCTCTTTTTGCTAATTTTAAAAGAGCTTCACAAAATTCTTTAAACTTATCACCAAAGTTTTCTCTTCTATGACCAGTAACTAAAATCAGCTTTTTATTGGGGTTTATCTTTTGTTTTAAGTTTATAATTTCAACTCTATCTTCATTAATATGTTTAATTCCCCATAATAAAGCATCTATTACAGTATTACCTGTTATAAATACATTTTTTTTATTGATGTTTTCTGTGATGATTAGATTATTTGCAGATTTTTGTGTTGGAGCAAAATGAAAGTCTGCCAACCTACCTGTAATCTGTCTATTTATTTCTTCTGGAAATGGTGCTGTTTTATCGTAAGTTCGTAAACCTGCCTCTATATGACCTATTTTAATTTTCTTATGAAATGCGGCTAAAGCCACCATACTACTTGTTGTAGTATCTCCATGAACCAAAACCAAATCTGGATTAAAATCATTTAAAACTACATCTACCTTAGAAAGAATTCTTGAAGATAACTCATTTAAAGATTGATTTGGCTTCATTAAATTCAAATCATAATCTGGTGTAATTTTAAAAAAACCTAAGACTTGGTCTAACATTTGTCTATGCTGAGCAGTTACACAAATTTTAATGTTCAAGCTTTTCTCTTTTAATAAAATTAAAACAACAGGAGCCATTTTTATTGCTTCTGGTCTTGTACCAAAACAAACAAGTATTTTTTTCATTTAAAATTAGTTGAAAAAAACTTCTATTAAAAAAATAATTATAATACTGAATATACCTTAGTATAATAATTTCCTTTTTACTATAGAAATATTTTATATTTATTAATAAAACTAACAATATAAAAATATGCTTTTAAATTTATATTGTATAAAACAATAAACGCTTTCTGCTTGTGTTTTTTATTCTTATAATTAAGCTTTGGTCTCATTTCCTTCAATAGCGTATAAAACCTTAAACTATTCCCATCATTCTGCTTTAAGTAAATATTTAATAAATCAAGTATTATCTCTTCATATCCATATACTTTATTTTTAAAGTAAACTAAATCAGAAGGCTTTTCACATAATTGTATAAGACTTAAAAAAGATTCTATTTTAATATAACAATTATCTATCGAAAAAGCCTTTGTGGTTTTGCTATTAATTCTAATTCTATAATAATATAAAGTCTCTTCGATCTTTAATATGTTTTTTATTTTATTAAAAACTTTTATGTTAAAATATGCATCTTCATAATATTGATTTATATCAAAAACTAAATTATTTTTTATTATAAAGTCTCTTTTATATATATAACGACATACTGATGAGTTAAAAAATTGACTTATATTATTCTCTCCAATTAAAGTATCCTTGACAATAAGATTTCTTTTAAGGTTTGGTTCAATTTTTAATTCATTATCAACATTAAATGTAGACATGTTAAAAAAAAGCAAATCTCTATTTGTTTTTTTTAATATATCCGATATTAAAGTGAGTGAATCTCCTCGAATAATATCATCAGAATCAATAAACCAAATATAATCACCATTAGCATTGTTTATTCCTTTATTTCTGGCACTTGCGGTTCCATTATTTTTTTGTGAAAACAATTTTACATTTGAATTGGCTAAAGATATTCGTTTACAAATCTCTAATGAAGAATCTGTAGATCCATCATTAATCAATAATAATTCTAAATCTTTAAATTCCTGGTTTAATATACTTGATAAACATTCTTCAATATATAATTCCACATTATAAACAGGTATAATAATAGAAATTATCATATTAATTTTTAACAGCATATATCATCCCCGAATTTACCTCTAAATTCCTTGAGAAAATGTTGAAATTATTTTTCATTAGTATCTCTTCAATTATTTCACTGCCTTGATCATGCCACTCTATCATTAAAATATTAACAAAATCGAATAGTTTTTCTTCATCCATTCTTTGTAATATTTCATATTCTCCACCCTCACAATCTATTTTCATACCCAATTTAACTTTCTTATGAAGATTTCTAATTAGTAGTAATTCATTTTTTATGTCAATAATATTAACTTTAACTTCAGTTAAGTCTTCTTTTGAGCTGTTCTTTATTGCATAACTATTATCTCCTCTAACACCAGAATTACCTTTGTAGTTTTTATTAAAAATAAATGTCTCTGTTCTATTATCATTACCAAGACCTACATTCTTAATTGTGATATTTTTAATTGAATTCATTTCAATGTTTTCTTTTGCAATATCAAAAGTATATTTTACTGGTTCATAAGAATATACATAATCAATGTTTTTTTTAGAGATTAAAAACAAAGATGTAACCCCTATATTTAACCCAATATCCATAAAAATATATTTTTCTTTAGTTAAGAAGTTATAATCTTTACTCATAAAAACTTCAGATAAAATAAAAATATCTTCGACACTCTCTACTTTAAATTTAAACTTATCAATTAACAAAATAATAAAGTTTTCATTTTCTTTAAAAACTGATACATTTATTCCATATTTTTTCATATTAAGGAGGTAATAATATGATCCAACTAATAAGTGTAATGCATACTCTGTTTTAATTTTATATTGTTTTAAAATTTCTTTCTTTTCATTTTTAGCTTTTAATAATGGTATTTGTATCTTAACTCCTAAAAAAGAAAGAAACTTCTTTATTATTTTTTTCATGTGGATATTATTTATTTTATAGTTAGTACTTCAATTTTAGGTAAAGTTTCTGATTTTATTTTACTTAAATAATCTGTAGAAATACCTCCCCCTAAATTTTCTATTACAAAGGGACTGTAATTCTCTAACCATAAAATAACATTATCAAATTGGTCATAAAAATATAAAGTAAAAGAATACTTAGAAGGAATAAAATTTGGGTGTAAAACTTTTACTTGTAAAGATGCTTTAGTTCGATTAAAGATTAACTCTTCTTTTTTAGGGTTAATATAATGAACAATTATTTTATCATTTACATCTAAAATTGCAAAATCAAAAAATAGTGGTGAGTTTATTTTAGTTTGATTTAGAATTTCCATGGTAAAAGTTAAAGATGACTCTCCAATATTAATATTAAAAGTATCTATTTTTAAAATTCCTTTATCCTTTCTAAGTTTAGATTTTGAATTAGTTTCTAAATATTTTTCAATTACGTAATTCGTTTTACCTCTTAGTTGTAATTTACCATTATTTAATAATAAACATTCAGAACACAAGCTCTGAATTGCCGCCATATCATGGCTTACAAACAATACAGTTCGTCCATCAGTATTCGAAATATCTTGCATTTTACCAATGGCTTTTTTTTGAAATTCTGCATCACCAACTGCCAACACTTCATCTACTACTAAAATGTCTGGTTCTAAAAAAGCAGCAACAGCAAAAGCTAAGCGAACTTTCATTCCGCTTGAATACCTTTTAACTGGAGTATCAATATATCTTTCACAGCCAGAAAACTCAACAATTTCATCAAACTTAGAATTAATCTCTTTTTTGGTCATTCCCAAAATAGCGCCGTTTAAAAAAATGTTTTCTTTTCCGGTCATTTCAGGATGAAAACCTGTACCAACTTCTAGCAAAGAAGCAATTCTTCCTTTTGATTTAATTGAACCTGTTGTTGGACCAGTAACTTTTGATAAAATTTTTAATAAGGTAGATTTCCCTGCGCCATTTTTACCAATAATCCCTAAAATTTCTCCACGTTTTACTTCAAAATTAATGTCTTTTAATGCCCAAGCGTATTCTGTTTTTCCTTTTTTAGAACGATCATTTGTTTCTCCAATTTTCAAATACGGATCTTCTTTTCCTCTAATTCTAGCTATAAATCGGTTTAAATCATGACTTATGGTTCCTGTACCAATTGTTCCCAATCGATACTGTTTCGATACATTTTCTATCTTTAAAATCACATCTTTCATAGTGAATTGAGAATGGTAAAAAGTGAGTTGTTAGTCGTAATCATTTATAATTCGTATAAATTTTATTTTTTATTTAAATAGTTTCTAAATCCCAGTAAAAGCTTTTTTACTGTTATCATTAATTCTTCTGCTTCTGTATTACTTTCTATATACTTTAGTCGTACTGTTATTATATATTGAGTTTCTAATTCTGCTAAAGAACCTAAAGCAATATGTATAAACTGAACTAATTCTTTATCTCCCTTTCGTCCAGATCCTTCAGCAATGTTTGAAGGAACAGAAACTACAGATCTATGCATTTGATTTATCAATCCAAATTTTTATGATCCACTTTCTTACTTTCCACTATTTACCACTCACTAATGACTATATCGTATCAATAAAACTTTTCTCTGTTTTGTTAAAAATCAGTAATCCTAATATAAAAATCATAAACGAAATCAACAGCATGTAAAAAATATCTAATGGTAAAACTCTCGTTTCTATAGTAGGAAAAACAATTTTTCTAAAATTTTCGATAACGATTGTCATAGGATTATATTCTACTACCCAAGAGTATTTAGGTAATTTCTCTATAAACAATTCTACAGGGTAAACAACTGCTGATAAATACATTAGTAACTGCACTCCAAAAGAAACCAAAAAGGTTAAATCTCTATATTTTGTTACCATTGAAGAAATTATCATTCCCAAACCTAAACCTAAAGCTCCCATTGAAATAAACAAAAAAGGTAAATACAACAGGTCTAAAGAAAAACTAAAATCAATCTTATTTGTAGAAACAAAATAAATGTAAAACGCTATAAAAATAAATAATTGAATTGCAAATTTTAATAAATTTGAAACAATGATAGACATTGGCATAATTACTCTCGGAAAATATACTTTTCCGAAAATTTGTTCATTTTTTTTAAAAGTATCTGACGTATCTATTAAGCAGTCTTTAAAATAATTCCATGCAGTTATTCCGCCTAAATTAAATAAAAAAGCAGGAATACCATTTGTTGAAATATTACCAATATTATTAAAAACCAACGTAAAAATAACCGAAGTAAACAAAGGTTGAATTATATACCATAAAGGTCCTAAAACAGTTTGTTTGTATAATGTAATAACATCTCTCTTTACAAAGAGCATTAATAAGTCTCTATATTTCCAGAGCTCTTTTAGATTTAAATCAAATAAACTTTGTTTGGGGGTAATTTCAAAAAGCCACTTTTCATTCTTCATTCTTCAAATATAGGAATCAAACAAATATAATTAATTTTGTGAAGTTTTAACAATTCTTATCTAATATAAATCATATTTCTTTACTTTTGAAAGTATCAAACAAAACTAAAAATGAACAAACAACTTATAGAATGTGTTCCTAATATTAGTGAAGGACGAGATTTACATAAAATACATACAATTGCAAACGTTGTAAAAGAAGTTGAAGGAGTTAAATTACTTGATATTGACCCAGGAAAAGCAACAAACAGAACGGTTATTACTTTTGTTGGTGAACCAAAAAATGTAATTGAAGCCGCTTTTAGATTGATTAAAAAGGCAGCAGAATTAATAGATATGAGTAAACATTCTGGTGAACATCCAAGATTTGGAGCAACAGATGTTTGTCCGTTGGTTCCAATTGCTAATATTTCTATGAATGAAACTGCTGAGTTTGCACATCGATTAGGAAAACGAGTTGGAGATGAATTAGGTATTTCAGGATATTTTTACGAAAATGCTGCAACTTCTGATGATAGAAAAAATTTAGCAACTGTTCGTTCAGGTGAATACGAAGGTTTAAAAGAAAAATTAAATAATACAAATTGGAAACCAGATTTTGGTCCATCAAAATACAATCAACAAGTTATATCTTCTGGTGTTACAGCAATTTCTGCGCGTGATTTTTTAATTGCTTATAATATAAATTTAAACTCCACTTCTACTCGACGCGCAAATGCAATTGCTTTCGATATTAGAGAAAACGGAAGAGCAAAATTGGTCAACGGAAAAAAAGTGTTGGATAAAAATGGAGAAGCTGAAAGAATTCCTGGAAAATTAAAAGCGGTTAAAGGAATTGGTTGGTTTATAGAAGAATACGGAATTGCACAAATTTCGTACAACTTAACAAACATTTCTATCACCTCAATGCACGAAGCTTTTTATGAAACAGATTTAGCCGCAACAAAACGTGGTTTACGTGTTACAGGTTCTGAATTAGTTGGTTTGGTTCCTTTACAAGCAATGTTAGATTGTGCAGATTTTTATCTAAAAAAACAACAACGATCAATAGGAATTAGTGAAAGTGAAAAAATAAAAATTGCTGTAAAATCTCTTGGGTTAGATGATTTAAAACCTTTTAATCCGCAAGAAAGAATCATAGAATATGTAATGAATGCTGATGCTGATAAAAAATTAATTGACTTTACTGTAAAGGATTTTGCTGAAGAAACAGCTTCAGAATCTATGGCACCTGGCGGAGGAAGTATTGCTGCTTATGTTGGAACATTAGGTGTTTCTCTCGGAACAATGGTTGCAAATTTATCTGCTCATAAAACTGGCTGGGATGAGAAATGGGAATATTTTTCTAAATGGGCAGAAAAAGGTCAGAAATATAAAAATGAGTTGTTGTTTTTAGTAGATGAAGACACCAATGCTTTTAATAAGATTATCGACGGATTTAGAATGTCGAAATCTACAGATGAAGAAATTGCTCTAAGAAAACAAACCATTGAAGATGCTACAAAATATGCAACTGAAATTCCGTTTAAAGTAATGCAAACAGCATGCAATTCTATGGAAGTAATGTTAGAAATGGCAAATAACGGATTACAAAATTCGCTTTCTGATGCTGGTGTTGGTGCTTTATGTGCAAGAACGGCAGTAATTGGCGCATATTTTAATGTACGTATCAATGCAAAAGACATTAAAGATCGAGTTTTTGCAGATAAAATTCTTTCTGACGCAAAAAATATTTATGAGAAAGCAATTGCTTTAGAGCAAGAAATGATGGCTATTGTAGATGCTAAAATATAATACATGATAGAAATTTCTATTATTCCTTTTGAAGAAAAATTTGTAAAAAATTTTTATGATTTGAATGTTGAATGGCTTGAGAAATTCTTTTATGTAGAACCTTATGACGAAAAAGTTTTAAGCAATCCAAAAACGTATATCATTGATAAAGGTGGTTTTATCTTTTTTGCAAAATACAAAGATGAAATTGTTGGTACTGTTGCAATTATCAATCAAAATACTTTTTTTGAATTAAGTAAAATGGCTGTTTTACCAAAATATCACGGACAAAAAATTGGTCAACAACTCATAGATTATTGTCTCAATTTTTCTAAAAATAAAGGTTGGAAAAACATCATGTTGTATTCTAATAGAATTCTTGAACCAGCCATTGCTTTATACAAAAAAGTTGGATTTAAAGAAGTGTCGTTAGAAAAAGACGTGTATTACGAAAGAGCAAATATTAAAATGAAATTGGAATTATAAAAAACTCTGAATTGCTAATTCATAACTTTTAATTCCAAATCCTAAGATAACACCTTTTGCATTCGGAGCAATATAACTTACATGTCTAAATTCTTCTCTAGCGTGTACGTTAGAAATATGCACTTCTACAACTGGAGTTTCAATTCCTTTTACAGCATCTCCAATTCCTACAGAAGTATGTGTGTAAGCAGCAGCGTTTAAGATAATTCCATCATAAATAAAACCAACTTCGTGTAGTTTGTTAATTATCTCACCTTCTATATTAGATTGAAAGTAAGACAATTCTACATTTGGAAATTTACTTTGTAAACTTTTAAAAATCTCAGCAAAAGTTTCTGAACCATATATTTCTGGTTCTCTTTTTCCTAGTAAATTAAGATTTGGGCCGTTGATAATGATGATTTTCATACAACAAAAATAACACAATTAATTGTATAAAAAAACGGGAGCTAAAAGCTCCCGTTTCACATTTATTCTTTTTAATAATTATAATCCAAACATTACTCCAAGAGAAACATAAGAAATAGAATTACTTGTTGATTTTTGAGAAATACCAGAATAAGCAAGATTCAATTGCATATTATCTCCTAACTTATATCCAACCATTGGTCTATAATAAAAACCACCATCTGCTCCGCTTGGACTTAAAGCAACTGCATATCCTAAATCTGCACCAACTACAAACATTTCTGATACATTATATCTACCAGCGGCTGCTAAAGGTAAATAAGATGCATTTGTTTTTGTACCACCAAAATCTTTACCAACAAAATAGGTGTATTGTACAGATGGTCCAGCTGTAAAACCTTCGGCAACAGTAAACATATAATTTACCTCTGCACTTAATGCAAAACTAGATACTTTACTTAAATCTCCTGTTGGCAAACCAAGGTTTACACCTGCGTTAAATTTACCTTCTTGTGCATTAACATTTAGTCCTAACAATGCGATTACAGCAATCAATAATAATTTTTTCATAATATTAGATTTTAAAATTGTTTTCGCAAATATATAAAAAAAAGAATATCAAAATTTAAAATCTACATCTATCAAGTATTTAAACTTATCTAGCTGTTTATTTTTTAGGCTTTACTTTAATTTTTATCACATTTATGGTGGCTTCTTTACCTTCATTTAAATCTGCAATAACCTCATATTGCCTCCTAAAATCATATAACTTTAACTTTGTAGTGTTTGTTTTTAGTTTTCCAGAACTTATTGTTTTTATTTTAAATAAATTGTTTTTATCATTTAAGTGTACAATAATGCTTTTTCTCTCTTTAGTAACAGTATAATTTTCTAATATTGGAATATCATTATTTAAAATTGTAATTACATCTCCATCTTCTTTTCCATAATCCCAAATTTCAAGTTTCATTTTGCTTGTGTACATAAAAACTGAAACTATTTCTCCAGATTTAATTTGAGTTTCACTAAATTTTTTTAAATAATTTTCAGGTTTAATTTCTGCTTTTACAAGGCTATCAATCTTTTCTATTTTTTCAATTCTTTTATAAAGTTTTTTTATTTTCTTCTCAACAAATTTTGTGCTTACTAGTTTTACTTGTCCAACAGCACAGGTATCTTTATCATCATAAATACCAATAAATTTACCAGTCAAAGATTTCTTTTTTGAAGTTCCTTTAAACTTACCATTAAAACTAACAAAACAAAACTCATCTGGTAAAGATTTAGATTTGGTATATAAAATATCGCTTTCTTTAAATTGAATATCTTTACTTTTAGGATTATAATATCCTCTAATATAAGATTTTGTTTCATCTTGACCACCTAAGTCTGTGTAAGAATAACCTTGTATAAATCCTTTTTCATTTGAATTAAATTGTATTTTATATGAAATTAACTGGTTTGAATCTAAAATTAAAGCTCCAAGTAATTCATAATCAAAAATTTCTTTTTTTTGTAAATACACATTAAAAAGGAAAAAAAAACTAATACTTAATAAAATGAATTTTTTCATATTTTTATTTTACATTTGTTGCAAATCAACATAAAAATTTTTAAATATTATGAAAAAATCACTAACAATTTACACATTATTAATTGCTTTTTTAGCATTTTCATTTAACGCTAGTGCTTCGTTTCCTGTTAAAAAAAGTAAAAAAACTATTGAAGTTGTAAAAGGAGACAAAATCGAGAAAAAAGAAGTAACAACATTTACTGCATTAGCTAACTCTGGTAAAAGTCAAGTTACAGCATTAATTTTAGCTGTACTTATTGGAACTTTAGGTATTCATAGGTTCTATTTAGGATATACTTGGCAAGGAGTTGTTCAATTATTAACTCTTGGAGGTTTTGGAATTTGGGCTTTAATTGATATCATAAGAATTGCTACTGGAGATTTACAACCTAAAGATGGTAGTTATTCTAAAACATTCTAATATTTTTTTAATAAAATATTTAATAAAACCATCCGAAAAGGATGGTTTTTTATTTTGTAGATTTATATTATGAAATGGCAAAACGCACTTAAAGATTATCAGTTGTTTTTAAAAATAGAAAGAGGTCTTTCTAAAAATACGATTGATAGTTATACTCGTGATATTCAAAAATTGATGTATTTCTTGAAAGAAAATGAAATTACAGTTTCTCCAATTAAAATTGATATTATTATCATTCAGCACTTTATTTATAAAATTGCCAAAAAAGTACAACCAACAACACAATCAAGAGTAATTTCTGGACTTAGAAACTTTTTTGATTATTTAATTTTTGAAGATTACCGCTCTGATAATCCAACTGATTTGATTGAAACTCCAAAAATTGGAAGAAAATTACCCGATACTTTATCAGTAAATGAAATAAATGAGTTGATTAATGCTATTGATTTAAGTCATCCACAAGGAGAACGCAACAGAACTATTTTAGAAACAATTTATAGCTGTGGATTACGAGTAAGTGAAGTTATTTCTCTAAAAATTTCTGATTTATTTTTTGAAGAAGGCTTTATAAAAGTGCTGGGAAAAGGAAATAAAGAACGCTATACTCCAATCAATTACAACACTCAAAAATACATTGCTTTTTACATCAAAGACATTAGAAGTCATGTTTTTCCTCAAAAAGGACATGAAGACACATTGTTTTTAAACAGAAGAGGAAAAGGGTTAACTCGTCAAATGATTTTTATGATTATAAAAAACTTGGCAATTAAAATAAATTTAAATAAAAAAATTGGTCCACACACCTTACGTCATTCTTTTGCAACGCATTTATTAGAGGGCGGCGCAGATTTAAGAGCTATTCAACAAATGCTTGGGCATGAAAGTATTACTACTACAGAAATTTATGTGCATCTAGATAAATCCTTTTTAAAAAATGTGGTAGAAAAATTTCACCCGAGGAAAAACAACCCATCCTAGTCTTCTCCAAATCCCATCTTAATCTTCCCAAAGGAAAGAAACTCATGCCGAAAATGCTATTTTAAAAAAAACCTGCTAATAATTTAGCAGGAAGTTTAATATATATCTTAATTTATTTGAGTGTTCTCCTCCTTTGGAGGAGTTAGAGGAGGATTTACTTCGCTACATTTACAGCTCTCGTTTCTCTAATTACCGTAACTTTAACTTGACCAGGATAGGTCATATCGTTTTGAATTTTTTGTGAAATTCCAAATGACAACTCTGATGCTTTTTCGTCACTTACTTTAGCACTTTCTACCATAACACGTAATTCACGTCCAGCTTGTATTGCATATGCTTTTTGCACGCCATTAAACCCGAATGCAATTTCTTCTAAATCTTTTAAACGTTGGATATACGAATCTAAAACTTGTCTTCTTGCACCTGGTCTTGCTCCAGAAATAGCATCACAAACCTGAACAATTGGAGAAAGCAAATTTTTCATTTCTATTTCATCATGATGCGCACCAATTGCGTTACAAACTTCTGGTTTTTCACCATATTTTTCTGCCCATTGCATTCCTAACAAAGCATGTGGTAATTCGCTTTCTGCATCTGGTACTTTTCCAATATCATGTAATAATCCAGCTCGTTTTGCCATTTTAGCATTTAAGCCCATTTCTGCAGCCATAATTCCACATAAATTTGAAACTTCCCTTGAGTGTTGTAATAAATTTTGACCGTAAGAAGAACGATATTTCATTCGTCCAACAGTTTTAATTAACTCTGGATGTAATCCATTTATTCCTAAATCAATAACGGTACGTTTACCGACTTCTATAATTTCTTGTGTAATTTGATTTTCTGTTTTTTTAACAACCTCTTCAATTCTCGCAGGATGTATTCTTCCGTCAGTAACTAATTTGTGTAAAGACAAACGTGCAATTTCTCTTCTTACCGGATCAAAACAAGATAAAATAATTGCTTCTGGTGTATCATCAACAATAATTTCTACGCCTGTAGCAGCTTCAATTGCTCTAATATTTCTTCCTTCTCTACCAATAATTCTTCCTTTTACATCATCAGATTCTAAATTAAAAACAGAAACACAATTTTCTACCGCTTGCTCTACACCAACTCTCTGAATGGTGTTTAAAACAACTCTTCTAGCATCTTGCTCTGCGGTTAATTTTGCTTCTTCTATTGAATTCTGAATAAAAGCCATGGCATCCGATTTAGCTTCCTCTTTTAAAGTGCTCACTAATTCTTTTTTAGCTTCTTCTGCTGATAAGCCAGAAACTTGTTCTAGCAAATCAACTTGTCTTAAATGCATCTTATTTAAATCGCTTTCTTTCTTTTCTAAAAAATCTAGCTTGTGTAAAAAATCAGCTTCTTTTTGCTCTAAAGACTTATTTAATCTTTTTGTTTTGTCAACTTCTGAAGCTATTTGAGATTCTCTATCTCGAATTCTTTTTTCTACTTCAGATATTTTCTTTTCTCTACCAAATATTACTTTTTCATGCTCAGATTTAAGCTCTATAAACTTCTCTTTTGCTTGTAATATTTTATCTTTCTTTAAAGATTCTGCATCAATCTTGGCTTCTTTTAGTATTGCTGAGGCTTCTTTTCTTGTACTATTTAAAAGTTTTTTTCCTTTTGATTTTTCTATTGCTTTTGCAATAATAAATCCTATAACTGCTCCAACTACACTAAGTGCAAAAGGAAGTATCAATCCATCCATAATTTTCTATTTATATATAAAAAAAGCCTACATCAGTGGTTTTTTTAAACTCCATTATGGCATTTATAGGATTAACTAATTGATCAAGGATCCGTCTAAAACGGCTTGCTTTTACAATTAAGACTCATCCTTCATAATTGAATAGTGTTGAGTTTAATAAACTTATACTAACGTAGGCAGTGTATTTTAATTCTATTTTAATGAACTTAACCTAAATGAGATGCTAACATTTCATTTAGTTTATTTATTTTTTCTAAAGCTTTATCTGTATTTACATTTTTATCAATAGACGAAATTTCTAATTGTGATGCAAAACGCAGGGCACACATTGCCAAGACATCTTGTTTATCATTAACAGCATAATTTTGTTCGTATAAAGAAATTAAGTGATTAATATTAGCTGCTGCTTTTCTCATACCTTCTTCTTCTTTTGTACTTTTAACACTTAAAGGATACGTTCTACCTGCAATTACAACATTAATTTTTAATTTTTCTGACACTGTTAATGAACTTTTTATTCGCTTAATTGAACAATACATTTATCGATTTCTCGAATTAAAGCATTTATTTTGAGTTTTGTTACTCGTGTACTTTCGTTACTGCCATCAATAGTTTTTGCAATCTTAAGAAGGTTATAATTTTTAGTTTGATCTTCTATGGTTTGCTCATTCAAATCTAATTGAAGTTGTAATTTACCAACATTTTGAAGAAGAATTTCATTTTCTTCTTTTAAAAATTCATAATTAGTTAAAAGTATTTTTAACCGATCTTCTAGTAAATGAATTGCTTTTAGTGTTTTACTCATCAATTTTCCTGAATCGAAACTATTACAACAAAGTTAACATTCTGAAACCTAAAACACAAAAAAATAGACTCTTTTTAAATTTTAATTTCTAATCAACTGTGAATTAGACTCTTAAAACTTTGTGTTTTATCTGCTTTATATTTTTACTACTTTAGCTTAAAATTGAAATCTTGAGGTTTATAATCATTTTAGCACTACTCTTTTCAACTTCCCTTTTTTTCGGGCAAAAAAAATATCCTACTAAAGATTTTAGAAATCCTTTAGACATAAAAACTATTTTGGCTGGAACGTTTGGTGAACTTAGAACAAATCATTTTCATGCTGGTTTAGATATTAAAACACAACAAAAAGAAGGTTTAAAAGTATATGCTGTTGCAGATGGTTATATTTCTAGAATTAAAGTAGCTCTTTGGGGCTACGGAAAAGTAATTTATATAACGCATCCAAACGGATACACAACGGTGTATGCACATTTAAGTAAATTTGGTAACGGAATCGAAGAATATGTAAAATCCATTCAATATAAAAAAGAAAGCTACGAAACTGGTAATATTTTTTTAAAACCAAATCAACTATCTGTTAAAAAAGGACAAATAATTGCATATTCTGGAAGTACTGGCGGATTTGTTTCTCCACATTTACATTACGAAATTAGAGATACCAAAACAGAAAAAATTATCAACCCTTTTTTATTTGGTATAAAAGTAAAAGACACTATTGCTCCAAAACTAAAAGGATTGTTTGTGTATCCATTAACAGATTCTACTCGAATTAATAAATCGATAAAAAAATCGTTATTATCATTTAAATCCATCGGAAATAACATCTACACAACAAATAGAATAAACGCCAAAGGTCCAATAGGTTTTGGCGTTAATGTGTACGATCAATTAAATGGCGCGTATAATAAAAACGGGATTTACAGTTTAGAAATGACCGTAAATGGACATAAAGTATATCATCACGTGCTTGAAACTTTTTCGTTTTCAGAAAGTAAATACATTAATCTCTTAATTGATTATGAAAATTACGCTCGTTTTAAAAACAAATTTCAAAAAACATTTAAAGAGAAATCTAGTAAATTAAAAATTTACAAATCGCTGCTAAATAACGGAATCATAAACATCAAAAACGGATTTAATTATACCGTTGAAATTATTGCATCAGATTTTTCTGGGAATAAAACCAAAGTTAGAATTCCCGTTAAAGGTGTAGAAAGTAATGCCGTTTTTAGACAAGCAAAAGATACAACTAATTATAAAATTACGGCTGCCAAGTTTCATAAATTTGAGCAAAACGGCGTTAGTATTGCGTTTCCAAAAAACACTTTTTATAATGATGTGTATTTAGATTTCAACGTTGAAAATAACATTGCAGAAATTCACAATTCAAGAATTCCTTTAGATAAAAGTTACACCTTAACTTTTGATGTTTCTATGTACACAGAAGATGAAAAAAATCAGATGTATATTGCAAATATCAACAATAAAAAATATCCTTCTTATCAAAATACTAGAAAGAAAGGTAATAAGTTTTATACTACAACTAAAACCTTCGGTAAATACACTTTACTTTCTGACAAACAGAATCCTACAATAAAATTAATTAACTTTAAAAACGGTCAATGGATTACAAATCAGAATAAAATAATTATAAAAATTGATGATAAAACATCAGGGATTAAATCCTATACTGCTACTTTAGATGGCGAATGGATTTTAATGGAATACAACTTAAAAAAGAAGCAAATTGTATATCATTTTAAAGACAAAAAATTAGTTGGCGCCAAACATCAATTAGAAATAGTTGTAGAAGATAATGTTGGAAATACGAATACACTTAATGCTACGTTCTATAAAAAAGAATAAATTAGCGTTTTAAACAAAACACCTAAGTGAAAAAACTTTTCCTTTTTATTTTAATGCTACCGTTTTCGCTTCTTAGCCAAAATACCACAACTTTAAAAGGTATTGTTACCAACAAACAAAATTCACCTATTAAAGATGTTGCTGTTTCATTTTTAAAAAACGGAACTACTACAGACGCAAAAGGTTATTACGAACTAACTATTCCTATCAGAAAAACAATTGAAGTTGTTTTTAGCCATGTTTCATATATAAAGCATACTAAAAAAATAACCTTAAGAAGTAAAAGAATACTTACTTACTCGCCTATTCTTATTTCCTTAAATAAAAAGCTGAATGAAATTGTTATCAAAAACAATAACAATTCAGCAAAAGGAATTAAAACCATTGCTATTGCTAAAGTAAAACGCTTACCTGGTGTTAATGCTGGTGTAGAGAATTTATTAATGACGTTGCCTGGCGTAAATAATAACAATGAATTAAGTACACAATACAATGTGAGGGGTGGTAATTTTGATGAAAACCTCGTTTATGTAAACGGAATTGAAGTTTACAGACCATTTTTAGTGCGCTCTGGACAACAAGAAGGCTTGAGTTTTATAAACTCTAATATGGTACAAAATATTCATTTTTCTGCAGGTGGATTTCAAGCAAAATATGGAGATAAACTTTCATCCGTTCTAGATATTACTTACAGAAAACCAACAGAATTTAAAACGCAAATAGAACTAAGTTTGGTTGGTGCAAGCGCAACGATAGAAGGACAAACCAACAATAAAAAAGGAAGCGCAATCATTGGTTTGCGACATAGAAATAATAGTTTATTTGTAAATAGTAAACAAATAGAAACCAACTACAAACCAAGTTTTACAGATGTTCAAGCTTTTGCAAGTTATCAGATAAATAATAAATTAAATGTAGATTTTTTAGGAAACTTCTCATTAAATAACTACAACTATACTCCTATTTCTCGTAGAACTCGTTTTGGCACTTTGGTCAATCCAATTGAATTGATTGTTTTTTATAGCGGACAAGAAAAAGACAAATACATTACAAGTTTCGGCGCTTTTAAAGCGGATTACAAACTCAGTGAAGAAATTACGCTAAACGCCACAGTATCAATGTATAACACACAAGAAGAAGAATATTTTGATATTTTAGCTTCTTACAATTTAGGTGAAGTAGATAGCAATTTAGGCTCTGAAAATTTTGGTGAAGTAGAATTTTCTACCGGAATTGGTTCACAATTAAATCATGCTAGAAACGATTTAGACGCTTTAATTACCAATTTGCAATTGAAAGGAATTTACAAAAAAAACAACAATCAATTGGAAGTCGGAATTAAATATCAAATAGAAAATATTAAAGATCGAATTATAGAGTGGGAAGTTATTGATTCTGTTGGGTTTTCAATTCGCCCACCGCATCATTCAATAAATAATCAGCCTTATGATCCATATCAAGGTTCTTTAAAGCCATATCAAAGTATTAGAGCAACCAATAATGTAACAATTAATCGTGTTTCAGGTTTTGCACAGTACAGCAGAAAAGATTTTTGGAACGAACATCAAATTTGGTATAACGTCGGAATGCGTTTTCAGAATTGGTCTGTAAAAGCTAACGGAAACGCATCAGAAAATCATTCTATTTTTAGTCCGAGAGCGCAATTTGCTATCAAACCAGATTGGGAAAAAGACATGTTGTTCCGAATTTCTGGTGGATTGTATTATCAACCTCCATTTTACAAAGAGTTAAAAGACAATTTGGGCGGAATTCATCCAGAAGTAAAAGCACAAAAATCGATGCATGCAGTAATTGGAAACGATTATAGTTTTACGCTTTGGGAACGACCTTTTAAATTAACTACAGAAATCTATTATAAGTATTTAAGCAATGTAAATCCGTACACGGTAGATAATGTTCGGATTCGTTATCAAGCAAAAAACAACGCAACTGCATATGCAACAGGCATTGATATCAGATTAAACGGAGAATTTGTTCCTGGAAACGAAAGTTGGATTAGTTTAGGATTGCTAAAAACACAAGAAAATATTGACAACAAAGGTTTTATTGCAAGACCAACAGACCAACGTTTTAAATTGGGAATTTTGTTTCAAGATTACGTACCCAATTTACCAGATTTAAAAGCCTATTTAAACTTGGTGTACAATTCTGGTGTTCCTGGAGGCTCTCCAAGTTATGCAGATGTGTATAAATTTCAAAGTAGATTGGGCGCTTATAAACGTGCAGATTTAGGTATTTCTTACATTTTTGTTGATAAAAACAAAAAAGCGACTTCTAGCTGGCTTCGTAATTTTAAAGAATTAACAGCCGGATTAGAATTATTTAATTTGTTTGATATTAACAATTCGATTACCAATACGTGGGTGCGAGATGTGTATTCTAAAACCATGTACGGAATTCCGAATTATATGACTGGCAGAATTTTGAATTTTAAAATTGGAATGCAGTTTTAAAAGCTTCGCTTTTTTTGGTAACTTCGCTAACTCTGAATATAGTTCATTAAAACGGAACCATATTCTTATAAGTTAGCGAAACATCTAAAAACATTACAAAATCTGCGCAGCATGCGCTTTGGTTTTTACTTTGGTAATAATATCTTCAATTTTTCCATTTTCATCAATTACAAAAGTAGTTCTGTGAATTCCGTCGTATTCGCGTCCCATAAATTTCTTTGGTCCCCAAACGCCAAATGCATTAATAACTGTTTTGTCCTCATCAGCTAATAACGGAAAAGGCAATTCGTGTTTATCAATCCAATTTTGTTGTCTTTTCGCAGAATCTGCACTTGCTCCTAACACCTCATATCCTTTAGACAGAAATGTTTGGTAATTGTCTCTTAAATCGCACGCTTCGTTAGTACAACCCGGCGTACTTGCTTTTGGATAAAAGAACAAGACTAATTTTTTTCCTTTATAATCAGAAAGTTGTATGGTATTTCCTTTATTGTCTTTTGCGGTAAAGTTTGGAGCGTTGTCTCCTATTTGTAGTGTGGTCATTTTTGTAGTTTAGAAACAAAGATACAAAGTAGCAAAGTAATTTTTAGGATACATTAAAATTCATTTCAATTTTAACTTTGTAACTTTGAAACTCTAAAACTTTGCAACTCATTTAAATGAATAAACAAGAAAAAGTGCAATTTGTCATTGACACACTTCAAGAAACCTATCCAGAAATTCCAATTCCGTTAGATCATAAAGATCCATATACATTGTTAATTGCTGTGTTACTTTCTGCACAATGTACCGATGTTCGCGTTAATAAAATCACACCAATTTTGTTCGCTAAAGCAGATAATCCGTTTGATATGGTAAAAATGACTGTAGAAGATATCAAGGAAATTATTCGTCCTTGTGGTTTATCGCCCATGAAAAGCAAAGGTATTTACGGCTTGTCAAAAATTTTGATTGAAAAATACAACGGAGAAGTTCCGCAGAGTTTTGAAGGATTGGAAGAATTACCAGCAGTTGGACACAAAACTGCAAGTGTTGTTATGAGTCAAGCTTTTGGTGTTCCTGCTTTTCCTGTTGATACACATATTCATCGTTTGATGTATCGTTGGAATTTATCCAACGGAAAAAACGTTATACAAACAGAAAAAGATGCAAAACGATTATTTCCAAAAGAACTTTGGAACGATTTACATTTACAAATTATTTGGTACGGACGCGAATATTCTCCTGCTCGTGGATGGAATTTAGAAAAAGATATCATTACTAAAACAATAGGAAGAAAATCAGTTTTAGAAGAATATTATCATAAAAACAAGGCATAAAAAAAGCCTCAACTGGCAGTTAAGGCTTTTCCCTCTTAATTCAAATTCAACTCAATAACTTGGTCTGGTCCTGTTTTAATTACTTTTAATGATTTAGAAAAATTAATTAAAAATTGAATTGTTTCTTGTTTTGGTTGCTCCCTAAAATCAGGAGACTTTTTAGAGTAAAGTTGCATCATATAGTGTGTTTTAGTACTTGATTATTAATCACATAACGATACTTTTTTACTTTTAGTATTTAGTTCACCAAAATTATTTTATTTTTTTCTATAAGCTTTCTTAAATTGATTAATGCGTAACGCATTCTTCCTAATGCAGTATTAATACTTACACCTGTGTTTTCTGATATTTCGTTAAAACTCATGTCATTATACATACGCATTATTAATACTTGTTTTTGTTCTTCTGGCAATTCATTTATCAACTCTCTAACATCTTCATGAATTTGCTCTTTGATTATTTTTTTTTCTGCATTTAAAGCACCATCACCTAAAACAGAAAAAATATCAAACTCGTCTGTATTTCTAAATTTTGGCATTCGATTCGATTTTCTAAAATAATCGATAATTAAATTATGAGAAATACGCACAACCCAAGGTAAAAACTTCCCTTCTTCGTTGTAATTTCCTTTTTTTAAGGTTCTAATTACTTTAATAAATGTGTCTTGAAATATATCTTCGGTAATGTCTCTGTTTTTAACTTTACTATAAATAAAACTAAATAAACGTTGCTGATGTCTCTTAATTAAAATTTCAAGAGCATACTCATTACCATTAATGTAATCGCTAACTAATTTGCTATCTGGGGTTAAATTATCACGCATCATAAATTACTTTTAGAAAGCAAGTCTGCTTTCTGGTTCCTATTTTTTATTAAACAGTTAAAGTAATTTTAAACTATACGCACGTGATTTTTAGTGAATTAATGTCAAATATGATAATAATATTTTACAAAAACAAATTAGTTGTTATTTTTTAAATGAAATTAATGTTTTTCTTCTCTTAAAAAATGGTATTTTTAACGCTTACTTTTTTAGAAATGAAGTTAGATTTAAACAGTATAAATCCGAAAGAAAATATCATTATTAAAGGTGCAAGTTTGCACAATTTAAAGAATATTGATGTTGTAATTCCACGTAATAAATTAGTTGTAATTACGGGTTTATCTGGCTCAGGAAAATCTTCTTTAGCTTTTGACACGTTGTATGCTGAAGGGCAACGACGTTATGTAGAAAGTTTGTCTTCGTATGCGCGTCAATTTTTAGGAAAACTACACAAACCAAAAGTAGATTATATTAAAGGAATTGCACCTGCAATTGCAATCGAACAAAAAGTAAATTCTACCAACCCAAGATCTACTGTTGGCACTTCTACAGAAATTTACGATTATATGAAATTGTTGTTTGCTAGAATTGGCAACACCTACTCGCCTATTTCTAATAAAGAAGTAAAAAAAGATACGGTTGCAGATGTTATTAAACATGTAAAAACCTATAAAACTGGTACTAAACTATTGTTGTTAGCACCCGTTTTTTTAGATAAAACAAGAGATTTAAAAACGCTTTTAAATATTTTTTCTCAACAAGGATACGCAAGAATTAAAATGGGCGATGTCGTTTTAAGAATTGAAGACTTTCCGTTTGATACTTATAAAGAAGAAACGTTACAATTGGTTGTAGATCGAATTATTTTAAAAGATGATGAAGATTTTTACAACAGATTGGCAGACGCAATTCAGACTGCTTTTTTTGAAGGAAAAGGAACGTGTTTTTTAGAAAATTTAAACACCAATAAAACTGTTGAATTTAGTAATAAATTTGAGTTAGACGGAATTACATTTTTAGAGCCCAACACACATTTGTTCAGTTTTAACAATCCGTACGGCGCTTGTCCAACTTGCGAAGGATACGGAAATGTCATCGGAATTGATGAAGAATTGGTGATTCAAAATACAGGATTATCTATTTATGAAGATGCTATTGTTCCTTTTAAATCTGAATCCTTTAGAAAATACAAAGATGATTTAGTGCATAACGCTATCGATTTTGACATTCCAATTCACAAACCTTGGTTTGAGCTGACCGAAAAACAAAAAGAATTGGTTTGGACTGGAAATAAGAAATTTGATGGAATCAATCATTTCTTTCAAAAATTAGAAGAAAAAAGTTATAAAATTCAGAATAGAGTGATGCTTTCTCGATATCGAGGAAAAACAAAATGCACAGAATGTCACGGAAAACGCTTGCGAAAAGAAACCAATTATGTAAAAATTGATAGCAAAACAATTTCTGATTTGGTTACCTTACCAATAGATGAATTAGCAGCGTTTTTTAATAGTATCAATCTAAATGAACAAGAATTTAAAATTGGAAAACGCTTGTTGACAGAAATCAATAACAGATTGCAGTTTTTATTAAATGTAGGTTTGAGTTACTTAACGTTGAACAGAACCTCGAACACGCTTTCTGGTGGAGAAAGTCAACGCATCAATTTAGCAACCTCTTTAGGAAGTTCTTTAGTCGGTTCGATGTATATTTTAGATGAGCCAAGTATTGGTTTGCATCCAAAAGATACCGAACGTTTGATTGGCGTTTTGCAAGATCTACGAGATTTAGGAAATACGGTTATTGTAGTTGAACATGATGAAGACATCATGAAAATTGCCGATTATATTATTGATATTGGTCCAGAAGCAGGAACGTTTGGAGGAAATGTTGTTGCTGAGGGAAATTTTAAAGACATTTTAAAACCCGATTCTTTAACTGCACAATATTTAAATGAAAAATTAAAAATTGAAGTTCCTAAAACACGAAGAAAATTTACAAATTTTATTGAAGTTATCGGCGCAAGAGAACACAATTTAAAGAATATTGATGTTACTTTTCCGTTGAATAACTTGACGGTAATTACGGGAGTTTCTGGAAGTGGAAAAAGTACGCTGGTAAAAAGCATTTTATATCCTGCAATGCAAAAAAAACTCTTTGGTTACGGAGATAAATTAGGTCAATTTACAGAAATCAAAGGTTCGTTTAACAATTTAAAACATATCGAATTTATAGATCAAAATCCTATTGGACGCTCTTCTCGCTCAAATCCAGTAACCTATATAAAAGCCTATGATGATATCCGTAATTTATTTTCGAATCAGAAATTGGCGAAAATCAGAAATTACAAACCCAAACATTTTTCTTTTAATGTTGAAGGTGGGCGATGTGAAGTTTGCAAAGGCGATGGAGAAGTTACGATTGAAATGCAATTTATGGCGGATGTGCATTTAGAATGTGATGCGTGCAACGGAAAACGTTTCAAAAAAGAAGTGCTAGAAATTACTTTTGATGGAAAATCAATAGATGATGTTTTAACGTCAACAATTGATGATGCTGTTGCTTTTTTTACAGAAAATGAACAAACAAAAATTGTGCAAAAATTAAAACCTTTGCAAGATGTTGGTTTAGGTTATGTACAATTAGGACAATCTTCTTCTACACTTTCTGGCGGAGAAGCACAACGAATTAAATTAGCATCATTTTTAGTAAAAGGAAACACAAAAGACAAAGCTTTATTTATTTTTGATGAACCAACAACAGGTTTGCATTTTCATGACATCAAAAAATTATTGGCGTCGTTTAATGCACTGATAGAAAAAGGACATTCTATTATTGTAATTGAACACAATATCGAATTGATAAAATGTGCCGATTACATTATTGATTTAGGTTTAGAAGGCGGAAAAAATGGTGGAAATCTATTATTTCAAGGAACGCCAGAAGAATTAATTTTGGATAAAAAATCGTACACTTCTAAATACTTAAAAGAGAAATTAGTATTTTAGTTGTCTCCTCGAGCGCGGTCGAGAGGTTGATATAGTTTTTAGAAATGATAACAAACTTAACAAACAAACAAAAAGTAAACGCAGTTCGAATTATTGCAATTTTATCAACATTAGCGATGATGTTGTACGCGCCAGAACTTTGGATTACAGAAAAAGACTTTCCTGTAATTCCTTTATTTGATTGGATTCCGATTCCGACTTCTCCGTTTGATACTATTTTAGCTGGATTGTTTTTTGTAAGTCAAGTTGTGTATATTTTTAAACCAAAACGTTTATTAGGCTGGTTTGTATTGTTGTTATATATCTACTTAGGTTTTGTTGATCAAAACAGATTACAACCTTATTTTTATCAAAGTTTCTTAACAATTCTGGCTATTGTAATTTATCCTAAAAATACAGAAGCAAAAAAAGTGTTATTTACGATTATTCTAATATTTATTGCGACATATCTTTGGAGCGGAATTCATAAATTAAACGGAATTTTTTACGAACAATGGATGCACGCTTTGGTAAAGCATTTTAGTTTTATTCCAGAAAAATTATTGCTTGCATTTACGTATGCAGTTCCTTGGTTAGAAGCTCTTTTAGGAATCTTCATTTTATCAAACAAAACAAGAAAATTAGGTATTTACGGAATTGTAATTATGCATTCAATTATAATTGTAATGCTGTTGTATTTAGGGTATGGTTTTAATGTAATTCCTTGGAATTTACAAAATATTTTAAGTGTTTTGATTATCTTTTGGACGCTGAAAACAACATCGTTTTTTGAAGTTTTTAGAGATTCTATTTCCTATCAAAAAGGATTGATTTTCATCTTTACATTTATCTTGCCTTTTAGCAATTTATTTGGCGGATGGGATCATTTGTTATCCTTTAGTTTTTTTACTTCTAAATTAGATTATTATTATGTTCAAATAGATGATTCTCTAAAAGACAAACTACCCGAAAACATACAGAAATATTATAGAACTAATGAACACATGACAGTTCTTTATTTAAATGAATGGGCTGGTGATGTAAACAAAGTATTATTGTATCCGCAACCAAGAGTTGCAAAAAAAGTAGAACAATATATGTTGTCTTTTGCTAATGAAACTACAATTAAAAATCCCACAAAATTGGTTGTTTATAATAAATAAAAACCGGTATTCTTACGAATTCTAAGTACTTCCCTACGAATTCTAAAACACACCAAATTTAACCGCTTTCTGATACTAGATTTGATTAACCATAATTATTAATCTAAAACCTACGCATCATGAAAAAAATCGTAAACACAAAAGCAATCGCAATCGTTTTGCTTGCTTTCAGTATTTCTTTTACTAGTTGTAACAGAAAAAAGAAAACAACAGCAACCATCACTCCAACAATTCTTGCAGAAAAAACTAGCGAGGTTCCAATTTACAGAGAAGCTATCGTTTTTATTACTGGAGTAGATGCTGAACATTCTAATTATTATGCAAGTGCAAAAAAGTATTTCGAAGAAAAACAATTTGAAGTAGTAACAGAAGCCTTTTCGTTACAAGAAATCATTTCTTGGTTAAATAACAATTATGATGACAGATTGTATTCTGATATTCATATTGTAAGCGAAAATAATCCTTGGAAAGGAATGCATTTAGAAACAGCAATAAACGGGGAAATTGTTAATGAAAAAACACTAAAAAACGCTGTACTGAATGATGAAATTCCAAAGCTAGAAAAAGGAATTTCAGAAAACACGAATGTCATTTTTCATTCACCAGTTTTAGCAAGTAACACAACCTTAATTGAAGAATTAAAAACTGTTTTCAGCACCAACAAACAACCTAAAATTATTGCAACTCCATTTAATACCGTTTTTGGTGGTAAATTTTCTAAGTATCATTTAGAAAAACCATTCTACGGGTTTTATCCAACAGCACATTCTCCAGGGAAAGTAGATTTATCAAAAGAATTTGCTAAAAATTATCCAAATGAAGATATTGATTGGTTAGAAACTTTATACAATGAAAGTGAACGTTATATTGGAGAAGCTTATACAACTCAATTTAACTTTCCTGTACAAATGGAAATTGATTTTACAGATTCTGATAATGCAATTCCAACATTAAAGTCTCAAGTTGAAATTATGGATTTTATTGAAGCTGATGAAAATTTGTTAAATGAATTTAAGAGTTACAACATTCCGATTGAAAAATTTAGATGGAAAATTGCTGTAAAAGACAATAAATTAACGATCAAAGGGATTACTACTGTATTGTGTATTTTAAAACCAATAATTAATCTGTATGGAGATTTGCAACACGTAGAACCAGAAATTGATAATTTGCGTTTATTTATAGTGGAATAATACTTGTTAAGTTATAACAAAAAGCAGTTGCTTTCTTTGAGCAGCTGCTTTTTTACATTAAGTTTGTTTTTATGAAGTTTAAAAAAATGTTTTTTTTGTTTTTTGTTGGATGTGGATCCTTGTTTTCGCAAGCGCAACAAAATCAATTACAACATTTTAATGTTGCAAACGGATTGCCACAATCTGATGTTGTTGATGTAGTTCAAGATAAAATTGGATATATTTGGTTTGCTACTCAAGGTGGTGGAATTGCGCGTTTTGACGGAAGTGATTTCGATGTTTTTAGTCAAAAAAACGGATTGCTTTCAAATTTTGCAAACTCGTTTTTTTTAAAAAATGACAGTTTATTTATTGGTACAAATAATGGTTTATCTATTAAAGTTAAAAATAGATTTAAAAATTATAAAACGCCAAAAGTTAACAAAATCATTTACTTAGATAAACAGATTTATTTAGCAACAAATCAAGGCGTTTATCAATTTAAAAAGGAGTATGTAACTCCCATAAAAATCAATTTAAAAATTGATCTTTCTACTGTGCTAGACATTCAATATAAAAATTCTTTTTATTGGATACAAACATCAAACAAAATTTGGAAATTAACAACATTAAATTCAAAATCGATTATTAAGAAGAGTTCTTTAAAAGAATTTGATGTTGTTTTTAATTCTCAAAAATCGATCATCAAAAATTTAAAGATTGATGATTCTATAAAATCAATTATACATAAAATCTTTATTGATAGACAGAAAAACACTTGGATATTAACACAAGAAAATGGAGTTTACAAATCGGTTTCTAGTAATTTTAAACATTTTAATGCAATAGAAAATCATGCTATAAATGAAATTACTGCAATTCATCAAAAAAATAAAAATATTTGGTTTACTGATACAAATAGAAACTTATTTGCAATTGATAGTTTAGGAATTCGGTTTATCAGAAAGAATAATTTTAAAACGACCTCAATTACAACTGATGCTAATAATAACCTTTGGTTTGGCTCACAAAAAAAAGGAATTTATATTTTTAGAAAATCCAATGATTCTTTAAGCTCATCAGGTTTCAATATCGAAAGATTACATTCAGGAAACGGTTTACAAACCAATAATATTCAAAATATTATCATTCAAAATGATACTGTTTGGTTGGTAACAAAAAAAAATGGAATTCTAAAACTAGCTTATAATTTTAAAGGAAATTTTGTGGAAAAAATCTCTACATTTAATCAAAATAACGGATTAAAAGATCAATTGATAACTACTTCTCTACTCTATAACAACAAGATTTGGTACGGAACTTTATACGGTGATTTAGGTATTATTAACAACAACAAAATAACTCATTATTCTAACTTTTTAAATTTAAATACTGCAATTAACAGTTTGGTTTTTTCTACTAATGATTTGTATATCGGAACTTTAGGAAATGGAATTTGGAAAACTTCAATTTCTAAGTTGAGTTCTCCAAAACCAATAAATGAGGAGTTTCTAAGTTCTAAAAATAGTTATCAATTACTTTTTAATGCAAAAAATCAGTTGTGGATGGGTTCAGAAAAAGGTGTTGATAAAATTGAATTTCAAAATAATATAATTTCAAAATCGACACTTTACAATGCAAATGATGGTTTTATTGGAATTGAAACGACAAAAAACACTTCTTTAGAAGACAACGATGGAAATATTTGGTTTGGTACAAAAAACGGAATTACGAAATTTACACCAAGCGAAAATCAAAAAACGCTTTTAAAACCAACTGTTTATTTTGAGGAAATTCAAGTTTCAAATCAATCAATTGATAGTATTCAAAAACAATTTAAAAATACTGTTTTGCAACTTTCTCCTGCACAAAACAACATTTCTTTTCGCTTTAAAACTGTAGATATAAATCAACCAAAAAGAATTGAATATCAATATATTTTAAATGAAACTCAAAGTTCTTGGAGTTCAAATAATACTGTCAATTTCGCAAACTTAACTTCAAGAAATTATACATTTTCTGTAATATCTAGAAATGCCTCTAAAATCGAAAGTGAACCTGTAATTTTTAACTTTTTTATTGATAAACCTTTATATCAAAAAACATGGTTTATTCTAAGTATTGTTAGCTTTTTAGCAGTTGTATTTTTCTTATTTATTTACTTTTATTTTAAAAGAAAACAACAAGAAAATCAACAAAAAATTAAAAAATTAACTTTAGAAAATCATTTAATTACGTTAGAACAAAAAGCGTTACAATTACAAATGAATCCGCATTTTATTTTTAATGTCTTAAACGGGATTAAAGCATTTGGAAACAACGGAAACACCAACGAATTAAACAGTACAATCAGTCAATTTGCAAGCTTGTTGCGTTCGCTTTTACACAATTCTAGAAAAGAAGAAATCAATCTTTCAGAAGAAATTGAAACATTAAAAAATTATCTAGATTTAGAACAAAAAATGAATGCTAATTTTGAATATACAATTACAACAGAAACACAAAATATAGCAAAAGAAGAAATTTTGATTCCGCCAATGTTGGTGCAACCTTTTGTAGAAAATAGTATCAAACATGGTTTTAAAAATTCAGAAGGAAAATTATCGATACTTTTTAAAACGAACAACAACCATTTAATGTGTACTATTATTGATAACGGAATCGGAATTGAGCAATCAAAAAAATTAAAGTTAACTTCTAATCATACATCTGTTGCTTTAAAAGTTACTAAAGAGCGAATAGAAAATTTATCGGAAACGAGTTGGCTTAAAATCAAAGAAACTTTTGAAAAAAATCAGATAACTGGAACAAAAGTTGAATTTCAAATTCCGTTAAAAACAGATTATTAATATGCAACAACAAACAGCCATTTTAGTAGATGACATGCCACAAGCATTGGAAATGTTAATACAAGATATTTCTAACAATCATCCAATGATAAAAATTATTGGTACTGCAAATAGTGTAGTTTCTGCTGCTAAAATCTTACAAAAAAAACAACCAGATATCTTGTTTCTAGACATTATGTTAGGAGACGGAACAGGATTCGATTTGTTAGAAATCATTCCGAATTTAAAATCTAAAATTATCTTTGTAACCGCAAGTGACGAGTTTGCAATAAGAGCTTTTAAATTTGCTGCAATCGATTATATTTTAAAGCCTTATTCTGATGAAGAATTGAAAAATGGAATTGACAAAGCAATCCTTCAAATTCAACCAAGAAACGAGCAACTATCAGTCTTACAAGAATCAATAGCAACACCAAATCAATTGCCAAAGAAAATATCATTACATACGTTAGATAAAATTGTAGTGGTTTCTTTGGATGAAATTATTAGGTGTAAATCCGACAATAATTACACTACGTTCTATTTTGAAAATGGAACAAAACTTATGGTTACCAAAACCTTAAAATTTTATGCAGATTTATTAAAAGACAACTCATTTTTACGAGTGCATCAAAGTCATTTGGTAAATACCAAATACATTAAAGAATTTATAAAATCAGACGGAGGTTATCTGGTCTTAAAAGATAAAAGTACTGTTTCGGTTTCTGTTCGTAAACGTGGAGAAGTTTTAGAAGCACTTGCCAATCTTTAATTTTAGTGTTATTCCTGCGAAGGCAGGAATCTTTCAAAATCTAAGTTTATGGATTCTCTTTTTCATGAGAATGACATTCTTTTTTAAAAAGGAAGTTTTTTCACATCTACATTTCCTCCAGAAATAATAATACCAATTTTTTTGTTTTTAAACAACTTTGGTTCTTTAAAAACCGCTGCAACAGCAACTGCGCTAGATGGTTCTATGGTTATTTTCATACGTTCCCAAATAAAACGCATTGCAGCAATAATTTCATCTTCAGTAACTCTAATTATTTGTTCTACATGTTTTAATAGTATTGGGAAATTATGATTTCCAAGTTGCGTTTTTAATCCATCTGCAACAGTATTTGTTGTTTTATTGGTTTCTATTTTTCTACTTTTTAAAGAACGGTATGCATCATCAACTTCAAAAGGTTCAGCTCCGATTACTTTTGTAGATGGAGAAAAAGCATTTGCAAACAAACAAGTTCCTGCAATTAAACCACCACCACCAATTGGAGCAATGATATAATCAAAATCCGATTCTTCTTGAAGCAATTCATAACAAGCTGTTCCTTGCCCCTCAATCACATCAATATTATTTGAAGGATGAATAAAAGTTGCTCCTGTTTCTTTTTGAAGCTTTTCTGAAGCTAATTCTCTTGCCACCAAAGTTGGTTCGCTAATCGTTACGATTCCGTCATAATCTAACACTGCTTTTCTTTTAATTTCTGGAGCAGAAGAAGGCATCACAATGTATGCTTTTACACCTAAGTTTTTAGCCGCTAATGATAATGCTTGTGCAAAATTCCCAGAAGAATGTGTTACAACACCTTTACTTCTTTGCATTTCTGATAAATTTAAAATGGCATTACTAGCTCCTCTAATTTTATAGGAACCTGTTTTTTGAAAGTTTTCGCATTTTAAAAACACGTTTGATTCTGTAATCTGATTCAATAATTTTGAATGCAATACCGGAGTTTTATGAACCAATGGCTGTACTTTTTGATATACTTTCAATAAATGTTGCATAGAAATAAGTATTTACCCAAATGTAAAAAATAAGTGGAATAAAATGTTAAGAATAATTTTAAAAATTAAGCACAAAAAAATCCTTCTCAAATGAGAAGGATTTTATTTTGGGTGGAAGACGGGATTCGAACCCGCGACCCTCGGTACCACAAACCGATACTCTAACCAACTGAGCTACAACCACCATATAATTGCGGATGCAAATATAATTCATTTTTTAATTTACAACAAAAGAAAACCTAAATTAATTTATCTAAACTTTCTACAGCAACGTAACGTTCTGTGGTAAAACCTTCTGCAGATTCTACTCCAATTAATCTTCCTAAATCATTTGCTCTATACTTTATACTATCGATAAAATTTTTACTTGTAATTGGTGTTTCTGGTTCATTACTTTTTGGATTAAAAAACTGTGAACTATATGCTTTTACTGCATTAATTTTTTTGTCAACAAAACCTGTAACATCTATAACAAAATCTGGTTTAATATTTTTCCATTGGATGTAATGATACACTTTTTTTGGTCTCCATTTTTCTTGAGAGTTATCATTTAACCTTGTTTCAATCTTCAATAATCCACTTAAAAAACATGCGTCAGAAACCAATTCACTTCCCTTCGGATGATCTATATGCCGATCATCAACTGCATTGCATAACACAATTTCTGGTTGGTATTTACGAATCATTTTTATAATTTCTAATTGATGTTTTTTATCATTGATAAAAAATCCATCAGCAAAACCAAGGTTCTCTCTTACAGAAACACCTAAAACATTTGCTGCGTTTGCTGCTTCTTTATCACGTAAATCTGCCGAACCACGTGTTCCTAATTCACCACGAGTTAAATCTACAATTCCGATTTTTTTTCCTAAAGAAATTTCTTTGGCAATGGTTGCTCCACAACCTAATTCTACATCGTCTGGATGTGCTCCAAAAGCTAATATATCTAGTTTCATTTTTTTACATTTATTGTCTGGTCGAGCGGAGTCGAGACCTTATATTACCTCTCGACTCCGCTCGGGGAGACATTCTATTTACAGTTTACTAAAGCCTGTTCAATATCTGCAATTAAATCTTTGGTTTCTTCAATTCCAACAGAAAAACGAATCAATCCGTCTTTTATTCCTTGATTTTCTCTTTCTTCTGCTCCTAATAATGCGTGAGAAGCAACCGCAGGGTTTAACATGGTACTTTCTACGCCAGCCAAACTCATAGACGGTTTTATCAATTGTAACTTACGTTGAAATTCCATCACATCTATTTCTTCTTTTAACTCAAAAGATAACATTCCGCCAAATCCTTTCATTTGTTTTTTTGCCAACTTATGATTTGGATGCGATTTTAAACCAGGGTAATATACTTTAGCAACTGACACATTTTTATCTAAATATGTTGCCATTTTTAACGCATTTTTACTTTGACGTTTAACACGCAAATTCATCGTTTTTAAGCTACGTTCTAACATCCAAACGGTAAAATCACTTAAACTACCACCTAAGTTAATTGCAGTTTTCCAAATAGTTTCTATATGTTTTTTTGATGCAGCAACTGCACCTGCCAAAATATCTGAATGTCCGCCCATATATTTTGTAGCAGAATGAATCATAATATCAATTCCGAAATCTGTAGGAGTTTGATTTATTGGTGATGCAAACGTATTATCAATCATTGTTACAATTCCATTAGTTTTTGCAAGATCTGCAACAGCTTTCATATCTGTAATAGTTAACAACGGATTTGATGGCGTTTCTATATATAAAACCTTTGTGTTTGGTTTGATTTCTTTTTGAAAAGATTCGATTGATAAATTTTTTGTAAACGAATATTCTATTCCGAATTTTTTAAATTCTTCTAGCACAAAATTATACGTTCCTCCATACAAAGTTTGTTGCAATATAATATGATCTCCATGTTTTAAAAATGCTAGAATAGTTGTACTTACTGCCGCCATTCCAGAACCAAAAATCAATGCATCCTCTGTTTTTTCTAAAGCAGCAATTTTCTTTACCAAAGCTTCTTGGTTTGGCGTATTTAAATAACGTGGATATCGCATAACATCTACATCGTCAAATGCATACGAAGTTGACATGTAAATTGGCGAAATTGCACCTTTAAATTGCTCGTCTTTTACTTCACCAACGTGTGCACAAATGGTATTAATTCCCAAGTTGTTATTTTTCTTCATTTCATAAAAATTAGTTCAGCTAAATTAAGAAAACAATTATACTTCTTTGGTTTTCTATTCAAGTTTTATAAATCTTTAAAAATAATATTTAGAATATAGATAAATTATATACCTTAGCTTCAATGATTTCAGTAGTAATTCTTGGTAATGGAAATGTGGCTACACATTTATATACTGCTTTCTCTAAAGCAACAAATATAACTGTGATACAAATTAATTCTAGAAAACTATCAACTATTCCTAGTTCTGATGTTACTATTATTGCTGTTTCTGATGATGCAATTCTGCAAGTTTCTCAAAAAATTAATAATAGAAAAGGGTTAATAGTACACACTTCTGGTGCTGTTACTATCAATGCAATTGCAGGAAAAAGAAAAGGCGTATTTTATCCGTTGCAATCGTTTACAAAAAACGCAATCATCAGTTTTAATGAGATTCCGTTTTGTCTTGAAACCTCAGATAAAGATGATTTTAATTTGTTGGAAAATGTCGCAAAATCTATTGGAAAGAAAACCTATCAAATTGATTCAGAGCAACGAAAAAAATTACATATCGCTGCTGTTTTTGTAAATAATTTCAGCAATCATTTATATAAAATTGCTAATGATATTTGTGATAAAAACGACATTCCTTTTGAAATTTTATATCCATTAATTGAAGAAACTGCAAAGAAAGTACAATCAATTTCTCCAAAAAATGCACAAACTGGACCTGCAAAAAGAAACGATGTACAAACGATTAAAAATCATTTAGAGAGTTTAAATTTGCAACAGCAAAAAATATATGAATTGCTTACAAAATCAATTCAAAACTCAATTGAATAAATTAAAATAAAATGTCTCCTCGAGCGGAGTCGAGAGGTTATATGAGTTCTCGACTCCGCTCGAACAGACAAATTAAATTAGAATATGGAAAAAAGTTATAAAGAATATTTACCGCAAATAAACACTTTAATTTTTGATGTTGATGGCGTTTTAACCAACGGAATCGTTACTGTTTTTCCGAACGGAGAATTGGTAAGACACATGAATATTAAAGATGGTTATGCGTTAAAAACTGCTGTTGATGCTGGATTAAATGTGTGTATTATTTCTGGTGGAAATAACGAAGGCGTAAGAACTCGTTTAAAAGGTTTGGGCATTAAAGATATTTATTTAGGTGCGCATGATAAAATAAAACAATACAATGAATTGGTTGAAAAATACAATTTACAACCAGAAAATGTATTGTATATGGGAGATGATATTCCAGATTACCCAGTAATGGAATTAGTTGGAATGCCTTGTTGCCCTAATGATGCAGCTCCAGAAATTCAGAAAATTTCTAACTATATTTCTAATAAAAAAGGAGGCGAAGGTTGTGTGCGTGATATTATAGAACAAATCTTACGTGTACAAGGAAAATGGAGTGGGAATTTTAATGCGAAATACGATTAATTATTATTTATTTATGAAAAAATTTACTCTTCTCGTTTTAATACTATTATCAACAACTATTAATGCTCAGTCTATTTTAGGAAAATGGAAATCTATTGATGAAGAGACTAATAAAGACGAGTCTGTTATTGAAATTTACCAAGAGAACGGAAAGTTTTACGGAAAGATTATTCAATTATTAGATCCTAAAAAAAAGGGTATTGTTTGCGAAAATTGCAAAGGAAAAAACAAAAATAAACCTATAGAAGGATTGGTTATTATAAACGGATTAAAAAAAGATAAGAATGAGTGGTCTGGAGGAAAAGTGTTAGACCCTAAAAACGGAAAAGAATATAAATGTTTCATTACACTCAAAGACAACAATACTATGAAACTACGTGGTTATATTGGTTTTTCTGTTTTTGGAAGAACAGCGTATTGGTATCGTGTTAACGATTAACTTTTCTCCCCTAACATCGGCACAAAAGCAAAGTCTCCTAATTCGTGTTTTTCAAATTCTTTGGATGATTTACGAATAAATAAGGTCATTATTTGTGTAGTTTCTCCAATAGGAATTAATAACTTTCCTCCTACTTTTAACTGACTTAATAAAGGCTTCGGAACAAAAGGAGCTCCTGCTGTGACAATAATTTTATCAAAAGGAGCAATTTCTGGTAAACCTTTATAACCATCTCCAAAAATTAATTTTTTTGCTCTGTATCCTAACTTTGGTAAAAATAAAGAGGTTTTTTTAAACAATTCGAGTTGGCGTTCAATAGAATGCACTTCTGCTCCCATTTCTAATAAAACAGCGGTTTGATACCCAGAACCTGTACCTATTTCTAATACTTTATCACCAGGTTTTATTTCTAAAGTTTGAGATTGAAATGCAACAGTATAAGGTTGAGAAATGGTTTGCTCGGCAGCAATCGGAAATGCTTTATCTTGATAAGCATGTGCTTCAAAACTAGAATCTATAAACAAATGTCGTGGAATTTTACAGACTGCATCTAACACATTTTTGTCGGCAATTCCTTTCGCTTCTAATACATTAGCTAGCTGTTTTCTAAGTCCTTGATGTTTATGAGTATCTTTCAATTCTAAGTAAAGTTTGGAGTTCTAAAAGTAGTAATAAATCTAAAAAAATAGCTATAAAAGTGTATCTTTGTTAGCGATTAATTTTTGGCATTTTTCTTTGCTGAAAATCAACATTTAACACAAAAATATATGTATATGCTAAAAGTAGGTGTTCTTGGCGCTGGTCATTTAGGAAAAATTCATCTTCGTTTATTACAACAATCAAATAAATACGAATTGGTAGGTTTTTACGATTCATTTACAGAAAACGCACAAAAAGTTGCCGAAGAATTTGGGTATGTTTTGTTTGATTCTGTAGAAAGTTTAATTGACGAAGTTGATGTAATAGACATTGTAACTCCAACACTATCGCATTTCGAATGTGCAAAATTAGCCATAGAAAAAGGCTGTCATATTTTTATTGAAAAACCAATTACAAAAACAGTTTTAGAAGCAGAAGCTATTAGAACTTTGGCAAGTCAGAAACACATTCGTGGACAAGTTGGTCACGTAGAACGTTTTAATCCTGCGTTTACTGCGGTAAAAGACATGATTGATGCGCCGATGTTTATAGAAACGCATCGATTGGCAGAATTCAATCCAAGAGGAACTGATGTTCCGGTGGTATTGGATTTAATGATTCATGATATCGATATTATTTTAAGTGTCGTTAAATCGCCTGTAAAAAATGTACACGCAAGTGGTGTTTCGGTAATTAGTGAAACGCCAGATATTGCCAATGCAAGAATCGAATTTGAAAACGGTTGTGTTGCCAATTTAACTGCGAGTAGAATTTCAATGAAAAACATGCGTAAATCTAGATTTTTTCAAAAAGACGCCTATATTTCTGTAGATTTTTTAGAGAAAACAGCAGAAGTTGTTAAGATGAAAGATGTTCCAGAACATCAAGATGAGTTTGCCATGATTTTACAAAATGCTGAAGGCGTTAAAAAACAAATCTATTTTGACAATCCAGAAGTTACAGAAAATAACGCCATTTTAGACGAGTTAGAATCGTTTGCTGATGCGATTAATAATGATACAACTCCGGTTGTTTCTTTATCGCAAGGAACAGAAGCTTTAAGAATTGCTCAACGAATCATTGATTGTTTTTAAAAGTTAGTTGCAAAGTCTGAAAGTAACAAAGTTGCAAAGTTAAAGACAATGCTTTTAGTTTTTAAAATAATAAAATATACAAGTGCGTTAGGGATTGTAGTGGAAATCCTTTTTTTGAAACATCTCGTCATTACGAGGAAGAATGACGAAGTAATCTCTTAATTAATAATGAGATTGCCACAGAAAGTAAAAACTTTCTTCGCAATGATAAAAGAAAAAAGATTGAAACGTAAAGCCCGTTAAAACGCCCAAAAAAAATTAAATATTAAATTTAAAGATACATGAAAAACATCGCTGTAATTGGTTCAGGAACAATGGGAAACGGAATTGCGCACACTTTTGCTCAATTTGGTTTTCAAGTTCAACTAATAGATATTTCTGAAACCGCATTGGCAAAAGGGATTGCAACTATCACTAAGAATTTAGACAGAATGGTTGCCAAAGAAAAAATTTCTGAAGCTGATAAAAACAACACCTTAAACAATATCACCACCTACACTTCTATCAAAGCTGGTGTGCAGTATGCAAGTTTGGTTGTGGAAGCTGCAACAGAAAATGTAGATTTAAAACTCAATATTTTTAGAGAATTGGATGAAGTTTGTCCAGAAGACACCATTCTAGCAACAAATACTTCTTCAATTTCAATTACTCAAATTGCTGCAGTAACAAAAAGACCAACGCAAGTAATCGGAATACATTTTATGAATCCTGTGCCAATTATGAAATTGGTGGAAATTATTAGAGGTTATAATACTTCTGATGAAGTGATGAAATTTACGGTTGATTTGACAAAAAAAATCAATAAAATTCCGGTTGAAGTAAATGACTATCCTGGTTTTGTTGCCAACAGAATTTTAATGCCAATGATTAATGAATCTATTGAAACTTTTTACAACGGTGTTGCTGGTATTAAAGAAATTGATACGGTGATGATGTTAGGAATGGCACATCCGATGGGACCATTACAATTAGCAGATTTTATTGGATTGGATGTGTGTTTATCAATCTTAAATGTATTGTATGACGGATTTAAAAATCCAAAATACGCTCCTTGTCCATTATTAGTAAATATGGTTAGAGCAGGAAAACTAGGCGTTAAATCTGGCGAAGGTTTTTACGATTATTCTGAAAACAGAAAAGCAGAAAAAATAGCGAAGCAATTTGCTTAATGATGAAACTAAAACTTTTAATTACCTTGGTTTTTGTTTGTTTGATTGCTACATTATATGGACAAAAATCAACCAAGAGTTTCTTTACCCCTACTAAATTAGGAATACAATTTTCTCAAGGAAACGAAAACAATTTTTTGTTTGATGATGCAGATTATTTCTACAGAACAAATACAGTAAAAGGACAACTTTATTTTCCAATAACAACATTAAAAACAATTGAGGTTTCTTTGATTGTTCAGCCACAACTACAGTTTGTACAACATCAATTATATAATGAACAATTTATAAGACCCAATGAGTCTAATTATATAGAAAAGAGACAACGATTTACACAGTTAAAAAACCTTTCAATTACCGCTTTGGAGTTTAGTATAGAATCAAAAAAAGAGTTGTTTAAAAGTGTTAGTTTATTTTTACAAGTTGGATTAGGTTTTAGTTATATTGATACGGAAACAGAACGTTTGGCAAAAGGATTCACTTTTATAGAGAATGGAAATTTAGGATTGGATTTAAAATTAACTCAAAAAACATCTATTCAATTTTTTGGCGGATTGGGACATATTTCTAATTTTAATTTTCAACTACCAAATAGTGGTTATAACATTTTTAGTACTGGTTTTGGTTTTCAATATGCAATCAAATAGAAAGAGGAAATTTCTTTTGAAATCTCCTCTTTTAGTTTATTACTAATTTAAAAATTAGTTGTTTCTGTTACTATCTTTTTCCTCATCTTTTTTAGAAGCTTTGTTCCAAACTTTAATTTGATCTTCTTTCGTAACACCAGAAAGCACTTCAACATTTACGCCATCAGAAGTTCCTAATTTTACAGTTCTCTTTTCAAATTTTTCTCCAACTTTTACCTCTACATAAGGTTCTTCTGTTTTTTTATCGAAACGTAATAACGCTTCTTTAATTGCTAAAACTCCTTTTTTATTTTCTAAAACAATATCAGCATTTGCGCTATAACCAGCTCTAATAAAATTGTTTTTATCTAATGTAACATCTGCTTTTATTTTAAACTGAACTGCACCGCCTTCTTCTGTTCCTTTTGGAGCAACAAAATTTAATATAGCTGGAAACTTTTTCCCTTCAATGGCTCCTAAAGAAACTTCAATTTTTGTACCAACAATTAATTTACTAACTTCAGACTCGTCAACTTTTCCTTCAAAAATCATTTTTGTCATATCAGCAATACTAGCAATTGTAGTACCAGCATTAAAGTCGTTTGTTTGTGTTACTTGGTATCCTTTTTTAACAGGAATTTCCAAAATCATTCCTGAAGCCGTTGCAATAATATTTGTATTAGTTGTTTTTCCTAGACCAGAAGTAGAACCTTTTTTAATAATTTCTAAATCAGATTCTGCATTGTCTAGATTTACTTTTGCGTTGTTATAACTTAACTCTGCAGATTCAAAATCTTGACGAGAAACGACTCCGTTTTCAAAAAGACCTTTAGTTCTATTATACGATTTTTCTGCGTTATTAAATGTTAACTGTGCATTTTTAACTCTACCTGTAGCACTGTTTAGAGAAGCTATGTTTGGTACAACTCTAACTGTTGCAATTAAGTCACCATTTTTTACAATTGCGCCTTCTTCTACAAAAACTTCATCAATGATTCCTGTAATTTGAGGTTTAATTTCTACTTCTTCTAATGGTACAACTTTTCCTGTTGCCACAGTTTTTTTAACAATAGTAGTTGTGAAAGCTGTTTCAGTTTCAAATTCTAATATATTTTTTTCGTTCTTTTTACCGAACCAAATAAGTGCAGCGATAAAACCTACTACTATAATTGCCAAAATAATTTTTGCTCTTTTACTCATAATTGTTATTTATTTATTCTTCTCTTAATGCTTCTATTGGTTTTACTACTGTTGCCATATATGCTGGTATTAATCCTATTAAAGATCCTAATACCGTTAATGTTAAAAATGCTATTAATATAATTGGAATATTTACTGTTGGGTTTATTAAAACTGCATCATCTCCACTACCAACCATTTTATCTATACCAAATAAGACTAATGCTCCAAAAACAATTCCTAACATTCCTGCCACAGTTGTTAAAAAAACAGATTCCAAAACAATTTGTCTTCTAATACTAATTGGTGTTGCTCCTAGCGCACGTCTAATTCCGATTTCTTTTGTACGCTCTTTTACAGTAATTAATAAAATATTACCAATGGCGAAAACTCCCGCAATTAATGTTGCAATACCAACAAACCATGTTAAAAATTGCATGCCAATTAAAAATCCTGTTACTTTTCCAATTCGTTCTGCTAAATTTATACTCCCAAATGCTCTTTTATCATCTGGATGTACTTTGTGTAAAATTTTTAAGGTTAATAAAATATCTATTTCCATTTGCTTTATGTCCACTCCTTCATTAGCAGTAATCATCATCCAACCAATTCTATTTCCGGTATTATAAACTTTTTGAAAAGTCGAAAAAGGAATATATGCAGTATCGCCATCAATACCTATTAAAGATTGTTTATAAACACCTACTACTTTATAATTAATACTATTTATTCTAACAAGTTGACCAATTGGAAACTCGTTTTTATCAAATAACTGCTTGTACATTTCCTCTGAAATAACACATACTTTTGCGGTTGATAAAATATCATTTTCGTTTAAAAAACGTCCATATAGTAATTCCTTTTTCTGAATCTTATCTAAAACTGGATAATCACCACTAACCTGAAAAGTACCTGTTTTAAAATCTTTAATGATTAGATTAGATGTTTGATTTCTTGGAGCAAGAAACTTGATTTCATTACTATATTCACTTTTTAATATTTCTACATCTTTTAAGGTTAGACTAAATCTACGGTTTTTTTGAAATCCTTTAAACGGAATTTCGGTTGCCCGTGGAAAAATAAAAACACTATTGGTTGCAAAATTTCCAAAAATTTTATTAAAATTATTTTCTAGCCCTCTTGCTGCACCTAACAATACAACCAACAAGAAAATTCCCCATAAAACACCAATAATAGTGATTGATGTTCTTGTTTTATTTTTACGGATACTTCCGTAAATTTCTTGCCATGTATCTGAATCAAATAAAAATTTCATCTTAATCTGCTCTTAATGCTACAATTGGTTTAATTCCCGCTGCTCTTTTCGCTGGAACATATCCAGCAATTAATCCTGATAAAATTAAAACCACAGTTGCACCGATTACAATTCCTGGGCTTACACTTGGGTTTGTTATAAAATAATCTTCTAAACTATTTCCGATTTTACTTAAAATATAAGTTCCTAATGATAGTCCTAAATATCCTGCAATTGTTGTAATTAAAACAGATTCTTGTACTACCATCCCAACAATCGATGATGGCTGTGCTCCTAAAGCTTTTCTGATACCAAATTCTTTAGTACGTTCTTTAATTACAAATATCATAATATTACTAATACCTATAATTCCTGCAATTAGAGTTCCAGATCCAATAAAAATTACAATAAAATATAATGCTATTACAAAGGTGCCAACACCTTTATTTGCTTCTGCCATATTCTGAATAGATAAAGCACTTTGGTCATCTGGATGAATGTCTAATGCTTTTCTTAAATCGCGTTCCATTTTATTTCCGAATGCAATTGCTTCATCTAGACTTAAATCTGGACTATACCCAATATTTATTTGATTGATAAGGTCGTTATTACCATAAATCATTTGAGCCGTTGTAACTGGCATATATGTAAATCTTTCTTCATTATCTCCGCCATCATCAGAAAAAATACCAATAATTTGATAGGATATTCCGCTAACATTTACACGTTTTCCTAACGCTGGTTTTTCTCCAAATAAATCTTCTTTAACCAAACGACCAATAACAATTACTTTGGCTTTTTCTTTTAAATCTCTATTGTTAATGAATCTTCCCTCATCAATAATTGTTTTTTCTAAAAATTGATGATCTGGATGAACTGCTCGTAAACTATAATTATCTTGTTTGTTTTTATACGAAATATTTACATTTTTATTAACTCTAGCTGTTAAAAGTTCAATTTTAGAATCGTATTTATCTTTTACAAAATTATAGTCTTTATTTTTTAATTGAATTATTCTACCTGTTTGTAATCCTTTAAAAGGTTTGGTTGTTTTCCTTACTCTTACAGACATAAAATTTGCTGCATCGTCTGCAAATGCGTCTTTAAAAGAATTACTAAGTCCGCTTACAATACCAAATAACAACGTAAAAAGCAAAATTGCAAAAGCTACTGTAAAACCAGACATTACAGAACGCAATTTGTTTTTACTGATGCTTTGAAAAATTTCTCTCCAACGATCTAAATCAAACATGTTTAAACTGCTTTAGCTTTTTCGGTTAACTCATCACTAATAATAACACCATCTTTTAAACGAACAATTCTTTTTGTTTGAGCTGCAACTTCTTCTTCGTGTGTAATTACAAAAACAGTCATTCCTTCATCATTAATATCTCTTAATAAATCCATTACATTATCTGTTGTGGTAGAATCTAATGCTCCTGTTGGTTCATCTGCTAAAACAACTTTTGGTTGTGTTACCAAAGCTCTTGCAATTGCAACACGTTGTTTTTGTCCACCAGATAACTCGTTTGGTAAATGATTTGCCCAATCTTTTAATTCAACCTTATCTAAGTATTCCATTGCTGTTTTTAAACGTTCTTTTCTAGGAACTCCTTTATAATATAACGGCAATGCAACGTTTTCTAAAGCTGTTTTATAGGATATTAAGTTAAATGATTGAAAAACAAATCCTAAAAATTTATTTCTTAAAATTGCCGCTTTCTTTTCATTTAAGTTTTTAATTAACTGACCATTTAAATAATAATCTCCTTCATCATGTTCATCTAACAAACCAACAATATTTAATAATGTTGATTTTCCAGATCCAGAAGATCCCATAATGGAAACAAATTCACCTTCTTTAATATGTAAATCAATTCCTTTTAAAACATGTAGAGAATCTTTACCAATTGGATAAGATTTATGTAGTTTTTTTATTTCTATCATCTTAATTAGTTCCTTTTTTGCGAAAGTAATTATTGCGTTATTTTAAAGCTATTAATGTTATGTTAAAGAATCACTTTAGCAAACTTTTCTGTTTTATAACTACTTCTGTGTATCTGACGTCTTAAAGCAAAAATTGTTACATGAAATTCATTAATTTTATGGAAATTTGTAGAATATTATTTTTAATGATACTTTTTTCTGATGGACATATTTGATAAACTCCTAAAAAATAAGCAACTAGTCCTTTTTGATGGAGTTTGTAATTTTTGCAATGCTTCTGTTTTAAAAATTATTAAAAAAGATAAAAAAAATATTTTCTTATTTGCTTCTCTTCAATCAAAAATCGGAAAAGAAATCACCAATCATTTTAACATTGATACAAAAAAAATAGATTCAATTATTTTAATTGAATCAAAGACCAACTACTCTATTAAATCTACTGCAGCATTAAAAATTGCAAAACATTTTGGCAGATTTTGGTTGTTTTTTCAAATCTTCTGGATAGTACCAGCATCAATTAGAGATTTTTTTTATAACTATATTGCAAAAAACCGCTACAAATGGTTTGGTAAAAAAGAAAGCTGTATGATACCAACACAAGAGTTAAAGTCAAAATTTATAGACTCATGAACAACATACAATGTGTAATTTTTGATATGGACGGTGTTATCATAGATTC
Source organism: uncultured Flavobacteriaceae bacterium (assembly GCA_963974245.1). GTDB lineage: Bacteria > Bacteroidota > Bacteroidia > Flavobacteriales > Flavobacteriaceae > Polaribacter. The sequence goes on along the minus strand of CAXBBY010000011.1, from coordinate 14,681 downwards.
AGAATTACTCCATAAAAAAGCCTATTACGAAACTTTTATTTCTTTAGGATTAAAAGTTTCTGAAGAATTATATAAAACATTAACTGGTTCTTCTACTATAAATGCTTTTCAGAAATTGGTTGCTCATTTTAATTTAAATGAAGATCCAAACAAATTGGTGCTGCAAAAAAGGAAACGTTATGTAAATTTCTTTGAAAATGATCCAACATTGCATTTGGTAAAAGGTGTCGAAGAAATCATCAAGTATTTTTATGAAAAAGAAATTACGCTAATTTTAGCTTCTTCTTCTGCCATGGTAAATATTAATCGGGTTTTTAATCGCTTTGATTTAAACCACTATTTTACTGCAAAAATAAGCGGAGCAGATTTAAAAGAATCAAAACCACATCCAGAAATATTTGAAAAAGCAGCCGTTTTAGGAAATACTCCCAAAGAAAACTGTATTGTTATTGAAGATTCTGATAACGGCGTTAAAGCAGCAAATGCTGCTGGTATTTTTGCTTTTGGATACAGAAATCCGTTAGCTGCTGACCAAACTTTAGAATACGCAAACAAAGTGATTTCAGATTTTAGTGAATTAAAAAAGTTTATTTAAATAAATATTTAGAAAATATTTTGTCAATATTTTTATTAATCGTAATATTGCAATAAACAAATTAATAAAAAATGGGATTAGCTAAAACAGAAAAATTTACAGATAAACAAAATGAAATTGCTTTGTTTGCCAAAGTATTTGGACATCCAGCAAGAGTTGCCATTTTACAGCATTTATTTAAAATTGACGCTTGTGTTTGCGGTGATTTAGTAAACGAAATAAAATTGGCGCAACCAACTATATCACAGCATTTAAAAGAATTAAAATTATTAGGATTGATAAAAGGAAGTGTTGAAGGAACTAGTGTTTGTTATTGTATCAATTCAGAAAATTGGACCAAAATGAAAGAGGTTATGTCTCAATTTTTAAATCAAGATATCACTAAAAAAGAAAACTGTTGCTAAAATAAAAAATCATTATAAAATAATAATAGTATGAAATTATCAGAAATTAAATCGGCTTTAAATACATTAAATGAGATTGCTTTTCAATTGCCAAACGGAGAATTGGTTCCAAGCCATTTTCATGTAACTGAAATTGGAAAAATAACTAAAAACTTTATCGATTGTGGTGGCACAATTCGTAAAGAAAATGTTGTCAATTTTCAACTTTGGAATGCAGATGATTATAATCATAGATTGCATCCTGAGAAATTGATACACATTATTAATCTTTCTGAAGAAGTTTTAGGAATTGAAGATTTAGAGATTGAGGTAGAATATCAAGGTGAAACAATTGGTAAATTTGGATTGGATTTTGACGGAAAAACTTTTTTACTTACAACCAAGCAAACAGATTGTTTGGCTAGAGAAGAATGTGGAATTCCTACTCAAAAAGAAACAACTCCTGTTTTAGAAACCTCAAATTGTTGTTCACCAACCAGTGGATGCTGTTAATTTTGAAATCAAAAAAATAAGAATGACTTTATTTGATAAAATTGAAAAAACCATCTCAACATTAAATGTGCAATCAATCACAAATGAGCGTAAAGAAATTTTACACCCTTTAATTGATTTTATAAAAACGAAAACTAATGATTCTAAAGAAATTCGACTAAATTTTATTTGTACACATAATTCACGTAGAAGTCATTTAGCACAAGTTTGGGCACAAACCATGGCGCATTATTTCAATATCAAAAACGTGTTTTGCTATTCTGGTGGAACAGAGGCAACAGCCCTTTACCCAATGATTGTTGAAACCTTACAACATTCAGGTTTTGAAATCACAAAAGAATCTGAAAGTGAAAATCCTATTTACAATATTTTATTTTCTAAAGAAGCACAACCAATTATCGGATTTTCAAAAAAATTAGACGATGATTTCAATCCAACTTCAGCATTTGCAGCAATTATGACATGCGACGCTGCAAATGAAGCGTGTCCGCTTGTACTTGGTGCAGAAAAAAGGATTCCGATAACATTTGAAGATCCAAAAGCATTTGACAATACACCACAACAGGAAGAAAAATACAATGAAAGAAGTTTGCAAATTGCAACTGAAATGTTCTATGTTTTTTCTCAAATAAACTCTTAAAAAATGGCAACAAAAAAATTAAACTTTCTAGACAGAAATCTAACATTATGGATCTTTGTAGCAATGGCTATAGGGGTTGGAATTGGATATTTTATTCCTACTTTTCCAAACATCATCAACTCTTTCAGTAGCGGATCCACTAATATTCCGATTGCTATAGGTTTGATTTTAATGATGTATCCGCCTTTGGCGAAAGTGAATTATGCCTTATTGCCGAAAGTTTTTAAAAACACAAAAATCTTATCCATTTCGCTACTTTTAAATTGGATCATTGGTCCAATTTTAATGTTTGTATTGGCAATTACGTTTTTACGTGACTATCCAGAATACATGGTTGGGCTTATTTTAATAGGATTAGCTCGCTGTATTGCCATGGTGTTGGTTTGGAATGATTTGGCTGAAGGAAGTAGTGAATATGGCGCTGGTTTAGTTGCGTTAAATAGTATTTTTCAAGTTTTTGCCTATTCTTTTTATGCATGGATTTTTATTACAGTTCTTCCGCCCTATTTTGGATTTGACGGCGCAATTGTAGACATTTCTATTACAACAATTGCAGAAAGTGTTGCTATTTATTTGGGAATTCCGTTTGCACTGGGAATTTTAAGTCGATTGATTTTAGTAAAATTAAAAGGCGAAAAATGGTATACCGAAACATTTATTCCAACGATTTCTCCAATGACATTAATTGCATTGTTATTTACCATTATCGTAATGTTTTCTTTAAAAGGAGAATTGATTGTAGAAATCCCAATGGATGTAGTCATTATTGCAATTCCGTTATTGATTTATTTTACGTTAATGTTTATTATTGGTTTTTTCTTTACAAAAGCAACTGGAGCTGAATATGATAAAACAGCAGCAGTAGCTTTTACTGCAGCAGGTAATAATTTTGAATTAGCAATTGCTGTTGCCATTGCTGTTTTTGGATTAAATTCAGGGCAAGCCTTTGCAGGAGTTATTGGTCCTTTAGTAGAAGTTCCTGCTTTAATTTTATTGGTTAAAGTTTCGTTTTGGCTGCGTAAAAAATATTATGCAAAAATTTAATATTATAATGCTACTTTTCAATTGGTAAATGTGATAAACTTCCCCATTCTGTCCAAGAACCATCATAAACAGAAATATCTTTATAACCAACAATTGTTGCTCCTAAAGCTAATATACAAGCAGTAATTCCTGAGCCACAAGAAAATATAAGTGTTTTATTAGATGGATTCACTTTTTTGAAAAGCGCTTCTAATTCTTCCTTAGATTTTAGTTCGATAGTATTTAAAAGTGATGCAAACGGTAAATTTGTAGAAGTCGGAATATGACCGCTTCGTATTTCTTTTCTAGGCTCTGGTTCGGTTGCATTAAATCTTCCAACAGAACGAGCATCAACAACTTGTTTCTCTCCGTTAGAAATTGATCTTAGTACTGCATCAGAATCAATTATTTTTTCTGGGTGATACTTTGCTTCAAAATCTCCTAATTCAACATTGTGAGTTTGTTTTTTCTCTATTGGATACCTTGCTTTTTCCCATGCAGGAAATCCACCATCTAAAACAGCAATATTATCAAAACCCACAGCTTTAAACAACCACCAAACTCTTGGTGAAGAATAAATTCCGTGCGTATCATAAACTACAATACAAGAATCTTTATTGATTCCTAATTTTCTTGCTTCTCGTTCAAAATCTGTTGGTTTAATTGCGGTATTTGGGAAAGCAGCATCTTGAATTGAAAATACCTTTTTTATATCAAAGAAAAACGCTTTTGGAATTTGATTTTCCTCAAGATTACTTCCTGTTTTAGCTTGAGAAACTTTTGGAATCGTTCCGTCTAAAATTATTAAATTGGTTGCATCTATATTTTGGTACAACCAATTTACAGAAACCAAAGGTTTTTCTACTTGCACTAAAATATTCATTATTTATTTTACAGCATCATAATTATCATCCCAGTTTTGAACGTGAGGTTCACCTAACTTGTCAACTGATTTTGCAACTAACATAGATACTGCAGCATCTCCAGTTACATTTACAACGGTTCTAAACATATCTAAAGGTCTATCTACAGCAAAAATTAATGCCAAACCAGCTTCAGGAATTCCTGCATAACCCAATACTCCAACTAACATTACCATTCCTGCTCCAGGAACAGCTGCAGAGCCAATTGAAGCTAATGTTGCTGTTGCTATAATTCCTAATTGAGTTGAAAATTCTAAATCCATTCCAAATGCTTGTGCAATAAATACTGCTGCCACTGCTTGATATAAACTCGTACCATCCATATTAATAGTAGCTCCAATTGGCAATACAAAACTTGCAACTTCTTCTTCTACTCCAACATGCTCAATAACTCTTTCCATGGTAACAGGAAGTGTTGCTGCACTTGAGCTTGTTGAAAATGCTAATAATTGTGCAGGAGCAATTGCCTTCATAAAAAAACTTGGGGTTTTCTTAGTAAAAATAACAACCAATATGTTGTAAAGAACAATCATTAAAATTAAACCACCAACAACAGTTATAGCATACCAACCTAAGGCTTTAAATAAATCTAAACTTGGGGATTCTACAACTAGAGCTGCCAATAAAGCAAATACACCATAAGGTGCTGCGAGCATTATTAAATCGACCATTTTAAGGATGACTTCATTAAAACCATCAAAGAATTTTTTTACAGTTTCTCCTTTTTCTTCAGGAATTAAGATCAAACCAATCCCAAAAAAAACTGCAAAAAAGATTACTTGTAGCATATTTCTATTGCTTGTAGAAGCAGCAAAAATATTTTCAGGTACTAAGTCAATTAAAGCTTGTAATGGTCCGCTATCTTTTTGCTTAGCAGCTTCGTCTTTATATTTTGTAGTATCAGTACTATAACTTTCTACCATTTCTGTTCTTGTAGATTCTGTAATTTGTTTTCCTGGATTTACTATATTTACTAACACCAATCCAATAGAAACAGCCATTACAGTAGTTACAATATAAATACCAATGGTTCTTCCTCCCATTTTTGAAAGTTTAGAAATATCTTTTAAGTCTGAAACGCCTTTAATTAAAGCAGCTAAAATAAGTGGAATTGCAATTAATTTTAACGAGTTGATAAAGATGGTTCCAAATGGTTTTATCCAATCTCTAATAAATGCTTTTCCAAAATCAAAATTTGTCATAATCAGAGCAAAAATAACTCCTAATAACATTCCTAATAATATTTTCCAGTGTAGTGCTAATTTTTTCATTTAATAGAATTATAATTTAAAGTTTTGAAAGGTAAAAAAAATAAAAATAACATCCTGTTTTCTTAAACTTATTTTAGAAATCTAGCGCTTTTAATTTTCTAATCCTAGATTCATATTGTATTTTTGCAGTATATTTTAACAAAAATGAAAAAATTAAAAAACCGTTGGAATGTAACTTCTAATTGGCAAGTTTTTATTATTATAATAGTCTTTTCAATTACAGGTTACACTTCTTTAGTAATAGCAAAACCAATATTAAATAGTATTGGTTTAGATCAAGCAACAACAAATCCTTGGATTTACAGACCTTTACGAATTTTATTAATTTTTCCTTTTTATCAAATCTTAATAGTTTGTTATGGATGGCTTTTCGGTCAGTTTCAATTTTTTTGGAATTTCGAAAAAAAAATGTTGAGTAGAATAGGGTTTAAAAGATTTCTTAATCAGGCAAAAAACTAATGAAATTTGATGTTTTTATAAATTCTTTAGATCATATTAAGTCTGCTAAAATTGGTGGGTTAGAATCTCAGTTTCGATTAGCTCCAAAAATGCGTTTAAAATACAATGCAGAAAAAATTGCAGCCAGTAACCCAAAAAAAGCTGCTGTTTTAGCATTATTTTATCCAAATAAAAATGGAGAAACTTGTTTTTTACTTACACAACGGGCTAGTTATAGTGGAACACATTCTGCACAAATTAGTTTTCCTGGCGGAAAAATAGAAAAAACTGATAAAAATCTTAAGGAAACTGCATTGAGAGAAACATTTGAAGAAGTTGGTGTTTATAAAGAAAATATTATTGTTCTAAGAGAAATCACCGATGTTTACATTCCTCCAAGTAATTTTTTAGCAACTCCATTTATAGCCTTTACAAAAGAAAAACCTATTTTTAATACAAATCATGAAGTAGAACATGTATTTGATGTTTTGGTTAAAGATCTTTTAGATAACACAAATATTACCACAATAAATATTACAACTTCTTACGCTAAAAATATTGATGTACCTTGCTTTAAATTAAATGATTACATTGTTTGGGGTGCAACAGCTATGATTTTAAACGAAATTAAAGAATTATTAAAATAGCCTGTTCCTATATTCTTTTGTATTTTAGCAGGTAACTAGTAAGTAAAATTAAAACCAACTATTAATGCCTTTATTCAAAAGAAATCCTTTTGGACATATTCTGTTTTTAAAAAAATGGGTGATTAGAATTTTTGCCACAGTCTCTCATGGCAGATATAGACGATTTAATAATTTAAAAATTGAAGGCTCTGAAATTATAAGAAATTTACCTCAAAATAACGTGTTATTTATTTCTAATCATCAAACTTATTTTGCAGACGTAACAGCAATGTTTCATGTTTTTAACGCTGCTTTAAAAGGTAGAGACGATACTATTAAAAACATTGGCTATATATGGCAACCTAAATTAAACCTTTACTATGTTGCTGCTGGCGAAACCATGCGCTCTGGCTTATTGCCTAAAATTTTTGCGTATGCAGGCTCTATTTCAATTGAAAGAACTTGGAGAAGCAACGGGGAAAACGTAAACAGACAGGTGAAAAATTCTGATATTTCTAATATAGGTAAAGCATTAAATGATGGATGGGTAATTACGTTTCCTCAAGGAACCACTACTCCTTTTAAACCAATTAGAAGAGGAACTGCGCATATTATTAAGACTTACAAACCTTTAGTTGTACCCGTAGTTATTGATGGGTTTAGGCGTTCATTTGATAAAAAAGGGTTGAAGATTAAAAAACGAAATGTATTGCAATCTATGGTAATTAAAGAACCTTTAGAAATAGATTATGAGAATGAATCTGTAGCAGATATTGTCAGTAAAATTGAATTTGCTATTGAGCAACATCCTTCCTTTTTAAAAGTACTATCTGTAAAAGAATTAGATGAATTGACAAAAGAAGAGGAGGAATTAAATAAAAAAAGAGAGTTTTGGAGTTGATTCAAAAAGCAATGAACAATTATCAGTTATCAAAAAACGCCAATAACTGAATATTAATTAACCCAACCAAGCATTCATCATCCAAATTGTTTTCTCTTGTTCAGCAATAAAATCACTCATCATTGCATTTGTCCCTTCATCATTTGCATCACCTGAATTATTTAAAATTACTCTTTCTATTGACAACAATTCTGAAAGTGAATTTACAACAACTTCTACTGCATTAATATCATTGGAAACATCTTTTGCAACTGGAACTTTTGCTAACGAAACATAATCGCTAAAAGTATGTAATGGTTTTCCTTGTAAGGTTAAAATTCGTTCTGCTATCATATCAATTTTTAATTGCGAATCGTTATATAATTCTTCAAACTTTACGTGTAATTCAAAGAAATTATTCCCTTTTATATTCCAGTGCAAACCTCTTAAACTTTGATAATATACTTGAAAATTAGCTAACAAAATGTTTAATTCATCCACTAAATTTTTCGTTTCTTTTCTGTCTAATCCTAATATTGTTTTACTCATTTTTAGTTTATTTTATTATTCATTTCAAAATTACAATAAGATTTTATTTAAAAACAATAAATTTAATTGATAGTTTTAATATCTTTATCAAAAATATTGATAAAATGACTATTACACAATTAAAATACGTGCTTTCTGTAGCAGAATATCAAAATTTCACTATTGCTGCAGAACATAGTTTTGTTACGCAACCTACATTAAGTATGCAAATACAAAAACTAGAAGAAGAATTAAATGCTAAAATTTTTAACCGTTCTACAAAACCAATTGAGTTGACAGATATTGGAAAAAAAATTGTAGAGCAAGCAAAAATTATTGTTGATGAAAGTACAAGAATTTTAGATATTGTACATCAACAAAAAGGGTATGTTGGTGGTGAATTTAAATTAGGGATTATTCCAACAGTAATGCCAACATTATTACCAATGTTCTTAAATAATTTTACTAAAAAATACCCGAAAGTAAAATTAATTATAGAAGAATTAACTACCGAAGAAATTGTTAGAAAATTAACTGACGGACATATAGATGCTGCAATTGCTGCTACTCCGTTAGAAAACGAAGCAATTAAAGAACGCCCGTTATATTATGAACCTTTTATTGGTTTAATACCAGAAAATCATCGCCTTTTTAAAGAAAAAGTAATTAACACAGATGAATTAGAAATGGATGATATTTTGTTGTTAGAAGACGGTCATTGTTTTAAAGAAAGTGTCATCAACTTGTGTAGAACCTACAAAACTGATAATAAAAAATCGTTTCAATTGGCAAGCGGAAGTTTTGATACACTTATAAAATTAACAAAAGAAGGTTTAGGAATGACTCTACTTCCATATTTACATACGCTAGATTTAAATGATGTCGATAAAAGTCATCTGCGAGAATTTACAAGTCCGCCGCCAGCAAGAGAAGTAAGTTTAATTTATCATAAATCGCAATTAAAAATGCAATTGATAGAAGCATTAAAAACTACAATTGATGGCGTTGTAAGAGGTGCAATTTCTTTTTCTGATGTAAAGATTATCAGTCCGTTACAGAAAAAATAATTTTACTGTTATTTCTACAAAGTCAGGAATAACATCATAATTTAAATAAGATTGGTAAGATTCCTGTTTTCACAGGAATGACAAAAAAAAGGAAGCTAATTAGCTTCCTTTTTTTTGTTTTATGAATACATTTTTTCTCGTTGTTCTTTTATCTTTGGATCAGATAAATAATCATCAAAAGTAGAGTATCTATCAATCACTCCTTTTGGAGTAATTTCTATAATTCTATTTGCAACTGTTTGTGCAAATTCATGATCGTGTGTAGAAAGCAACACGGTTCCTTTAAAGTTAATTAACGAGTTATTTAAAGCTTGAATCGATTCTAAATCTAAGTGATTTGTTGGCTCATCTAACATTAAAATATTTGCTCTTGTCATCATCATTTTAGACAACATACAACGCACTTTTTCACCACCAGACAACACATTACATTTCTTTAATGCTTCTTCTCCACTAAAAATCATTTTTCCTAAAAATCCTCTTAAAAAAACTTCTTCTCTTTCTTCTTCTGTTTGCGCATATTGACGTAACCAATCTACCAAATCTAATTCTGCATTTGTAAAATACTCGGCATTTTCTAACGGTAAATAAGATTGTGTTGTTGTAACTCCCCAATCAAAAGAGCCAGCATCTGCCTTTTCTCTGTCATTTAAAATTTGATAAAAAGCAGTAACTGCTCTAGAGTTTTTAGAAATAATAGCAACTTTATCACCTTTATTTAGGTTGATGTTGATATCATTAAATAAATATTCTCCTTCAAACTTTTTAGCCAATCCTTCTACGTTTAAAATCTGATCTCCAGCTTCGCGTTCGCTTTTAAAAATAATTGCAGGATATCTTCTACTAGAAGGTTTAATATCATCAACATTTAATTTATCAATCATTTTTTTACGGCTGGTAGCTTGTTTAGACTTTGCCATATTTGCAGAAAAACGACGAATAAATTCTTCTAATTCTTTCTTTTTATCTTCTGCTTTTTTATTTTGTTGCGCGCGTTGTTTTGCTGCTAACTGACTCGATTCGTACCAAAAAGTATAATTACCAGAATAATTATTTATTTTACCAAAATCGATATCAGAAATATGTGTACAAACTGCATCTAAAAAGTGTCTATCGTGCGAAACTACAATTACCGTATTATCATAATTTGCTAAGAAATTTTCTAACCAATTAATGGTTTCAAAATCCAAATCGTTTGTTGGCTCATCCATAATTAAAACATCCGGATTTCCAAAAATTGCTTGTGCCAATAACACACGCACTTTTTGTTTTCCGTCCAAATCTTTCATCAATGTATAATGCAAATCTTCTTTAATTCCTAAATTAGAAAGCATTGCTGCAGCATCAGAATCTGCATTCCAACCATTCATTTCTTCAAACTTTACTTGTAATTCGCCAATTTTTTCTGCATTTTCATCCGTATAATCAGCATACAAAGCATCCATTTCTTTTTTTATGGCAAACAATTCTTTGTTTCCCATTATTACTGTTTCTAGAACAGGAATTTCATCAAAAGCAAAGTGATTTTGTGACAAAACCGACATTCTTTTTCCTGGTTCTAAATGCACATGACCCGAAGTTGGTTCTTGCTCTTCAGATATTATTTTAAGAAAAGTAGATTTTCCTGCTCCATTTGCACCAATAATACCATAGCAATTACCTTGTACAAATTTTGTATTAACATCGTCAAATAATATTCTTTTACCAAACTGTACTGATAAATTTGAAACTGAAAGCATTGTTGTAATTTTAAATTTTTTGCAAAAGTATAAAATTTATAAAGAGTTTTATGTGTTTTTGCCTTTAAAAATAGAATTATTCTCTTTTTGAATTTATCATATTTTTATAAAAAAAGACCCCCTTTAAACGTTGTTTTCTTAATACTTTAACAACGAATTAACAAGTTTTTGAAAGATGTATATGTAATTTTGCTTGTAGTTTAAAATGAATAAATGAATCTGTTTTTTAAATATTTTTTTTCACTTATATCACTTGTCTTAATTGGTAGTTGTACAACTTCTAACAAAGAAAAGCTCACCTATTTTGGAGGTAAAATAATTCATCCAAAATCAGATTTTGTTTTATTGTATAAAAATGATAAACTGATTGATAGTTTATTTTTAGATAATGATGATAAATTTTTAGGTAGCTACAAAAACTTTAATGAAGGTTTTTACTACTTTATTCATGGCAATGAAAACCAATATGTTTATTTTGAACCAAAAGATAGCATTTCAATTCGTTTAAACACCTGGGATTTTGATGAATCGTTGGTTTTTAGTGGAATTGGTGCTGAAAAAAATAACATCTTAATTGATTGTTTTTTAGAAAACGAAAAAGAACGTTATAATTCTATTATTTATTCTTTTTATGGTTTAGAACCAATAGTCTTTAAAAAGAAATTAGATTCCTTATTAGATTTAAGACAGAAAAAAATTGATGCTTTTAAATTAAGACAACCCAACTTACCAAAAAACTACTCAGAACTTTTAGAAATCGTTGTTAAATATCCTATTTACAATCGTTTTGAAAGATACCCAGCTAAATATAAAGAAATACATAAAGCTGATGATTTACCAAAATTAGATGCTACATTTTATAATTATAGAAAAAATATAGATTTAAACAATAGCTCTTTAATATACTTAAGGTCTTATACACAGTACATTGTTAATAGACTTTACAACAATGTTTATGAACAAGGTTTTACAAATACATCAAAAGAATTTACAGTTGCTTTATTAAATACAATTAATGAAAACATTACAAGTGAAAAGCTTAAAAATACATTTCTAAGACAAATGATTGTTAATGATTTTTTAGATAAATCTACCTGTAATATAAATAAAGATGCTTTTTACACTTATTTTAGGTTAAGTACAAATATTGAAGATAAAAAAGAAATTCAACGCTTACTAAACGATGTAAAGACAGTACATAGTGGTAGTCTATTACCTGTATTTAACGTCTTTGATTTTAATAAAACAAAACACACTATAAAAAGTTTGTCAAAAAACAAGAATAGTGTTATTTATCTTTGGAACCCAAGATACATTAGCGGAGAATACTTAGCATCAAGAATTAATTATTTGACAAAAGAGTTTCCAAAACTTAACTTTATTGGTGTAAAAATTTCTTCTTCTATAGATGAAAAACCTTTAAAAGGGATTGATATTAAGCAACAATTTTTCATCAATTCTAAAAGTAAAGCCAACGAGTTTTTATCTAGTGAATTACCAAGAACTATATTAGTAAATAAAAACGGTAAAATTGTTAATGGTTATGCTTCTATTACTAGTCCTAGAATTCACAATCAACTAAAATCTTTACAAAAAGACTAAGTCTTCTTAGTAAATCTATATTATTTAACGTACCTTTGCACGCTCTTAATTACAAAAATTAAGAAGAATTAGATAGTTGTTACCCAGTTTAATAAGTAACAGGTTCTAAAGCGTTTATAAACCGAGTTTACAGATACTGGCGTCTGTGAGTTCATAATTGTTCACAGCATGTCAACATTTTTAGAGTTGGGGCTTAGAGAAGAAATCTCTAAAGCGCTAACAGATTTGGGTTATGAAAACCCTACAGTAATTCAAGAAAAAGCAATTCCACAAGTAATTGCATCTTCACAAGATTTAAAAGCTTTTGCACAAACCGGAACAGGTAAAACAGCTGCTTTTAGTTTACCTATTTTACAACAATTAGATGTAAATAGTAAAGAAACACAAGCAATTATTTTATCTCCAACAAGAGAGTTAGCAGTTCAAATTGGTAAAAACATTGAAGAATTTGCTAAGTACCTTAAAGGTGTAAGAACTACAACCGTTTATGGCGGAGCAAATATTGATGAACAAATTCGTTCATTAAAAAAAGGTTCGCAAATAGTTGTAGGTACTCCTGGTAGAACAGTCGATTTAATTAAGCGCAGAGCGTTAAAACTAGGAAACATTCGATGGATCGTTTTAGACGAAGCCGATGAAATGTTAAATATGGGTTTTAAAGATGAATTAGATAAAGTTTTAGAAGCAACTCCTGCTGAAAAACAAACTTTGTTATTTTCTGCAACTTTTCCAAGAGAAGTTGAAGCAATTGCAAAAAACTACATGCACAAGCCTATAGAAATTACTTCTGGGCAAAAAAATGAAGGCGCTGATAGTGTAAGTCACGAATATTATGTAGTTAATGAACGTACTCGCTATGAAGCCCTTAAAAGAATTGCTGATGTAAATACAGATATTTATGCAATTGTATTTTGTAGAACTCGTAGAGAAACACAAGAAGTAGCAAATAACTTAATAAAAGATGGTTATAGCGCAGATGCATTACACGGAGATTTATCGCAAGGACAACGTGATGGCGTTATGGATAAATTTAGAAAGAAAAGTATTCAGATTTTAGTGGCAACCGATGTCGCGGCGCGTGGTTTGGATGTTACTGAATTAACACATGTCATCAACCATAAATTACCAGACCAGATAGAAAACTATACTCACAGATCTGGAAGAACAGGTAGAGCTGGTAAATTAGGAATTTCGATTGCTTTGGTAAACGGAAAAGAAAAAGGAAAATTACGTTCTATAGAAAGAATTATCAAAAAGAAATTTGTACAAGCAAATATTCCTAGTGGAAAAGAAATTTGTCAAAATCAATTAATGCATTTAATTGATAAAGTGCAGAATGCAGAAGTAAATACCAATCAAATTGAAGAATTTTTACCAAGTATTTACGAAAAATTAGAAGGTTTAGATAGAGAACAACTAATTCAAAAATTTGTTTCTTTAGAATTCAATACGTTCTTAGCGTATTACGAAAACGCAAAAGATTTAAACGATTTAGCAGCATCTAGAGGAGATTCTAGAGATTCTGGCGGAAGAGGAAGACCAAGAGATGAAAACATGACTCGTTTCTTTATCAACTTAGGTAGAAAAGACGATTTAAATCCTGCACGATTAATTGGTTTAATTAACGACCAACGTATTACAGACAATATAGAAATTGGTGCAATTGATATTTTAGACACATTTTCATTCTTTGAATTGGATAAAAACTTTGAAGGACAGACATTAAGTGCTTTTGAAGAAAACGATCCAGAGTTTAACGGACGTGGTGTCAATATAGAAATTACGAAGAAAGAACGTTCTGGCGGCGGAAGAGGTCGTGGCGGAGATAGAAGCGGAAGAAGATCACCAAAATCTGATGGCGGTGGATTCGGAAGAAAACGTAGCGATAGAAGTTCATCTTCTTCATCTTCTCCAAGAAGAAGCGGTTCATCTGACAGAAAACCAAGAGCTGGCGGAGACAGACCAGACAGAGGTTCTGCAGACAAACAATCTGGTGGTTTCGGAAGAAGACGTAGAGAAAGATAAAAATACAGAACAACAATACAAAAGCGCATCATTTTATGATGCGCTTTTTTTATGCCTTTATTTTGCTATATTTGAGATGCTATAATAATAAAAAATGCAGAACCCGGAATATAAACACCGATAAAGAGAACTTTAGTTCTTATATAACGAGTTAGGCGTGCATAAATCTTCAAATTCAAAACCTCAACTACCATTCACGGATTTTCCCTTAGATCTTTTTAGTTTTTAATTATAATTTTAAGCAAGTTTGCCGTTTAAATGAAAAAGCTATTTATCAAATAATAACTACCAATAATACATTTTTACCTGAAAGCTTTTTAGTTTCAATTTATATTTTTGAGCAATTTCGTCGATGAAATGAAAAAAGTTATTTATTAAAAAACCAACTACCAACAATACATTTTTACCTGAAAGCTTTTTAGTTTCAA
>CAXBBY010000010.1:0-101827 GCA_963974245.1 uncultured Flavobacteriaceae bacterium | reverse complement strand
CAGTTGCTCCTTGGACAAGTTCTTATGAAAATGCTACAGGAAAAACCAAGGTAAGTGGAATAGAAACAAATGTAACAATTACGGCTATAAATAATGTAAAACTGCTATTAGGTTATACAAATATTAATAAAGATAGCGATGCAGATTACATTCCGAAAAATAAATTTTTAGCAAATTTAGAAGCATTACCATTTAAAAATGCGTTTGTTTCTTTAGTTTACAAAAAAGTAGGAGAAAGAACTTATTTTGATAAATGGGAAAGTTTTGGAGCTGCTGGTGATGATGTAATTTTACCATCATATAATTTATTGGATGTAAATGCTAATTACAAGCTATTGAATAATATGGTGACATTTTTCGGATCAGTATCTAATCTTTTGAATGAAGATTACGAAGAAACTTTAGGGTATTCAACTAGAGGAAGAAACTTCAAATTAGGAATTCGTTTACAATTTTAAAATCTTATTTTATTTATAAGAAAAACAAAGCTCTAAAGAAATTTAGAGCATTTTTAGTTAGATAATTTTTTTAATATCTTTTTTTAAATACGCAATTGCAGTATCAGTTGCTGGAGATGTATTTTGATAAACCAACATCATTTTTTCTCTAAAATCTTGTGCATTTTTACTTGTTGATGCAACTTGTTTTAATTTGTTGATAATTGCACTTTTAGAAGTGATGATTACATTCCAACATTCATCAGAAATGTATAATTGTTGCACCAAATTGTGTTCAAATTCTTGTTCTATGTTTTGTAATAATAAATATAAATACTCATCTACAATATCAGATTTTGGTTTTACTCTAACCAACATTTTAATTGGATTTATTCGTTCACAAAACAACAGCATTCTTTCGTATGCTTGCAATTTTATGGGTAATGCTTCTTTTTTTCTGTCGGCAAATAACTCGATTTTTTGTTGATCATTTTTTGTCTTTGTGTCTAACTTTAAAAAATAGAAACCAATAATTCCGAGAATTAGAATAATGCCAATAATTTCTAAAAAACTAAAATCCATCAATTAAAATTTTATGAATTTATATCCATTATTTTGATATTGCAATAGAGCAGTCATTGCAGAAAGCACAAACTTCACTTCTGGCATTACAACAGTTCTATCAATCTTTCTAAACATGGCTGTTTGTCCGCAGATAATAACATCTACACCAGCATTGCTCAATTCTTTAATCAGTTGCGTGTTTGGATTTACAACACCAAATTTCTTTTTATATGCTTCATCACTCAGAACATCTTTCCAAGCGCCACCATGAATGGTTACTGCAACTTTTAGTTGACTTGGTTTCATTCCTGCGTTGGCATGCATATTTAAAAAACGAGCAGCGGTAACAATATTTTTGTTGATACTACTTTTGTCTGCTGAAGTAGATGAAACATCAAAAATTACTTTTAATTCTGCAGAAGTATCTGTTTTAATTTCTGGATTTACTACATTAAAAGTCTCTCCAAAATTTTTAATTATTTTCCCTTTAGCTCTATTGTTTTGTGATAAAACTAAAGCTGAAAGCATTGTAAATACTAATAAAAATAACTGTTTTTTCATGATAAAAAATTTATTGTTGTAAATGTATTTATAATTTTATGAAACTAATAAATAAAATCGATGAACATTGCCTAAATTTACGCTTTAAAATTTTCCAATTGTCAAATTACTTAGATTCTTTAAATCCTGCTCAAAAAGACGCGGTTTTACAAAAAGACGGACCAATGATTATTATTGCTGGTGCTGGTTCTGGGAAAACTCGCGTATTAACATATCGCATTGCACATTTAATGCAACAAGGCATTGATCCGTTTAATATTTTGTCGCTTACGTTTACCAATAAAGCAGCTCGAGAAATGAAGGATCGTATTGCTGGAGTAGTTGGAGCAAGTGAATCTAAGAATCTTTGGATGGGAACTTTCCATTCTGTTTTTGCAAGAATTTTACGTTCTGAAGCAGATAAATTAGGATTTCCATCAAACTTTACCATTTATGACACGCAAGATTCTGTTCGATTAATAACTGCAATTATTAAAGAAATGCAGTTAGATAAAGACAGGTATAAGCCAAAACAAATATTAAGCAGAATCTCTTCCTTAAAAAATAGTTTGATTACCGTAAACGCCTATTTTAATAATGCTGATTTGGTAGAAGCTGATTTGCATGCAAGCAGACCAAAAGTGGGTGATATTTATAAAGAATATGTAGCAAGATGTTTTAAATCTGGTGCCATGGATTTTGATGATTTATTATTAAGAACCAATGAAATATTAGCGCGTTTCCCTGAGGTTCTAGCAAAATATCAAGACCGATTTAGATATATAATGGTGGATGAGTATCAAGACACAAATCATTCGCAATATTTAATTGTAAGAGCCTTGGCAGATCGTTTTCAGAACATTTGTGTGGTTGGAGATGATTCGCAAAGTATTTATAGTTTCCGTGGCGCAAACATCAATAATATTTTAAATTTTCAAAAAGATTATCCAGAAGTTAGAACCTTTAAATTAGAACAGAATTATCGTTCTACAAAAAACATTGTAAATGCGGCGAACTCTGTTATCGAGAAAAATAAAACTCGATTAGACAAAGTAGTTTGGACTTCTAATGATGAAGGAGAACAAATTAAAGTGATGCGTACAATTTCCGATGGTGAGGAAGGACGTTTTGTAGCGCAATCTATTTGGGAAAACATGATGAATAAGCAGTTGACAGCAGATGCGTTTGCTATTTTGTACAGAACAAATTCACAATCTAGAGCTTTAGAAGACGCATTGCGTAAAAAAGATATTAAGTATAAAATTTATGGCGGAATTTCTTTTTATCAACGAAAAGAAATCAAAGATTTACTGTCGTATTTACGCTTGTTAATCAACCCAAATGACGAAGAAGCGCTTAAAAGAGTTGTCAATTATCCTGCAAGAGGAATTGGACAAACAACGATTGATAAGTTAACGATTGCGGCAAATCATTATAAAAAATCAATTTTTGAAATTCTAAAACATTTAGATAAAGTCGATTTAAAGATAAATGCTGGAACAAAAAATAAATTGCAAGATTTTGTAAACATGATTTTGCGCTTGCAAATAGAATCGCAAACAAAAAATGCTTTTGAAATTGCAGATATTGTTGTGAAACAAGTTCGATTAATTAAAGATTTAGAAAAAGACGGAACACCAGAAGCGGTAAGTAAAGTCGAAAATGTTCAAGAATTATTAAACGGAATTAAAGATTTTATCACTGATAAAATAGAAACAGGAGAAGATGCATCATTAACGTCGTTTTTAGAAGATGTTGCCTTGGCTACGGATTTTGATTCTGATAAAAAAGATGATACTCCTAGAGTTTCTATGATGACCATTCATCAATCTAAAGGATTGGAATATCCGTATGTGTATATTGTTGGTTTAGAGGAAAATTTATTTCCTTCCGGAATGAGCATGAACACAAGAAGCGAGCTCGAGGAAGAACGCAGATTGTTTTATGTAGCACTGACTAGAGCAGAGCATCAGGCGTATTTGAGTTATGCACAGACCCGTTATCGCTGGGGAAAACTAACGGATGCAGAACCGAGCAGGTTTTTAGAAGAAATAGACGATAAATTTTTAGAATATATATCGGCTAAAAAACCCGAACCGTCTATAAATAGATTTGTAGATGCAAGTTTATTTGATACACCGTCAAAAACCATTCGTTTTCAAAAACCGATTCAGCGTAAAAAAATGGAGTTTAAAGCGAAGAAAGAAGAATCTTTTACTCCGCCTAAAAAACTGAAAAGAATACCAAATTCACCATCAGAAAACACCAATCTTTTTGATGCTAGCATTACTGTTGGCACATTAGTAGAGCATAATAGATTTGGAGCAGGAGAAGTGTTGAGTTTAGAAGGAAATGGCCCGAACAAAAAAGCAGAAATTAAATTCGGAACAGTAGGAAAGAAAAAATTATTATTGCAGTTTGCCAAGTTAAAAATAATCGGATAAAATAGCTGATTATTAATTTTTGATTACTTAAAATTAATCCTTAATTTGCAAGCTTTAAAATACTTCAAAAACAAACAGAGATAAAAAGCGTTATCGCTATATATTTCAATAAACTTTAGAATGGAATTCGAACTAGAATACAACTCAGAAAGACCGTTAATGATTATACCAGAATACGGCAGACACATACAAAAATTAGTAGATCATTGTGTCGCTTTAGAAGATAAAGAAAAAAGAAATGTAATGGCAAAAGCCATTGTAGATGTTATGGGTAATTTGCAACCGCATTTACGTGATGTTCCAGATTTTAAACACAAGCTTTGGGATCAATTATTTATCATGTCTAGCTTCAATTTAGATGCAGATTCTCCTTATGAAACTCCGTCAAAAGAAGAATTACAAGAAAAACCAGAATCGTTGCCATATCCAAAATCTGCATCAAGATATCGTTATTATGGTAATAATATTCAGGCAATGATTGATGTAGCACTTTCTTGGGAAGAAGGAGAAAAGAGAGAGGCATTGGTCTATACAATTGCCAATCACATGAAAAAATGTTATTTAAATTGGAATAAAGACACGGTAGATGATGATGTAATTTTTAATCATTTATTTGAGCTTTCAGATAGCAAAATAGATTTACGAAATTCTGAAGAAGTACTTTCTGAAAGCAGAAATTTACTAAGAAAAAGAACTTCTCAACAGGGTAAAAGCAATACAAAAAATTTTAAAACAAACAGAACCAACTACAGCAACAACAATAACAATCGAAAAAAATAAATATGGCATCATTTAAAATTGAGGGAGGTCACAAGCTAAGTGGTTCAATTACACCACAAGGAGCAAAAAATGAAGCTTTACAAGTTGTTTGTGCTGTATTACTAACTCCAAAAAAAGTTGTTATTGATAATATTCCTGATATTTTAGATGTTAATAAATTAATTTTTATTCTTGGAGAATTAGGCGTTAAAATTGAAAAACTATCACCTAATTCATATTGTTTTCAAGCTGATGAAATTAATTTAGAGTATTTAGAATCTGCAGAATTTAGAAGAGACGGAAGTTCTTTAAGAGGTTCTATTATGATTGTTGGTCCATTATTGGCTCGTTTTGGAAAAGGATACATTCCAAGACCTGGAGGAGATAAAATTGGTCGAAGAAGATTAGATACACATTTTGAAGGGTTTATTAGGTTAGGAGCAAAATTTAGACACAATAGAGAAGAATCTTTTTACGGAGTAGAAGCGGTAGAGTTATACGGAACAGAAATGTTATTGGATGAAGCTTCTGTAACAGGAACAGCAAATATTTTAATGGCTTCTGTTTTGGCAACCGGAACCACAACTATTTATAATGCTGCTTGCGAACCCTACATTCAACAGTTATGTAAAATGTTAAACTCAATGGGAGCAATAATTTCTGGAGTAGGTTCTAATCTGTTAATTGTAGAAGGCGTTAAAGAATTAAATGGCTGTCGTCATAGAGTTTTACCTGATATGATTGAAATTGGTAGTTGGATTGGTGTTGCAGTGATGACACAATCTGAATTAACAATCAAAGATGTTAGCTGGAAAGATTTAGGGCAAATACCAAATGTTTTTAGAAAACTAGGAATTCAACTAGAAAGAAAAGGAGATGATATTTATATTCCTGCTCAAGAAAGTTATGAGATTCAAAATTATATAGATGGCTCTGTGCTAACTGTTGCAGATGCACCTTGGCCAGGATTTACGCCAGATTTATTAAGCATTGTTTTGGTAATAGCTACACAAGCAAAAGGAACGGTTTTAATTCATCAAAAAATGTTTGAAAGTCGCTTGTTCTTTGTAGATAAATTAATTGATATGGGAGCAAAAGTAATTTTGTGTGATCCGCACAGAGCAACTGTAATTGGTCACGACCATAAATCTCAATTAAAAGCCACAAAAATGACTTCTCCAGATATTAGAGCCGGAATTTCATTATTAATTGCAGCTTTATCAGCAAAAGGAACTTCAATTATTAATAATATTGAGCAAATCGATAGAGGTTACGAAAATATTGAAGCTCGTTTAAAATCAATTGGTGCAAAGATTGAAAGAATAAAAGATTAATGCTAAACTGGGTTTAGTATTTTTTTAAATATAATAGTGTCAATTTGACACTATTTTTTTATTGGCAAAATTATTGTCAATAAATTGTTTACAATTTAACGATTACAACAAATGAGTACAGAAGAAAATAAAAAAGAAGAAGAGGTTTTGAAAAAGGAAGTAGAAACCCAAGTTGAAGAAAATACAGAGGTAGAAGCACATAAACCAACAATAGAAGAATTGCTTCAAACAGAAAAAGATAAATATTTACGATTGTTTGCAGAGTTTGAAAACTATAAAAAAAGAACAACTAGAGAAAGAATTGAATTGTTTAAAACTGCTGGTCAAGATTTAATGACAAGTTTACTGCCAGTAATGGATGATTTTGACAGAGGTTTGACAGAAATTAAAAAAACCAAAGACAAAGAATTGTTAAAAGGAATGCAATTGATTAATGACAAACTAAAGAAAACTTTAGAGCAAAAAGGACTTACATTAATAAAAGTGAAAGCAGGTGATGTTTTTGATGCCGATATACACGAAGCAATTACTCAAATTCCTGCTCCAACAGATAAATTAAAAGGAAAAGTTATTGATTGTATCGAAAACGGATATAAGTTAGGAGATAAAATTATACGTTTTCCAAAAGTAGTTATTGGGCAGTAAAAAAGTCTGCAGTAACAGTAAACAGTTAGCACTGAAGACTGAGACTGAAAACTGAAACTAAAAAATATGGCAAAAAAAGATTTTTACGAAATATTAGGAATAAGCAAATCAGCTTCGGCTGCAGAAATAAAAAAAGCATATCGAAAGATGGCTATAAAATATCATCCAGATAAAAACCCTGATGATGCAACTGCAGAAACAAAATTTAAAGAAGCTGCAGAAGCTTATGAAATTTTGAGCGACAATAATAAAAAAGCACGTTACGACCAATATGGACACCAAGCATTTGAAGGCGGTCATGGTGGCAGCGGTTTCGGTGGTGGTGGAATGAACATGGAAGATATCTTTAGTCAATTTGGAGATATTTTTGGTGGTGGTTTTGGCGGCGGTGGATTTGGTGGCGGAGGTCAACGACAAGCTCGAGTTAAAGGAAGTAATATGCGAATTCGTGTAAAATTAACTTTAAAAGAAATTGCAGAAGGTGTTGAAAAGAAAGTAAAAGTTAGAAGAAAAATTCAAGCAACAGGAGTTACATATTCTACTTGTTCAACATGTAATGGGGCTGGTCAAGTAACAAGAGTTACCAATACAATTTTAGGAAGAATGCAAACAGCAACTACATGCCCAACATGTCAAGGAGCTGGACAAAGTATAAAATCGAAGCCATCAGATGCAGATGCAAATGGATTGATTGTAAAAGAAGAAACGGTTTCAATACAAATTCCTGCTGGAGTTACAGAGGGAGTTCAATTAAAAGTAGCTGGAAAAGGAAATGAAGCACCAGGAAAAAATTCAATCCCAGGAGATTTATTAGTATTGATTGAAGAAATTAAACACGCTACCTTAAAAAGAGAAGGAACAAATATTCATTACGATTTATACATTAATTTATCAGAAGCTGTTTTAGGTATCAGTAAAGAAGTTGAAACTGTTACAGGTAAAGTAAAAATTAAAATTGATACAGGAACACAATCTGGGAAAATTTTGCGCTTAAAAGGAAAAGGACTGCCAAGTATAGAACGTTACGGAAATGGAGATTTCTTAATCCATATTAATGTTTGGACTCCACAAGAGTTAAACAAAGAACAAAAAAAGTTTTTTGAAGATATGCAGAATGATGAAAATTTCGCTCCGAGCCCAAATACTTCCGATAAATCTTTTTTCGAAAAAGTAAAAGATATGTTTATGTAACAAATGTTACAATAAAATCAACAAAATATAATATATTTGCATTATTATTAGTTTAAAACTAATAATTTCTTTTTCATAGCAATTTTCCCACTTAAGAAATTAAGTGGGTTTTTTATTTGTACTTTTGTAGAATAATTTAGCAGGTCAATCTTATCGCCATGCTTTAGGCGTGGAGGAAAGTCCGGACACCAAAGAGTAGCATAGCGGATAACATCCGTCCAGTGTAAACTGAGGACAAGTGCAACAGAAAGCAAGTACAGTTCGGCTGTAGTGAAACCAGGTAAACTCTATGCGGTGCAATGCCACGTATATTAGAGATTGAGAACTACTCGTTCGATTCTAAGGGGTGGGCAGATTGAGTCTAAAAGTAATTTTAGAACTAGATAAATGATAAGATTTCGTTTTATTACGAAAACAGGATTCGGCTTATAGACCTGCTTTATTTTTCTTTATTATTAATATGGTAATATTTAATCGTTTTCACAATATAATTTTATAAATTAAGCTGTATTTTATTATTACATTATTGATAATGTAATAGTTAGTTGATTTTGCTGTTTATTTTATAATTTCAATAGAAAATTGTAATTTCGCAAAACAATATTTAAACAAATACAACTTATGGCTTTTGATATAGAAATGATTAAATCGGTTTATTCAAAAGTAGTTGAAAGAGTAGATACTGCTCGTGATATTACTGGTAAACCATTAACACTTGCAGAAAAGATTTTATACTCGCACCTTTGGGATGGAAATCCACCTAAAGCTTTTGAAAGAGGCAAGGATTATGTAGATTTTGCCCCAGATAGAATTGCATTACAAGATGCTACTGCCCAAATGGCATTATTGCAGTTTATACAAGCTGGAAAATCTAAAGTAGCAGTACCTACAACAGTTCATTGCGACCACTTAATTCAAGCAAAACAAGGTGCAGCTCCTGATTTATTGCGTGCAAACCAAACAAGTAGTGAAGTTTTTGATTTTTTAGCATCAGTATCCAATAAATATGGTATCGGATTTTGGAAGCCAGGAGCAGGAATTATTCACCAAGTTGTATTAGAAAATTATGCATTTCCAGGAGGCATGATGATTGGAACCGATTCTCATACAGTAAATGCAGGTGGATTAGGAATGGTTGCTATTGGAGTTGGTGGAGCAGATGCGGTTGATGTAATGGCTGGAATGGCTTGGGAATTGAAATTTCCAAAGCTTATTGGCGTAAAATTAACCGGAAATATTAATGGTTGGACCTCTGCAAAAGATGTCATTCTTAAAGTAGCTGGAATTTTAACTGTTAAAGGCGGAACTGGAGCTATTGTGGAATATTTTGGTCCTGGAGCTAAAAATTTATCGTGTACAGGAAAAGGAACCATCTGCAATATGGGAGCCGAAATTGGTGCAACCACTTCTACTTTTGGTTATGACGACTCTATGGAGCGTTATTTACGGGCTACAGATAGAAGCGATATTGCTGATGAAGCAAACAAAATACGAGAATACTTAACAGGAGATGATGAAGTGTATGCAAACCCTGAGACGTATTTCGATCAAGTCATTGAAATCGATTTAAATACGTTACGTCCACATTTAAATGGGCCATTTACACCAGATTTAGCAACTCCAGTTGGAGAGCTTGGTGAAAAAGCAAGAAAGAACGATTGGCCAATAAAAGTAGATTGGGGACTTATAGGGTCTTGCACAAACTCTTCTTATGAAGATTTAACTCGTGCAGCATCTATTGCCAAACAAGCTGTGGATAAGAACATTAAACCGAAATCTGACTTTGGAATTAACCCAGGTTCAGAGCAAATTCGGTTTACTGCTGAACGTGATGGGATCTTAAAAATATTTGAAGATTTAGATGCTACCATTTTTACCAATGCTTGTGGTCCATGTATTGGACAATGGGATAGAAGTGATGTTAAAGGCGATGAAAAAAATACCATTGTACATTCTTTTAATAGAAATTTCTCAAAACGTGCCGATGGAAACCCAAATACACATGCTTTTGTTGGCTCACCAGAAATGGTCGCTGCTATTGCAATTTCAGGTCGTTTAGATTTTGATCCAATGAACGACACCTTGATTAATGAAGATGGTCAAGAGGTAAAATTAGATGAACCAAGAGGCATAGAATTGCCACCATTAGGCTTTGATGTAGAAGATGCTGGCTATGTTGAGCCTTTAAAAGATGGAAGTGGTGTAGATATTTCTGTAAGTCCAACTTCAGAGCGTTTACAATTACTAACTCCTTTCGAGCCAATAGGAAACGACATTAAAGGTGCTAAATTATTGATAAAAGCATTCGGAAAATGCACGACTGACCATATATCTATGGCTGGACCATGGTTGCGTTTTAGAGGACATTTAGATAATATTGCAAATAATACTTTAATTGGAGCAGTAAATGCTTTTAATAAAAAAACAAACTTTGTAAAGAATCAATTAACTGGAGAATATGACGCCGTTCCTGCAGCTCAAAGAGCATATAAAAAAGCAGGAATTAAATCCATTGTAATAGGAGATCACAATTATGGTGAAGGTTCTTCTAGAGAACACGCAGCAATGCAACCAAGACATTTAGGTGTTGCCGCAGTTTTAGTAAAATCTTTTGCTAGAATCCACGAAACAAACTTGAAAAAACAAGGAATGTTAGGATTGACATTTGCTAAGGAAAGTGATTATGATTTAATTCAAGAAGATGATACGTTTAACTTTGTAGATTTAAATGCCTTTGCTCCAGGAAAACCATTAACATTAGAAGTTGTTCATGCAGATGGAAGTAAAGATACAATCATTGCAAATCACACATACAACCAAGGTCAAATTGCTTGGTACAACGAAGGTTCTGCATTGAATTTAATTAAAAAAGAAAATGCGGCTTAAAACACCCCGTTTCAAATAAATTTTAAAAGGTTCTATTAATAGAACCTTTTTTTTGTAAGTAATATTTTTTGTATTCGACCAAAAATTCATCCTAAAACAAGTAGCATGAATTCTATATGGTATTTCGAAAATGTAAATGTCTTTAATTTATTGTGTCCACATAAATTTAAAGAATATAAAGAATGCCATAGTTTTGATAGCTATCAAAAGAATGATTATGTGTATTTTGAGTCAGATGCTGCCAAAAAGATATACCTTATTGAAAAAGGAAAAGTAAAAATAGGTTATTATACTGAAGATGGACTAGAGGTTGTTAATGCAATCTTGTCTAAAGGGGAATTATTTGGAGAAAAAGCGATTTTAGGAGAAGAAACAAGAAGAGAGTTCGCGAAATCAGTAAATAATTCAACTTCTATTTGCCCAATTAGTGTAGATCTTATTCATGATTTGATGAGAGATAATAAAACATTCAGTTTAAAGATATATAAGTTTTTAGGTTTTAGAATACAAAAACTGGAAAGAAGATTACAATTATTATTGTTTAAAGACATTAAAACAAGATTGCTAGAGTTTTTAAATGAATTATGTGAACAATATGGACATGACTGTGAAAGAACAGGAGATAAAGTAATTGAACATCCTTATACTCAAAAAGATATTGCCTCATTAATTGGAACTTCAAGACCAACTCTTAATTCAATTATGAATGAATTAAAAGAAGCAAAAATCATCAATTTTAATAGAAAAGAAATAAGAATTTTAGAAAAAATTGCCTAAGTGTAAGCTAGCTTACATTTCAAACGAATTCCTCAATCTACCTTTGTCATAACATTAACATTAAAATAATATTATGATAAAAAAAACAACAATTTTAGCAATTATTGCTATCGGACTAATTTTTACTTCTTGTTCTAAAAGCGAAGAAGAAACTGTAAAAACAATTACTCAATCTTTTCAAAATCTACCAGATTTAGGTGCTAATTATGTGTATGAAGGTTGGTTAATTGTAGGAACTGAAAAAATATCTACAGGAAGATTTTCTCACACGGAAGGAGCAAGTTTTACAAGTGATATTATTGATATTGCAAAAGTAAATTCTGCTACAACTTATGTATTAACAATTGAACCTAAAATAGAAACCGGTACCGATTTAACAAGCCCGAGTGGTTGGATTTTTTCTAAAGGAAATTTCACAAATAACATAGCTACACCATCAACAAATAATGCTTTATTTTCTGGTTCAACAAATTTAGAAACTGCAACTGGAAATTTCTTTTTAAAAGCACCATCTGTTGGAACTACTGGAACTGATGTAAATGGAATTTGGTTTATTGATGCTTTGCCGCCAACAAAAGGAGGATTTACAAATTTACCAGCTTTAGCAACTGGTTGGATTTACGAAGGTTGGGTAGTTGTTCCTAACTCAAGTGGTAGTATGACGCCAGTATCTACAGGAAGATTTTCTAATCCAAATATGGCAGATGAAAGTTTCTTTGGGGCTGCAAATAATAATGAATTTAAAGGACCAAACGGTGTTCCACCATTTCCAGGAGAAGATTTTATTTCTGATCCAAATAGTAGATATGCAGGAGTAACTTTTCCAATTGATTTGAGTAACGCTACTATTGTTATTTCTATTGAACCAACAACAAATGATGTAGCAACTCCATTTGGATTAAAACCATTTGTAGTTAAATTAAATAATCAAGCAGCTGCAACTGCTGTAAGTATTACTAACAACTATTCAGGAAAAGCAATTTCAGGAAGTGTAAAAAGGTAGAAAAATAGAAAGATTTAATCAACTATTTTATGTTAATGGTTTGATTTTATCCGAAGTGCAGTCAATTTTTGATTGCACTTTTTTTATACATTTTAATTAAAGTTAATATTCATCATTATAATTATTATCTCTAATGTAACCTACTATTCCTTTATTTTTAATGTCAAAATTTATAGAAACTCTATTATCTTCAATTCCTTTCTTAATATCGTAAGCTTTTACATACACTTGTTTTCCGTCAGAAAGTTTAAAAACAAATCCAAAAGTCGAAGAAATTGATGTAAGCTTGCTTTTATCAGCCTTTAAAGAACCAAAATTAAAAATTGGGTACGGAATAGTTACAAATTGCAAATTGTTTACTTTATAATAATGATATTCTTGATATTTACCATTAGAGCCATAAGAATTGTCTGTATATGTATTAATTGGAGAAATATTAGAAACAACAGGAATATATTTTATAGAATCTGTAGCAATAAAATCTCCTTGTTTGTTTTTTGCTCCAACATACAATGTTCCTTCATCCCAAGATTTATTTGTGTAATTTGTTAAGTTAAAATTAAAAGAAACATCATCTAAAACAAAATCATTAATAATACAAGAATTAAAAATGAGTGCTAAAAAAAGTAAGTGGAAAATGTGCTTTTTCATGTTTTTGTTTCAAATTTAAACAATTTACATAACTTAATATTATTAGTAAGGTTTTTGTTTTGAATCGACATAAAGTAATATCTTTATATCTATATGAAAATTACAAAAAAACACATCACAAATATTGCTTTTGTAGTACTTATTGGTTTAATGATTTATCCACCAACGAAAGTATATTTTATCAGGCTGATTTCTTTTTCTCCATCAGAAATTAAAATAGAAAAACAAATAAAAATTGAAGATACTAATTGGCAATTAAAAGGATTAAACACCAAGAACATCAATTTAAAAGAACTAGAAAATAAAGTTATTTTTATTAGTTTTTGGGCAACTTGGTGCGGCCCATGTATTGCAGAAATGCCAAGTATGCAAAAATTATTTGATGATTATAAAGACAAAATAACATTTCTGTTTGTAACCAATGAAGATTGGCAAACAGTTTCTGAATTTTATACAAAGAAAAATTTTGATTTCCCAACATACAATCAAGTATCAATTGCTCCAAAAGAGTTAGAAAGCTCGTCAATTCCAACTACGTTTATTTTAGATAAAAATAAAAAAATTGTTGTTGATAAAAGAGGTGCTGCTGATTGGAATTCAACCACTACAAGAAACATCTTAGATAAATTACTAAACTAAGAAAGCTCCCAATTTCTTGGAAGCTTTCGGAATCAATCTATACCAAACTAACTAGACTGAATCATTTTTAACGGAATTCTGTAAATGGTTCCTTTCGTAATTCCTTTTACTGTTACTCTTTTGTAGTTTAATTTTGATTTCACAAAACTTGCTACTGCTTCGTCTTTTGAACTTACCGAAACTACAATTAATTCGTTTTTATTATTTAGCATTACAGAAACTTGTGCTTCTAATGTTTTGTCTGATAAATCGTAGGAATGATTCCCTAAAAGTGATACGATTTCAGTTCTTAAAATGGTTTTTGAATCTTTAGAGGTTGGTTCTGTGTTTGTGTTTGCAGCTACTGATACTACTGAAGAAATACTGATTGCTACGATAGCAATAATTGTTTTTAAATTTTTCATTTTATATGTAATTTTAAGTTAAATGTTATATCTAATAGACCAATAGAAAATAAAAAGGTTTCATCTAAAAAAGAGTTTTGGCTTTACCTTAACAGCATTTAACAGACTTTAAGAAGTATATGTTAAAATCTAAGAAAAATTTAAGAAGTTGATGGTTTCGCAAACTTATATGATATTGCACGTTTTAATACTGAAACAAGTTCAGCATAAATGTCTTTTATCAAGAGTTGAAAACTTACCTAAAATGAATTTAGAAACAAACTAAATCATTTCATCAATCGCTTCTAAAAGAATTGCACAACCTTTTTTTAGTTCATCATCAGAAATAGTTAACGGAGGTGTTATTCTAATTGCTTTTCCTTCAAATAATAACCAGAATAGGAGTAAACCCTTTTCTAAACATTTTAAAATGATTTTAGATGCTAATTCTGGAGTTTCTACTATTACTGCTAACATCAACCCTTTTCCTCTAATTTCTTTGATTGCATCGTGTTGCAAAGAACTTCTAATCAATTGTTCTTTTCTAAGTGTTTCTTTAATCAAATTAGAATTGTGCAATGTTGTAATTGTTGCTAAACTCGCAGCCGCAATTACTGGATGTCCGCCAAAAGTGGTAATATGTCCTAACTTCGGATTGTCTTTTAAACAACTCATCATTTCTTGTGAAGTAATAAAAGCGCCAATTGGCATTCCGCCACCCAAACCTTTTCCGGTGATAATAATATCTGGAACAACCTTATAATTTTCAAATCCCCAAAAAGTTCCTGTTCGTCCAATACCAGTTTGAATTTCATCTAAAATCAACAAAGCGCCAACTTCTTTACATGTTGCTTTTACTTTTTGCAAATAATTATTTGTTGGTTCTATAAAACCTGCGCCACCTTGAATGGTTTCTAAAATAACTGCAGCAGTATTTTTTGTGATCTTTTTTAAATCTTCTTCCAGATTATACTCGATAAATTTAATTCCAGGAATTAAAGGTCTAAACGCTCTGTTTTGTTCTTCTACACCACAAACACTCATTGCACCTTGTGTATTACCATGGTAACCATTTTTTGCGGCAATAATTTCAGTTTTTCCTGTAAAACGTTTGGCTAATTTTAAAGCGCCTTCGGTGGCTTCTGTTCCGGAATTGGTTAAATAAACAGCACAATTTTTAGTCGGAATTGTAGTTGCTAACGCTTTACACAATTCCAATTGTGGCTTCTGAATAAATTCTCCATACACCATTACGTGCGAATAAGCATCAATTTGATTTTTAATTGCTTCTGAAATTGCAGGATGTTGATGCCCTAAAGTATTTGCTGAAACTCCTGCTATAAAATCTAAATACGGTTTGTTGTTTGTATCGCACACATAGCTTCCGTTTGCATGAGAAATTTCTAAAGCAAGTGGGTGAGGAGATGTTTGTGCTTGATATGTAAAAAAATCAGATTTCATTTATTCTTTCTTTTTCTTTTTTACTACTTTAGAATATCGATTTTTCTTTTCTCTTGGTATTTTATCTCCCACAATAAAAATATCCTCCATTACTTTTGGCTGTTCATTTTCTCGCCAGATAAAACCTTTTAAGCTTCTGTCTTTTATTGGTAAATCTTTTGGTGGATACGAAGTTCCTTCAGGCTTTTTTATATATTTTACTGTTTCAATATTATTGGTTTCATCTAAAGTAAACTCAATAGAACTGCATTCTTGTTTAGTAATTGTTTCTAAAAGACCGGTTTCCTCATTTCTGTTGTAATAGATAACTTGGGCATTTCCTTCTACTAAAAAATGCTTCAATTTTCCGTCGATAAATTTCCCAAACATATTTCTTCCTTTAATTTGATTGTAAGTAGAAACACCATTAATAATGGTATCTAATTGTACAATTAAAGCGTTGTTTAAAATTTTTAAAGAATCTAATTTGTCAGTTTTTGTGTTGTTTAAAAGCTGAATGCTATCACCTGTAATTTGATTTTTCCCTGACCATAAAATCGGGTTTTTAAACATTCTCGTAATTCCTGTAGTTTGATTGGTATGAATAGAATCACATTTTCCTTGTAAGTCAGATTTAAAGATTTTTACGTCGTTAAAAATTCGCATAATTCTCTTTTCTGATTTTCCCGTAACCAATAACGTATCTCCATGAATGTACAACGAATCTTTTTCCATCAAAGAAATGGCAACAGCTCTATCTACTATAAAAACGGAATCTTTTAATTCAAAAAACTCTGCGTAATTTCCTTTTGCAATAAAGTTTTGAATTGTATCTATAAACTTAATATTATTGGTGGCAGAAGCAAAACCTTTGTATTTATCATAATATAAACTATCACCCTCAATGGTTTTATCAGTAAAGAAAATTTTAGAATTTTTTACAAAATGAGAAATTTCTGATTTGGTATTATAAAATCCCTTTTCGGTATAAATGGTATTGTCTTTACTTTTTATGGTTGATGAACCATATAAATACGCAATTGCAGAATCGGTATAATAATCTAAATGATTAGATTCTAAATTGTGTTCTGGGTTTGTTACTGTTACTTTTGTTGTGGCGGTAAACTTTTTAGTATTTAAAAAATAGTTTCCAATTTTGCTTTTTAACGTATTGGTTTCGTCTTTTATAGTGGCATTATTTTTATAAAACAACAACTGGTTCTGTCTATCAAAATTTAAGGTATCTGTAGTCAAAATCATTTTTGGATCTTGTAAAATTACATTTCCCCAAGACACTGCTTTTTTTGTATTCCCATCATAATCTACATAATCGCTAGATTGTGTAATGGTATCTCCTTGTTTTATCAAAACATTTCCAAAAGCCTTCACAAAATTTCTTTTTTTGTAAAGAATTACTCGCTTTGCAGTTAGAATTGCACCATCATGATAAATTTCTACCAATTTGTCTGCATCTTTTGTTAAAATAGTTGCTCCAGGATATTTTCCTTCATCAGCGGTACTTGTACCTGCGTAAATAATTTTTATCTTTTTGGCTTGAGAAAAGCTTAAAAAAGAAGTAAATAGGATGATGAATAGAATATTTTTTTTCAATCGAAATCTAATTTTCAACAAAAATAGTGAAAAGATTACGGCTTCTTATTAAAGAAAAGTGAAATTTAATACGATTCGTTTTTTAAGAATTATTCATCAAAATTATTCTGTTTTATTATAAAAATAAATAATAAGTTGGCGTATTTTTGCAAAAAATAAGAAATTATGAGTGCTCCATTTGATTTAACAAAAGAAGAAATGAAAACTTATGGCTATAAAATTATAGACCTTATAGTTGAACATTATGATACGATTGATTCACAGAAGCCCGTAAGTTCTGGCTCTAGAGAACAAATGGATACCCTTTTTTTGCAAGAAGCACCAAATAATGCTATGCCAGCAAACGACGTATTAGATTTTGTAATGAAAAATGTGATTCCGCATAGTAATTTAACAACACATCCAAAATCGTTTTCTTTTGTTCCTGGGCCAAGTAATTTTATTAGCACGCTTGCAGATACATTGGCAACTGGTTTTAATATTTTTTCTGGTGGATGGATTGTTTCTCCGGCTGCAGCAGAATTAGAAATTGTTACGATGAATTGGTTGTTAAAAATGTTTAATTTTCCTGTACAAAAAGGTGGCGGAATTTTTACAAGTGGTGGTTCAATGGCAAATTTAACAGCATTAGTTACCGCAAGAAGAATAAAGTGTGGCGATGATTTTTCTAAAGCGATTATTTATTTATCAGATCAAGCACATTCATCAAACATAAAAGCAATTCGTGTTCTCGGATTTAAAAAAGAACAAATCAGAATAATTCCTACGGATTTAGAATTTAAAATTAGCTTTAACAAGCTAAAAAATGCTATTGCCAAAGATCGATTAGAAGGAAATCAACCATTTTGTATCATAGCAACAGCTGGTACAACAAATACAGGAACTGTAGATCCGTTAGATGATATTGCAGATGTTTGTGAAAAAGAAAATTTATGGATGCATGTTGATGGCGCTTATGGTGGCGCAGCAATTTTATCAAAAAAGGGCGCTAAAACTTTAAGAGGAATTGAACGTGCAGATTCTTTAACTGTAGATCCTCATAAATGGTTTTATCAGCCTTACGAAATAGGCTGTTTGTTAGTGAAAGATTCTTCTTGGTTAAGCAATACCTTTTCTGAAAAACCTGAATATTTACGTGATATTGAAGGCAATGAATCTGAAATTAATTTCTATGATTATGGCATTCAATTAACTAGACGTTTTAGAGCGTTGAAGTTTTATATGTCTATTAAAACATACGGGTTAGATGCCTTTAAAAAAGCAGTAACGTACAATATTGATTTGGCTGAGCAAACGGAAGATTTGTTGAGAAAAAGTAAAAGCTGGGAAGTTATTTCTCCTGCCACTTTAGCTGTAATTAATTATAGATACAACCCAATAGGTTTACATTTATCTGAACAAGAATTAGACAAGTTAAATCAAGAAATATCGGCAAGAGTTACAAAATCTAAAGAAGCATTATTAGTAACAACTGTTTTACAAAATCAGGTGGTTTTAAGAATGTGTTTAATCAATCCTAGAACAACTTTTAATCACATCAAAGAAACTTTTTCTCTATGCAATGCATTTGCTAAAGAGATTCTTGAAGAGTGGAATAATTCTTAAAAATAGTTGTACTAAAAATACCTAAAATACTTATCGGAATAAAACTGCTTACAATAACTAAATAAAGATAATAATTCTCTAAATAGTTTACTTGCTGCCAAATACAAATTCCTTTGTAAAAGATTAGTATTTCTGATGTTATAAATCCAAGTAAATATATTCGTATCCAAATTTTAGGCAACAAAATTATTTTGAAATTATTTAAGAAAACTAGAATTGTTAATGTTACAATTCCTAAAAAAGTTAAGTGCAAATAACCAATTACAAAATCTAAATAAGTATAGGTAATTTTAGAAAAATAAGGCAAATTACTTAATGCTTGCATGCTTATTTTTATTAAAAATAAAATAAAAATAAATTGTAAAATTTTAAAGTTAAATTTCCCAAAAATATTGACAAGTTTGTTTTTTAAGTTTCTAATTAATGTATAAAAAAGATGGAAAGAAATTAATTGTAAAACAACACCAATTGCTTCAAATACATAAATAATTGTAGTTGGTTTTATCCATAAAAAAGATAAAAATAAAGTTAAAAGGCATATTTACCTAAAAGAGACTTTTTTATATTATACTATTGTTTTATCTAACAATGGTTTGTTTTCTATCTGGACCAACAGAAACTATTTTAACAGGAACTCCAGTCTCTTTTTCAATAAAAGTTACATAATCCAATAAATTTTTTGGTAATTGATTTGCACTCGTCATTTTTGTTAAATCTTCTTTCCAACCTTTAAATTCTGTGTAATTTACAGAAACATTTTTAGGTTCTATATTATATGGGAAATGAGTAATTTCTTTTCCTTTATAATTATAAGAAGTACATACTTTTAAAGTATTAAATCCAGAAAGGACATCACCTTTCATCATCATTAATTGTGTAACGCCATTTATATCTACGGCATATTTTAATGCTACTAAATCTAACCAACCACAACGTCTTGGTCTTCCAGTTGTTGCACCAAATTCATGACCAACTTTAGCCATTCTCTCACCATCTTTATCAAACAATTCAGTAGGGAAAGGACCAGAACCAACACGAGTTACGTAAGCTTTAAATATACCAAATACATCTCCAATTCTATTAGGAGCAACACCCAAACCTGTACAAGCACCTGCTGCTGTTGTGTTAGAAGAAGTTACAAAAGGATACGTTCCAAAATCTATATCTAGTAAAGAACCTTGAGCACCTTCAGCTAAAATGGTTTTTTTATCTTTTATAGCTTGGTTTAAAAACTCTTCGCTATCAATAAATTGTAAGGTTCTTAATTTATCAATTCCTTTACAGAATTCTGCTTCTAATTCTTTTAGATTATATTCTATTTGAACATCAAAAAAAGCTAACATTTTTAAATGTTTTTCTGTTAAAGCATCGTACTTTTCTTTCCAATTTTCTAATTCTAAATCTCCAACACGCATACCGTTTCTACCTGTTTTATCCATATATGTTGGACCAATTCCTTTTAAAGTAGAACCAATTTTTGCTTTTCCTTTAGAGGTTTCTGATGCTGCATCTAATAATCTATGTGTTGGTAAAATTAAATGTGCTTTTCTAGAGATTAACAATCTAGATGTATAATCTATTTTATGATTGTCTAAATTTTCTAATTCTTTTTTAAAGATTACAGGATCTATTACAACACCGTTTCCAACAACATTAAGTGCTGTTTTATGAAAAATTCCTGAAGGAATTGTATGTAAAACGTGTTTAAATCCATCAAAAATTAACGTATGTCCTGCGTTTGGACCTCCTTGAAAACGTGCAATGATGTCGTATTTAGAGGTAAGAACATCTACAATTTTTCCTTTCCCTTCGTCTCCCCATTGCAATCCTAATAATAAATCTACTGCCATTAGTTGTTGTTAAGTGTGTTGTTGTTTGTTTATTTAGTTTGTTTTTTTGTTCCGTAAAAATAAAGAGAATGATTGTGGATATCTATATCAAAAACTTCTTCTATGGTTTTTTTAATTACCTGAATTCTTGGGTCACAGAATTCTTTTACTTCGCCAGTATCTGTTAAAATTACATGATCGTGTTGTTTATCAAAATAACTTTTTTCATAATGCGCCATACTTTGACTACCAAATTGGTGTTTTCTAACCAATCCACAATCTAATAATAAATCTATGGTATTGTATAGAGTAGCTCTACTTACTCGATAATTTTTATTTTTCATATTGATATATAAAGATTCTATATCAAAATGCTCTTCTAAATCATAAATCTCTTGAAGAATAGCATATCTTTCAGGAGTTTTTCTATGTTTTTTAGATTCTAAAAATGTAGTAAAAACATTTTTTACAATGTCTTGATTTTCTTTTGTACCCATTTTTCTAATTTAATCAAGCAACAAATTTAAGGTTAATTATCAATATAATTTATCCTTTTTATGAAATGATATCTACATTGTATTAACACGTTCTACTTTTTGTACGCCATCAACCTTTTTTATACTTGCAATTAGTTTTGTTAATTGTGTTTTATTTTTAACACTAATAGATAGTTTTCCTTCAAAAACTCCGTGATCTCCAGAAATATTTATATTATGAATATATACATCCATCGTGTTAGAAATGATACGAGTTAAATGGTTTACAATTCCTTTTTTATCACTTCCGCTTACTTTTAAAATAGCTTTAAAATCTTGCTTAGAAGAATCTATCCATGTTGCTTTTAAAACTCTATACGCATAGTTTGATTGCATTGAAATTGCATTAGGGCAATCTTTTTTATGAACTTTTATGCCTTCATTAATTGTTACAAAACCAAATACTTTATCTCCAGGAATAGGATTGCAACATTTAGAAAGTGTATAATCTAATTTTGATTCTTCATTACCAAAAACAAGTGCATCAAATTTGTTAGTAACTTCTTCTTTATCAATATTTTCTTTACTAGGTGAGCGTTTTAATCGGTTTTTAAAAAAACTAATAAATGCATTATTTTTTTGATTAGCAAAAGCTTTTAACTGTTGATTATCTATAGCTCCATTTCCGATTCGGTAAAACAAATCGAAACTTGTTTTTAAAGAAAAATAAGCAGCCATTTCATTAATAACCCGATCGTTTAGTGTAATTTTTAAATGTCGTAATTTTCGAATTAAGATGGCTTTTCCTTCTTCTGCAATTTTTTTTTCTTCATCTTTTAAGGCGGCTTTAATTTTAGTTCTTGCACGTGCAGTCATTACAAAATCTAACCATCTAATGTTTGGTTTATTAACAGCAGATGTTTGCACTTCTACATGATCGCCACTTTTTAACTCGTAACTTAAAGGAACTAACTTTCCATTAACTTTTGCTCCTCTACATTTTAAACCAACATCTGTATGCACAGAAAAAGCAAAATCTAAAGCTGATGCACCTTTAGGCAACGATTTTAAATCGCCTTTTGGTGTAAAAACAAAAATTTCTTTAGAATATAAGTTTAATTTAAAATCTTCAACAAAATCAACTGCATCTACAGAATGGTGTTCTAAAGTTTCTTTTAATTTGTTTAACCAAACATCCAATCCACTTTCTTTTAAACTCCCTTCTTTGTATTTAAAATGAGCAGCATATCCTTTTTCTGCTATTTCGTCCATTCTTTCTGAACGAATTTGCACTTCTACCCATTTACTATTTGGGCCAATAACCGTAATATGCAATGCTTCGTAACCAGTAGATTTAGGATGAGAAATCCAATCTCGTAACCGAGAAGGATTTGGCTTAAAGAAATCTGTAACAATCGAATATATTTTCCAAGCATCAAACTTTTCATCTTTAGATGTTGGTTTAAATACAATACGAATGGCAAATTTGTCATAAACTTCATCAAAAGAAACATTTTGCATTTTCATTTTTCTACGAATAGAAAAAATGGATTTAGTTCTTCCTTTAATTTTATATTCAAAATCTTCTTTTTGCAATCCCTCATGTAAAATTGCTTCAAAAGATTCTATATATTTTTGTTGGTCTTCTTTACTTTCTTTTATCTTACTTAAAATATCTTTGTAAACTTCTGGCTCAGTATATTTTAATCCTAAATCTTCGAGTTCTGTTTTTATGTTATACAACCCTAATCGATGCGCTAAAGGAGCATAAATGTATAATGTTTCTGAGGCTATTTTTACTTGCTTATATTCTGGCATAGAATCCATTGTTTGCATATTATGCAAACGATCTGCAATTTTTATTAAAATTACACGAACATCATCATTTAATGTAAGCAGCATTTTTCTAAAGTTCTCTGCTTGTATAGATGCATCTTGACCTTTATTAAGGCGAGATATTTTTGTGAGTCCATTAACAATACGAGCAATTTTTTGTCCAAACAAGCGCTCCATATCTTCTATGGTGTAATAGGTGTCTTCTACAACATCGTGTAATAAGGCAGCAGCAATAGAAGTTGCACCTAAACCAATTTCGTATGCTACAATTTTTGCAACGGCAATTGGATGATAAATATATGGTTCACCAGATTTTCTACGTTGATCTGAATGTGCTTCTACAGATAATTCAAAAGCAGCACGAATTAACTTTTTATCTTTTGCAGATAAAGTTTGATACGTTCCCTTTAAAAGGTCTTTATATCGCTTAGAAATTTCTTTATTTTCTTCTTCTATGGTTGCCGAATACATCATCATTTAAAAGTAAAACAAATAATGAATTACGCAAAGCTTTTTCACTATTTTGATAAGGAAGAATTATTTATTTAAGTTTTGAACTCTTTGAAGTAATGTTGGATGCGAATAATGCATAAAAACAGTAGCTTTATGTGGCGTTAAATTACTCAAACTATTTTTAGATAATTTTTTTAAGGAAGTGATTAAAGGTTGTGCAACAAATGTTTCTTTTGCAAAATTATCTGCCTGATATTCAAACTTTCTAGAAATGATATTCATTAATAAACCTGTAATTTCTGAAATAGGTGAATATAAAATTCCGAATACAATTAAGCCAATATGAAAACTAGGAATAGAAATGTTTAGTGCTTCAGAAAATATTGGTAAACTTACAAATACGGATAATAACCAAAGTGTAAAACCAGTTAAAAGGGTAGAAGCTAATAAGTTAAAAATAATATGTTTGCGTTTGTAATGACCAACTTCGTGCGCTAAAACAGCAACAATTTCATCAATCTCTAAATCGTTTATCAATGTGTCGTACAACGTTATTCTTTTCTGAGAACCAAATCCAGAGAAATACGCATTTGCTTTTGTAGAACGTTTAGAACCATCAATTACAAAAACATTTTTTAGTGTAAATCCAACTTTTGTTGTATATTTTTCTATGGCCGTTTTTAATTCTCCGTCTTCTAAAGGAGTTTGTTTATTAAATAATGGAACAATTAATTGTGCATAAAATAGATTCATCAACAAAGAAAAGATTGCGACTAAAGCCCACGCATACATCCAAAAGTTGTTTTCTGCAAATTGATAAAACCAAACTATTAATGCTAAAATTCCGCCTCCAACGATTATTGTCATCAATAACCCTTTCATTTTATCAATAATAAAAAGTTTTTTAGTCATTTTATTAAATCCAAATTTTTCTTCGATTACAAAGATTTTATAATACGAGAAAGGTGTTGTGATAATATCTGAACCAAGCATTATTATTCCGAAGAAAATCAGTGCAATTACAATAGTATTAGAACTGTAAGTTCTTGCTAATTGATCTACAAACTGAAATCCATCAAAAAAGAAAAAAGCGAGTGTAAGTACTAAAGAGAATAGTCCTGTGATGTTAGAAAACTTCGCATTTGTTTTTTTATACGCTTGTGATTTTTCGTACTCTTCCTTTTCATACACATCTTTTAATTCAGACGGAATTTCATCATCAAAATGTTTTGTATTTAGAGTATCTAGTATTTTATCAACGATAAAATTGATGACTAAAATTGCAATTAAAATATAGAATAGAGTAGTAGCTGACATATAAAAAAATAAAGTGCAAATGTATTATAAAATCGCTCTTCTAATTAAACTAATTTTACTTATCATTTGGTTCTTTGTATTTCTCCCAAATACCTTCACTTTTTAAATAGACAACAGCTTTA
Source organism: uncultured Flavobacteriaceae bacterium (assembly GCA_963974245.1). GTDB lineage: Bacteria > Bacteroidota > Bacteroidia > Flavobacteriales > Flavobacteriaceae > Polaribacter. The sequence continues at coordinate 76,885 of CAXBBY010000010.1, read as the reverse complement.
GCTTTCATACTATTTAAATCTTCTTTAATTCGTTTGTGTATTTGTTTTACTTCTGGTGCATTTCTAATGTCATCAAATAAAGGGTCAGAATTGAATTGTGTGGTGTTATCATTTTTATTTTTTCTATTAAAATAACGTTCTTTCAATATTTGACTATACAAAGAGGCATCACCATTTAATGCAGCTATGTTTAACATTTTATTTAAAGTAAATAGCTCTTCTTTTGTAATATCTCCATTAAATTTATAGTCTTTTTTTGTTTTTGAAGTGTAGATTTTAAGCAATCGATCAATAGTTTGTTTAGGTTCATTTACTTTTCTAAAAACAGTGATAACATCTGGCAATATTGATATCATATCTTCTGACTGAAAAGTGGTTAGCGTATCAGAAAATAATATTGGATGGTGTTTTTTAATATAAGTGTAACTAACTTCTGGAGTTTTCTTAGCAATTTGATTTCTAAATATTTCAAACCCAAGTTTATTTATTGACCCTTCTTCTAAGTTTATTTTTTTTAAAAAATCAGCAATAAGTTTAACAGCTTCTTTATAATTTTTACGATTCATTAAATTGTTAAACTTTACACCAATAAAAGAATCATTCTCAGGATACACTCTTGTAATGGTTTCGCCCATTTCTTCAGCAACTTTAAAAAGACTTAAATTAGAGCTTAAATTTGCTAAAAGAGTTAAAACATCTAAGTTTTCTGGATATTTTTTGTAAGCTTTATATGCCTCTATAAACCCTTCTCCCAATTTTGAATTAGGTGCAGTTGTAATCATTTCTATTAAAAAGATTCTTGGTCTAATAAATTCAGGGTTGATTTCAATATTTTTTTTAGCATAACCTTCTGCTTTTTCATACTCTTTTCTAAACTTATAAGTATTTGCAAGATTTTGCATGATTACTGGTGCTAAAGGATCAATTTTATGCGCTTTTAAATACATGTCAATCCTTTTATCATCATCAGCATCTAAAGAATTACCATACCACATTATAATTTCTGGATTGTTGGGTTCTAATTCATACGCCTTTTTCATTGCTTCTTTATAACTATTGTTGTCTTCTTCGTTATATTGTTGATTTCTGTCTTTATAATAATGACCTAAAGCAGCATATGCAGAACCTAAATTGTTGTTTAGCAACAATGCTTTATCAACATTATCTCTCATGTTTTTAAAGGCAATTTTTCTGTTTATATTACCATAACTAAATAAATGACTATAAGAAGTGGCTATTTTAGCGTATGCTTCTGCAAATTTGTCATCTAAAGAAATCGCTTTTTTAAACTCTTTAATTGCCTCTTCTATATCTTTAGGTTTTCTGTTAATTAATAGTTGGTTCCCTTTTAAATAGGCTTCATAGGCTGCGGTACTAGAAGTTAATTTAGTAGTCTTTGCATTTTCATCTTTTATTGACAATTTTATTTTTAATTCTTTCAATATTTTTTTAGAAATTTCATCTTGTATCAAAAATAAATTATCAGCTGTATAGTCTTTATCATAGGTTTCTGACCACATATGAAAACCATCAATAACTTTAATTAATTGTGCTGTAATTCTTATTTTACTACCAGATTTACGCACACTTCCTTCTAAAATATGTTCTACGCCTAATTCTTTTCCGATTTTTTTAAGATCGTCATTTTTTCCTTTAAACTTAAAAGATGATGTACGCCCAGCAACTTTAATGTTGTTCACTTTTGCCAACACATTTAATAATTCTTCAGACAATCCATCAGAAAAATATTCTTGATCATTTTTTGGAGACATGTCAGCAAAAGGCAATACAGCTATTGACGGTAATTTAGAAATTGTAGTTTCTGTTTCAGAAAGTGTTGATGTAAGATTAAAAACTTTATCAACAAGTAAAAAAATGATAAATACCGATAAAACTGAAATAATAACTCGGTTTAATTTTTTACCTGTAGTTTTTGTCACCGATTTATCTATTTCTACTTTAACTGTTTTTTTTAAGCCTTCTGGAGTCATTTCAAATGCCCAAGCAAAAAGCAAGGATATAGGAAACCCAATTAAGACTAAAATAATTATTACAGGATCAAACCATTTAGGCAATGCTAATGGTTCGCTAATTGAAGTGATTATTTGTATAATTAACCAACCTGTTATAGCATAAGCGGTAGCTACTTTAAATACATTTCTTCTTTTTAATTCGGAAATTATTTTTTTAAAATTCATAATTTGTTAGAAAAAACCTAAGTGCCTAAGATACAACATTTTTAAAAACTATATATACGTATTTATACTAGTTAAAATCTCGTTGACGTTTGGCTTCAAAAATAACAATGGCTGCAGCAACAGAAACATTCATAGAATCTATTTCGCCTTGCATGGGGATGTTGATGTTTTGTGTTGCGGCAGTTCTAAACTCTTCGGACAAACCTGTATCTTCTGTTCCTACAATAATCGCAGTTGCTTTGGTGTAGTCTTCCTTATAATATTCGTTAGAGTTTTGCAGCGTTGTTGCAAATAAATGGATATTCTTTTCTTTTAAAAAAGCGATAATTTCTTCGGATGTTCCAGTTGCAATCTGATTGGTAAATAAACCACCAACGCTAGAACGAATGATATTTGGATTGTACATATCTGTTTTTGGGTTTGCAATAAAAACAGCATCTAAATTTGCAGCATCAGCTGTTCTTAAAAGTGCGCCAATATTTCCTGGTTTTTCTGGTGCCTCTGCAATTAAAATTAATGGAGTAGTTGTAGAAAATTGAATATTATTTAATGAAAAGTCTTTTGTTTTTGCAAGTGCTATAATTCCTTCAGTTGAATTCCTATACGCAATTTTTTGATACACGTCTTTAGAAACAGAAATAAGTGCTGTTTCTTTTGTTGAATAATTACTTAGTTCATCTTCTGTTAGAAAATAATCACAAAATAAGAGTGTTGTTATGCTATAATTTCCTTTAATTGCTAAAGAAATTTCTCTTTTTCCTTCAACAATAAATTGTCCCGATTTTTTACGTTCACGAGACTTTTCTTGCAATTTTAAAATATTTTTTATGGTAGAATTCTGAAGACTTTCAATATGTTTCATCATAAAACAAATGTATCTATTTCACTTTAAAAATCAAGTCGATTTTTTTTCATAATTTTGAAATAATTAAGATTAAATAATTAAATGATGAAAAAAAGGGGGATTTTTTTATCAATTATTATGTTTATAATAATTGGTGCAACAGCTTTTACAACTACTACAGAAAGCCAAAATGATTGGAGCGATTGGAAAAATACAAAGTGCTTAAGAGGAATAAGCTATAAAGTGAAAATGGGGAAATATGATATGTCTCGGAGAGCTCGTAAATGGGAAATTAAATTTAAGAATAGATATAATGCAACAATTTATTTTAATTATAAAGCAATAAGTAGCGCTCAAATTAAAAATATTAAATCTGCAAGAGAAAATAGAGGTAGAATTATTTTAGAGGGTGACGGAACAGAAACAAAAGTGTTATCTACGTACGTGAAAGCTAACAAAGAGCTTTTTGTAAATATTACTAAAATTCGTTTTGGTAAAGAAGATGTTGGTAAGAATTATTATAAATGTGATGCACCAAAATAGTATTAAAAAAGGCTCTGAATTTCAGAGCCTTTTTTTTTGTTATTGATTTTTATATTTGTTGGAATACCGTTTCCAAAGTTTCGTTTGATGTGTTTCTAAACTCAATTTTCTACCTTGAATAAATGCATCCTTAATAATATTTGTTCTCATATCTAAAGCATCTCCTTTAGAGATGAAAAGAGTAGCATCTTTACCAACAGTAAGTGAACCAACTGTATCATCTATTCCTAAAATTTTTGCAGCATTTAATGTAATCAATTTTACCGCAGTTTCTTTATCTAAACCATGAGCAGCAAAAGTACCTGCATTAAAAGGTAAATTACGGTCATTCATTCTTTGACTACCTTCTCCTAATCCAATAGTAATGGTAATTCCTTTTTTAGCTAATTGCATAGCTGTTTTATAAGATTTATCATAATTATCATCATCATTTCCAGGCACTAAGTGTGCTCTTTTAATTATTACAGGAATATTATTTTTTAATAAGATATCTGAAACTTTATGAGCATTATCACCACCAACAATTACTAAATTTACTTGATGTCTTAGAGCGAAATTTACTGCATCAGTAATTTCTCTTTCTCCATTTACATGAATAAATAGTTTCTGAGATTTATTAAACAATCCTTTTAAGGCATCTAATTCAAGATTTTTTGGCAACTTTGAACCTTTTAAATAAACTTTTGCATCATTCAGGTAATCGTTAAGTTCGTTTACGTTTTTTGCATAGTTTTTGTCCAATTTTGCTGCAGGATTTTCTCCAAGCCACCATCTTCCGCGTGTCATACTACTTGGCCAATTCATATGAATTCCATCATCTGCTTTTACTGCCGCATCTTCCCAATTCCAAGCATCAAACTGAACAATAGAAGAGGTTCCTGAAATTGTACCACCACGAGGTGTTATTTGCCCCATTAAAATACCGTTTGGTCTCATTACTTCAACTAATTTAGACTCAGCGTTATAAGCAATTAAACTACGGATATGTGGATTCATTGTGCCAATCTCATCATAATCTAAAGTTGCCTTTACCGAATTAATTTCTGCTAAACCTAACGTTGTATTAACAGCAATAAAACCAGGATACACATGTTTCCCTTTTGCATTAATAACAGTTCCCATTCTTGCAATTTTCATTTTTGCAGATCCTACAAAAGTAATTTTACCATCTGTAAACATAATAAGAGAATCATCAATTACAGTTCCATCTCCTAAATGTGCTGTAGCACCTTCAATAGAGAAAGCTTTCGTTTGCTTTGAAGCAGGTGTTTGTTGTGCAAAACTATTTCCTATTAGTAAGAAAAATAAGATGCTATATATAAGTTGTTTTTTCATAATTTCTTAGTTTAATTTATGTATTCCTGTTTCACATGTCGCCTCTCTTTTGATATTCATTTTTGGAGCCTGAACTTTCCCACCATTATTTTTTTCGTTTAGCATTAAGTTCATTAATTGACTACGTTCTTTTTTAACGGCTTCTCTTTGAGCTAAATCTCTTTCTAAATCAAAATAAACGGTTCCATCTATAATCGTTGTTTGTGCTTTTGCATAAATTGACAATGGATGATCTGTCCATAACACAACATCTGCATCTTTACCAACTTTTATACTACCAACTCTATCATCTAAGTGCAATAATTTTGCAGGATTGATAGTCACCATATTCCAAGCTTCTAATTCTGTCATTCCGCCATATTTAATGGTTTTTGCAGCTTCTTGATTTAATCTTCTAGACATTTCTCTATCATCAGAATTAATTGCAACTGTAACTCCAACATCATTCATAATTGCTGCATTGTATGGAATTGCATCATTAACTTCATATTTATATGCCCACCAATCAGCAAAGGTAGAACCACCAACTCCATGAGCTTTCATTTTGTCAGCAACTTTATATCCTTCTAAAATATGTGTAAACGTGTTGATGTTAAAATTAAATTTTTCTGCAACTTTCATCAACATATTAATTTCAGATTGTACATAAGAATGAGAAGTTACATAACGTTCTTTATTTAAAATTTCTGCAATAACTTCCATTTCTAAATCTTTACGATAAGGTTTTCCACTTTTCTTTAGTGCATCATATTCTTTGGCTCTTTGGAAATAATCTGTAAATACTTGTTCTACACCCATTCTGGTTTGTGGAAATCTAGTGCCATTTGTAGAGCGAGATTGTTTTACGTTCTCTCCTAAAGCAAATTTGATAAACTTAGGTGCATTTTTATAGACCATATTCTCAGAAGTTTCTCCCCATTTTAATTTGATAATAGCAGATCTTCCTCCAATAGGATTTGCAGAACCATGTAGTAATTGACCAGAAGTAACTCCACCTGCTAAATTTCTATAGATATTCATGTCAGCAGGATTTATATCATCTTCTTCAGTAACTTCTGCAGAAGAATTTTGACCGCCTTCATTTACATTAAACAAAGCAATATGTGTATGCTCATCAATAATACCAGCTGTTAAATGTTTGCCAGTTGCATCAACAACTCTTGCGCCACGAGCTCTCAAGTTTTTACCTATTTGAGTAATTTTTCCATCTTTTAACAAGACATCAGTATTTTTTAAAACGCCAGTTTTTTCACTTGTCCAAACTGTGGCATTTTTAAAAAGAATAGTTTCTTGTTTAGGTTTAGAAGTAAATCCGTAACCAACATTAGGATACGTTACCGGAGAAACAAATGGAGTTGAAGTCTCTGTTTTTTTCTTTTTAGATGCTTTCTTTTTTACAGTATTCTTTTTTATTGCTGTCCAAGAAGATTCATTCCCGTTTTCATCTATTACAGTTCCAGAAAAACTATTTTGATTTGCATTTAAAGCTCCAACAAAACGTGTAAATTTAGAAGTGTTATTTTGATTGTTCAGTGTAATTGAAGCCCAACTATCTTTAAACGAAAACTTAGATTTTAATTTTTTAGTTCCATTTTTAAGCGCTCCTTTTTGTTTTCCTGGAGTTCCAGAAATAATTAAGGTTAAACTCTTGTTATTAAAACTCAATAAATATTCTCCGCTAGCATCAACCAGGTTCATGTTATTAATAACATGTTTATTTCCTTGAACCCAGTTCTCGTAAATTTTTGTTTTACTGTCAAAAATGGCTCCTGAAGTAATTAAAAAGTTAGCATAATAACCTTTTTGTAAAGTTCCAATTTCTGAAGATTTTCCTAGTAATTTTGCAGGAACTGTTGTTAATGCTTCTAATGCTTTTGTTTCATCTAAACCATATTGTATTGCTTTCTGAATGTTTTTTTGAAATCCAGTTAACGATTTTAATGTATGAGTAGTAATAGTAAAGTTTACATTATTTTTAGCTAGAACAGACAAATTTGATGGTTCTTGATTCCATCTTCTCATATCATTCAATTCTAATTGATTTGCTAAATATGGATTTGAGACATCATATGCTTTTCTAAAATTTATTGGAACAATCATAGTTGCATTCATGTTTTTAATCTGTTGAATATTTTCATATTCTAAACCAGAACCTACAAAACTATATTGAACTCCGCTTTCATCACCAACCTTATCAGCTCTAATAGCATTTAAGTTCGTTCCGCCAGCATCAAATATTTGAGAAAGACCTTTATTAGCAATCAAAGCTTCTAAAGAGCGATCTTTGTTTTTAGCATTTCCAGACTCATACCAATTAGCATCCATATAGACTTGCCTTAATAAAGCAGTTGTACCCATAAATGAACTTGGGTATGCTTGTCTAGACATTCTACTTTTATTTAAAGAAAGATATTGAGCAGATTTTGTGTCAAGAATTCGATAAGCATCTGTAGAGTTAGAATTTAATGCTACTAAAACACCACTTCCACGAATAATTCCATCTTGTAAATGTGTATTTACAACTCCAAAGCCAGCTTTTAATAAGCTTTTTGCTTTACTTGCATCATACTTAAATGATGAAAAAGAATTGGTTTCTGGTCTAATATGATCATTCCAATAATATCCTTTTCTATTTGCTTCGTATTGCCTAATTCTACTTGTGTTTCTTGGTGGAGTTGGGTTTTTAATTCCAAAATTAGAATATACTTCTATAAAAGAAGGATAAATTGTCTTTCCAGATAGATCTATTATTTTAGTTCCATTAGGAATGCTAACACGTTTACCAACCGAAATAACTTTACCATCTTTTACAAGTAAAGTTCCTTTGTTAATAATTTGTGTAGGTGTTACATAAATTTTTGCGTTGGTAAAAGCTACAGTTGTATTTTCTGTAGTCTTAACACCAGAGTTTGTTGGAAAATATTCTTGCGCTTGTACAACCAAAGTTGACAAAAACAAGAATAATAGTAGTGTTTTTTTCATTAGTTAAGTTTGTTTTAGTTTATAAATTTATTAAGAACATAGTTGTTAAGTTGTAATTAATAGTACTTTAACATAATTTTAAGAGTATCAATATTTTTTTGAATGATTAGAATAACTGATAATTAAATCAACTACATAGTTGTAAGATTGGATCCCCTTTGCTTGATTGTTTGCTTTTAAATATGAGTTATACCCTTTTTTAATCAATGGTTCAATCGGGTTTTTATATTGATTCCAAAAGGCTGAACTTTCTTTAAAATCGATTAAAATACCTTTGTTAACGGAATTTATTAATGTATTAAAAATGGTTTTATTGCGTTTTCTAACTTCAGAAATTAAATAACTAAAAGCCATTCTGTACGCTGCATATTTAAAATAGATATCGTCGTTAGATAGCGCCGCTAAATAACCAACAAAATTGGCTTCGTTTTCTGCTGCAATTCCCAATTGATGCGCCATTTCATGACAAACCGTAGTTGGATAACCTGGTTTAGGAATTAAATCATTTACTTGTGCTTCTCCAGTAAACGGATTAAAATATCCAGAGGTTCCGTTGTAGGTCTGAAGCAAACTCATCAACGAACTTTTTACAGATTTAAAACGATATTCAAATTGCGGATATGTGTTGGCTAGATTTGTATATCCAGAAAGCGCTTTTTGATACATTTCTTCTTGAGAATATGGGTTTACAATTTTTAGAGAATCATTCTTTGTAATTAAAAACTGCGTTTTGTTTAATTGCTGAATGATATTTTTAGAAACTTCTGTAAGTTGTTCTGTGGTATATTTTGTTTGATTATATCCTAAACTTTTTGCTAAGGATTCTCTAAAATAATTAAATCCCCAAAACCAATAAAAACAACTGTAAACAATTGAAATAAAAGCAATTACTTGTAGTAATTTTGATTTTAATTTTTTAAATTTATCTTTAAATAAACGATAGATAAATCGAAATGAAACAAAAAACAAAAAACCAATTACTAAATCACCAAACGAAAAAGGAATCCAACCAAAAAGGATTCGTAAAAACTTACTTGTAAAAAGATAAATTCCATTTGAGTAGTATTGTTCAATAAAACTTGGATATCGGCTAATCAATTGTACAAATACAATTTGAAATACAAATAAAATAGAAAGAAAAATGTTTAGCTTTTTGTTTTTCATCGTTTCAAAAATAGAGAAATAGTTTTGAGTTTTGTCTTTAAATAATATTAAATTAGAACGTATTGTCCGTTCGAGTGGAGTCGAGAACTATTCACAACCTCTCGACTCCGATCGAGGAGACAATTTAAACAATTAATTATCTTAAATTTTGTATTAAAAATAGTCAAATAATTAAATCTTGAGGTGTTGTTAACATGTTAATAACATTTTAGTGAACAAAAAATGTGTATAAAGAAATAAAAATTACAGATTAAAAGTATCAACCTAAAAAACTACATTTGTTCTTATGGAGGAAATAAAATCTTTACAAGGTAAAAAGGTAGATAAAGCGAAAATTATTAGCTTAGAAAAAGGTAAAATACCACCACAAGCATTAGATTTAGAAATTGCTGTGTTGGGGGCAATGATGATTGATAAAAAAGGAATTGATGATGTTATTGATATTTTACATCCAGATGCTTTTTATGATAAAAAACACCAAGAAATTTACGCTGCAATTTATACCTTGTTTCAAAATTCTGAACCTACAGATTTACTTACTGTTTCTCAACAACTTAGAAAAGACGGAAAGTTAGAGTTGGTTGGTGGCGATTTTTACCTCATCAACTTAACACAAAAAGTAGCTTCTTCTGCACATATAGAATATCATGCACGTATTATACTGCAAAAATACATTCAACGTAAATTGATATCAATTTCTAGCGATATTATTGAAACTGCGTATGATGAAACCGTTGATGTTTTTGATTTATTAGATTTGGCAGAAGGAAAATTATTTGAAGTTACACAAGGAAATTTAAAGAAAGGTTCTGAAGATGCTGGAGATTTAGTAAAACAAGCCTTAAAGAAAATTCAAGATATTTCTAATCAAGAAGGAATGAGTGGTTTAGAAACAGGTTTTTCTAAATTAGATGCATTGACTTCTGGTTGGCAACCATCCGATTTAATTATTATTGCTGCGCGTCCTGGAATGGGAAAAACAGCTTTTGTAATTTCTATGGCAAAAAATATGGCGATAGATTTCGGTCATCCAGTTGCATTATTTTCTCTAGAGATGTCTTCTGTACAATTAATTACGCGTATGATTTCTTCTGAAACAGGATTAACTTCAGAAAAACTACGTAAAGGAAATTTAGAAGCACACGAATGGGAACAATTAAATGTAAAAGTTAAAAAATTATCTGATGCTCCTATTTTTATTGATGATACACCATCATTATCTATTTTCGATTTACGAGCAAAAGCAAGACGTTTGGTTTCGCAACACGGCGTAAAAATTATTGTTGTTGATTATTTACAATTGATGACCGCTGGTGGTTCTGCAGGAAAAGGTGGAGGAAACCGTGAACAAGAAATTTCTACAATTTCTAGAAACTTAAAAGCGTTGGCAAAAGAATTGGCAGTTCCTGTTATTGCATTATCTCAGTTATCGCGTGCGGTAGAAACACGTGGTGGATCTAAAAGACCACTATTATCTGATTTACGTGAATCTGGAGCGATTGAGCAAGATGCAGATATTGTATCGTTTATTTTTAGACCAGAATATTACGGAGTTACAGAATGGGATGATGACGATCATACACCATGTGAGGGACAAGGAGAATTTATTGTTGCAAAACATAGAAATGGTGGATTGGAAAATATACGTTTAAAATTTACTGGACATTTGGCAAAATTCTCAGATTTAGAAGAAGGGTTTAGCTCTGAATTCCAATCTAAAATGAATGACGTTTCTCCAGATCAATTTATCAGTCCAAAAGATGCTTTTGGTATAGAAGATGATAATACTGATGTTCCTTTTTAAATTTTAGTAATAATTTTGTGGTTTGTCATTCCCGAGAAATCGGGAATCCATAATAAAGAAAGTTTAGATTCCCATTTCCATGGGAATGACATTTAGGTTTAATTCAAAAATATAAATTTATTGAAAAAACATATTTCCATACTCGCTTTTTTACTGCTTACCAATTCACTTTTGGCACAATTTATTTACATACCAATGAGTGCAGAAAATCAAAAGAATCATTTAAAAGCCTACGGAATTGTTTTCTTTTCATTGCAAAACAATGTAAAAGCAAAATGGTTATTAAATTATGATGGTGGCGCATTTTTAATAGAAAATAATGAGGCTATTATCAAAGAATGTAAAATTCGTGGCGTTTCGTACCAAGTGATTTCTGATGCAAAAGCCCAATTGATATTGCAAGATATTTCTTCTCCGTCTAAAAACCAAGAAGCGGTTACGTTAGAAAAAGCTCCTAAAATAGCAGTATATTCTCCGAAAGATAAAATGCCTTGGGATGATGCAGTTACCATGGTGTTAAAATATGCAGAGATTCCGTTTGACGTTATTTACGACGAAGAAGTTTTAAATGATAAGTTATTGTTATACGAATGGTTGCATTTGCATCACGAAGATTTCACTGGACAATACGGACGTTTTTATGGAAGTTTTAGAGCAGAACCTTGGTATATTGAAAGAAAACAACAAGCAGAAGCATTGGCAAAGAAATTAGGGTACGATAAAGTATCTCAAGAAAAATTAGCGGTTTCTAAAAAGATTAGAGATTATGTAATTGGTGGCGGATTTATGTTTGCCATGTGTTCTGCAACCGATAGTTTTGACATTGCCTTATCTGCCGAAGGTGTAGATATTGCAGAAACCATGTTTGATGGAGATTCGTCAGAACCAAATTATCAAACTAAAATAGATTTTTCAAAAACCTTTGCGTTTGAAAATTACATCCTAGTTCGAAATCCAACAACCTACGAGTTTTCATCAATAGATATGACACGCAAACGTAGAATTCCGAAAACTTCTGATTATTTTTATCTACAAGAATATTCTGCAAAGTGGGATCCAATTCCGACAATGTTAACGCAAAATCACACGCAATTGGTAAAAGGTTTTATGGGACAAACAACATCTTTTGATCGAAATACCGTAAAGCCAACCGTTTTGGTAATGGGAGAAAGTAAAGTAAATAGAGAAGCGCGTTATATTCATGGAACTAAAGGAAAAGGAATGTTTACCTTTTATGGCGGTCACGATCCTGAAGATTATCAACACAGAGTAGGAGATCCAAAAACCGAATTGGATTTACATCCAAATTCTCCAGGTTACAGATTGATATTAAACAATGTATTATTTCCTGCAGCAAAAAAGAAGAAACAAAAAACGTAGCAACGCAGTTACTTTTTTATCTGTCAGTTCGAGTGATTATTTGTTGATTGAGCGTAGTCGAAATTAATAAATAATTGTATAGAGAACAATTCATTTACTATTTCTTAATAACTTCTACTTTATGTCAATAAAAAGGTAAAAATGCCGTTGTCAAATCGCATTTAAAAAAGTACTTTTGTCAGGAACAAATAAAACACACATGTCAACAACAGTAGAACGCTTAGAAATTTTTACCCAACAAGTTAGAAGAGATATTTTACGCATGGTTCATGCAGTAAATTCAGGTCATCCAGGAGGTTCTTTAGGATGTGCAGAATTTATTACGTGTCTTTATCAAGAAGTAATGGACTATTCTACCGATTTTAAAATGGACGGAATTAACGAAGATGTATTCTTTTTATCAAATGGTCATATTTCTCCAGTTTTTTATAGCGTTTTGGCGCATACAGGATTTTTTAAAGTAGAAGAATTAGCAACATTTAGAAAATTAAATTCGCGTTTGCAAGGACATCCAACAACACATGAAGGTTTAGAAGGCATTAGAATTGCTTCTGGTTCTTTAGGACAAGGAATGAGTGTTGCAATTGGAGCTGCAGAAGCGAAGAAATTAAACAACGATTCGCATTTAGTATATACGTTACATGGTGATGGAGAATTACAGGAAGGTCAAATTTGGGAGTCTGCTATGTATGCAGCAGGTAAGAAAATTGACAATCTTATTTCTACAGTAGATTTAAACGGAAAACAAATTGATGGATCAACAGATGATGTATTGCCAATGGGAAGTATCAGAGCAAAATTTGAAGCTTTTGGTTGGGATGTTTTAGAGGTAGAAAAAGGAAATGACATTGCTTCTGTTTTAGAAGGAATTGCTGACGCAAAATCTAGAACAGGAAAAGGAAAACCAGTGTGTATTTTATTGCATACAGAAATGGGGAATGGAGTTGATTTTATGATGGGAACACATGCGTGGCATGGTAAAGCACCAAATGATGAGCAATTAGAAAATGCGTTGGCTCAAAACCCAGAAACATTAGGAGATTACTAAAAATCCCCTTTGTCTTTCAGACATTTCCATAAAGAGGAAAGTTTGTTAAGTGTAAAATATATATTAAGAGCTTTTTCTTTGTTTGAAGAAGCTCTTTTTTTATGATTTTATTTTGATTTCAACTGTAAGATTAGCTTTATATTTACAACTAATAAATTATTTCAATAATTCAATTTTTGAATTTTCAATCATTTAATATTACATATGAAAATAGGTATTGTTTGTTATCCAACTTATGGAGGAAGTGGAGTAGTGGCAACAGAATTAGGAATGGCTTTGGCAGATAAAGGACACGAAATCCATTTTATTACGTATAATCAACCAGTTCGATTGGATTTTATTTCCCATAATCTACATTTTCATGAAGTAATGATGGAAGAATATCCGTTGTTTCAATACCAACCTTATGAGTTGGCGTTGTCATCAAAAATGGTAGAAGTTGTAGAGAAATATAAGCTAGAAATTTTGCACGTACATTATGCGATTCCACATGCGTATGCAGCTTATATGGCAAAGCAAATGTTAAAAGAAAAAGGAATTGAGATTAAAGTAGTTACAACGTTACACGGAACAGATATTACGTTGGTTGGAAGTCATCCAAACTACAAAACAGCAGTAGAATTTAGCATCAATAATTCTGATGTGGTTACTACGGTTTCTAAAAGTTTAAAAGAAGATACTTTACGTTTATTCAATATTAAAAAAGACATACAAGTAATTCATAACTTTATTGATACGGATAAATATGAAAAAGCGCATGAACAAGAATGTCAGCGAATTGCATTGGCACAACCCAACGAACGTATTTTTACACACATCAGTAATTTTAGACCGGTAAAAAGAATTGAAGATGTAATAAAAACTTTTGAAATTGTACACAGAGCAATTCCATGTAAATTATTAATGGTTGGTGATGGTCCAGAAAGAAGAAATGCTGAGTTATTAGTAAAAAAACTTGGAATTAAAAAAGATGTTCTGTTCTTAGGAAACAGTTCTGAAGTAACAGAAATTTTATGTTATACTGATGTGTTTTTGTTGCCTTCTAAAACAGAAAGTTTTGGGCTGGCAGCATTAGAAGCAATGGCGGCTGAAACGGCTGTGATTTCATCAAATTCTGGAGGTTTACCAGAAGTAAATGTTCATGGAGTTACAGGTTATTTAAGTGATGTTGAAGATGTAGAAGATATGGCGAATAATGCATTAAAAATTGTAAAAGACGATGCAACGTTGTTGCAATTTAAACAAAATGCAAAAGAACATACCAAGCAGTTTTCTATTAAAAATATTTTACCTGTTTATGAAGATATTTATGAGTCTTTAAAAGTGAATGTGAACTAAGAGTTGTCTTTGTATTGTGATAAAATTTATAATAAAGAAGTTTATTAAATATATAGAATATAATTTCGAACTAACGTTAAATCTTCTGTGTTATTTCTCATAAAAACAAAATTAAATATTCTTAATTTTGTCCTCGAATTAGGTAACCTTTACAATCTCGACCAAAGTGGAGAGACCTATTTAAGAATTATAGTACTTTAAACTTTTAATAATTAATTCTGTAGAAACTCTACAATCTAGTTTTGTGTGTTCTAAATCAATTAGCAACACAAAATTAACTTGTCCGCCAACATTCTTTTTATCGTGTTTTAAGTAGTCTAAAATACCGCTAAAATCTTCTTCTGAAATTTCGATTTTTCCGTAAAGGCTTAGTACGAGTTGTTTTATCTTTTTTAATTCGTTTTTAGGGAAATCAAGAATTTCTGAAGACACATAACACTCACAAACCATTCCGATGGCAATGGCTTCACCGTGAGTTAAGTTTTCCTTCGCTTCAGATTCTAGAAAATAAGATTCTATTGCATGACCAATAGTATGACCAAAATTTAAGATTTTTCGAAGATTTTTTTCTTTTGGATCTTGTAGAACAACTTCGTTTTTAATTTCTATAGAACGGTGAATTAACTCCGTAATATCTAAGTTTTTTGAGTCTTTAATTTTTTCGTACAAACTTGCATCGTACGTTAATCCGTATTTTATAATTTCTGCAGTTCCAGATCTAATTTCTCTTGGAGTAACCGTTTCTAAATAGTTTGTATCTACAATTACCATTTCTGGGTTTGCAAACAAACCAACTTGATTTTTTAACACGCCTAAATCAACACCAGTTTTTCCACCAACAGAAGCATCAACCATACTTAATAATGTTGTTGGAATATTTACAAAATCGATTCCGCGTTTAAAAGTTGCAGCAACAAAACCGCCTAAATCTGTAATAACGCCACCACCAAGTGTAATTAACAAGCTTTTTCTATCAGCATTTAATTCGGTTAACACATTCCAAACACCAACACAAGTTTCTAAGTTTTTATTTATTTCACCAGATTCAATTTCTATCAATTCAATCGGACAATTAGCAACTAAATTCGGAATAAATTTCCCATAACAAGATTCGTGTGTATTTTCATCTACCAAAATAAATATAGAAGAATACGATTTAGAAGTGATTAATATATTTAATGCGTTGTATCCATTTTCTTCAAAATGAACAAAATAGGTTGCTGCTTTAATAGATTTCATTTCTTGCAAATTATAGCCGCAAATTAAGCAGAAAAAATTGAAATAGTTACACATTAAAACTATCTTTGTTAGAATATATGACAACTGTTTATTTATGAAACTTTTTGAAAACACAGAAGTAGCATTTTCTTTAAAATCTGATTCTCAATTAGAACGCGCTTATTTTTTATTTAGAATGATACAGAACCAGCCGATGGTTCGTATAGGAACTGCGGTTACCAACTTTGCATTAAAAGCACATTTACCTGTAGAAGGGTTAATTCGTTCTACAGTTTTTGATCATTTTTGTGGTGGAGTAACCGAAGAAGATTGCTTGCCAAACATTGACAATATGTTTACTAAGAAAGTAAATTCGGTGTTAGATTATTCTGTTGAAGGGAAAGAAAGTGAAGAAGAATTTGATAAAACGTTGCATAAAATACTTCGTATTCTTGATTTTTGCGAAGAAAAAGAATCGATTCCGTTTGCCGTTTTTAAACCAACCGGTTTTGGGCGTTTTGCATTGTATCAAAAAATTACAGAAGGAGAAACGTTAACTGTTGATGAAAAATCGGAGTGGTTACGTGTTGTAGAACGTTATTATGCAGTTTGTAAAGTTGCTGCAGAAAAAGATGTTCCGTTGTTAATTGATGCAGAAGAAAGTTGGATGCAAACAGCTGCGGATGATTTAATTGAAGAATTAATGGAAATCTATAACACAAAAAAAGCAATTGTTTTTAGCACGTTGCAAATGTATCGACATGATCGAATGGATTATTTAAAAGGTTTGTATAAAAGAGCACATCAAAAAGGATATCATATTGGTATGAAAGTTGTCCGTGGTGCTTATATGGAAAAAGAAAGAGAGAGAGCAAAAGAAAAAGGATATACATCTCCAATTTGTGCAGACAAACAAGCAACAGATGAAAATTATAACGCAGCAATTGCCTATATGATGGAACATCCAAAGATGGCATTGTTTGCTGGAACACATAATGAAGAAAGTTCATTTTTGCTAATGGAATTGGCAAAAAAACATTCTATTTCTCCGAATGATGCTCGGATGTGGTTTGGTCAGTTATATGGAATGAGCGATCATATCAGTTTTAATTTAGCAAAAGAAGGTTATAATGTAGCTAAATATTTGCCATTTGGGCCTGTTAGGGATGTGATGCCATATTTAATTAGAAGAGCAGAAGAAAACACGTCTGTTGCCGGACAAACAAGCAGAGAACTGAATTTAATTAAAGCAGAAAAAAAACGACGTAAACTATAGTGAGTACAACAATTCAAGAAATAAAAGAAAGTATTTACAAAAATAAGAAACGACTTGCTAAAGAAATAAGAGAAAGCAAAGAATTACTTACATTATTAACAAAATCTACTCACAAAAAACTTACTTCTGAGGAAAAAAAGAAAGTTAAAGAACAGTTGATAGATATTTGCAAAAGCGTTCCTGCTTTAGCTGTTTTTATGCTTCCTGGCGGAGCATTGTTGTTGCCTCTTTTAATAAAATTGATTCCAGATATTCTACCCAGCTCATTTAGAGAGGATTCTATAGATATCGACCTTAAATAAAGAGAAAAAACTATTCAACTTTTAACTTCTTAAATTCCAATTTAAAACACTACTTTTGCAGCTTCAAAATAAGCAAGTATGCAATCAATTAGAAATATCGCTATTATAGCCCACGTAGATCACGGAAAAACAACGTTAGTTGATAAGATTATCGATCAAGCAAAAATCTTAGACGATCGTAAAGAACGTAAAGATTTATTGTTAGATAATAACGATTTAGAGCGCGAAAGAGGAATTACTATTCTTTCTAAAAACGTATCAATAAATTATAAGGGAACAAAAATTAATGTAATTGATACACCTGGTCACGCCGATTTTGGTGGTGAAGTAGAACGTGTATTAAAAATGGCTGATGGTGTTTTATTATTGGTTGATGCATTTGAAGGACCAATGCCACAAACTCGTTTTGTATTAGGTAAAGCCTTGGATTTAGGATTAACACCAATTGTAGTTGTAAATAAAGTAGATAAAGAAAACTGTACACCTGATTTAGTTCATGAAAAAGTTTTTGATTTAATGTTTGCTTTAGAAGCTACAGAAGAGCAATTAGATTTTGCAACTATTTATGGTTCTGCAAAGAACAATTGGATGAGTACTGATTGGAAAAACGAAACGGATAACATTATTCCTTTATTAGATGCTGTATTGGAATCTATTCCAGAAACGAAGTACAACGAAGGAACACCACAAATGCAAATTACTTCATTAGACTTTTCTTCATTTACAGGAAGAATTGCTATCGGACGTATTTTCCGTGGAGATTTAGAAGCTGGTAAAGATTACATGTTATGTAAAGCTGACGGCTCTACTAAAAAAGTAAGAATTAAAGAATTGCACGTATTCGAAGGAATGGGTAAAATTCAAGTAGATAAAGTGCCTTGTGGAGATATTTGTGCAATTACAGGTATTGAAGGATTCGAAATTGGTGACACGATTGCTGATTTAGAAAATCCAGAAGCATTGCCAAGAACAGAAATTGATCAACCTACCATGAGTATGTTGTTTACCATTAACAATTCTCCTTTCTTTGGTAAAGAAGGAAAATATGTTACTTCTCGTCACATTCGTGATAGACTGTTTAAAGAATTAGAGAAAAACTTAGCATTAAAAGTTGAAACAACAGATAGTGAAGATAAATTCAATGTTTACGGACGTGGAGTTTTACACTTATCTGTTTTGATTGAAACCATGCGTAGAGAAGGATATGAATTACAAGTGGGAAGACCACAAGTAATTATTAAAATGATTGATGGTAAGAAACACGAGCCAATGGAAACATTGTCTATAGATGTACCAGAAGAATCTGCTTCTAAAGCGGTAAACTTAGTTTCTTTACGTAAAGGTGATTTAATGATCATGGAGCCTAAAGGAGATTTACAACATTTAGAATTTACAATTCCTTCAAGAGGATTGATTGGATTGCGTAATAGAATTTTAACTGCAACAGCAGGTACAGCAATTATCAACCATAGATTTAGTGAATACGGACCTTATAAAGGTGATTTTACCGAAGATATTAAAGGAGCAATCGTTTCTTCTGCAGCTGGTAAAGCAACTGCATACGCATTAAATCGTTTACAAGATAGAGGGCGTTTCTTTATTGATATCAATCAAGAGATTTATATTGGTCAGGTAATTGGAGAAAATTCGAAGTCAGAAGATATGGCTGTAAACTTGATTAAAGGAAAACAATTGACAAACATGCGTAAATCGGGTACAGATGAAGCGATGAAAATTGCACCGAAAGTTGATTTCTCTTTGGAAGAAAATATGGAGTACATCAAAGAAGATGAGTACTTAGAGGTAACTCCTTTAAGTTTACGTATGCGTAAAATTGTATTTAAAGCATAATAAAGAATAAACTATTTTTAAAAGAGCTACAAAATGTAGCTCTTTTTTTATTTAAAAAAGTATTTTTACTGAATGATCTCAATAAAAACAAAATTATTCTTTGTAGGCTTATTCATCTTATTTTCTAGCTGTTCTAAAGAAAATGAAGTGGATTTTGTAGCTTTCAATATTTACCATGAAGGGACGAAGGTTGATAATGGTTTTAATCAAATAAAAAAGATTATTGAAACGGTAAACCCAGATATTATTGGTTTTACTGAAGTTAGAAATTATGTTGGAGATTGGACAACTAAAATTCAACAAGCTTTAAAAGAAAGTAATAAAAACTATTATCGAGGATATGTAGGTGGTGATATATCATTATTGAGTAAGTATCCAATTATCGATTCAGTTTTAACAGGAAATGGTAGAATAGGAAAATTTACAGTTGATATAAAAGGAAAAATAATTACAGTTGCTGTTGCGCATCTCGATTATACAAAATACGCATGTTATTTACCTAGAGGATATTTTGGAGGAACACCAAACTGGGGAGAAATAATTGATAGTAATAGTAAATTAAAGCCCATAAAATCAATTGATAGTATTTTATCTTATAATTTATCTTCTCAAAGAGATGAACAAATAAATAATTTTTTAAAGTCTATTCAAAATAATGCAACTCCGATTGTACTTTTAGGTGATTTTAACGAACCTTCTCATTTAGATTGGCAAAAGAATACTAAAAACTTGTTTAATCATAATAAGTTAGTCATAAATTGGCAAAATAGTATTGTTTTAAAAGAAAATGGGTTTATAGATTCTTATAGAGAAATCTATCCAAATACAGTTAAAAATCCAGGATTTACTTGGCCTTCTTCATATAGCAAAAATAAAAGTACAAGTTGGGCACCAAAAGCAGATGAAAGAGATCGCATTGATTTTATTTATTATAAAGGGAAAGGTATTTCTGTGTTAAAATCTGCAATTATAGGACCTAGAGGTTACTATGTGAAAAATAAATTATCTATAAAGGGAACAGAAAATGATATTTTTTTAGCTTCAGAATTAGATTGGCCCTCTGATCATAAAGCTGTTTTTACACGCTTGATTTTTAAATAAACATTTTATCTTTGCAGCATGACTGAATTTAACCATTTTTTTGAAACATTACAACAAAACGTTATAAAGGACGAATTTGTAAAGCTAACGTTGAGTAAGCCTGTTAGAAAAAGTTTAGGTTTACAAAATGTATATATGCGTTTGTTTGTGGTTGATAATAAAGAAATATTTCAGTTTAAATATCGCTATGCAACCGAAAACCAATACAAACAATTTTCTTTAAACGAGGCAATTTCTGAATTGGAAATACTACTATTGGACTCTTTTAGAGTCGGCACTTTATTTACCTTAAACGAAGATTTATTGGTAACTGTTTCTAAAAAGAAAGTAGTTTCTTATAGAGATAATGCGCCAAGTTTTAAAAACAAATTACCAGAAATCTCTTTATAATCTTAATCGTTTTAGCCAAAAAAACAAATTAGCTTTACCCTGATGAAACACAGAAAGTTTAATCTTGTAGTAGAGAAAAAAATCACATTAACTTTTAAAAAACTAATTTTTAGAAGCAATGATTTTTAATGTTTGGTCAACCCAATCTCTGTTAAAATCTAACTTAATATCTGGAAAAACACCTTTGCTTTCATATTGATAATATTGATGAAAATTCATATCTGTTGGTGTTATTGTAAAATATCCAGAAGGAGATTTATAACTTCTTCCGTAATTTAGACCATAAGAAATAATCCCAAATGTGGTTTGCCCTAAATGTGTTGCTTTTTTAAGTTTCTTAAGTTTTACTGTAAACTGTTCACCATTACTTACTGTAAAACTATTGGTAAGTATATACACATTTTTGTTTTTTAAGAGTTTTAAAAAATTGTCTGAATACTTTTTATTTCCTCCAGTATTGCTTCTCAAATCAACGATAATGTTTTTTGCAGTCAATTTATCTTTAGTGTTTTTAAAAAATTCAAGATGATTTTTCTTTTTGCTATTGCTAAAGTTTCCAAAATATAAATATTGAGTATTCTCATTTAGTTGTTTAAACTCTAATTCAGGTTGCTTTTTTTCAGGTAACTCAAAATTAAATTCATTTCCTTCTTTTTTGTAACTTAATAATCTTCCATTTTCAAAACTTAAACTTTTTATAAGTCTTGGTGTTTTGGTGTTTAGTCGATATTGATATACATTGTATTTAGTATCATTTATTTTCGTTGCAAAAAAACTAATTTCACCAATTTCCCAATTTTTTAAACTGTTTTCTAAAACAACACCAATTAAATCTTTGTTGTTTTTAGCATAATAAACTCCAATTATTTGATGTTTTCCATAGATATAAATCCCTTCTAAATCGTTTGGTAACTTGGTAGCTAATTCTTCTCTTAATTTAGAAATAGATCGCTTTGTTTTTGGATGATTTTTATAGATTACAGAGTTTTTGAAATTTGATACTTTTTCATCATCTTTTAAAATATCTTCTGAAAAAAAATTTGTATTTATTGATAAACTTGAGTGTCCATCGTTGACCAATAACATTTGCTCTAATAATAGTTTATAGCAAGCTTCAATTGCGATTGGTTGTGTCATTTGTTTTGATAAAGACTGAAAGGAATTATTAAACTCAGATAACTTTTTTCCTTTAATTTGCTTTTTAAAGGAAGGCATTTTCTTTATTTTTTGAACTACAAAATCTAAATCTGTTTTACAATTGCAAGTGTCAGTTTGCGCAAAAGTTACATTTGCGAATAATACTAAAAGAAGAAATAGTGTTGTTACATTTTTCATGAGTTTGTGTTTAATGAGATGAAAATTTCTGAAACAAAACTAGAGAAGAATCAACAATATACTTAAAATATAAAAGTGTTTGTGGCGAAATAACACTATTCTGTGGTAGAATTCAGAACTGCTTTCACATGGTTTTGATACGTTCTAGAAACTGGCACTTCTATGTGGTGAGATAACAAGATAAAAAGTTTACTGTTTTCTGTTTTCCATTGTAAAAAGTGTAATGGATTGATTAAAAATGAACGATGTGTTCTCAAAAATTCAGGAAATTCATCAGCAATAACAGACAATTTATTTCGAATTAAACTTTTCTTAATTTCATTTCCAGAAATATAAAAAACCTCCACATAATTATCTGAAGATTGAATGCAAACCACATCGTTTAAAAACAGACGTAAACCTTCATAGTTTCCTTCGCCTTTAATTTCTATTTTCTGTTTTTCTAGTTTCTTAGTATGATATTTTCCAAATGCAAAACGACCTAAAATTATAATTGGCAAAATAGTTGCAAACGCAGGAAAAATTACTGATTGTAAATGATATCCTAATGGATACGGATTTGGCTCATCTAAAACAATAACATATAAATAGAATAATCTTGCAGCGATAATTCCGATTACAATAAAAATGATTAAAAACAGCAATTCTGTTTTTAAAAACCATTTCTGATTACTTTTTTTGAATAAAAAATACTGAATGGGTAAAAAGAATGAATAACAAAAAGCACCTAACAAACCATATAAAGGCAAGTAGAGTAGTTTTTCTGAGTTGCTAAATTGATTTACATCTAAAGGTTCTGTGAAAAAAAGAAAGACAAAAATCCATATTGCCAAACTAAAAGCAATTATTAAATGGTGTTTTACTGATGGATCAAACGGATACTTCTTATTCAATTTCGGCTTCCTTTTTTAGTTTTTTCTTGTAGTATTTTGTGATTATCAATTCAAAAATAAACAAAAAGATAAATAAGAACCTAGCAATAAATGGAAATACAAAAGCTAAAATTCCTGCCAAAGCCCAAATGATAAAGGCATTGAAAGCTCTTGCTTTTAAATAGTTTTCTAAAACAGCTGTTATGCCTGTTTGTCCATTTTCTTTTTTAGTAACATACACATTCATCAAGTAATTGAAAAATCCAATAGCTGCGAGGTTAAAACAATAAAAGGCAAATGGACCAACATAATCGAAGCCCTTTACGTAAAATGCTGTAGAAAAGGGAAGAAGTACAATAAAAAATAACAAAAATATATTATACCAAAGTAATTTGCTATTTATTGTAGAAACGTACTTCATAATTCTCAGATGTGCTACCCAATACAAAGCGGTAACCATAAAACTAACAATTAATCCAATAAAACTCGGAATTCTATTTTGTAGAATTAACAAAGTATTATTAGTTCTTATTTCATTATAACTTGGTATTACAACTTCTAACACTAATAATGTCATAGCTATTGAGAATACTGCATCGCTAAAGCTAATTACTCTTCCTTTGTCAAAAGTTTCGTTTTCCATAATGTTGATAATGATTTTTTCAAATATAATAATTTATAGAGTTAGATTCATAAAAAAGCAAGTTCAAAATATTTCATTGTTTTATGCGGATAATCTTAATTGATAATTAAGTTAAAAGCAGAATTTCATTCCTGCTAGGGCAGAAATCCATAGAAAGTATATTGACAAAAATAAATCAATACTTAAACTGGTTGTGCCAGCCACCAAATAAGAAAAAACTTAGAAATTTCTCCGTTTGGATGTTTCATCCAGCAAAGCGGGGAGCTTTCTTTGTTGAGAATTTTAGAAACTTCTTTTTCGAAAGAAGAATAGTTTTGCCAATCAACTTGCGTGTGTGGTTTGAGTAGCCAATTCTTTTTCGTCGGAATGTAAAACTTACAATCATTAAAAGTTGCTAATTCTTTTTGGTTGATGTAAAACCCAACAATACAATCTTGGTTCAACGTTTTTAACTGAATGTTTTGTTGTGTAAACGGAACAAACAATTGTGCTTTAAAATACACTTGTTGTTCAATTTCTAATGATTCTAATCCAAGTTTTTTCAAATACGATTCGCATTCGTTAGAGTAGAGCAGTGGCAATTGTTTGTCTTTAAGCTTTGTTACTTTTTGGAGCAAAGAATCTTTTCTGTTCGGACCAATACAATGTGCTATTTCAGAACTTCCCACCGAAGGATCGTACACATAAAACTTGTAAATAATTTCTAAATGAATCGGTTTATCGTCTTTTAAAAGCAAACAATCCAGCTCGCCTAATGTGATTTTTTCTCGCTGAATTTGAACGTTCTCTGCCAAGATTTGTATCGATTTTTCTTGTTGTAATTGAAAAGAGACAAAGCGTTCTATATATTTTCCTAAACGGAGTTTTGTATCAATTTCTAAATCAAAAGCAATTGCTTTTTGCTCAATTTTAAACTGTTGCAAACCAACTACTGCATCTTTTTTCCATAAACAAGGTGTTTGTAGAAAACCGGTGTATTGTTGCTGTATTTGTTTTGATGATAATTTCATTCAACATCGAAAATACAATACTATTTTCAATATCTTTTTGTAAATTGAACCTTTCTAAAAAACACTTTATGCAATTCGACAAATCAGCCTTTCAATTTTTATCAGATTTAAAAGAAAACAACAACAGAGAATGGTTTACCGAACACAAACCAAGATTTACCGAAATTCAGAATGATGTAAAAAAGTTATTCTCAGAAATGCAAGTAAACCTTGAGAAGCACGATGAAATAGAAAAAATGAAAATTTATAGAATTTACAGAGATGTGCGTTTTTCTAAAGATAAAACACCTTATAATCCACGTTTAGCAGTTTCATTTTCTAGATTAGGAAAGCAATTACGTGGTGGTTATTTTTTACAAATAAAACCAGGAGAAACCTTAATTGGTGGCGGATTTTGGCAACCAGAAAAAGAAGATTTATTAAGAATTAGAAAAGAAATTGAACTCGATGCAACTGATTTTAGAGCTATTTTAAACGATACCAATTACATAAAACATTTTGGAAAAACTTTTGAAGGTGAAGAATTAAAGTCTGCACCAAGAGGATTTGATAAAGAGCATCCAGATGTTGACTTATTGCGTAAAAAAGGATTTATCGCTATTCAAAACTTTACAGATAAAGAAGTTTTAGCACCCAATTTCTTAGAAGAAGTAGATAACAGTTTCAAAGCAATGCGACCATTTTTTAATTTGTTTTCTGATGTGTTAACCACCAATCTAAACGGAGAATCGTTGATTTAGCGTTGTTGTATATGAAAAGTAGTAGAATAAATATGCTTTTATTTTTTGTATACGTGGTTGGCAAATGTGCTATCTGTGACGTTTTTATTATTAAATAATCTAAAGGCTAATTTTAGTTAGCTCCACTTATTATCTCCATTCCACTTCCTTCTATCAGAAGTTTAATATAGTATCCATTAAGACCTGTAGTTTTAATTCCTAAAGCAAAACTGCCATCAGACAGTTTTACTTTTGCATATGGAGCGTCTCTGTTACTTGAGCTACCATCCCATCTTCTTTGGTGGTTAAGAGATTTTAAACCATTGAAAATTCCTTCTTCAATGCCTAAAATAGAGTATTTTCCAAATTCTACAGACTCTCCAATTCTAGGTCCTTCATTTCTTTTGTATATTTTAACTGAGTTTTTAATAGAGTCTGTTGCTACAAATATATTTTGTTGCATACTTCCAAAATATAGAACATATCCTGTATATTCATTATCAGTAGCATTAATTA
This sequence comes from uncultured Flavobacteriaceae bacterium, assembly GCA_963974245.1. Taxonomy (GTDB): domain Bacteria; phylum Bacteroidota; class Bacteroidia; order Flavobacteriales; family Flavobacteriaceae; genus Polaribacter. The sequence goes on along the minus strand of CAXBBY010000010.1, from coordinate 51,016 downwards.
TTGTAAAATCTAGTCCATAAATTGCGTCATCTTCTATGTTAGAAGTATTACAGGCAGATATTATTAATACAAATCCTAAAATTAATGCTTTTTTAATATCCATAATCATCATTATTAACTGAGAAATATACTAATCTATTTTTATCTGCATTTTTTATTAACCAATAAACACGCTCTAATTCTTTAGCTCTTTTTGAACCATCTGGGTCGTTATCATCATTATAACTCTCATTTTTATTAATATATAAAATATTATTCATTTTTTCTTTAACCAGAGATATTAATCTTGAGTTACTAGGGTTTCTTATATTATAGGTTACACCCAAAAAAGATTGATAAGTTGTGTCGTCATCCCATATTTTTCTTCCTATAGCATTGTTATGATAATCCATTACAGCACTATCTTGGTTATTTCCACCACATTTTTCATTCATATCTGCTACATTTTTAGCAAAATCTAATCTTGGTTTTTTACTTGACATTGTATAATAATGGTTTGCTAATAAACCATTCCATAATGTATGTCTAAAAGAATCTCTTTTTGTATTTGTTTGTCCTATTGAGTAATATGATAAAGCAGCGTTCAATTTTGCATATGCACCAGCTTTATAATAAGCAACATATCTTCTTACATCCCACCAATCTATGCTTAATTCTCTTAAAGTACAAGCTCTTGTAGTTTCTCCATCTTGTTTAAGGTCTGTAATATCTGGCATTGTAGGAGTATTAGTATTATAATAATCAATTTCTACCTCAAAATCATCATATTCCTCTAGGTATTTACTTGCTACCATTTCATTTAGATTCCTGGAGTAATATGAGTCTATTTCTTCTAAATTATAGGCAATTTGTTCTTCTGTTAAGGTTGGAAAATCTTTTTTTACCATATCCAAATCAAAACCTTCTTCCTGAAAAGGAAAATATTTAAAACTTTCATCCACTGCTTCTGAAAATTTTTCAATATCTAATGTTTCAACTCCTTTAAGGGCGAAATTAATACCTTTTTTAATCCGTTTTTGTTTTAAGATAAAATTAAATTTATCTGATTCTTCTTTTTCTAAATCAATTATTTTTGCATTAAAACGATGTTTTACTGGTATTCCTTTAAAATAAACCAAGTTTGAGTTGTCAATAGCTGTTTCTTGTTTTTCTGACGAATAATCTTCCTCGTTTTGACAAGAGTAAATTAATAATCCGACAGAGATTAATGTTAGTAATTTCCATTTTTGTAACTCTTTCATAATATTTCAATATCTAATTAATATTCATTTTTCTTTAGCATTTTTCTCAACTTTCGTTTAAAATAATTTTTATCTTTTTAATCTAGTTTAGAGGCTAAATTATCGAAATAAAAACACATAGCGTTGTAGATAAACGCAATGCTGATTGTCGTTTTCCGCAGCAGTTAATATATTATATGAAGAACAGGAGTAAATCTCTTGTGAAAAAGGTTTGTTAATTATGTGTAATAGAGATTATATTTATAAAATAGAAGTAAATAAGTAAGAGTAAGTTACTCTCTATATAGAAGTCTCTTTAGCATCAATTTAAACGGAGAATCGTTGATTTAACCTAAGTTGTTAAATCTGTAGAAAATTGTCAGTTCGAGTGTCACGCTTTTGGGCGTGATGTATCGAGAACAAAATTTTCGTTTTCAAAACCTGTTCTCGATACAACTTTCTTTATTCTCGACTGCACCTGCCTGCCGCAGGCAAGGCTCGAATTGACAGAAAATAACTCGAACTGACATTTAGGGATGCTATTATTTTTCCTTTCTAGGAACTTTCTCTTTCAGATTGTCTAACGAATAAATAGTCCATGCTAAAATAACTGCATTTTTCATAATATCTTCTTCATGTACATATTCTAAAAAGTCGAGATTTGTGTGATGCGTTACTGTGCCATACGCTAATTCATCCTGTATAAATTGAAAAGACGGAATGTTATAATAATCAAAGGTTTCGTGATCTGTAGAAAGGGTGTTTTCTATAGTGATTGCTCCAGATGTAAGGTTGGCAATCGGTGCAAAAACCTTTTTGAAAATAGGTCTCGCAAATTCATTGTTCTGCAAAAAGATTCCTCTAATTGCTCCACCGCCATTGTCTAAATTCAAATAAGCAGATACTTTTTTAGAATTGGCATTTGGTTTTTCGTCTAAAGCGCCAAAGTGTTTTTTTGCAAACGCAGCAGAACCTAAAAAGGCTTGTTCTTCGCCGCCCCAAAGTCCGATTTTAACAGTTCTTTTTGGTTGATATCCAATCTTCTTCAAAATACGCATCGCTTCTACCAACACAACACAATTAACTCCGTTATCGGTTGCGCCCGTTGCAGAATGCCAAGAATCAAAATGTGCTCCTAAGAGGATGCTTTCATGTTTTAATTTCGAATCGTTTCCTGGTATTTCTCCAATAATATTTACGTTGTTTTGTGGTTCTTCGTAAAACTCAGTTTCTAAATTCAACCGAATGGTTGGTGTTGAATTTAATTTGAGCATTCTGTACAATCTGCCAAAATGTTCTGGCATAATTGTAAAATAAGGCAGCGTTTTGATATCGCTATTTCTAAAATAATACGTTCCGCCAGGATGCAAAACACCTAAATACATAGCACGTGTTGTTAACAGCGCCAAAGCGCCTTCTGCATCTAAAAATTTTAAGAAAGCTTCATCACTTTTGTCGGAGGTTTTCCAACCTTCAAAAAGATCTGGTAACGGAGTCACTTTTACTTTAGCAGCTACTTTTTTGTCCATTTGTTTTAGTTGCTTCTCAGAATATCTATCTTCTATCTTATCTGTAAGCGATTTTCTTTTTGGCTCTTTTCCTAACAGCACTATTTTTCCTTTTAGTTTTCCAGAAAATTGGCTGCGTACTTTGTTCATATCAGCAAAACTTTCAATGCTAATGATTTCGCCAGAAACGTTGCCGTTGGTACTTTTTGACATCGTTAACGGATAGGCAGAAATTTTCATATAGTTTGGCGCTATCATTTCTACATTAAAGGTTTTTACATCCCAACCACGACATTCTAAACAATAATTTTCGAAACGTACATTTTGCAAGCCAATTTCTTTCATTTCGTTAGAAATCCATTTGGCAGCTTTGTAGTAATTTCTTGATCCTGTAAGGCGTTGCCCGTAAATATCGGTAAACTCACTTAAGCTTTTCATGACTTTAGAATTGTTAAAACCTTCATTTCTAATTTCTGATAACGCTTTTTCTGCATTAGTAATTTGTGTATAACTGCTGATAGAAATCCCTAAGAAAAGGAAGAAAGCAATACTGGTTTTTAGTTTGATCATTATTTGAAATATTTTGCTTGTGGCATGGTTTGTTGAGTGATAAAATATAAAAACGAATTTAAACGGAGATTCTCTTTTTTAATGTGATTCTTTTATCATTTTGCTGCTAAAAAAACTGTTTAATCTACGTAAATTATTACCTTATTTCAAAAGTTAAAGATGCTGTGTTAGATACATAGTCTGAATCATTCTTTGAGTTTTTTATCAAATAAACTGTGCGAAAATACCAGTGACCAGCATCGGTAATTTTTATATTTACGACACCATTACTATTTGTTCTAACTTTAAAAGCATCTAGAGGAGAACCATCTTTTGCATATCCATGCTTATCATTATAACTAGCGTAAACCATGATGTTGGGCATCGGTTTCCCGTTGATCAAAAGTTTCATCGATAATTGATCTCCAACATTAAGAAAATAAGGATTGGTCATTGGTACCAACTCAATTGGATATCCAAGTACTGTTTTATAATCTTCAGAAAGTTTATTTCCAACTTGATAAATAGCCTTAACGTGGTTGGAGTATTTTTTGGTAACGTTTTTTGAATCTTCACCTGCTTTTTTTCTTGCTGCTAGCACTTCTAAAAGTCCTTCATGTTTCATGTTTTCTACAAAAACTTCTGGTGTGTATTCATTGATTCTTGGCAAAGTAGATACACCAAAAATTCCTGTGCCTTCCTTGCCAGTTTTAATACTTAAAATAGTTTGTTTATCCTTTTCATACCAAGCACTAGCATCTGGATGAATAATTTTATCGCCAGGATTAACCAAAGAAACATCAATCATTCTGTTTCGTGCTAATGTTGAATGACTTTCATCGAAAGTGCCATTATACAAATAAATTAATGCTTCAGTATCTGGTTTCAGATAAAAACTTTTAAGTTTTATAAATAAACTATGAGAACTCAGAACAACTAAACTGATTAAAGCGATAAGGGAAAATAAAATTTTTTGTTTCATAAATACTAATTTATATGGTTATATATGCAATGTTACTAAAAGGTTTCTAACATGTTTCACTATCATTTTTATGATGATTACTAACGTGTTTATATAATATTACATTGTGGTTTTAAAGTTAATCTTTTTCTTCTTACCAACAATAATAATTAATTTCCAGCCAATGGAGAACCAAAAATACCAACAGCCATTTCTATATATAGTAATACTATTATAATAAGTAGAAGTGATGTGATGAGTAAGAATTTTTTATTTTTTAAGAATTTCATTTGTCGTTGGTTGAACAATTATTATCCTACGAAGTTAGCAAATAAAACAAAGCAGTAGAATTAAACTGTTAAAACTGATAATTTCTTAATAGCCAAAAGAACTCTGTCATAGAACTGTCATATCTCTGTCTTGTTGATTTCCATCAAAAAGAATGGTTAATATGTATCTTTGTCAAATAGCATTAAAGATAATACACCATAATGAATCAGGAAGTGATAAACCTCAGAGAAATTAAAAAAATGCGACTAGAACGTCATTGGTCTCAAGAACAATTGGCAGAAATGAGCGGATTAAGTACACGAACTATTCAACGCATAGAAAACGGAGAAAATGCTGTATTTGAATCCTTAAAATCTTTGGTAGCAGTTTTTGAAACTACAATTACAGATTCTGATAAGAATGATGAAAGAGATCAAATTATAGAAGAGGAATCTTACGTTGAAAAAGTAAAAGGTTTTTATAAACTTTTTTCTGTGGCGCTGTTAAGTTTAGCCGTACCATTTATTATCGCATTGAATGATTCTTCTTTTTGGATTGTTTTTTTATGGATTCTACTTACTTGGGGTATTGTAATTGGAGTATATCCCATAAACGTTTTTGATTTTTTTGGAGAAGATTGGAAACGAAAAATTATTGATAAGAAATTTAAAAAGAAGTAAATCTTACAATAAGTTTTTAGTCAATTCACGTTTTAAATACACAAATGTAATTGTAGTTGCTAATACATCTGCAATCGGGAAAGCCATCCAAACACCAGTAACTCCATAAAACTTAGGTAATATATATACCAACGGAATTAAGAAAATACCTTGTTTTAATAAAGTAAGAATCAATGCTGGCAATGCTTTTCCTACTGCTTGAAAATATGCAGAACCAATCAATTGAGTGGTAATTACTGGTGTTGCTAAAAAAGTAATCAATAAAGCATTTGGTGTTTTTGAAAGTAATTCAGTGTCTTTTGTGAAAATTCCAACCACAGCATCAGGAAAAACTACTATTCCGATAAAAATTAGTAATGCAACTCCAGTTCCATATACAATAGCTGTATTAATAGTTTCTTTAACACGTTTACTATCTTTAGCACCATAATTAAATCCAGCAATTGGTAGAAAACCTTGCGTAACACCCAATACCGGAAATAAGGCAAACATCATTACTCGATTTATAATTCCGTAAATAGCAATAGAAATTTCTCCTCCATATTTAAATAAGGTAAAGTTTAAGATAATTATCAATAAGCTAATGGCCCCTTGTCTAACAATAGTAACACCTCCTAAAAAGATAATTTCTTTTACAATTTTTAAATCTAGAAGAAAGTTTTTTGCAGAAATATGCAAACCGCTTTTAGAGGATAAAAAGAAACCCAAAACATACAATCCAGAAAAAGTATAAGAAATCGCTGTCGCCAATCCGGCACCAAACATTCCCCAATCAAACACTTTTATAAAAAGAATGTCTAAAAGAATGTTTGTAATTGCTGGGATTATCATTGCATACATAGCAAATTTTGGTTGTCCAACAGCTCTAATAACTGGATTTCCCATCATTGCAAAAGCTAAAAAAGGAACTCCATAAATAACGACTTTAAAATATTCTGTTGCTGGAACAACAATTTCGCCGTTGGCGCCAAATAATTGTAAAATTGGAAGACTAAAATAAGTTCCAATAATTACAAATAGAACAGACAAACCAACTGTTAATGTAATTTGATTTCCAAAAGTTTTAAAAGCAGTGTCGTATTTTTCTGCACCAAATGCTCTAGAGATAATTGAAGCCCCACCAATTCCAATTCCCATACCAATTGAAGAAATAAAGAATGCTATTGGCAAAACAACAGTAATTGCAGCAATTGCCATAATACCAATCCATCTACCAACAAAAATAGTGTCAACAATCATGTTCAAAGACATCACTAAAATTCCAATAGATGCTGGTACAGCTTGTTTTATTAGAAGTTTGCTTATTTTTTCTGTACCTAATTCGTTTGTTGTTTTATCCATATATTTTTTTGGTTGTTCAAAGATGCAGTCTTTATTGTTAATTTTTTCAGAAAGAAATGTTAAAGGTTTTTGAGTTTGTGATCGATTATGACTTTTAAGATACCTTCTTATTGTTTTTATAAAAAATGTTTCTTGTACCTTTGTTTTTAAACGAAAAACAATGTCGCAGTCATCAAATATATTTACCTATTATCATACGGTTACCAAAGAAGAAATTGATACATTAAACCACGTTAACAATGTAGTGTATGTACAATGGATTCAAGATATTTCTACCAAACATTGGAACGATTTAACAAAAAATAATCCAGATCTCAATTTTGTTTGGGTGGTTACCAGACACGAAATTGATTATAAAGGACAAGCGTTGTTGGGTGATGATATCACTTTTAAAACGTGGATTGGCAAAACCAAAGGAGTTACTTCTGTGCGTCATGTAGAAATTTTAAAAGGAGATATTTTATTGGTAAAAGCACAAACCATTTGGTGCATGTTACATACAGAAACACTAAGGCCAGCAAGAATTACAGAAAGTGTTTTAAAAATCTTACAAACATAGAAATATACGTACATTTGCACTTTCAAAACAGCAAGTTATGCCAACATTTAAAGATTTAGGAGTTCGTAAAGATTTTATCGAATCATTAAAAGAATTAAAGATAACTGTTCCTACAGATATTCAAGAAAAAACCATTCCAGTTTTATTAAATTCTGATGTAGATTTTGTTGGATTGGCACAAACCGGAACAGGAAAAACGGCAGCCTTTGGATTGCCGATTTTACATAAAATTGATGCTGATAATGATACAGTTCAAGCATTGATCTTATCGCCAACAAGAGAATTGGTACAGCAAATTAAAAAACACCTTTTTAAATACACAAAATATGTTGATGACAAGATTTTTGTTGAAGCCGTGTATGGTGGAGAAAAAATTGACAGACAAATCAACAACCTTAAAAGAACAACACATGTTATTGTTGCCACTCCAGGAAGATTAATCGACTTGATTGAGCGTGGAGATGTAAATCTTAAAAACGTGAAAAATGTTGTTTTAGACGAAGCCGATGAAATGCTTAGCATGGGTTTTAAACAAGATTTAAATAGAATCTTAAAATATACAAGTGGCACAGGAAATGTGTGGTTGTTTTCTGCAACGATGCCTGATGATATTCAAAAAATCATCAAAAAATATATGAGTCCTGATGCGATTCGCGTTGCCGTAAACCCAGAAAGTTTGGTCAACGAAAACATCACACATCAATATATAAAAACGACGATTAAAGAGAAAACCGAATTGATTGTTGCTTTTCTAGAGAAGAGACCCAACGATAGAGGAATTATTTTCTGTAGAACAAAAGCAGGAACACAAAATTTAACTGTTCAATTAAAAGAAGAAGGTTTTGCAGTTGAAGCGCTTGAAGGAAACATGCAACAAAAAGAAAGAGACAAAGCAATGCGTGCGTTTAAAAACGGAAGCATTCAGTGTTTAATTTCTACGGATGTTTCTGCACGTGGAATCGATGTAAACAACTTGGCTTTTGTATTGCATCATCAATTGCCAGATCAATTAGAATATTATACACACAGGAGTGGAAGAACTGCTAGAGCTGGTAAAACAGGATTTTCTTTGGCCTTTATTTTACCTTATGAATTGGAAGAAATTCATAAAATTCAGAAAGATTTAGGAATCAAATTCACAGAGATTTCTTTTTAAAATGGACTTGATTTACGTTTTAGATATCATCGGTACTTTTGCCTTTGCAATTTCTGGAGCTTTGGTTGCTTCTGATAAAAAATTCGATTTATTTGGCGTTATTATCATTGCATTTGTAACTGCTGTTGGTGGCGGAATGACACGTGATGTATTAATCAATGCGCATCCAATTAACTGGATTGGCGATTTAAATTATATCTGGACAATTATGGCGGCAGTCGTTTTTACCTTTTTATTTAAAAGTAAAATTGCACATTTGAGCAAAACGATGTTTTTGTTTGATACCATCGGAATTGGTGTTTTTACAATGTTGGGCGTTCAAAAAGGATTGTCTTTTGATTTACATCCTTTTATTGCTGTGGTTATGGGAATGGTTTCTGCTGTAATTGGTGGAGTTATTAGAGATGTCCTAACAAACGAAGTTCCGTTGATCTTTAAAAAAGAAATATATGCTTCTGCTTGTTTGGCTGGTGGAACCGTATTTTTAGTAACCAACCATTTTGAAGCGCCAGAAAACATTCAGTTTTTTGCAACCATATTAACCGTAATTCTCATTCGTTTATTAGCTGTAAAATTTCATCTGCAATTGCCGAAAATCAAGGATGATTTATTTGGAAAAACATCATAAAAAAAGCGAAGCTAATGCTTCGCTTTTTTTGTTTTATAAATAAAATGTCTGTTCGAGTGATTTTTGATAAAAAATTGTATCGAGAACTCATTATTTATAAAATGCTTATTCTCTATATAAATTTCACTTACTTCGTTTGTACAATTCACTAGAATTGACAGCCTTTTATTTCACATCTTTTAGTAATTCTCTAATAGAGCGCTCTAATTGTTGATCTCTACCGTTATCAATAACTCCTGGCATATTTTTTACTTGAATTAGAGGACTTGTTTGATTGTTTTCCATCCATTCTCCTGCTTTGTTTTTTGCACTTACAGGAACAACTCCCCAATACGCTCCATTTGGCAATCCTTCCCAACCTGCAAAACTACAAGTTCCTGGAACCGGCATTCCAACTGTTTTTCCAATTTTTAAATCGGTATAACCAGAAGCATAACAATGCCCATCAGAATACATACTTTCGTTAAAAATAGATAACGTTGGTTTTGTCCAACGAGAAGTAGGTTCTCCACCAACAACTTTTTCTGCGGTTGCATAGGTTATAAATGGAGTGCCTGAAAAGAACATAGCTAAATCTGCCACTAAATCTCCACCACCATTAAAGCGAGTATCAACAACAACTCCTTTGCGGTCAGAAAATTTCCCCATCATATCTTGATAAATACTTCTATAAGGACCATCACCCATTCCAGGAATATGTACATATCCTAATTGTCCATTACTTGCTTTATCAACTTCTTTCTCGTTGATTTTTACCCAACGTTTATATAATAATCCGTTTTCTGCGCCTAAAGAAATAGGTTTTACAGTAATTGTTTGCGCTTTTTTAGTATTTGGATCTAACACTTCTAACAACATAAATGTACCAGCCATTCTGTTTAAATATTTTGCAACATCTTGATCTTTATCAATAGTTTCTCCATTGATTTTTTCAATCACCATTCCTGCTTTAACTTTAAACTTTGATTTATCTAATGGTCCACCCTTTATAATTTCATCAATTAAAATTCCATTTCCATTATAATTGTAGTTCATAAAAATTCCTAATGAAGCCGTAGCATCGGCATTAGAGATGGAAGCTCCTCTATAACCTGACCCAGCATGAGAAACATTTAATTCTCCCAGCATTTCTGACAACATTTCAGAAAATTCGAATCCATTTCCTATAGAAGGCAAATATTTTTGATATTCTTTTTTCATTTGTTTCCAGTTGATTCCATGAAAACTTGGTTCATAAAAAATGGCATTGGTACGAATCCAAACATGATTAAACATAGCAACTCTTTCTGCCGCTTCATCAAATTTCATTTCGCCATTAATTTTTACAGGTGTTTGTTTTCCAGCTTTAGGATCTATTTTTGAAATTTTTCCACTACTTAATAAGTAAAGATTTTTCATGTCTTTATCCCATTGCAAACTTCCGCCATTAATATTTAATTTTAGCACCATCTTGGTTGCTCTTGTTCTAAGGTTTGTGCTCCAAAGATTTGCTTTTCCTTCAAATTTTGATAGATAAAATAAGACATCTCCTTTTTTTGATAAAACAGCATCACCTAAATTAGAAGAATGAATGGTTAATCTTTTTGTTCGGTCTTTCATAAAATCCCAATCAAAAGTAAGTGGAGTAGTTTCTTTCTTTTTATCTGATTTCTTTTTGTCTTTGGATTTTTTGCCGTCTTTTTTGTCTTTATCTGCTTTCTCTTTTGCCTTTTTTACTTCTTCTTTTAAAGCAAGCATTAATTTGTGTTCATCATCATTTAAATTGAATTCATCCCAAGCACCTTGTGTAAAAAACATGCTATACACATCACTTTGAGATTGCCCACTTGTAGCATACGATTTTAATCCGTTTCTATTGCTAAACCAAATCATTTGTTTTCCGCCATTTACCCATTTCGGACTGTAATCATAATAACCACTTTCGTTTAAGTTAACACGTTTAGAACCATCAGCAGCCATTAACAACACCTCACCGTTACTCAACGTTTTATCCCAATCAACCAACAACCATTTACTATCTGGACTCCAAGTAAAATTCTGATCACCATCACTCATATGAAATAAATCTTTTGGTGTTAGTAGTATGGTTTCTTTTTTTGATTTTAAGTCTTTTATTTTCAATGTTTTTCGTCCTTCTATAAATGCAAGTTTTTTTCCATCGGGCGAATATTGCGCTAAGTAATTGTCAAATTTATTTTCTATTACTACAGATTCTTTTAGAAGTGTGGAAGCATAGAAAAAGGGTTCTTCTTTTCGTAATTTTTCTGTTTTATAAATACTCCATTTTCCATTTCGTTCGCTACTGTAAACAACCGATTTTCCTTCTGGTCCCCAAGTTACAAATCGCTCATTTTCTGGAGTGTTTGTCAATCTTTTTGTAAAAGATTTATCTACTGAAGTTACAAAAACTTCGCCTCTAGCAATAAAAGCAATTTCTTTACCATTTGGAGAAATCGCCATTTCATTAATTCCGCCATTGATAGAAATAAATTTATCACTATTATCTATGTTTTGAGTAGTAATTTTCACATTTACTTTGGTCGGCTTTTTGCCTTCTCTCATAGTGTATAATTCACCATCAAAACCAAAAGAAATAACACCGTTTCCAATACTTAAAAAACGTATTGGATGTAATTTAAAATGAGTGATTTGTTCATTCTGACTTGGATTGTCTAATGAAAGCTTATGCACATTAAAAGTGCCACTTTTTTCACTTAAATAATAAATACTTTTTTCATCAGAACTAAAAACAGGTTGTCTGTCTTCTCCGTTAAAAGAAGTTATCATTTTATGTGTTTTTGTTTTGGTGTTATACATCCAAAGATCTCTAGTTATAGAAGATGTATGATGCTTTCTAAATTCATTTTCGCCGCCTTTTTTATCGTGATAAACCATTGTTCTACCATTTTTTGAATACTGAACATATTCTGCAGGAACTGTAAGTAATTGAGTTACTTTTCCGCCTTTAACCGGAACGCTATATAATTCTGGTTGAGAACCTGTTGGATATTGTCTGTGTTTTACATCATCTTGACGTTGTGCACCAAAAACAATTTCTTTATTATTTGAAGAAAAAGAGAAAGGAGATTCATTTGCAGAATGAAACGTAAGACGTGTGGCAGAACCGCCGTTTGCTGACATCACAAATACATCAAAGTTTCCGTAACGATTAGAGGCAAAAGCTATTTTAGAACCATCTTTACTCCAAACAGCCATATAATCATGTGCTTTATGAAAAGTTAATTGCACTGCATCACCTCCAGAAGCATTAACCTTGTAGAGGTCTCCTTTATATGTGAATGCAATTTGAGATCCATCTGGTGAAATGCTAGAATAACGCATCCATTTTGGATTGTTTTGACCACTTAATGTTAAGCTAATAAATAAGAAAAAAATAGTTAGTTGTTTCATGATTTTAATTTTTTGACTAAACTAATCATTTATTTTAAAATTATTTATTTGTAGATTAATTTTATCTTCACAAAATCAATATAAATTATTTTAGAATGAAAACTTTGACATTTAAAAACCTATCCGAATTTAAGAAAATGATTGGTAGAGAATTACCTGAAAGTGATTGGATTTCTGTGTCGCAAGAAATGATCAACGATTTTGCAAATGCTACTCTAGATAGGCAATGGGTACATGTTGATGTTGAGCGAGCTAAAAAAGAATCTCCATTTAAAAGCACCATTGCACATGGCTTTATGTCTGTTGCATTATTATCTAAGTTTTTAGGAGATTTAATTACTATAGAAAGTATTAAATTGGGTTTAAATTACGGATTGAATAAAGTCCGTTTTATGAACCCTGTTCTTGTAAATAGTAAATTACGTTTAAAAAGTACAGTGACAGGTATTGAAGATCATAAACATGGAGTTAAAGTCACTTTTTCTTGTACTGTAGAAATTGAAGGCGTAGAGAAACCTGCTTGTGTTGCTGAATTTTTAGCTTTATTTTTTGAATAAAAAAAATCGCTTAAAGACTAAGCGATTTTTATAAAAGTTTAAAAAGTTGGTTTAAGAAATCCAACCTTTTTTTGCAGCATCTTTAGAGTACCACACTAAAAATAGACAAACTATAATAATCATAATTGGCATAACTAAATCTTTCATTTCAACATTCATAAATAAATAAAGATGTTGTGCAATTGCTCCAATTGCTGAAATTAAAAATAAAGAAACAGCAATTTTTTTCTTAAATAAAAGAAATAAAGCACCAAAAGCACCACCAAACACAGCTAAAGCAAATGCTCCGGTATACCAAGCAGGATAATCTACTAAAAATTCTGCTTGTGCTTCTGGTGGTAAAGCAGCAATCATTTCTTCTGTAATAAAAGCTCTAGTTAAATAAGCCATTACACCCATTAAATTCCAAATTAATGCAACTACTGCAATAACCCAAAATCCGGTATTTGGCTTGTTTGTTGAATCTGACATAAAATAATTTTTTAAGGTTAATAGAATTACAATATAGTTAATATCCTAATAATTATAAAATTATAGAATATAATTTAAAAGTGACACGAGCGTTTTTTTGATTTTTTATTCGTTAAAAACCTTAAAAACGACGTACTTTTGCAGCTTTAACTATAACAATGCACATGTCAAAAACTCTAGCAACTTCAGAATTAGAAGAACGTAAAACAGGTAAAGATTTATATAGTTATCAAAAAGGAGCTATTAATAAAATTTTTAAACTTTTTGAAAGCGCTCCAGACGATTATCATTTATTATATCAATTACCAACCGGTGGTGGAAAAACGGTGATTTTTTCTGAAATGGTGCGACAATATTTAAAACATCATCAAAAGAAAGTGTTGGTTATGACACATAGAATAGAGCTGTGTAAGCAAACGTCTTCTATGTTAACAGAGTTTGGTGTAGATAATAAAGTAATTGATAGCACCGCAAAATTAGACGATCAATCTAATTATTCTTGTTTTGTTGCCATGGTAGAAACGCTAAACAATCGTTTAAATGATGACAAACTTGATATTTCTGATATAGGTTTGGTAATTATAGATGAAGCACATTACAACTCTTTTACAAAGTTGTTTCACTTTTTTGATAAATCTTTTATATTAGGAGTTACCGCAACACCTTTAAGCTCGAATATTAAATTACCAATGAAAGACAATTACAATGAGTTAATTGTTGGTGAAACGATAGAATCTTTAATAGAAAACGAGTTTTTAGCACAAGCAAAAACTTTTTCTTATAATGTTGGTTTAACTTCTTTAGTTGTTGGTTCTAATGGAGATTATACGGTAAAATCTTCTGAAGATTTATATTCAAATACCTTAATGCTTGGTAAATTATTGCAATCATACGAAGAAAGATCTAAAGGTAAAAAAACATTGATATTTAATAACGGGATAAACACATCTATTCACGTTTACGAAACATTTAAGGCAGCAGGTTATCCAATTGCACATTTAGACAATACCGCAACAAAAAAAGAAAGAGCGTTTATATTAAGATGGTTTAAGAAAACACCCAATGCAATTTTAACTTCTGTAAGTATCTTAACCACTGGTTTTGATGAACCAACAGTTGAATCAATTATTTTAAACAGAGCAACAAAATCCTTAACATTATACTATCAAATGATTGGTAGAGGATCAAGAATTTTAAAAAATAAATCGCATTTTAACATTATAGATTTAGGAAATAATTTTCACAGATTTGGTCCTTGGGGAGCAGACTTAGATTGGCAACAAATCTTTAGATCGCCTAACTTCTATTTAGAGAAATTATTGAATGATGAAGAGTTAGAAGAAACGTTTGCCTATGATATGCCTGAAGCTTTAAGAGCTGAATTTGCAAATTCTAAAGACATTACTTTTGATGTAAAACAAACCTATTTAGATTCTTTAAAAAACAGAGAATCAACAAAAGTGGTATTAGAAAAATCATTATTACATCATGCAAAAATATGCATAGAAAATAGCGAAGATATTTATGATGCTTTAGATTTAGCTAAAAAGTTAGGCGATGATATCGATTTTAGATTGCAACGTTATACCAAATGCATTAGCAAAAGCACAAATAATTTTATGGATTGGTTAAAAAATGATTACAGAGTAAAACTGAGATTGTTTTTAAGAGCTAATTTTGATGAAATGTTTGAAGAAATTCATGGGAGACCAGCTGAATAAATTTTTGAAATAATAAAAGAATAAAGAAATTCTTGCATGAAATTATCTAAAGAAACTATACTTATAGTTTTAGCTTTTTTTGCTATCTATGTTATTTGGGGATCCACTTATTTACTAAATAAAATTGCAGTTCAAGAAATTCCACCTTTATTTTTATCAGCAACACGATTCACTTTTGCTGGATTCTTAATCTTACTGATTGCTAAAATTTTAAAACTTCCATTAAAAATCACAAAAAAACAATTCTTAAATAATCTTCTTGCCGGATTTTTATTTTTAGTTTACGGAAACGGTGTTTTTGTGTGGGCTCTAAAATATGTTGATAGTAGTTTTGCTGCTTTAGAAGCATCATCATTACCTTTGGTTGTAATTATTTTAATGAGAATTCTGTATGGACAAAAAATTCATAAAATATCTTTACTAGGTGTTTTCTTAGGTATTATTGGAATCTATTTATTGGTAAGTCAACAAAATATTACAAACGGAGAAAATAGTTTGTTAGGCGTTTTTATGATTGCTACTTGTATTATTAGTTGGGCTTCTGCAAGTATTTTTGTTTCTAAAGCCGATTTGCATCCAAACTATTTTGTAAATTCTGGGTATCAAATGTTTTCTGCCGGAATTTTATTATCCGTTTTTAGTTTATTCGTTGGAGAAGAGTGGATTTCACCTTTATTATGGAATAACGCCACAACTTATTCAATGGTGTTACTCGTAATCTTTGGGAGTATTATAGCATTTACTTCATTTAATTTTTTATTAAAAAAAGTATCTCCAGAAAAAGTAGCAACTTCTTCTTATGTAAATCCTTTAATCGCTTTACTTTTAGGTTGGTATGTGTTAGATGAAAAGATATCTTTTCAATCAATAATTGCAGCAATAATCTTACTACTGGGTGTTTATTTTATCAATTCTAGTAAGAATACCAAAGAATCGTAAGAAAATTAAATAGAGTTTAATATCTTTAAAGTCAATTTTATTTCTTTTTGATGGAAAAATACTTTACTGCTTTTAAAGATGCTTTTTTTGGTTCTTTAGATTGGACCTGGAAATCTATTGTATTTGAAGTTCCTTGGTATAACAATTATTTTTGGGGATTAACTTTAATTTCTCTTATTGTTTGGGCACTAGAAATTGCATTTCCTTGGCGTAAAAATCAATCAATTATAAGAAGAGATTTTTGGTTAGATGCTTTTTACATGTTTTTTAACTTCTTTATTTTTTCTATTATAATAAGTGGATTTTACACCGTTTTTGGACTCATTTTTGAAAATTTTGATCTTACCCTAAAAAGTTTAACGGCACTAAATTTAAATAATTTTCCTACTTGGGCAGAATTACTTATTTTCTTTATCATTTTAGATTTTGTGCAATGGTTTACTCATGTTTTATTGCATAAGTTTGAGTTTTTATGGAGGTTTCACAAAGTGCATCATTCTGTAAAAGAAATGGGTTTTGCAGCACATTTACGGTATCATTGGATGGAAAACATTTTATACAAACCATTAAAAACAATCGGAGTAATGTTACTTGGTGGGTTTGAACCAGAACAAGCATTTATTGTACATTTCTTTGCTATTTCTATTGGTCATTTTAACCATTCGAATATTAAAATTACATGGGGATTTTTAAAATATATTTTAAACAGTCCTGTAATGCATTTATATCATCATAGTAAAGTATTGCCAGAAAATAAACCCAACGGAATCAACTTCGGAATTAGTTTAAGTATTTGGGATTATTTATTTAAAACCAATTATGTACCTGAAGATAGTGGAACTATAGAATTAGGATTTCCGGATGAAGAAAATTTTCCAAAAGGTTTTTTTGGACAGTTATTTTATGGCTTTAAAAAAGATAAAAAACAGCAACTATAAATTAAATATAAACCAAATGAAAACCACACTTTACAGCATTCTTTTTTTACTTACAATTTCTGTAAGTGCTCAAAAAAAAGTTTTAGATCATCCAGATTTTGATATTTGGAACACCATTAGAAGTCAATCTATTTCTAACAACGGAAAGTTTATAATGTATTCTTTAGAAAGAGGAGAAAAAGATCGATTTTTAAAAATAAAAGACGAAAAAGCTAGAGCAATTTTTAACTATGATAGAGTTAAAGCAGGAGAATTTACGTACGATTCTAAAAATGCAGTTTTTACCATAACCACTTGGAAAGATAGCATCACAGAAATACAAAGAAGAAAAGTAAAGAAAGACAAAATGCCAAAAGATACTTTGGCAATTTACAACCTTACTAAAAAGCAATTAACAAAAATTGCGAATGTAAAATCGTATAAAGTTCCACAAAAGTGGTCTGGATATGTAGCATATTTATTACACGATATTAAAAAACCAGCTTCAAAAGAGAAAGCTAAAAAAACGGATAAGAAAGCTGATAAAAATACGAAAAAAAAGAAAGCAAAAAAAGTAAGTGCTAGAAATGGATATCATTTAATTCTCAGAAATTTAGCAACAAAAAAAGAAGACACTATAAAATATGTTACTTCGTATTCTTTTGCTAAAGAAGGAAAAAGCTTAGCATATATATCGACTGGAGAGTTAGCTACAGAAAATGGTGGAGTTTATGTATTGAATTTGAACAACAATCAAAAAACTGAAGTATTTACAGCAGCTAATAAATCAAAATATAATCAATTAGCTTTGAATGATGCTGGTAATAAATTAGCATTTGTTGTTGATGCTGATACTACAAAAACGTTGGTTAGGCCTTATCAACTATATGTTTGGAGTGGTATTGGAAAGGCAACTGAGATCGTTGATCAAAAATCAACTTCAAAAGGGTATAGAATTTCACCTAATGGTAGAATTAACTTTTCTAAAGACAATTCTAAAATGTATTTTGGATTGGCAACTCAGCCGATTGTAAAAGATACAACACTTTTGAAAAATGAAATTGTTAATGTAGAAGTTTGGGCGTACGATTCTCCTAGATTATATACCGTTCAAGAATTGCAAGTAAATAACGATAGAAAGAAATCGTACACAGCAGCACTGCATTTAAACACCAATAAAGTGGTGCAATTAGCAACTACAGAATATCCGAATGCAACGATTGGAAACGAAGGAAATTCTGAAAACGTATTGGTTTCAAATCCGACGCCATACATGCTAGAAAGTCAATGGACAGGAATGAGAGCAAGTGATTATGCGATTGTAAATTCATCTTCAGGTAAAATGAATACCATTTTAACTGAAGTTGCTGGCGGAGTTCGTTTAAGTCCGCAAGGAAAATTTGCCTACGGATATAACCCTGTTGATAGCACTTGGTTTGCTTTTGATATTGCAAACAATAAGAAGTTAGATTTAACCAAAGGAAAAGTGTTTTACAACGAATTAAATGATACACCAAATTACCCAAGATCATACGGATTGGTTGGTTGGACAAAAGATGATAGCTCTATGTTAATTTATGATCGATATGACATCTTTAAATTCAACCCAAACACTGGTCAAAACACTCGTTTAACAAAAGGTAGAGAGACTAAAACTGTTTATCGTTATGCAAGATTAGATAGAGAAGAGCGTTTTATAGACGAATCTAAAACGTGGTTATTAACCACGTTTAACGAAACAACTAAAAATAGTGGATATTATGAGTTTAATCCGAAAAGAAACAGAGGAAAAAAATTGGTAGATGGTCCTTTTAGATATTCTAATCCTGTAAAAGCAACAGACAGTAAAAATGTTTTATTTACACGACAATCTTTTATTGATTTTCCAAATTTAAGAATATCAGATTTGAGTTTTAAAAAGCAAACTGTTATTAGTAATGCAAATCCACAACAAAAAGAATACAATTGGGGAACTATTGAATTGCACGAGTTTACATCCTTAGAAGGGAAAGCTTTAAAAGGATTGTTAGTAAAACCAGAAAACTTTGATCCAACTAAAAAGTACCCTATGCTGGTAAATTTCTATGAAAGAAGTTCTGATGGATTGCATAATCATAGAGCGCCATCACCAGGAAGATCAAGTATTAATTACAGTTTTTACACAAGTAGAGGTTATGTTATTTTTAATCCAGATATTGTGTATAGAGATGGTTATCCAGGAGAATCTGCTTATAATGCAGTAATTCCAGGGATTACTTCTTTAATTGACAAAGGTTTTATTAATAAAAATAAAATTGGTGCACAAGGTCATAGTTGGGGCGGATATCAAGTAGCGCATTTAGCAACAAAAACTGATATTTTTGCTGCAATTGAATCTGGTGCTCCAGTTGTAAATATGATTAGTGCTTATGGCGGAATTAGATGGTGGACAGGTTTAAGCAGACAATTTCAATATGAGCATACACAAAGTAGAATAGGAGGAACGCCTTGGCAATATCCGATGCGTTATATAGAAAATTCTCCAATTTTTAATATTGATAAAATTAATACACCAATATTAATTATGCACAATGATGCAGATGGACATGTACCTTGGTATCAAGGAATAGAATTTTTTACAGCATTAAGAAGATTAGGAAAAACATCTTGGTTTCTAAATTATAACGGAGAGCCTCATTGGCCATTAAAAATGCAAAACAGAAAAGATTTTAATATAAGAATGGCGCAGTTTTTTGATTATTATTTAAAAGATGCACCAAAACCTGTTTGGATGGAACGTGGTGTTCCGGCATTAGAAAAAGGAATAGAACAAGGATATGAGTTGATGAAAAACTAACTTAATTTAAAAAGCTTCTAAGAAATTAGGAGCTTTATATTTATATAATGTTTCGTTAAATTTTTATTTCAAATCAGAATTAATAGGACTAAAGTGTAACTTTAGCCACCTAAAATTATAACACAATATGAAGATAAAGCTAACACTACTTTCATTGTTGTTAACAATTTCGTTAACTGCACAAAAAATGTCTTTTGAAGAATACAACCCAACATCAACTCTAATTGTACCAGGAAAAATAATAAAAAAAGCAAAATTTCCTTTTATAGATGTTCATGGGCATCAATATAGAATGCCAACGCAAGATTTAACTTCAGTTATTGCAGCAATGGATACATTAAATATGGGAATCATGGTAAACTTAAGTGGTAGAAGTGGAGCTGATTTAATTAAATCAGTTAAGAACATTAAAGAGAACTATCCAAATAGATTTGTAGTATTTGCTAATATCCGTTTTCATAAAAATGTAGGAAAACCAGGATGGATTGAAACTACAGTAAAACAACTTGAGGAAGATGTAAAAAATGGAGCTAGAGGTGTAAAAGTATATAAAGGATTAGGATTGAGTAATTTAGACTACAAAGGCAATAGAATTGCAGTAAATGATATTAGATTAGATCCTATTTGGAAAAAATGTGGAGAATTAGGAATTCCAGTTTTAATTCATTCAGCAGACCCAAAATCATTTTGGGATCCGTTTGATAAAGATAACGAACGATGGTTAGAATTAAAAACACATCCTCGTAGAAAAAGAGATGCAAATAATCCTGCGCCTTTTAAGCAGATTATGAATGAGCAGTATAGCCTGTTTAAAAACCATCCAAAAACTATTTTCATTAGCGCTCACATGGCTTGGATGTCTAATGATTTAGATGGATTGGGGAAATTACTGGATAAACTACCAAATATGAATGTTGGAATTGGAGCTATCATTGCTGAATTAGGAAGACAACCAAGAAATGCGAAAAAGTTCTTTATTAAATATCAAAACAGAATATTGTTCGGAAAAGATAGTTGGAAACCTAAAGAGTTTCCTACTTATTTTAGAGTTC
This sequence comes from uncultured Flavobacteriaceae bacterium, assembly GCA_963974245.1. Taxonomy (GTDB): domain Bacteria; phylum Bacteroidota; class Bacteroidia; order Flavobacteriales; family Flavobacteriaceae; genus Polaribacter. The sequence goes on along the minus strand of CAXBBY010000010.1, from coordinate 30,240 downwards.
TAGAAAGTGATGATGAATACTTTCCATATCATAAAAAATACCATGCATTTTGGCCTATGTATGGGTTAGATTTACCAGACAATGTACTTAAGAAAGTGTATTATAAAAATGCCTTGCGTATTCTACCTGGTTTAGATAAATCCTTATTTCCTAATTAATAAAAAAGCTCTTGATTTCTCAAGAGCTTTTTTAATTTCATAATCTATATACATTTTATTTCAACACTAAATGTTGAATAAAAAACTCCATCATACGATCTCTATTCACAGCGGTATGACCTCTGTCAGGCCCAACTTGTACTTCAAAGCTTTTACCCACTTTTTGTAAAGCTTGTATCAATTGTAAAGAATTTGCTGGATGCACATTGTTGTCATTTGTTCCAAAATAAATCATTAGTTCACCTTTTAAATCTTTTGCATAACTCATAATGCTAGAAGCTTCATATCCTTTTTTATTATTGGTAATTAAGTTCATATAACGTTCTGTATATATATTGTCATAATTTCTCCAATCGGTTACCGCAGAGTTTGCTACTGCAACTTGATATACTTCTGGATGTCTTAATAAACTTGTTGCTGCTGTTGTTCCACCATAAGAAGTTCCGTAAACGCCAACTCTGTTTTTATCAATATAAGAACGATTATATAATGATTTAACTCCTTCAGCAAAATCATCCATTTCTACAATTCCTAAGTTTCCGTATAATTTATCTAATAAACGTTTTCCTCTTCCACGAACATTTCTTCCATCAATATTTAAAACAATAAATCCGTATTCTGTTAATGTACTTGGGTATGTAAAAGATTCTCTAAAAGCATTAGTTGATGGGCCTCCATAATTATCTAAAATTACAGGATATTTTTTAGCAGGATCAAAATTAGAAGGAAAATGAATCATTCCATGTAATTTTGTTACTCTGTCAGCAGAAGTAAATGTAAAAACTTCAACAGTTTTAAAACCTAATTGATTAAATTCAGTCATATCACTTTTAGCAATTTCTGAAATCTTTTTCCCTTTAGCATTCATTAAATTTACAAAAGGAGGAACGTTGTGTGTTTGAGCAACATCCACAAAATACTTTCTGTTTGGGGAAATAATTACGCTGTGATTAAATTTTGGATCAGTTAAACGAACATCTTTTGTTCCATTTAAATTTACACGATGCAATTGCATTTTCATATGATTTTCTCCACTACGAGCATAATAATAAACGTGTTTCTTTTTCTCATCAACCTTAACCAATCTAGCAGTTTCAAAATTGTGATTCGTTAATGTATTCACTAACGTTCCGTCAAAATTATATACATAATAGTTGTTAAATCCATTTCTTTCTGATGCCCAAATAAAATGTTTTCCATCTGCTAATTCATAAACTTCTGGAGTGTTTTTTGTAAAACTCGGTAACCATTCTTCTCTAACAATCGTTCTGGTTTTTCCAGTAATTGGATTTCCAGCAGAATACTCCATAATATCTTGCTTACGGTTGGTAGAATGAAATAACAATTCTTTTCCGTCTGGAGACCATTTTATTCCGTATAAATACGTACCCAAATCACCATCATTATAAGATTTTCCTTTTCTAACATCTAGCGTAACTGTTTTTTTAGTTTCTAAATCATATACCAATAAATCTACTGGTAAATTTTTTGCACCAACTTTAGGATACGCTTCAATTTCTAAAGAATCTTGTAATTTTGTTTGATTGTACAATACATAATATTTCTTTGCATTTTTTTCTTCAAAACGATAAAAAGCTACTTTTTTAGAATTTGGAGACCACCACATTGCAGTATTTTGTCCTAATTCTTCTCCATAAACCCAAGTTGCAATTCCAAATTTAATTTGATTTTCATCATTTCCTTTGGTGGTAATTGCCTGTACATTTGATCCATCTGGATTGCTGATGTACATATTTCTGTTTTTTGTAAACGCTTTTAATTTTTTATCAGGAGAAAGAGCAGAAGCATATTGTCTTCCTCTTGCAGGTCTATTTCCTCTTCTAAAACGTTGTGGACGTTTTGCTTTTTCTGAAGCAACAACTTTTTTCTTTTTTACATTGTAAGTATGTTGCATCCCATTTTCTACATATGTAAACGTTTTACCATCTTTAGCCCAAGTTACTGATGTTGGTGCTCTTTTTATTGAGCTATATAATTTTGGTGCCATTTTTTTAAACTGTTCATAACCTGGCATTTTTTTTAATTTGTCTTGTGCAGATATGCTAATTGCAAAGACAAATAATAACAACATAGAAAGTAATGCTGCTTTTTTAGAATGATTAAGATTCATTTTTAGTTGTTTTAAAATTTAATTTGAGTAAAGTTAATTGAAAAAATGTTCCCACTAAAAAAAGATTGAAATTTTAACGTAAGCTTATTATATTTAGAGTATTGTTTTCTTTTAATGAATATCTTACAATTATAAATTAACAACTCAAAAATTGGTTTTTACTAAAGAAAAATAGATATCTTTGTAAAAATAATTAGAATATACTTTATAATTTACAGTACCAATGGCTAAATCGCAACAGACTTACAACAAGAGTGAAAAAGAGAAAAAACGTTTAAAAAAGCGTGAAGACAAAAGAAAAAAAATGGAAGCTCGTAAGGCTGATGCTAAGGAGAATGGAACTGGAGGAATTGAATTTGCTTATGTAGATCATAATGGTAATTTAACAGATACTCCGCCAGATCCAACATTAAAGGTTGAAGTTGAGTTAGAAGATATCATTTTAGGAATTCCTAAAAAAGAAGAAGGTGAAGCAGAAGATCCTATTAGAAATGGTAAAGTTTCATTTTTTGATTCTTCTAAAGGATATGGTTTTATTTTAGATACTGATAATCAAGAAAAATATTTTACACACGTTAGTGGTTTAATTGATGAAATTGCTGAAAACGACAAAGTTATTTTTGAACTAGAAAGAGGTTTAAAAGGAATGAATGCTGTAAAAGTTAAATTAAAAAAATAACAAAACTTACCAAAAATAGATAAGCAACTTTTTTAAAGTTGCTTTTTTTTATGCTTTAAAACTTCTTGTTTGAGTGACTATTATATTTTCATATATTTGTGTAAACTACACTCAAACTCATGAAAAAAGCACTTTATTTCTCGTTCATTTTACTGGTATTAATTTCTTGTACTACTGAAAATTCATCAGTAAATAATAAAATTGATTTTGAAGGAATTACAGAATCCATCAAGCCAGGAGACAACTTCTTTGCACATGTAAATAAAAAATGGCTAGACACAGCTGTAATTGCAGAAGATCAAGTTGGTGTTGGATCATATAGTTTCTTAAATATTCCGCAAAAAAAATTATTAGAAAATATTTTAACTGATGTTTCTACAACAATTCAAAAGGAGGGAAGTATTGAACAAAAAGTGGGTGATTTTTACAGTTCTGGGTTGGATACAAAAACCATTAATAATCTTGGTTATCAACCCATAAAACCAATTCTAAAAGAAATTGATAACATTAAAAATGTTTCTGGTTTAATGGCATTTGTAACCAAAGAAATTACTTCAGGTAATTATTCTATTATCGGAATGGGTGTTTCTCCAGACAATGAAAATAGTAGTGTTAATATCTTACATTTTGGTCAAGCAGGATTGGGATTGCCAGATCGAGATTATTATTTTAAATCAGATTCTGTAACAGTTGCTATTCAAAATGCGTATAAAAATTATCTAACAACACTATTTGCATTATCAGAAAATAAAACTCCTAAAGAAAAAGCAGCAACAGTTTATGCTATCGAAAAGAAAATAGCTGCTTCGCATAAAACAAGAATTGAGCGTAGAAATGTAAAAGCCAATTACAATAAAATGGCCGTTGCTAAAATCAATAAGAGCCATTCAAATATTGGTTGGTCAAGGTTATTGAAACAATTAAACTTAAAAGCTGATGCTGTAGATATAAAACAACCAGCTTATTATAATGAATTGAATAAATTATTGGTTTCAATTCCTCTTTCTGATTGGAAAACGTATTTAAAAGCGGGAACTTTATCTACTTATGCAGATATATTAAGTAAACCTTTTGAAGATGCTAATTTTGAATATGCAAAGGTTTTATACGGGCAATCTTCGCAAAAAACAAGAGCACAATTGATGGTTCAAAAAGTAGATAGAAAATTAGGTTTTGCTCTTGGACAATTATATGTAAAAAGATACTTTAATGAAGAAGCTAAAAAACGTGTGTTAGATTTGGTAAACAATTTGCAAAAAGCATTTGAAAACAGAATCAATCAATTAGATTGGATGAGTGATGTTACAAAAGAACAAGCAAAAGAAAAACTATATGCAATTACCAAAAAAATTGGATATCCAGATGTTTGGAGAGAATATGATGTAAACATTCAAAAAGGAAAATATTTTGAAAATGTAGTTGCATTAAACAAAAATCAATATCAATATCAAGCAAACCAATTGAACAAAGCACCAAATAGAGATCGTTGGGGAACAACACCTTCTACAGTAACTGCATATTACAATCCGCCATTAAATGAAATTGTTTTTCCTGCTGGGATATTACAATTTCCTTATTTTGATGTAACTGCTGATGATGCAGTAAATTATGGAGGAATAGGAATGGTAATTGGACATGAATTAACACATGCTTTTGATGATCAGGGAGCGCAATACGATAAAAATGGAAATGTGAAAAATTGGTGGACAGAAGATGACTACACAAAATTTAAAGCAAAAACACAACAAATGGTTGATCGTTATAGTTCATTTACTGTTTTGGATAGTGTTCATATAAAAGGAGGATTAACAGTTGGAGAAAACACTGCAGATAACGGCGGAATTTCTATTGCTTATGATGCGTTTAAACTCACAAAACAAGGAAAAGGAACCACTAAAACTCAAGGTTTTACTCCAGATGAACGCTTTTTTATGTCAATTGCTAGAATATGGCGTGTAAAAACACGAGATGCTTATTTGCGTAATTATATCAAAACCAATTCACATTCGCCACCAATTTGGCGTGTAAATGGACCACTAATGAATTTTACGCCGTTTTACAAAACATTTAATGTAAAACCTGGTGACAAAAATTATAAACCAGAAAAAGAGAGAATAAAGATTTGGTAGTTATTTATATTTTGTAAAATCTAAATCTAATTCATTAAAGTTATTCGCTGCTTTTACTAAAAGGGCAGACCCTATGTTTTCAAATAAATGACTTGTTTTCAAAACAAATTCAGCTTGTTTTTCAATTCTATAATTAGGTACACCAATTAATGTTAAATCGGTTTGTTTGGAATTAGTTTTAATCAAATCATAAAACGGAATCTGATCTACAACATTATCAATTATTTTAATCTCAACATTAACACGCAAATCATCTATTAGCTTTAATATTTTTGTACGGATTAATAGATTAGAAACATCATTGTTGTTTACAAACAAAACACGTATAGAGGCTTGATGCCAATAAGGAGAAGAAATAATAAATCTTGCAATGTTCAGCATCATTTCGGCATTTTTACTATCAGTTTCTCGCCACCATAAATCTACTTTTTTATAATTTCCAAACTTTGCTGAATAATCAAAATCTAAATACAGCAAGTTGTAATCTAAATGTAGCAATGTCTCTGTCATTTGAGCATAATCTGTAGATTCTTCAAGATCTTTAGGCCAACCCATCATAACAGTATTAGGTTCAACCCCAGAAAAACCAAAAGTAGTAGCAATATTTGCAATACCAGTAAATAAATTAGTTACTTTTATCTGTCTCGCAAAAATACCTAATTCTTGATAAATAGGATCAGTTAGTTTTTGATCTATTTTTTTTAACGGAATTGCATTTTCTTTATCAACAATAAGTTTAAAATTAGTAACGATTCCTGTTCTTCCAGAAACCGTTTTACACAATTCCAACAAATATCGTTGATGTTCACTTTGCCCACTAAATAAAATAATATTAGGATTCCAATTTGAGTTTTTGAGTTTACTATTATCAATTTTCTTTAAACCTTTATTTACTACATTTTCCCAGACATTTTTCCAAATATCATTCGATTGAAATTTCACTTCTTTTCGTTGTAATAAAAAATACAAACCTCCAATTACAGCAAGAGCAAAGATCATGGCAAACATATCTAATTTAAACATTACTCCAAAAGAGGCTACAAAACCAACAAATCCAATCCATCTTTTAATTTTAAAGGATGGCTGAAAATCTGGATTTGCCCAACTTTCAAGAAAAAAGGTAATATTAATAAATCCGTAGGCAGCTAAATAAAACATAGAAACCACTCGAGCTATAACATCTAATTCTCCAATAAGAATTCCGAGTTCAGCAATGACAAACACTAATAATAACGCATAAACGGGTTCATTGTTTTTACCACTTCCTTTTGCAAATATTCTTGGTGTTACTTTATCTTTAGACATTGCTTGTAAAATTCTTGGTCCACCAAGAATTCCACCAAGAGCAGATGATAATGTAGCTCCCCAAATACCTGCAACTACAGCAGGAGCGAAGAATGCTATTTTCATCAGCACATTATAATCAGATTTTAGTAATTCAGAATTTACAGTAAACGCTAAAAATATAGCAAGAATAATATAAACGATTAATCCAACACCAATAGCAAATAAAGTACCACGAGGAATTGATCTCTTAGAATTTTTTAAGTCACCACTCATAGCAATACCAGCTGTAAAACCCGTAACAGCAGGGAAAAATATTGCAAAAACAACTTCTAAAGAAACAGAATTTTCAGTAGAAAGCATGTTTACAGTTTCTGGTACGTATTCTGAAGTTCCAATAAAAATAGAGACAATTGATATAATGATTGCTGCTAAAATTATATACTGTAATTTTAAGGCAACAGATGTGCTTTTAATAGCCAAAGCAGTAAGTATAACTAAAGCAATGGTTCCAGTAATTCTGTATGAATTAGTGGAATTTCCAAAATTAAAATAATTATTAAAACTTTCAGCAAAACCAATTAAATATAATGCAATAGAAAAAGCTGTTCCAACATACAATGCAATTCCTATAGAACCACCAATTGGAATTCCCATACTTCGTGACAGTACATAATAAATTCCGCCAGCACCAATTTTTTTATCAGTTGCTATAGAAGAGATACTTAAGCCCGTTGATATAGAAATTACATGAGCAATTAAAATGATGCCAATAGCACCAATTAAACCTGCATTACCAACAACCCAACCTAAACGCATATACATAATTACCCCTAAAATGGTAAGTAAAGATGGTGTAAATACGCCTGCGAAGGTTCCAAATTTTTTAATAGATGACATTAGTTATAAATAAATTAATTTTTAGTAGAAAAAGTTAATCAAAGGTAATTTATTAATTTAAAAAAATTGAAAGACATTTTTTAATTAAAATAGTTGCTCTAATGTATTTCTTTTTTACTTTTAAAAACACCTTATTAATAATAATTTTATAAGAAAATAAAACATAGATTCAATTAATTTTCTTAGACTTTCTATTTCGTTGACTTGTTTTGTAAAAAAATATTTAACTAAATATGATAGTTGTCATGTTTTATAGTAATATCGGTCTGTATATTTGCTTATCATAAAATGATTATACAATGAAAACAAAAAAAATTATTTACAGTTTATCGCTCGCTGGTATCTTTTATGCGATACTAGTGAGTTTTATTTCTGCACCTACAAATGTCAATTACATTGATGTTCAACAAAAGAAATGGGTAGCTCCTGAGAGTGCAGACAAAATAGTGAATCCTTTAAAAGGAGATGAGAAATCATTATCCATAGGAAAAAAACTTTTTAAAATGCAATGTGCTGTTTGCCATGGCTTTAAAGGTAAAGGTGATGGTGTAGCTGGAGCTGGATTAAATCCGAAACCAGCAAATTTAACTAGTGAAGCAGTTCAGTCTCAAACTGATGGTGCAATCTTTTGGAAAATTCAGGAAGGTTTAGGGCCAATGCCAAACTATAAATCTTCGCTTAAAGAAAATTATCGTTGGTCAATTATTAACTATATAAGAACTTTAAAATGATGAAAAAACTATTTATAATGATGTTTGTTATTGGTATAGCAAATATTTCTTATGGTCAAACATACAATCGCTATGAGGTTGATAGTATTGTATCTAAACAATATAAACCAAGTAAAACCCAATTTATGGTCAGAGGTTATGGTCATACAGGGTTTGATTCTATGAATACCAATGGGAAAAAAGAATCTTCGTATGTTGGTTCTGCTTTTGCTCCAATTTTCTTATTTAAGCATTCTGACAGACTTATGTTTGAAGCTGAACTTGAGTTTGTGCTTGGAGGCAACGAGTTAGAAGTTGGTTTGGAGTATGCAAATGTAATGTATGTCTTAAACAAAAGTATGACGGTTCGTGCAGGGAAGTTTCTACTACCTTTTGGGACATTTATGGAAAGATTACACCCAGCATGGATAAACAAACTTCCTACCAAACCACTAGGGTTTGGTCATGATGGGATAGCACCATCTTCTGGTATTGGTTTAGAACTTAGAGGAGCTTTTAATTTAGGTAAATCAACACTTAATTATTCTGTTTATACAACCAACGGAGCAAGATTAAAAGATGGTAGTATAGAACCTGAAGAAGCAGGAATGCTTTTATTTCAAAACTATACAGATAATAATACCAGTAAAGCTTTTGGTGGTCGTTTAGGCTTATTACCTTTTGCTGATTCTTCTACAGAAATAGGTGTTTCTGCATATTCTACAAATGGTGTAGGTACTACAGGTTCTACATATGAAAATGTTGGTGCTTTTTTATATGCAATTGATTTTGCTTTCACAAAGCAAATACCTGCTGTTAAAGGATTTATTGATATTAAAGGGCAGTATAATAATTCTGATATTAGCGATGCTACTTATACAGAACTTGATCAAAATAATGTTCCACAACCATATACTTTCAATAATGTAAGTAATTCTTTTTATACTCAATTAAGTTATCGACCAACTATGGCAACTAGTGATTTTCTTAAAAAAATAGAATTTGTTGGAAGATATTCTAATATGAATACACCAGAAGGTTCTGAATGGGAAGAGCAATCTGTACAATATGCCTATGGTATAAATTATTGGTTAACTTGGAGATCAGTTGTAAAAGTTGCATATCAAACAACAGATAGTGCTGGTGGTCATGGCGGTGGCGGTATAACTGATGGTTTCTTTATGCACTGGGCTATAGGCTTCTAAAAAATAAATTAAATATAAAGATTATGAAAACAATACATAAAATAATTATAACAGGTTTGCTGCTATTTGTTACAGGAGGAATATTAGTTAGTTGTTCTTCTTCAAAAGATGTGTACACCAAAGTAACAAGCCTTGAAGACGAATTTAAAATTGAAAAATCAGGAGCTCAATTATGGGGAGAAACTTGTAATAGATGTCATTTGGCACCTTCGCCAGCTGATTATAATGACACTGATTGGGGTACAATAAGTTTGCACATGAAAATACGTGCAAATTTAACAGAAAAAGATATGACAAAAATTGAGGCTTTTTTAAAGTCTGCTAATTAATATTAAAATGTTCAGAACCCAAATTGTACTTAGCTAAGTATTAATTTGGGTTTTGATTTTTTATTTAGAATAACAAACGTTAAATAACTTGATACAAGTGTTGAGGTAAACTACTAATGGCTAGATATATAATAAATTGAAAATAAGTCAATTAATATGTTGTTTGTCTAAAAAATGTACTCACCTTTGCAATTCAATAAAAAGTATAATTTAATTACAATACAATGAGTAAAGGAACAGTAAAATTTTTCAATGAATCTAAAGGATTTGGATTCATAACAGAAGAAGGAGTAGACAAAGATCACTTTGTACACATTTCAGGATTAATTGACGAAATTCGTGAAGGTGACGAAGTTGAGTTTGATTTACAAGAAGGAAACAAAGGATTAAATGCAGTTAACGTAAAAGTTATCTAAACATATACTTTAAGTTTTATAAAAGCCCATCAAAATTGATGGGCTTTTTTTATTGCTGCATTTCAATTATAAAATAAGAGTACATTAATACAAGTAATTGTTCAATTGACGAGAACTGTATTGTTATCTTTGCAAAAATTATTTTTATGTTAAAACGTTTTTCCGATTTAGGAATTCTTGATGAGCTTCAACATAGTTTAAGTGATTTACAGATTTCTGTTCCTACAGATATTCAAGAAAAAACAATTCCGGTTATTTTACATCAACAAGAAGATGTAGTGGCTTTGGCAAAAACAGGAACAGGAAAAACAGCGGCATTTGGTTTGCCTTTATTGCAATTGATAGATGTTGATAAAACCAATATTCAGGCAGTAATCTTAGCACCAACAAGAGAATTAGGGCAACAGATTTATACAAATTTAGTGTCTTTTTCTACATATTTACCAGCAATTTCTATTGCAACAGTTTGTGGTGGAATTCCGATTAAGCCCCAAATAGAACGCTTAAAAAGCCCTACACATATTGTTGTGGCAACTCCAGGGCGTTTGGCAGATCTTGTAGAACGTAAAGCAATCGACATTAAAAACATTTCTTATTTTATCTTAGATGAAGCAGATGAAATGGTAAGCGCTTTAAAAGAAGGGTTGGACGCGATTATCAAAGAAATACCAAAATCTAGAAGAACTTTATTGTTTACGGCAACAATGCCAGGAGCCATTAAACAATTGGTTCAAAATTACATGTCAAAACAGGTTGTTCATATCGAAGCTGATATGACTACTGTTGGACATCAAGGAATTGATCATCAATATGTGGTCGTAGCACCGATAGAAAAGCTAGAAGTGCTGTTGCATTTCTTAAATTCTAAAGAAGGAAAGCGAGGCATTATTTTTTGCAAAACAAAAGCAGCGGTTAATAAGTTAGCCAAAAATTTAGCCATCAATAAATTTTCATCTGGTGCCATTCATGGGAGTTTAAGTCAAGGAATTCGAGATCGAATTATGGGGCAATTTAGAGAAGGTTTTATCGATATTTTAGTTGCTACGGATTTGGCAGCAAGAGGAATTGATGTCAAAGATGTTTCTTATGTAATCAATTATCATTTACCAGACACCTATGATGCGTATGTACATAGAAGTGGACGAACAGCGAGAGCAGGAGCAACCGGACTTTCTTTAACTATTTTACAGCAAGAAGAAGTTGCTGATATTGCTGATTTTGAAAAGGAATTAGGGATTTCTTTTAAAGAATTTAAAAAAGCGGATGCTAAAAGTATTGAAGAAAACAACGGATTGTTGTGGGCAAAGAAAATATTTAAGACCAAACCAAATCGTACTATTTCTGAAGAGTTTAGAAAAGAAGTGAGAACAATTTTTCATCATTTAACAAAAGAAGAATTGATAGAAAAAGTATTGGCAAATTATATAGCACAAACCAATTCAGGAGCTTCAAAATCAGAAGAACCTAAAAAGAAAAAGAAGAAATAGACATGGCAAATAACATAAAAGAGCAACAAGATATTCTTGATAAATTAAAGATTTATAGTTTAAATCCGATGCAAGAAGAAGCGTTGGAAACAATCAATAACAATGCAAACACCATTTTGTTATCTCCAACAGGAACTGGAAAAACATTGGCTTTTTTATTGCCTTTATTAGCGAAGTTAGATCCAGAATGTGAAGAAGTACAAGCTTTAATTATTGTACCTTCTAGAGAATTGGCGATACAAATAGAGCACGTCATTCGAAATATGGGATCTGGCTACAAAGCAAATGCTATTTATGGAGGAAGAACGATTGCAAAAGATAAAATAGAACTAAAACATACACCAGCTATTTTAATTGGCACACCAGGAAGATTGTCAGATCATTTTGAACAAGCTCGTTTTACAACAGAAAACATCAAAACATTAATTATTGATGAGTTTGATATTTCTTTTGAAGTTGGCGCTGGTGGAGATATGAGAAACATCATCAGTCATTTACCAAATATTACAAAACGCATATTGACTTCTGCGACAAAAGGAACTTCTATCCCTAGTTATTTTAGAATGGATAGTCCTAAAACATTAGATTATCTAAAAGAAAAGGCGGCATCAAAATTGGTGATTAAAACCATCCTTTCTCCTTCTAAAAACAAACACAACACGCTAGTCGATTTATTAAATCATTTAGGAAATGATCCTGGAATTGTGTTTTGTAATAAGAAAGATAGTATTGAAGATATTAGTGCTTTTTTGGATAAAAAGAAGATTGTACATACGTGTTTTCATGCTGGTATGGAACAAATAGACAGAGAACGTGCTTTGATAAAATTAAAAAATGGAAGTGTTTCTGTTTTAGTGGCAAGTGATTTAGCTTCAAGAGGAATTGATATTCCTGAAATGAAATTTATAATTCATTATGAGACTCCAGATGCTTACGAAGAATACACGCATAGAAATGGAAGAACTGCTAGAGTAGATGCAAAAGGAACAGCTTATTTGATAAAAGGAGATAGAGAAGTTTTTCCTGAATTTATTGAAAATGCAAAAGTTGAAAAATTGTCTACAACCGGTAAAAGAAAACCTCAATTTTGGGCAACCTTATTTATTTCTGGAGGAAGAAAAGATAAAATTTCTAAAGGAGATATTGCAGGACTTTTCTTTAAACAAGGTGAAATTAATAAAGACCAATTAGGAACCATTGACTTGAAACAAGATTGTGCTTTTGTTGCTGTTCCATTAACAATTGCTGATGCTTTGGTAGAAAAACTGAACAATACACGTTTAAAAAAGAAAAAAGTAAGAGTAAGCGTTATTTAAAAGGGGTAACCAATCAAAATCACAAATCAGCAAGCGAAAGATTGATGATTTGTGGTTTTATAACTTAAGTAAAAGAAGTTTTTATAAAATTTTAGACCTCTTTTTCTATCTTTAAGTTTGCTAATTTATAAACCAACGTAGGTAAAATGATCAATAAAAGAGGCAACGCAATGATAAACCCACCAACAACCGCAATTGCCAAAGGTTGATGCATTTGTGCGCCAGTTCCTATCCCAAGAGCTAAAGGCATTAATGCAACAATGGCGCTAATAGCTGTCATTAATTTTGGTCGTAATCTCGCAGAAATAGAATAAATAATTGCTTCTTCTTTTCCCATTTTTTTAACTTCTTCTAAGAATAGATAAATAGTAAAAATGGAAGCTTCTCCTAAAATACCAATAATCATAATAATACCTGTGTAACTTCCTACATTTAATGGAGTATTTGTAACGTAGAGCGCTAAAACACTTCCAGAAATTCCTAAAACACTTACAAAAATAACGATTAATGAAAGTACTAAATTGCGAAACATAAATAAGACAACCGTAAATACCAACAAACCACCAAATATTAATATGAGTAACAATTCGTTAAAAGATTTTTGCTGTTCTGCATAAGAACCACCATAAACTATTTGGTAAGCTGGTGGTAATTGTAGTTGTGATAATTCGCTTTTAATATCTGTAATAACACTTCCTAAATCTCTGTTATTAAGACGCGCCGTTACTACGCCCATAGATTGTAAATTCTCTCTTTTAATCTCAGAAACACCTTGTTTCATAGAAAAATCAGCAAAAGTAGTTAAAGGCAAATAAGTACCTGAATTAGTGGCTATTTTGGCCTGTTTAAGCTGTTCAATGGGTATAGTTGCATTATCAGGATGCAACACTCTAATATTTGTCAACTGCTCTTTTTCTAAAATTCCTCCTGCAATGGTACCATTTAAATAGGTCTGAATTTGTAGTTGTAAATCACTTGAAGATAAGCCATATTGTTTTAAAATGCTTTCTTTAGGATGAATGCTTAACATTGGTCCAGCTATTATAATTCCATCAAAAACATCAGCAGTTCCTTGTACTTTTGCTACTTTTTGGGCTACTGTTTTTGATAATTCTTGTAGTTTTTTATAATTGTCACCAAATATTTTAATTTCAATAGGTTGCACACTACTCATCAAATCTCCTAGCATATCTGTAATTACTTGACCAAAATCAACTGTTAATGCAGGGATTGCGCCTTCAACTTGTTTACGAATAATGTCTGTAACTTCTAAAGTAGTTTTTTTTCTATTTTCTTTCAATTCAATTAAATAATCACCTCTGTTTGGCTCTGTAATAAAAAAACCCATTTGTGTTCCAGTTCTACGTGAATAGGCTTTTACTTCGGGTATTTTATCTAAAATAGCATCTACTTCAGAAAGCATTCTATCGGTTTCATTTAGGGAGGTTCCTGAAGGACTGTTGTAATCTATAATGATAGTACCTTCATCCATTTCCGGTAAAAATCCTGTTTTTAATTTAGGAAGCACAAAAGCAATACTCAAAATTGTTACTAGAATAAAGGCATAAGAAAATAGTGGTCTTTCAATAAAATAACGCACCCATTTTCGCTCTTTTAATGGATGGACTTTAATTTCCTTTGGATTTTTTTTAGAAAATAATAAATACACAACTGGCAGTCCAATCCAAGTAACAACAAAGGAAACGGCCAAAGTAATAATCATTGTTTCGGTTAAAATTTTAAAATATGCTCCTGCAACACCTGTCATTAGTGCAAAAGGAAAGAAAATTACTATGGTGCTTAAAGAAGAACTTACCATTGCTGGAAATAAAAACTGAATGGCTTTTCCAACCAAAGCTGTTGCTGGTTCTTTTGGGTTTTCTTCGTGAGTTCTATGGATTTGTTCTACAATAATTACAGCATCATCTATAATCAATCCAATAGCTGCAGCAATAGCTCCAATAGTCATAATATTTAAATCATAACCCAATGCTTTCATCACTAAAAATGTTAAGCCTAAGGTAATTGGAATGGTTACCAATAAAACACTACTTGCTTTAAAAGAACGTAAAAAAATCATCACCACAATAATGGCTAAAACTAAACCAATCCAAAGCACATCAATAATACTTTTTAAACTAGTACTTACAAAATCTGCTTGGTTGTAATATTTTACCAATTGCACTCCTTTTGGTAGAATATTATTTAACTCTTCAATACTTTTTGTTACTTTATCTGCAACATCAATTAAATTGCTATTTGGCTGTTTTAAAACAGCAATTAGTGGTACGTTTTTACCATCTGCATTAATTTTTATATATTCTGTTTTTTCAGAGACTTTAATCGTTGCAATATCTTTTAAGCTGATTTTACTTTTTGCATTGTCAAAAATAACTAAGTCTTCTAATTGCATGCTATTTTCAATAGTAGCATCAGTAACCGTTAAATACAAGCGTTTATAATCTACCGTATACCCATTTGCTTGGATAAATCCTGTTTGCTGAATGGCATTAATGACATCTTGAGGTTTAATTTTTAAATTGCTTAATTTTTTCTGATCTAGAATGACTTGAAATTCTTTGGTTTTTCCGCCAATTACTTCAATTGCTGCAACACCTTCAATTCTTGATAAATACGGTTTTACAATGTATTCACCAATCATTTTTAATTCTACTTGATTTTTCACATCAGATTGTAGCGAATATCCCATTATAGGTAAAATGGAAGGATTCATTTTTTCTACAACAATTTGTGTATTTGGTGGTAAAATATTTTTTATTTGAGCAATTCTAGACTCTAAGCGTTGTTTATCTACATTAATGTCTGAACCCCAATCCATAAAAGCAGAAATCTCGCAAGATCCCATACTGGTAATACTACGAATCAATTTTAAATTTTCTACTCTTTTTATGGCATTTTCTAATGGTTTGGTAACGGTCACCATCATTTTATCAACAGGTTGTTGTCCGTTATCTGCAATGATTTTTATTTTTGGAAAAGTAACATTCGGAAATAGGGAAGTGCTTAAATTCTTATAAGAATACGCACCGCCAATCAATATTAGTAGTAAAATTACAGTAATCGGACTTTTATATTTTACAAATATTTTATCCATAATTAATTGATTTTTACTTGTGTACTATCAGATAATCCATAAGCTCCTTTCACTATAATTTTGTCTTTTAGGTTTAGCTTTGGAGATAAAATTTCAACATTTTCTTTATTTTCTAACCCTTTTTTGATGTTGATTTTTAATGCTAAATTATTTTCAGTCACTTTCATTATCCAAAACTCATCTTGTGTTTCGTTTGACAAAACAGCTTCTTTGTTGATTAATATAGTTTTACTTCTTTCTAGAATAGGAATCTTAATCAATACATTTAAATTTTCTGGTAAGGGTGTAAACTTTTTCAGTTTAAATAGAATTTGTTGTGTTTGTGAAACGGCATCAACAGTAGGTATTGCTTTATAAAAGTAGGCTGTTTTTTGCTCTTTATTTGGTAATTCTATTGCAATGCTCTTTTGAGTTTGAATTAAATTACTTAAAGAAAAAGGTGCGTTTACTTGTACTGCTAAATCCGTGTTTTTTATAACTGTCATCAGACTATTTCCTTCATTTACAAAAACACCAGAATCTGGAATGTTTTGCGAATTTACATACCCAGTTACTGAAGCATATACTGAAACAATTCCAAAATTTGAATTTGGTGAAACTTTCGCTTTCTGCAAAGCAATGCTTTCTTTCGTTTGGATTTTATATAACAATTCACCCTTACTTATTTTATCGCCAATTTTAACATTCACCGTGGTTACGTACCCTGTTATTGGAGAGGAAATAGTTATTTTATTTAAAATAATAATTTGTCCATTTATTTCTTCATACTCTTTAATATCTCCTAATACAGGATGTATTATAGAGACTTGAGGAAGTGGTACGTTTTTAATTTCTGCGCTGTTTGTTTTCTGTTTACAAGATTGTAAAACGAAAATGAAGATAAAAAGATAAATAAGTTGTTTCATTTTTAATAATTTCTAGTTACTCCAATAGTTGTAAACATTAATTAATATTTGTTTCGCTAATTGGATATTAGTTTTTTCTTGTTTTTTTAAAGCAATTTCTTTAATAATTATTTTTAAATCTAGTACAGAAACTAAACTTTCTTTTATTTCTACTTGATATAAATGCAATAGTTTTTGATAGTCAATTAATTGTTGATTTAAAAGAATGATTTGTTTGTCTACGCTTTGTATTTGTTTGATTAAATTATTTTTTCGAATAGTATTTTGATTGATAAAATACTCTTTATCATAATTTAAATTATCTAATTTAATTTGATTTTGTTGGTGTTTAATTTTTTGTTGATGTCCATCAAACAAATTCCAAGTAACAGCCATTCCAACACTAAAGCCTAATCGGTTGGGTTTTGGTAAATACGTAGCATTTAAACCAGCATCTCCATAAGCTTTTACTTGTGGCAGGTATTTTAAATCTGTTATTTTTTGATCAGACTGTATCGCAAAGCTGTCTATTTGATATTGTTTTGTGAAAATTGATTTTTCTGAAAAGCGATTAGAAATTTGTAATTCGATATCTTCTAAATCAGCAATAGTTGTTGTTTGTATTCCAGAAAGTAAATTTAATGCATTTACGTTGGTTTCATAATCAGATCTAAAACGTTCTTGGTCTATTTGACTATTTTTTAACGCCAATTCTATCCATTTTAAATCAATAAATTTTAAGATTCCTACAGCAACCAAAGGTTTCATTTCTTTGATTTGATTTTCAAGAATTTGACTATTTTCTTTTGCATTTTCTATGTTTTTTTTAGACTGAATGCACAATATATATTGGTGTGTAACTATTTGTTTTAACTCTAATTTTGTTAAGGTAATTTGATTGGCATACTTTTGCTTTAAAATGGTTGCCTTATTTTTATAGGCATCTAAATGTCTCTTTGTAAATAATGGTTGATTTATTGAAACTAAAGTTTGGTATTGACCACCATTACTTATTCCTAAATCGTAACCATAATAGTTAGTTGCACCATTTGAAACAACTTCTAATTTTGTGTTTCCATTATCATTTGTAATAATTGGAGCAAATAATACATTTGCATTCATATTTACGGTAGGTGAATTATAGATTGCTTTAAACTGTTTTAAATCTAGATCTATTATTTTATATGTATTCTTTTCTTTTTGCAACAAAGGACTATTTTCTAACGCTTTATTCACATAAAATTGTACTGTTTTTTGAGAATATAAGTTTAGAGAAAAAAGTGTTATTACAATTAAGAATAGTTGTTTCATATTATATAATAATTAGGTGAACAAATATAGGATATATATGCTAAAAAAGACAGGCTTAAAAAGCCTGTCTTTAGTACTAAAAAACAGAAATTAATTAATTTTCATTATCATTTTCATTATCATTTTCGTTATCATTTTCGCTGTCTTTGTCTTCGTTGTCTTTTTTAACTTCTTTTTTAACAACAGTACCATTGGGAGCAATTGCAACTTCTAAGTCAGAATCACCTTTTTCTAAAGCAAACTCATATACTTTTCCTTTCGCAGTTTCTGATACTTCAGACTCTTCTATATCATACCCTTTAAATTGTGTGTTTAAAGTTCTTTTTACAGCTCTTGGAATTTCTCTTTTTTTAATGGCATATTCAGTTTCTTTCCAAGTACCATCGTTTAAGAAATTAGCAGAATAGTCTCTACCATTCATTTTGAATTCTACTTCCCATTCAGTTTCATTTTCTTTATCCCAACTAGCTTTTTTTGCAGTAGGAAATTTTTTACTAAAAGCTGCTTTTACATTAGAAGGAGCTTTAGATTGTGCGAAAGCTTGTGTCAATGTCATTATTGCAACAAGCATTAATAAACTTAATTTTTTCATTTTTTATAATTTTTAAGATTAATATTTAGTAAACATACTATTCAATTTAGAAGATATTTTGAATTTTGTTTTTCTTTAAAAAGTATTTTCTAATACATCAACTAAATCCAGTACCATATTGGCAAAAATAGTTGCCATTTTTTTGTTTTTTTCTTTCGCGCTTAAATGTATTCCATCAAACAATAAATCAAAAGAACCTTTTAAGTTAGGATCTTTTACGTTTGTTTTTAAGCTTTTCCATACTTGTTGAACACTTTTAGTTGTTTGCTCAATAGTTTTCCAGTCAATATTTTTTTGAGCTATCAAAGCAAGTATTTTAAAACCTAAATAATCTAAATGTTCAATTTTTATTTGGTTTTCAACTTTAGATGCATCTTTAAAATTACTTACATTATAATTAAATATATCTGCAGAAGTAAGCGCTGTTTTTGCATAATCTTTTCTCTTAAAGTAGTTTTTTAGTGTAGCTATTTTTTCATTTAAACCCTTGATACTTTCTGGTTTTAAATTGTCTGTAAACACATTATTTTTAGATGCTTTGTCTATTTGAGATAATGATTTTTTTATTCCATCAGCATTTTTAGCTAAAGCATATTCTGTTAAATCCTCAAAAGGAGATAATGCTTGGTCTAAATTTTTAAAAACCGCATCATTATTGACAACCTGAATAGGATCATTTTTTTCTATAACAGTCTCTTTTACTATTTCTTTTTTTGATGTTTTTCCTTTACATGCTTGTGATAATGACATTACCAATACAAGCATTACTAAACTAATTTTTTTCATTTTATGGTTTGTTTATAAATTATTAGTCAAAAGTAATAGGCAAAATTGAATTAATTTTGAACTTTTTTAAAAACTATAAGAAAAATAAACACCATAATTTTCGTCGTTAAATTGTGGAATTAACGTGATGTTTTTTGTCTCTTTAAAAGGGTTGAAATTTTTAAATGGTTCAAAATGATATACCAATTCTGTAACTAAAATCCCAATTCCTGCGCCTACTAATACATCAGAAAACCAATGTTTGTTATTGATCATTCTATACGCTCCTGTTGTTGTTGCAAAAGCAAAACCACTGTAAGCTAATACAGGTGATGTTTCTTTAAATTCATTATATAAAACTGTTGCGTTGGTAAATGCAAAAGTGGTGTGACCAGACGGAAATGATCGATATCCTATACCGTTTGGTCTCATTTTTCCTGTAAGTTTTTTTAAGAAAAAAGTAATTGTAGAAGATGCAATATTAGATATGAATAGATTTTTTGTTTGATCAAACCAATGGTTTTTTGCTTTAACGCCTAAAATATCTGCGCCATATAATTCGAAAATTGGGGCAAATTGTAAATAATCGTCGATTTTAAATTCATAATTATTTCCAACTTTATTTCGAATATCTGTTTGCAAACGTTTTTCAAAATTACTTTTATTGATGATAACACCTAAACCAATAAGACTAAGAGGAACAATACTTTTTTTTAGTAAGCTACTTTTCTTAATACTATCATTAAAATTAAAGGAGGTTTGTGCATGCAATTTTCCTAAATAACTAAAACAAAAAATTAGAATAAGTAATTTTAAAATGTTTTTCATTATCGATTTTAATTTATAAAATGAATAGTAAAAATATGATTAGCACCTTCAAAAGAATACGTAATTTTCCAGTTTTGAGAATCTATTATTTTTTTAACAATCGCAAGCCCTAATCCATTTCCGTATAGAGAATCTGAAGATTTAGAAAAACGAACGAAAAGTTTTTCAAGTAAGAGTTTCTCATTTAAACTGGTGTTAGAAACTATTAATTTGTCTTTCGTTATTTCAACATGCACTTCACCATTTTGATGATTATGGCGTATTGCATTTAAAAGTAAATTCCTTATTAATACTTCAGTTAGGGTTAAATTAGCTGTAACGCTACAACTGTCTATCGAATTGATGTCAATTTTAATATCTTTAGACTTGGCTTGTTCTCTAAAGAAAGGAACCTCTTTTTCTATTATTTCATTTATAGAAATCACTTCTTGCTTATTATGCTGATTTCCTTCTATTTTAGATAGTAAAAGAAGGTTTTTGTTTAGTTTATTTAAACGAAAAACGGCATCATTAATATCATTTAATAAGAGATATTGTTTTTTGCTAATACCTTCTTCCTGAATTAACATGTCTAACTTCGCTTTAAAAATAGCAATTGGAGTTTGTAATTCGTGAGCGGCATTTTCTACAAATTCTCGCTGATTATTGTAAATACTAATGTTTCTTTTTATCAAATTTTCAATAGATTCATTTAATCTATTAAACTCTTCAATACTACATTTTTCTAGGGTATATTTTTTTGGGTGATCAAGCTCAAAAGCTTCTATTTCTTTTAATGTTTTGTAAAAGGGTTTCCAAATGCTTATAGAGATTTTTCTGGTTAAAAAAACCAACCCTATTAATAAAATTACAAGTAAAACTAAAAACAATAGGAGGATGCTAGTAAGCAGGTCACCTGTTTCAAATAAACTTATTTTAGTTGAAAAAATATAAGGTATTTTATCAATATAAATAACTGAGTTTAACTCTCTATACGGTTCGTTTTCTAGTTCTAATTTGCTAAAATATTCACTATAAAATAACGTGTCTTTTTTTAAAGGATAATACTCTTTTATTTTTGAAGTTAGATTAAAACTATTCCAAGTATTTATTTTTTCTAGAGATAAATTTGGTGCTGTTTTTTCTAAAAATTCTATTTTATAACCTAAGAGTGTTTCATCAATGTTTTTTAAATACATTTTTTCAGAAACAAGATAAAAAATAGGAGCAACAATGATAAAGGTTACAATGGCAAATACTAAATAAATGCGTTGTGTTTTATGTAATAATTTTTTACTCATCTTGCCATTTATATCCTAAACCATATACAGATTTAATGTAATTTTTACTTTTTGCATAGGTTAATTTCTTTTTTAAATTTTTGATATGCGCATACACAAAATCATGATTGTCTAACATATCAGCCATATCTCCAGAAAGGTGTTCTGCAATAGCACCTTTAGATAAGACTTTGTTCTTATTGCCTATTAAATATAACAATAAATCTATTTCTTTTTTAGTGATATCAACTTTATGATCATTGATTTTTACAACTTTAGAAAGGATATCAATTTCTATCTCATTAAAACTAATTGTATTACTTCCATTGAATTGTTTGCGTCTAATTATCGCCTGAATTCTTACTAATAATTCTGATAAATGAAAAGGTTTGGTTAAATAATCATCAGCGCCAAGATTGAACCCTTCAATTCTAGTTTCTATGGTTTCTTTTGCAGAAATTATAATAACACCATCTGTTTTATGCTGTTTTTTAAGCTCAATTAATAGGTCAAACCCATCACCGTCAGGTAGTGTTAAATCCAATAAAATACAATCGTAATCAAATAGTGTTATTTTTTCTATAGCAGAAGAAAAATCATTTGCCCATTCGCATAAAAATCCACTAGCATTTAAGTATTCTTGAATACTTTTTGCTAATTTTACTTCGTCTTCTATAAGTAATAATTTCATTTTACAATAGTACTATTCAAATTTGAATTAATTTAGTTTTTATTTTTAAAAACACCATTTTTTACTTATAAAAATAACAAGTTTTCGCAAGAAAACGATTAGGAGGTTTTTTTATAACTCCAAATAGCCAACCCATTCATTATAAAAGCATACAAAAGCGTTTTTAATAATAGAGGCAAAATATCTATAAATGTAGAACCTTTTAACATTACCATACGCATAACTTCTACAAAGTATTTTATGGGGTTAAATTGCGCAATGGTTTGTGCCCATTTCGGCATACTTTCTATGGGCGTAAACAAACCACTCATTAAGATAAAAATCACCATGAAAAACCAAGAAATAAACATTGCTTGTTGCTGTGTTTCTGTAAAGTTTGAGATAAATAATCCAATACCTAATATCACTAAAATATAAACAGATGTATATAAATACATCGTTGTTAAACTACCAATTATGGGGATGTTAAAAATAAGTTTTGCAATGAATAAACCAAAAGTTAATAAACCCAATCCTAGTATCCAAAACGGAAAAAGTTTGCCAATAATAAATTGACTTTTCTTTATTGGTGTTACGTTAATTTGTTCTAAAGTACCAATCTCTTTTTCACGTACAATATTCATTCCAGATAAAAAGAGCGTAATCATTGTTACCAAAAGCACTAAAATTCCTGGTACCATAAAGGTTTTATAATTTAGTGTTTTGTTATACCAAAATAATGGAATGGTTTCAATAACTATTGGCTGTACTTGTTTGTCTGAAATTTGTTGAAAATCTGATTTTATATGTTGATTAAAGCGTTGCAGAATTTGTGATATATATACATTTTCAACTCCAGCCGCAGCACCATCAATAGCATTAATAGTAACTCCCAGATTTACATGTTTTTCTTTTTGCAAATCACGTTCAAAATGAGTTGGAATTTCTAAAACAACATCAATTTTTCCTTTTAGCATTGTTAAACTTGCATTTTCTTGAGAAGTAAAATCAGTTAATACATTAAAATAGGTAGAAGCATTAAATTTTTCAATCAAAGCTCTTGATGTTGAAGAACGATCATTATCTATATATCCAAATTTGATGTTTTTCACTTCAAAAGTAGCTGCATTAGATAAAATAACCAATTGAATGATTGGCATTATAAAAATGATAGGTAGCATTCCTTTATTTCTAAAAATTTGCTTAAACTCTTTCTGTATGATGTATAGAATTATTTTCATGTTTTTTAAAAGAATAAAGAGAAGAGAGGAGAGAATTAAGACGGTTTAAAAATATTTAGTCTTTTTTCTAACATCTATTTTCTATGGTCATTTTTTACTCCAATCTAATTTTATATTTCTTTACACTTAAAGCGATAAAAAATACGGTCATTCCAAATAAAATTAAGGTTTCTTTCCAAATAAATTGAATTCCAACTCCTTTTAGCATAATCCCTTTTATAATAATGATAAACCATTTGGCAGGAATTATATTACTAATAACTTGTAAGGCTAAAGGCATGCTCGAAATCGGAAAAATAAAACCAGAAAGGATAATTACAGGTAACATTAAACCCATTAACGAAATCATCATTGCAGTTTGCTGTGTTGCTGAAATAGTTGAGATTAAAATTCCTAAAGCCAAGGCGCTAATGATGAAAAGAATGCTTTCTAAAGCTAATAAAAGCAGACTTCCTTGTACAGGCATGTTAAAAACAAATATACTCAACAAAACGATTACTGTAGCGTTGATGATTGATAAAAATATATATGGAAATACTTTTCCGATAATTACCTGAATTGGCTTTAGTGGAGATACTAATAGTATTTCCATCGTTCCTAATTCTTTTTCTCTTGTGATAGAAATAGAAGTCATCATGGCAGAAACCAACATTAAAATAATGGTCATCACACCAGGAACAAACATATATACACTTTTTAATTCTGGGTTATACACCATGCGTGTTTCTGGAACAATTTGATACGCAATTGTAATTTCTTTGTTTAATTTTTTTTGATATTGTTGCAATATTGCATTTACATAATTACTGATAGTATTTGCTGTATTCGGATCTGTTGCGTCTGCAATAATTTGAACTGTAGCTTTGTGATCCTTAATAAGGTTTTTACTAAAATCTTTTTCAAAAATCAAAACAGCTTTTACATATCCTTTTTTAAAAACAGCACCAATCTCTTTTTCATTGGTAATCACTTGTTTGAGGCTAAAATATTTTGATGAAGTTATTTCGTTAATGATTTCAGTAGTTGTTGCATCTTTAGAATGATCAAAAACAGCGATATCTACATTATTTATTTCGTTGGTGATAGCAAAACCAAAGAGCAAAATTTGCACAATTGGCATTCCAAATAGAATAAATAAGGAGCGTCTATCCCTAAAAATATGATAGAACTCTTTTTTTATAAAACCTTTAAATCTTTTCATTTAATTTTATGTTTCCCGCAGATTTCGCTGATTTTCGCGGATCTTTTTTTTACAATCCATTTACTTTTCTAAAAATTCCTTTTACTATGCTCTCTACATTAAAATTCACTAAAATTCCTAACTTTAAATTAGATAGTTTCAAATATGTTAATACTTGTTTATGATGAACTTCTACTAGGTTCTCTACCGATTTTATTTCTATAATGACTTTATCATTTACTAGTAAATCTAATCTAAACCCCAATTCTAATTTAGTTCCTTCGTAGTAAACAGGTAATGGTACTTGACTTTTAACTTCTAAACCTTGTTTTTGTAATTCAAATAATAAAACTGTTTCATAAACAGATTCTAATAAACCTGGACCTAATTCATTATACACTTTAAAAATGGCACCTCTGATTAGATAAGAAATGTCGTTTTCTGATAAAATTTTCATATAGCTTTTTTTTTCATTTATATTTTTTTCTGCGTATATCCGCGTAATCTGCGGGAAGCAATTTTATCCACGAGCCAATTTTAAAAAAACTTCATTCATTGTTGTTGCATTAAACTGTTCTTTTAATTTTTTTGGTGTGTCTAATGCTTCTATTTTTCCGTTGACCATAATTGATACTCGATCACAATATTCAGCTTCATCCATATAATGTGTTGTTACAAAAACAGTTGTTCCGTAATCTGCTGCTTTGTATATCATTTCCCAAAATTGACGCCTGGTAATAGGATCAACACCGCCAGTAGGTTCATCTAAAAAAACAATCTTTGGATTGTGTAATAAGGCAACAGAAAAAGACAACTTCTGTTTCCATCCTAATGGGAGTGAACCCACAAGTTGATCTGCTACTTTTTCTAAGCCCAATTCTTGCACCAACTCTTTCGATTTTTCTTTGATTACTTTTCTAGACAACCCGTAAATTCCGCCAAAAAAAGTAATGTTTTCTTTGACTGTTAAATCGTCGTACAAAGCAAATTTCTGACTCATATACCCAATGTTTTTTTTGATGTCTTCAGCATGTGTAAACACATCAAAATCAGCAACAGTTGCTTCTCCTGAAGTTGGATTGGAAATTCCGATTAACATTTTCATTGCCGTAGTTTTTCCAGCTCCGTTTGCTCCTAAAAAGCCAAAAATCTCTCCTTTTTTCACATCAAAAGTAATGGCATTTACAGCCGTAAAATCTCCAAATTTTTTGGTGAGTTCTTTTACTTGTATAACGTTGTCGTTTTTCATGTTCTATTTAGCCAATTCCATAAAAGTATCTTCTATGGTTGGTTTTGTTTTATGTATTGTGATATTTGAAAGATTTTTAGATTCTAAAAACTGTACAAGCTCTTTTGGATTAAAATCTATTCTACTATCGGTATAATGCACAAATTCACCAAAAGGATATACACTATGATTATGAGTATACTCTTTTAAACTATTGATTAATTGATACATGTTATTTGCGCTTACATTATAAATTGGTTTCGGATAATGTTTTACAATGGCTTCTGGAGTGTCAATTTCTAAAATTCTTCCATCTTGAATCATTGCAATTCGGTCACACAAAGCTGCTTCATCCATATATGGTGTAGAAACCAAAATGGTAATCCCTTTTTGTTGCAAACGCTTTAACATTTCCCAGAATTCTTTTCTAGAAACAGGATCAACTCCAGTTGTTGGTTCATCTAAAAAAAGTACGGTTGGTTTATGAATCAATGCGCAACACAATGCTAATTTTTGTTTCATTCCACCAGATAGTTTTCCTGCTCTACGAGTTTTAAATGGTTCTATTTGTACATAAATCTCTTTAATTAAATCGTAGTTTTCTTTAATTGTTGTTCCAAAAATAGTTGCGAAAAAGTTTAAATTCTCTTCCACTGTTAAATCTTGATATAAGGAGAATTTCCCGGGCATATACCCAACGCTGTTGCGAATTTTTTTATAATCAATAATTACATCAAAATTAGCTACTGATGCTGATCCTTCGTCTGCAATAAGCAAGGTTGTTAAAACCCTAAAAAGGGTTGTTTTTCCTGCACCATCCGGACCAATAAGTCCAAAAAGCTCACCTTTTTTTACATCAAAAGTGATGTTCTGTAGCGCTTTTACGCTTTTATAGGATTTTGATATGTTAACTACTGAGATACTCATTTCTTTGTTTCTTTATGAAGCCACATTTCTGCAGGCATTCCAATTTTTAGACTGCCATCATTTTTTACAGTAATTTTTAAAGCATACACCAATGCAACACGTTCTTTTTTCGTCTGGATTATTTTTGGTGTAAATTCTGCTTCAGAAGCTATCCAAGTAATAACTCCTTTATAGCTTTTCATAGATTTTGCGTGATCAATTTTAACAGTTACTTCTTGCCCTATTTGCACACTTGCCAATTGTGTTTCACTTATGTAGGCTCGTAGTTGCATATTATTTAAATCAGCAATTTTATAAAGCGGTTTACCAAAAACAGTAATTTCATCTTGCTCAGCGTATTTTGTTAAAACGGTTCCGTTTACAGGATTGATAATTTTACTTTTTAAAATTTGATCATTAAGTTGTTTTAATTGAACATTTATACTTTTATATTCATTTATAACTGGTGCATTTTGAAATTCAACACTGTTTATTTGTTGTTTTAAAATGTTAATTTCTCCAGTTACATCATCCAACTGTTTTTGAGTAGCTGCATTACCTTTTAGTAAGTTTAGAACTCTATTTCTTGTAATAGTTGCTGTTTTTAATTTTGCATCTAAAACAGAAATCTGAGACAATACACTTTTAGATTTTGATGCAATAATTACTTTAGAAACTTCTAATTGCTCACGTTTTAAAGAAATAGGAATGGTATCTATATATCCAATAAATGTTTTTTCTTTTAATACATCTCCTTCTTCAACAGCAAACTGCATTAGTTTTCCATTATTTTCTGCAGAAATAGTAATTTCTGTTGCTTCAAAATTTCCGTAAGCATCAGCAGTTTTACTACTGTTTGTACAAGAAGCTAGAGAAACGAGCACGATGCTTAAAATAGTTGTGTTTTTTATATATTTCATTGTCTTAAATTTAATATCCTTTTGTAATTCTATAATTTGATTTTACCAACTGTAATTGTATTTGATGCGTAACCAATGTGTTTTTATCAACAAATAAATTGGTGAGTTCTGTGATGTATTCAGAAACGGTAATTGTTCCGTTTTTAAGTTGTGAATCTTTCGTTTCTAAGACTTTTTTTCTAAGGTTTATAATTTCTTGATCAGAAATAATAAATGCTTTTATTTTTTCAATCTCTTTTTCTTGTTGATGCAAGGCTATATTGGTGTTTAGTAAAAAAATAGCTTGTTCATTGTTGATGATTTCTTTGTTGAGTGACAGTGATTTTCGTTCTTTTTTATTCGAGTTCCAATCAAAAATAGTCCAATGTAATTTTGCCCCAACGATATAGTACGATTGAAAAGAATTATCCAACATGTTTAAACCAGGATTTCCAACACCACCGGTAGCAAAACTCATTATTGTTGGTGCGTTTTTCTTAGAAACAAGTTTCACACTACTCTCTATTTCCTCTTTTTTTAATTGAAACAAATCTAATTCAGGCCTTTTAATTTCATTATTTAGAGCGACTTCTATGATCGGTTTTTTAAAAAGAGTATCCTCATTAATTGTTACAGCAATCAATTTAGAAAGTGTTGCTATTAATGTTTTTTTAGTACTAATGATTTCCTCTAATTTTTGATTGTTTTTAAGCAACTCAACTTTTAAAATATTATCCGAAGAAGCCAACAAAACACCATTTTTAACTCCAGAAATTATTTCCTTTAATTTAGATTGTAACAGTCTGTTTTTAGCTTCTATCAACAAAATTGATTCTTGGGCTAATAAAACAGAAAAATACAGTTGATTTACTTGTTTTTTTAACGCATACATTTGTACTGTAAGTTGCTGCTGTTTTGTTTTTAATTGAGCGGTTTTTAACTGTTTATTTGCATCAATCAATCCTCCATTAAAAATTAGCTGATTTACAGAGATGGTAGTTTTGTATTGGTCTTTATTTAAAGAAGTACTACCAGGAATTGGAACACTAATTACATCCGATTGATACGTAAGTTGTCCGTCTAAATTAAACTGAGGCAATTTTGCGCTGTTTAGAATTTCGGTATCAAACTCGTTTTGTTTGATAAAGGTTTTAGACTGCTTTAAAAGCGGATAATTTTCACTAATAAATTGCTGACAATCTTCTAGTGAAATTGTTTGCTGACCGTAAGTCGCTCCACTAATAATCAATACTAAAAAGAGAATATTTTTTTTCATTTTATGATATTTTTATTGCGTCAATTATAAAATTTGCAACTTCTGTTTTCCTAGCCTCCATAAGCACTTTAAACTCCGAATCATTTATGTCAACAAATGCCTTTATTAAGGGAGAAGCCACAAACGGAAAAATGCATAAAGAAATAATGTTGATAAATAATTGCTCGCCTATAATTGGTTTTAAAATGCCATTTTCAATTTCTTTTTCAACTTGATTTTTAAATTTCACCAAATTCGGAAAACTTGGATTTTCTTTTAATTTTAAAATAAAATCAGGATTTTTATTTAGCTCCATTATAATAAAACTTGGTAAATATGGATGTTTGCTAATAAAAGAAATGTAACTATTAGCAAAATTCCGAATCTTAATTTCTATGGATGAATCGTCGTTTAAAATAGTATTTAATTGTGGTGCTAATAAGCCAAACGCTTTTTTAAAAACTGCACCAAATAAGAGTTGTTTGCTCTTGTAATAATAGTGCAACATGGCTTTGTTGATTCCAGCTTCATTCGCAATTTCTTGCATTCTTGCACCATCCATTCCTTTTCTCTGAAATATCGATTCTGCTGCATCTAAGATTGTACTTTCTGTATTTGTATCTTTCGATTTCATGTACTAACTGTTTAGTTTAACCATTTGGTTAGCAAATATACAAAATTGTTTATTATGTTGTAAAAGTTTTAAAAAATTATTTAAGTAAAGGCTCTAAGATCTCCCAAACATTAGTTGCTAGTATTTTTTGCCCTTCAATAGTTGGATGAATTCCATCTGACTGATTTAAAGTAGGAATTCCGCCAACATCTTTTAGTAAAAACGGAACTAAATACAATTTGTTTTTTTTAGCCAATTCAGGAAAGATTTTTTTAAACTCAGTTGTATAATCTATTCCCATATTTGGAGGTAATTGCATTCCTGCCAAAATAATTTTAGTAGATGGGTTTTTTTGGAGTACAGCATCAATAATTGCTTGTAAATTTTCACGTGTTTCTTTTAACGGAACGCCACGTAATCCATCATTTGCACCTAATTCTAAAACAAAAACATCTATTTTTTGATTCAGAATCCAGTTGATTCTATTTTTTCCGCCAGCAGATGTTTCTCCACTAACTCCAGAATTGACAACTGTATATCCTAAAGAAAGAGAGTCAATCTTAGTTTGAATAACTCCAGGAAAAGCATCATTTACATCCTCTAAACCATAACCAGCAGTTAAACTATCACCAAAAAACACAATCCTTTTTGTTGCACTTTTTTCTTTATTCTTACTTTCAACTTCGTTTGGTGATTTTTTAGTTACAGTTTCTTTTTTTGAAGTATCTGCTCCACAAGATAAAAACATCA
>CAXBBY010000009.1:0-108280 GCA_963974245.1 uncultured Flavobacteriaceae bacterium | reverse complement strand
AAAAAAGTAAATTAATAATAATCTTTTAAAAGAGTTCGAGTCTCTCCGCCTGTACAATATAATAGCTCTTCGGAAACGAAGAGCTATTTTTATAACACATTTTAGAGAAATAAAAAGACGAGAAGTTTACCCTGAGCGGAGTCGAAGAAGTTTCTTTGTCTTTACAAGGCTAAAATCGTATTGCAATCTGTAATGCGATTTTTTAGTTTTTAATATCTCTGTTGATAACTCGATTGTTTGTTAAGTGTTTGATATTAAATATTTTGCTAAATTTAAAAATTACTAACTAAAAATTTATAGTATGTTATACGCAATTTTAATTGGAGCATTGGCTGGTTTTCTTGCCGGTAAATTAATGAAAGGTGGTGGATTCGGCTTTTTATTGAACATGATTTTAGGTATTATTGGTGGAGCAGTTGGCGGATGGTTATTTGGAGTTCTTGGAATTTCAATTGCAAATGGTATTCTTGGCGATTTAATTACTGGTGTAATTGGAGCCGCAGTTGTTTTATTTGTTGCAGGTTTATTTAAAAAATAAATTATTAAAGAATTAACTAAAAGAGCTATTTTTTAATAGCTCTTTTTTTTTATTTTTACACAAAAGAAAATAGATCATGGAAATTAGAAATTATACAAACGAACAGGTACAAACTATTCAAGCTGCTTTTATGTCAAAAGTATATACTTGGATGTCTGGAGGATTAGCAATTACTGGTTTAATTGCAATGTGGGTTGCATCAACACCAGAATTGGTTAACTCAATTGTGTCAAACCAAATATTATTTTTTGGTTTAATAATTGGAGAAATATTTTTGGTAGGCTATTTAATTACCGTTATTAAGAAAATATCTGCTCAAACCGCTGGAATTATTTTTACGAGTTATGCAGCTTTAAATGGACTTACATTATCCGTTGTATTTTTAATGTACACAAGTGCATCAATTGCGTCAACATTTTTTGTAACTGCTGGTACTTTTGCTATCATGAGTATTTATGGATATTATACCAAAAAAGATTTAACGTCTTGGGGTAATTTACTTTTTATGGCGCTAATCGGTATTATTATAGCATCTGTTGTTAACATTTTTATGAAAAGTGAAATGATGTATTGGTTGATTACCTATGCTGGAGTTTTTATTTTTGTTGGATTAACAGCCTATGATACTCAGAAAATTAAAAGAATGAGTGCTGCTTCTGAAATTGGTTCAGAAGAAGAATCAAAAAATGCAATTGTTGGAGCGTTAATGTTGTACTTAGACTTTATCAATTTATTTTTATTGCTGCTAAGAATATTAGGAGATAGAAAATAAACCACTTAATTTATTAAAAGAGAAAACTTTTTAATTGTCTGTTCGAGCGGAGTCGAAAACTTATCAACATAAAATATATCTTGACATTTCGACTGCGATCAATGAGACAATTCTTATTTTACACTGCTTTTTACAGTATCTTTGTGCATTATTTAAAGATATATGCAGTTTAAAGATTTAGGACTAAATAAACCAATTGTTAGAGCAATTACTGAACATGGATACGAACAACCTACTTTAGTACAAGAACAAGCTATTCCAATCGCTCTTGATAAAAAAGATGTAATTGTTTCTGCTCAAACCGGAACAGGTAAAACCGCAGCATTTGCATTGCCGATTTTGCAACAACTTTTTGACAAACAAGATGCGTCTAAAAAAGGAAAGAAAATTAGAGCATTAATTATCAGTCCAACAAGAGAATTAGCAATACAAATAGAAGAAAATTTTACTATTTACAGCAAATACACCAATTTAAGAACTGGAATTGTTTTTGGCGGAGTTTCAATTGAACCTCAAAAAGAAATGTTGAAAAAAGGAGTTGATATTTTAATTGCTACTCCAGGGAGGTTATTAGATTTACACAAACAAGATTTTGTAAACTTAGATTTTATAGAAATTTTTGTTTTAGATGAAGCCGATTTAATGTTAGATATGGGTTTTATTGATGATGTTAAAAAAATTGAGCGTTTATGTCATCAACAAAAACAAACGTTATTGTTTTCTGCTACGATGCCATTTAAAGTGATAGAGTTAGCAAAAACACTCTTAAAAAATCCCGTAAAAATTGAAGTTGCTCCAACTTCTTCAACTGTAAAAGGTGTGCATCAACTATTATTTTATGTTCCAAAACCTAAAAAAATTGAACTGTGTTTACATTTACTTAGAAATTCTATAAAAGGTAGTGTGCTTATTTTTAGAAGAACTAAATACGGAGTTGATAAGCTTGAGAAAACGCTGCTTAATAATGATTATAAAGTTGATAGTATTCATGGAGACAAATCGCAAGACTTACGTCAAGAAGCATTACAAAAATTTAAAAAAGGAGAGGTTTCTATTTTAATTGCAACAGATGTTGCCGCTCGTGGAATTGATGTTAAAGATATTGATACTGTTATTAATTTTGACATTCCGAATATCTCAGAAACTTATGTGCATAGAATTGGTAGAACGGGTAGAGCCGGTCAAGAAGGAGCTGCATTTTCATTTTGTTCAGCGGATGAAAAAGATTATATTATTGCTATTCAAAAATTAATCAATAAGCAATTGGATGTTATTGAAGAGCATCCGTATCCTTTAGATCCGAAAGCAAAACCAGAAGTACACAAGTCGCCAGATGCTGGTAAATACAGAAAAGGAAGAAAATCGGAAGCTTCTAAAAAGAAAAAGAAACGCTGGTATTAAAAAATATTAGACATAAAAAAAGCTCCTCAATTTTGAGGAGCTTTTTTAGTTTTAAAATTTAATTATTTTAATTACTTCTTTTTGTAACAACTCCTCCTTTTGCACTGTCAACTGTAACGGTAAATTTAGAATTTCCTTTTACAATCCAACGAACTTTAACAACATCATTTCCAGGAATATTTTGAACTCTCATTTTAGCTGGATTTGTTTTTTGTTCTTCAGTTACGTTAAAATCTGCATCAGTAACCAACATTCCTGCAACAACATTAACTCCAGAAATACTTACATAATCTGGTCTTGTAATGTTGTATTTTAAATCTTGACTTGCGTGTGTTGGCATTAATCTATCATTTTTAATAGTAACTGTAACTTCTTTCAATCCTCCACTTAATTTCTTTTCAGAAATAGTTGCAATAGATAAATTTGGCATGTGATATGCATGGTAAAAAGTAAACGCCATATTTCTGTGTGCTTCTTCTTCTAACATAAAACCTGGAGTTGCTCTTCCAAAATTCTTTTTAAATCCGCCAACTTCTATTTTTCCGTAGGTTGGATGATTAAACTCTTCCCAAGGAGTAAAAGCATCACCCATTAATAATTCTTTATCAAAATCATAGGTTTGATTTCTGTCTCTACCATTCTTTTTATAGTAAGCAAAGGATGTAAATATTTCATTCGTAAAAGTGTAAATTCCTCTACTTCCATAAAACCAATCTAACTCGCCACCAAATACAGAATACAAATCTTTATAAACTGTTAAATAGCGATAACCAGGCAACATTTTTTCTCCTTTTTTACCAATTGCATCATAAATTCTGATGTCTTGTCTGTTGTAAGTTGCCAAATCTTCTTGTGCTCCTGGACCACGTAAAATCATTCCGCCAGAATTATGAAAACTTTGTGCTCCAGCAATATTTGGATGTGCCAAAACAAAATCTGCAACCGCTCTAGTTTCTGGTAAAGAAAATGGATGTTTGTATGCACCACGTTGAATATAATCTGGTTGCCACTTCCAGCCCCAATCTCTATTTGGGTCATAATATCCGTGTCTGTCTTCGTTAATTCTTCCGTCACCATCATTATCAATTCCTTCACCACCTAAATACTCGTAACGTTGCGTAGTTACAACATCATCTGGTCCAATTTGAATCATTTTTCTAGGATCTAATGGATCAACTATAAAATCTCCGTGATCACTTTTTCTTCGCATCATTGTGATAGAACCATCACCATTAATATCGTCAAGACCATCTTCATCAAACAAACCATCTCTATCGTCATCTAAAGCAATCATTCCAGATCTTGGACTACTTCCAGAATTAGGTTCTTTCATGAAATTATTTCTTGCATCTGGATTAATTGTTGGAACAATATAAAAAACACGATCGTTTAACATATTAGTGATATACTCGTTATTATTAAAGTTCTCTGTTAAATACCATGCTGTATAAATACTAATTTCCCCACCTTGAATTTCATTTGAGTGAATGTTTCCATCGACATAAAATCCAGGTTTTCTATCTGCTTTTCCTTTTTTGTAATTTGTAATAGCAAGTAACCAAATGTCTTTTCCTAAGGCAGATTTTCCAATAGATTGTCTTTTTACTAGGTTAGGATGTGCATCTGCAATTTTTTTACCTAAAGCCGCTAATCCTTCTGATGTGTAATATCTATTAAATGAAATTTGAACTTTTGGATTATGTGGTGATCCAGCTGCTCTAAAAATTTCTGAACTATTTTGTGCGCCAATTGCTAATGGAAATAAAAATACTAGCAACAATGATTTTAATATATTTTTGTTGATTTTCATGTTTTCTAATTTTTTATTTTAATTTAATTGTTGCACTATCTGAACCTGTATGAGAAGTACCAGCTTCTATCTTTATATTTCCTTTACCTTTAATTAGCCAAGAAAATTTTTGACTATTATCACCATCAATACTATTAACTAGTGTAATTTCTTTACCACTTAATATTTGCTGATTTTTAGAATGTTTAACTGCTACTTTTATTTTTCGCAACCATCTAGATTTTTTTCCCATTTCTGTGTGTGTTGGTAATAAACCACTATTATGAACATCAACAGAAATTCTTGTTATACCGTTTCCTACAGCTTCAGAAGTTACATTTTGAAGTGTAATATTTGGTTGCATTTTTGCTAATTCAATAATAAAATCTGTATGTTTTTTACTGATGTCTGCAACCAATTTAAATGGTGGGTTTATCATTTTGTAAGGAGAAATTCCACCAACTTCTACTTTTTGATTTGGAAAATCTGGATGATTTACTGTTTTCCAATCTACAAAAGCATTACTAATGTTTTCCTTTTTGGCCCAATTCAAATAATTTAGATACTTGTTTTTTGCAGATTTTTTAGCTGAATCTTTTACTTTTGGAACCCACCAACCTGGAGTTGCTAGCGCTAATTTTCCGAAATGAAAATACGACCACTCAAAGAAATCTCCACCTTTACCTTTAGAAACAGGAGCATTTTTTGTTCCGGTAATTGTGTTGTATTTGTCTGACAAGAACTTATTTAAAGCTGCATCTTGCTTAAGAATACTTGTTACAACTCTCTTTTTTGCACCAGAAGCATTATACTTTAATGGAGTTGAGAGATTGTTTTCTGGACCTAAAGTTATAATAGCAAAGAGATTCCATTGCTCATATAAAAAGTTTAACAAAGCTCTGTTTTCTTTCTCCGAAATTGCGTGTTCTCCAGCGCCAGGTTTAAAATAAGGGTAATTATAACTAAAGTTTTTATTGAATAGAATTCCGCCTTTACCATCTTCGTTAAACAGCCCATCTTTATCATTATCAATTCCTTCTGATAATAATTTGTACTTCCCAATTTCGCCTTTATTTTTATCAGCTTTAACAAGTATTCTTTCGTCTTCTTTTAGTTTTATATAATCTCCAGTAACATCTTCTATACGCATCATTGTAATTAACCCATCTTTGTTTAAATCGTCAAAAGGATCTTCGTTAAATTCGCCATCTCTATCATCATCAGTGCTTTTTGCATTACCGTTTTTATAGTGCTTTAAAGAAGAAAAATAATTCTCTGTAGCATTCGGGCTCATGTTAGGAAAAATGTAAAAGGTAGTTTTCTCTAATACATCAGCATGATTTTTTAAAATATTTTCTGCAATATTTATTGCCATTTCTGGACCTAATAAGTGTTTTCCATCAACACCACTTACAATGGCTATTGCTGGTTTGTTTTGAGCATTTCCTTTTGATAAAGTTAATGCCCAAATTTTGTGACCACCAATTGTTGTAGTAAGTTCTTTCAGTTTACTATTTGATGCATTTTGACTTTGTAAAGTTTTAAGTCGTTGAGAGAATTTGCTGTAATTGCTATAATCGGACTGTGCCGAAATTTGCAATGAAGTAAAGCAAAAAAGCAACCCAGAAATTAGGGCAAGTATTTGTTTTTTATTGAACATAATTACGTTAGGTTAAGTTAATTATAATGAATTAGCTTTAAAGATATAGAATTCTATAAACAAACCTATTTGTTGTTCAATGAAGTTTAAAATATTAAGTTTTTTTTAACGTTTGCTTTTTTAGAATTATTTCTTCAAAATCATCAGTTTTGTTTAAACTAGAAAATAAATTTTTAAATTTTGCTGATGGAGCGGATAGTTTTCTCTTTTCTAAATCGATCCAAGCACCATACACATTTATCTGTGCTGCTAACTTGCCAGCTTTGTTAAAGATTTGATGTTGTAACTTCCAACGTTCTAATTTAGATGACAATGCATTTAATGCTAAATTTACGGTAATGTCTTCTCCTATATGAATTTCTTTGTAAAAATTAGTCTCTTCTTTAAATAAAATGGGACCTAAATTTTCTTTTGCTAAATCTTCAATAGACATTCCATGTTCTTTAAAATATCGAACTCTTACTTCGGCTGCGTAATCGTTATATGCAGTGTGTCGCATATGTCTATTTGCATCAAAATCTGCCCATTTGGTTTTGAATGTAATTTTAAAGTCCATAAAAAATTTAATTCTTTACTATTTGATTTAAATTTCTCATTTTTAATTCACTCAACACATTTAAGGCTTCATTAATGTAGATGTCTTTTGCTAAGTTTTGATGCCAAGCAGTTCTTTTATCGCCATTAATAATTTCTTTTTTGATTAAAGGAAGTTCACTTTTAGGAGATTCAAATTTTAAATTAGAAGCAAACTTAAATACAGATTTAAATTTTTCTCCTTGCTCTTGATGTTTTTTAGCTTCTTTGGTAAATTGTTTAAAGTTTAAAGAATACGTTGTATCATCTTGTCCTTTTTTAAGCCATTTCGCATAATCATTAATTAAAGAAAAATCAGGATTTTGCATAATTCTTTCTTTACTGTTATTTACAACATCACTAAAATTATCGTAAGAATTTACAGGAGAATAATTTGCTTTAGGAACTTTATCCCAAGCCAATGCACCTTCTAAATCTCTTTCGCCAAATTTCATATAACTATACCTGTCTGGCATTGCAATATCAGAATACACGCCTTCTATTTGTGTAGAACCACCATTTACTCTGTAGAATTTTTGAATGGTCATTTTTAAAAAGCCTAAATCTTCTTTATAATTCGGATAAAACTTATTGATTGGTAAAACATTTTGAACAGTTCCTTTTCCGTATGTTTGATTACTGCCAATAATAACAGCTCTATTATAATCTTGCATTGCTGCTGCAAAAATTTCTGAAGCAGAAGCAGATAATTCATTTACTAAAACTACTAAAGGTCCATTCCACTGTATTTTAGGATCTTTGTCATTCTGTACTCTTGCTTTTTCTCCTCTATACTTTACTTGTACAATTGGTCCTTCGCTAATAAATAATCCAGCAATTTCAATGGCAGTTTTTAAAGAGCCACCACCGTTATTTCTTAAATCGATTAATAAACCTTCAACATTTTCTTTTTTAAGGTTTTCAATTTCTTTTTCCATGTCTTTTGCAGAATCTCTAAAATTTTTATCACTAAAATCGATGTAAAATTTAGGCAGGTTAATTACACCATATTTTTTACCATTTTTTTCTACAATACTAGATTTTACAAAAGTTTCATCTAGATTAACAATATCTCTAATAATAGAAATTACACGAACAGAGTTGTCTAATTTCTTCTTTACTGTTAAACGAACTTCTGTTCCTTTTTTTCCTTTGATAAATTTAATGGCATCGTCTAAACGCATTCCAACAATATCTAAAGGTTCTTCATCTGCTTGCGCAACTTTTAAAATAATATCTCCAGCTTCTAAATCACCTTG
Organism: uncultured Flavobacteriaceae bacterium; assembly: GCA_963974245.1. GTDB lineage: Bacteria > Bacteroidota > Bacteroidia > Flavobacteriales > Flavobacteriaceae > Polaribacter. Next base: position 100,288 of record CAXBBY010000009.1, on the reverse strand, counting down.
TTTCCATGCTGGTCCACCAGAAACAACTTCAAAAACATGTGTGTAAATTCCTTTTTTTTGTAATCTTGCTCCAATTCCTTCAATTTTACCAGACATATCTACATCAAATTTTTCCTTAACATTTGGCGCCATATATGTAGAGTGAGGATCAAAACCGCTAATAACACTATTTAAAAACGTAGAAAACCAATCAGAGTTTTCTAGTTCTTCTATACGGATGTATAGCTCATCCATGTTTTTTAAAACTTCTTTTCTTGCGGCAACTTCTAATATTTTAAAAGATGATTTTTTAAAATTTTTATCGTCTTTAGCTTTTTCAGTTTCTAAATCTTGTTTTTCTTGAATTTGACTTAGTGTGTTTAATTTTAATTGTTTTCTCCAGTTGTTTATTAATTCATTTTCATTCTTAGGAAAAGGAACTTTATCATAATCAATATCAATAGTTTCTCTTTTGTTAAAATTAAAAGGTTGTGCTAAAATTTCTTCGTAATATTTTTTTGCGCTTTTAATTTTCTCTGTAAACCTGCCATACACTAAATGATAAAAAGCTAAATCAGATTTTTTAAGTTGGTTATCAATTAAATATTTAAATTTCGCAAAATCTTCAATATCTTCTTGTGTAAAATATCTTTTAGATGGATCTAAACCTTCAATAAATTCGTTAAAAACATGTTCAGAAAAATCATCATCTAAATCCTTAGGTAAGTAATGCCCATTTGTAAGCATGTAGTTGATTACAGAGATTAATACTTTGTCTTTATCTGGGTCTTTTTTTACTGGATTTGTTGTAAAACTCGATAGCATTATAAAAAATGCTACAAACGGAATGATAAATTTAAATGCTCTTTTCATGTTCTTAATTATTTATTTTTTAATTCTTTTTGCAATTTAGAGTATTGCAAACTACTAAAATTATACCAAAAAAAATGCTGCAAATTTAATTTGTGTTTTTCTGTGATTTTACAAGTACAATAGTACTTAAATATCCATCGTAAATCTGTTTACAAAATGTTAAAAACGTATCGTATCAAAGAAAGTAAAATTATGGTACATTTGTGAAAGATAAAATAAAATTATGAAAAAAAGACCTTTAATTTTAGTTACAAATGATGATGGAATAACAGCTCCTGGAATACGAGTTTTAATAGAAGTGATGAATGAAATTGGAGATGTTTTTGTAGTTGCGCCAGATAGTCCTCAAAGTGGAATGGGACACGCAATTACAGTTGATAATGTGTTGCATTGCAATTCAATTACGGTGGATGATGGGCCGCAAATAGAATACAGTTGTTCTGGAACTCCAGCAGATTGTGTAAAGATGGCGGTAAATAACATTTTAAATAGAAAACCAGATTTATGCGTTTCTGGAATCAATCACGGATCAAATTCTTCTATAAATGTAATTTATTCGGGAACAATGAGTGCTGCTGTAGAAGCAGGGATTGAAGGCGTTCCAGCAATTGGTTTTTCGCTGTTAGATTTTAATTGGCATGCAGATTTTACAGCATCCAAAAAAATAATAAAACAAATTGTATTGGAAGCTTTAAAGAAGAAGATTCCGGAAGCTACCGTTTTAAATGTCAACATTCCAAATTTACCAGAAAAAGACATCAAAGGAATTAAAATTTGCAGGCAAGCAAACGGAAATTGGCAAGAAAATTTTGATAAAAGAACAAGTCCAAATGGTAAAGAATATTATTGGTTGTCTGGCGAATTTGTTTGTCAAGATAAAGGGGAAGATACAGATATTTGGGCATTAGATAATGGTTATGTATCTGTGGTTCCTGTTCAGTTTGATATGACTGCGCATCACACAATTCAAAAATTAAATACATGGGATTTATAAGAAAAGAAATTTTGATTGGTGCTTTAGTATCTCTATTTGCAACATTTTCTGGAGTTTTTATTTATATAGAATTTTTTTCTAAATTTAATTTTCAAGAAACGTTAATCGTTATAAAAGAACAAGATTTGTCAGGGAAAATATTAACCTTAGCTGCAATTCCAAATTTGTTTGTGTTTTTTGTGTACATCAAGAAGAAACAAGATTATAGGGCAAGAGGCGTTTTATTTACAACCATTTTGATTGTATTTACTACCTTTGTCATCAAATTATATTAGCTATAATTCTTAATAAAAGGAATGAAATACTACATTATTGCCGGAGAAGCATCAGGAGATTTACACGGTTCTAACTTAATAAAAGCATTGTTTAAACAAGACAATAATGCAATTGTTAGATGTTGGGGTGGAGATTTAATGGAAAATGCTGGAGCAACCTTGGTAAAACATTATAAAGAATTGGCTTTTATGGGTTTTGTAGAAGTGTTGGCAAACATTCCTACAATATTTAAAAACATTGCTTTTTGTAAAAAAGATATTGAAGAATTTCAACCAGATGTAATTGTTTTTATCGATTATTCCGGATTTAACTTGCGAATTGCAAAATGGGGAAAGCAAAAAGGTTTTAGAACTAATTATTACATTTCTCCACAAGTTTGGGCGTCAAGATCTAGCAGAGTAGAAAAGATAAAGAGAGATATTAATATGATGAATGTTATTCTGCCTTTCGAAAAAGAGTTTTATGCAAAATACAATTACAATGTTAATTTTGTGGGTCATCCACTAATTGATGCTATTGCAGACAGAAAACAAGTAGAAGAAGTTGCTTTTAGAAAAGAAAACAACTTAGGCGATAAAAAAATTATTGCTTTATTGCCAGGAAGTAGAAAACAAGAAATTATTAAAATGTTATCTGTAATGCTTTCTGTGGTTGATGATTTTAAAGAATATCAATTTGTAATTGCTGGCGCTCCGAGTCAAGATTTTACCTTTTATCAGCAATTTATAAAAACGGATAATGTGCAGTTTATAAACAATAAAACCTACGATTTATTAAGCATTTCGTTTGCAGCTTTGGTAACTTCTGGAACAGCAACTTTAGAAACCGCGTTATTTAAAGTGCCGCAAGTTGTGTGTTATAAAGGAAGCGCAATTACATATGCAATTGCAAAGCGAATTATCACGTTAAAATTTATTTCGTTGGTCAATTTAATTATGGATAAAGAAGTGGTTACTGAATTAATTCAGAGCGATTTTAACACCAAAACATTAACCAAAGAACTCACAAAAATCTTGGATGAATCTCATCGAGAAAAAGTATTTTTAGCATACTACGAATTAGAAAAAATCCTTGGAGGAAAAGGTGCTTCAGAGGAATCAGCAAGATTAATTATTGAAGGAATAACATAATATCTTATTTTTTAGTAACTTTATCATGCTATGAAAAAGTTGCTAAGTTTTTTACCAACTCATTTTACTATTTGCCTAATTGTAGGAATTGTATTGCAATTTTACTACAAAATATGGCAATATTCTTTCACTAAATCAATTTTAGTTGTAGTCTTTTTTTTACTACTGATTTTTCTTTTCAAGTATTTTAAAAAACGATTTTTATTCACAGTTTCAAGTTGGATTTTCTTTATTCTTATTGGGGTATTTGCTGTGTTTTTTCAAAATGATTCTCATAAAGAAAATTACTACACAAACTATCATTCTTCAGATTCTTTAATCACTTTTAAAGTAGAAAAAGTATTAAAAAGTAATTTGTATTATGATAAGTATTTAGGTTTAATTAGTAAAGTTGGCAATCAAAAAACTTGCGGAACAATTTTGCTAAATGTTCAAAGAGATAGTTTGCAATCGGCTGCTAAAATTGGTTCCGTATTTTTGTTTAAATCAGAACTCAATAAAGTTCAAAAACCATTAAATCCATTTCAATTTAAGTATAAAAAATATCTCGAAAAACAAGGTGTTTATCATCAAGTTTTTTTGAGAAATACGGCTTTTTATGTCAGAGAATCTAATGAGAATTCAATTTATAAAATTGCTGAAAGCATAAGAAATAAAATCGAAAATGAGTTGATAAAAAACGGATTTAAAGGAGAAGAGCTCGCTGTTATAAAAGCACTAATTTTAGGACAACGAAACGACATTTCTAAAGACTTGTTAGAAGATTATACAAATGCTGGTGCTATTCATATTTTAGCAGTTTCTGGTTTGCATGTCGGAATTATTTTACTGATTTTAATGTTTATTTTAAAACCATTAGAGCGACTAAAAAACGGAAAAATCATCAAACTATGTTTTATTGTTTTATTGCTTTGGTTTTTTGCCGTTATTGCAGGTTTATCGGCATCAGTTGTTAGAGCGGTAACAATGTTTACTGCAATTGCAATCGGAATGTCATTCAACAGAAAAACGTTGGTGCAACACACCTTAATTGCATCAATGTTTGTGTTGTTGCTTATAAAACCGATGTTTTTGTTTGATGTTGGCTTTCAATTAAGTTATTTGGCGGTTTTTAGCATTGTAACCATTCAGCCAAAATTGTATCAATTATGGAATCCGAAATGGTTTATTTTTGATAAATTTTGGCAATTATTTACAGTTTCTGTTGCTGCGCAATTGGGAGTTTTACCTGTAAGCTTGTTTTATTTTCATCAATTTCCAGGCTTATTTATGCTTTCTAACTTGGTTATTATTCCTTTTATCGGAATCATTTTAATGCTTGGAATTTTAGTAATTGTGTTAGCGTTATTTCAAATATTACCGAGTTTTCTTGCTGATATTTATGGGTTTATTATTTCGTTAATGAATCAGTTTGTAAGTTGGATTTCTATCCAAGAATCTTTTTTAATAAAAGAGATTCCGTTTTCAACATTACTTTTAATAGTTTCTTATATAAGTTTGATTTTTGGTTTTCGATATTTTGAAAGAAAAACTTTCAAATCTGTTGTAGCATTTTTATCAATAATTGTTGTTTTTCAATTGAGTGTTTTTCATGAAAAACACCAAACGGAAACAACCAACGAATTTGTTGTTTTTACTAAAAGCAGAAAAACCATTATTGGCGAAAATAAGAATGGAAACTTAAAAATTTACCACGATTTAGATTCCGTAAGTGTAAAAATACTAGGTTTAATAAAAGATTATAAAGTTGGTAAAAAAGTAACTACAGTTGAGTTTAAAAACCAGCTTACTAATAGTTATCAATTTAAAAATGATACGTTTATTTTAGTTGATAGTTTAGGAGTTTATCAGCTAGAAACTAAATTAAAACCAATTGTATTACTTATCCAATCGCCAAAAATAAATTTAGAAAGATTGATTGAAAAGATGCAACCAAAACAAATTATTGCTGATGCCTCAAACTATAAAAATCAAGTTTTAAAATGGAGATATATTTGTGATAAAAACGGAATTCCGTTTTATTATACTGCAGAAAAAGGAGCAATTACTTTTAAGTAACTAGTTAAGAATTGTAGTTAAGTTATATCTGAAATATCAGTTCGAGCGGAGTCGAGAACTAATTTAGAAACTAAAATTAATAAGAAAAATTAAGTATTTATTCTTTAATTGTGCTTTTAAATTTTTTTGCAAAATCGCCCCAATTCTTTTCCTTTCTGTCTTTTTTAATAAAAAAAGCCAACACCATTTCCATTTTTTTTGGAGTTAAATATCCAGGAATTCGATCTAACAAATGTTCTTCTTTATTTAAAATGATGGTAGTTGGATAACTTAATTTTCCGTTTAAAAGTGCTGCGCTCAATTCATGATATTTCGTATTTCCTTGTTGATTAAATTTAAACGTATAATCTTTATATGTAATTGGTTCTTTACCCTCTCCATTTAATTTTATAGCATGATAATTCTCGTTTATATATTTTACAATTATTGGATTGGTATAGGTTTCGCTATCCATTTTTTTACACCAACCACACCAATCTGTATAAATATCTATTAAAAAAGGTTTCGGATTTGTTTTATTTATTTCAATGGCTTTTTCAAAAGAAAGCCAATTTACTTTTTCTTGCGCAGTTGTATTTAAGACAAAAGCAATAATTAATAAAGTGATTATTTTTTTCATATACTACTTGTCGATATTTATTTTACAAATTTACAAAATAAAAAAGCACCATTATTTGGTGCTTTTCATAAAATATTGTGAATACTTTTTGTTAATGAACGTTACCCATTAATTTTTTCATCAGAGGAGAGAATACTAGAACAACTACTCCAGCTCCTATAGCATAAGTTGCTATTAATGCAAACCCATCGGTGTAAATTTCTAAAGTGTCTAAGCCTCCAACATTAGCGTCTGTACTTTCTATAGCAAGTTGCTTACCAATAAAACCAACTATTTGAAATGCATAAGCAGATGATAAGAACCAAATTCCCATCATAAAAGCTACAATTTTCTTAGGTGATAAATCAGTAATTTTTGATAATCCAACAGGAGACATAAATAATTCCCCAATAGAAATTATAAAATACATTATAAATAAATAAGCAAAAGGAACCATCCCGTTTTCATCAGCACTTCCTTTACTAAGACTTAGGATATAAAAACTTATTCCTGCTAATACCAATCCTAATCCAAATTTATATGGAGTTCTTGGATTTAAATTCTTTTTTGTTAAGTATGCCCATAATAAAGAAATAGGAATTGCTAAGATGATTATAAACATTGAGTTTAATGAATTTGTTTGAGCTGCAGTCATAATACCCTCTAATGCAACATTTCTAGAAGCAAATAATGTAATTACAGATCCAGACAATTCATGGAAACCCCAGAACATTGTCATAAAGAAAGTAATTAACACTGCCATAAATAATTTTTTACGTTCATCTAAGGTAGCTTTCATCATAATATTTCCTAGATAAAGGATAACTCCAACACCAATCAATTTAAAAATTAACCCAACAATTGTTTCATCACCTAAATATGATTCTCCACCAGCAATTGCTTTGTAAGAAGCTAAAATATATGCAATAATAGGCACACAAATGACAGAAATAATTGGAATCAGTTTCTTTTGAGGTATTCCTATCACTTTCTTTTCATATACCTCTATACTAGGAGGTAATCCTTTATCTCCAAAAACATTTTTCTTAATTCCACTCCAGAAGAAAATTAATCCAGTTAACATTCCTACTCCTGCTAAACCAAAACCATAATGATATCCATATTTTACAGCTAACCAACCACATAATAAGGGAGCAATCCATCCACCAATATTAATTCCCATATAAAAAATGGTAAATCCTGAATCTTTTCTTACATCTCCATCTTTATATAAAGCTCCAACAAATGTCGAAATGTTTGGTTTAAAGAATCCATTACCAACAATAATTAATGCTAAAGCTAAGAAAAAGGCAATATCATTTTCTACTGCCAAAACAAAATGCCCAAAAGCCATTAAAACTCCACCTAGAAAAATAGAAGAACGCATTCCTAAAATTTTATCAGAAATCTGTCCACCAATAACGGTAGATGCATAAACCAATGAACCATAGGAAGCATAAACAGCTGCAGTAGCATAATCTCTATTAGATAAAGATTTAAATATTTCTTCAACCATATAAAGCGTTAATAACGCTCTCATTCCATAGAAACTAAATCGTTCCCATAATTCTGCAAAAAATAAATAAAATAATCCCTTTGGATGTCCGAATAATTGTGGTTCGTCTTGTTGTATTACTGCTGAGTCTGCCATTGTTTTAGTGTTTTTTATAGTTTCTATTTCAATTTTGAAATAAATATAGTTTTTTATAAAATCTTGCCAAGTTTACGGAAAAATCAGCAAAAAACCCTTCAAAAAAAGCATAAATATTGAATAGTAAGGCTATTTTCATTCCATTCATTTATCTTTGTGGCTATTAAAAAGAATGATTCAATGTCTAAAATTATTTCAGGATTTTCTAAACTCACAAAACAAGAGAAGATAAATTGGTTGTCTAAAAATTATTTTAGCTCACAGCCAGAAATTATACAAACGCTACAACAATATTGGAATTCAGATAAAAAATTACAACAATTACACGACGATTTTATAGAGAATACAGTGTCCAATTTTTATTTGCCTTATGGTGTTGCACCAAACTTTGTGATTAACGAGAATCATTATGTAATTCCGATGGTTGTTGAAGAAAGTTCTGTAGTTGCAGCAGCGTCGAAAGTGGCAAAATTTTGGAGTAAACGTGGCGGATTTAAAGCGGAAGTAATTTCAACCACAAAAATCGGACAAGTACATTTTATGTTTGAAGGAAATAAAGCAGATTTAACATCATATTTCCATCAACAAAAAGAAAATTTATACAAAGCGACTTCTTCTATCACTAAGAATATGGAAAAACGCGGTGGTGGAATTTTAGATATTGAACTGGTTGATAAAACTGATAAATTGGCCAATTACTATCAATTACATGCAACGTTTGAAACCAAAGATTCTATGGGGGCAAACTTTATCAATTCGTGTTTAGAAGCCATTGCAAAAGCATTTCGTAAAGAGGATATTGAGATTGTAATGAGTATTTTATCAAACTATGTTCCACAGTGTTTAGTAAGAGCAGAAGTTTCTTGTAAGATTGATGAATTGGGCGGAGAAAATCCAAGAGAATTTGTGCAAAAATTTAAACAAGCGGTTCAAATTGCAGAAATAGAACCATATAGAGCAGTAACGCATAACAAAGGAATTATGAACGGAATTGACGCTGTTGTATTGGCAACCGGAAATGATTTTAGAGCAATTGAAGCGGGCGCTCATGCGTACGCAGCAAAATCAGGAAGTTATAGTAGCTTAACGCATTGTGAAATTGAAAATGATGTATTTCGTTTTTGGATTGAAGTTCCGTTAGCTTTAGGAACTGTTGGCGGATTAACGGCATTACATCCGATGGCAAAATTATCGTTGGATATGTTGCAAAAACCATCTGCAAGAGAATTGATGCAAATTATTGCAACTGCAGGATTGGCACAAAACTTTGCTGCGCTAAAGGCATTAACAACAAGCGGAATTCAAGAAGGACATATGAAAATGCATTTAATGAATATTTTAAATCAATTGAATGCAACAAATGAAGAAAAAGAAATAGTTGTTGCTTATTTTAAAGACAAAACGGTTACGCATAGCGCAGTTGTTGAACAATTTAATGCATTGAGAAAGTAGTATTGTGTCACCTCGAGCGGAGTCGGATGGTGGCTGAGCGTAGTCGAAGCCATGCTATTGAAAAAGAAAAATTATGAAAATTGGATATGTTTATATTCTGGAATGTTCTGATGGCACTTTTTATACTGGAAGTACAATTGATTTAGACAAACGAATTGAGCAACATCAAAATGGTTTTGGAGCTAATCATACAAAAAAGAGGTTACCAGTAAAATTGATGTATTTTGAGAGGTTTACTAGAATTGATGAAGCTTTTAGAAGAGAAAAACAGATTCAAGGTTGGAGTAGAAATAAGAAAATTGCCTTGATAAAAGGACAGTACGAAGATTTATCAAAATTTTCTGAATGTAAAAATTCTAGTAATTATAAAGATTGGCTTCGACTACGCTCAGCCACCGAAGATAAAAAAGATGATAGATAAAAATAATAATGTGGTAGTTGAGCGTAGTCGAAACTACAGCAACGGAAAATTATTATTAACAGGAGAATATGTAGTTCTTGACGGAGCGACATCGTTGGCTGTGCCTACAAAATTTGGTCAAGATTTAGTTGTGGAAGCAATCGAAGACCCACATTTGGTTTGGGGAAGTTTTACGAATACAGGAGAATGTTGGTTTGAAGCAATTTTTGATTTACCAAAACTTCGTTTAAAAAACGCAACCTTTAATTCTGATAAAGAAGGAAATGCGGAGTTTATTGCAGAAACGTTACAGAAAATTTTAAGTGAAGCAAGAAAACTAAATCCAGATTTTTTGCGAACAGATAAGGGATTCATTGTAAAAACAAACCTCACTTTTCCAAGAAATTGGGGATTGGGAAGTTCATCTACATTAATCAATAATATTGCTTCTTGGGCAAATGTTGATGCTTACAAATTATTGTGGAATGCTTTTTCTGGAAGTGGTTATGATATTGCTTGTGCGCAACATAATTTGCCAATATTGTATCAATTAGAAATGATGTCTGAGCCTATCGACTTCGCTCAAGATAAACGTAGTCGAAGACAACATCCAAGTGTAAAACAAGTGGATTTCAATCCAAATTTTAAAGACGAATTGTTTTTTGTACATCTAAATAAAAAACAAAATAGTAGAGACGGAATTACTCAATACAGAAAAAATAAAGAAAACATTCAACAAGAAATTACAGCTATTTCTAACCTATCAAATGAATTTGTAAAAGCAACTTCAGCATTAGATTTAGAGAAAATAATTGAAGAGCATGAAAACATTATTTCTTCAATAGTAAAATTAAATCCAGTTAAAAAGGAATTGTTTTCTGATTATTTTGGTGCTGTAAAAAGCTTAGGAGCTTGGGGCGGAGATTTTGTGTTAGTTACAGGAAACGAAGACACACCAAACTATTTTAAACAAAAAGGATTTGAAACAATCCTTCCATATTCAGAAATGGTTTTGTAAACGAATGTCACATCGAGTAAATTTATTGATAACTGAGCGTAGTCGAAGTTGAAATAAATTTGTATCGAGATGATTTAAAAAAAGTTCTCGATACAATTTCCTTTTATTTCGACTCCGCTCGATATGACAGAAAACCAGTCGAACTGACAAAAAATAAAAAATGAACAAAATAATCATCATTGGCGGAGGAGCCGCAGGTTTTTTTACAGCGATAAATGCGAAAGAGCAAAATCCAGATTTAGACATTACAATTCTTGAAAAAGGGAATGATGTGCTACAAAAAGTAAAAATTTCTGGTGGCGGACGCTGCAATGTTACGCACGCGTGTTTTGAACCGAAAGAATTGGTAAAATTTTATCCACGTGGAGAAAAAGAATTGCTTGGACCTTTTCATACATTTATGACTGGCGATACTTTTGAGTGGTTTGATGATCGTGGCGTTCCGTTGAAAATTGAAGACGATAATCGTGTGTTTCCAGAAGCAAATACTTCGCAAGCAATTATTGATTGTTTTGAAAATGCTGTAGATAAACTCGGAATTAAAGTCTTGAAAAATCACGGAGTAAATTCGGTTGAAAAAGAAAATAATCAATGGAAAATCAACACAAAACACGAAACATTTACTGCTGATAAACTAGTAATTGCCGCAGGAAGTAGCAATAAAGTATGGGAATTGGTAACCACTTTAGATCATTCTATTATTGAACCTGTTCCGTCTTTGTTTACGTTCAATATTAAAGACAAAAGAATTATTGATTTATTAGGAATTTCTGTTCCAAATGCTACAGTAACTATTGTTGGAACGAAATTAGAAGCATCAGGCCCTTTGTTAATTACACATTGGGGAATGAGCGGGCCAGCAGTGTTGAAATTGTCAGCTTTTGGAGCACGAATTTTAGCCGAAAAAGGCTATCAATATAATGTGGAAGTAAATTGGTTGTCTAGACCAACCGATAAAATTGTAAATGTGTTGTTGAACTTAAAGAAGAAGCAACCTAAAAAACAAGTGTTTTTAAAATCTCCGTTTGCTGAAATTCCTAGAAGATTGTGGGAACGTTTTGTTGCTGCTTCTGATATTTCAGAAATCTTTAAATGGGCAGATTTGAGCAATCATCACATAGAAAAATTAGCAAATCAATTGACTAAAGGACTTTACAATGCCAATGGGAAAAGTACCTTTAAAGAAGAGTTTGTAACTGCTGGCGGAATCGATTTAAAAGAAATTAATTTTAAACGTTTTGAAAGTAGAAAACACAACAACTTATTTTTTGTTGGTGAAATTTTAAATATTGACGCCGTAACTGGTGGTTTTAATTTTCAGAATGCGTGGACTGGCGGTTTTATTGCTGCGAAAGCGATTGCAGAGGATTAAGCGGTTTTGCTAACGGTTTTTGGTATGTTTTGTAGCGTATTTTAGCAACTAATTTAGTAAATAATTACCGACCAAGAAAATCCGAGAGGATTTTCCTAAGTGTGCTTAAACCAAGCTATATAATACACCAGTTGTTGGCTGTAGTATTAACATCTTAATTTCCATTCGTTTTCAGTTAATCCGAACCAATCAATAGTAGTTTTAATCGCCCAATCAGAAACTTGATTTGTCAATATCAAGTCAGTCCAATCAATACCTCTGTCGTTATCAATCTGTATCGTTTTATTTTTTATACAAGGAAAAAGTTTTTCAGGAAAATCACCAACTTTCAGTAATCTTGAATTTCTATGTGCAATATTATCTCTTAATTTTAATAAACAGTCAAGATTGCTATATTCCTTTGAGGTTGATAAATCAATATTTGAATCTTGAAATTTTAATAAAAGTTTCCATTGTATCAAGGCATTTCTTTCGTTTCGTATCTTAATGAGTTCTTTTGGTAATTCTTCACTTGCATAAATATGATGTTGAATGAATTCGGAAATTGCAGATTCACAAGCTGCTGCACAGCATAAAATTGTCGAAACAGTTTCTCCAGTTTCGTTATCAATCAGTTTAGATTTATTCGCAGAATTTGCTCTTTCGTTAGAACGTTGTGCTTGTAAAATTAATGTTTTATGAAATCCTGATTTTGATGATTTAAATCCAGACTTTTTAATTAGCTCAATAGTCTGTTTATCATATTTATTATTTGGGTCTAAAATCATTATTTCGGTATTACAGCTAATGCATTTTAATATGAATCCGTTTCAATACCGAATCGATTTTAGCACAAGTGATTTATATCAGCAGTTAGGCTTTAGATTAGTAACCCTAAATTCATATTTCAAATATAAGTTATATTTATTTTAAATACTTGTCAAACCATTTCACAAATTCTTTTCTGTCGATATTCATATTGTCCCAACCATGATCTGCTCCTGGTTTAATAGTAAGAATTAAAGGAACACCAACAGCTTTGAATTTACTTTGTAATAACTGAGATTGCTGTAACGGAACTGTACGATCTTTATCTCCGTGAATAATGTAAACCGGAGCATCATCTAAAGAAACTAAATGTGCAGGAGAAACCGAAATAGACATTTTTCTAAGTGCAATTGAATCTTTTATTGGTTCGTAAACGTTGCTTGTTTGGTTATAAGTTTGAAATTTTAATGCTCCCAAAATATAACTTTGTGAAAGTGCTGGAGCAAATTGTAAATAATTCATATATTGATTTGGTCCACCCCAATTTAAAAAATCGGTTGGCGGATAAAATACAGCAACTGCTTGTACTTTAGAAGAAACTCTTCTAATTGGATCTTCAGATTTTACATCTTTAATATCATCAGAAGTATTGACAACCAACGATAAATGTCCACCAGAAGAACCTCCAGTAATTCCAATTTTGTTTGGATCAATTCCAAACTTTTTTGCATTAAATCTAATGTGTTGAACTGCACGTTTGATGTCCGTTGCCGCTTCAGCAATATCAAATCTTGGATTTGAACTATGCATTGTTACAAAAACAGTGTAACCGCTTTCTAGAAATGGTTCTGCTTTATTAATTTCTCTAGAAATTTTTGAATAACTAGAAAACCAGTTGCCACTAACAACACTTACAATTCCTTTTCCGTTTGCTTTTTTTGGTTTTAAAACAACCATGGTTAAAGCCATACCGTGTTTTCTAGCATAAATAACTTCTTCTTGCAAAAAAGAAGTTTTCTCTTGTGCATTGCTGCTAAAGGTTGTGAGCGATAATAAAAATAGAATGTAAAATAATTTTTTCATGATTATAAATATTGAATTTTACGCCAAGTTACTATTTAAATAATAAATGTATAACAGGTTTTTTTGTTGAAGTAAAAGAGGTTTAGTGAAAATATGAATTCTCAAAAAAAAGCTAAATAAGTAATTAATTGTAGCTATTTTTTATTCAAAATATTAAATTTAGTTGACTATTTTCAGGTATCGAATTCCATTTTTCACAAAGTTGATCAAAAGCTAATTTAATTTCTTCAACAGTAGTTAAATTCAAATTAGGCATTTCAATTCCATTAATAATTTTAGCTTCCCAATTGACTAATTCAATATATTGTTCAATGTTTGATGCACCAGAACCAATAGATTGTAAATTTCTAGCCATAATTTCAGATAACCACGTTTCTGGTTCCAAATTTTTGATTACTTTTTTATCAGAGAGTTCAGCTATGGTCATTCCAGATTTTATTTTTCCATAAAATCCGTTTTCAAGTTTAAATTTCGATTCTACAACAAAATGGGCAATATCATGGTTTGGAATAGAAGCACCAATATTTGCACTTGTCTTACTTCCATCCTTTCTTTCACAAGTCAGGATATTCCTGTTTTTACCTTTTGTAATTGTAATCTTCATTTTTAACTAACTTTAATAATGTTATGAATTTGAATACTAAATCAAACCTATATTAAGTTTTTAAGCCAAGAATTGATGAAGTTATTATTCCTCTTCAAAACAATTAAAAATAATTGAATACCCATATTCCAGAGCTTCTTCGTACAATTCAACTTGATCTTTATCTACATCATTTACAGTATCTAGGGTAAAATACTCTTCTTCGATTTCGGTTACTTTCCAACCTTCGCTTTTGATATAGTATTTTGCTAATTTGTACGCGCCTTCAATATCTTTATAATCGATATATAAACTTACATACGCACCGATAACTTCATCGTATTGCTCAGATTTTTTTGTTGGTTTTGCTAATGCATTTATTAAAAACATAATTCTTGGTTTTAAGATTATTATTGTGCCAATTCTCCTCTATGTGGAATTAATGCGTCTCTGTATGTTTTCATGTCAACTTCATCAACAGTTACAAAAGCAATGCTGTGAAATTCGTTGATATGCTCGTGATTTATTTCGTGATAATGTAGTTTTTCTGCTGCGGCAAACTCTTTTAAATGAATACAATGATGTTTTGCAGTTTCCAATCCATCTTCTCCTTTAAAATCCCAAATCAATTTTAGTTTTCTATTCATAAATACAAAAATACCTTTTTCAAATGAATGAAAAAGGTGTTTTATCAACCAAGTAAGATTTATAGTTATTCTTCTTTTTCAAGTAAATGTTTTTTACCTCCAAAAGTTAATTCCATTGTTTTGTTTTGAAGGTTAAAATCAAAATGAATTCCCATAGAATCATAAATAAAAAGATTTTTTTTAGGTGAAATCAATTCAAAGATTGGTTGTCCGGTTGCTTGAGCAAACAAAGTAGTTCCTTTTTTAGTAAAAGTTATTTTAGCAGGAAATGTTTTTCCGCTGTAAACCCCTAAATAAACGTCTAATTCTTCTGATTTTAATTGAAGTGTGGGTGTCTTCTTTAACGAAGTGTCATTTTTAAAATAGGTTTCCAAAATAGAAATCACAGTTGGCATCATCATCGCATTTAATCCGTTACATGTAAAAGCCATGGTGGTATTTTTCTCAGGAATGTATAAAGCATAAGATTGAAAACCATCAATGCCACCATCGTGACCAAATACTTTTAAATCTTTAAACTCGAATTGCATAATTCCTAATCCAATTCCATTTTTAATCGTCATTAATTTTTTTAAGGAAGCATCAGAAGTTAATTTTCCTGAAAATAAATTTGAGTAGAAAACATTTAATTCTGATGAAGTTGAAACGATTGCGCCAGCTCCCATTGGAGCAGACATATTGGTTTGCATGTCAATTAAATTCCATTGATTATTTTCAAAGTAATAAGGTAATGCTTCATTATTGGTGGGTTTAATTGGGTTACCGAACTCAGTTCTTTTTAAATGCAATGGTTTTATAATTCTATCTTCCAATATTTTATTAAAAGAGTTCTTATCAATTATTTCCGAAATATAAGAGAGAATTATAAAGTTGGTATTAGAATATTTAGATTTTTCTTTCGGTTCAAATTCTGTTCCGTTTTTAATAAAACGATTTATCATTTGCTTGCGAGTTTGATGTTTAGTAATCCAAGATCTAATGTTTGTATCGTTCGTAACATTTACCAATCCACTTTCGTGCCTTAACAAATCTTCAATCGTAATTTTATTTGCATTTGGCAGTTTAGGAAAATACGCTGTTACCAATGTATTTAATGTTAATTTTCCTTCATCTATTTGTTGTAAAATAATAGTTGCAGTAAATGTTTTAGAGATAGAACCAATTCTGTATTTGGTAAATTTATTTCCTCTTTTTTTAGTTTTGATATTGGCAAAACCTATTTCTTTCTGATAGATTTCTGTTCCGTTTTTAAAAATAGAAACAGCTCCCATTGCCTTGTTTTCTTTTTCAAATGTTTTGAATAAGTTGTCTAAATTTGTTTTGGTTGATGTCTGTGCAAACGTGAAAATTGAACATAAACAAACAGTAACAAATAATGTTTTTTTGATCATAAATAGATATTTAATGTGATTCTAATAATATTAGTTTTCTTTTTTCAATCCAATTAGTAAAATAACTCCTACACGAGCAACTAAAAAAGTAAACATACCAAAAACAAATGCAAATAGCCAAATAGATTTTAGAATATTTAATTTAAAAGCAATCGATTCTTATACAAATGAATTTATTGAAATCACTAAAAAAGCAATTCCGATTAGCAGAAAATACAAAGATGCTGTTTTAAAAAAATTAAAAAATATTTGACAATAAAAAAGTATATTTACACAAATTATTTTTGATTTGAATACAGCACAATTTATTCCTTCAGCACTCAATTTTTCAATAGAAAAAGCAACTTATACGTGGCAAACTCCAAGCAATATTGCTTTGATAAAATATTGGGGTAAAAGCCAACCGCAAATTCCAAAAAATGCATCCATTAGTTTTACATTAAATAATTGCCAAACAATTACAACGATTGATTTTGAAAAGAGTAATACTTCAAATGAAATCAATTTTGAATTGTTTTTTGAAGGAAATAAAAAAGAGGAATTTAAACCGAAAATCGCTCAATTTTTTGAAAGAATAAAAGAATATTGCCCGTATATTTTTGAATATGATATGGTAATTAATTCAGAAAATTCTTTTCCTCATAGTAGCGGAATTGCATCTTCTGCAAGTGGATTGTCTGCAATTGCGATGTGTTTATTGAGCTTAGAAAAAGAATTGAATCCAAATTTATCATCAGCATTTGTCAATAAAAAAGCGTCTTTTTTAGCACGTTTAGGTTCTGGAAGCGCAAGTAGAAGTATAGAAGGTCCGTTAGTTGTTTGGGGAGATCATCCAGAAATTGAAGGAAGTTCAGATTTGTTTGGCGTGAAATTTCCTTATAAAGTACACTCGATTTTCGAAAATTATCAAGATGCAATTTTATTGGTTGATAAAGGAGAAAAGCAAATTTCTAGTAGTGTAGGACATGATTTAATGCATAATCATCCGTATGCAGAACAGCGATTTTTACAAGCAAATGAAAATCTTTCTCGGCTTTCAGAAATACTACAAAATGGTAACATTGATAAATTTATAAACATTGTAGAAAGTGAAGCATTAACATTGCACGCAATGATGTTGACTAGCAATCCATATTTTATTTTGATGAAACCAAATACCTTGGAAATCATCAATAAAATTTGGAAATTTAGAAAAGAAACTAAGTGCAAAGTTTGTTTTACGTTAGACGCCGGAGCGAACGTGCATGTATTGTATCCAAAAAATGATAAAGAAAAGGTGAATCATTTTATAAAAGAAACCCTATCTAATTATTGCCAAAAAAAACAATATATTTTTGATAATATTGGTTTTGGTGCAAAAAAGTTGTAAATTACAAACATAAAAACCATTAATTATGAAAACTTCAGCCTTGCTATGTATGTTAGTTGTTGGGTTTTTAACCACTTCTGTTTCTGCGCAAGAAACAATGTGGTTCGATGCAAATTGGAATTCTACAATAAAAGAAAAAGCAACTTATTATAGACCTAAACCAAAAGTTCAGAATAATGGATTTTGGATAATTGATTATTTCGTAAATGGAAATAAACAAATGGAAGGATTTAGTTTGAATGATAATCCTAACAATGAAAAATTTCATGGTTTGGTGAAGTATTATTTTGAAGATGGTGTTTTATTCCAAGAAATAAATTTTAACAAAGGTAAAATTGATGGCGTAAGAAAAGTGTATTTTGAATCTGGAAAATTAAAAACACTTACAGAGTACCAAAATGATAAAAAAGAAGGAAAATTTTACGAGTATTACGAAACGGGAGAGCTTCTATCTAGAGGGAATTTTGAAAATAATTTAAAAGAAGGTAATTGGAAAACCTTTTATAAAAATGGAAAAATAAAAGAAAAAGGAAGCTATATAAAAGATAATAAAACTGGAACATGGAAAGTGTTTTACAAAAACTTAAAGAAGAAATAAAATAAGCTACTGAAAATTAAAATAATAAGTAGTATTTTTGCAATTGTTAAAAGAAAGAAATGAAAGGACCTTTATTTTACGCTAAAATTTTACTTTTTGGAGAATACGGAATTATAAAAGATTCAAAAGGTCTTGCAATTCCATATAATACTTATAGAGGAGCATTAAAATCTTCAAAAAATCTATCAGAAAAAGCACTAAAATCTAATAGTAATTTAGTGCGATTTTATGCATATTTGTCAGAATTAAAAGAAAATAATTTATCTTTTAGATTAGACGAGTTTAAAGCAGATTTAGATAACGGAATGTATTTTGATTCTTCTATTCCGCAAGGATACGGAGTTGGAAGCTCTGGTGCTTTAGTTGCTTCTATTTATGACAAATATGCAAATAACAAAATAACCGTTTTAGAAAATCTTACAAGAGATAAATTGTTAACACTAAAAGAAGTGTTTAGTGTAATGGAATCTTTTTTTCATGGTAAAAGCTCTGGTTTAGATCCGTTAAATAGTTATTTAAGTTTACCAATATTAATTAATTCAAAAACCAATATTGAACCTGCTGGGATTCCGTCTCAAAAAGAAGGAAAAGGTGCGGTGTTTTTATTAGACTCAGAAATTGTTGGAGAAACTGAGCCAATGGTAAACATCTTTATGAATAAGATGAAAAATGATGGTTTTAGAAAAATGCTAAATGAAGAATTTGCTTTGCATACAGATGCTTGTATTGATGATTTTTTGCATGGTAATGTAAAATCGTTATTTGGAAATATAAAAAAATTATCTAAAGTTGTTTTAACCAATTTTAAACCAATGATTCCTGTAGCTTTTCATAAAGTTTGGGAACAAGGAATTACTACAAACGATTATTACTTAAAGTTATGTGGTTCTGGCGGTGGAGGTTATATTTTAGGATTTACTGAAGACTACGAAAAAGCAAAGAAAAAATTACAGGATTACAAATTAGAATTGGTATATAGATTTTAGAAAAACAACAACTCGAAAAGTGAGCAATTCTAAATCAACACCATTATTTTACAAACTATTTAGTTTGCTTTCGGTTATTAGAGGTTACAATATTTTAGTACTAGTGCTGGCGCAATACCTAGCTGCAATATTTATATTTTCCCCAAAAAAATCGTTACACTTTGTTTTATTAGATTTTCAATTATTATTAATTGTATTGGCATCAGTTTGTGTTGTTTCTTCTGGTTACATTATTAATAATTTTTACGATGTGAAAGCAGATCTAATTAATAGACCAATAAAAACGAGTATAGATAATGTCGTAAGTCAGAAAACCAAACTTCAGATATACTTTTTATTTAATTTTTTAGGTTTTATTTTTGGTTTTTTTATTTCTTGGAGAGCAGCATTATTTTTTGCGACATATATTTTTACAATTTGGTTGTATTCTCATAAATTAAAGAAGTATCCTTTTATTGGGTTAATCTCTGCAGCAGTTCTAACAATCTCACCATTTTTTGTCATTTTTATTTACTATAAAAATTTTTCAAAAATAATATTAGTAAATGCTATATTCTTGTTTTT
The DNA here is from genome assembly GCA_963974245.1 of uncultured Flavobacteriaceae bacterium. Lineage (GTDB taxonomy): Bacteria > Bacteroidota > Bacteroidia > Flavobacteriales > Flavobacteriaceae > Polaribacter. The sequence continues at coordinate 80,519 of CAXBBY010000009.1, read as the reverse complement.
TGTACTCTTATTAAGGGAGCTGATAAAAGATTTGGAGAATTTAAGAGGAGCAGTTGTAAATAATTACTCAACTTTTCCTGTAAAATACGGCGAACGGAATACTAGAAAATTAGGAATTGTATTTATAACTTTCACTTTTATTCCTGTTGCAATTTTGGTTAATTATCCAGGTGTTGGTTATATGAAATATTACTTTTTATTCTCTCTAATTATATTGATTTTTATCGGTTATTTTTTATGGAAATCAAATTTAAAAAAACACTATGTTTTACTACATAACATTCTTAAACTAATGTTGCTTTTAGGGATTCTAAGCCTACTCTTTATTGATCCTTCTTTGGTCATAGAAAGAGTAATTGATAAACTGAATTAAATTAAATATTTAGCAGTATCTTTGCCGAAAATTAATTTATTAAAAAATGAGTACAGATAAACACTCGTCGCGAGGACGACAATCAGGAAACAATAGTGGTTTTCAAGGAAATAAAAAAGAGTACAGAAAAATAAAAACACCTCCAAAAGCAAATCCAGAAGACGGAATTCGATTAAACAAATACCTTTCTAATTCAGGTGTTTCTTCTAGAAGAGAAGCAGATAAACTTATTGCATCTGGAAATGTAACTGTAGATGGAGTAGTAATCACAGAAATGGGGTTTAAAGTAAAGCCTGGTAGTGAAGTTCGTTTTGATGGATCATCAATTACTCCGGAAGAAAAAAAATATATTTTATTAAACAAACCGAAAAATTATATCACTACCATGGATGATGAACGTGGTAGAAAAACGGTGATGGATTTAATAGAAAATGCAACTAAAGAACGTGTGTATCCTGTTGGTCGTTTAGATAGAAATACAACGGGTTTGCTGTTGTTTACAAATGATGGAGAGTTGGCTAAAAAGCTAACACATCCAAAACACAATGTTCAGAAATTATACCATGCTTCTTTAGATAAAAAGTTTGAAATGAAGCATCTTCAAAAAATTAGAGAAGAAGTCATTATTGAAGGAAAAAAAGTATTTATTGATGAAGTTGACTATGTTATTGGAGAATCTAAAACAGAAGTTGGAATTAAAATTCACTCTGGTCGTAATAGAATTGTTCGTAAGATTTTTGAACACTTTGGATATAAAGTAGTAAAATTAGATCGTGTTATTTTTGCAGGATTAACAAAGAAAAATTTGCCAAGAGGTAGATATAGAGAATTAACTTCTCAGGAGTTAAATACACTTCACATGATATAAAAAAAGAGGCTTTTAAGCCTCTTTTTTTAGTTTATTTCTTTTCCTTTTATATATACTTTTTCTATTTGATTTGCTCCAAATGAATACGGAATAAATCCGTAAGAATTTATGGGTTTAGTCAAAATTAAATTGGCTTGTTTCCCTTTAGTAATAGAACCAACTTCATTTTCTAACCCCATCGCATAAGCACCATTAATTGTTGCCGCATTAATAGCTTCTTCTGGAGTCATTTTCATTTTTATACAAGCGGTAGAAACCACAAAATTCATATTTCCAGATGGTGTAGATCCAGGATTGAAATCAGTTGCTAAAGCTAGTGGTAAACCAGCGTCAATCATTTTACGAGCTGGAGTATAAGGAATGCTTAAAAAATATGAACAACTTGGCAATGCAACAGGCATTGTTTGTGTTCCTTTTAAAGCAGTGATGTCTTCATCTCTCATTTCCTCTAAATGATCTACAGACAAAGCTTTGTGTTTTATTCCTGCTTGAACACCGCCAATTGCAGTAAATTGGTTGACATGAATTTTAGGAATTAATCCATGTTGTTTTCCAGCTTCCAACATCAATTCTGTATCAGCAACAGAGAAATATCCAGTTTCACAGAAAATATCGATGTACTCTGCTAAGTTTTCTTGCGCTACTTTTGGTAATACATCATTAATTAATAACTGTAAATAACCCGCTTTATCGTTTTTGTATTCTGCAGGAACTGCATGCGCTCCTAGGAAAGTTGCTTTGATTTCTATTGGATAACTTTCTTTTAAACGTTTGATAACTCGAAGCATTTTTAACTCAGCTTCTTTAGTTAACCCATAACCTGATTTTATTTCTACAGCGCCAGTTCCTAATTGCATTATTTCTTCTAAACGAACTTTACTTTGCTGGTAGAGTTCTTCTTCAGACGTTGCTTGCAATTTCTTAGCTGAATTTAAAATTCCACCACCATTATTGGCGATCTCTTCATAAGACAGTCCGTTAATTCGATCTACAAATTCTCCTTCTCTGTTTCCTGCATACACAATGTGTGTATGAGAATCGCACCAAGAAGGTAAAATCATTTTTCTAGTAGCATCAATTACTTCTGAGAAATTAGTAGTTGGACAATCTTTCATGTCTCCAAAATCTAAAATCAAACCATTTTCTACCACTAAAAAAGCATTTTTAATCGTTGGCAAAAGCTTCATTTCTTTTCCTGAAACAAATGAAATAGATTTAGTTCTAACCTGAATTAATTCTTTAATATTTTTAAATAGTGTAGCCATTAAAATATATTTATGTCATTGCGAATATAATGAAGCAATCTCAAATAAATAAAGAGATTACTTCGTTGTTGCTCCTCGTAAAGACGATATGCTTAAAATAAATCGTTTAACAATTCGTCATTCACTAGATTTGGTAAAGTTACTTTTAAATTTGGAGATCTTTCCATTTCTCGTTTGATAGCAAAAATAGCTTCATCATTTCTAGCCCAACTTCTACGTGCAATTCCGTTATTTACATCATAGAACAACATACTTTTTAAACGAACTTCTGCTTCTTTTGTTCCGTCTAATAACATTCCGAATCCGCCATTCATTACTTCTCCCCAACCAACACCGCCGCCATTATGAATAGAAACCCAGGTTGCACCTCTAAAACTATCGCCAATCACATTATGAATTGCCATATCTGCAGTAAACTTACTTCCGTCGTAAATATTTGAAGTTTCTCTATACGGAGAATCTGTTCCACTTACATCATGATGATCTCTTCCTAAAACAACTGGGCCAATCTTACCTTCAGCAATCGTATTGTTAAATGCTTCTGCAATTTTTGTACGTCCTTCAGCATCTGCATATAAAATACGCGCTTGAGAACCAACAACCATTTTGTTCTTTTTAGCATCTTTTATCCAAGTAATATTGTCTTGCATTTGCAACTGAATTTCTTCAGGAGAATTTTCCATGATTTCTTGCAATACAGTTGCTGCAATTTCATCCGTGGTATCCAAATCTTCTGGTTTCCCAGAAGTACAAACCCAACGGAAAGGACCAAAACCATAGTCGAAACACATTGGTCCTAAAATATCTTGTACATACGACGGATATTTAAAATCGATTCCGTTTTCTGCCATTACATCTGCACCAGCTCTTGATGTTTCTAGTAAAAAAGCATTTCCGTAATCAAAGAAATACGTTCCTTTAGTTGTGTGTTTATTAATTGCAGTTGCATGTCTTCTTAATGTTTCTTGTACTTTTTCTTTAAAAATTGTTGGTTCCTCTCTAATCAAACGATTTGATTCTTCGTAAGAAATATCAACTGGATAATAACCTCCAGTCCAAGGAATATGTAATGAAGTTTGATCTGAACCTACATGAATAAAAATATTTTCCTCATCAAAACGTTCCCAGATTTCAACCACATTTCCAATATAAGCAATCGAAACAACTTCGTTATTTTCTTGTGCTTTTTTTACACGAATGATTAATTCATTCATAGTGTCAATCAATTCATCTACCCAACCTTGTTCGTATCTTTTTGTTGCTGCTTTCGGATTAACTTCTGCAGCTATTGTAATACAACCAGCAATATTTCCAGCTTTTGGTTGCGCGCCAGACATTCCGCCTAAACCAGCAGTTAAAAATATTTTGCCATTTGAATTTTCTCCTTTTGGTAAAATTTTTCTGAATGCATTCATTACCGTAATCGTTGTTCCATGAACAATTCCTTGTGGTCCGATATACATAAACGAACCAGCTGTCATTTGTCCGTATTGTGTAACTCCTAATGCATTGAATTTCTCCCAGTCATCAGGTTGAGAGTAATTAGGAATCATCATTCCGTTTGTTACAATTACTCGAGGTGCGTTTTTTGATGATGGGAATAATCCCATTGGATGACCAGAATATAAATGTAGTGTTTGTTTATCTGTCATTATTGATAAATAATGCATTACCAATAAATATTGCGCCCAATTTTGAAAAACGGCTCCATTTCCTCCATAGGTAATTAATTCCTCTGGATGTTGAGCAACTGCAGGGTCTAAGTTGTTTTGAATCATTAACATGATTGCTGCAGCTTGTGATGTTTTTGCTGGATATTCTGAAACGGGCCTTGCGTATATTTTGTAATCTGGTTTGAATCTATACATGTAAATTCTACCATATTCTTTTAATTCCTGAGCAAATTCTGTAGCCAATTCTTTATGCCAATCAGCTGGGAAATATCGTAATGCATTTCTAATTGCCAATTGTTTTTCTTCTTTTGATAAAATATCTTTTCTCTTTGGAGCTCTATTTGCATCTGAAGGATACGCTCTTTTTATTGGTAATTCAGTTGGAATTCCTTGTGCTATTTGTTCTTTAAAGTTCATGTTATTTCTATTTAACGATGAATGATTTATTTTTCACTAATGTAATCATTGCGTAGATGTCGTCTTTTAAAATACGATCATCTTCTAATTTGGCTACTTTTTCTCGAATGATTTTAAAGTTCTTTTCAATAATATCAGAAAATGTATTTGGTCTTCTAAACTCCATTGCTTGTGCAGCATACATTAATTCGATTGCCAATATTTTTTCTATATTTCCTAATATTTGATTGAACTGTCGCCCAGAAATACTTCCCATAGAAACGTGATCTTCTTGTCCTAATGAAGTAGGAATACTATCCGCAGAAGGAGGAAAACACAACGATTTATTTTCTGTAACTAGCGCTGCAGTTGTATATTGTGGAATCATAAATCCGGAGTTTAATCCGCCACCTGAAGTTAATAATCTAGGCAATCCGTATTTTCCTTCTAATAATAAGTAACAACGTCTGTCTGCAATATTTCCTAATTCTGATGCGGCAATAGAACCGTAATCTAATGCCATTGCTAATGGTTGTCCGTGAAAATTTCCTCCAGAAATTGCTTCCGTTTCACTCAATACAATTGGATTATCTGTAACCGAATTCATTTCGATTTCTGCCAATTCTTTTAAATGGTAAAAAGCATTTCTTGATGCACCGTGTACTTGTGGCATACAACGCATAGAATACGGATCTTGAACGCGTTCGCAATCCAAATGATTTTCTACATTTTGAGATCCAGCCAATAACATACGCATGCGTTCTGCTACTTTTAAGTTTCCTTTAAAAGGCCTTATTTTATGCAACTCTTCTTTAAATGGAGAAGCGCTTCCTTGGAAGCCTTCTAAACTCATTGCACCAGAAACATCTGCTAAATCTAATAGATATTTCATTTTGTATAAGCCTTTAATGGCGTGTGCTAAAATAAATTGTGTTCCGTTAATTAAACCCAGTCCTTCTTTTGCTTCTAACGTTAGTGGTTTTAAATTATGATTAGCCAATACTTCTTTTGCATGAACAATTTTATTACCAATCCAGAAATCACCTTCACCCAATAATGGTAAAAATAAATGTGAAAGTGGTGCTAAATCTCCAGAAGCTCCAACAGAACCTTGTTCTGGAACTATTGGTAATAAATCGTGTTCTATAAAATAAATGATTCGTTCTATCAATGTTAAACGAACTCCAGAAAAACCTTGGCATAAAGCGTGCACTTTACAAATCATCATGATTTTAGATAATTCCTTATCGATAGGATTCCCAACACCAACAGCGTGTGTAATCAATAAGTTTTCTTGTAGTTTGCTAGTTTCTGTAGGCGTAATTTGTACATCACACAAAGGACCAAAGCCTGTGTTTATTCCATACACTGCTTTATCGCTATTTGCCATGGTTTCAACTTTTCTCCTACATTCGTTAACTTTTTCTTTTGTTTCTGAAGTGATTTCTGTTTTTAAACTACTATTTGCAATAGCAATTACTTTATCTACAGTTAATGCGTCTAATCCGTATTTAAATGTCATTTGTATTATATATTGGTAAGTAACAAAGTTATTGGTATTTTTGATAACTAATAATACTATTTTTTATACAATTTAATAACCATGAGTTATCAATTAGAATTCAGACACATTAAGTGTTTTTTAGCCGTAGCAGAAGATTTGCATTTTAGAAAAGCAGCAGAACGATTGTTTATTTCTCAACCAGGATTAAGTAGGCAGATAAAACAAATGGAAGAAAAATTAGGAATTGTTTTGTTTGAGAGACATAATCGGAAAGTGATTTTAACGAGAGCAGGAGAATATTTAAAAAAAGAATTAACAATTAATTTGAAAAATATTGAGCACACATTTAATCATGCGAAATTGTTAAATGATGGAAAAAGAGGTGATTTAAAGTTTGGATATGTTGGTTCTGCAATGCAAGAAATCATTCCAAGTTTACTAGTGAAATTTAAAAATGAATATCCGAATATTGTATTCAGTTTAAAGGAAATGGATAATCATAAACAAATTGAAGGTTTGCTGTCTTATGATTTAGATTTAGGTTTTGTAAGGCTAGATCGAGTTCCAAAAGGCTTAACATTAAAACCTATTTTAAAAGAGTCGTTCTGTTTAGTTTTGCCAAAAGAGCATTTAATTGACGAACGTAATTTTAAAAGTTTAAGACAGTTTAAAAAAGAATCATTCATATTATTTGATCCAAAATACAGTTCTTCATACTTTGAAAAAGTTATGCAAATATTTGATGATAGTGGCTTTTCACCGGTTATTTCTCATAACACAATTCATGCAGGATCTATTTATAAATTGATAGAGAATGACTTTGGAATATCTATAGTTCCAAAATCATTGATAGAAAAGAGTAATAAAAAAATTAAATTTATTGAGCTAAATAAAATCAAACAAAAAACAACGTTGTCTGTGGTTTGGAATACTAATAATAGAAATCCGATTTTAAAAGAAATTGTAAAATTATTATAAATCAATATTGTCTAATAAAAGAATCAAAACCACTACGCTTATAAACCCAAGAGCTAAAACTTAATTATAATTGTTTGATAAACAGAAAAATATAAAAACAACAAGGTATCTAAAATTATAAATTCTTGAAATCTAATGAAATGAATACTTCATTGCGGTTTTTTTTACTTTTAGTAGGACACTAGTAATTATTTAATTCAAAATTTAAGTAATACCTAAAAAAGATTCTTATTTTTGAGTAAAACTATTGCTACTTATGAGTAACATTACCAATTTAATTAATGAGTTTAATAACCAAAACATAAGTCTTTTTTTTGAAAACAAAATCACATCTTTTAAACCAGAAAAAGAGATTTTCATAAATACTGTCAACAAAGAAACACCGTATTCAGACCCTGTAAAAATAGGTTATGCAGAGCTTAAAAACCACGAAGAGTTATTGGTATTTACCTGCGAATACAACAAAAAATTAACCGAAAGAAGTGCCAAAAAGCAGCAATTTGAAATCGCTAAAAAAGTATTAAAAGAAGATTTTAAAGATGGTGCAATTTTTATCTTCTACGATGCACAAGGTAATTTTAGATTTAGTTTTATCCGTAGAAATTACGGAGAAAAAGGCAATAAAAAATACTCTACCTGGAAACGCTATACGTATTACGTAAGTCCATCTGAAACTAATAAAACGTTTAAAGAGCGTATTGACAAATGCTCTTACAACAATTTAGATAGCATACAAGAAGCTTTTTCTGTTGAGAAATTAACTAAAGAATTTTATAACGAATTATTTGCTTGGTATCAATGGGCAATATCAGACGAGGTAGGTATTACATTTCCAAACGACACAAATACTTCAGAAGATGATCGTATAAAATTAGAAGAGCAAATAATTAGATTAATTACAAGATTGCTGTTTGTTTGGTTTATTAAACAAAAAAAATTAGTACCAAACACATTATTTGATACAGATAAACTATCAAAAATTTTAAAAGACTTTAATGGTAATGATAAAATTAATGGCAACTACTACAATGCCATTCTTCAAAATCTCTTTTTTGCCACTCTAAACAAAGAAGTAAATGAACGTGAATTTGCTAAATTAAAAAGCAGAGATATAAAAACACGTTACAGGTATGAAAAAATGTTTAACCTCTCTCAAAACCAAATAATAGAATTATTTAAACCAATTCCTTTTTTAAATGGTGGTTTATTTGAGTGTTTAGATAAAGAAGATATAAATAGTGTAAAATACTTTTTAGATGGTTTTAGCAGAAACCCTACTAAAGCAGCAAATGGTAATTTTAGGCATCGTGCTTTTATACCCAATGCGGTATTTTTTGATGAAGATAAAGGAATTATACCGCTATTAAAAAGATATAATTTTACGGTAGAAGAAAACGCACCAAACGAAGTGCAAGTAGCATTAGACCCAGAGTTATTAGGTAAAGTGTTTGAAAACTTATTGGGTGCTTTTAATCCCGAAACAAAAGAAACAGCACGTAAACAATCGGGTTCGTTTTATACTCCTAGAGAAATTGTTGAGTATATGGTTACAGAAAGTTTAGCAACCTATCTTACAAACTATTTACCAAAAATATCTAAAACTACCATACAACAACTCTTACAAGAAGAAGAACTACCAACAGAACTAAAAGAAAATTACGCACTTTGCAAGCAAATTTCTAACACGTTAAGAAAAATTAAAATACTAGACCCTGCTTGTGGTTCAGGGGCTTTTCCAATGGGTATTCTTAACAAATTGGTACATACTCTAGAAAAATTAGACCACAAAAAAGAAGAAAACATTCACAATCTAAAACTACACTTAATAGAAGAGTGTATTTATGGTATAGACATACAAACCATTGCTGTACAAATTAGCAAATTACGTTTCTTTATTTCGTTGGTTGTAGAACAAGATGCTATGGATATTTCTAAGCCAGAAAATAACTACAATGTACTTACCTTACCAAACTTAGAAACCAAATTTGTTGCCGCAAATACCTTAATTGGCATACAAAGAAAAAAAGCAGGAGATTTTGTAGGTACACTATTTACAGACCCACAAATAGAAACCACAAAACAACAATTAATTAAAATTAGAAAACAACATTACTACGCAAAAACGGTAGGTGCTAAAAAACGTTTAAGAGAGCAAGATGCTATTTTAAGAAACAAACTAACAAAACTTTTGCAAGACAATAATGATTATGCGCCAGAAGACGCAAAACAATTCTCGCAATGGAATCCTTACGACCAAAATGCAACATCTCCTTTTTTTGATACCGAATGGATGTTTGGCTTACAAGAAGGTTTTGATGTGGTAATTGGAAATCCGCCTTATATACAAATGCAAAAAGATGGCGGTAAATTAGCCAATTTATACGCCAACCAAAATTACACAACCTATCAAAGAACTGGCGATGTGTATGCGCTCTTTTACGAAGCAGGCATCAATTTATTAAAAACACAAGGCAATATTAATTTTATTACCTCTAACAAATGGATGAGAGCCAAATACGGTAAAAGTTTAAGAGAATTATTTATAAAAAACAACCCTGTTATTTTAATAGATTTAGGTGCAGATGTTTTTGAAAATGCAACCGTAGATACCAATATTATTATTGTAAAAAAAGAACCAAACCAAAATAACTGTTTAGCTTTAGACCTTGCAGAAGAGAGGAAAACATACAACTTTCAAATTTATGAAGATAAGTGGTCTACTCTAACAGACCTCACTAATGAATCTTGGATTATTCTATCTAAATCAAAACAAAACATAAAACAAAAAATTATTAATGTTGGCACACCTCTAAAAGATTGGGATATTCAAATACACTATGGTATAAAAACTGCTTTCAACGAAGCTTTTATAATTGATAAGTTTACTAAAGAGGATCTTATTAATCAAGATTCGAAGAGTATCGAAATAATAAAACCAATTCTTAGAAAAAAAAGTATAAGCAGATATAAAATAAATCACGATGGTGAGTATTTAATTAACGCCCATAACGGATTAAAGTCAAAGAATATTGAACCTATTGATATTCAAACTTTTAAACCGATTAAAAAACATATTGACTCTGTTCTATCTAATATTGAAAAAGGAATAATAACACGTAAAGGCGGCCATAAAGACTCAAATAAGGGGTTCTTTGAAAGGTCAGACAGAGGTCTGACAGCATATAATTTAAGGAACTGTGCTTATCTTGATAAGTTTGAATTTCCGAAAATTATGTGGAAACAAACATCAATTGAACAAACTTTTGTACTAGATGAAAAGGGTTTTTACACTGATGTAAGTGGTCAATTTTTAACATTCAATTCTAAAAATGGTAATTCTTCATTAAAGTATTTATTGGCTATCCTTAATTCAAAGTTTACGCTTTACTATATGAATAATTTTGCTATAAAATTTGGGGGTAAAGGAGTTAGATGGATTCCAGCTGAAATTGAGAAAATTCCAATCCCAAAAATAAGCCTAGATGCTCAAATACCATTCAGAGAAAAAGTAGAACAAATTTTATCATTAAAAAAAGAAAATAAAGATATAAGTACATTAGAGCAAGAAATTGACTTAATGGTCTACAAACTATTTAACTTTAGCTATCAGGAGCTGTTAATTATAGACACAGAGTTTCCTTTAACTGAAGCAGAATACAATAATTACAAAATAGCCTAACAAAAAGTAGCAACTTTATGTTACAAAAAATTAGAAATAGCGTTACAAATAAGGGTCTTTCTGTGAGTTTTATAGCATAAATAACTCACAAAATCTGTAACCTTTTTGTTATAAATTAGTTACAAAAATTTGCAAATAGGTTACAAAAACAAGGCATAGGTTGCAATTAAACAACATACACTTGTAAGTTTCATAGCATAAATAACTTACAAATATTTTTAAATAACTTACAAAATACTATATTTGTGTTATGCAAAGTGTAGACGATAAAGTTACAGAACAAATAAACCGTACCAAACCTGGTACAATTTTGTTTATAGAAGATTTTTTAAACCTCGGTAGCAATGGTGCAGTACATACCGCATTACATCGTTTGGTAAAAGCAAAAAAAATAAGTCGTTTAGCAAGAGGCATTTATGCCAAACCAAGCTTTAGCAAGTTGCTTAATCAAGACGTGTTGCCTGGCGCAGAAGAAGTGGTTATTGCAATTGCCAAAAGAGATAAGGCACGCTTATTGCCAACTGGGGCGCACGCACAAAATGCGTTAGGTTTATCTACGCAAGTACCTTTACGTATTGTATATTTAACAGATGGGTCACCCAGAACCATAAAAATTGGTAACCGCACCATTCAATTTAAAAAAACAACACCAAAAAACTTAGCATTAAAAGGCAACATAAGTAAATTGGTAGTGCAAGCTTTAAAAGATATTGGTAAAGAAAAAGCTACAACACAAGAATTAGAGAAAATACAAAACGTACTATTAAAAGAAGACAAACAAGATTTAAAACACGACATTGCCATAGCACCGCAATGGATAGCAGAACTAATGGCAAAAGCATTGTAAATGGCAGCACAAGATTTTTATACATTAAAAAATGCAGAAAAGCTACAAATAATAACACAAGTAGCAGAACAACAAAATTTACCCTATTTTGCCATAGAAAAAGATTGGTGGGTAGTACAAACGCTATCTATTATTTTTCAACTAGATGTTGCCAATCATCTGTTATTTAAAGGCGGTACATCATTAAGCAAAGCATGGCAGTTAATCAATCGCTTTTCAGAAGATATAGATTTAGTATTAAATAGAGAATATTTAGGCTTTGATGGTGGTTTAATTAGTAAATCGCAAGTTAAAAAGTTACGTGAAGCATCCTTTGAATTTGTAACTACTACATTTTATGAAGCCTTACAAAAAGCGTTTGCAGAAAAGGGCTATACAGATGTTACCTTTGATTTTGAAAATTTAGGCGATGGTGACCAAGACCCAGTATCTATTTTAATCTATTATCCTGCGGTTACAGAACATTCAGAATACGTATTACCAAGAGTAAAAGTAGAGTTAGGTAGTCGTTCTTTAAAAGACCCATGTAGCAATTGCGAAATCGCATCCTTTGTAGGAGAACAATTTATAGAGTTGCCCTTTGCCGATGTACCAATTACAATACCGTGTGTAAACCCTGAACGTACCTATTTAGAAAAATTATTTTTACTACACGAAGAGTTTCAAAAACCAAAAGATAAAATACGCGTAGATCGCTTAAGTAGGCATTTATACGACATCACAAAAATTTATAACAGCAAACATAAAGACAAAGCTTATAATCAAGAATTGATAGTTGCTATTATAAAACATAGAGAACGGTTTAACGGAATGCGTGGTGTAGATTATAGTACATTATATCCACCAAATCTTAATCCTATTCCACCACAAGAATTTATAAAAACTTGGGAAGAAGATTATAAAACAATGCAAACCAATATGATTCCAGAAGACAGTCCTAGTTTTAAAGATTTATTGGAAACTGTAAAACAAGCAACTAAAGAATATAACGCATTAAAATTTGAATAACACCAATGGCAAATAATTTTATAGCAAATAAAAGTCCTCAAAAAACATTAAGTGGTCGCTTAAACAACATTATAAAATTCAGTACAGAATTAAGATGGTTGGTAGGCTTTTTTTACTTTTCTGGTTGGAAAGAAGTATATCAAAATCTTAAAAATAATCCAGAAATAAAAATCAAGTTATTAGTAGGTTTACAAGTAGGTAATCATTTGCAAAATATTTTTGAGCACGATGTACAAGAACTAGATTTAAGTAGCGATGAGTATTTTAACGACTTTATGACATCAATGGGTTTTGCTGTAAATAATGAGCAACAAGATACCAAAGAGTTTTACGAGCAAGTACACTTTTTCTTAGATATGATTCGTCAAGAACGCTTAATCATAAAAAAAACAAGAGAACCTAATCACGCCAAATTGTATTTGTTCGAAATGAACGAAGAAGAGCGTTCTAAACATAATTTTGAAGGCTATTTAATAACAGGTAGCAGTAATTTAACGCGTAACGGTTTACAGGGTCAGCAAGAATTTAATGTAGAAATTAAAGACTATGGATATGAAGAAGCAGTAAATTATTTTGAAGAATTGTGGGAATTAGCCATACCTATCACAGATATAGACCAACGCAAACAACATTTAATAGATTTTATAATACATCGCTCACAAGCTGCATTAGTGCAACCTTTTGATGCCTATGCTTTGGTGCTAAAAACCTACTTAGACCTTCAAAGCCAAGAAAAATTAAAGCCACAAGTAGAGCGTTTGTTAGAGGATAATGGTTTTAATAAATTCTCGTATCAGTTACATGCAGTAACCCAAGCGTTAGGTATAATAAAAGAAAACAACGGAGTGGTTATTGCAGATGTGGTAGGTTTAGGTAAGTCGGTCATAGCTTCTTTAATTGCGCGTAATTTAGATACCAAAGGTATTATTTTATGTCCTCCAGGATTAATAGGTGATTATAGAGATAAAACGGGTTGGTGGGGTTATGTTAGAAATTTCGATTTAAACGGATGGCATGTGTATAGTCGGGGTCAAGTAGAAAACCTAGCCGAAGATTTTGACGATTCAGACATTGAAACAATAATTATAGATGAAGCACATAACTTTAGAAATCAAGATACTGCTTCTTATGAGGCTTTAGCGCAAATTTGTAGAGGAAAGCAAGTAATACTGTTAACCGCAACACCATTTAACAATTCTCCTGCCGATATTTTTGCATTGTTAAAATTATTTATTGTTCCGGGATTATCAACAATTACACTCGAAAATAATTTAGAGGGCTTGTTTAGAGGTTATAGCTACAGGTTTAGCAAATTATCTGATATTTTAAAAAATTACAGCTCTAATAATTTAGAAAAAAGAGATAAAGCAAAAAAACTATACGTAAAATTATTAGGTGAAGAATTACCTGTAAACCCTCAAATTGTAGGCAAAGCATCCGCTAAATTGGCAAATACTATTAAGGAAGTAATTTCATCTGTAGTTATCAGAAGAAATCGTTTAGACTTAGAAAAAGATCATCTTTATAGTACAGAAATTGGAGAACTACCTAAAGTAGCACCACCAGAAGAGTTGTTTTACTATTTAACTCAATCACAATCGGAGTTTTATGACCGAATAGTTAGAGATTATTTTGCTGAAGATGGGCAGTTTACAGGAGCTGTATATCAACCATCAAGTTACGAAACCATTGCAAACGAAAGTGGTTTAGATATGGAAGGAAACAGAACCTTTCAGCAACAGCGTAACTTATTCGATTTTATGCGTAGGTTATTAGTAAAGCGTTTTGAGAGTTCATTTGGTGCATTTCAAAAAACAATAGAACGATTTATTAATGTTCATGAAGTGGTTTTGCAATTTATTGAAAATACAGGTGGTAAATACATATTGGATAGAGGTTTAATTGAAAAGATTTATCAATATGATGAAGAGGATATTTTAGAAATGCTCTATAAATTTGAAAACGACTTACTAAAGAAAAAAACACCTAAAAACACCACAGTTTATAAGATAAAAGACTTCCAAAAAGCTGATGAATTTATAGAAGACATCAATAAAGATTTAGAGCTATTTAGAAAAATAAGAAGAGAAATTGACAAAGAACAGTTAGTGGCTAATGACCCTAAAAGAGAAACCATTTATCAAAAAGTTTCTGAAATAACAGAAAATGAACCTAATCGTAAAATAATCTTATTTACAGAATATGTTGATACCGTATTACATCTAGAAGGCTATTTTCGAGAAAAGTTAGGAAACAAAGTTATTATTTGTGATGGTAAAGTCTCTAAAGCGTTAGCTAAAGATTTAGAACGTAACTTCAACGCGCAATATGAGAGTACAAAACATGATGATTTTCAAGTATTAATTACTAGTGATAAATTATCAGAAGGCTTTAACTTAAATAGAGCTGGTGTAATAATTAATTATGATATTCCTTGGAATCCAACACGTGTAATACAACGTGTAGGTCGTATAAACCGTATTGGTAAAAAAGTATTTGACTTACTGTATATTTTTAATTTTTTCCCTTCAGAAACAGGAGCAGATTTTGTAAAGTCAAGAGAAATTGCACAACAAAAAATGTTTATGATTCATAATGCATTAGGGGAAGATTCCCGTATTTTCCATCCAGATGAAGAACCTACAGCCAGTGGTTTATTTACAAAAATGAATGAGAATCCAGAAGATGACGAAGAAGTAAACATCATCACTAATATCAGAAATAAATACAATCAAATAGAAAAAGAGCACCCAGATGTAATTCAACGCATAGAAAAATTACCAAACAGGGTAAAAACTGCTAAAAAGTTCAAAGAAGCAAATATAAACGTACTACGTAAAAAGGGTTTAAGTTTATTCGCACAACAAGCAAAAACTAAAGATAATCAGTCTGTAGAAAGTTTAACTTTTGAAAACTTCCTGCAATTTGTAGAATGTAAACATGGCACTAAAAGAGTACCAATGTCAGAAAACTTTTGGTCAGCATACGAAGCAGTAAAAGACCATAAAGAAAGAATACGTTCTAACACAACAGATCTAGCAATAGAAAAGAAAGCACACGATAATTTAAAGGTAGCTTTAAAAACAATTGATGCCTCAGATGAAGAAAATATAAAATTCATCAAAACAATCATTAAAGACATTAAACATTATTATACAATGCCTAAATACACGTTGCGTAGGTTAGCTTTTGATGTTTTAACACCTAATTCCGCAAAAGTAAAATGGAAGCAATTTTTTAAAGAGTTAGACTATATAAAAAATAGATACGGTGTAGATTACCTTGACAAAGTTTTAGAAAAAGTAAAAGACAAAAAAGACGAAGTAATTATTGCTATTGAAAACAGGAATTAAGGTTGTAATTTTAAATCATAATCCCCTCAACCTTTTGTGTTGTAGAGTTTATCTTGAGCGAAGTAGGAAGGCTTTCCAATACAAGTTTAGAGTTTTTTTGGTTGGGATGATAATTCACAGATAATAACGTAAATGTAACCGATAAGGCAATGGTATTAGCTTACAATCCTTCAAAAAAAAGAATCAATCTATTTACTAGATAGGGAATTAGAACAGTAGAAGCGCAAGTATTAACACTCCCTGCATCATATACAGGAGATTACAATCAAGCATTTGTATCAGAAGATGCTAAGATAGTTTCAAAAAGTGTTTATTTAGGTTTTGGTACGGTGACTTAGTAATTAAGAACTAAATAAATGTTTTAAATGGCGCATTAAGTAGTAGTGGTTTTTTATTAGCACCCTAAAAACAAAAAACCCTATAAACATTGAGTTTATAGGGTTAATTTGTGGTACCTCCAGGAATCGAACCAGGGACACAAGGATTTTCAGTCCTTTGCTCTACCAACTGAGCTAAGGTACCATCGCCTTAGCGGATGCAAATATAGTGCTCCTTTTTTATATCTACCAAATAAAATTGTAAAAAATCTGTTGTATTTTTGGAGTCCATTTAAAATGATAGAATGAATTTAATTATTGATATTGGTAATACCAGAATCAAAGCGGCTGTTTTTGAGAAAGATACCCTTTTAGAGGTATTAATTTTTGATGATAAGAAACTAATTGAAAAGGTAGATTTATTAATTAATAAATACGGTATTAATACAGGCATTATTTCTTCAGTAAAAAGAATTTCTAAAAAAGAACTCAGCCTATTGAATGAAAAAAAATGTTTTTTAGTGTTAGATTCGGCAACTAAAGTTCCTTTTAAGAATTTATATAGTACACCAAAAACATTAGGGGTTGATAGAATTTCTTTGATTGCAAATGCCGTAGAAAAATTTCCTAATAAAAATGTGTTAATAATAGATGCAGGAACTTGTATTACCTATGATTTTGTAAATGATAAAAAAGAATATTTAGGTGGCGCAATTTCTTTAGGAATTGAAATGAGGTATAAAGCTTTGCACAAATTCACATCCAAATTACCTTTACTAGAAAAATATATTCCTAAAAATTTTATTGGAAAAACGACGGATGAGAATATTCATTCTGGAGTAAATAATGGAGTTTTAAATGAAATTAATGGTGTAATAGAACAGTATGAAAGAGAAAATCCATTTTTAACAATAGTTTTAACAGGTGGAGATACATATTTCTTGGCTAAACAATTAAAAAGTAGCATATTTGCCAATCCAAATTTTGTTTTGGAAGGATTAAACACAATTTTGATATATAATACCAAAGAATGTTAAAGAAAATTTTCTATATTTTTTTACTACTTATTGCAATAAAAGTATCGGCTCAGAGAACTAATTCGTCTCCATATTCTTTTTTTGGAATTGGTCAAAAATACAATTCACAAACGGTAGAGCAAGCCAGTATGGGTGGAATTGGAATTGCTTTTAATAATGCATATCATTTAAACTTCTTAAACCCTGCCGCAAATGCACATTTAAGATATGCTACCTATTCAATAGGTTCAAATGTAAATGATCTAACAGTAAAAGACTTCTCTGGTTCTCAAAGATCAACCTCAATATCATTGTCTTATATTAACATTGGTTTTCCTATTGGAGAAAAATCTGGAGTTTCTTTTGGATTAAAACCCAATACATCTGTTGGATATTCATTATTAAATGTCGTTAATGACAGTAATGAAAACCCTTTTGAAGTTACAAGATTTTACGGTTCTGGTGGAACAAATAAAATTTATGGTGCGTTCGGAACTTCTATAACGAAAAATTTTTCAGTTGGATTAGAAGCCGAATATATTTTTGGAAAAACTGAAAACAACATTTTATCACAAAAATTAAGTAATCAATTAGGAACTAAAAATAATGAGGTTACAATAATTAGAGGTACGGGGTTTAAATTGGGAATGAATTACGTTAAAGAATTAAAGAATAAATTGATGTTTAATTTTGGAGCCTCTTTTAAATTAGAAAATAGTTTAAACACTACTGGTACAGAAAATTTATACTCATTAAAAATTGCATCTTCATCAACAGAAGATATTCCTAAAGATACCTTATATAGTAAATCTATTAATGGTAAAATAATAAACCCTGTAAAAACAGGTTTCGGTGTTGGGTTTGGTAAAGAAAATAAATGGTATGCAGGAGTTGATTATGAGTTTCAAGATGCTTTAAATTTACAAAGTTCTATTTTAACAAATTCTTCTTATAAATATGATAACTCTAGCAGAATTTCTATAGGAGGATTTTATTTACCTAAAAGCAATTCAATTTCAAGTTACTGGAAAAGAGTAACTTACAGAGCTGGAATACGATTTGAAAATACTGGGTTATTGGTAAATGGAACAAGTATTTCAGGTAACTTTACAAAAATTAAAGATTTTGGCATATCTTTTGGTCTTGGTTTACCATTACAAAGCTTGTCAAATCTAAATTTAGGAGTTGAATATGGTAAAAAAGGATCAACAATAAACAACTTAATACAAGAAAACTATTTTAATTTTAAATTAAGCTTATCCTTAAACGCATTCGGTCAACAAGCTTGGTTTAGGAAAAAACGAATTGACTAATTAAAAACAATAGATGATGAAAAAACTTATGTTCTTACTTGCAGCAATTGCATTGCTATTAAATACTAATGTTTTAGCACAGAATTCTCAAAATTGCACCAATACTTATAGTTTGTTTAAAGGAGATGTTCAAACAAAGAGATATGATTCTGCATTGCCGAGGTTAAAGCAACTAATGAGTGATTGCCCTAAGTTATCAGTAAATATTTATAAACTGGGAGATAGATTAGCCAAAAATCAATTAAAGGCTGACGTAAATAAAGAAGAATTTATTGCTTTAATAAAAAAAATATACGAACAAAGATTACAATATTTCCCTCAAGATTTAGCTAAAGTTCATAGTGATTACGCAACGTTTTTAGCAAAAGAAAAAATAGGTTCTGATGATGAAATTTTTGTTTTATTAGAGAAAGCATACTCTCTAGATCCAACACAAATGGGAGTTAGAAATATATACAAATATTTTCAAGGAGTAACAGACAGAAATAAAGACACAAATCCGCAAAAAGTATTTGACACCTATGATGATGTAATAGAATCTGTTCAAGAAAAATTAGATTATTATGCTAAAAAACTTGCGCCTTTAAAAGCCAAAGAAGAAAAAGGGGAAACTCTAGAGAGAAGAGAGAAGAGTTTGTTAAGAGCATATTCTATTAATTCAAAAGCATTGGGTCAAGTTGAAGCTGGCTTAGATCAAATTATTGTAGAATTATCTACTTGTGAAAGATTAATACCATTATATACTGGCGAGTTTGAAAAAAACAAGAAAAATATTAAGTGGTTAAATAGAGCCGTTTCTAGAATGTATTCTAAAGATTGTACAGATGATCCATTGTATGAAAAACTTGTAGAAGCATGGGTGGCTGCAGATCCCTCTCCTAAAACATTGGTGTATTTTGCGGGTATTTTATATAAAAAAGGAAAAGAAACTGAAGCAATGGAATATTATATGAAAGCTGTTAATCAAGAAACAGATCCTTTTAAGAAAGCAGAAAACTTATATAAAATAGCTCAGTTATTTGCTAAAAAAGGTAAAAAAAGTGAAGCAAGAAGACATGCATATGAAGCTTTAAAAAACAAACCAAGTATGGGAAAAGCATATCTATTAATTGCTAATTTATATGCTACTAGCGCAAATGCTTGTGGTACAAAAGAGTTTGATAAAAGAATGGTATATACGGCTGCTTTAAATAAAGCGAGAAGAGCTGCAGCTGTTGATCCAAGTATAGCCTCTAAGGCATCTAGGTATATTAAAAATTACCTTTCTCAAGAACCGTCTAAAAAATTAATTTTTACAGAAGGTATAAAGCCGGGAACACCTCATGTTATTAAATGTTGGATTGGTGAAACAGTAAATGTTCCTCAGAAATAAGAATGAAATTTAGTTATAAGAAAATATTTAAAAACATTGTTATTATTAGTGTGGTAGCAATGTTTTTTTCTTGTATAAACAATTCTAATCAAGTAAGAGATTTTTTTTCTGCTAAAAATTTACCTGTGGGTGTTGCAAAAGATATTGCTCATATATACAGAGATTCTGGCAGAACCACATCAAAATTATATGCTCCTTTATTAAAAGATTTTAGTAACAGAGTAAATCACCCGTATAATGAATTTCCTGAAGGAATAAAATTAATAACATTTGAAAATAATCGAAAAGATTCTATAACAATACTTGGAGATTATGCTATTTCGTACTCAAAAACAATGATAACAGAATTAAAAGGAAATGTAGTTATCATTAATCATACAGACCAATCAAAACTATATACAGAACAATTGTTTTGGGATCAAAATACTGATTATTTTTTTTCTGAAAAGAAATTTAGATTAATTTCTCCCGATAACAATGTTAAAGGAATCGGATTTGAATCAAAAAAAGATTTAACCAAGTTCTTGGCAAAAAAAATATCAGGAGACATCATCACTAAAGAAAACTAACATATGAACACACTTTGGAAATATTTACAATACGGTTATTTAATAATTGCAATTATCTTTTTGGTTGAAGCAGTATTGGGTTGGAATGACGATAGAGAAAAATCTTATTTTATGCTGGGTTTTGCAGTTTTTATTACCTTAGTATTTTTCTTTAAAAGATATTTTAGAAAAAAAGTACAATCTAGAAATAACCCGTAAAAAGTTACATGGAAACACAAATAACAATAATTGTTATTACAATTTTACTCTCTGCCTTTTTTTCTGGGATGGAAATTGCATTTGTTTCTGCCAATAAATTACATATAGAATTAGAGAAAAAAAAAGATACTCTTGTCTCTAGAATTCTTGTAAAATTAACAAATAAATCATCTAAGTTTATTACCACAATGTTAGTTGGTAATAATATAGCTCTTGTAGTTTATAGTATTTACATGGGTGATTTTTTAGTAGGGCTTTTTCCTGCAGATATTTTTAATGAGTTTTCTATATTACTTATTCAAACCATTATTTCTACTTTATTAATTTTAGTGACTGCAGAATTTTTGCCAAAAGCAATCTTTAGAATTTACGCAAATGAAGCTTTAAAATATTTTGCAATACCAATGTATTTTTTCTATGTGATTTTTCATTTTTTTTCATCATTTATTACCTTTATTTCTGACTTTTTTTTACGTGTTTTTTTTAGAACAAATAAAGATGAAGAGCAAACAGAATTTAGTAGAGAAGAATTAGGTAATTATATAAACGAACAAATAGAAACTAGTAATTCTCATGAAGTTTTTGATTCTGAAATTCAAATATTTCAAAACGCTTTAGATTTTCATAAAGTTAAAGCTAGAGAAATTATGGTGCCAAGAACAGAAATGATGGCCGTTGAGTTTCACGAAACAATTCCTAATTTAAGAAAGATATTTATAGCTACAGGTTTTTCAAAAATATTAATTTACAAAACTTCATTAGATGATATTATTGGTTATGTAAATG
Source organism: uncultured Flavobacteriaceae bacterium (assembly GCA_963974245.1). Taxonomy (GTDB): domain Bacteria; phylum Bacteroidota; class Bacteroidia; order Flavobacteriales; family Flavobacteriaceae; genus Polaribacter. Next base: position 59,004 of record CAXBBY010000009.1, on the reverse strand, counting down.
CTTTTGAATTATTTAAAAAACCAAAAACAATTCGTTCTGTAATTTTACCCATAGAAATGGTTCCAGAATCGATGATTATTCATGATGTTTTAAATAGCTTAATAAAAAAAAGAAAAAGTATTGCCATTGTTTTAGATGAATATGGCGGAACTTCTGGAATGATAACCGTAGAAGATATTGTAGAAGAATTGTTTGGCGAAATAGAAGACGAACACGATTCTCAAGAATTATTAGAAGAACAAATTAACGAAATACAGTTTCGTTTTTCTGCAAGGTTAGAAATAGATTATTTGAATGAAGAATATGGATTAAACATTCCAAAAGAAGAGGCTTACGAAACTTTAGGCGGTTTTATTATAGAACATACAGAAAATATTCCAGAGGTTAACGAGGAAATAAGAATTAAAGACTTTGTAATTAAAATACTTAAAGTTAGCTCATCAAAAATAGAAGAAATTCACTTCCAAATTGGCAATAAAGAAGATTAGTATTGTTTATAAAAAATACTCGTAAATAATTGTGGCTAAGCAGTTGCATTATTTAAACTGATATTGTACTTTCGCTCCCTGTTAATTAAATAAATAACGTATGGCAATTTTATCTAAAATTAGAGAGCGCTCAATGGCATTAATCCTAGTAATTGGATTGGCATTGTTTGCTTTTGTATTAGATCCTTCAAGTATTCAAGATTTTTTCAATTCTACAAAAGTAAATACTGTTGGAGAAGTTAATGGAGAAATAATTTCAAGAAAAGATTTTAGCGAAGCTTTAGAAACATATAAAACGCAAGTTGGTAATAGACTTACAGATATGCAAGCTTCTAAAATAGTTTGGGACAACTTAGTAAGAGAAAAAATTTATAAAACACAATTAGCTGCTGCAGGAATTTCTGTAGGAGAGAATGATGTTTGGAATGCTCTTATAGACAATCAATCAATAAAAACAGATGAACGTTTCTTAAATGCCGCTGGTTTGTTTGATGAAGGAAAATTAAAAGAATTTTTAGCTTTAGCAAAAGAAGATAATTTAGAGGTTTGGAACGCTTGGTCAAATTTTATGGGGCAACTTAAAAGCGGATTAGAAACAACCACCTACAATAATTTAATTACTGCAGGTGTAGGTGCTTCACTTAAAGAAGGTGAGTTACAATATGTAACAGATAACACAAAAATAACTTCTCAATATGTATATGTTCCTTTTACAACTGTTGCAGATAGTTTAGTTACTGTTACAAAATCAGAAATTGAAACATATATCAAAGCAAACCCAGAATCATTTAAAGTAGATGCTTCAACAGATTTAAAGTATGTGAAATTTGATATTGTTGCAACAAAAACAGATGAAGAAGCAATAGAAAAAGATGTTGCTGATTTACTAGAGGATAAAAATGGTGTAAAAGGTTTTAAGAATACTGAAGATGAAGCGGAGTTTTTTTTAGAAAACGATTCTGACATTGCATTAGATAATGGATATAATTTTAAAAACACAATTTCTGCACTTATAGCAGAACAAGTTTTTAAAGGGAAAAAAGGAGATGTTTTTGGACCTTATAAAGACAACGGCTATTTTAAAATTTCTAAAATTAATGAAGTTGTTCAAATTCCAGATTCTGTTAAAGGAGCTCATATTTTAATTCCGTTTATAGGTTCTGTGTCAGCAGATATAAACACTAAGAGAACGGCAGAACAAGCAAAGAAAACCGTAGATAGTATTTTTAAATTAGTGAGAAGAAATAAAAAGAAATTTACAACAATTGCAGACGAATTAAATCCAGATGGTACAAAAGGAAAAGGTGGAGATATTGGTTGGGTAACAAAAAACCAAGCATATGCTTCAAGTTTTGATGTAGATTTTGCAAACTATCTATTCTTTAATAAAAGTGGAGATATTAAGGTTGTTAAAACTAAATTCGGATATCATATTATTAGAATTGATGAAAGTAAAAATAAGCAACAAGCTTTTAAATTAGTTACTTTTGGTAGAAAGATTGAAGCATCAGAAGCTACAGAAAACATGATTTTTCAAGATGCAGAATCATTTGCTTTATCTTTATCAAATGGTAAAAAGTTTGATGCTGTTTCTAAAGAAAAGGGATTGTCTCCTCAATCTGCATTTAGTTTAAAAATGTTAGATGAAACTGTTCCTGGAATTGGCGATCAAAGAGAAATTGTTTCTTGGTCTCATAAAAAAGAAAATGAAGTTGGTGCTTTCCAAAGATTTGATATTAGCAATGGTTATGTAGTAGCTATTATTACAAATAAAACGGTTAAAGGTTTAATGTCTGCTGCTAAAGCAGCAAATACAGTTAGACCAATATTATTAAATAAAAAGAAAGCGGAAATTATTAATAAAACAATGATTGGGGCAACATTAGCAGATATTGCAGCATCAACAAAGCAAACTGTTAGTACAGCTTCTGCAATTTCAATACAATCTCCAATTATTACTACTGTTGGCTTTGAACCTAAAATAGTAGGAGCAATGTATGCAGCAAAAGAAAATAAACTATTTAATAAAATCGAAGGAGAGAAAGGAGTTTTTGCTTTTGTGGTTACAAAAAGAGAAGCGCCAATTGCATTACCTAATTACGATTCATACAGAAACAGAATTGCAAGTACTAGAAAAGGACAAACAAATTTAATTTTTGATGCAATTAAAGATGCTGCAGAAATTGTAGATAATAGAGGTTCTTTTTACGGAATTCAGTAATTAGAAAAACTTTAAAGTATAAAAAACCCCGAATCAAATAATTGATTCGGGGTTTTTTTATGATTTTTATTTTAATGAATTAATTATCCATTCATAGAAATTAAAAACTCTTGATTGTTTTTAGAAAATTTAATCCGTTCGTTGATAAATTCCATTGCTTCTACAGGATTCATATCTGCTAGGTATTTTCTCAAAACCCACATGCGTTGAACCGTTTTAGCATCTAACAATAAATCATCTCTTCTTGTACTTGATTTAATTAAATCAATAGCAGGATAAATTCTTCTGTTAGAAATATTTCTATCTAATTGTAATTCCATATTACCAGTTCCTTTAAACTCTTCGAAAATTACTTCGTCCATTTTAGAACCAGTTTCTGTTAATGCTGTAGCAATAATAGTTAAAGAACCACCACCTTCAATTTTTCTTGCAGCACCAAAGAATCTTTTTGGTTTGTGTAAAGCATTTGCATCAATACCACCAGATAAAATTTTACCAGAAGCAGGAGCAACTGTATTGTAAGCTCTTGCTAAACGAGTTATTGAATCTAAAAGAATTACAACATCATGTCCACATTCTACCAAACGTTTTGCTTTCTCTAAAACAATATTTGCAACTCTAACGTGTTTATCTGCAGGTTCATCAAAAGTAGAAGCAACAACTTCTCCACGAACGCTACGTTGCATATCTGTAACTTCTTCAGGTCTTTCATCAATCAATAAAACAATTTGATATACTTCAGGATGATTCGCAGCAATTGCATTGGCTACATCCTTTAATAACATTGTTTTACCCGTTTTAGGTTGTGCTACAATCATACCACGTTGTCCTTTTCCTATCGGAGAAAATAAATCGATTATTCTTGTAGATAAAGAACTTCCTTTTTCAGCTAAATTGAATTTTTCCTGTGGAAATAATGGCGTTAAATGCTCAAAAGAAACACGGTCTCTAACTACATTTGGGTTTAATCCATTTATTTTTGAAACTCTAATTAGAGGAAAATACTTTTCACCTTCTTTGGGCGGACGTACATTTCCTTTTACAGTATCTCCAGTTTTTAAACCGAATAATTTTATTTGTGATTGTGATACATAAATATCATCTGGGGATGATAAATAATTGTAATCAGAAGAACGTAAGAAACCATAACCATCTGGCATCATTTCTAAAACTCCTTCGCTTTCAATAATACCATCAAATTCAAAATCAGGATCCTTATAGCGTGTATTGCTTTTATTTCCTTTTGCAACTTTTTCTCTTGGTTGATTATTGTTGCGGTTTTTGTTTTGATTTGGATTGGTCGTTTTCTGTTTTTGATTAGAATGTACAGGTTTTTTAAGCTCTGTCTTTTCTTCAACAACAGTTTCTTTAATAGTAGTTTCTTTTTCTTCAGTTTTTATAACATCAGGTTTCGTTACAACTATTTTTTCTCTTGGAATAGGCTTTGGCTTATGTGTAATCTCTTCATTTACAATCGGAGTAGCTTTTTCTTCTACCTTTTTATGTATAACTTTTTTGACTACTCTTTTTCTTCTTGGTTTTTCAACCTTTGGTTTTTCTTGGTTTGAAAGATTTGCAGCTTGAGTGTCTAAGATTTGATAAACAAGGTCTAATTTTTTCAGTTGACTTGTTTTAGTAAGTCCAATTGTTTTTGCAATTTCTTGTAAATCGGTAAGTGTTTTTGCTTTTAGTTCTGTGATTTCGAACATTTTTATATTGTTAAATTAATATAGTGGGATTTTTCTTAAATTAGTTAAGAATATGTATTGATATTTTTTGAGTTGTATTGTAAAGCTTTGAGCCAATACTGGTGTGTAGTTGAATGTTAGGCAAATATATGTAATTATTTTTAACTACAATGTTTCTTTTTAAAAAAAGAAAGTTTTACTTTTGCTGTTCGTTTATTCCTTATGATACAAAGAATACAAACATTATATTTATTATGTGCCGCATTATTTTCTGGCGGATTAATTTTTGTATTTAGTTTATGGACAGAAAAATCTACAAAAGTAATTTCTGCTCTAGATTTAATAAATGAAACAAGTTTACTTTTAAAGACAATATTTTTTTCATACTTATTATCTGCTATATTATCAATAGTTGCCATATTTTTGTTTAAAAACAGGCAATTACAATTTGTTGTAGGTAGAATAAATATGTTAATTAACTTCTATTTATTAGGTGTACTTATATATGTGTCGCTAACTGTATCTGGAGAAGCACAAGTTTCTGAGAAGGGTATTGGGTTGTTTATTCCTATTATGGTTATTGTGTTGTTGGCTTTGGCTAATAAAGCAATAAAAAAGGATGAGGATCTCGTAAAATCTGTAGACAGATTAAGGTAAACCTAACATCTTAGTATATTTAGTGCGAGAAAACCGAAGCTTTATGCTTCGGTTTTTTAGTTTACGGTAATAAAATTTTGAAAAATTAGGGTTATTGACGTTTTTATGCTTTTTTTGTTCTAGACAAAACACGAAAAAACAGTAATAACAATTTTATCTTTTTTAAAAAGGGTTTTTTATGAAAGAAGAATAAATATTTTAAAGACTTAATAATTAGTAAGTTATGTCGCCAACTACCTACTTCTAGGCATCGGGTTTTATGCCTACTTCTAGGTAGTCAACTACCTACTTCTAGGCAGTCTAAAAAAACCCCATAAGTAGGCATTGTGTAAACCGTTTATGTAACCTAAATTTGTAAAGTAATTAATTATGAAAAGAAAAATTAAAGTTCATGTCGCAGATGATCATAAAGTTCTGATAGAAGGAATTGTTGCGATGCTAAATACTGATAGAGATATAAAAGTTGTTGGTCATTCATTAACTGGTAAAGAAGTTTTAGAATGGTTTAAGACTAACGAAGCTGATATTTTGATTTTAGATATTAATATGCCTGAATTAGATGGCATAGAAGTATTAAAAAAGTTTTATAAAAAAAAGAAACATCAAAAAATCATTATGTTATCTAGTTATGATGATCCAAAGTTAGTTAAAGAGTTAACAACGTATAGATTAGATGGTTTTATTTCTAAAACAAGTGCTGGTGAACATATTTTAAAAGCGATTAAATCTGTTTATAATGGAACACCTTATTTTAGTGATGATATAAAAGAAGGATTATTCAATTTATCTTTAGGTTATGATTTTGTAAGCGGAACTAGACCAGACCAAGGTATTTTAGATGAATTGACAGAAAGAGAAATAGAAGTGTTAAAGTTATTGGTAAAAGAGTATAATACTACTGATATTGCAGATCTTTTATTATTAAGTACACACACAGTAGGAACATATAGAAAAAGTTTATTAAGAAAATTAAATGTAAAAAATGTAGTGGGTTTAGCAATATTTGCCGTCAGAAATAATTTGGTATAAATTCTATCCCCTAAATAGAAGATTTCATTAAAATTTATCCCCCAAGATAACAAGAAATCCCCCATATCTATTTATTATAACGGTTTTGTTAACCCGCTCATTTTTTTTTAAAACAAATTAATAATAAATATAAATCAAATTAAAAATTAAAAGATGCAGTGGACTTAGCAATATTTACCGTTTAAAAATAATCTAAATATAGATTCTATCCCCTAAATAGAAGATTTCATTAAATTTTATCCCCCAAAATTATAAGAAATCCCCCATATTTATTTATTAATAACGGTAAAGCTAACCCACTCATTTTTATTAACAATAAATATTTTATTAACAATAAATAATTAAGACTAATCAAATTTAAATTTAAAATCATGAAAAAACTAAGTACAGGCTTTTTAGCCACCGTTTTAGCTTTTAGTTTCGCCTCTTGTTCAACAAGCGAATCAGGTCTTGAAATCCCTCAAGAGCCATTATTAAAACAAGTTCAACTTCAAAGAGATGCTTCTGGAGCATATTCTGTAGATTATTCTGTTGCTAATAACACAGCATCAGATCTGTATAAAGATATAAACTCTTTAACAAACGAAATTCATTTAAGCAAAGTAAATCAAGATACTAAAGATCAGTATAGAAATGATTTTACCCTAGATAATAATACCTTACGTGTTGGTTTTTTTGACAATGAAACTGGTAAAAAAATCAAGTTTTCTATTGAAGATGAAAATATTATCTTTGCTAAAGGAAACACTACCGAGTTCTTAAAAAAATATGGTTTATCAACAAATAATGATGGTTCTTTTCAGTTAGATTTTGAAGTAAATAAAAATATAACTACAAATTTTGTATATAATGAAGATTTAGCAACTTATGAAGTACATTTGGCAAAAGGTAATAGTTCTGAAAATAAATTTTCTAGAACACTAACTATGCCAGATACTGGTGTGTTAAAGTTAGACTTTGTTAACCATAAATTACTTGGAAAAGGAATGGCAGAAGAAAGTTTACAAAAAATACCAAGAATTATTATTATTTCTAATGAATAAAACTTATAATAATTAGAAGATATTAATGAACAAAACGATTAAAATTTATTTTTTATTGGGTTTACTCTTTTTTGTTCATTCCCAAATAACAGCTACCCCCAACCTTAGAGGAGAAATAGGATTAAAACCGATTTCTCCTTTAGTTGTTTTACAAGATAAGGACACTACCTACTTACTTGAATATCAGCGTATAAAGCAATTATATGAAAAAGAAGATTTTACTACTGCTTTAAAGCTGGCTCTACAACTAGATACAAGGTTAGAAAAGAAAAATAGTATAGAGGTAAAATATGCAAACACCTTTTTAATTGGTAAAATTTTCAGAAAAAGAAATCTTCATCAAAAAGCATTAACCTACTATAAAAAAGCATTAGATTTTCTAGAAAAGGAAGAACGTTTGAAAGACGGTGAACTTTTTTTTTTAGACAAATTATTTGAGAGAGAAAAAAAAATAGCCAATACCTTATTAAGTATAGGGAGTGAGTATTATAGCTTAAATAAAAAAGACAGTGCTGCTATTTATTATAAAAAAAGTATAGAGATTTCTTCTTTAAATAAGTTTCCAGAAATAAAAGCATCTGGTTATGGGAACTTGTCGGGTCTTTATTTAGCAAAAGAAGACTTTGCATTGGCTAAAGAATATGCCTTAAATGCGGTAGATATTTATAGAATAAGCAACAATAAACTTTTAGAATCTAGTGCCTTAAACAATTATGGGAGTGTTTTTTTAGTTGAAAAAAAGTACGAAGAAGCAAGAAAAATCTATACCCAAGCTATTGATTTAATTAAATTTGATGAAAGTATTGGAGCTATTAAAAACAAAGTAGAATTGTATTATAATTTGGCATATATTTTATACAAGCAAAAAGATTATAAATCGTATGAGTTTTTAGATCAATCTTATGTGTTTAAAGACACCTTAGATGGTAGAGAAATGAATAGAATAGTTCAAGGTGTGTATGCAGAATACCAAGAACAATACAGGGTGGAAAATTTAAAACAACGGGTAGCATTAAAAAAAGCTGAGGAAAAGAAAACAGCTTGGTTTTTTGGAGTCTTAAGTTTGTTAATTATTATTATTTCTGGAGTAATTATTTACAATTATAAATTAAGACAGAAGAATTTAAAACTACGTTTAGACCAAACTCAATTAGCACAAAAAAGTAAGTTAGACAAGTTAAAGTCAGATTCTCAAGTTCGTATTTTAAATGCTACTTTAGATGGTAAAGAAGCAGAACGTAAACAAATTGCAGAAACATTGCACGATAGCGTAAGTTCTTTACTGTCTTCTGCCAATTTGCATTTGCAAGCAAGTAAAATGCAATTCAAAGAAAAAGCTCCTTTAGAAATTGATAAAACGCAAAAAATAATTATAGAAGCTTCACAAAAAATTAGAGATTTATCACATACGTTAGTCTCGTCTGTTCTTTTAAAATTTGGATTAAAATATGCTATTAAAGATATGGCAGAAAAATATTCAAATTCAAAAATTGAAATAAAGACCAATATTAAAAATGTAAGACGCTATCAACAAAATTTTGAAATAAAGGTAAATAATATCATTCAAGAATTGGTCAATAATATTTTAAAACATAGTAAAGCTACAAAAGCAACTGTGCAGATGGAGGATAAAAATGGAATTTTACTTGTAGATATTCAAGATGATGGTGATGGGTTTGATAAAAAAGAAATTGCTAAAAAAGATGGTTTAGGAATTAACCAAATAGAAGCTAGAATACAAATGATGAAAGGAAAATTACAAATAGATTCTAATGCTGAAATTGGAACAAAAATTAAAATTGAATTGCCAATTTTAGAAAAAAAGGTAACTAACCACGCGTAGCCAATTCAATAACTTCCATATCTTTTATTTGTTCTTTATCAATTGTAAACCGAATCATAGTTCTTACTTTATGAAAACCATGATTTCCTGCAGCACCAGGATTTAAATGCAATATATTTAATTTTTTATCAAACTGTACTTTTAAAATATGAGAATGACCGCAAATAAATAGTTGTGGCGAATTTTGTTGTAATTCTTCTCTAATTCGTTGATTGTATTTACCAGGATAACCGCCAATATGAGTTAACCAAACGGTTACTTTTTCTACTGTAAATTTATTGTCTAACGGAAATTCCAATCGAGCATTAGCATCATCAATATTACCATAAACAGCGCGTAAAGGTTTGTATGATTTTAGGGTGTCTGTTACTCGTAAATCACCAATATCTCCAGCGTGCCAAACTTCGTCAGCTTGTTGTACAAATTTTAAAATTTGCTTATCTATATAACTATGCGTATCTGATAATAGAAGAATCTTTTTCACGTTTTAAAAATGTGTAAAACCAAATTAATTTATGTAGTTTTGGTTCTTACAAAAGTACACGTTTTTTGAGATATTTTATAGAACTTTCATACCTAGGTAAAAACTATCATGGTTGGCAAATACAACCAGATGCTAACTCAATTCAAGAAGAACTTAATAAGGCGATTAGTACAGTTTTACAAGAAGAAATTAGTATTGTTGGTGCTGGTAGAACAGATACTGGAGTTCATGCTTCGCAGATGTTTGCACATTTTGATTCTACAACAGAATTAGATAAAAATACCGTATTTAAATTAAATTCGATTTTACCAAAAGATATTGTAGTGCATCAAGTAGAAAAAGTTGATGACGAAAAACACGCAAGGTTTGATGCACTTAACAGAAGTTATGAATATAGAATTTGGTTGGGGCGAAACCCTTTTTTGCTAGAAACTACCTGGCAATTATTTCATCAGAAGTTAGATGTAAAAGCCATGAATAAAGCTGCGAAAATTTTATTAGAGTATGAAGATTTTCAAGCGTTTTCTAAAGTAAAAACAGAAGTAAAGACATTTAATTGTACTATATCTAAAGCAATTTGGGTTCAAGAAGGAAATCAATTGACATTTCATATTACTGCAAATCGGTTTTTAAGAAATATGGTTAGAGCAATTGTTGGTACTTTGGTAGATGTTGGTAAACATAAAATTACCAATCAAGATTTTAGAGAAATAATTTTAAGTAAAAATAGAGCAAACGCAGGATTATCAGTTCCGGCAAAAGGTTTGTTTTTAACAGAAATCAACTATTAATTATGAGTAAAAAAGAGTCGGGAAAAGCATTTGACGTAAAAATATTTATGAGAATTTTAAGTTTTGCAAAAAGCTATAAAACTCATTTTGTGATTGCAACTTTTGCTGTTATTGCTACATCATTGTTAGCAGTAACGAGACCTATATTACTTAAAGAAGCGGTAAAAGATTTTACTACAAATAAAAGTGAAGACACTTTATTATATTATACACTATTAATGCTAGCAGTCTTAATTGCAGAAGTTCTTTTGCAAGTCTTATTTATCTATTTTGCTAACTGGATTGGGCAGCATATAATTAGAGACATGCGTGCCAAAATATTTAGACATATTTTACAATTTAAAATGGCATATTTCGATACAACTTCTGTGGGAAGATTAGTTACAAGAGTAGTTTCTGACATCGAAACGATTGCAAGTTCTTTTAGCCAAGGGTTGTTTATGATTATTAGTGATGTTTTACAAATGTTAGTGGTAATTGTTGTAATGCTTTTTATGAACTGGCAATTAGCACTTATCGCATTAGCAGTTTTACCGATATTAATTTATGCAACAAAAATATTCCAAATAGCTATAAAATCTACTTTTCAAGAAGTAAGAACTCAAGTTGCAAATCTAAACGGATTTGTACAAGAAAGAGTAACCGGAATGAAAATTGTTCAGTTATTTAGTAGAGAAAAAATTGAATATGAAAAATTTATGGACATCAATAATAAACATAAAAAAGCGCATATTAAAGCAGTTTGGTATTACTCTATTTTCTTTCCTGTTGCAGAAATATTATCTTCTATTGCTATTGGTTTATTAGTTTGGTATGGTGGTTTGCAATCTGTAAATAATGCAAACGTTGAACCTGGAGAAATAATGAGTTTTATAATGATGACACAAATGTTGTTTAGACCATTGCGTCAAATTGCTGATAAATTTAACACTCTACAAATGGGAATTGTTTCTGGTGAACGTGTTTTTAATGTGATGGATACACAAAGTAGTATCACTAAAAACGGAACTATTCTCGCTGAAAAATTACAAGGAAAAATTGAATTTAAAGAAGTTCGTTTTAGTTATATAAAAGACGAAGAAGTTTTAAAAGGAATTTCCTTACAAGTAGAAAAAGGACAAACTGTTGCCATTGTTGGTGCAACAGGAGCAGGAAAATCTACCATTATTAATTTAATCAATCGTTTTTACGAAATTAATTTAGGTGAAATTTGTGTCGATGGCATTTCTGTTAAAAACTATGAAATTAAATCTTTACGAAATCAAATTGCAATTGTATTGCAAGATGTCTTTTTGTTTTCAGATTCAATTTTAAACAATATCACTTTAAAAAAACCTAACATTACTATTAAAGAAGTTCAAGAAGCTGCAAAACAAATTGGTATTCATAATTTTATTATGAGCTTACCAGGAGGATATGATTATAACGTAAAAGAAAGAGGAGCGATGTTATCTTCTGGTCAACGACAATTAATTGCGTTTTTAAGAGCGTATGTAAGTAAACCAAGTATTTTAATTTTAGACGAAGCAACATCATCTGTAGATTCTCATGCAGAACAAATGATACAATTTGCAACCGATACCATTACAAAAGGAAGAACATCTATTGTAATTGCACACAGATTGGCAACGATAAAAAAGGCAGATAAAATTATTGTAATGGATAAAGGATTAATTGTAGAAGAAGGAACTCACAAACAATTATTAAAAAAGTCAGATGGATATTACAAAAACTTGTACGATAAACAATTTAGTAGTTTAGAGTTGGCTTAATTTAAATCGTCTTTTATTTTTTCAATCAACTCACTATAATCTGAATACAAATCAAAAGTGCCATCTTTTATATAAGAAATTTCTCCTGTTTCTTCAGAAACCAATAAACACAACGCATCTGTTTTTTCTGTAACTCCAATTGCGGCTTTATGACGCAAGCCAAAACGAGCAGGAATTTTTTCGCTTGATAAAGGTAAAACGACACGAGTTGCTACAATGAAATTATCTCTTATAATAATTGCGCCATCATGTAACGGACTGTTTTTGTAAAAGATGCTTTCTAAAATAGCTTCATTAACGGCAGCATTCATCTGATCTCCATTATTCGCTAAAAAATCTAAATTATTTGTGCGTTCAAGAACAATTAAAGCGCCCGTTTTTGTTTTTGATAATTTGATGCAAGAATTTATAATGGTATCTACATCTGTTTCTGATTCAATTTCTGATTTCAAGAATTTTAATTGTTTTAAAAAACTTCTTTTTGATGAAAAGTTTGTCGTTCCTATCATCAATAAAAACTTTCTAATTTCTTGTTGAAATACAATGATTAATGCAATTACTCCACCGCTTAATAAATAGCCTAAAATTCCACTTAACATTTCCATTTTTAAGGCTTGCGTTACTTTCCAAATCAAGAAAATAAAAGCAATTCCTAAGAAAATATTAATGGCAACAGTACCTTTTAAAAGTTTGTAGATATAATATAATAGTGCAGCAACTAGAAGAATATCTAGAATGTCTAAAAAAGAAAAATCGATAAAGTCTAACATATTTTTTACTGATGTTGTAAATGTACAGAAAAATTAATTCAGTTGCTCAACAATTTTAATTGCTTCTACAGCTTCTTTTACATCATGAACACGTAATATATTTGCACCATTTAATAAAGCAATAGTATTTGCAGAAGTTGTTGCATTTAATGCTAATTGTGGTGTGGTTCCTAACGGTTTGTACAACATTGATTTTCTTGAAAGTCCAACTAAAATTGGTGCACTTAAGTTTTTAAAAAGCGATAAACTCTTTAATAACTCGTAATTGTGTTCAAGGGTTTTTCCAAAACCAAAACCAACATCAATAATAATATCGTTTACTTTTAATTGATGTAATTTAAAAATTTGCTCCGCAAAAAATGAAATTACTTCTTTAGTTACATCTTCATATTTCGGTTTTTTTTGCATGCTTTGTGGAGTGCCGAGCATGTGCATTATAATATACGGAACTTGTAACTCAGCAACAATTTTAAACATGTTAGCATCCATTTTTCCGCCAGAAATATCGTTGATAATTGCAGCGCCAGCTTCAATTGTTTTTTTAGCAACGTTGCTTCTAAATGTATCAACAGAAATAATGATTTCAGGAAAATGATGTACTAATAATTTTACAATTGGTACAACGCGTTTCAATTCTTCTTCTTCAGAAATATGTGTTGCGCCAGGTCTAGAAGAATACGCGCCAACATCTATAAAAGTGGCACATTCAGAAAGCATTTTTTTTACTTGGTTTAGAATTTCAGTTTCATTTTTATACATTCCACCATCAAAAAAAGAATCTGGTGTAATATTTAAAATTCCCATCACTTTCGGAGAAGAAATATCAATCAATTTGCCTTTACAATTTATAATCATTTTTAACGTACAACTTTGTTAATAACATGCAATTTTTCTGGAGCTTTATATGCGTACATCTGTGATAATAAACCTTCAACAGTTTTATCTACCAATAACAATTCTCGGTTTTGTGGTTTTAAATATCCTTCTTTAATCATTACGTCTAATTGTTGTAAAGTGTAATCAAAAAAGCCATTTATATTTAAAATTCCGACAGGTTTTTGTTCAATATGTAATTGATTTAACGTCAAAGCTTCAAACAACTCATCCAAAGTTCCAAATCCGCCAGGTAATGTAATATAACCGTCAATCAATTTACTCATAATTACTTTACGTTCGCTCATTTTTTTAGTCACAATCAATTCGGTAACCTCTCTATGTACAACTTCTTCGTGTTCTAATAATTTTGGAATAACGCCAATTACGGTTCCTTTTTCTGCAAGAATTGTGTCCGCAATAATTCCCATCATTCCAATTTTTCCTCCACCATAAACCATTGCAATATTATTTTTTACAAATGCTTTACCTAACTCAATTGCAGCTTCTTTATAAACAGCATTAAATCCAACACTAGAACCGCAAAAAACAACTATTTTTTTCATAAAAGAGATTTGTAAAATTCATCGTAAAAATAAACGAAAAGGATGTAAGATTTACTATTTTTACGGAGATATCAGAAAATAATTATATAAAAAGCAATCATTGATTGCTTTTTACAGAAATACTTTTTACCATAAGAAATGCAAAACACCTCAAAACAATACAATGCTGTAGTAGAAGAATGTAGAAGTTTATTCATTAAAAAGATGAGCGATTATGGAAGTGCGTGGCGAATTTTACGTTTACCATCGTTAACAGATCAGATTTTTATCAAAGCACAACGCATTAGACAATTGCAAGAAAATGATGTAAGAAAAGTTGATGAAGGAGAACGAGGTGAGTTTATTGGAATCATCAATTATTGTGTGATGGCGTTGATTCAAATTGAATTAGGAGTTGTAGAAAACCCAGATATTTCTACAGAACAAGCAACAGAATTGTTTGATAAACACATTGCAATTACCAAAGAATTAATGGAAAATAAAAACCACGATTATGGTGAAGCTTGGCGCGATATGCGTATTTCTAGTTTAACAGATTTAATTTTACAAAAGTTATTACGTGTTAAAACAATTGAAAATAATAAAGGGAAAACATTGGTTTCTGAAGGAATTGATGCTAATTATCAAGACATGATTAATTATGCAATTTTTGCAATGATTCATATGGAAAAATAAGTAGCAAAGGCTCAAAGGTTCAAAGGTTCAAAGGTTCAAAGTGGCAAAGTGGCAAAGTTGCAAAGTAAAAAAGTTTTGTCATTGCGAAGAATGAAGCAATCTTTTGAAGAAGTAAAAGAATAAATAAAAAACAAATATGAAACTACTAGTACACATTTCAAGAATTTTTGTCGGAGCAATGTTTGTCTTTTCTGGCTTTGTAAAATTGGTAGATCCAATTGGATCTCAATACAAATTCGAAGAATATTTTAGCCAAAGTGTGTTGGATATGGAATATTTAATTCCGTATGCATTGGCATTTTCTATTGTGTTAATTCTTGCAGAAATTATGCTAGGAATTCTACTATTATTAGGTTATAGAGCAAAAATTACCTTATGGAGTTTACTTGTTTTATCAACAATATTCTTGTTCTTAACTTGGTATTCTGCCTATTACAACAAAGTAACAGATTGTGGTTGTTTTGGTGACGCAATTACATTAACACCTTGGGAAACCTTCTATAAAAACGTACTTCTAATCACTTTAATTATTTTAATGCTATTTAGAATAAAAGATATCAAATCTATTTTTTCTGTAAAAGTTTCGCAAGCAATTATCATCTTGTTTTTTGCTTCTTTTTTATACATCACCTATTACGTGTTGGTACATTTGCCAATTATTGATTTTAGAGCGTATGCAGTCGGAAACAACATTCAAGAAGGAATGAAATATAAAGATGATGGAGAAATGCCTAAAATTCATGATTTCTATTTAGAAGATGCACAAACAGATTTAGCTCCAGAGATTTTAGAAAAAGATAAAGTGCTGTTAATTATTGTGTATTCTTTAGATAAAGCGGATAAAAACGGATTTAAAACCATAAAAGAACTTGCAGATAAAGCAATTGCTAAAGGATATTCAGTTTATGGAGCTTCAGCATCATTTGCAGATGAATTATTATTGGCAAAAGAAAAATACGAATTGCCTTTTGATTTTCTATTTTGCGACGCAACAACTTTAAAAACAATGGTAAGAGCAAATCCAGGAATTATGATGTTGCAAAAAGGAACTATACTTGGAAAATGGAATTGGTCTGATGCTGATAAGATAAAACTCGAATAAGATGAAACAAGTATTGTTGGTTTTTGTTGGTGGAGGATTTGGAAGTGCACTACGTTTTTTAATTAGTAAATTCTTAAATAATTCTGAAAATGGAATTCCGTATGGAACATTTTTAGTCAATATTTTAGGAAGCTTATTTATCGGAATTATTTTAGGATATGCAGCAAAAAATACCGCTTTAACCGAAAACTATACCTTATTATTAGCAACAGGGTTTTGTGGAGGTTTTACAACTTTTTCAGCTTTTGCTTATGAAAATCATATGTTTTTAAAATCAGGAGATTTTACAAGTTTTGCTTTTTATACAATCGCTAGTTTTGTAGTTGGTTTTTTAGCTGTTTTCGCAGGAATTTATATTGTTAAGTAAATTATAACATCTCGATACAAATTAGAGTTTAAATGTAAATTTGACAGAGAGAAGAATGAACGACGAGAAATCTATTTCAAAAGGAAAAAAATGAATCGAGAACAAAATTAATATTAAATTAAATGAACGAAGTAGTAGATTATAAAAGTGAAGAAAAGTATGCAATTATTACCATTGCAAACGGAAAAGCAAATGCAATTTCTCATGAAGTTATTGAAGGTTTAAACGCTAGTTTAGACAAAGCTTTAGAAAAAAATAAAATTGTTATTTTAACAGGGCAACCAGGAATTTTTTCTGCTGGATTCGATTTAAAAGTAATGACAAAATCACCCGAATCTGCAAAAGAATTAGTAACAAAAGGATCAAAATTATCTTTACGAATGTTATCGTTTCCAAAACCAATAATTATTGCATGTTCTGGTCACGCAATTGCAAAAGGAGGTTTTTTATTATTGTCTGCAGATTATAGAATTGGAGTAGAAGGAGATTTTAAAATTGGGTTGAATGAAGTGATGATTGGCATGACAATGCATCACGCGGGAATTGCCATTGCAAGAGCAAAATTATCACACACCTATTTAGATAGAAGTGTTAATAATTCAGAGATTTACAATCCAACAAATGCGATAAAAGCTGGGTTTCTAGATGTAATTGTTCCAAAAGACAAATTGTTGCCAACTGCAATTAAAGCCGCTGAATTATTTAGTAAACTAAATGAGAAAGCACATGCTGCAACAAAATTAAGAGTAAGAAAACCTCATTTATCTGCTTTAGAAAAAGCAATTGAAATCGATTTACAAGAAGAAATCTTTATCAATTCTTAGTGTTTTTTATATGCTTTTATACCCGCAAAAATTGCAACAGAAAGTGAGTTTTCTTTAGGTGTTAAGGGACAAGAATAACGAACGTTATATGCACAATATGGATTATAAGCTTTATTAAAATCAATTACAATTGTGCCATTTGGTTTTTCATCTGTAGTTAAAACGTCTAAATAACGTCCACCACCATAAGACTCTTCTCCGCTAGTTTTATCCGTAAAAGGTAAAAATAAATTATCTTTGTATTGAGGATTAATATCTAAATCTTTGTTCTGGTAAATAGGAATTTTCTGTTCTTTTCCGTCTAATGTAAATGTAATTGTTCCGTATTTTATATATAATGGTTTTCTATCTGTAGTTGTAGCCATTTCAAAAATTGGAGCATTAACTGTTTTTTCTAACGTTGCAATAACTCTGTATTTTTTGTCAATAGGATAAAAATCTAATTTTTTAAATGTCTTTAAATCTTCTTTGGTTAAAGGAGATTCACTTTTATCATGAAACTTTAAATTTTCTTCGTATTGATAATCTTCTATCTCATTAACGTAAGTGTCTTTTGGTGTATTATTGCACGAAATAAGAAGTAATAACAAGAAAAATGTAAAGATTTTTTTCATCAAATAAGGAAATTTTAAAAAATAAAAATACAATTATTTATGTAGGTTTAATTGATTAATAAATAAAAATTATTAACATATATTTTTATGAAAAACTAAAAAACAAAACATTAATTGTGTAATTGTGAGTTCGATGTTACAATAAAATTTCAATTCATATAAGAATTGATTAGATAAATTAATTTTAATTTTTTTTATTAGAATTAAAATAAAGATAGAATCTAAATCAACAAACAAAAAAAGCACTAAATATGAAGTGCTTTTTTAGTCAATATATTTTTATATTATTTATTTGGTTGCTTTTTCAAAAGCATTTTTTCCGCCAACAACAGGAATTGTAATTGAAGTTCCATTCAGATCAATCGTTAATTCTGTTCCAGGTTTTGGTAATAAAGTAAAATTATTGTCACTAGAAAAAATCATCAATCCAATTTGTTGTCCTTTTTTAATAATTTGATCATCTGGTTGTAAATCAAAAGTCATTTTATAAAATTTACCAGGTTTTAAAGGGTTGCTTTTTCGTAACGATTTGTAATTCTGTATATCTGCCCAACCACGGGTAATAATATTATCTGTAATTTTTACTCGACCTTCATTCCATGGTAAAGAAACCATCCAAATTGATAAATTTGCAGCAGGTTTACTACTTGCTATTTTTACAGTAATAGAAGTTAATCCAGAAAGATGAACATCTTCTTTTAAAATAGGAGTTACATACAGCAATCTGTTTTTTGAGTTTGAAGCTTTTGCCAAGTCGATTCCCGAAAAATTATAATCATCTATTAAAATTTCAGTTATCTTTTTGTTTTCTTTTTTGTCAGATAAATTTCCAGCAGTTAATCCTCCTTTTTGTAGATGTAGTGTTACGGGTTTTGCATCAGGATTTGGATAATTTTTGTATGAAGTTGGTTGATTTCTAGGATCATTTTCTCTGACAATCCATGCTTTTGCATTGTTTTCTACACCATTTTTAATTCCGTGTAAATAACGTGTAAACCAACGATTCATCATTTTCATCGGTGGAGGCCCTCCGTGTCCGTTTTGGTGATAAAAAATTTGAGTTGGTAATCCCATTTCTTCTGCCCTTTTGTAAATTCTATAACTGTGTTCTGGCATCACATTCCAATCGTTAAAACCGTGCGACATTAATAAGGCAGCTTTCATTGGTTTCATGTCATTTAAGTAATCTCTACAAGCCCAAAAATCATTATAATCTCCAGTAATTCTATCCATTCCATTTGCCATTTCTGTATCACGTACCACTTTATTATTGTGAGCTCTATTTTCTTCTTTTCCGCTATGGATAAAATCGTACAAAACATCAATATCTTCTCCTAAATATCCGCCAGGAGAACGTACCAAACCATTTGAACGATAATAATGATAATACGAAGTATTTGGTGCAATAGGAATAATTGCTTCTAATCCTTTAACACCAGTTGTTGCTGCTGCTAACGGAATTGTTCCGTTGTATGAAGTTCCTGTCATTCCTACTTTTCCAGTTGACCAAAAAGCTGTTACCGTTTCATTTCCTTCTCTTGTTGTAAATCCTTTTGCTCTTCCGTTTAACCAATCGATTACCGCTTTTGGAGCCAGCGATTCATTGTCTCCTCCAACAGTAGGAGAACCGTCTGATAAACCAGTTCCAGGAGATGAAGAATGTACCACAATATATCCTCTAGGAACCCAAGTTCTTATTTGTGAATTTGAAATTATTGGACGTTTTCCTGTTCGGACTACTTCTACATGATTTCTTGGTTTTGGTTGCTCACCAAGTTCGTGTTTTACATCCCAAAATATAGGAGCATTCCCTGCTGTTCCTGAATAATAAGGACTTGATTCATATACAATTGGTAATTTTAATCCTTCAGTTTCTGTTTGTTTTGGTCTGGTAACATCAACATGCATTCTGTCTAATTTTCCGTCGCCATCAGTATCAAAAGTGGTTTCTACCCATAAATCGGTTCGAATCCAGTTTTTTGGATCTTTAAAAGCTTCTACAATTTGTGCTTCTCCATCTTTAAAAATAGGAACTGCTTTTTCTTGTGCTTGCAATGTAATCGTAAAAACGAATAGTGCTAAAAATTGAATTTTAAATTTATTTTTCATGTTATAAAATTTATTTTTTATTTTTTTCTTCTCCAGGATGATATGTATATTCTGCTCTTTTTAAAACATCTTCTTTATAATACGCAACATCTTTAAATTGTTTGTCTGCATACCGTTGTGCTTGGTCAGAAAAATGAGGAGATGTTGGATCACCACTTTGTCCTCCAGCTAACATTGTTTTAGCAGTAACTTTATCTCCAAATTCTACAACGGCAACAAAACTGTTTCCAGAAGTACCGTACTGACGTTTTGTTCCTTTACCAAATCGAGTTCCGAAAGAAGCCAAAGCACCCCAAGAACTAGAAGCCATTCCTACTGCGATACTTGGTTTAGCATCATTAAATTCTTGAAAAATTTTACCATCATTTCGTTGATAACGATTAAATTCTCCCCAAGGAGTTTTCCAAGAACCAAAGTCTGATTTCAATTTGGTGATTACTTTTTGAAAAATTTCTAAGCGTTCTTTTGCTGATGAAGTTTTACTCATATATTCAAATCGTCCCATTCTACTGATTCTTTTATTTCCATCCATTCTCGGAATTTTTCCGGAACGATAATAAGCGTTTATGTAGAATTGAGCCAACGTCATTTCAACAGAATTTACAGCAACTTTAAAACCCCATTTTTTTAATAAAGCGATTGCCTCTCTAGTCTCTCTGCTTTTTACTGGTAATTTTTTTGCAGCTTCTAACAATCCAGAGATTAACATATCTGCTCCTGGCAGATACGGATCGTAAGCCAAATCTATTAAAGAATCTAAAGTTAAGTCTTTGGCTTTTGTAAGCAACGGAATTGCATGAATTCCTCTAAAATTTTCTGGAAAAGAATACATATAATTTGGATAATCTTCTTTTTTAGGACTGTATTGCAAAGCACTTGTAAACGGAGTAGAATTACAATTCTGAATCCAACCGTTTGGCGGATTCAATACCAAAATGTTATCTTTTAAAGGATGTAATCCTTGCCAATCTGTTTTAGGATTGCTGCCATCAACAGGTTTTGTATAATCAAAATTAACATCTCTTTTCGGAATAAAATTTCCGTGATAATACGCAATCGTTCCGTCTGCATCTGCATACACAGTATTGTTTGATGAGTTTGTTCTGATATCCATCATTTCATAAAATTCTTTATGATTCGATTTTTTGGTTCTTGTAAAAGATTGTGTCAATGCTTTTATTGGACTCCACATTAAAGCTGTTGTAACCCATTTATCGCCATTTGTATGGGTAATTGGTCCGTGATGTGTTCTATACGTCATAAAAGATTTTTCTTTGATTCCGTCTTTAGATGAATATTTTAAATGGACTTTGATAGAATCCATTGGTTTGATTTCTTCTCCATATTTATACGAAGTTTTAGAACCATTTTTTACAACCATTTCTTCAAATTCATCAATAATATCTGTTCCTGTTGATGTGTGCATCCAACCCGTTTTGCTATTAAATCCTTGATATACAAAAAATTGTCCCCAAGTTACAGCGCCGTAAGCATTTAATCCTTCTTCACTAATCATGTGCACCTCTCCTCTAAAAAAGAAAGAAGTATGTGGATTAATTAGCAACATTGCGTTACCAGATTTTGTTTTAGATCCCGCAATTGCAAATCCGTTAGAACCTCTAGGTTCATCATCTTTTAAGCGAATTAAACCATCATTTACGATTGCCATTTTATTTTGAGGGTCGTAAAAATCTTTTATTTTTCTAGTAGAAACTCTTTCGATATCGCCACCAATAGATCCTTCGCTAAAATACATTGGCATCCAAGGCTCAAAATGTGTAATTAATTTTGGCTTTACGGTTGGATTTTTTTCCAAGTAATAATTCAATCCATCAGCAAAAGCAACACATAGTTTCTGTAACCACGCAGGACTATTTTCAAAATTCTCTTTGGCTTCTTTTTGGGTCATATATAAATGTGCACGTAAATCGCTATACAACGATTTTTCTCCTTCAATCTCTGCCAATCTTCCAATTGCCCAAATATAATTTCGTTCTACACGATTAAAATCGTCTTCTGCTTGTGCATATAATAATCCGAATACAGCATCTGCATCCGTTTTTCCGTAAATATGCGGAACACCAAAATCATCTCTTATAATTTCAGTGTTTTTTGCATGTTGTTCCCAACGTTCTTGTTCGGTTAATTCTGTATTATTTGTGCAACTAGCTAGAACTAGTAATGATAGAATAAATAGTTTTTTCATTTTTTAGTTTTTAAGTACTGTAAATTCGATTGCAGAATCTGTAAATACGGTGTGAGTTTGAGTTTTAAAATCTTTTGCATCCGCTTTATAGATATTATCTACATACGTTTGCGGATTTAAGTCGATCAAAGGAAACCAAGTACTTTGTATTTGTATCTGTAATTTATGCCCTTTTTTAAACGTGTGATGTACATCTTGTAATGTAAGATTTACATCCGTTTTTCTATTAGGAACAAATGGTTCTGGTTTCTCAAAACTATTTCTAAAACGTCCACGCATTACTTCGCTACGAACCATTAAATGGTAATTGCTCATTTTTAAATGCGATTGCATATTTTTGTTATTGTTTTTTGCGTCTTTTGGATGCACATCAATTACTTTCACAATCCAATCTGCTGCTGTTCCTGTTGTTGCTACTTTTAATTTTGCTAAAATATCTCCTGCCAAGGTAAAATCTTCTGTCAATACATCAGTTTCAAAAACCAATACATCTGGTCTTCTTGCAGCAAAACGCTGATCGTCTGTCATGTATTTTCTTGGTGTAAAAACCGTTTTAATATCTTCAGAATATGGAACAGGATGTTTGATGTCGCTAATAAATTTAATTGCTTTTGTACTTTTCTTTTTAGCAGTTAATTCTTGGTTTTCTGATAAATACCAATCTTCTTTTACGGTTTGTTTTGGTGGCCAAACATTATAAGAATTCCATTTTCTTTTTCCAGAATCATATACATACGCTTCTGGTAATCCAGAATTTTTATCGCCACTTCCTTTTAAGAAATGATTAAAGAATTTAGATTCTACGTTTTTTTGGAATTTTAATGAAATCGAATCTCCGAAATAATAATTTCCAACAATATTTTTTACAGAACTTCTAGACCATCCACCGTGATCCCAAGGACCAAAAACCAACGTATTGTAATTATTTGGCTGGTGCTTTTCTATTGCTTTATAGGTTTCTAAAGGGCCATATAAGTCTTCTGCATCAAACTCACCACCAACAATCATTGTTGCAACTGTAGATGGTACTTTATCTAAATGTTGAATAATTCCTTTACTTTGCCAAACTGAATCATAATTTGGGTGATCTACAATTTCTCTCCAAAAGAAATCATCTATTTTATCATTATTTTGTGGGCTTAAATTATCTACAGTTTCTTTTCTGAAATATTTGTTTAAATTTTTTAAAGGACCAGCATCTAAAAAGAATTGATATTGATCTTGAGAATCCATTTTTGGGAATGAGTACCAAGCAGTATCGGTTGGAGAATCTTTATAAGCGCCGAACAAAGAAATTGCTCTAAAATAACTTAGTAAAAATGCGCCATTATGATGAAAATCATCAAAGAAAAAATCTGCAATTGAAGCTTGTGGAGAAGTTGCTTTTAATGCCGGATGCGCATCAATAGTTGAAACTGTTGTATAATGTCCAGGATATGAAATTCCCCAAGTTCCAACTCTACCATTATTATTTTCTACATTTTTAACCAACCAATCAATGGTGTCATAAGTATCTGAAGTTTCATCCGATTGATTCTTCTTTTTATTAGGAATATACGCACGCATATTATCATAAACTCCTTCGCTCATCCAACGCCCACGAACATCTTGATATACGACAATATTTCCTTCTTTCATTAATTGTGTGTTTGGACTAATCTTGGTTTTAAATTTCCCTTCTCCATACGGTGAAGAACTATAAGGCGTTCTTTGTAATAAAATAGGATAGGTTTTGCTTTGGTCTTTCGGGGCATAAATTACAGTGAATAATTTTGTTCCGTCTCGCATTTCAATGGTAACTTCTTTTTTAGTGTAATTGTCTTGAACGTACGTGTTTGATACCTTTGCGCCATCTTTAGATGTAGTGTCACAACTACTAATTAAAGTGATAAAAAATAGTGATAAAACGGTGTAGAAAACTTGTTTTTTCATGATTTGTAGTAGGTTGATTTTGAAGTAAATCTACAAAAGAAAAAACATTTTAGAATCATTGAATATTGTTAAAATGAATTTTAATACTTTTATCTAAATAAAAATTAAATATTACAATGAAAAACTTTTCCTTTTTACTAGTTGTTTTTGTGCTAATTGGATGTAATAATTCAGAAAAAAAAGAACAACTTTATAAAGATAAATTTTTAGAAAAGAAATTTCCAGAGTTAAAAGAAGGACGATATAATGTTGCCTTTTTAATTATGGACGGAACTTTTAATACCGAGTTAACTGCGCCGTACGATATTTTTCAGCATACAATTTTTAGAGAAAGAATTAAGCAAATGAATGTGTTTACAGTTGCAAATACTGATGAAGCTATAACAACTTTTGAAGGAATACGAGTATTGCCAGATTTTAATTATTTAAAAGATAGTTTACCAAAGATTGATATTTTGGTTGTGCCAAGTGCAGAACATCATTTAGATTCTGATTTAGAAGATACCGCAATGATTGATTTTGTAAAACGAGTTGATAAAGAAGCGCAATTTATGACTTCGCATTGCGATGGCGCTTTCGTTTTGGCTAAAGCAGGGATTTTAAAAGATAAAATTTCCACAACTTTTCCAAGTGATATTGATTTAATGCGAAAAACATTTCCAGAATTAGATATCAGAAAAAACGTGTTATTTGTGCACGATGGAAAATACATTACATCCGCCGGAGGTGCAAAATCTTTTGAAGCTGCATTGTATTTGTGTGAATATTTATACGGAAAAGAAATTACAAAATCGTTGGCTGGTGGTTTGGTAATAGATTGGAATTTAGATGACGTTCCGCATTTGATTGTGAAACAATAAGTAATAAAAAAAGGCTACGAATTCGTAGCCTTTTTTTGTATTTGAAACTAATTGTGATTATCCTTTTAACCAAGCTTCTCTTAATTTAACTTTAGAATTATCTGCTGGTAAATCTTCTATTACCAAACCAATTTGCTCTGTTTGAGGAACAATTGCAGTTCCTTCTAATGTTATTGTTTTTCCGTCTCTTACAACTTCTAATGCAATTTTATCACCAGCTTTCCATCCAAAAGATTTTATAATAATTGGATTTGCTGTTTGCAATGTGAAATCTTCTCCATTTACCTTTTTCAAAACATCATTTTCTTGAACACCTAAAGCAACTAAACCTGTATTGCTTTTCTTTAAAAAGTGAATTTCTCGCTTTGCATTTACACCAATAAAAGGTTGGTTGCTATTGTCAACAAAATATCTTGTATTTACAGTTTGCTTTTTCTTAACGATTCCTGCTTTTGCAAATAAAGCATTGTAATCTATTGGCGTTTTTCCTTCTACATGATTTTTGAAAAACTCTCCAACTGCTGGATATGTCATCTGTACAATTTCAGCAATAATCTCATCATCTTTAAATGCTTTTTTAGCGCCATATTTTTCAGATAAATCTTTCATTAAATTTAAAATACCGTAAGCGCCTTTACTTTCTTCTCTTAAAATAATATCTAAAGACATTCCAATCAAAGCTCCTTTTTGATATACATTACCATAATTTGCAGCGTATTTTTTTTCTAAAATGTTTTTACTCATTTCTGTAAAAGGCATCGTATCATCATAACGAGAAGCAGCAGAGATTTTACCTTTCATTGCATTTACAAATTCTTGTTCTGTAATTAACCCTTGATTTACTTGAAATAAGTTTGCGAAATATTCTGTTATTCCTTCATACATCCATAAATGTTTAGACATTTTTGGCGTGTTAAAATCAAATGAGTGAATCTCTTCTGAATGTACAGAAAGCGGAGAAACAATATGGAAAAATTCATGAGAAACCGTTCCGTTTATCATTCCGTTTGCCAATTGTTCTTTTGAGTAACTTTCTGGATATACAACTGTTGTAGAAGAAAGGTGTTCTAAAGCTCCAAAGCTATTCCATTTGTAAACTTTAGAATCAAAAAGATATAATAAGATATTGTATTCACTTGTAGTTTTAAATCCGTTTAAAAAATTAGATTGAGCTTGTACCATTTTCTTTAAATCAGCTTCCATGTCTTTTGCAGCATGTTTGTTATTTGGAGAATAAACAGCCAAAGTAACTTCAATTCCATCAACAGTAAAACTCACATTATTTAATGGAGCATACATAATAGGATTGTCAGAAATTTCATCATAACGAGATGCCACAAACACATCTTTTGTATTGTCTGTTTTTGTTGTGTTTCTATTAATTAAAGATGTAGTTTCATATAAATTTGAAGGATGCGTTATGGTAATTGTATAAGGCGTTTCTTTCTTTTCTTTAAAATATCCTACAAAACCAGGAAGGTTTAAAAAGAAGTTTTTGCCTTCTTCAATATTGGTTCCAGCCATTACATAAATTCCATGTTTTAATTCAGAGTCAAAAGTATCATCAACCCAATAAGAAACTTTATCCATTTTCTTAGCATTGTTTACTTGCCAAGAATTGTCGTCTAATTTTTGAACAGGCATTTCTTTTCCGTCATAATCAAAAGCTTTAAAGTCAGAAACAAATTTTCCGTAATTACTCATTGCATACGTTCCTGGAACTATTGCCGGAATGTTATAAACAATGCTTTCTTCTTTAATTTTTTGTGGATTTACTTCCACCTGAACTTTGTCGTCAACAACATTATTTAAGTTGATGCCAACTTCAATTAAGTTCTTTTTTACGTTCACGTTAGAGGTAGAACAACTTCCTAAAAAAACAATGGTTACAATCGCTAATACTAATTTCTTCATAATTTTAAAATTTGGTCAAATATACAAACTAGACGCACATTTTGTATAGATGTTACAGTTGTTTAACAAAAATTTAGTTTTATTGAGTTTGTTACATCGAAACACATGTAAAAATAGTAGAATCAGTTAAAAATGGGTATTTTTACAGCGTATGAGTGAATTAAGATTAACAGATTGGTTGCCAACTACAAATAAGGAGGTAAAATTAAAAGGATGGGAAGCATTAGATGTTATTCTTTTTAGTGGAGATGCCTATGTAGATCATCCCTCTTTTGGTCCAGCAGTAATTGGTAGAATTTTAGAATCTTATGGTTTGCGAGTTGCCATTGTTCCGCAACCAAGTGTAAATGATAATCTTCAAGATTTTGAAAAATTAGGAAAACCTCGATTGTTTTTTGCTATTACTGGCGGATGTATGGATCCGATGGTTTCTAATTATACAGCAAGTAAAAGAAGACGAGATAAAGATGCTTATACACCAAATGGCGATAAAGGGTTTCGTCCAGATTATGCAACTTCTGTGTATTCTAAAATAGTAAAAGAAAAATTTCCTGAAATTCCTGTTTTAATTGGCGGAATTGAAGCTTCATTAAGACGAGTAACACATTACGATTATTGGTCAGATAAATTATTACCAACTATTTTAGAAACTTCTAAAGCAGATATGTTGGTGTACGGAATGGGCGAACAACCGTTGCGAGAAATTGTAGAATTACTGCAAAAAGGCGTGCCGTTTTCGAGTTTAAAAAACATCAAACAAACGGCTGTTTTTGTCAATCAAAAAGAAGAAAAACTACCTGTTGTAAAAGATTGGATA
Organism: uncultured Flavobacteriaceae bacterium; assembly: GCA_963974245.1. Classification (GTDB taxonomy): domain Bacteria; phylum Bacteroidota; class Bacteroidia; order Flavobacteriales; family Flavobacteriaceae; genus Polaribacter. The sequence continues at coordinate 31,359 of CAXBBY010000009.1, read as the reverse complement.
GATGTTACAATCAATTCGCATGAGGCTTGTTTGGCTGATAAAAAAACATTTGCATCTAACTTTAAAGTCATTGAGCAAGAATCAAATAAATTAAAAGCACGAAGAATTTTTCAGGAAGTTGGAGAAAATACGTTGGTGATAAACCCACCTTTTCCAACAATGACAGAAGCAGAAATTGATGCTTCTTTCGATTTGCCTTTTACACGATTACCGCATCCAAAATATAACAAGCGTGGGCCAATTCCTGCGTTTGAAATGATTAAGTTTTCGATTAATATTCACCGTGGTTGTTTTGGTGGATGTAGTTTTTGTACGATTTCTGCACATCAAGGAAAATTTATTGCAAGTAGAAGTCAAGAATCTATTTTAAAAGAAATTGATACGGTTGCAAATATGCCAGATTTTAAAGGCTATTTATCTGATATTGGTGGACCTTCTGCAAACATGTATCAGATGAAAGGAAAAATACAATCTATCTGCGATAAATGTGTTGCACCAAGTTGTATTTCGCCAGTAATCTGTAGTAATTTAGATACTTCGCACAAACCTTTAACGGAATTGTATCAAGCAGTTGATAAACATCCGAAAGTAAAAAAATCTTTTGTTAGTAGTGGAATTCGACACGATATGTTGGTGCCAGAATTTAACAAAAATGCAGATCCAAAAGAATTGGATGATTTTACAGAAGAGGTAATGACGAATCATGTTTCTGGTCGATTAAAAGTGGCGCCAGAACATACTTCTGATCCTGTTTTAAAGTTGATGCGTAAACCGTCTTTTAAATATTTTCATTTATTTAAAAAGCGTTTTGATAGAATCAACATCAAGAAGAAATTAAACCTACAATTGATTCCGTATTTTATTTCAAGTCATCCTGCAAGTGAAGTAGAAGACATGGCAAACTTGGCGGCAGAAACAAAAGATATGGGTTTTCAGTTAGAACAAGTGCAAGGTTTTACGCCAACGCCAATGACGGTTGCAACGGTAATTTACTATTCTGGTTTTCATCCATATACGTTAAAACCAACAAAAACTCCGAAATCAAAAAAGGAACGTGAAGATCAACATCGTTTTTTCTTTTGGTATAAAAAAGAGAATAAAGATTGGATCAGAAATACATTAAATAAAGTTGGAAGACAAGATTTATTAAAAGTGTTATTGCCAGATAACAATTCTTGGAAAAAGAACAAAAAAGCAACAGAAACTAAAAATACGTTTGATGATGCAATTCCTTTTAACCAACGTAAAAAGAAAGTTTCTAGAGCACCAAAACAGAAGAAAAGAAGAAGGTAGTTTTTTGGTTTTGCCAACGATCAGAATATGAAGCGTAGCGTTCAGATGAGGGCAAAGATGTCATAGATATTGTTGTTCTTTTTATCAAATTATTAAACGTACGCCTCCCAGTTCTTCAATTTTATAAGGAAAATGATCTCCGGGTGAACCAATAAACATAAAGTTGACGGGAATCTTCCATTCTTTTGAAAGTTTATGTATCAATTCTGGTTTAAACTCTTCGATCAATTCTATAAATTCAATTTTTATTGCAGGATATTCTCTATCTATAACATCTATATCATTTCTAAATTGAGTTGTGATTTCAGTGCCATTTTTAGTAGCCGTTACTATTTTTAATCTTTTAGTGTGCTCATTATTTTGGATATATAACATTACTTTATTTAATGTTTCTACATCATCATCCTTTGTGAAATAGACAAATTCTTGAGAATTGATATCATCAATCATAGAGAGTATTTTTTTATCTGTTTTCAGAATTAGATTTCTAAAAGGGTCAAATACATAGTGAATTGCCTTTAATAAGAATTTAAGTAAAATAGTTCGGTTTAACATTACCATTATAAAGACAATGGAAGGAATGAAATACTCAAGAAATACAGACAGATTACTTGGAACACCTTCTTTAGGTTGCATAATTAAATTACCAGTTAAAGCAATAAGAACAGCGGTTATAGCCACAATTATGGTCACCCAACTTGCTTTTTCAGGACGAGGTAAACTATTTCTTTTGACTTTTAACAAGATATTACCGATTCCAAAGAGTGCCATCACAGATAAAAATGAAATTGTATATACACCAGCTAAAAGTTTTACATTGCCTTCCGTAATAAGTAGTACAGAAATGGTTAAGATTAAGAAAACAAGGATTATCCTATAGGAACTTCCTTTTTTGTTTTTCTTCAAAAAATACTGAGGTAAAATCCTGTCTAGAGACATGCGTTCAAGTAATCCTGAAACTCCAACAAAACTTGTGAGTACAGCCCCGCTAAGCACTAAAAATGCGTCAATACCTATTAAAATGGCTAACCAATTCCCGCCAACGTGGGAAGCCATTTCAATTAATAATGTATTTTGATATGCATCACTTTGTAACAAGGGTATTGCAAATAACGAAATGGCAAATAAGGCAGTTAGTGGGTTTATTACACTTACTACTATCCACATATTTTTTAGTGTTTTTGGAAATACACCTTTTTGCTGTTCTTCTACAAAGTTGGCAGAACTTTCAAAACCTGAAACCCCTAACATTGACGCTGCAAAACCAAGAAAAATAGCGTTGGTTATACTTCCGCCAGTGATTGGTAAATGCCAATTTTCAATAAATGTTTCAAGACCATTTGCAAAAAGAAAGTAAATTATAAGTGTACTTAAAATAGCAAAAGAGGTTAAGTGAAAAAGAAAAATTCCAATTGCAACTTTTGACGATTCTGAAACACCACCAATTGTTAGAACACCAAAAAAACTGAGTAGAATTATAGTTGTAATAATTATTGGAATTGCAGGAATTAATTGATGCAGATAGTGAATAGCCTCATTAGCTGAAATAACTGCGGTTGCCATATATGACAATAAGGTTAATGTTGCAGCAAAGGAAGCCATAGATTTGCTTGTTGTATTTAATAACGCGTTATAAGCACCACCATTTAGAGGTAATGCACCAACAACTTCTCCGTATATCTTTCTAAATAGAAAAAGAACAAATGAAACAATAAGAAGTGTAATCCAAGCATATTGTCCAGCAAATGCAATTGCTAATGCAGAAACATACAAAACTGATGAGCTTATATCATTTCCACAAATAGCTGTAGATGCTAATACAGATAATTTTTTATGATTTTTCATTTTTTGTAATTCGCTCACATTATTAATTGGTTATAACTTTTGTTAGTACGAACAATTTAATATTTAAATGTTAAAGTTAGCGAAGTTACCCAAAAAGCAATTTAAAAACAAGCTAAAATGTAGATCTTCAAAATTTTAATAAAAGAAAAGATTCTTATTTGTGAATTATTCTTACTTTTAGATTCAATTGTTTTAAAATCAATCTAATGAAACTTACCAAACCTGTTTTTTTACTGTTTTTTACACTAATAATTAGTAGCGCAACCCAAGCGCAAGATTATTTTTTTAAAGACAAAGCGCCGTTTAATAAAGCTATTCCAACTCCAGAAGAATTTTTAGGATATCCTATTGGAGAACAACATACACGTCACGATCAAATCGTTGCCTATTTTTACAAACTCGCAGCAATTTCTGATAGAGTAACCATAGAGGTATATGGTAAAACCCATGAAAACAGAAAGTTGGTAATGTTAACGGTTTCTACAAAAGAAAATCTATCCAATTTATCAACCATAAAAGAAAAACATTTACAATTTGTAAATCCGAAATTGAATCCAAAAAACTACGATGAAGTTCCTGTTTTTATTCAATTAGGATATAATGTTCACGGAAACGAACCATCGAGTTCAGAAGCAGCATTGTTAACAGCTTATACATTGGTAGCATCAAACAATGCTGAGGTAACAAATTATTTAAATAAATCGGTTATTTTTATTGATCCAGCAATTAATCCAGACGGAAGAGACAGACATACACAATGGGCAAATCAGTTCAAAGCAAAGCAATTAGTTTCTGACAATACAGATGCTGAGCACAACGAAGCTTGGCCAAGAGGAAGAACAAATCATTATTGGTTCGATTTAAACAGAGATTGGTTATTAGGAGTTCATCCAGAAAGTAAAGGAAAATTAAAATGGATGCACAATTGGTATCCAAATGTGGTGACAGATTTCCATGAAATGGGAACCAACAGTAATCACTTTTTTGAGCCAATGAAACCTATTGGTTCTTTAGATCCGATTATGCCAAAAGAAAATTACGAAGATTTAAATAATTTATTTGCGCCGTATTTTTCAAAAGCGTTGGATAAAATAGGTTCTTTTTATTATACCAAAGAATCGTTTGATGGAACGTATCCTGGTTATGGTTCTTCGTATCCAGATTTACAAGGAGGTTTAGCTTTGTTGTTTGAACAAGCAAGTTCTCGTGGTCATGTACAAGATACAGATTACGGTAAAATGACCTTTGCGTTTACTATTAGAAATCAATACACTTCTGGTTTTGCAACCATAAAAGCTGCAGTAGAAAATAAAGCGTTCTTAAGAAAATATCAACAAACATTTTTTAAATCTGCAATGACTCAAAAAGCAAAAACTGGTTTTGCTGGTTATGAGTTTGGTGACGATTATGATATGAATCGTACTAAAGCATTTGTAGCGCAATTATTATCTCACAAAATTAAAGTATATAAAAATGGAGAAAAGTTTGTGGTTCCGTTAAAACAACCACAACATAGAATGGTACAAACCATGTTCGAAACCTATTCTAAATATAGTGATAGTGTCTATTATGATGCTTCAGCTTGGAGTGTTGCTAATTTCTATAATATGAAATACAAAGGATTAAAATCTGTAAAATTAGGAACAGAAATTACATCCGAAAGCGGAATTGTAAACAACCCAAAAATACAAAGAGCAAATTACGCTTATATTATTGATTGGGACGATTATAATACGCCAGCAGCGTTGTATTATATGCAGTCAAAAGGATTGACAGTTGCATCGGCATTCAAGCCTTTCACAATAAATACCTCAAACGGAAATAAAAGTTTTAACTACGGAAGCTTATTAATTCCGATTAGCAAACAGAAAAAATCGAGTGCAGAAGTCTATCAAATTGTTTCAGATGCACAAACCAAATACAATGTCCCGATTTTTGGAACAAACAGTGGTTATAGTATTAAAGGAATTGATTTAGGTTCTAATAATTTTAGAGCCTTGAGCAAACCAAAAGTTGCCATGTTAATTGGTGAAGGCGTAAATTCTTTAGAAGCAGGAGAAGTTTGGCATTTGTTAGATACAAGAGTGGATATGCCAATTACAAAAATTAGAATGAATAGTTTTAGAAGAGCAAATCTTGATAAATACAATACATTGGTGCTAGTTTCTGGAAGTTATTCTGTGTTAGATTCTGTACAAAGGCAGAAATTAAAAAATTGGGTATCTAAAGGAAATACAATCGTTACGATTGCTGGTGGATCTAAATGGTTGATTGATAAAAAAATGGTCAAAGAAAGTTTGACGAAGAAACCGAAATCAAAAGAAAAAACAAAAGAGAAAACAGCAATAAAAAGATTGCGGTATATTGATCAAGGTGAAAATAGAGGTAGAGATCGAATTGGAGGAATCATTTTAGAAGTAGATTTAGATATAACACATCCTTTAGCATTTGGATATCGTTCAACAAAACTACCAGTATATAAAAATAATATGGTGTTTTTGGCGCCAAGTAAAAACGCCTATGCTACGATTGCAAAATACTCTAAGAATCCACATATAGACGGATTTATAACCAAAAAGAATTTAGATATTTTTATCAAACCATCTGCATCTTTAATTGTAAGCCCGATTGATAGAGGTAGAGCAGTACTATTTGCAGACAATCCAAATTTTAGAGGTGCTTGGTACGGAACCAATAAATTATTTTTAAACGCATTGTTTTTTGGAAATAAATTTTAATTATCACTAACTAAAAACATTTATAATGACTAAAAAACTAATCTTAATTTTTGCTTTCATTTTTAGTTTGCAAGGATTTTCACAAAAAGAATATTTGGGCGATGGACCATTTTCTCAATTAATTATTAGAGGTGTAACACTGATTAATGGAGACGGTTCTCCACCTCGTGGACCGATGGATATTGTGGTAGAAAACAACAAAATTGTAACCATGCAAATTGTTGGATATCCTGGAGTAAAAATTAATGAAAAGAGAAGACCAAAATTAAAACGAGGAGGAAAAGAATTAGATGCAAATGGTATGTATTTATTACCAGGTTTTATAGATATGCACGGTCATATTGGAGGTGCATCTCAAGGAGCAAATCCAGATTACGTATTTAGACTTTGGATGGCTCACGGAATTACTTCTGTTAGACAACCAAGCGGACGTAATGCAATCGAACTAAAACGTCAAAGTGCCGCCAACAAAATTGTAGCTCCTAGGATTTTTGAATATACTGGTTTTGGCTCTGGATCTAAAAAACCAATTACAACTCCAGAAGAAGCTATAACTTGGGTGCGCATGAATGCGAAAAATGGTGCAGACGGAATTAAATTTTTTGGTGCAGAACCAGAAATAATGGATGCTGCCATCAAAGAAAATAAAAAATTAGGATTACGTTCTACAGCACATCATGCACAACTAAGTGTTGCACGTTGGAATGTGTTGCATTCTGCAAGAGCCGGAATGAACTCTATGGAACATTGGTATGGTTTACCAGAAGCTTTGTTTAATAATAGAACCGTTCAAAATTATCCGTTAGATTATAATTATCAAAATGAACAACATCGTTTTGAAGAAGCAGGGAAACTTTGGAAACAAGCAGCAAAACCCTATTCTGAACATTGGAATAAAGTTATGGACGAATTATTGAGTTTAGATTTTACGTTAGATCCAACATTTAATATTTACGAAGCAAGTAGAGATTTACAACGTGCGCGTAGAGCAGAATGGCACGAAGATTATACATTACCATCGCTATGGAAATTTTACGAACCAAGTAAAATATCACATGGAAGCTATTGGCATTATTGGGGAACAGAACAAGAAGTGCAATGGAAACAGAATTTTAAACTTTGGATGACATTTGTAAATGAATATAAAAATAGAGGCGGACGAGTAACTGTTGGTACAGATTCTGGATTTATTTATCAATTATATGGTTTTGCCTATGCAAGAGAACTAGAATTATTACGTGAAGCTGGATTTCATCCGTTAGAAGTAATTAGAGCTGCTACCTTAAATGGAGCAGAAGCGTTGGGTTGGGAAGACAAAATTGGTTCTGTTCAAATTGGAAAATTAGCAGATTTTGTAATTGTTGAAGAAAATCCGTTAGTAAACTTAAAAGTATTGTACGGAACAGGAGCAATTAAACTAACCAAAGACAATGAAGTTGTTCGAGTTGGTGGCGTAAAATACACTATTAAAGACGGAATTATATACGACGCTAAACGTTTACTAGCTGAAGTAAAAGCAATGGTAGATAAAGAGAAAGCTAAAACCAATTGGAAATTAAAACAGCCAGGAATAAAAAAATAGGTTTTAAGCAAATGTGTTAAAAGAAGTATTAGAGTAAAAAAAAAGAATGTCATTTCTATATAGGTTAACTAATTCGAGATCAAAATTAAGAATATTTAATTTTGTTGTTTTTTAAAGTCTAAAAGAAGTTTAGTGAAATTAACTTCTAGTATTTTGTAACTCTTGAAGAAGAATTAAAAATCCTTGATTCTTTTTTTGATATGAAAACGTATTTCATCAATTAAGACCTCACGGGTTTTTAAAACCTGTGAGGTCTTAATTGTTTTGGTTTCCAAATCAAGTTTAGTATAAGTAACTCCATAACCTAAACCCGACATACTTTTATTTTTGTAATAATTTAAGATATGTGTAACAGAGGAGTGTCCAAAGAACGTAGTGGTCTGGACGCATATCGTGAAACATATCGTAAGAATTATAGAAAAATAAAATAAGTCTAGATTTTTTTGTTTCTTTTTTCATCAATGGAAAAGAAAAGAATAAACAAAAAACCTCTTAAAAACAAAAGTCTTCACAAATTGTGCGGACTTTAATTTCTTTATAGTTCGAAATCAAGCTTGGAATAAGCAACTTATAAGATTTTGTTATATACAATAATAAAGAATCCAAGATGCCGCTAAAAGACGGCATAAGCGATTCACTCAATAACGCTAAAAAGCGTTATTGGTTCTCTGCTTACATGTTTCTTCTATATTGTCCGCCAACTTTAAACAAAGCTTCTGTAATTTGTCCTAAAGAACAAAACTTTGTTGCTTCCATTAGTTTGTCAAAAAGATTTTCATTCTGAACAGCAGCTTCTTGTAGAATAGTAATTTGCTCCACAACTTTATCCGGATTTGCTTTGTTCAACAATTCTTTTGTCTGTATTTGATATTGTTTTTCTTCTTCAGTTGCTCTGATTACTTCTGCAGGTTGAATTGTTGGAGATCCTTTTGAACTTAAGAATGTATTTACACCAATAATTGGAAATTCTCCATTGTGTTTTAAGGTTTCATAATACAAACTTTCTTCTTGTATTTTAGAACGTTGATACATCGTTTCCATCGCGCCTAAAACGCCACCACGTTCTGTAATTCTATCAAATTCTGTTAAGACTGCTTCTTCTACTAAATCAGTCAATTCTTCAATAATAAATGCACCTTGAATCGGGTTTTCATTTTTTGTCAATCCCAATTCTTTGTTGATGATTAGCTGAATTGCCATCGCTCTTCTTACAGATTCTTCAGTCGGAGTTGTAATGGCTTCATCATATGCATTTGTGTGTAAAGAATTACAATTATCGTTGATTGCATACAAGGCTTGAAGCGTTGTTCTGATGTCGTTAAAATCAATTTCCTGAGCGTGTAAAGAACGTCCAGAAGTCTGAATGTGATACTTTAACATTTGCGCTCTCGGATTTGCACCGTATTTGTACTTCATGGCTTTTGCCCAAATCTTACGAGCAACTCTACCAATTACAGAATATTCTGGATCAATTCCGTTAGAGAAAAAGAACGATAAATTCGGTCCGAATTTATTAATGTCCATTCCTCTAGAAAGATAATATTCAACATATGTAAATCCGTTTGATAATGTCAATGCCAATTGTGTAATTGGATTAGCACCAGCTTCTGCAATATGATATCCAGAAATAGAAACCGAATAAAAGTTACGTACTTGTTTTTCGATAAAATATTCTTGAACATCACCCATCAATCGCAAGGCAAATTCCGTAGAAAAAATACACGTATTTTGTGCTTGATCTTCTTTTAAAATATCTGCTTGTACCGTTCCTCTAACTTGTGATAAAGTCTCTGTTTTTATTTGTTGATACACATCGGCAGGTAAAATCATATCGCCAGTTAATCCAAGTAGCATTAATCCTAAACCATTATTTCCTTCTGGTAAACCGCCTTGATAAACAGGTCTGTCTAATCCTTTCGAATCATAAATTTCTTTGAACTTTGCTTCAACTTGTTTTTCTAACTTATGTTCTTTAATGTATTTTTCACAATTCTGATCGATGGCTGCATTCATAAAGAATCCTAACAACATTGGTGCTGGGCCGTTAATCGTCATCGAAACTGAAGTCATTGCATGACTTAAATCAAATCCAGAATATAACTTTTTAGCATCATCTAAACAACAAATTGAAACTCCTGCATTACCAATTTTACCATAAATATCTGGTCTAATTCCAGGATCATTTCCGTACAAAGTAACCGAATCAAAAGCAGTTGATAAACGTTTTGCGTCCATTCCTAAACTCACATAATGAAACCTTCTGTTGGTTCTTTCTGGTCCTCCTTCACCAGCAAACATTCTTGTTGGATCTTCACCGGTTCTTTTAAAAGGATACAATCCAGATGCGAAAGGAAATTCGCCAGGAACATTTTCTTGTAAATTCCAACGCAATAAATCTCCCCAAGCTTGGTATTTAGGTAAACTAATTTTTGGTATTTGTGAATGTGAAAGCGATTCGCTGTGCGTTTCTATATTGATTTCTTTGCCACGTACTTTAAACGTGTATATTGGGTTTTTATACTTCTGAACTTTCTCGTTCCAGTTTAAAATGATTTCCCAGTTTAATGGATCAAAATTTAATTTTACTTTATCGAATTGTGCTAAAAGTAGTTTAATAAATTCTTTGTCATCTCGAGTGGAGTCGAGAGACAGAATTTCATCAGAATCTAATCCAGATTTTAAAAGAAGAGATTGCTTCGTTCCTCGCAATGACGAGTTACTTTCGCTTTCTATTAACGATAAAATTGTTTGATAAATCCCATATAATTTTTGAGCAACCACAACTTGATTCTCAACTTTTTTGTCATAAGCTCTATTGCTTTCCGATATTTCTGATAAATAACGAACTCTACTTGGCGGAATCACAAAGATTTTCTCAGACATTTCTTTGGTAATTTCCATGCTCGATTTTAAATCAGCTCCAGTTTTTTCAACCAATTTATCCATAATACGTTTGTACAATGTATTCATTCCTGGATCGTTAAATTGTGATGCAATAGTTCCAAAAATAGGCATGTCATCCATATGAACATCCCACAAATTGTTGTTGCGCATGTATTGTTTTTTTACATCGCGAATGGCATCTAAAGCACCACGTTTATCAAATTTATTGATGGCAACTAAATCAGCAAAATCTAGCATATCGATTTTCTCTAATTGCGTTGCAGCTCCAAATTCTGGCGTCATCACATATAAAGAAGTATCAGAATGTTCTATAATTTCTGTATCCGATTGCCCGATTCCTGAAGTTTCTAAAATGATTAAATCAAATTCGGCAGCTTTTAAAACTTGTACCGCTTCATTTACATATTTTGATAAGGCTAAATTAGATTGACGTGTTGCCAACGAACGCATATAAACTCTTGAATTGTTGATTGCATTCATACGAATACGATCTCCTAAAAGTGCACCACCAGTTTTTCTTTTTGATGGGTCAACAGAGATTAATCCAACCGTTTTATTTGGAAAATCAATTAAAAAACGACGAACTAATTCGTCCACTAAAGATGATTTTCCTGCTCCACCAGTTCCTGTAATTCCAAGAACGGGAGTAGAATCCCCTTTTAATTTCCCCAAAGGGGAAAAAAGCCTATCGAATTCGTCATGCTGATTTTCTGCAAAAGAAATTAATCTTGCAATTGTATTTATACTTTTCTCTTTTAAAGAGTCTGCTATTTCCTTCCCTTTGGGAAGGATTAAGGATGGGCTTGGGTAATCAGCAGTTTTTACCAAGTCATTTATCATTCCTTGCAAACCTAATTCTCTTCCATCATCAGGAGAATAAATTCTAGTAATTCCATAGTCCATCAAATCTTTAATTTCTTCAGGAAGAATTACGCCGCCGCCGCCGCCAAATATTTTAATATGAGAAGCTCCTTTTTCTTTTAACAAATCGAACATGTATTTAAAATACTCGTTATGTCCGCCTTGATACGAAGTCATTGCAATAGCATTTGCATCTTCTTGTATGGCGCAGTTTACTACTTCTTCAACACTTCTATCATGTCCTAAATGAATTACTTCTACGCCAGTAGATTGTATAATTCTTCTCATAATATTTATTGCTGCGTCGTGTCCATCAAATAATGATGCTGCGGTTACAATTCTAACTTTATGTATTGGTTTGTAAGGTGCTATTTGTTCCATTCGTAAAAAGTCTTATTTTTAGTGTGCGCAATTTACGGAATTCTTAAAAAACAATTTGATTCTTTAGTTATTATTAAAAGTTAAATAACTAAAATTTTAAAAAGAGAGAAAATCCTTTTGGTATGTTTTTTGCTATTTAAGTATTGGTAATTTTAAATTTTCTCTAATGAAAAAACTTGCAATAATATTCCTGTCAACTTATTTACTTATTTCATGTAGTAGTGTAAGAGTGGTTACAGACTATGATTCTAAAACTGATTTTTCTACTTATAAAACCTTTGCATTCTATAAAAAAGGAATCGACAAAGCGAAGATTTCTGATTTTGATAAGCGTAGAATTTTAAAAGCAATTGAAGCTGAATTGCTCGCAAAAGGATTTAAGAAATCTAAAAACCCTGATATATTGGTGAGTATTTTTACCAAATCAAGGAAAAATATTAATGTAGATTCTTATTCTACTAATTATTGGTATCCATTTTACTATAACCCATTTTTTTATACCCCGTTTTATTATAATTCTTTTTATTTTAATGGAAGAAACGGACTTTGGATAACGAAACAAACAGAAGGAACTTTATTTATTGATTTTATTGATGTGCAAAGCGAGAAATTAATATGGCAAGGAATTGGTTCTGGAGTTTTAGGAGCAAAAACAGGTCATAAAAAAGAAGAAAGAATTCAAACATTTGTAAAAGAAATAATTAGTAAATATCCGCCAAGTAAAAAGAAATAAAATTTAAATGCTAATTTTGCCAAATGTTTAAACCCCGAATTGAATTAGAACTAGAGGACTTTTATTTTAACAAAGAAGGGTATCGTGTATTTACAGAAAAATACCATCTAAAAAGAGGGCATTGCTGTAAAAGTGGCTGTAAACATTGTCCGTTTGGTTATGATAAGAAAACAGATTCTTTTGAGTGATAAATATTTAACAAGAATAAAACTCTGTAAATCAAATATTTGTGTATATTTATAATTGTTAAACTTTATAAATGTCACGATTACAACAATTGTCAAGATACAGAAAACATCTAGAAGATAGATATCATAGATTGGTAGAAAGATCTAATGATTATAAGTATATTGATGAAATAAAAAGTGATAGAGCAGCCTTTAAAGCAATGAAAATCCGTCATAAACTAAATAGAATTAACTACTTAAATAACGAGTTCTCAATCTAATTTTTTAATATTTCTTCCATTTCTTGTTGAAGTTCTTCTGCTTTTTTCTTTGCAGAACTTGCAAAATTTTCATTATTAGAAGCGTAAATAATTCCTCTAGAAGAATTAATTAACAAACCGATATTTTCTGACATTCCATATTTACAAACATCTTGTAAATTTCCTCCTTGAGCACCAACACCAGGAACTAATAAAAAACTATTAGGAATAATTTTTCTGATTTCTTTAAAATATGTTGCTTTTGTAGCTCCAACTACATACATCAAATTTTCTGCGTTTTTCCATTTTGTAGAAGTTTCCAAAACATGTTTATACAATTCTTTTCCTTCAATGTTTTTTGTTTGAAAATCGAAAGCACCTTCGTTAGAAGTCAACGCTAATAAAATGGTATGCTTGTCTTTAAAAGCTAAAAAAGGTTCAACAGAATCTTTTCCCATATATGGTGCAACCGTAACAGAATCAAAAGCTAAATCTTCAAAAAATGCTTTTGCATACATGCTAGATGTATTGCCAATATCGCCACGTTTTGCATCAGCAATCGTAAAAATTTCTGAATAATTTTTATTGATGTACAGAATGGTTTTTTCAAGAGATTGCCAACCTTTAATTCCGTAAGCTTCGTAAAAAGCAGTGTTTGGTTTATAGGCGACACATAAATGATGCGTTGCGTCAATAATTGCTTTGTTAAAGGCAAAAATTGGATCTTCTTCTTGTAATAAATGTTGAGGTATTTTAGCTAAATCTACATCTAGACCAATACATAAAAACGATTTTTTTAAATGAATTTGTTCTATAAGTTGCTTCGTTGTCATTTAAACAGTAATAAAGTTGAGCAAAGGTACTTAATTTTGATAGTTTATTTATATTTGATTTAAATGTAGTATTGTTTTCTTTTTTTGTAAGAAAATATTAATATTACGGGTCAATTTACAAACTTAAAGGATGATTGAAAAAAGCACTTTTTTATTACTTATATCTTTAATGTTTGTTGGATGTAGCTTTAAATCACCAATAAATTTTACAGATGAAGCATTGAATGATTCTTTTTTTAACATCAACAATAAATCGATTCAATTAAAAGAAATATTAGCGAAACATAAAGGACAAAAAATATTGATAAATATTTGGGCTTCTTGGTGTAGAGATTGCGTTGTTGGGTTAACAGATTTCAAAGAATTTCAGAAAAAGAATCCAACTGTAAAGTATCTTTTTCTTTCTACAGATAGAAGTATCTTTGGGTGGAAAAAAGCCATTGAAAAATATGATATTAAAGGCGAGCATTATTTTTTAAAAAATGGACTGAATAGTGCTTTTGGAGGTTTCTTAAATTCAAACAGGATTCCCAGATATATGGTTTTAAACGAAAACGGTATCATAGATTTATTTAAGTCGAAAAAAATTACAGATAAAGGGATAGTTGAAGCCTTAAAAAAATAACGTATTTTTGTAGCGTTTTAAAGCTAAAATAGTATTATGAGAAGAAAAATTGTTGCAGGGAATTGGAAAATGAATAATAACCTCAAGGAGACTAAAAACTTGGTAAAAGGAATCAAAAAAGCAATTAAAAGATTTCCATTAAAAAATACAAGAGTTATTGTTGCTCCATCATTTATATGTTTAAATAAAGCTATTAAAAGCGCAAAAAAATCTAGAATAGAAGTTGTTGCGCAAAATATGCATCAATCTGATAATGGTGCTTTTACTGGCGAAATTTCTGCGAATATGTTAATGGATGTTGGTGTTAAGACAGTTATTATCGGTCATTCTGAAAGAAGATCTTTGTTAGGGGAAACTGATGAGGTTCTTGCCGAAAAAGTAAACCAAATTATTGAGAAAGAAATGGAAATGATCTTTTGTTTTGGAGAACAATTAGAGGATAGAAAATTGAACAATCATTTTACAGTTGTACAAAATCAATTAGAAAAAGGATTATTTCACTTAGAATCAATAGCTCGTGATCAAATAATTTTGGCGTACGAACCAGTTTGGGCAATTGGTACAGGAGAAACTGCATCACCAGAACAAGCGCAGGAAATGCATGCTTTTATTAGAAAGTTATTGCAAGAAAAATACAACACAAGTGTTGCAGATAATACTTCAATTTTATACGGAGGAAGTGTAAAACCTTCAAATGCAAAAGAAATATTTTCTAAAAAAGATGTTGACGGAGGTTTAATTGGTGGAGCATCATTGAACGTAGAGGATTTTGCGGAAATTATTAAAGCTATTTAATGGATAATATTTATATAGAATATAATTTTATAGTAGAACCAATGGCACCTGGAACAGAAATTTTAATTGCAGAATTAGGTCTTGCGGGTTTTGAAAGTTTTGTAGAAAACGAAAACGGTGTAACTACGTATATTCAAAAAGAAGATTGGCATTCCGGTATTTTAAAGGATATTTCTGTTTTAAAATCAAATGAGTTTTCAATTACTTTTGATAAAAATGAAGTAGCACAAACCAATTGGAATAGCGAATGGGAGAAAAACTTTGAAGCGATTCAAGTTGATGATTTGGTAAGTATTCGCGCTCCTTTTCACGAAGATAAAAAACTAAAATACGATATTGTTATTGAGCCAAAAATGAGTTTTGGAACAGGGCATCATGAAACAACACACATGATGATTCAGCATTTGTTAGACTTAGATTTGGAAAACAAAAAAACACTTGATATGGGTTGTGGAACTGGAATTTTAGCAATTTTTGCTGAAATGAAAGGCGCAAAACCAATTGACGGAATTGATATTGATAATTGGTGTTATTTAAACTCAATAGAGAATGCAGAACGAAATAATTGTAATGCTATTTCGTTCTACGAAGGTGATGCAAGTTTGCTAACAACTCAGAAATATGATGTAATTATTGCAAACATTAATAGAAATATTTTATTAGCAGATATGAAAACGTATGCGAATTGTTTGTTAGAAAATGGTGTTTTGTTACTTAGCGGGTTTTACAAAGAAGATATCCCAACTATTGATGCAGAAGTTTCTAAATACGGATTACAATTGCAAAAGACCATCGAAAGAAATAATTGGGTTTCATTAAAATATTATAAAGAGTAATTGTATATTTATTTTTAAAATGAGTACAAAAGAAAAAATACAAGAAGAAGTTGATGTTCTTGAAAAAGAAGTAAATCAGCACGAAATAGTGTTGTTTAATGATGATGTAAATACCTTTGATCATGTAATAGATTCTTTAATTGATGTTTGCGAACATACATTAGAACAAGCAGAACAATGTTCTATTTTAGTACATTATAAAGGAAAATGTACAGTAAAAACAGGTGAATATAAAGACCTAAAACCAAGATGTTCTAAATTGTTGCAATTAGGTTTATCTGCAGAATTAGTGTAATATGACAAATGTATTTTTATACTACGATTTCGGTTCATTTTTTAAAGATGAATCTGATGCTTTTTCTGGAAACGAGATTTGTTATAGCGAATTAAATCCAGAGCATTTTTTAATCTTTGAAAAAAGTAATGAAAATTACAACTTATATGTGTCTAGATACAACTCAAAAAAAGACATTGGTAAAAATAAACCGATACTTTTAGAAACAGTCGTCGAAAACTACGACAAAAGTATTCCTGAACATCGTGTTGCAATAAGAAGATATTTCGAATAGAAAGTTTTCAAATATTACTTAACTCTAACACTTTAAGCCTTTATTAATTTTAAAGAATAAAAAAACGCATCAATTTTGATGCGTTTTTTGTGACCATGATAGGATTCAAACCTATAACCTCTTGAGCCGTAATCAAGTGCGCTATTCAGTTGCGCCACATGGCCGTAAGCGGGTGCAAATATAGTTGCTATTTTTTAATTTTAAAAGCCTATTTTGCTATTTCTTTTTTAAATTCTTCAATAATTGGTGTTGCTTTTTCAACATCAGAATTAAAAATAAATAACTCAACAGAATAAGGTAAAGTTCCAAAACCTCCAAGTAT
This sequence comes from uncultured Flavobacteriaceae bacterium, assembly GCA_963974245.1. Taxonomy (GTDB): domain Bacteria; phylum Bacteroidota; class Bacteroidia; order Flavobacteriales; family Flavobacteriaceae; genus Polaribacter. The sequence continues at coordinate 14,615 of CAXBBY010000009.1, read as the reverse complement.
TGCAGATTCAACATTGTCTTTAGTTAAAGAAGGAATGCTGGCATTATCTAGTAAAAAAGTTAAACGATTTACTAAAACTGAAGTTCCAGTAAATACTTTAGTGTGTTCTTTTATCATATTAATAGTATTTTAATCTAATGAATGTATAGTAACATAAGCTCTCCAGCCAATAATAGCCAATTGCATTTTTGAAGCCTTGCTTATGTCTAATTGTTTTTTTGTAAATGAAGGCAGTAGCACTTTATTTACGTTGGCCACTATTTTAAAAAATCTTTTTTTCATTTATATTAAAGGTACTTAATTTGAGGTTTAAATCAAAATTATTTCTTCTTTGTTTTTATTAAAATTACTCCACTTTTTCCTTTTTCTCCGTATTTTTTTATGGCAGATTTTCCTTTTAAAACACTAATAAATTCTATACTATCTGTGCTTATATTTATAACTTTTGAATAAGAAATAATTTTACCATCTACAATGTAAATTGGGGTATTGTTTCTACTTTTATATTTTGTGATAAATTTATTAGGTTTTAAATCTAATGTTGATTTAACTTCAATAAATACAATTCCGTTAACCTCACCAACTTTTATATTCGGAATTGGTTTTCCATTATCATAAAAGGTAACTTCAGAATTACTCTTTTTATTTTTTACGCTAACAGTAATTTTAATAATCTCTTTTTGCTTGTTGATTTTTAGATTGCTGTATGAGAAAGATAAACCTTGTCTTTCTAACTTGTTTTTTAAAATACTTAGTTTTTCTTTCGTAAAATCTTTGGTTATTATTTCAGTAAAACCATTAAACCTTGTTTGTAAGAAGGTCTTTTTCTCTTGCGCAATAGTACTATTACTAAAAAATAATGTAGTAATTATTACAAGACAAGTAAGAAATATGTACTTGTGTTTTTTCATAAACTTAAAAGCGATTTTGATAATGATAAAAACAAAAGATAAAAGTAATTTTTTAAAAATGAAATAAAGAGAAAACCGTTCAAAAATTCTAATTATACTATCTTCGCAGAAAATATTTTTAAATGGAGTTTTTTTATATAATCTTAGGATTGGTTTTTCTGATTTTTGGAGGTAATTGGTTGTTAAAAGCAGCTGTTGGATTGTCTTTAAAATTGAATATTCCAAAGATTGTAATTGGTATGACGATTGTTTCTTTTGCAACTTCAGCTCCAGAACTAATTGTAAGTATAAAATCAGCTTTAATTGGTTTTCCGGATTTAGCTTTAGGAAATGTTGTTGGTTCAAATATTGCTAATTTGGCTTTGGTATTAGGTATTACAATCACACTGTCTAAGATTGATGTTCAAAAAAGCTTTTATAAAACAGATTGGCCAGTAATGATGATTGCTTCAGTATTATTCTTTTATTTTTTATACAATGATGAAGTGATCGATTTTTATGAAGGATTAATTATGTTTTCTTTTTTAGTTGTTTTTTTAATTTATTTATTGCGTTTTCAAAAACAAGCTGTTGTGGATGAGATGCCAGAAGATGATGAAATGTTACCTCTGTATAAGATAGTATTATTTTTTACTATTGGAGGTGTAGGCCTTTGGGCAGGATCAGAATTATTAATAAAAGGCGCGGTAGATTTAGCAACAGATATTGGCGTAAGTGAGAGAATTATCGGTGTTACAGTTGTGTCTGTTGGAACTAGCATTCCAGAGCTAGCAGCCTCAATAATTGCAGTAATCAAAAAGGAAAAAGCAATTTCGCTTGGAAACTTAATAGGGTCTAATATTTTTAATATTTTAGGTGTTTTAGGAATTACGGCAATGATTACTCCAATACAATTAAAAGATGTAGAGTTGTTGAATTATGATATTTTTTGGATGCTAGGAATTTCGTTCTTAATACTTCCATTGGTGTTCTTTCCAAGAAAATTAAGTTTAGATTGGAAAGATGGATTTATCCTATTAGTATTGTATGGAATATTTATTTTCACAACAGTAAGTTAATTTATTGGGCACTCCTTCATAAAAATACAATTTTTTAAATTATACCCCTAATTTTTTAGGGGTATTTTATTTTTATGTGTAATTTTTTGTACATTTGCCCTGTATAATTTTAATTTTAAATAAAAAAATGTCAACAATTCGATTTAACGCATTAAAAGAAACACTAAGAAGAGTTCCTGTAAAAATTACAGAAGAAGAAAGAAAGTCAGAGGCTTTTGGTAAAAATGTATTTAACGAACATTCTATGCGTCAGTTTATGACAAAAGAAGCGTATAAAAGCGTTATGGATGCAATTGAGTTTGGAAAAAAAATTGATAGAAATGTTGCAGATCAAGTTGCTGCAGCAATGAAAGATTGGGCATTGTCTAAAAATGCAACACATTATACACATTGGTTTCAACCATTAACAGGAGCAACGGCAGAAAAACACGATGCTTTTTTTGAAACAATTGGTAATGGAAGAGCAATGGAAAAATTTGGTGGTGGAGAATTGGTGCAGCAAGAACCAGATGCTTCTAGTTTTCCGAATGGTGGAATTAGAAACACTTTTGAGGCTAGAGGTTATACAGCTTGGGATCCAACATCGCCAGCATTTATTTATGGAACAACATTGTGTATTCCAACAATATTTGTTGCTTACACAGGAGAAGCATTAGATAATAAAGCACCATTGTTAAGAGCTTTACAAGCGATGGATAATTCTGCAACTGCAGTTTGTAAATATTTTGATAAAAATGTAACGAAAGTAAATGCGTCTTTAGGTTGGGAACAAGAATATTTTTTAATCGATTCTGCATTGGCAATTTCTAGACCAGATATCAACTTAACAGGAAGAACATTATTAGGACATTCTCCAGCAAAAGGTCAACAATTAGACGATCATTATTTTGGTTCAATTCCTCGAAGAGTATTGAGTTATATGCGAGATTTAGAACAAGAATGTATGTTGTTGGGAATTCCTGTTAAAACACGTCATAATGAAGTTGCTCCAAATCAATATGAATTGGCACCAATTTTTGAAGAAGCAAATTTAGCAGTAGATCACAATTCATTATTAATGGATGTGATGGAGAAAGTTGCTCAAAAACATAATTTTAGAGTATTGTTTCATGAAAAACCTTTTGCAGGAATTAATGGTTCTGGTAAACATAATAACTGGTCATTACTAACTAGTACTGGAGTTAATTTGTTAAGTCCTGGAAAAACACCAATGAAAAATTTACAATTTTTAACATTCTTTGTAAATACAATTAAAGCAGTACACGATTATGAAGAATTGATTAGAGCTTCAATTGCATCTGCAAGTAACGATCATCGTCTGGGAGCAAATGAGGCTCCGCCAGCAATTATTTCTGTATTTATTGGCTCGCAATTATCAGCAGTTTTAGATGAATTAGAAAATGTAACTAAAGGAAAATTATCTCCAGAAGAAAAAACAGATTTAAAATTAAATATTGTAGGTAAAATTCCTGAGATTTTACTAGATAATACAGATAGAAATAGAACATCTCCTTTTGCTTTTACTGGAAATAAATTTGAATTACGAGCTGTTGGTTCTTGGGCAAATTGTGCGGGTCCAATGACGGTTTTAAATACAATTGTAGCAAAACAATTAAAAGATTTTAAAATTGAGGTTGATGCGTTAATAGAAAGTAAAAATTTAAAGAAAGACGAAGCTATTTTTAATATTTTAAGAGAATATATTAAAGCGTCAAAAAAGATACGTTTTGAAGGAAATGGTTACGGAGAAGAATGGGAAATCGAAGCAGTTAAAAGAGGGTTGAGTAATAATAAAACAACTCCTGAAGCGCTGAAAGAAAAAAAATCTAAGAAAACCATTGCTCTTTATGAGGAAATGGGAGTAATGAGTAAAATTGAAACTGAAGCTCGACACGAAATTGAATTAGAAGAGTACATTTTAAGAGTACAAATTGAAGGAAGAGTGTTAGGAGATATTGCTAGAAATCACATCATTCCTACAGCAATCAAATATCAAAATACGTTGATAGAAAATGTTAGCGGATTAAAAAATATTTTTGGAAATGAATTTAAAATTCACGCAAAAGAGCAAATCGATTTAATAGAAAAAATTTCAATGCACATTGCTGGAATCAATTCTAAGACTACAGCAATGATTGAGGAGCGTAAAAAAGCAAATACAATGCACGGGCAAGAGGCGGCAGATGCATACTGTAATGTTGTAAAGCCATATTTTGAAGAAATTAGATATCATTGTGATAAATTAGAGATGATGGTAGATGACGAGCTTTGGCCATTGGCAAAATACAGAGAATTATTATTTACTAGATAATTAAAAATTAAATCCCGCTTTAGCGGGATTTTTTACGCACAAAAAAGTAAATTTGCAGCAACAACAACATAACAAACATGAGTAAAGAAGTTTCTAAACGATACGCACAACGTGGTGTTTCTGCATCCAAAGAAGATGTGCACAACGCCATTAAGAATATAGACAAAGGTCTATTTTCGAAAGCGTTTTGTAAAATTGTGCCAGATTATTTAACAAATGATGATGCTTATTGTTTGATTATGCATGCAGATGGAGCAGGAACAAAATCGTCTTTGGCATATATGTATTGGAAAGAAACTGGTGATATTTCTGTATGGAAAGGAATTGCACAAGACGCGTTGATTATGAATATTGACGACCTTTTGTGTGTTGGCGCTACTGATAATATTATGTTGTCTTCTACAATCGGACGTAACAAAAGTAAGATTCCTGGAGAAGTGTTGTCAGCAATTATCAACGGAACAGAAGAATTAATCGAGGATTTAAAAAAATTCGGAGTTACAATTCATTCAACGGGAGGAGAAACTGCTGATGTCGGCGATTTGGTAAGAACTATAATTGTTGATTCTACAGTTACAGCTAGAATGAAACGCTCTGATGTTATTGACAATGCAAACATAAAAGCTGGTGATGTAATTGTTGGATTAGAATCTTTCGGACAAGCAACCTATGAAGCTGAATACAATGGCGGAATGGGATCTAACGGTTTAACTTCTGCTCGTCACGATGTTTTTGATAATTATTTAGCAAAAAAATATCCAGAAAGTTTTGATGCGGCAGTTCCTGCGGATTTGGTCTATTCTGGAAAAGCAAAATTGACAGATAAAGTAGAAAATTCTCCGATTGATGCAGGTAAATTAGTCTTGTCTCCAACAAGAACGTATGCGCCAATTATAAAAGAAATTTTATCAAAATTTAAGTCAGATACTGTTCACGGAATGATTCATTGTTCTGGTGGTGCGCAAACAAAAATTTTACATTTTGTTGATGAATTACATATTATTAAAGACAATATGTTTCCGATTCCGCCTTTATTTAAATTGATACAAGAACAATCAAAAACCGATTGGAAAGAAATGTATCAAGTTTTTAATTGCGGACATCGAATGGAATTGTATGTTTCTCCAAAAATTGCAGAAGACATTATTTCAATTTCTAAATCGTACAATGTAAATGCTCAAATTGTGGGTCGAGTAGAATCATCTTCTTCTAAAAAACTCACTATTAAAAGTGAGTTTGGAGTTTTTGAGTATTAATCAATAGTTTATAAAACTAGTATTTCATCAAAATAAGTACTTTTTTGTAGAATTACAATTCGCTTTTTTCTGTATATTTTTTCCTTAAGATAGAATATTACTGTTACCTGCTTATTTAGAGGATTTTAAGTTTTTCTAGGTGATTTAAAAATAAAATATTTGTAAACATTTTAGCATTTGTAAAATCATAAATATTTGACAACTAGATTTTTACGATTTTTTTTTGTAAACTTCGTTATTTTAATTCTGTTTTTAATTGTTTTTTTTATTACTTTAGAGATGTCGAATGATAATCTAATTCTCTAGTAAAACCAATGAAATCAACAACACAAATTACCCCTAAAAAAACGTACACAAGACAAGAAGCGCTAGCTGCGGCTTTAAGCTATTTTAATAATGATAATTTAGCTGCAAGTGTTTGGTTAAATAAATACGCATTAAAAGATTCTGAAGGAAATATTTATGAAAGTACGCCAAATGATATGCATACTCGAATTGCAAAAGAAATTGCAAGAGTAGAACAGAAATATGTAAATCCGTTAACAGAATCAGAAATATTTGAAGTAATTAAAGACTTTAAATATATTGTTCCGCAAGGAAGTCCAATGGCAGGAATTGGAAACCCATTTCAAATAGCATCACTATCTAATTGTTTTGTAATTGGTAATAATGGAAATTCAGATTCGTATGGTGGAATCATGAAAATTGATCAAGAGCAAGTACAGTTAATGAAACGTCGTGGCGGTGTTGGTCACGATTTATCACACATTAGACCAAAAAGTTCTCCTGTAAAAAACTCGGCATTAACATCCACAGGAATTGTTCCTTTTATGGAACGTTATTCAAATTCTACCAGAGAAGTTGCGCAAGATGGTCGTCGTGGCGCATTAATGTTGTCGGTCTCTATCAATCACCCAGATTCAGAAGATTTTATCGATGCAAAATTAGAGCAAGGAAAAGTTACTGGCGCAAATGTATCTGTTCGGATTGATGATGCATTTATGAAAGCAGTAAAAAATGATCAAAATTACACACAGAAATATCCAATTTTCAGTGCTGATCCAAAAGTTTTAAAAACGATAGAAGCTAAAAAATTATGGGAAAAAATTGTGCACAACGCATGGAAATCTGCAGAACCAGGAATTCTTTTTTGGGATACAATAATTAATGAGTCAGTGCCAGATTGTTATGCAGATTTAGGATACAAAACGGTTTCTACAAATCCGTGTGGAGAAATTCCTTTATGCCCGTACGATTCTTGTCGTTTGTTGGCAATTAATTTGTTTTCATATGTAGAAAATCCGTTTACAAAAGAAGCTGCTTTCAACTTTAAGTTGTTTAAAAAACACATTGTAATTGCACAAAGAATGATGGATGATATCATCGATTTAGAATTAGAAAAAATCGATAAAATATTAAAAAAAATTGATGCAGATCCAGAAGCTAGCGATGTAAAAGCAACTGAAAAAAATCTGTGGTTAAACATCAGACAAAAAGCACACGAAGGAAGAAGAACTGGAATTGGAATTACCGCAGAAGGAGATATGTTAGCAGCTTTGGGAATTAGATACGGAAGTGAAGAAGGAAATGATTTTTCTGTAAAAGTGCATAAAACATTAGGAATAGAAACCTACAGAGCATCTGTAAATTTAGCCAAAGAACGTGGCGCATTTTCAATATTTGATTCGGAAAGAGAAAAAAACAATCCGTTTATTTTGCGCTTAAAAGAAGCAGACAGCAAATTGTATTACGAAATGTTAGAATACGGACGTAGAAATATTGCTTTGTTAACCATTGCGCCAACCGGAACAACGAGTTTAATGACGCAAACTTCATCAGGAATTGAACCTGTTTTTATGCCAGTTTATAAACGTAGAAAAAAAGTAAATCCAAACGACAAAGGTTCTCGAGTAGATTTTGTTGATGAAGTTGGAGACTCTTGGGAAGAATATGTGGTTTTTCACCATCGATTTAAACAATGGATGGAAGTAAACGGAATCGATGCTGACAAAAACTTTTCGCAAGAAGAACTGGATGTTTTGATAAAAAAATCGCCGTATTACAAAGCAACTTCGAATGATGTAGATTGGATGAGTAAAGTAACCATGCAAGGGGCTGTTCAAAAATGGGTAGATCATTCAATTAGTGTGACTATTAATTTACCAAACGACGCCAACGAAGATTTGGTGGGCGAGTTGTATTTAAAAGCGTGGGAAGTTGGTTGTAAAGGTGTAACCGTTTATAGAGACGGTTCACGTGCAGGAGTGTTGATTTCTAATGACGAAAAAAAAGAAGAAAATCAAGAAAATGTATTGACTTCTTTTCCTGTTATTCGGCCAGAAGTTTTGGAGGCTGATGTAGTTCGTTTTCAAAATAAAAAAGAAAAATGGATTGCTTTTATTGGTTTGGTTGATGACAAACCGTACGAAGTTTTTACTGGTTTGGTTGATGATGAAGACGGAATTTTAATTCCACGTTGGGTAGAAAACGGATTGATTATTAAAAGTAGAAACGAAGACGGAACATCACGTTACGATTTTCAGTACAAGAACAAACGAGGTTATAAAACAACCATTGAAGGATTGTCGCACAAATTTAATCCTGAGTTTTGGAATTATGCAAAATTGTTTTCTGGAACTTTACGTCACGGAATGCCAATTGATAAAATTGTAGAATTAATCCAGAGTTTACAATTAGATAGCGAATCAATTAATACATGGAAAAATGGAGTTGTACGTGCGTTAAAACGTTATGTAGAAGATGGCACAAAAGTAAAAGGACACACGTGTGAAAACTGTAAATCTGATAGTTTAATTTACCAAGAAGGTTGTTTAACTTGTCAAGATTGTGGTTCTTCTAAATGTGGATAAACTCTATTTTATAGAAAGTAAAAATCCCAAATTCAAAATGAATTTAGGATTTTTTTTATAAGATTTCTCAATCGTTAAAAAGACTCCTTTCGAAATGACATTCGTTTATTTTTTTAGTTTTTCAAAAACAAACTCAATTCCAAACTCTTTGTTAGAAACATGTGCTTTTAATTGCTTATTTTCTAGCCAATAGATGATTTTTGTTGGAAAGTCGTGTGTTGGATTTTCTGCAACAAAAGAAGTGTCGGTTTGTGAAGTAAATTGAAACAAAGTCGGAGTTTCATTTACGCCTTCAACTTTTAAAGTCAACGTATCATTAATAGAAACAATACTTAGAATTTCTTTAAAAATAGTATCTTTTTCTTTTAAAGTAAATCCTAATCCAGTAAAATTTTTGCTCCAAATTTCATAGGTAGTTTTTTCGAGTTTACCATTTGTTCTAATCCATTTTCCTAATAAAAAATCAGGTTTTTGAGGTTTGGTTTCTATGATGCAAGAAAAAATAAAGAGCAGACAAATAAAAAATACAATAGTACGCATCGTAAAATAATTTTATCAAATATACATGAAATCTAATTTAGAGAAGTTCGGAGAATATTGTAAATTCGCAATCAAAGTAAAGAATAGAAAATGTTAGATAAATTAAGAATTGTTAAGCAACGTTTTGATGAGGTTTCTGATTTAATCATCCAACCAGATGTAATTACAGACCAAAAACGTTATGTGCAATTAAGTAAAGAATATAAAGATTTAGGCGATGTTGTTAAAAAAGGTGAAGAATATCAATCTTTGTTAAATAATATAGAAGAAGCAAAAGAAATTATTGCTGATGGCTCTGATGCCGAAATGGTAGAAATGGCAAAAATGGAAATGAGTGATGCCAATACTAGAATTCCTGAATTAGAAGATGAAATTAAATTTTTGTTGATTCCGAAAGATCCAGAAGATTCTAAAAATGCTGTGGTAGAATTACGTGCTGGAACTGGTGGTGATGAAGCAAGTATTTTTGCTGGAGATTTATTTAGAATGTACACAAAATATTGTGAGGGTAGAGGTTGGAAAGTTTCTACGGTAGATTTTTCTGAAGGAACCAACGGCGGATTTAAAGAAATTCAGTTTGAAGTAAACGGAGAAGACGTTTATGGAACGTTAAAGTTTGAAGCAGGCGTGCATCGTGTACAAAGAGTTCCACAAACAGAAACACAAGGTAGAGTTCATACTTCTGCCGCAACAATGATGGTTTTTCCTGAAGCAGAAGAATTTGATGTAGAAATCAATCCAAAAGAGGTGCGTATCGATTTTTTCTGTTCGTCTGGTCCTGGAGGGCAATCTGTAAATACAACGTATTCTGCAGTTCGTTTAACGCACATTCCAACTGGTTTGGTTGCGCAATGTCAAGATCAAAAATCGCAGCATAAAAATAAAGAGAAAGCATTTAAGGTATTGCGTTCTCGTTTGTACGATATGGAATTGGCAAAGAAGCAAGCAGAAGACGCTTTAAAACGTGGTTCTATGGTTTCTAGTGGAGATAGATCTGCGAAGATTAGAACGTATAATTATGCACAAGGGCGAGTTACAGATCATAGAATTGGTTTGTCATTATATGATTTACCAAATATTATGAATGGAGACATTCAGAAAATTATAGATGAGTTAATGCTTGCAGAAAACACAGAAAAGTTAAAAGAATTAGGAGACGGATTTTAAAAATCAATTTTTCTTATAAAACAAAAGGCACCTGATTTGTGTGCTTTTTTTGGTTCTTATTTTTTCAAACAATAAAAGCGATTAAAAATTTGGGGAAAATATTTTTAATCGATTTAGGTTAACAAATAATTTAAGGGGTGATTATATAACAAAGAATAAATAATTAACTCATTATAATTCTATACTCCAAATGTAAAGTAGATTTTGAAGTTGTACAATACCCATTTATGGGGTTTTTTTATTCTCACGGAAAACCGTGAGTTGTGTCAATTAAAAAATTAGTTATTTCTGTTTTTAATAATCTCGTCTTGCAGCTGTCTACGGAGTTTTTGCTCTCTTTCTATCGATTTTTTTCTAAAAGAATTGAATTCGTCTTCTACATCTTCTAAATTGTTTTTTGCAGCAAGAGTTATCACATCGCTATTGTTAAACTTAAAAATAAAATATATTAAAGAGACAAGTAATGCAATAATTATGGCAAATAGGATAACAGAATAAAGTCCTTTGCTTAATTGCATTCCAAAAAGGGAAATTGAATTTACTTTATGTAATGCTTCATTAAGTTTCGTTGTAGTTTCTTTTTTTTCCTTTTCTAATAAATCGATAGTTGTTTTTTGAGAATTGATTAATATGTTTTTGCTTTCTAATTGTTTGTTAAAATTTTTGATACTATCTAAAACAGCATTATGCAGATTTCCAAAATCTTTTTTAAGAATTACCTTGTATTCTAAGTAGTTGTTAGATTTTTTATAGACCTCTCTGAATTGATTATCAAGATAATTTGTATTTTCTTGAGAAAAAGAATTCAAAGAAAAAAGAAATGTAAGAAGTAGTATAAAAGTAGGTTTCATAATTTAGTGTATAAAAAGTAAATATTAGAGTGCTAAAATTAACAAAAAAAACCCAAACATACGTTTGGGTTTTTATATATATAAGCAAGGATTATTATATTATTTTACTTTCTCTACAATTGCCTTAAAAGCCTCTGGGTTGTTCATTGCTAAATCAGCTAAAACCTTACGGTTTAATTCGATATTATTAGCTTTTACTTTTCCCATAAACTGAGAGTAAGACATCCCGTGTGCTCTAGCTCCAGCGTTAATACGTTGAATCCATAATGCACGGAAGTTTCTCTTATTGTTTTTACGGTCACGATACGCATATGTCATCGCTTTTTCTACCGCATTTTTTGCTACTGTGTAAACGTTTTTACGTCTTCCGAAGTAACCTTTTGCTGCCTTCAAGATTTTTTTTCTTCTTTTTCTTGAGGCTACTGAATTTACTGATCTTGGCATAATTCAAATTGTTTTTTGTAGTAGGCGGTTTGTAAACAAACACTTTTTATTTAGCCCAACTCCATGGTTAATAATTAAATTCCCTTTAATTAACTATTTTAAAGTTAATTGTTGTTTGATGTTCGCCTCATCAGACTTGTGTACTAATGTTGCGTGCGTCAATTTAAGCTTACGTTTCTTAGACTTCTTTGTTAAGATATGACTCTTAAACGCGTGCTTTCTTTTGATTTTTCCAGAACCTGTCAACTTAAAACGTTTCTTGGCACTAGATTTGGTTTTCATTTTAGGCATTTCTCCTTCGTTTTTATCTCGCTTATAAGATTGTTGTATCCCGAACTCGTTTCAGGATTTATTTATTTCCCTACTTTTTTAGGTGCAATAAACATAATCATACGTTTACCTTCTAATTTTGGTAGTTGTTCTACTTTACCGAATTCTTCTAATTCTTGAGCTAATTTTAATAATAAGATTTGTCCTTGTTCTTTAAAGATAATAGATCTTCCTTTAAAGAAAACAAATGCTTTTAGTTTTGCTCCGTCTTTTAAGAACTTTATCGCGTGTTTCTTTTTAAATTCATAATCATGCTCATCAGTTTGAGGTCCAAAACGAATTTCTTTAACAGTAACTTTAGTTGCTTTCGATTTTAAAGCTTTTTCGCGTTTCTTTTGTTCGTATAAAAATTTCTTATAATCGATAATTTTACAAACTGGAGGAACTGCTTTTGGTGAAATTTCCACTAAATCTAATTCCTGTTCTTCAGCTAACGCTCTAGCTTTTTCAATCGGATAGACACCAACTTCGATGTTATCTCCAACTAAACGTACTTCGTCAACAAATTTAATCTTATGATTAATTCTGTGTTGATCTTCTTTAATTACTCTTAAAGGTCTTCTTGGCCTATTTCTTCTAATTGCTATGACTAATAAATTTTAATTATATAATAATACAGTTTCTCTAACTGCTTTTCTTTTTCTTTAAAACTCTACTTTTGTGCTTTTAATTTCATCTTGTATCAATGAAATAAATGCTTCAATAGTAAAAGTTCCGATGTCTCCTTCTCCATGTTTTCTTACGGATACAGTTCCTTCATTTTCTTCTTTTTCGCCGACAATTATCATAAACGGAATCTTGCTCATTTCTGCATCTCTAATCTTTCGACCAGTTTTCTCACTTCTATCATCTACGAGGGCGCGAATTTCGGAATTTTCTAGCGATTCTAAAACTTTTTCTGAATATATTTGATATTTATCACTGATTGGCAATAAGATAACTTGATCTGGAGTTAACCAAAGCGGAAAATTTCCGCCTGTATGCTCAAGTAACACTGCAATAAATCGTTCCATTGATCCAAATGGTGCTCTGTGAATCATTACTGGTTGATGTAATTGATTATCGGCTCCTTTATAGGTTAATTCAAATCGTTTTGGTAAATTATAGTCAACTTGAATGGTTCCAAGTTGCCAACTTCTGCCTAAAGCGTCTTTTACCATAAAGTCTAATTTTGGACCATAAAAAGCAGCTTCGCCCTCTTCAATCACAAAATTTAACCCTTTATCTGTTGCCGCATTTATAATTGCTTGCTCAGCTAATTCCCAGGTGTTAACATCACCAATATATTTATCCGGATTTTCTTTGTCTCTAATAGAAACTTGCGCGGTAAAATTTTCGAAACCTAATGAACCAAACACATACAATACTAAATCGATTACATTTTTAAACTCTTGATCTAGTTGTTCTGGTGTACAGAATATATGTGCATCATCTTGTGTAAATCCTCTAACACGTGTTAAACCGTGTAATTCTCCACTTTGTTCGTATCTATAAACGGTTCCAAATTCTGCAAAACGTTTTGGTAAATCTTTATAGGAATGAGGTTTAAAGTTATATACTTCACAGTGATGCGGACAGTTCATTGGTTTTAGCAAGAACTCTTCATCCATTTTTGGTGTTTTAATCGCTTGAAAACTATCCTCACCATATTTTTCATAATGACCAGAAGTAACATACAATTCTTTCTGACCAATATGTGGCGTCATTACCATTTCATATCCAGCTTTCTTTTGTGCAGCTTTTAAGAAATCTTCTAGTCTTCCTCTTAATGCAGCTCCTTTTGGCAGCCATAAAGGTAAACCCGCTCCAACTTTTTGAGAAAAAGTAAATAATTCTAATTCTCTCCCTAATTTTCTATGATCTCTCTTTTTTGCTTCTTCTAATAACTCTAAATATTCGGTAAGCATTTTTTGCTTCGGAAATGAAATTCCGTAAACACGAGTCAATTGGTTGTTCTTTTCATCGCCACGCCAATAAGCACCAGCAACATTCATAACTTTGATAGCCTTGATGATTCCGGTATTCGGAATATGTCCACCACGACATAAATCTGTGAAATCAGAATGATCACAAAAAGTAATCTCACCGTCCGTTAAATTTTCGATTAACTCTACTTTATATTGATTGTTTTCTTTTTGATAGTAAGCTAAAGCATCAGCCTTAGAGACAGAACGTAGCTTAAACTCGTGCTTTCCCCTTGCTAGTTCTAAGAATTTTTGCTCAATTTTAGTAAAGTCTTTTTCAGAAATTACCTCATCTTCTAAATCTATGTCATAATAAAACCCATTATCGATAGCTGGACCAATAGTTAGTTTTGCCTTAGGATGAAATTCTAAAATTGCTTGTGCTAACACGTGAGCAGATGAATGCCAGAAAGCTTTTTTTCCGCCATCATCATTAAATGTATACAATATTAAAGAACCGTCAGAGGTTAGAGGTGTCGTGGTTTCAATAGTCGTCCCATTGAAGTTTGCAGAAATAACATTTCTCGCAAAACCATCACTTATACTTTTAGCAACATCCATTGGAGTGCTATTTTTGTTGTATTCTCTTACGCTTCCGTCAGGTAAAGTAATATGTATCATTTACATTTAATGTTTATCGATTGCAAAGATATTAGAAAACTATATTTCACACAATATATATGTTTAAAGATTTCAAAGCATTTCAGTTATTGTTTTTTTGATAAAGAAAGCTTTTTAATTTACTGATGTTTAAGGGCTTGAAAAAAAGTTTAAAAAAAGATTAAAAAAGTTCTTGCAGAAATGAAAAGGGGACGTATATTTGCACCCGCTAACAGGAAAACATATTCGTTTTGTGTAGCAAAGTTCATTCAAAGTAAGTGGTTCAAAAATAAATTAAAAAAAACTTTCAAAA
>CAXBBY010000008.1:0-121597 GCA_963974245.1 uncultured Flavobacteriaceae bacterium | reverse complement strand
GTCATTTCTATACATAATGTTTAAAATTATGTAGCCTTTATTCAGGACGGGTCAATGGAAGCGTTAACGGTTGGGTCGGAAAAGATAACGGTTTTGAATACGGAACTGGAGTTTCTTTGGCTAGTTACAAAAACAAATTAAATTGGCAAACAAGCATAACACATTCTAAACCAACCTGGAGAGAAGATTTATTTTTGGTAAGAACTGTGGGTAGCGAAACATATAACCAAGTAACCAAAGAACCTTACAATCCTAATAATTTAACTTTTAGTGGAAATGTTGATTATTATTTGAGTGATAAACATATTATTGGATTTGGTGGCCGTTGGAATAAAAGAACGTCTGATAGAATTGCCTCTAGTAAAACTATTATTTCTGATACCAATAACTCAAATGTATTATTTTCTGAAAACACCTTTGATAGAGATAGAAAAGATTTTAATATAAATCCGTACTACGAATACCGCTCTGACACAGATAAATTAGTAATCGATTTTAATTATATCGATTACAAGAATAATAGCATGAACACCTTATCTGATGTTGCTGGAAGTACAATTACATATCAAGACAGAAGGTATATTCAAGATGGAAAATACAACATCAAAACCTACAAAGCAGATTATTCTAAAACTTTTTCAGACAATTTAAAAATGAGTTTTGGAACCAAGTACGCTGCTGTAAAAACAGATAGTGATTTGCAATCTTTCACAGAAAATAACACAAACGGATTTGATGTAGATATTAATAATAGTAGTCGATTTTTAGTTGATGAAACTATTTTTTCTTTGTATTCTAAAATAAATACAACCTTCGGAAAATGGTCTTTTTCTGGTGGATTGCGATATGAAGATAGTAATACTGATGGAACATCTTATTTTAATAAAAATGGTCAAGCAACAACTGAAATAAATAAAAGACCTATTAAAAAAATATTCCCAAGTGCTTCTTTAAGCAGAAAAATCTCTGATGTTTTAGGAGCTAGTTTCTCTTATAGTTACAGAATTCAAAGACCTTCTTACAATAGTTTAAATTCTTTTGCCACCTATTTAGATCCGTATTCTGCTGGCGAAGGAAACCCGAATTTAAAACCATCATTTACTAATAATTATCAATTTAATTTAACGTATCAAGGTCAACCATTTTTTACCATTGGATATAGTAAAACAGAAGATGTTATTTTTCAATTAATTCAACAAGATAATGCAACTGCTCAAATTAGACAAAGAGACGTAAATGTTGAAAACAATTCTAACTGGAATTTTAGGTTATTTGCTCCTTTAAGTTTTATAAAAGGCGTAGAAGGTTATACTGGATTTATAGTAACAAATACAGACTATCAATCATCAACTTTTAAAGTAGCTTTAAATAAATGGAATTTATATTGGTTTGTTCAAGCAAATTATCAATTGCCATGGAATGTTAATTTTGAATTGAGTGGAAATTACGGAACTGGAGCTTTAGAAGGTCAAATTGAAGTTGATTGGCTGGCAGAATTAGATTTGTCTTTCGGTAAAAAATTCTTAGACGATAAATTAAAAGTAAATCTAGGAATTAACAAAGTATTAAATCGTGGATTTGTTGGAACCATTGATTATGGTAACGGAACAGCAAGCGTAGAAAGTAATGGTTCTCGTCAAAACATTCAATTACGATTAACCTATAGTTTTGGTTCTAAATTCGGAAAAAAGAAATCTCGAAGAAACTCTGCAAAAGACGAAGAAGAAAGAATTAATAGTAATAATTAAGTAACTTTAGTTTAAAACAGATTGTTAATCAAAATAACTAACGTCAAAGAAAAAGTGATAACAAGTTCTGATTTTAGAAAGTGACTGGAGAATTAACTTTCTTTTGTCGTTCCTGCGAATGCAGCAATCCAAACTTACATTAATATGGATTCCTGTTTCCACAGGAATGACTGCAAGGAAAAATACATAAAGAATAAGGCATTGTTCAAAACAAAAAAACCTTTTGATTTCTCAAAAGGTTATATCTCTATTATATTGTCTTGTGTCTTGTTTCTAAAAATCTAAACTTCTAAAAGTCCAAAAATCTAATTCTTAGTCATTCAACTTTAAAACCGCCATAAATGCTTCTTGAGGAATTTCTACATTCCCAACTTGACGCATTCGTTTTTTTCCTTTTTTCTGTTTTTCTAATAATTTACGCTTTCTAGAAATATCTCCACCATAACATTTTGCAGTTACATCTTTACGCAATGCTTTTGTAGTTTCTCTAGCAATAATTTTTGCCCCAATTGCAGCCTGAATAGGAATATCAAACTGTTGTCTTGGAATTAATTCTTTTAATTTTTCTGTAATTTTTTTACCGATAGAATACGCATTATCTGCATGTAATAATGCAGAAAGTGCATCAACTGGCTGTCCATTTAATAAAATATCAACACGCACTAATTTTGATTCACGCATTCCAATCGGAGAATAATCAAAAGAAGCATAGCCTTTAGAAACTGTTTTTAATCGATCATAAAAATCGAAAACAATTTCTGCCAACGGCATATCAAAAGTTAATTCAACTCTCTGAGTTGTTAAATAGGTTTGATTGGTAATTTCTCCACGTTTTTCGATACACAAACCCATTACTTGTCCAACAAAATCTGATTTTGTAATGATGGATGCTTTAATATATGGTTCTTCTACTCTATCTAAACTTGATGGATCTGGTAAATCAGTAGGGTTATTTAAAATGATAATCTCTTTTGGATTCTTTCTTGTGTACGCATGATACGAAACGTTTGGAACCGTTGTAATAACCGTCATGTTAAACTCACGCTCTAGACGTTCTTGAATAATTTCCATGTGTAACATTCCTAAAAATCCACAACGAAAACCAAAACCTAAAGCGGCAGAACTTTCTGGTACAAAAACCAAAGAAGCATCATTTAGTTGCAATTTTTCCATAGAATAACGCAACTCTTCGTAGTCTTCTGTATCAACAGGATAAATTCCTGCAAAAACCATTGGTTTTACATCTTCAAAACCATCAATAATTTCTGTTGTTGGATTTGCTGCATCTGTAATTGTATCTCCTACTTTTACTTCTTTTGCTGTTTTAATTCCTGTAATTAAATATCCAACATCACCTGCTTTTACAGATTTTTTCACAACTTGATTCAACTTTAAAGTACCAACCTCATCAGCAAAATACTCATTACCTGTTGCCATAAATTTGATGCGTTGTCCTTTTTTAATTTCTCCGTTTAACACACGGAAATACGTTTCAATTCCTCTATAAGAATTGTAAACGGAATCAAAAATAAGTGCTTGTAATGGCGCTTCTGGATCTCCTTTCGGAGCAGGAATTCTATCAATAATTGCTTCAATAATATTGTCAACTCCAAAACCAGTTTTTCCACTTGCGTGAATTACTTCTTCTGGATTACAACCTAATAAATCTACAATATCATCGGTTACTTCTTCTGGATTTGCACTTGGCAAATCAACTTTATTTAAAATAGGAATGATTTCTAAATCGTTGTCTAATGCTAAATATAAATTAGAAATAGTTTGTGCTTGTATGCTTTGTGCTGCATCAACAATTAAAAGTGCACCTTCACAAGCAGCAATAGAACGAGAAACTTCGTAAGAAAAATCTACGTGTCCTGGAGTGTCAATTAAGTTTAAAATGTAATCTTCTCCATTATGCGTATAATCCATTTGGATTGCGTGCGACTTAATGGTAATACCACGTTCGCGCTCCAAATCCATATTATCTAATAACTGATCTTTCTTTTCTCTGTCTGTAACAGAACCTGTAAAATCCAACAATCTGTCTGCCAACGTACTTTTACCGTGATCGATATGTGCGATAATGCAAAAGTTTCTAATATTCTTCATTCGTCAATCTTGATCTCTAATTTAGTTTGCAAATATAGGTTTTTATTCTACCCAATCTGCTACAAACAAATTCGTGTCATGCGTACCATTATTATTTCGATTTGAAGAAAATATCAGTTTTTTACCATCAGGAGAAAACATTGGAAATGCATCAAAAACACCATCAAAGGTAATCTGTTCTAATCCTGTACCATCAATATTAATCATAAACAAATTAAATCCATCGTGTTTTTCTTTGTGATGATTGCTTGAAAAAATTACTTTTTTGCCGCTTGGATGAAAAAATGGTGCCCAATTTGCACTTCCTAAATCAGTAATTTTTTTCAAATCACTTCCGTCAACATTACAGGTGTATAATTCCATATCGGTTGGCATCACTAATCCTTGCGCTAATAAATCTTTATATTCTTTTATTGCTTCAGGTGTTTTTGGACGTGATGATCGGAAAATTAATTTTGTTCCGTCAGGCGAGAAAAATGCTCCTCCATCATAACCCAATTCGTGTGTGATTTGTTTTACATCTGATCCGTCAATGTTCATAGTAAACAACTCTAAATCGCCAGAACGTGTTGAAGTAAATACAATTTTATCTCCTTTAGGAGAAACTGTTGGCTCTGCATCATAACCTGGTTCGTTGGTTAATTGCTTTGTAATATTTCCTTCTAAGTCTGCTACAAAAATATCAAACGAACTATAAACTGGCCAAATATATTTACCATCATGATCTTCTTTTTTGGGTGCTGGCGGACAAGCTTCGCCACCTAAATGTGTAGAAGAATATACAATCGTTTTATCTCCTGGTAAAAAATAACTACACGTTGTACGCCCTTTTCCTGTACTAATTAATTGTGGTTTTTTTCCTTTTGTAAGCACCTCATCTGCACTCATCATAAAAATTTGATCACATTCTAAATCCCACGCTTTTGTGTTTGACTGAAATGTTATTTTTGTTCCATCAAAACTCCAGTAGGCCTCTGCATTATCACCTCCAAAAGTTAATTGTTTTATATTTTTTAAATGTTTTTCTTTTGGATAATGTATTACGTTTACAATTTTAGTTGCTCCAGAATACGCATTGGTTTCTTTTTTTTCTGCTTTTTTAGAATCTTTACAAGACAAGCCTATAAAAATAAAAACCACGAAATATATTGATCTTATTTTCATTCTCTTTTATTTATAATATAAAATGATATTTATTCTCTATTTTTGACAAAAATAATACATAAACCATGAAAAACTTAATAATTTTAATCTTTTT
Source organism: uncultured Flavobacteriaceae bacterium (assembly GCA_963974245.1). Classification (GTDB taxonomy): domain Bacteria; phylum Bacteroidota; class Bacteroidia; order Flavobacteriales; family Flavobacteriaceae; genus Polaribacter. The sequence goes on along the minus strand of CAXBBY010000008.1, from coordinate 116,482 downwards.
ATCACTACTAATTTCTTGTAATAAAGAGTATAAACCTGAAAACAAAATTAAAGAAGATGTTTCTTTTTTAGCTGATGATAAATTAGAAGGAAGACAGACAGGAACTCCTGGAGAAATAAAAGCTTCTGAATACATTAAAAACAGATTTGAAAAATTAGGCTTAACACCAAAAGGAACTGATGGTTTTTATCAGTCTTTTTCATTTAAACCAAAAACACATCCGCACGAAGAAATAAAATTTACCGAAAACGCTGACGGAACAATTACGGGAAGAAATGTTGTTGCATTTATAGATAACAAAGCAAAAAATACTGTAATTATCGGTGCTCATTTTGATCATTTAGGGTATGGCGGCGATGGTTCTTTATACAGAGATTCTATCAAAGCAATTCATAACGGAGCAGATGACAATGCAAGTGGAGTTGCAGTAATGTTAAATTTAGCAAGTAACTTAAAAAACACCAATACAAGTAACAACTATCTATTCATCGCTTTTTCTGGTGAAGAAATGGGTTTATTAGGTTCTAATTATTTTGTAAAAAACCCAACGATTGACACCAAAGCTGTTTCTTATATGATAAATATGGACATGGTTGGTAGATTAAAAGATAGCGCTTTGGCTGTTTACGGAACAGGAACTTCTCCTGTTTTCAATGAAATATTAAAATCTCATAATAACGGCTTTAGATTGATTCAAAAAGAATCTGGTGTAGGTCCAAGCGATCATACTAGTTTTTATTTAGCAGATATGCCTGTTTTACATTTTTTTACAGGACAACACGAAGATTATCACAAACCAAGCGACGATACTGAAACATTAAATTATGAAGGAATGGCAAGCATTTCTAATTACATTTATACTATTATTTCTGATTTAAATGACAATGGTAAATTAGTTTTTAAAAAAACAAAAAATGAAAGTGAAGAATCGCCTCGTTTTAAAGTTGGTTTAGGAGTTATTCCTGATTATATGTACGACGGAAAAGGAATGCGTGTTGATGGAGTTTCTGAAGGAAAACCTGCAATTGCAGCAGGAATTAAAAAAGGAGATATTGTTGTTGAACTAGGTGGTGTAAAAATTACAGATATGATGAGCTATATGAAAGCTTTATCAGTATTTAAAAAAGGAGATAAAACAACTGTTGTTTTTACTAGAAAAGGTAAAAAAGTTAAAGCTGATATTCAGTTTTAAACTTAGACGAATAGAATGAAAACACCTGTTAGTTTAAAACCTAACAGGTATTTTTTTGAGATAAAATAAGTATTTTTGCGCCATGGTTAAAATTGGAAACATAGAATTACCAGATTTTCCGTTATTGTTAGCGCCAATGGAAGATGTAAGTGATCCGCCATTTAGAGCTTTGTGTAAAGAGCAAGGCGCAGATGTTGTATATACAGAATTTATTTCTTCTGAAGGATTAATTCGTGATGCAGCAAAAAGTGTTATGAAATTAGACATCTACGAAAAAGAGCGTCCGGTCGGAATTCAAATTTTTGGTGCCAATCTAGAATCGATGTTAAAAACGGTTGAAATTGTTGAAAAATCAAATCCAGATATCATTGATATCAATTTTGGTTGTCCTGTAAAAAAAGTGGTTTCTAAAGGTGCTGGAGCAGGAATTTTAAAAGACATCGACTTAATGGTTTCTTTAACCGAAGCGATGGTAAAACACACCAATTTACCAATTACCGTAAAAACACGTTTGGGTTGGGATGAAGATTCTATTAGGATTGTAGAAGTTGCCGAAAGATTACAAGATGTTGGCTGTAAAGCAATTTCTATCCACGGAAGAACACGTGCACAAATGTATAAAGGAAATGCAAATTGGAAACCAATTGCAGAAGTAAAAAATAACCAAAGAATGCACATTCCTGTTTTTGGAAATGGCGATATTACATCACCAGAAAAAGCGATGGAAATGCGTGATGTGTATGGTTTAGATGGCGCAATGATTGGAAGAGCTTCCATTGGTTCTCCTTGGTTTTTTAATCAAGTTAAACACTTTTTTAAAACAGGTGAACATTTGGCGTCTCCAACAATTGCAGAACGTGTAGAACTTGCTCGCAGACATTTACAAATGGCTATTGATTGGAAAGGTAAAACGTTGGGAGTTTTAGAAACTAGAAGACATTACACTAATTATTTTAAGGGAATACCACATTTTAAAGAATACCGAATGAAAATGGTTACTTCAGACGATGCAAAAGATGTATTTGCTGCTTTTGATGAAGTTTTTGAGAAATTTGGAGATACTGTAATTCCAGATTTTAGTTAAGCTATTTTTCAATAAAATTAGTAGAAATTCTACTACTTGCAATTTTTGAAGCGATAAATCCTAAAATACTTATTGTAATTGCTACAATTAGCAAATTCATAAATCTAAATTCTACCGGATACGGAATCGATTGCGTAATCATAAAAAAGGCAAATTTCTTTTGTAATAAAATTAAAATTGTTCCGATTAGCAACCCAATAAACAATCCAAAAAGGGTTAATAAAAATCCTTGTAACACAAATATTTTTTTAATTTCTTTAATGGTAACTCCCAAGTTAAAAAGTGTCTTTAAGTTCTGTTTTTTATCAATAATCATCATTATAATTGCGCCAATTACATTGAACAATGCGATGATAATAATAAGCGTAAAAATTAAATAAGAAATCAATCTTTCTGTATTTAACACTTTATACGTTATGGCATTAAATTGTGTTTTTGTTGCTACTTTAAAATTCTTTCCTAAAGCATTTTGTAAGTCAGCTGCAAAGTCATCTAGATCTACATTTTCTTGTAACCGTAACTCAATTGAAGTTACTTGGTTTTCTTGATAATTTAATAATTTTTGTGCCAATCTTAAATTTACAAACACATATTTATTTGCAAATTCTTCTAAACCAGTATAAACACCAGAAATTTGAACATCGGCAGAATTAAATGCAGAAGAAGCACTTAAGATTAATCCTTTTCCAGCTTTCGGTACTTTAATTTGTAAAGGTTCTCCAAAGTTTAAAATGCTCAACGATAATTTATCAGAAATTCCAAAACCAATAACTGCAGTATTTATAAATCTAGAATCTAACCACTGACCTACATTTAGTGTAGAATCTATTCTTGTAATCAACATATAATTGTCGCTCACACCTTTTACATAAGCAATCTGATCTCGCTGTTTGTATTGCAAAAAAGCACGTTCTTCAACAACATTTGCAAATGCTTTAATTTCTTTGGATGATTTTAAGAGTGTATTTATTGAGTCTGTAACGAAGAAAGATTTTCCTTTCGTTGCTATAATTTTTATATCTGGATCAGAATAATCCAACATATTATTGGTAAATGATTTAAAACCAGAAAATCCTGAAAGAATAATAAATAACGCTAATGAACCAACGATTACACCAAATGAAGCAATAATGGTAATAATGTTAATGGTATTGTTTCCGCTTTTTGCGAATACATATCTCTTAGCTATGTAAAAAGGAAAATTCACAATTTTTGTATCAAATCAATACAAACTAAGGATAAAAAAAGTTGTGAAACAAACAAATTAACGTTTTTGACGTCTTGGTAATACTTCTGGGTTTTTAATTGGATTTACATCTTCGCCTTTTAAAGATTTATCTATTTCTTCTATATAGTCTAAAGAATCATCTCCAAAAAATGATAATTCTGGCATTCTACGCAACTGATTTCTTGTGCGTTTTGCCAATTCATGTCTAATCATAGAAGTATTAGACTGAATTCCTGTTACCAATTTGTCTCTTTTTTCTGATGGAAAAACACTCAAATACACTTTTGCAATACTCAAATCTGTAGTTACAGTAACTTTAGAAACCGAAATAATAGTTCCTTTCATGCCGTCTTGTGCAGCTTTCTGAAGCACATCAACCAAGTCTTTTTGAATTACTCCAGCAATTTTTTTCTGTCTATTTGTTTGTTCCATCCTGCAAATTTACGCATAATTCCCAAAAGAATGTTTATTTTTGACAGATAGAAAACGATCTGATGAACAAAATTGAACATATTGGAATTGCCGTAAAAAACTTAGAAAAATCGAATGCCTTATTTGCTGCTCTTTTAGGAAAAGCACATTATAAGACTGAAGAAGTAAAAAGTGAAGGAGTAAAAACATCTTTTTTTAAAACTGGACCTAATAAAATTGAACTGTTAGAAGCAACAAATCCAGAAAGTCCAATTGCTAAATTTATTGATAAAAAAGGAGAGGGAGTGCATCATATTGCGTTTGCAGTTTCAGATATTAAAGCAGAAATAACACGTTTAAAAGCAGAAGGATTTACCGTTTTAAATGAAAAACCAAAATTGGGAGCAGATAACAAATTAGTTGCTTTTTTACATCCAAAAACTACCAACGGCGTTTTAATAGAATTGTGTCAAGAAATTGATTAGTTAAAATACTGCCAACTCTTACGGTCAACTGTTTACTAATTATTATCTTGCGAACTAGAATTCAATACTATCTATGTCAACATCATTTGATAAATATCAAAAACGAAGATTACGTTCTTCCTACTTTTCTGTAATTGTAAGTATTTCGTTGGTATTATTTATGGTTGGTGTTTTAGGTTTAATTTTATTAAAATCTACAAGTGTTGCAAATCATGTGAAAGAAAAAACAGCAATGACGTTGTTTTTAAAAGACAATGTTACTTACAAAAACATTACAGATTTAAGAGCTTCTTTATCAAAAGAAGAGTTTACAAAAAAAACCATTTACGTTTCTAAAAAGCAAGCAGCAAAGAATCATAGTAAAGAGTTGGGAGAAGACTTTATAAAATTTCTTGGAACAAATCCATTAAAAAACGGAATTGATTTATACCTAAAAGCAGATTATGTTACCCCAGAAAAAATGGTAGAAATTGAGAGAAAATTTCTAAAAAACACCTTTGTTTTAGAAGTTTCTTATGACAAACCTTTAATTCAGTTTTTAACAAAGAACATTCAAAAAATGAGTTTTTGGTTGTTAATTGTTAGTGCTTTTTTTGCATTGATTTCTATTTTATTAATCAATAGCGCTTTGCGTTTATCTGTGTATTCTAAACGATTCAATATCAAAACCATGCAAATGGTTGGCGCAACAAAAAGCTTTATTAGAAAACCCTTTATTTTACAAGGAATGAAATTAGGAATGATTGGTTCTATCATTTCATTAATTGGTTTAGGAATCGTTATTTATTACACAAATAAATACATACCAGCATTGCAATTGTTAAACGATTATGCATTATTAAGTTATTTATTTGGCGGTGTTTTAGTAGTGGCTTTTTTAATTACTTGGCTAAGTACTTATTTTGCAACACAACGTTTTTTAAATTTACAAACAGACGAATTATACTATTAATATGAGCAAAAAAGAAAACAACACAAAACTAGAATTTATTTTTAGTAAAAGAAATTATATCATTATGTTAATTGGCGCTGCTTTTATTGCCTTAGGATTTATCTTAATGGCTGGCGGCGGAAGCGACGATCCAAATGTTTTTAATCCAGAAATCTATAATTGGAGACGCATTCGATTAGCACCAACTTTGGTAATTATTGGATTAGGAATAGAAATTTATGCAATTTTAGCAAAACCGAAGAAGTAAGCATGAATTTACTAGACGCAATTATTCTGGCAATTATTGAAGGAATTACAGAATACTTACCTGTTTCATCTACAGGTCACATGATTATTGCTTCTTCTTTTATGAAAATAGCAACCGATGATTTTACTAAATTGTTCACCATTGTTATCCAATTAGGTGCAATTATGTCTGTTGTTGTATTGTACTGGAAACGATTTTTTCAAAGCTTCGATTTTTACCTAAAACTATTGGTTGCTTTTATCCCGGCGGTAATCTTAGGATTGCTTTTGAGTGATTTGATTGATGAGTTATTAGAAAGCCCTATTACGGTAGCTATTTCTTTAATTATTGGTGGATTTATTTTATTAAAAGTTGATGATTGGTTTAAAGCAAACGAAATATTTGATGAGAAAAACCCAACAGCACACACAAAGATAAGTTATTTAGTAGCTTTAAAAATTGGTTTTTTTCAGTGTTTAGCAATGATTCCAGGAACTTCTAGAAGTGGCGCAACAATTGTTGGTGGAATGACACAAAAAATCAATCGAAAAACGGCAGCTGAATTTTCATTTTTCTTAGCTGTACCAACAATGTTTGGCGCAACACTAAAAAAAGGATACGATTATTACAAAGCTGGTTTCGAGTTAAATTCAGATCAAATTAATTATTTAATTGTTGGAAACATTATTGCTTTTATTGTTGCGTTAATTGCTATTAAATCATTTATCGATTATTTAACTAAAAATGGATTTAAAATCTTTGGTTATTACAGAATTGTATTAGGAGTTAGCCTTTTAGTGATTCATTTCTTTATCTACAGATTAACCATTTAATGTGCAAAATGTTAACCGAAGACGATTACAAAACCGGACAGGTTTTACTGGTTGATAAACCACTTGAATGGACTTCTTTTCAAGCGGTAAATAAAATTCGTTGGCACATCAGAAAACGTTTTAATATCAAAAAAATTAAAGTAGGTCATGCTGGCACGTTGGATCCGTTAGCAACCGGATTGTTAATTATTTGTACAGGAAAACAAACCAAAAACATTACCCAATATCAAGCTCAAGTGAAAGAATATACCGGAACTTTTACTGTTGGCGAAACAACGCCGAGTTACGATTTAGAAACTGAAGTAAACGAAACTTTTTCTACAGCACATATTACTGATGAATTGATTCATAAAACAACTCAACAATTTATTGGTGCAATTCAACAACAGCCACCCATTTTTTCTGCGTTAAAAAAAGATGGAAAACGTTTGTATGAATTTGCAAGAAAAGGAGAAACCGTAGAAATTCCAACAAGAGAAATTACCATAACTGAATTTGAAATTACCAATATCGATTTACCTAAAATTGATTTTAGAGTAGTTTGCAGCAAAGGAACGTACATTCGTTCACTTGCTTTTGATTTTGGTAAAGCATTAAGTTCTGGCGCACATTTATCTACTTTACGCAGAACAAAAATTGGAAATTATACTATAGAAAAAGCTTTTTCGATTGATGCTTTTATTGAAAACTTAGAAATGGAATAGTTTTTGTTTCTCCAAACGAGACAAAAAAAACTCTATGAAAAAATTATTCCTTTTAATTCTATTATTATCAACATTTTTAGCAACTGCACAAGAAAATTTTAAAAAACCATTTTTCACTGGTTCATTTAACACCACTTTTGCAATAAATCCAAATTACACATTAGATCCTGATGATGGAGAAATGCTATTGCAGCCCAGCTCTTTTTTGTTTAGACTTGGTTTTGGATATCAATTTGATAGGCGTTGGTTGGTTGGTTTACATGCAGGTTACGATCGTCATTTTCGGTTAGGAATTAGTGCAATTCCTACTTTTGGGAAATTAACCTATAATATTATGGAAGATGCAGACGATACTTTTTTTATTTCTACAAGTTATGGTAAAATGTGGCGACCTTCATCAGAATATGAAGATGGTAATTATTATGGATTAGGAATTGGCTGGCAAATTGCTGGCGAAGGAAGATGGAATACCGTTGTGAAAATAGATTTTCATCGAAAAAAAATAGCCAACTTTAAAAAAGGAAACTTAGATAGTGTTTCTTTAGGAATTGGGTTTAGTTTATTTTAAAAAACGTCCGTACCAACTTTCAGAAATAGGCACTTCCCAATAGTTTTCAAACTCTTCTTTGGTGGTAACTAAATTATCAAATACAATAGATTTTCCTGTAACTGCTCTATTTTTAAGTAGCTTTTTAAAATCTTTCAACTCTTTGTATTGTACAAATTCGCCTTGCTTAAAACACACATTCATTCTGTCTAACAATTCAACTTTATAGTCTTGTTGAATTTGCAAAATAAATTGAACAGAAGCATCAATATCAGTATTTAATAATGGTGAACCAGAAGCATCTGCAAACAATACAATAAAACGATTGTATAGCAATTTGTAAGAAACATTAAAAATTTTATCCTCAGCTTTCCAACTTTCTAAAAAGGCTTTTATTTTTAGATGAAGTCCATCAATTTCTGTATCATAAAATTTTCTGTTTGATGGATAAACCCAAACTTTTGTAGTTTCTGGAAGCGATGTATATTCTACTAGCATTTTTTAGTTTTAATTCTGCAAAGATAGAACAAAAGAAAAGTCCTTTTACAAAATGCAAAAGGACTTTTCTAGAACTCTATATTGTCTTATTTTTCTAAAAAAGCAACAACATCTTCTTGTATATTTTCACCTTTGTTTTTATTGTACCAAACTTGTAATTCTTTTTTAAAATTAGCATCTAAACCTCCATGTTTTTCTTTGTAATTGGTTACCATTTTAGTTGCAATAGATGGTCTTGGTCCCCAAGAAGAAATAACTTCATCATTTTGGTCTAACACAATTAACTTCGGAATTGATTTTGTACCATTGGTTAAAAATTGATTCATCAACTCTTCATTTTCATCTCGTAACACAACTTTTAAATTGACCTTGTCACTTTCTAAACTCATTTTATTTATAATGGGAGCAATTTGAGCAGCATCACCACACCAACTTTCAGTGATTAACAACCATGTTTGTGTTGCTTTTGTGCTTTTTAAAGCTTTTATTGATGAGTCTGTTAGCTTTGTTTTTTTATCTAAACGATTCATTCTTGCATCATTTAGTGTGCTATAATTTAACAAATCTACAGATTGATTTGGTCCTGTAGATTTTCCTTCAGCTAATAAATCCCTAACCATTTTTCTATAAGCATCATACGATAAACTTTTAGCCAAACTATCTTTAATCACTGTGTTCATGTATTGTTTAAATTTTACTTTTTAGACGTTCTAAAAACAAGAACTTACAGCTCGTTTTTACATCGTAAAAGTACAGGTGTGTTTGTCTTTAAAATATGATAAATATCAAGAAATTATTGAAGGTTTTTAAGCATTTCTTTGGTCATCAATTCAAGATCAAATTGATGATTCCATTTCCAGTCTTTTCTTGCATTTGAGTCGTCAATAACTTGTGGCCAACTATCAGCAATTTGTTGTCTAAAATCGGTTTTATAAGAGATTTCAAATTTTGGAATGTGCTTTTTAATTTCAGCTGCCATTTCTTTTGGAGTAAAACTAATGGCTGCTAAATTATAAGAAGTTCTTGTTTTAATAGTTGCTGCATCAGTTTGCATAATTTTGATGGTTGCATCAATAGCGTCTTGCATATACATCATTGGCAAACGTGTGTTTTCTGATAAAAAACATTCATACGATTGATTTTCTACCGCTTTAAAATAAATATCAACCGCATAATCTGTGGTTCCTCCTCCAGGCTTTGTTTTCCAACTTATAATGCCTGGATACCGAATACTTCTTACATCAACTCCATATCTGTTATGATAATAATTACACCAATGTTCTCCAGCCAATTTACTAATTCCGTAAACTGTTGTTGGTTCCATCACAGTTTTTTGCGGTGTGTTTATTTTTGGTGATGTTGGTCCAAAAGAAGCAATAGAACTTGGCCAATAAACTTGTTTAATATGTTTGTCTTTTGCTAATTCTAAAATTCCAAGTAAAGAATTCATATTTAACTCCCAAGCTTTTTGTGGGTATTTTTCTGCAGTTGCAGAAAGCATTGCTGCCATTAAATATACTTGAGTGACTTTGTATTTTTGTACAACTTTTAAAATTCTTTCTTTATCGGTAGCGTCTAAAATCTCGAACGGTCCAGAGTTCATTAAATCCTCTTTTCCATCTCTAATATCTGAAGCGACAATATTGTCGTTCCCGTAAATTTCTCTAAGTTTTTGGGTAAGTTCAGAACCAATTTGTCCACAAGCTCCAATAATTAAAATCGTTTCACTCATTTTTTATAATTAAAAAGTTGTTAAAACAAAAGTACATAATTTAAGTTTCCATAAAAATGAAAAGTTAAAATAAGTCATTCTTGCTTTTTAGTAAAAACAGTATTAAATGTTAAACTCAAAAAAATAAATTAAAAATTATGTATTTTTACGAAACATTTATATAAAATATGCGCACTTTTTACTTCCTCTTTATCTTAATTTTTTTGTCTTGCAAAAATAATTCTGCTATAAAAGAACCTAAGATTAAAAAATCTGAAATGAATATCGTTCAAAAGCACATTTCTGCGCTGGAATTAGAAAAAAATTCAAAACAGGAAATTTCTAACTGGAAAGAATATTTAGAGGTTGAAGACAACTTAAAACAGTTTTCTTCAATTTCTGCGAGCGAAGCGTTAAATAATGCTTTGAAATTATCAGAAGCAGTCAAGTTTTTAAAAGATAGTATTCGACCAAAAGAGTTATTAAATTTACCTTTTAGAACAAGAGTTAATGTGCTAGAAAACGAAACTTTGCGTCTAAAAGACATGACCTTTATCCCTGCAATTACAGCAGATGAAGTAAACACTCAAGTAAATAAAATAATAGCGGCTTTTTCTGCAACAAACTCTAAAATAAACACAATCTATTCTCAACTAGAAGTAGAAAAAAACATTTTACTAAAAGAGGAAGAAAATCTAAAAAAAGAGTCCGATAAAAAAAAGAATTCAACCTTATCTAAAATGAGGCAATTAAAAAAAACTTAGTAAGGCTATTTTTTTCTATTACATTTTGTAACGTTGAAAAAATAAGATCAAATTCGTATCCTTTTCTTATGAGGTAATTTGTCCGTTTCTTCTATAATAAATTTAGTGCTTATATTTTCACGCAGGAAAATGTGTTTTTTTTTGTTTTATAAATAAATGCCTATTTTAGCTAAAATCAACAACAAAGAACTCTACTTTTAAACAAAACTTAAAAAAAGTAATCATGAAAAAAGCACTACTACTACTTTTAATAATATTTCCTCTAAGCATTTTCTCACAGACGTTTCAAGGAAATGCTCCTTGGATGAAATCCTCATTAAAGAAAAAAGGAGTTACTACCTTAAATGATATTACAATCGCTGCAGAAAAATATTTTAGCACAGTTGATCGATTTAAAAAAGGAAGTGGTTTAAAACCATATGAAAGATGGAAATATAATGCTCGTTTTTATTTAAATGCTGACGGGACTATCGCTCCACCTGAAAAACTATGGAATGCCTGGAGACAAAAAAACCAGATGAAAGCGGCAAAAACAGCTGTAGATAATAGCGACTGGAAATCAGTTGGACCAAATTCTAGTTCTAACACGTATAACTCTGCGACACTAAAATCTTCTGGACAAGGCCGTATTAATGCCATCGCAGTAGATCCAAACAATTCAAATACGTATTATGCTGGTGCGCCTGCTGGCGGAATATGGAAATCTATAGATGCAGGAATTAACTGGCAACCGTTAACCGATTACTTACCTCAAATTGGGGTTTCTGGAATCGCAATATCTCCATCAAATTCTAATATTATATATATTGCTACTGGAGATGATGACGCAAATGATTCTTCTTCTGTTGGCGTTATGAAATCTACGGATGGAGGAACTACATGGAAGGCTACAGGAAATATTGCTGGTAATCCAAATTCTATGAATGAAATCTATATAGACCCAAATAACACCAATACTATTTTAGTAGCAACAAGTAATGGAGTCTTTAAAACTATAGATGGAGGAACAAATTGGGTGCAAAAATTAGCAGGAACTATCCTTGATTTAAAAATGAAACCGGGAGATGCAACAACTTGGTATGCAGTATCGGCTACTAAATTTTATAGATCAACCGATTCTGGTGAAACTTTTGCAGAAGTTGCAATACCTGCTCTTACTGCGGGTTCTACAAGATTAACAATTGATGTTACCATCGCAGACCCTACTTATGTGTATATGGTTAGTGCTGGAACGCCTAAAAGTGCCTTTAATGGTGTTTATAAATCAACAGATAGTGGTGCAACATTTACTAAAACCGCTGAAACTAATGACATCTTTAAAAGTGAACAGGCTTGGTTTGATCTAGCAATTACAGCCTCTTCAAGCAACAAAGATATAGTGTATGTTGGTGTATTAGATATTTGGAAATCTACAGATGGAGGAAATAGTTTTACCAAATTAACAGAATGGTTTAGTCCAGATCAGCCTAGTTATACGCATGCGGATATTCATTTTTTACGTTTTATAGACGGGAAGTTTTTTGCAGGAACAGATGGCGGAGTTTATAGATCTACTGATGAAGGTGTCAATTTTACAGATCTAACAAATACATTAGGGATTAGTCAATTCTATAAAATATCTGTATCACCGCAAAACTCTAATATTATTGTGGGTGGAATACAAGATAATGGAGGAATGGCTTTTAATGAAGATAAATGGAGGAATTGGCATGGTGGAGATGGAATGGAAGGAAATGTACACCCAACAGAGCCAAGTACACATTATGGGTTTTCACAATATGGTGGTGGTTTAGATAAAACTATAGACGGAGGGAGATCAAAGCAATTTATTACTGCCGCTCCTGCTGTAGAAACAGATACGCCAAATGGTGATTCAGGTGGTGAATGGGTAACGCCAATGGTTATTAATAGTGCTGGAGTTGTGTACGCTGGCTATCGAAAATTATATAAAATAGTTAATAATGCATGGGCTTTAGTTTCTAACGCTTCCCTAAATGTAATTGGTGACATAGATCATTTAGAAATAGACCCAAAAAATGATAACAATATTTATTTAGCTGAATCAAGTGATCTTTTTCTTAGTAAAGATGGTGGAGTTAATTTTACAAAAATATATTCCGACAATGTAAATTTCTTTAATATTAATAGCATTGAAATAAGTAACACGAATTCTAATGTTGGTTGGATTATTACAGATTCTAAAGTTTTAAAATCTATTAATATCCTAGACGCTACTCCAACCTTTACTGACATTACAGGAAACCTTCCTTCGGAGACTAAACTAGTAATAAAACATCATGAAAGAAGTGGAAACAATACTATTTATCTTGGAACTACATTAGGTGTTTATTATATTAATGACAACATTACTAGTTGGCACGTTTTTGATAATAATTTACCAAATGTACAAGTTAGAGATTTAGAGATTAACGAAGAAGATTCAAAACTATATGCAGGAACCTACGGAAGAGGTGTTTTTGCAACCGACATCCCAAGGGTTTTACCCGCTAATGATGTTCGGTTACTTTCAATTCAAAATCCAAATAATACAGATATAAGTTGTTCTTCTGGAATAAGCCCAAAAATTGTTATTAAAAATCAAGGAACTGCTGTAATAAATTCAGTAACCGTAAATTATTCATTTGATGGTCAAGCAAATAGTTCTTATACTTGGAACGGAACTTTGAATTCAGAAGCTTCAACAACAATAGACATTCCAACTTCAAATATAAGTAAGGGAAGTCATACGATGCGTGTAGAAACGACGATTACAAATGATACATATACTCAGAATAATGTCAAAACGACTTCTTTTACGCTGAACGAATTTAACGCAAATCCGACAGCAATAAACACTTTTGAAGCAGCTTCTGATGATTTATTGACTGAATCTACTACAACCACAGCTCTTTGGCAAAGAGGTACTCCAACAAAAACGAACTTAACTAATGTTGGTTCTGGAACTTCTGCTTATGCAACTACTTTAAATGGAAATTATCCTAATAATACAACAGGCTATTTAGTTACCAACTGTTACGATTTAACATTAGTGACAAATCCTATCTTAAGTTTTAAAATGGCTTTTGAAATTGAACAAGATTGGGATTATTTAACTGTAGAATACACAACGGATCAAGGAAAAAACTGGTCTATACTTGGTGCATCAACAGATGCAAATTGGTATAATAGTAATTCAACTGCAAATGGTTTACCTGGTAAGCAATGGACTGGTCTTAGCGCAAATTTAACATTACAAGATTATAGTTTTGATTTATCTGCTTTTACAAATCAGTCAAACATAATCTTTAGATTTAAATTTAAAGCAGATGATCAAGGAAATTTAGAAGGAGTTATTGTAGATGATTTAGTAATTACTGGAGTTTTAGCTTTAGAAGAATTTAATGAAATTGAAGGTTTAGTTATTTCACCAAATCCATCAAATAGTATATTTAATATTAATTGGACTCAAGGAAGAGATTTTTCAATTGCTATTTTTGATATTACAGGGAGGCTTGTTTTACAAGAAAAAAATAGTTCTCCTGCAATAAAACGATTTGAACTAGATATGTCTAAATACAGTAAAGGGATTTACTTTGCTAAAATTAAAGTAGATGATTCGATAAGTACCAAGAAACTAATTTTAAAATAAATTAAAAATAGCCTCTTAAAAGAGGCTATTTTTTTTCTAATACATTTTTTATCGTTTCAAAAATTAGATCAAATTCATAGCCTTTACGGATTAAAAAATCAGATAGTTTCTTTTTTCTTTTATAAAAATCAGATTCATTAATCAACTCATTTCTCTTTGTTGTAATTCTATGAATTGTTTTTAAATACTCAACTTCATCAATTTCTTTTAGAGCTGTTTTAATATTGTATTCAGAAATGTCTCTAAACTTTAACTCTCTAATTATTCGTTGTTTTCCCCAATTTTTAATATTAAATTTTCCTCGTGCAAAACTCTTAGCAAAACGTTCTTCGTTTAAAAAATTGTGCTCTAACAAGTGTAAAACAATTTGATTTTTTGCTTCTTCAATTAATGTAAATTCTTTTAATTTTGTTTCAATTTCTTTATGACATCTATCCTGATAAACACAATATCTTTCTAGCTTTCGCTTAATTTCTTCTATTGAAAAATATTTTTTATCCATATTACAAACATACAAAAAGGGTTAAAATCATTATGATTTTAACCCTTTTCTCTTTTTATTATTTAATATAATATTTAAGAAGCTATTTTAACTTTTAACCACATTTTAAATTGGGTAACTAAAAAGAATAAAATTGGTACAACAATTAAAGTTAAAAAGGTTGCAATTAACAATCCGTAAATTACGGTCCAAGCTAAAGGACCCCAGAAAACAACGTTATCACCTCCAAAATAAATATGAGGATTGTATTCTGTAAATAAAGTATATAAGTTAATATTTAAACCAATTGCTAAAGGAATTAACCCTAAAATTGTAGTTATTGCTGTTAATAAAACCGGTCTTAAACGTGCTCTACCTGCTCTAACAATAGTTTCGAATAAATCGTTTTTTTCTAAATAATCATCTTCATCTAAACCTAATTCATGTTTTTTTCTATCGATTAATAATTGCGCATAATCTAATAATACAACTCCGTTATTTACAACAATACCTGCAAGTGATATTATCCCCATCATTGTCATTATAATCACAAATGGTGCTCCTGACATTACCAATCCACCAAAAACACCAATAAAGCTTAAGAAAATGGCTAACATTATAATACCAGGTTTTGTAATAGAGTTAAATTGGAAAATTAAAATGAAGAAAATTAAAGCCAAACCAGTAAAGAAAGCACCTACTAAAAATGCCATTTGTTTGTTTTGTTCTTCTATCTGACCAGTATAATCTATTTTAACGCCTTTAGGTAAATCTTTAAAGTTTTTCATTTCTGCTTGTATTTTGTTTACAACAGCAGCAGCATCAGTTTCTCCAGGAGCTAAAGCAGAATATACAGTTACAACTCTTTTAATGTCTTTATGCTTAATAGCACTAAAACTAGAATTATTACTTTGCGTAGCAATAGTAGAAACAGGAATTTCTTTTACCTTACCAGAAGCGGGATCTCTAAAAATCATATTTTGATTAAAAATGGCACTTTTATTATATCTGTCTTTTTTATTAAAACGAACATAAATATCATAATCTTCACCATTTTCTTTATAAATACCTGCTTTATTTCCAAAAATTGAGGCTCTTAATTGCTGACCAACTTGCCCAGAAGAAACCCCTAATTCACCTGCTTTTTTACGATCAACTAAAACCTCCATACCAGGTTTGTCTTTGTTAACATCAATCTTTAATTCATCAATCCCAGAAATACTTTTAGTATTGATAAAATCTCTCATTCTCTGAGCAGTTTGAATTAACTCAGCATAATCATCACCCTCAATTTCTATGTTAATTGGAGGGCCTACAGGAGGTCCGTTTACATCTTTTTCAACAGAAATTAAAACTCCTGGATAAATACCAACCAAGCCTTTTTGCACTTTTTGACGCATTATTTCACTATCTAAACCTCTTCTATATTTATACTCTCTCATAGAAGCAGTGATTTTACCTTTATGAGGCATTTCTGCTGCAGAACCACCATCAGTTTGTGGGTTTCCTGCTCCTTCACCAACTTGAGAGATTAAACTTTCTACCATAAAATTATATTCTCCATCCATATATTCATCACTATATAGAATGTCTTCTACTTTCTTTTCAATCAGTTTCGTGATTTCATTTGTTTTTTGAATATCTGTTCCTTCTGGGTATTCTATGTAAACAATTATTTGGTTGGGTTTGTTATCTGGAAAAAATTCTACTTTGGTTCTTTGTGTGCCTAAAGACCATCCAAAAGCTCCAAAAGCTCCAAATAACAGTAAAAAAGTTCCTATTACTAATACATAAGGTTTCCAGCCAGACAAAGCACTTTTCAATTGTCTTTCGTACCAAGATTCAAGTTTTGGCAACACATTATTTTGAAAACTATTTGCCCATTTTCTTAAGAATAATCTATAAATCCACAACATAATTGCTGTAAAAATCATTAACGCACCAAGAGCACTATATGCACCACCAAATAATAAAATTATTATTCCAAAAGCAGTCATAATTCCTGTTAAAATAGCAATTTTTTGAATTGGCATATCTACATCTTCTACACTCATAAATTGAGAAACCAAGACAGAATTAAAGAAAATAGCTACTAATAAAGATGATCCTAAAACTGTAGATAAAGTTATTGGTAATAATACCATAAAATCTCCCATAATTCCTGGCCAAAGACCTAATGGAATAAAAGCGGCAACTGTTGTTGCTGTAGAAATGATAATAGGGAAAGCAATTTCTCCAATCCCTTTTTTAGCAGCTTCTACACGACTCATACCTTCTTCATCAATCAAACGATATACATTTTCAACCACCACAATACCATTGTCTACGAGCATTCCTAGTCCCATTACAAGACCAAAAAGAATCATTTCGTTAAGTGTATATCCAAGGGCATTAAGAATCATTAATGACATGAACATAGACATTGGAATGGCAAATCCAACAAATATGGCGTTTTTAAAGCCTAAGAAGAACATTAATACTGTTACAACTAAGATGACTCCAAAAATGATATTGTTAACTAAGTCGTCAACTTGACTTATTGTTTTTGGTGATTGGTCATTTGCTATAGTAACATTTAAATCTTTTGGGAATACATTATTGATAGCATCGTCTACAATAACTTGTACTTTTTCTGCAGCTTCAACCATGTTTCTACCAGCACGCTTTTTAACATCTAACATTACAACAGGTTCTCCTCTTTCTCTTGCAAAGGTTGTTCTGTCTTTGTCTTTAAAAGATACAGTTGCAACGTCTTTTAAATAAATAGGATTATTAAATTCTGACTTTATTACAAAATTTTCTAACGCAGCTGGCTCATCAATTTCACCAATAATTCTAACAGTTCTTCTTTGTTCGCTTGTAATAAAATTACCTGCAGACATGGTTACGTTTCCATTGCTAATGGCAGAAGTAATGTCGTTAAAACTAACTTTAGCAGCCATCATTTTATAAATATCTACTGCAACTTCTACTTCTTTTTCTTGAGCTCCACGAATATCTGCTTGTTTAATTTCAGATAAGTTTTCAATTTCATCTTGAAGATATTCAGCAAAATCTTTTAAGCGTTGCACAGGATAGTCACCAGAAATATTAATGTTTAATATTGGCATTTCTTCAGACATACTTAAATCGAACACATTTGGTTCTATTTTAGCCCCATTAAAAGTTGGCCAATCTTCACTAGAAGTTTCTGTAGAGATTTCGTCTTTAACTTTTTGTTTTGCAAGTTCTACAGAAATCTTTTCATCGAACTCAACAATAACAATAGAGTAATCTTCTTGCGATGTTGAGGTAACTTCTACAACGTTACTTACTGTTTTTACTTGATCTTCTATAGGATCTGTAATCAGTTTTTCTATATCTTCTGCTGTATTACCAGGATAAGCAGTGCTTATGTATATTTTAGTTTCTTTTACCTCTGGAAAAAATTCTCTTGCCATGGTTAAATACGCAGAAATACCATAGAAGAATAATACAGCCATTATTACATAAATGGTTGTTTTATTATGAATTGCCCAAGATGATAATTTAAACTCTTTATCTACTTGTTTTTTTTGTTCTGTCATCATTAATTATTTTATATTGATAACTTTTACAGTTTGCCCATTATTTACACTACGTGCACCTTCATCAATAATTTCTGTACCTACAGAAAGGTTTTCTAAAACTTCGATGTAATTTCCTTGTGTTTTTCCAGTTTTAATAATTACACGTTCTGCAACAGCTTCGTTATCTGCATTTTTACCTTTAATAGCATAAACAAATTGCTCTCCATTAGCATTTTCTGAGATAATACTTTGTGGAATTAAAATGGCTTTGTCTTGCGAGTAATCATTAATTTGAAGCTTAGCAGTTAAGTTTGGTTTTACATTTCCGCTTTTATTTGCAACAGGTACTTCTATTCTAAAAGATCTGTTATTTGGGTTGATAAAACTACCTACTTGTTTTACAGAACTTTCTATAGTTTCTCCTAAAACAGGAAAAGAAACTTTTACTTCTTTATTTTTAGTGATGCTAGCAATGTATCTTTCTGGTACTTCTGCTTCTACATACATGTTGTTAAGATTTACGATTCTAAAAATTTCTGAACCTGGTCCACCTACTAAAACTGTACCTGGTTCTTTTATTACATCATCTATAACACCAGAAAAAGGAGCTCTTACAGAGGCTTTAGACAATTGACTTTTAAGTTGTTTTAATGTATTCTCTTGAGCCTCGTAATTTGTCTTTGCTTGTAAAAACTGAATTTCTGAACCAATTTCTTGATCCCATAAACGTTTTTGACGCTCAAAAGTAGTTTTTGCTAAGGCTGTTGTTGCTTCTAATTGTGCAACTTGACTGCTTAAACCACCATCATCTATAGTCGCTAATAATTGCCCTTTAACAACTCTTTGGCCTTCTTTAACCAAAATACTTTTTAAGATACCTGGCATTTCTGGGTATATTAAAATGTTTTGCTTTGTTTTTACATTACCTTGTAGTTCTAAATAGTGATTAAAAACTTCAGCTTTAGCTGTAATTGTAGTAATTAAAGGTAATTTTTTAACGGTATCTTTTTTAGAAATGGCTGCATTTATAGCTTCTAAATCTTTATTTATAGCTTCTAAATTTGCAGATATTTCTTTCTTTTTAGCGGTTAATTCTTTTAATGAACCTGAAGCCACTAAATCTGCTACAGAGGTTGTTTTCTTTTCTCCACATGAAATTAAAACAATGGTAATAACTAGTAATGAATATATTTTTCTCATTGTGTTGTTGATTATTTGATTGGTAAGTTTAATGCGTTTTCTAATGTTGCTTTTGTGGCAATGATGTTTAACATTGCTTGTACATAGTTGTTTTGCTGAGTGTATAATTGGTTTTGTGCCTGAAGTAGATCAAAACTAGTGGTAATACCTTCATCAAATTTTATTTGTTGTTTCTTTTCAATTCTTTCTGCAAGGTTTAAGTTTTTCTTTGCAGTTTCATAATTGTCGATACTTAATTGATAATCGCTTTTTGCACTTTGAGCAGCCAAACTTAATCTCTGTTTGGTTTCTTCTAAACGAATGTCTGCAGTTTCTAGGTTAATTTTGGTTTGTGCAATTTTTGCCTTTCTACCAAAACTACTAAAAATGGGTACGTTTAAACTAACACCAAATAAAGAAGACTGAAACCATCTTTGTTCGCCTTTGAAAAAAGAAAATTCTTCAGAAAAAGCTTGTGTTCCGTAATTTACAAAAGCACTTAAACTAGGTAAATTTTTACTTTTTTCTAATTTCATAGTTAAACGTTTTGTTTCTCTATCATTTTCTGCAATTTTAAAATCGATATGATTTTCTAAAACAAAATCTTCTACTAACAACTTTAAATTTGTGTTGGCAAGTACTAAAGATTCTAAATTGTCTGTTAAAATTAGCTTAGTATCAATTGGGTTTCCTAAAGAAATATTTAAAAGCTTGTATGCAATATCTCTTAACCTTTCTGTAGCTCTAATATTATTTTCTATGTTTCCTTTAATAATTTCGAACTGTTCTACATCTTCTTGTTCTGTTAAACCATTTTCGTAACCAACTTTTGCTTCTTTTAAAATTCTATTGTTAACCTCATTATTTCTTTTTAGAATTTCGATGCTTTTTTCGGCAACTAAAACATTACCATAAGCGTTTATAATAGCTTCTCTGGTTACTAATTCTGTTTTTTCTTTGGCTTGTTTAGAAATTTTTAGATAGGTTTTAGAGGCTTGTAAACCTACTAAATAAGAACCATCAAAAAGTAATTGAGTTAGTGTAGCACTCGCATTAATGTTCTGTTTTGGTACAAAAACAAATTCTTCTGTAGTTCCATCACCATCAAAATCCAATTCTGTAATGGGCAGTTTTAAGTAGTTTTGATAATCTACAGCTCCGTTAATTTGTGGCAATCCAATTGTGGTGGTTTCCCAAACGGTTTCTTTTGCAACTTTAATATCGTTTTCAGCTGCTTTTGTGTTGTAGCTATTTTCTAAAGCGAATGCAATTGCCTCATCTAAAGAAAGTTGCATTGTTTTTTCTTGTGCAGTTGTGTTTAATACAAATGCAAAAAAAGAAAGTATGTAAATATATTTCCTCATTTTTATAATTGATTAATTTTAAGTTGTTTTTCTAATTCTTTTAATCCTTTTTCTGTAGCAATTGCTCTTGTATGGTACACTAAAACTTCTTGCTCTAATTTTGGTAGTTTATAATTTTCTGATGTGCTTTCATGAACACTAAAAACTAAAGCAAAATAAAATTTTGTAACTAAATCTATATTGATATCTTTTCTGTAGTAGCCATCTTCAATACCTTTTTTGAAATTTATTTTAATACATTCTGTAAATAAAATAATTTCTTTTTCCATTGTTTTCTCATAAATTTTAGGATAGTATTTTTTAAGTTGATAAATTGGTGAAGAAGAAGCGTTTTGAAACATTTCTTTAAACATTTTCTTTATTTCAAAATTCTCTTTTATTGGATTAAATCCTTGATTGGTGATTATTTCAATAATGTTAAAACAAGAATCATGTAATGTTGCTGTACTTTCTTCAACTAAGCTATGTTTGTTATTAAAATACTTATAAAGTGTTTTTTTAGAGATACCTAACTCGTTTGCAATATCATCCATAGTAACGCTCTTAAACCCTAGGTTTAAGAACATTTCACTCGCTTTTACTATAATTTTTTCCTTCATATTAGATTGCAAATATACAGCAGGAAACTTTAGAAACAAAAAAAGTTTCCAAAGTTTTAGTGATTTTTTAACATTTCATTTTTAAAGAAACATTTCTTTACGTTATTTTTACAAAAAATTTCAAATTTGGATATTTTACATTATCAAAAAGATTTTCTTGAATATTTAGAATCTAAAAAATGGGTTAGAGAGCCTAAAAATTTATATGAGCCTATAGATTATATTATCAAATTAGGAGGAAAAAGAATGCGCCCCATACTAACATTAATGGCAGCAGATATTTTTTCTGATAATTATAAAGATGCTATGCCAGCAGCTTTAGCTGTTGAGGTTTTTCATAATTTTACATTAATTCATGATGATATTATGGATGATGCTCCTTTGAGAAGAGGCAAAAAAACAGTGCATGAAAAATGGGATTTAAACACAGGAATTCTATCTGGTGATGCAATGTTAATTTTAGCATATCAATATTTTGAAAACTATGAGCCAATAGTTTTTCAAAAATTAGCAAAACTTTTCAGCAAAACTGCCTTAGAGGTTTGTGATGGGCAACAATTAGATGTAGATTTTGAAACAAGAAACGATGTTACCATTAATGAATACATTAATATGATTCGTTTAAAAACATCAGTATTAGTTGCTGCAGCTTTAAAAATGGGGGCTATTGTTGCTAAAACTCAAGATGAAAATGCGAATTTAATCTATGATTTTGGATTGAACTTAGGGATCGCTTTTCAGTTGCAAGATGATTATTTAGATACTTACGGAAATCCTGAAACTTTTGGAAAACAAGTTGGCGGAGATATTATTGAAAATAAAAAAACTTATTTGTATTTAAAAGCATTAGAGTTAGCTTCATCAGAAGACAAAAAAATATTAAATAATTTCTATCAATCTAAGTTAAAAGATAGTAATGAGAAAATAACATTGGTTAAAAAAGTATTTGACAGATACCAGATTCCAACTTATATGAAAGCCCAAATAACTAATTATAGCCAAAAAGCTTTTGTTGTTTTAGAGGATATAAATATTTCTGAAGGTGCAAAAAAAGGGTTGTTAGAATTTGGAAAAGCGTTAATGACACGTAACGTATAAAGAAATTATATTTTTAGTTTGGTGTAATTCAAAAAAGATAGTAGTTTTGCCAAACTTTAGTAGGACCCATAGCTCAGTTGGTTAGAGCATCTGACTCATAATCAGAGGGTCCCAGGTTCGAGCCCTGGTGGGTCCACTATTTTATTAAAATTTTATTCCTATATTTGAAAAATAAGTATTGATATTTATCAAAATTTATAATCTTACTCCATGTAAAGGTGAAGAACAAAATTAAAATATTGCTAATTATCGCTGTACTTTGTACAACATTTACTTATGGACAGGCGTTTCCACCACCAATTCCACCACCACCACCACCAGGATTACCAATTGATGGGGGTATTTTATTTTTACTTATTTCTGGAATAATTTTAGGTATTAAAAAACTAAAGAAAAGCTAGTTTTTTAAAGCATTCTGTTTAACAACATATTTCCCAAGTACATCAAATTCTAAGTTCACCTTATCTCCAATTTTTAATTGATTAAAAGTAGTATGCTCTTTTGTAAAAGGAATTATTGCAACACTAAACTCATAATCCTTAGAATTTACAACCGTTAAACTAACTCCGTTTACTGTTATAGAGCCTTTTTCTATTGTTAAATTGTTACTTTTCAAACTATACGTAAATGTAAATATTGTACTTCCGTTTTGCTCAAGAACAGATGAGCAAAATCCAGTTTCATCTACATGACCTTGAACTATATGACCGTCTAATCGATTACCAAGTTTCATAGCTCTTTCTAAATTTACTTTTTCACCAATAACTAGACCTCCAATTGCAGTTTTATCAATTGTTTCTTTAATTGCGGTTACTGTATATTCATCATCATGTAAGGCAACAACCGTTAAGCAAACACCGTTGTGTGCAATGCTTTGATCTACTTTTAATTCATTTGTAAAACCACACTTAATTGTTATATGTAAATTGTCCTTTTCTTTTACTATTTTTTTTACTTCTCCTAAGCTTTCAATAATTCCAGTAAACATAGATTCTAAATTTTATTTCGTTATTTTTGCACGAATCAAAACTAATAATATTGAATCATAAATGATGGGTAAATCAGAAAAAATAGTTGTTGGAATATCAATTGGAGATTTAAATGGAATTGGAATTGAAATTATTTTAAAAATTTTTGAAGATAAAAGAATGTTAGATTTTTGCACTCCTGTTATTTTTGGATCTACAAAAAGTCTTTCATACCACAAAAAACTATTAAACTCAGAAACGCAAATACACGGTATTACCTCAATAAAACAAGTAACAGACAACAAAGTTAATGTATTAAATATTTGGAAAGAAGAAGTATCTTTTGAAATTGGAAAATCAACTAAAATTTCTGGTGAATATGCTTTTAACTCTTTAGAAGCTGCAGTAAAACATTTAAAAGAAAACACCATAGATGTTTTATTAACTGCTCCTATCAACAAAGAAAATATTCAATCTGAAAGCTTTAATTTTCCGGGTCATACAGAGTATTTAGAAAATGAATTGGAGGGAGAAAGTTTAATGATTTTAATTTCTGATAATTTAAGAGTTGGCCTGGTTACAGGTCATATTCCTATTTCTAAAATTTCTGAAACGATTACACCTGAATTGATAAAAAAGAAAGTAGAAATTATGTATGCTACTTTGGTGCAAGATTTTGGGATTAATAAGCCTAAGATTGCAATTCTTGGGTTAAATCCACATTGCGGAGATAAAGGTGTTATTGGCAAAGAAGATGATGAAATTATTAGACCAACGATTAATGAGATAAAAGAATCTGGTAAATTGGTTTTTGGTCCTTATGCTGCAGATGGTTTTTTCGGGTCCAATACATACAAGCAGTTTGATGGCGTTTTAGCAATGTATCACGATCAAGGTTTAGCACCCTTTAAAGCATTGTCTTTTGGCAACGGAGTAAATTACACGGCAGGTTTATCAAAAATAAGAACGTCGCCAGATCACGGAACGGCATTTGAAATTGCGGGAAAAAACAAAGCAAATCACACATCATTTAAAGAAGCGCTTTTTACAGCAATCGAAATTTACAGAAAAAGAAAAGAATACAAAAACTTAACTGTTAATGTGCTTGAAGTGAAATAAATAAGATAAATTTCTTTTTTAAAGATTCTTTATTTAATAAAACAATTTTTTATATCTTTGCACGCTCAAATTGATTTTGTAGATGAAAGACTTGAAACAATTTAATATCCAATATATAGGATTAAAAGAAGAAAGTCATTTATTTGAATATCAAATTGGAAAACCGTTCTTTGACGCTTTTAATTTTGACGAATTTTTTGATGCTAATATTACTGTTGCTTTAACTCTAGATAAAAAAAGTACGCTTTTAAACTTATCTTTTAAAGCACAAGGCACAATTAATGTACTATGTGATGTTAGTGGAGAATCTTTTGATCAAGAAATAGAAACTGAATTGCAATTAATTGTAAAATTTGGAGAAGAATATAATGATGATAATGAAGAAATATTAATTCTTCCCTATTCAGAATTTCAATTAAATGTTGCACAATACATCTATGAAATGATTGTATTGTCAGCACCAATAAAAAGAGTACATCCAAAGATATTAGATGGCTCTATGGAATCAGAAGCATTAAAGAAGTTAGAGAAATTAAGAGTAAAAGAAATAAAATCTACAGAAAATGTAGACCCAAGATGGGATAAATTAAAAAGTTTAATAACAGAAAAAAAGACATAAAATGGCACATCCAAAGAGAAAAATATCAAAAACTAGAAGAGATAAGAGAAGAACTCATTACAAAGCTAGCGTTCCTCAAATTGCCGTAGATCCAACAACTGGTGAATCACATTTATATCATAGAGCACATTGGCACGAAGGAAAATTATACTACAGAGGTCAAATTGTATTAGAATCTGCAGCTGCAGAAGCATAATAGATCCATTATAAAACACACAAAACTCTCTATTTTTGAGAGTTTTTTTGTTTTTTGATTAGTTTCAAATGTTTTTTGATGTTTTTAAGTCAAAAATGTAAAATAATTTTCATTTCTTTGGATATTGTTTTTAAACTTCCTTCTAAATAATTAAGGTATTAATATGACAAAAATAACTGCAGCAATTACAGCAGTAGGAAAATATGTTCCTGACTATATTCTAACCAACAAAGAGTTAGAGAAAATGGTCGATACCAATGATGAATGGATAACATCTAGAACAGGTATTAAAGAACGAAGAATCCTAAAAGGAGAGGGAAAAGGAACTTCTTATATGGCCATTAAAGCCGCAGAAAACCTGCTAAAAAAATCCAACAAAAATCCATTAGATATAGATTTAGTAATTGTAGCAACTGCTACTCCAGATTTACCAGTAGCTTCTACAGCTGCATTTGTGGCAACAAAAATTGGCGCAACTAATGCTTTTTCATTTGATTTACAAGCTGCTTGTTCAAGTTTCTTATATGGTTTATCTACAGCTTCTAGTTATATAGAATCTGGTCGATACAAAAATATTTTGCTTATTGGGGCAGATAAAATGTCTTCGATTATTGATTACACAGACAGAGCAACATGCATTATTTTTGGTGATGGAGCTGGCGCCGTATTATTTGAACCAAATAAAGATGGTTTTGGTTTACAAGATGAGTATTTGCGAAGCGATGGAAATGGAAGAGAGTTTCTAAAAATTGATGCTGGCGGTTCACTATTACCAACATCAGAAGAAACATTAAAGAACAGACAACATTCTGTACATCAAGAAGGAAAAACTGTATTTAAATTTGCCGTTTCTAATATGGCAGATGTTGCAGAAAAAATGTTGACTAGAAATAACTTGGTAAAAGATGATATTCAATGGTTAGCACCACATCAAGCAAACAATAGAATTATTGAAGCTACTGCTAGAAGAATAGGTTTAGAAAGTGAAAAAGTAATGGTGAATATTCACAAATACGGAAACACAACTTCAGCTACTTTACCCTTATTATTAGCAGATTACGAAAATCAATTAAAAAAAGGAGATAATATAATTTTTGCTGCATTTGGTGGTGGTTTCACTTGGGGAGCTATCTATTTAAAATGGGCATATAACTCATAAAAACAAATAACTAAAACTTAAGAATTATGGATATTAAAGAGATTCAAAATTTGATAAAATTTGTAGCAAAATCTGGTGCAAGTGAAGTAAAGCTAGAAATGGAAGATATAAAAATCACCATAAAAACTGGCTCTGAAAAAACAGAAACAACTATTGTACAAGCAAGTCCGATGGCACACATGCCAGTTCAGGCTGCTCCTTTAGCTGCTGCTGAAACTCCTGCGCAATCAGTTCCTGCTGCAGATTTAGATGAGAATTCTAATTATTTAACAATTAAGTCTCCTATTATTGGAACTTTTTATAGAAAACCTTCTCCAGATAAACCAAATTTTGCAGAAGTTGGAGACTCTATAAACTCTGGCGACACAGTTTGTGTAATTGAGGCCATGAAATTATTTAACGAAATTGAATCTGAAATTTCAGGTAAAATAGTTAAAGTATTAGTTGATGATTCTACACCTGTAGAATTTGATCAACCATTATTTTTAGTAGATCCATCATAATTTAATATTGATTGAATAAATTGTTTTTAACAATTCTAATCCAGTTGAATAGTACTAATATATAAGGTATGTTTAAAAAAGTATTAATAGCAAATAGAGGTGAAATTGCATTACGTGTAATTAGAACCTGTAAAGAGATGGGAATCAAAACCGTTGCGGTATATTCTACTGCAGACTCAGAAAGCTTACATGTTAAGTTTGCAGATGAAGCAGTTTGTATTGGACCTCCGCCAAGTAATGAATCTTACTTAAAAATGTCAAATATAATTGCCGCTGCAGAAATCACAAATGCAGATGCCATTCATCCTGGATATGGATTTTTAGCTGAAAATGCTAAATTTTCAAATTTATGTGCTGAACATGGAATTAAATTCATTGGCGCAACTGGTGATATGATTGATAAAATGGGAGATAAAGCATCGGCAAAAGCAACCATGATTGCTGCTGGTGTTCCATGTATACCTGGATCAGAAGGAATTATAAAAGATTTTGAGGAATGTAAAAGATTAGCGCTTGAATTTGGTATTCCAGTAATGCTAAAAGCAACTGCTGGTGGTGGTGGAAAAGGGATGCGTGCTGTTTGGAAAGAAGAAGATTTACAAGACGCTTGGGATTCTGCAAGGCAAGAAGCAAAAGCTGCTTTTGGTAATGACGGAATGTATTTAGAAAAATTAATTGAAGAACCAAGACATATAGAAATACAAATTGTTGGAGATTCATTTGGTAAAGCTTGTCACTTATCAGAAAGAGATTGCTCTGTACAGCGTCGTCATCAAAAATTAACTGAAGAAACTCCTTCTCCATTTATGACAGATAAATTACGTTTAGCTATGGGAGATGCTGCTGTAAAAGCATCTGAATATATAAAATATGAAGGTGCTGGTACCGTTGAATTTTTAGTTGATAAACATCGTAATTTCTATTTTATGGAAATGAATACGAGAATTCAAGTTGAACATCCAATAACAGAAGAAGTAATTAATTACGATTTAATTAGAGAGCAAATTTTAGTTGCAGCAGGCGTGCCGGTTTCGGGTAAAAATTATTTGCCAAAAATGCACTCTATTGAATGTAGAATAAATGCAGAAGACCCATACAACAACTTTAGACCTGCACCTGGAAGAATTACAACTTTTCATGCACCAGGCGGACATGGAGTTCGTATTGACACGCACGTGTATGCAGGATATACAATTCCTCCAAATTACGATTCAATGATTGCAAAATTAATTGTAACTGCTCAAACTAGAGAAGAAGCAATTAACAAAATGAAAAGAGCATTAGATGAATTTGTAATTGAAGGTGTAAAAACAACGATTCCGTTTCATAGACAATTAATGGATCATCCTGATTATATTTCGGGCAACTATACAACAAAATTTATGGAAGATTTTGAAATGAAACAATAAACAAACCATATAGTTTAAAATTTAAATAAAAAATTAGGATATAGTTATATATCCTAATTTTTTATATATTTACATTCTTTAAAATTAAAATTAATGAGTGTTAAAATTGATGGTATTGACAAAATCATTATTAAAAACCTAGTAAATGATGCTAGAATTCCTATTCTAACTATTGCAAGAGAAGTAGGTATTTCTGGTGCAGCTATTCATCAAAGATTAAAAAAACTAGAAGCCTCAGATTTAATTGTTGGCTCAAAAATGATCTTAAACCCAAAAGCTTTGGGCTATACAACTACTGCTTTTATAGGTATTTTTCTAGATTCTGCAAGTATGTATAAAACTGCAATCAAAAAATTAAATGAAATTCCTGAAGTAGTAGAAAGTCATTATACAACAGGAAATTATGCTATTTTTATTAAAATATTATGTAAAAATAATGAAGATTTAATGCATTTATTAAATCAAGATATTCAAAAAATAAAAGGTGTTGCAAGAACAGAAACGTTTATTTCCTTAGATCAACAGATAGATCGACAAATAAAAATTTGATTTTTACATTGAGAAAAAATAAAAAAGCCTTAACAAATGTTAAGGCTTTTTGCTCCTCCTCTAGGGCTCGAACCTAGGACCCTCTGATTAACAGTCAGATGCTCTAACCAACTGAGCTAAGGAGGAGTTTGCAATACTAAAAGTTTTGCGAGTGCAAATATAAATCTTTTTGAAAAACCGCCAAATTTTTTTCAAGAAAAAACAAAGAAATATTCATTCAATAAATTCGAAAAATAAAGCTCATTTTTAGCAAAAGTTGTATTTTTGTATTAGTTACATTATTATACCCAAAGTATTAAATAAATATATGGACAAATTTTCGTTCTTAAATGCGGCACATACAGGTTTTATTGGAGATTTGTATGAGCAGTATTTAAAAAACCCAGATGTAGTTGAACCAAGTTGGAGAAGTTTTTTTCAAGGTTATGATTTAGCAAATGAAAATTATTCTTTAACAGATGAAGTAGAAATTTCTTCAGAGATCCCTGAAGAAGTTAGAAAAGAGTTTTTGGTGATCGATTTAATAAATGGATACAGAACTCGTGGCCATTTATTTACAAAAACAAATCCGGTTAGAGAGAGAAGAAAATATACTCCTACTTTAGCACTTGAAAATTTTGGCTTATCACAAAACGACTTAAACACTGTTTTTAATGCAAGTGATATTTTAGGTATCGGCCCAAAAACTTTGTCAGAAATTATTAATCACTTAGAAAACATTTATTGTAATTCTATTGGAATAGAATATATGTATTTAAGAAATCCTGAAGAATTAAAATGGTGGCAAGATCGGTTAAATAAAAATGACAATTTACCTAATTACACTGTTGATTCTAAAAAATACATTTTACAAAAAGTAAATCAAGCCGTTGGTTTTGAAAACTTTTTACAAACTAAATATGTTGGACAGAAACGTTTTTCTTTAGAAGGAGGAGAGGCATTAATTCCCGGAATTAGCGTTTTACTTAGATCTGCAGCAGAAAATTACGGCGTTAAAGAATGTGTTCTTGGAATGGCACATCGTGGGCGTTTAAATACGCTAGTAAATATTTTTAAAAAGCCTGTTAGAGAATTATTTAACGAGTTTGAAGGGAAAGATTTTGAAGATGAAGATTTAGATGGAGATGTTAAGTACCATTTAGGATTAACTCTAAGTAAAACTTATAAAAATGGACAAAGTATTAAAATGAATTTAGTACCAAACCCATCACATTTAGAAACTGTTGGAGCTGTAGCGGAAGGGATTACTCGTGCTAAGATTGATAAAAAATACAATGGTGATAATTCTAAAATATTACCAATCATTATTCATGGTGATGCGGCAATTGCTGGGCAAGGAATTGTTTATGAAGTAACACAAATGGCAAAGTTAAACGGTTATAAAACTGGAGGAACTGTTCATGTGGTGGTAAACAATCAAGTTGGTTTTACAACCAATTATTTAGATGCTAGATCAAGTACGTATTGTACCGATGTTGCAAAAGTAACATTGTCTCCTGTTTTACATGTTAATGCAGACGATGTAGAAGCAGTTTGTCATGCAATGGAAATTGCTATTGAATTTAGAATGAAATTTAAAAGAGATGTTTTTATTGATTTATTAGGATATCGAAAATACGGTCATAACGAAGGTGACGAACCTCGTTTTACACAACCAAATCTATATAAAGCAATTGCAAAGCATAAAAATTTAAAAGACATTTATGCAAATCAATTATTAACTGAAGGAACTATTACAAAAGAGTATTTAGCTCAAATTACAGATGAGTTTAAATCAATGTTAGAAGTTGAGTTTAATAAAGCAAAAAAAGATACAGTCTCTAAAGTAAGAGAGTTTATGAAAACTACGTGGAAAGATTTTTCACGTAAAGGAATAGAAGACATGTTAAAACCTGTTGATACAAGTTACACAACAGATAAATTAAAAAATATAGCTAAAATAGTCTCTACAACTCCAAAAAATGTAAAGTTTGTAAGAAAAGCTGAACGTATTTTAAAGGGTAGAGAAAAAATGGTTTTCCAAACGAATCAATTAGATTGGGGAATGGCAGAAACATTAGCGTATGGTTCTTTACTAGAAGAAGGATTTAATGTTCGTATTTCTGGACAAGATGTAGAACGTGGAACTTTTTCGCATAGACATGCCATTTTACGTGATGAAAATTCTGAAGAACGAATTAATCTATTAAATACCAATTCAGATAATAAAGGGAATATGAGCATTTATAATTCTCTCTTATCAGAATACGGTGTTTTAGGATTTGATTATGGATATGCAATGGCATACCCAAATTGTTTAACTATTTGGGAAGCACAATTTGGAGATTTTTCTAACGGAGCTCAAATTATGTTTGATCAATATATTTCTGCTTCAGAAGATAAATGGAAATTACAAAACGGAATCGTTATTTTATTACCTCACGGATATGAAGGACAAGGTTCTGAACATTCATCGGCAAGAATAGAACGTTATTTACAATTATGTGCAATTGATAATATGACGGTTGCAAATTGTACAACTCCAGGAAACATGTATCACTTATTACGTCGTCAAATGAAACGTGATTATAGAAAACCATTAATTGTCTTTACTCCAAAAAGTTTATTACGTCATTCAAAAGCTGTAAGCACTATTGAAGAGTTAGCAACTGGCACTTTTCAAGAAGTAATAGACGATGCGTTAGTAGATAAAACAAAAATAAAAAAAGTAGTATTCTGTATGGGTAAATTTTATTATGATTTACTTGCAGAACGTGAAAATAACGGAAGAGAAGATATTGCTTTGGTTAGAATAGAGCAATTATTCCCTTTACACGAAGCGCAATTAGAAGCCGTTTTAGAAGGTTATCCAAATGCAGAACGTTTTGTTTGGGCGCAAGAAGAACCAAAAAACATGGGTGCTTGGAGTTATATGCTAGAGCGTTTTCCGAAGTTAAGATTAGAAGTTGCATCTAGAGAATATCATGCGGCTACCGCAGCAGGGTCTAGCGCACGTTATAAAAAGAGACATCAAAAAGTAATAGCCAAAGTTTTTGATTAATAATATTAGAAATTCAGAGAAAAAATAAAACTTAGTACTGATGATTTTAGAAATGAAAGTTCCTTCACCAGGAGAATCAATAACAGAAGTAGAAATTGCAACATGGTTAGTTGAAGATGGAGATTATGTAGAAAAAGACCAACCGATTGCAGAAGTAGATTCTGACAAAGCTACCTTAGAATTACCTGCTGAAGAAAGCGGAGTAATTACATTGAAAGCTGAAGAAGGTGATGCTGTTGCTGTTGGTGCAGTTGTTTGTTTAATTGATATGGATGCTGCAAAACCAGAAGGAAATTCAGCTGTCAGTGAACAGTCGCAGTCTGCAGTAAAAGTTGAAGAAAAGAAAGCTGAAACTCAAAATACAACATCAACTTATGCAACCGGAACTGCTTCGCCAGCTGCGAAGAAAATTTTAGCTGAAAAAGGAATTGAAAATTCTACAGTAAAAGGAACTGGAAAAGCAGGTAGAATTACTAAAAATGATGCAGAAAACGCTGTGCCAAGTATGGGAACTAAACCTGTAGATGGAGAAAGAGGAACTGAGCGTAAGAAAATGTCTATGTTACGTAGAAAAGTTGCACAACGTTTAGTCGCTGTAAAAAGCGAAACTGCAATGTTAACGACGTTTAACGAAGTAAACATGCAACCAATTTTTGATCTACGTTCTAAATATAAAGAAGAGTTTAAAGCAAAACACGGCGTTGGCTTAGGTTTTATGTCTTTCTTTACATTAGCTGTTGTAAGAGCTTTAGAAATGTATCCAGATGTCAATTCTATGATTGATGGAGATTTCCAAATTAAAAATAATTTTCAAGATATTTCTATTGCCGTTTCTGGACCAAAAGGATTGATGGTTCCTGTAATTAGAAATGCAGAAAAATTATCTTTTAGAGGTGTAGAAAGTGAAGTAAAACGTTTGGCTTTAAGAGCAAGAGACGGACAAATTACAGTGGATGAAATGACTGGCGGAACGTTTACAATTACCAACGGCGGTGTATTTGGTTCTATGTTATCTACGCCAATTTTAAATCCTCCACAAAGTGGAATTTTAGGAATGCACAACATTGTAAACAGACCAATGGCTGTTAATGGTGAAGTTGTGATACAACCAATAATGTATGTTGCTTTGTCTTATGACCACAGGGTTATTGATGGTAGAGAATCTGTTGGTTTCTTAGTTGCTGTTAAAGAAGCATTAGAAAACCCAGTAGAATTATTAATGGATAATGAGATTAATAAAGCACTAGAAATGTAGTTTCTTTTTTGAAACAAGATAAAGTAGAGTCAAGAAACAAGACTTTTTAGATATATAAATCCTGAGCTTTTACTTGGGATTTTTTATGGGTACTCATTTTATTTGGTTTGTTTCTATACTCATTTTTCGGCAACTTCGCTAACTACTGATATAAAACATTGAAACGTTCGATATCATTTAAGTTAGCGAATCTTTAAAACAAAAACAAATTCCATTTGTTTTTATAAACTATTTTTTTGATTGTTTATCTTGCGTTAAAAAGCTACAATGTCAAAAAATAATGAAAACACAAGTGCTTAATAAAACAAGAAGTAAACTATTAAATCCAAGTTTTAGAATATTAGTTGTGTTTTGTTTTGTTTTATATGGGTTGGCTATTTTTCA
Organism: uncultured Flavobacteriaceae bacterium; assembly: GCA_963974245.1. Lineage (GTDB taxonomy): Bacteria > Bacteroidota > Bacteroidia > Flavobacteriales > Flavobacteriaceae > Polaribacter. The sequence continues at coordinate 82,728 of CAXBBY010000008.1, read as the reverse complement.
AGACTACATTTTCTCTAAAGTTAAACCAGCAGGGTTTTATTGGGCAGATACCATGCTTTATAATGTTTATTGGCTTTTATTTATTCCATTTATAAAAATTGCCAATTCTTTTTATAATAAGGTGCAACCCAAATCACTAATAAATAAAATTCTTTACGCTTCTAGTACAGGATTTGTATTTAGCATATTACATATATTTCTTTTTACTTCGATTTTTATTTTAGGAAGTCATATTATATTTCCAGAACCACACCGGTTTTCAACTATATTTAAGAATGCTATTTCTAATCAGTTACAAATCACGATTATCGCCTACTTATTTAGTCCTTTTGTTGTTGATTTTCTTAAAAGGAAAAAACAATTAAACAAACTTTTTCCGAGCCAAAATGTTATTAAAACGCTAACAGTTAAAAATGGAATCAAAAGAATAAAGATTGATGTTTCTACAGTACTTTTTATTAAAACAGATAGACCTTATACAATGATATATTCTAAAGATCAAAAATTCTTACACGATGAAAGTTTAAAAAAACTTGAAAAGCTGTTAGACTCTAAAACCTTTTTAAGAGTTCATCGTTCAGTAATTGTCAATAAAAATCATATAACAGAATTAACATCACGAAAGAATGGCGATTTTGATGCGGTTTTAACTAATGGACAATCAATCAGGTTTAGCAGACATTATCGTAAAAATTGGAACGCTCTATTAAACCACTAAGCAATAAAAACACTCCTACTAACCTATTTGCTAGTATTTCTCTTTTTCAAACACAAGATTTATCGGTCTTTTGGTGTTCACTAAAAATTTAAAAAAATGAAAGGAACACTAAAGATTGGACTATTTCTTCTATTTCTAATATCAGTAACAAGTTGTAAAAGTCAGGTAAAGAAAACCGTAGAAAGTAATAAAATTGTTGGTGGTGGCTGCGATGGTTGCGAATTAATGTATGTTGGAATGCCAAAAAACATAAAGCCTATTGATACGAGTTCTGCTTGGAATCAAAAAGGACAAAAGTTATTATTAACTGGAAAAGTATTAAAATTAGACGGAGTTACACCAGCACCAAATGTAATAGTATATTATTGGCAAACAGATAGCAAAGGATCTTATTCTGGTGGTAAAGGAAAAACTAAAAGACACGGAAATATTCGTGGTTGGGTAAAGTCTGACCAACAAGGAAATTATTCAATTTATACAATTAGACCAGGAAATTATCCAAATTCTGATATACCAGCACATATTCATTTATCAATTAAAGAACCAGAAATTAAAGTTGAATATTATACTGATGGTTTAGTGTTTGATGATGATATTAAGTTGACAAGCAACGAAAGAAAGAAATTAGAAAATCGTGGTGGAAGTGGTGTTTTAAGAGTGTTAATTGATAAAGAAATGCAAATTGCCGAGCACAATATTATTTTAGGATTAAATATACCAAACTATCCAAATTCTACAAATAACAGCATTAAATCTGGATTAGAAATTGGTGAAGACAATCCTTCTTTTACTCCATTTCATGCGTTCGGACCAGATAAAGGAACAAGAACATGCCCTGTTTGTAAATATGGACGTTATCACGGAATTGTCTTTTTTGTGGGAAACAATCCTAATTGGAATGAAATAAAAGAATGGCTCACATTTTTAGAGCAAGAAAGTATAAAACGAAAAAAATATTTAAAAGCCTATTTTGTTTATGGTAATGAAAAAAAATACAGCAAATCAAATCGACAAATAGAATTAGAACAACTTGGATTAGAATTGAACTTAAAAAATACCGCTTTAACTTTTGTTCCTTCGCTTTCTGATACAGAGTCTGAAGTTCATTTAAATAAGATAAATCCTGAAGTTGAAAACACAATAATCATTTATAGATATAGAAACATCATTGGAAAATTTATCAATCTAAAACCTTCAAGAGCAAACCAAAATAAAGTATCGAATATGTTAGATAAAACAATAAATGAATACTTTAAATTACCAGCACCAAAACACAATTAAAAAAATACACGAACAACACTTTATAAAAACAACTTATAATATTATAAATTCTAACAAATTTTTCCATTTTTCATAAACTTTTTTTTTGATTGTTTATCTTGCAACAAAAATGCTACAATGTCAAAAAATAATGAATTAGAACTTGCTTTAGATTTTATTGAAAAGACAGATCGAAATTTGTTTATCACTGGAAAAGCAGGGACTGGAAAAACTACTTTTTTACATCAAATTAAAAACGAATCTTTAAAAAGAATGGTGGTGGTTGCACCAACCGGAGTTGCGGCTATTAATGCAAAAGGAGTTACCATTCATTCGTTTTTTCAAATGCCTTTTGGCCCTATTTTACCAAATCAGATTGCAAACACATCGAACCAACAACGTAAGTTTTCTAGAACAAAAATTGATATTATCAAATCATTAGATTTAATAATAATTGATGAAATAAGTATGGTTAGAGCCGATTTATTAGACGGAATTGATCAAGTAATGCGACGTTATAAAAACAAAAATAAAGTGTTTGGCGGCGCACAGGTTTTAATGATTGGAGACTTGCAACAATTAGCGCCTGTTGTTAAACCAAACGAATGGAGTTTGTTACAGCAACATTACAAAACGGTTTATTTTTTTAGCTCAAAAGCGTATCAAGAAGCAAACGTAGTTTCTATAGAATTGAAACATATTTATCGTCAGAAAAATGAAGATTTTATCAAAATTTTAAATGAAATTAGAAACGATTCTTTGTCAGAAAAATCAGCAAAAACGTTAAACGAACGTTACAATCCAACATTTTCTCCAAAAAAAGAAGATGGCTATATTACACTAACAACACACAACAATAGAGCCAATTTAATTAATGATTCTGAACTGAATAAATTGAAGAACAAAAGCTGTTTTTTTAATGCTGACGTTTCTGGGAAATTCAACGAAAACGCGTTTCCAAATGATGAAAAATTAGCATTAAAAGTTGGTTCGCAAGTAATGTTCATCAAAAATGATTCTTCACAAGAAAAAAGATATTACAACGGAAAAATCGGAATTATTACTGCTGTTTCTAAAGAAACTGTTACGGTACAATGTGCAAATGAAGTGGATGAAATTGTTACAGAAAAAGAAACTTGGGAAAACATCAACTATTCTATTAATGAAGATACAAAAGAAATAAAAGAAGATATTACAGGTTCATTTTCTCAAATTCCGTTACGTTTAGCTTGGGCAATTACCATTCATAAAAGTCAAGGTTTAACTTTTGAGAAAGCAATTATAGATGCCGAAGCATCATTTGCACACGGACAAACCTATGTTGCGTTAAGCAGATGTACTTCGTTAGAGGGCATTGTGTTGAAAACAAAAATTAGCAGCAACGCTATTATTAATGATGCAAAAGTTGGTTCGTTTACTAAAAGTGTAGAAGAAAATCATCCGGATAAACAAATATTAAATGAATCTGAAAAACAGTTTCAATTAAATTTAATTTCTGAGTTATTTGATTATCAACAATTTTTATACCCAACAACTCGATTGATTGACATTTTTTATAAAAATAGAAAGAGTATAAAAGGCGAAGTAATTGAACATTTAGAAACGATAAAAGACAACGGAATTGTTGCACTTTTAAAAGTTGCTAACGGATTTAAAGCTCAATTAAAAACCGTTTCGGAAGATGCTATTTTACCAGAAAACAGTTCAATAATTCAAGAACGATTTATAAAAGCAGTAGATTATTTTTTAACGCAAACCATCAAAAACATCGTTCAGCCATTATCAAAAATTTCTTTTTCGTCTGATAATAAAGCGGTAAAAAAAGATTTTGACAAACAGTTTGATGCACTTCAAGAAAAACTAAGCGAAAAAGTATTTGGTCTTAAAAAAATGACCGAAGGTTTTAAAACAAAAGCATATTTACAAATTAGAGCAAATGCTGTTTTACAAAATGTAGAAAAACCGAAAAAGAAAAAAGTTGCTTCTAAAAGAGACCCTATTATCGCATTAAAATTACGAGAACTAAGAGATGATATTGCTAAAGCAGAAAACATTCCGCATTTTCAAATCTTTACTCAAGAAACTTTGTATTTGATGTGTGATGAACTTCCTAGAACGGAAAAAGAGCTGTTAAAAATAAACGGAATGGGAAAAATTCGTGTTCAAAAATATGGCGAGGAAATTTTAGATTTAATTACTCATTATTGTAAAGAAAATAGCATCAACCATTTGAATCAACAGAAAAAAGAAGATAAAAAACCAACAAAGCAAATTTCTTTTGAGTTGTTTAAAAGCGGATTATCTGTAAAAGAAATTGCCAGAGAACGCAGTTTAACTCCAGGAACCGTAGAAAGTCATTTAGCAAGTTATATTCCATCCGGAGAAATTGATGTTTTAGAATTGATTGACCTAAAACGCTATAAAAAAATAGTAACCGCTATTGAAAAAACCGAATTCAAAAACTTAACAGAGCTTAAAGAAAAAGTTGACAAGAGTTTTACGTATATGGAATTAAGAATGGTTTTGTTAACTATAGAAAAATAATTTATTAAAAAACCGAACAAAAAATTGTTCGGTTTTTTACAAAGTACTCATGTCTTCATTATTCTTCAATTTTTACATTTGTTGTAGTTAAATGAAACTCTTGATATGTTTCCAGTAAATTCATTATAGCAGCAATCAGGTCTTTGGTTTCTAACAGAATACTAAAATATAATGTTGTGTTTTTAGGACTTGTTTCATCGGTTCTAATTCTGGCAACTTGGTTTTCTATTGATTTAGAAACATCATCTAATAATTCTTGTTTTGCTTCTAAGATATCATCTAATTGATGAAAATTTCTTGTTTCAAATACAACACTAATTTTTTCTAATAAAATGCTTAACTCGTTATCAATAATTTTTAATTCCTTTAATTGCCCTTTCTTCAAGTTTTTATGATTGTTGTTTACATGTTTAAAACTTGCTTTAGAAATATAAGCAATAGATTGGGCAACATCTTGTATATATCCTAAAACTAAAATATAGAACCTACTTGCATGTAAAGACGTTTCATCTAAAGATTTAATAAAGTAAAACACACCATCTTTTAATCCTTCAATCTCGTCATTTAATTTACCAACATGTTTCTCTGTTTTACGCAACTTATCTAAATCATGTCTTGCAAGGTCAGACACCACGTTAGTATATAATTTATTAACTCTTATCGCTACTTCTGCAATATGGTCAGAACTTTCTTCAATTACACCGTTAATAGTAATTAATTCAGCTCTTTCAATATATATTTGTTTCTTTTCTTCTTGATTTTTTTTAGTGTGTCTTATAGAGTTTCGTGTAATTAACCCAAAAACTAATAATAACAATACACCAACCATTACAATACCACCTAAGTTAATTAAGTAAGCAACTATTGCAGCAGCAGTAAAAGCAACTAAAGCCGTCATAAACCAACCTCCAATTACGTTAAGTACACCAGCAACTCTGTACACAGCACTTTCTCTTCCCCACGCTCTATCGGCTAAAGAAGTACCCATTGCAACCATAAATGTTACATAAGTTGTAGATAAAGGAAGTTTTAATGAAGTACCGATAGAAATTAAAATTCCGGCAACAACTAAATTTACAGAAGCTCTAATCATATCAAATGCTGGCATTTCGTATGATTTATCTTTTGATAATTCGATTACCGGTTTTTGAAATTTAGAATCAATAAAAGTTAGTATTTTCTTTGGAAAAATATAACTAATCCCAATATTCAATCCCATAGCTGCTCTAACAACTACTCTAGACATTGGGTTTGGTTGAAATTTCTCATGCCCTTCTCCTTGACGAGAAAGGTTAATTCCTGTTTCTATTACGGTTTTTGCTTTTTTAGATGTCCAAATAGTAACTACCATTATTCCACCGGCTAGTAATAACATCCAAATATTTGAAGGTACTTTTTTACCTAAAACACCCATAGAAAAAGCTTCTGCTGCAACTCCAGAAGCTTGCCATGCTTCATATGAATTCCAAGCAGCTATTGGTACACCAATAAAGTTTACCAAATCGTTTCCTGCAAAAGCTAAGGCTAATGAAAAAGTACCAATACCAATAATTATTTTTAATATATTTACTTTAAATACTTTAATTAATAACTGAGAGATTAAAGACCAAAAGACAAAACCTATCAATAAAATAAGAGACAAGTTTCCTTCAATTAAAGGTTTAATATCTTTATAGAATGGTGTTCCTTTTAATCCTTTAATAATAATAAAATATGTAATTGCTGTAATTGCAACACCTCCAAATAGTGCGTTCACATAACTAGGTCTTCTCTCTATATGAAACGAGTAAATTAACCTAGAAATAAACTGCACAATCGCCCCAACAGAAAATGCGACGACTACTGAAAGTAAAATACCAAAAATGATAAACATTGCAGTTTCTGTATTGATATATTTTCCAAGATTCGCTGCAGTTTCTCCATTATCAGAGGTGTAAATTTTTATCAATGCCATAGCAACTGCTGCACCCAACAATTCAAATACAATAGAAACAGTTGTAGAAGTTGGCATTCCTAATGAATTAAAAACATCTAATAACAAAATGTCTGTAATCATAACCGCCATAAAAATGTACATAATTTCATTAAAGTAGAATTCGCTCGGAACAAAAATTCCTTTTCTTGCAACTTCCATCATCCCACTTGAAGTAACTGAACCTACAAAAACACCTAAACTGGCAATAATTAAAATTTTCTTAACCGAAATTGCTTTTGATCCAATTGCTGAATTAAGAAAGTTTACAGCATCGTTACTAACACCAACTACAAGATCAATAATTGCTAAAAGGGTTAAAGCAATCAACATTAAAATGTATGGATTCTCCATAATTATCTCTTTTTTTTTGTTTTACAAATTTATATACATTGCAACAATCATATGTTACGTTTATGTTATCTTTTATCTATTAGAAATGGATATCTACTTGCAATCTGTACATAAGCTGGTTTGTGTTAGTAACGATATCTAAATAACTCACATCTGTTTGCACTTTTAATTTATGTCCAGCAATATACTTAGATAATCCTATGGTATATTGATTTTCTGCTCCTTTACTCAAAAATTGGTCATAAGTTACATTTGTGTATCTACCAGTAAGTTCCCAATTATTTTTAAATAAATATCCACTCGCTAAGTTTAAACTATTACCTGTTTGCACTTTATCTCCCGTTAATGTATTGTCTGAGTTTTTAGCCAATGGGTCTGATGCATCTCTCAATGCATATTCTCCCATAAACGAAAATCCTTTATACTTTAACATTGTATCAATAAATAATGTAGAAATATTGGTTTGGAAAAAACCTATATCATTTGTCATATAAGAACCTTGATTACTTCTGTTTTTTACAGCATTGTTATTAAAATCATAACTGGCTGCAAAAGCCCATTTTAAGTTTTCTTCTCTTTTTAAATCACCTCCAATATAGTCTCCTTTACTTGTAAAGTTTCCAAAAGGTAATAATTCAATTCTTGTAGTGTATTGCAATCCTCCTAAATTACCAGTTGTAACATTTCTTCCCTCTCCTTGAGCAATAGAAAAAGCTTCTTTTATAATAAAATTCTCTGAAATATTAAAGTGATGTCTTAATTGAACTCCCATATCTCTGTCTATATTAAATCTTTTATTTAATAAAGAACGATCTACTTGTTGTAAATTTCCGGATGAGATAACACGCTCTCTATTTCCTGGTAATTTTGTTTGCCCAAACCATAAAACAAAATTTTTGTGAAAATTCCATTTAACCACGGCGTCTAAAATATATCTTGGCGCATTACTTGTATAAACTGAAGCTCCAGAAATATCTCTGTTAGAAAGACCTAACTCTATTTTATACTGTAATTTTGGAGAAAAAGCAAAACCGCTAAATTTTAATCTGGCTCTTCTTACCAACATAGAAGTTTCTTGACTAGAAAGTTCTGTTTCTTTAGCATCCCAAGTTGAAGTTGCTAAAAATTGCATTCTTGCACCTATTTTCATTGACCAAGAATTATCTTCTCCTATTAGATTGAAAAGGCCTTTTCCAAATTTTGGAGCATTTGTTTCTTGTGCATTTAGGGTTTTGATACATAATAGCAAAACAATCACAGTAGTAAGATACGTTTTCATCTAGTATTTGTTTTTATGAGTGCAAATAACCAACTTAAATGTTAACTTAATGTTAACTTAATGTTTCGTTATTATTATTATAGCAATAAATAAACAGTTTCTTAATACTTCGTAAATAACAAAATATTATTTACTTTTATAAAAAACATTAACTTGCCATAATTGCATTGTTATTTGTATTTAAATTCGGTTTGCTGTGTGTATTTTATCAGTGGTATTCTTGCCTTTTTTAGATACAATCAATGGAGTTTTGTTTTACAATTTCTCTAATAGATTATATCAGTTTTAACAACCTGTGATGCACAATAAAAATGACTCAATGAATCACAAATACACCAATCATCTTATTACAGAAACCAGTCCTTATTTATTACAACATGCGCATAACCCCGTAAATTGGTATGCCTGGAATGATGAAACATTAGCATTGGCAAAAAAAGAAAACAAATTATTATTGATTTCTGTCGGATATTCTTCTTGTCATTGGTGTCATGTAATGGAAGATGAAAGTTTTGAAAAAGAAGAGGTTGCTGCTATAATGAACGCTCATTTTATCAATGTAAAAGTAGATAGAGAAGAGCGCCCAGATGTAGATCAAATCTACATGAATGCCGTTCAATTAATGACTGGCGCTGGCGGATGGCCTTTGAATTGTATTGCTTTGCCTGACGGAAGACCTGTTTGGGGCGGAACCTATTTCAGAAAAGAAGAATGGATGAATGTACTAGATCAGATTGGGAATTTATATCAAAAAAATCTTGAAAAAGTGGTTGAATACGCCCAAAAATTGACAGAAGGAATTCAACAATCTGGATTGATTACGTTAAACAAAGAAAAGGCTCTTTTTACAAAAGAATATTTGAATGAAACAGTAAAAAAATGGAGCATTTATTTTGATGAATATTTAGGCGGATTAAATAAATCACCCAAATTTCCGATGCCAAATAACTATCATTTTTTATTAAGACACGCATATCAAAATAACAATAAATCGTTGCTAAAATATGTAAATACTACACTTACAAAAATGGCGTATGGCGGAATTTTTGATCAAATTGGTGGTGGATTTTCTAGATATTCTGTTGATACAAAATGGCATATTCCACATTTCGAGAAAATGCTTTATGATAACGGTCAATTAGTAAGTCTTTATTCTGATGCATATTTAGCAACTAAAAATGAGCTTTATAAAGAAACTGTTTATCAAACATTAGAATTTATTGAAAGAGATTTATTAGACTCATCTGGCGGTTTTTACTCTGCGTTAGATGCTGATAGTTTAAATGACAAAGATAAACTAGAAGAAGGTGCATATTACGTTTGGACAAAAGATGCATTACAAAAAATACTAAAAAGTGATTTTAATTTATTTGCCAATTACTACAATATCAACTCATTTGGATTTTGGGAACACAATAACTATCATTTAATTAGAACTAATTCTGATGAAGATTTTGCAGAAAAACACACGCTAGAAATTAATACATTAAAAAATAAAGTTGCTACATGGAAATCAATTTTATTAAAAGAAAGGTCCAAAAGAAAAGAACCTCGTTTAGATGATAAAATATTAACTTCTTGGAACGGAATTATGTTAAAAGGGTATATTGATGCATATCGTGTTTTTAATGATCCTCATTTTTTAGAAATTGCTTTAAAAAATGCACATTTCTTAGAAATGAAAATGTTAAAAGAAGATGGCACTTTATTTCGGAATTTTAAAAATGGAAAAACAACAATAAATGCCTATCTTGAAGATTATGGATCTGTAATTGATGCGCTTATTTCATTATACGAAGTAACTTTAGATGAAAAATGGCTGATGCTTTCTAAAAATCTAACAGATACTTGTTTTGATCATTTCTTTAATACAGCAACAAGTATGTTTTACTTTACATCCAATAAAGATGTAGAATTAATAGACAGAAAAACCGAAACAGAAGACAATGTAATGCCGTCTTCAAATTCAATGATGGCTAAAAATTTATTTAAATTGAGTCATTATTTCGAAAATAACTACTATTTAAAAACATGTAAGCAAATGTTAAGTAATATGACAGACGTCATTAAAAATTATGGTTCAGCATATTCTAACTGGTTAGATTTATATAGTAATTTTAATGATGGATACTTTGAAATTGCAATTACCGGAAAAGATGCAAAAGAAAAAATGCTAGAATTAAATAAAAAATACATTCCGAATAAATTAATTTGTGGTAGTTTAACGGATAGTAAACTACCATTATTAGAAAACAGATATGTAGAAAATAAAACGCTTATTTATATTTGTATAAATAAAACCTGTCAATTACCCACCGAAAATACAAATGAGGCATTTCAACAAATTAAAAACATACAAAAATGACAACATTAATTACAGTTCTTATTGCATTTGTAGCCTTTGAACATTTTTATTTTTTAGTATTGGAAATGTTTTTATGGACGAAACCAAAAGGTATAAAAACCTTTGGATTAAAATCTAAAGAATTTGCAGAAGAAACAAAAGTATTGGCAGCAAACCAAGGGTTATACAACGGTTTTTTAAGTGCTGGATTAATTTGGTCTTTAATAATAAAAGATTTAAACGTAAGTATCTTTTTTCTTAGTTGTGTCCTAATTGCGGGTATTTATGGAGCTTATTCAACAAAAAAGGTAAGACTCTTTTATATTCAATCTATTCCTGCTATTTTTGCCCTTTTATTAATCTTATTTAATTAAAAATTTAATATGGGAAAATATTTAGAAATAGCAGAGACATTTTTATTAAAATACGGGGCAAGTATTTTATCAGCTTTATTGATTTTAATCATTGGTTTATTTGTGATAAACCTACTTGTAAAAATCTCTAAAAAAATAATGACAAAAAGTAACGTAGATGTTACGTTGCAAAAATTTTTAAGCGATTTATTAAGCTGGATTTTAAAAGCTTTATTAATTATTACTGTTATTGCTAAACTCGGAGTTCCAACAACTTCTTTTGTTGCAATTATTGGTGCAGCTGGTTTGGCTATTGGTTTGGCTTTACAAGGTTCTTTGGCTAATTTTGCTGGCGGTGCTTTAATCATGATTTTTAAACCCTTTAAAATTGGTGATCTAATCGAAGCTCAAGGAGAAATTGGTGTTGTGAAAGAAATTGAAATATTCACAACAAAACTAACTGGTTTGTCAAACAAAGAAATTATTATTCCAAACGGATCATTATCTAATGGAAATATCACTAACTATACTGCAGAAGGAACACGTAGAGTAGATTTAACTTTTGGTGTTTCTTATGATGCTGATATAAAACAAACAAAAAATGTATTAATGGAAGTATTAACTTCTCATCCAAAAGTTTTAAAAGATCCTGCTCCAGGGGTTACGGTTTCTGAACTAGCAGATAGTTCTGTTAATTTTGCTGTAAGACCATGGTGTAAATCAGAACACTACTGGGATGTGTATTTTGAGGTTACAGAAAATGTAAAGTTAGAATTAGATAAAGCAGGAATTGAAATTCCTTATCCACATCGAGTAAATATTAAAAAGTAGGTTTCTTTTTTTGAGGAACAGCAATAAAATCTTTTAAATAAAAAGGCTCAAAATAAGCGACATCTTCGATGTCGTTTTTTTTGTATTTATCATAGGATAAAATACTCATTTCGTTAGCTGAAGGAAATTTAGAATCTACAAATATTACATTTGGATGCACTATTAAAGTTTTACATTTTTCTGCTCCATCTCCTAAAAAATAAACCTTGAAAGATTCTAAAATATCTTTGAATGATGTTTCGTCAATAATTTCTGCTTTGGTTTCTCTAATTTGATTGTAATCTAAGTCAAAAATAGCAGAATACACTTCCATTCTGCGAGCATCTAACATTGGTATAATAACTCCTTTTTCAATCGAAATAGAAGACGCCAAAGATTGTAAAGTATTAACTGAAATTAAAGGGATATTTAATGCAAAACACAATCCTTTTGCTGCTGAAACACCAATTCTTAATCCAGTATAAGAACCTGGCCCTTTACTAACGGCAATTGCATCAAGTTTTTCAATAGTGATGTCAGCTTCTTTAAGTACATCATTTATAAACGGATGTAAAACTTCTGCGTGCGAATAATTACCGTTGTTTAATTCTTTAATAGCAATAACTTTTCCGTTATTAGAAATACTAACCGAGCAGTTTTTTGTTGCTGTTTCTATATTTAAAATATGAGCCAATAGAATAGTTTTTTACAAAGATACATTAAGCTTCAAAAAAACACATATAGTTTATTATTATTCCTTAAAATGAAATAAAATTTTGAAAGAACGTTTAGCATTGTTACTTTTAGCATTAAATTAGAACAAAATATTCTTTTGAAAATAAAATTAAAATACTTTATTATCTTTTTTATTATACTGTTAAGTAGTTTTGTACTTAGTACAAATACAGTAAAAAAAGAACCAAAACCTGTTCTTAAAGAAGCTATAAAAGACACAATAAACACTAAAAAAGCACCAGTACTTTTAGAGTTATATTCAAAGGATGAGACCAAGAAGGTAAGTTATAGATTAGATTCACTTCTAAAAAGAATACATAAAAGGCAAGATTTTAATGGCTCGATTCTAATTGCCAAAAAAGACAAAATAATATATCAAAATCAAATTGGATATGCAGATTTTAGAAAGAAAAGTAAACTAAATGAGGAATCTATTTTTCAATTAGCATCTGTAAGTAAACAATTTACAGCAACATCCATACTAATATTAAAAGAAAGAAATCAATTAAAATTAACAGATACAGTTACTAAATATTTTCCAAAATTTCCTTTTAAAAATATTACTATTCAAAATTTATTAAATCATACTTCTGGTCTGCCTAAGTACTTTTGGGTGGCAGAAAATGAATGGAAAAAAGAAAAAGCTCCAAATAATATTGAAATGATGAAGTTTTTAGAAACTAGCAGCACAGCATCAATGTTTTTTAGACCAGGAAGAAATTTTGATTATTCTAATACTGGTTATTTTGTTTTAGCCTCCATTATTGAGAAAATATCAAAAATGAGTTATTCTAACTTTTTGGAAACGAATATTTTCTCACCACTTCAAATGAAAAATTCCTTCGCTTATAGTTTTGAAAACGATACTATAAGATCAAATCAATTGATAGGTTATAGATTGTATAGAGGTTGGAGACATCGTAGAATACCAAACACTGTTAACGATGCTATTGTTGGTGATAAAAATGTTTATGCAACAACTAAAGATTTATTAAAATGGGTTATTGGTCTTAATAGCGGAAAACTTATTTCTAAAGAGTCTTTAGAGCTAATGTATTCTAAAGGAAAAACCAAATATGGAAGAACAATACCTTATGGTTTTGGATTTAGAATTAACACTAAAAATGATGAAAAAATAGTGTATCATTACGGAAAATGGAATGGGTTTAGTACAGGGATTACGCAATATATAGAAGATGATTTAGTAATTATAATTTTAGAACACTCAAGTTATCGGTCAATTGATTATTTAAATAAAAAAATTAGAAGTCTTGTTGATAAAAATTTTGATTCTTAATTTTACATAATCAAGTAATAAAAAAATCTCTGAAACTATTTTCAGAGATTTTTTATGTTTATTAAGATGTTATGTTAATCTATAACAGATTCTCCGTTGTAAAATTTTAATACTTTAGATTTAAATACATAATCGTATTTTGCCCTAATTAAAGTTGATTCTGCGTTTACTAATCTATTTCTTACTTGATCAAACTCAAATGATGTAATTGCTTCAAAAGTATATCTCTGTTGCGCATTCTTAAACGCTTCTTGTTGCGCATCTAAAGATAATTTAGCTGCTTCATAACTTTTTAAGGCTGCTTTAGTGTCTAAAAAAGCTCGTTGAATTGTTTGTTGCAAACTTAATTTGGCACTTTCAATATTTAATTTAGAATCTTCTTTATCAATTATTGCTTTATTAAGGTTGACTTTATTCTGAAATCTGTTAAAAATTGGAATACTCAAAGATACTCCAACACCGTATCCGAAGTTATCATTTAATTGTTTAAAGAAATAATCATTTCGTTGTCCTTGAAATATTGTAAATCTATGACTATAATTCGTTCCTGCTGTTGCAGAAGCAGTTAACGTTGGTAAAAAACCACTTTTAGCAATTGCTATTTGTAAGTCTCCATATTCTTCTTGTAATTTTGCACTCAATATTTCTGGCCTATTAAGTACGGCTTTTTTATAAACAACATCAGAGCTTTTAAATAATAAAGAAGCAGAAGGAGATCCAACATTTATGTTTGCAACATCAAAATTATTTGGATCTACTTGTAACAATTGCGCAAGTCCTAATAATGCAATATCTAAGGTGTTTTCTAATGAAACAATAGTTTGCAAATCGTTTGCATAAGCAGACTGAGCATTTAATAATTCACCTTTGGGTTTAGAGCCTGCTTCTACTTGACTTTTTGCTACTACTATTTGCTCTTTACTTATTTCTGATTGTACTTTTGCAACTGCTAAATTTTCTTTAGCAAACAAAATATTTAAATACGAATTAACTACGTTTAAAGAAATATCATCTTTAATTTTTTGTAAATCTAATTGATTACCAATAACAATCAATTGATTGCTTTTATAGGTGTTTAATAATCTAAATCCATTAAAAACAGTGATACCACTTTGTAATCTATAAGAAGAGCTAAAGTTAGTAGAAGATATTCTACTATTACTAACAGGATCAATTGTTGAACCAAAATTTAAATTAGCCCCAGAAGAAGCATTTAAATTTGGTAAAAAGTTCCCTTTTGCTCCAACTACATTTTCTTTATTTTTTTCTATAGTTAACTCACCTTTTTTTATACTGATATTATTTTTTAATGCATACTCAACTGCTTCTTTTAAATCCCATTTTTTTTGTGAATGTCCAGAAAATGAAAATACAAGTAATACAATGCCTATTAAAAATTTAGTTTTCATATATTTTAACTATGATTTATTTTATTTATAAAATTTGTAACAAAGGAGAAATATTCTGCAATTTTTACGCTGCATATATGACGAATGAAAGTGAAATTTGTTACAGATTTTTTATCTTATTGAAGTGTTAATTTTTAATTCTCTTTTTATATCTAAATAAAACATAGGCTAAAAGGGCAACTAAAAGGTATGGAAAAACCATTAAATACGTAATTCCTGAGTTAATTCCTTCTGCCATTTCTTGCCCACCATTTTCTACAACAGCTTTACACATTGCACATTGTGCATTTGCATCAATTGCAAAAAAGAGAACTATTAATAAAACAATACTTTTTTTCATATTTATATATAATAAGGAGAAATCATTACATAAACTACAACACCAGTAATTGCAACATATAACCATAATGGAAATGTAATCTTCGCAATTTTTTTATGAGCTGTAAATTTCCCTAACTTTGCTCTTACAAAGGTAATTAACACAAAAGGGATAACAATTATTGATAGTAAAATGTGTGTAATCAAAATAAAATAATACAGATATCTTATTGTTCCTTCTCCACCAAATTTAGTAGATTCAGAAGTCATATGATAAGCAATATACATCAGTAAAAAAAGTACAGAACAAAAAATTGCAGCCGTGTTTAACTGCTCGTGTAATTTTCTATTTCCTTTTTTTATGGCAAAAACTGCAAAAATTAAAAGTAATGCTGTAACTCCGTTTATACTTGCATAAATTGGTGGTAAAAAAGATAAAGGTGCTACATTAAATCCCATTTTTTTTAAGTTTACACCAAACAAAATTGCAACAACTAAAGGAATAATTATTGATAAAAAAATAATTATTTTATTGTATTTTTTTTCTTGATTAGTTATTTCTTTACTCATTTAACAAGATATTAATATCTTCTTTTAATTCTTTTATTTGATCTGGAAAACCACTTTCTTCTATGGCTCTGTAATACATTATTGGGTTTCCGTATGTATCTCTTCTAGAGCGGATATTACCCTTTTTATCTATTAAGGCAAATAAACCAGAATGCTCAAATCCGTTATGCTCTTCATCCCCGTTTCCTGCGTATAATTTAAACCCTTTATTAGATAGATTGAAAACATAATCTTGGCTTTTACCTGTTAACATTTGCCAATTATTACTTGTAATATTGTGTTCTTTTCTATATTGAGTTAAAATTTCTGGAGTATCAATATCTGGAGTAATCGAAAAAGAGGCTATTCCAACATTAGGGTTTTCATAAAAATTATTTTGAATTTCTATCATTTTTTTATTCATAAGAGGGCAAATTGAAGGACAGGTTGTAAAAAAGAACTCTACAACATATACTTTCCCTTCAAAGTTCTTATTGGTAATTGTATTACCGTTTTGATTGATAAATTCAAAATCTGGCACTTTGTTAAATGTAAATAAAGTATTACTCTTTACAGATTTTTTATCAACCTTATTTAACCTATCTTCTTTAACTAGATTATTGTCATTTATTCTTCTGTCTATGTTTCTAACAACATAAATTCCGAAAATTAAGATGACAAATGAAATACCAACGTAAGAATACTTTTTTTTCATTTTATTTTATATTTCTCGTTTAAAACGTTTCTCTTTTTCAAGAGATTTTTTAAGTTGATAGTAAATGATTTCTATATCTTTCTTCATCTTGTTCTTTAAATCATTAACAGAATTCATATTATAGCCATATAATCTTCCACTATCTGTATCTTCATCATCTTTTCGTCCACGTAAACGTAATTCTCTATCAACTATAAATACATATTCAGAACCTAAATTGTTATTTAAAGTATATGGCGAATCAAAACTTTTAAAGATTAATTTTATTTCATCTTTATTTAAAAAAACAAATTTCCAGTTTTCAATATCTGTATATGTTTTTAGTTTCTTTTTTAAAGATTCAACTTGTTCTTCTGTTCCTTTTGGAGCTATTAAAACAGATTGAAAATAAAGACTTTTACGATATCTTTTATAAATAACTTCATTTAAATTAAAAAGACCTCCTTTATTTTGTTCAATATCTGTTCCTAAAAAACTAACTACAGAAAAATGTTTTTTAAATGTAACCTCTCCTTTTACATCTTCTACTTTTTTTGTAAGTATTGGTAAGTTTGCATGATGATAAATTCCTAATGAAAGGAAAATATAAAAGAGTAACGGCCCTAGAAATAATGCCGATAATACAATTCCTTTTTTAATTTTATTTTTCTTCATGTTGCAAAAAAAAAGGTGGTAAAAACCACCTTAAAATATTTTAATACAATTAATAATTCCATTTTGTTAAAGGAAACGACATTACATCAAATAAATATTCTCCTTCTATTAGTAATAAAACTACTAAATAAGAAATTAAGAATACTGCTGTCCAAACTACAGCTCTTCTAAACCATTTTTTTTCACCTTCCATGTGCATAAATGCCCAAGTAATACCATAAGCCTTCGCTAATGTTAAGATAATAAATAATAAGTTTAGCGGACTTGTTCCTAAGAAACTTGTTAAATGTAAACTAGCTGGTTTTATAATACCAAAAATAACTTCTACAATTGTTATAACAGAAAGTATTCCAAAAACTATCCATATTCTTTTTGTATTAGATTCGTGTGCGTGTGCCATTTTTTATACTCTTTTTATAGTTAAACTAAGTAGAAGAATGTGAATACAAATACCCAAACTAAATCTACAAAGTGCCAATATAATCCTACTTTTTCTACCATTTCATAATGCCCTCTACGTTCGTATGTACCAATAAGAACATTAAAAAAAATGATAATATTTATAAGTACTCCTGTGAATACGTGAAAACCGTGAAAACCGGTAATAAAGAAAAAGAAATCTGCAAAAATTGGGTTTCCATATTCATTTACTTGAAGGTTTGCACCCTCAACAACTTGTTTTGCATTTAATAAATAACGAGCTCCTTCTTCCCTAGAAAGTATTGTTTTTTGTTTTGTAGCAAGATCAATTTTTTCTGTTCTTATTAAAACATCTGAATTGTTCTTGTAAGAATTTACAACTTCATTAACTGAATAACTGGGTAGTGTTTCTCCACTTACATACCATAATCCATTTTTTCTTGTATGCTGTACTCTTTCTTCATGGGCGTCAACAACAAAATCAGATAATGCAATTTGATGACCATCTTTTACAAATTGTAAAATTTTTCCATCAGTTGTTTGAACCGCACCGTAAGTACCTCCAATAAAGTTTTTCCATTCCCAAGCCTGAGATCCTAAGAAGATTAAACCACCAATAATGGTAAATAACATATACCAAGCTACTTTCTTTTTCTTCATTTGATGACCAGCATCAACAGCTAACACCATTGTTACAGAAGAAAAGATTAAGATAAATGTCATTAATGCTACATAGTACATCGGTGCGTGTACTCCATGTAAAAACGGAAAGTGAGTAAAAACTTCATCGGCAATTGGCCAAGAGTCTATAAATTTAAATCTTGTTAAACCATAAGCGGCTAAAAATCCAGAAAAAGTTAATGCATCTGATACGATAAAAAACCACATCATCATTTTTCCGTAACTGGCACCAAAAGGTCTTTTTCCACCACCGTTCCAAGTAGTTTTGTCTTCAGAATTTACAGCAATAGTTGCTCCCATAAATATCTATGTTAATTGTTTTTTTAAATAGTTTGTCAAAATTACACAATTTTCATCATCTAATAAAATAGAAAAAGAAAAATAGATAAATCCATAGTACTCCAACAAAGTGCCAAAAAATTGCACCGAGCTCAAAACCAAGCATTTCTGAGGGATTATACTTAGATTTAAAATGATTATAAATTACAACTAATAGCACAATTAATCCTGCAATTAGATGTAAAACGTGCATAAATGTAATGCCAATAATAAAAGAAGTAGAAACTGTACTGTTTGGTCCGGTAAAAAACAAGCCAGAATTTCTTAATTGAATAAATCCATCATATTGATAATAAATAAATGCAACGCCAAGTATTAAAGTAATTATAAGCATTAAAAAACTCGCTTTTAAATTATCTTTTTTAAGAAAATTTCCTGCAATGATAAATGTTAAACTACTTGCTATTATTAAAACTGTACTTATATAAAATGCCATTGGCAAATCAAACGAAACCCAGTCTTCTCTTTTTCTACTTACTACATAAGCACTTGTTAATCCAGCAAAAAACATGGTCATGCTAATCATAGAAACCCATAACATAGGTTTTGCTGATTTTCTTTTTGCTGTTGTTAATTCGGTTTGTAAACTTTCTTGTCTCATTTGTTTAATGTAAAAATTTATCTACTACATATATTATTTGCACCAACGTAATATAAAACACACTTGATAACATTAATTTTCTTGCATCAATATTAGATTCAGATTTATACAATCTAATTCCGTAATATAACATAACCCCTCCAATTAATGCAATAATAACTGCTGTTGCAGGATAAATGTAAAACGCACCTGTTAACTTAAGAACTGGCGCAATAGAAACTAAAATCATTATTAAAGTATAAAAGATAATTTGCTTAATAGCTCCTCTATCTTTTTTGTTCATAGGCAACATATTAAATCCTGCCTTTTGATATTCTTCAAATTGTAACCAACCAATTGCCCAAAAGTGTGGAAATTGCCAGAAAAATTGAATTAAAAATAAAAATCCGGCTTCTATTCCAAATTGATTTGTTGCCGCAACCCAACCTAACATAAAAGGAATTGCTCCTGGTATTGCTCCAACAAAAACCGTTAATGGTGTAACAGATTTTAATGGTGTATAAATACTAGTGTATAAGAAAATTGATATTGCTCCAAATAATGCAGACTTAGCATTAATATTATACAAAATTGCAATTCCTAAAACAGTAAATAAAATGGCAATAGTCAATGCGGTAGAAACAGTCATTCTGCCAGTTGGCAATGGTCTGTTCATTGTTCTTTTCATTAAAGCATCCGTATCTTTCTCTATTACTTGATTAAATGCATTTGATGCACCAACCATAAAGTAACCTCCAACCGCTAGTTGTATAATAATAAAAACATCTACTAATTCTGTAGCCAATAAATAACCTGCTATAGAAGAAAAAACAACACTTAAAGACAAACCAACTTTTGTAAGTTGCTTAAAATCTGATACAAAGTTTTTAATGATTGATTTATTTTCTATACTTGAAATTGAGCTCATTTGGTTTTTTCAAATCTTTTGCAAAGATATTTTATTCTATGTTATTTTCTTGCTTTTTATGATATAAAAAAAGGGATTAATTTACTGTGTAAAATATTTAAAAAAAATCTTTGCTATATCCTTTTTTGTTTTAACTTTGCACCCGCATATGAAAGATATGTAAGTTCTTTAAAATATACTGCGCGAAAGTAGCTCAGGGGTAGAGCATCACCTTGCCAAGGTGGGGGTCGCGGGTTCAAATCCCGTCTTTCGCTCTATTCTATAATACAATACCAATGCTCAAGTGGTGGAATTGGTAGACACGCTGGACTTAAAATCCAGTGGGCAGTAATGCCCGTATGGGTTCAAGTCCCATCTTGAGTACAAAAAGGTCTTAACATTAATTTGTTAGGGCTTTTTTTATGAAATAGAAATAAAAAAATCAATAGAAATAAAAAAACCCACTCTAAGTTAGAGTGGGAAAATTGCTATGAAAAAGAAAGTGGTTTTTACACCACGAAACAAATATACAAGTTTTTAGGAAACTTTACTATTTTTTTTAAAAAAAATCAAAATACCAATTAAACAAATCTGCCTTTATACCAACAGTAAACCAGATGGTGTTTGAAGGTTGGAAATTAACTTTTTCTGTTTCTGGAGAAAAATTTCTTAAGGTTAATCCAGCAAAAAGACTTAAATTATTTGATGTATTTAATAAATATCTTCCTTGAAAATCTGCTAAGAATATTGTTGCTTTATTTCCTTGCGCAACTTTATTATCATTATCTCCTCTTCTAATATCGTACGGTTTATAAATATCTCCTCCATAACTTAGTGCTGAGCTATCATCAAATCCTTTTTGTCCTAAAATTAACTTAGCGCTTGCGGTCCATCTGTTAAATTTATAATTTCCAATTGCAACTGCTTCCCAAAAATTTGCACCCCAAGGGTGACTCAAAGGTTGACTGTAATTTCCATAATTTAAAATGGGATCTTTATGTGCAAATGTGTAAGGTCTAACAGAATTCAATTCTGCTTGCAAATACAAATCCTTTATATTAAATGCATCAAAATATTTAGCTCCTAATTGAAAACCAAATTTATTACCCCAGTATCCTAAATCACTTATTTTTCCAAAAGAAAATTCATCTACCACTAATTGCGAATATAATAGTAGATTCTCTTTTAATTTATATTTTGCAGTTAATCCTAACATTGCATTTCCTGCATCTTCTCCTCTACTAAATTCTACAGATCTATAAAACATTAATGGGTTCATAAATCCAATATCAAATCCTTGATCTCCTTTAGAAACTGCGGTTTCAAAAAAACCAATATTTAATTTTTCTGTGAGGTTAAGACTTAAATAATGTATAGCAATATACTTTCTTGGATGTTCATTATTTACAACTACTGGTCGTCTAACATCTGTTCCCCAAAGCCAAATAGTTGTGTAATTTAATTTCCAAAAATTTAAACTCATTTTTAAATAGGGCATCGGTGAAGAAACATCTGAAAGCAAAAGGGATCTATATCCATCTCCAATAAAATTTTTACCATTACCAAATTGAAATTGTAAAAATTTATTTGGAGTATAAGCCATGTACCCTTCTGCAACCGGATAGTCAAAAGCATCAGTTTTAAACCCTTTTGCCTTTCCTCTTCCAGGAACTAATCCTTCTGAAAAAGCTGGTCTAAATGTATCAGAAGGGTTAGAAATAAAATCATTTATATAGCCAGCAAATCGACCTTGACTTTCATAAATAGTTGCTGAAAAAGAAAAATTATTTCCTAATCCACCATTAATTGTTAAATTTCTAGAATTATTAAATGTATAAGATATATCTGAATTGTCTTTACCAAACTGTACATCTAATAAAAAATCCAAATTAAACCAATATCCATCACCTCTTACTTCTAACAAATGTTCATTCCAAAACTTTTTCCCTAACCAAGTTGTTTCATCTGGTTTTAAAAATTGACTTTTTTCTGCATCTAAATCATAAACAGCATTTATATTATTATATACATACGGTTTTATGGCGGTATGTGTATTTACCTTTTTATTTAAAGCATAATCATAATTTATATAACGTTGGTGTGTAAACGGGATGTTTAATTGACTTTTATGTTCTATAAACAATGTTTTTTTTAGTTTGTCTTGAAGAGAAATTGCTTTTATTTCTATTGGTTTTACCTTAACAATTTCTTCAGTAATTTCATTTCCTATTTGTAATGGAAAGTTTAAAGGCAAAGCAAAACGCATTTCTACATTATTATTGTTGTATTTTGCTGGTAAAATTACAGGCAATGTATTAAAAACTCTCTTTACTTCATCTTGTAGTTCTTTATAAGGTGAGTTGATATAAATCAATTTAAAACTACCTGTATTGGTAACTACAAAAACAATACTTATAGTTCCTTTAAATTTTTCTCGTTCTAAAATAACAGGAGAATTAAATTCTTTAAAAAACAACTCTTTAGTTGTTTTATAAAAACAAGATTCAATATTATCTATGGTTTTATTTTCACAATCTTTAAATACTGGGAGTTTTTCTATCTGAGCAGATAAAAATATGGGAGTTAAAAAGAGATATAAAAGAAGATGTTTTTTCATTCTGGTTTATTGCATTTTAGTAACACTATTATTTTTTAGAGAGTACTTTTCTTTACTTTCTGGGCATTCAGCAATTCCTTTTTCATTAAAGTTTAATCGATGACCAAATTCGCTAACCCAGCCTATTTGTTTAGAAGGATTTCCAACAACTAAAGCATACGGGAGTATTTTTTTAACAACAACAGCTCCTGCACCTACGAACGAATATTCTCCAATATTATTACCACAAACTATTGTGGCATTTGCACCAATACTTGCGCCTTTTTTAACAACTGTTTTTAGGTATTCATTTTTTCTGTTTACAGCACTTCTTGGATTGATAACATTTGTAAAAACCATAGAAGGTCCTAAAAAAACATCATCTTCGCAAATAACACCAGTATAAATAGAAACATTGTTTTGAACTTTTACGTTTTTACCTAAAATAACATCCGGAGAAATTACAACATTTTGACCGATATTACAATTGGCTCCAATTTTACAATTAGGCATAATATGGCTAAAATGCCAAATAGTTGTTCCTTCTCCTATTTCACAACCTTTATCTATAACTGCTGTTTCGTGTGCTTTATAATTACTCATTTTTAATATTCTGAATTAATCGTTGTTTCTTCAATGATTTCTTTTGCAGAAGAAGTTCCGATTCTTTCAACCCCTAAAGTAATCATTTTTAATGCATCTTCTTTTGTTTTAACTCCACCAGCAGCTTTTATTTTTAAAGGCTTTGCATTATCAGACATTATTTTAATCGTTTTAAAAGTTGCTCCATTTGGCTTTCCTTCTTCGGTTTTATAAAAACCTGTTGATGATTTTACGAATACTTTTTGTGCTTTTTCTTCTCCAAAATTATCAATTACAACTTTTTTTATTAAGCGAGAAATTGATGCAATCTGTTCGTTAGATAAAGCAGCAACTTCAATTATCCATTTTACAATTTTATTGTTTTTCAAACCAAGTTCAGTTCCTTTAAAAGTTTCTTCCCTTATTAATGCAATGTCTCCTTTTTTAAAAGCTTCATAATTTACCACATAATCTAAGTCATCAACTCCTAAATCAATTGCTTTTTGAGCTTCTTTTAATTTTTCCTCCAAAGAATATGTTCCTTCGTGAAAACCAATTACTGTACCAACTTGAAGATCAGAATTTGCTTTGCTTATCATTTCTTTAGCCAAAGAAACATAGTTAGCTCTTATCATTACCAATTTAAAATTGTAAATAATAGCGTCTTCTACCAGTTTTATGATGTTTTCTTTTGTTGCTTCTTCAGAAATATTAGCTTGTATAGCTGTTTTTAAATATGTAGAATCTAAATATTGTGCTAGTTTCATAAGGTTTAGCTTGTACAACAAAAATAGTAAATATTTCTCAAGAGTATATAAAAAAGGAACAATCGATTTGATTGCTCCTTTTTGCGAATTTTCTACATATTATTATTGAACAACAAATGAAATTGGCAAGTAAATTTTATATTTAATGGTGCTTTTCTTTGCCTACCTGGAGTAAATTAAGATAATTTTTTTACAACTCGATTTACTTCCTGTGTGGAAAACTTAAATTTGATTACCCACTATATACAACATAGAGCCTTTAATTTTAATATTATTTGAAACCCAAATCTATCAATTTTACTAAAAGTTTACGAAACTAATAATATTAAGTTGGTCTCGATTACTATTCTCAAAAAATTGATTCATATACCCTAATTCAAACTTTATATTCTTGTTTATTTTATACCCTATTCCTCCATACAGCCTATTTCTATCAAATACTGCTGATTTAGTGTTTAAGAATATTTCGTTATAAATTGAAAGATAAAAGCTGTTGTTCTCTTTTTTTGTTAAAGGTATGCTTATGCCAAGAAAATATCGGAATCGAAGTTTAAAATCACTTTCTACAAACCGTTGCTCAAACCTGTAACGGTGATTTAATTTTATCAGGCCTAAACTTTGTTTTGAAATAAATTGCTGAAATATTCGATGTTCATTTATCGAAATTTTTTCGTTTGTATTACCAATATAATTTTCTGATAAAATATAACCATAACCCAAAAGAATGTTGTTTTTATTTTCATTGAAGGTGTAACCTAATCCTGTACGCAACAATAACTGCTCAAGATCACCTAGGGCATTATAATTTCTAAATTGAATTTCATTATGAATATTCCATTTAGAATTAATTTTTTTGTTTCCTATATAAAGTAACCAATTTCCAAAATTACTTTCTTGAGCTTGAGTATAAATAGGTAACATTAATACTAGGGTAAATATTACCAGACAGAAACCTTTTATTATTTTATTTTTTGCCATCTAAAACTAAATTTTATTCATAAAAAGTAACTTTCCCGTTGTTAATATCATACATTGCTCCAATAATTTTTACATCTCCACTATTTTGCATTTCTGCTAAAACAGAACTATCTTTCATAATATTATTGATGGTTAATTCTACATTTTTTGTAGAAACATTATCTACAAATTCATTGTTTGACGAATTTCGTAAGCTAATATCCTTTGGTTCTAAAACAGCATTAACAGCAGGTTTTATTTTGGCTAGCATCCCTGTTAAATTACCTAATTTAGCATCATCACAGGCTCCTTTTACTGCTCCGCAAGATGTATGCCCTAATACTACTATTAACTTTGTACCCGCCAGTTTACATGCAAATTCCATGCTACCAAGTATATCAGAATTTACAAAATTACCAGCAATACGAACACTAAAAACATCACCTAAACCTTGGTCAAAAACCAGCTCTGCAGAAACTCTAGAATCTATACAACTTAAAATAGTTGCAAACGGAAATTGCCCTTCACGAGTGTCATTTACTTGTTCTAACAAATTTCTGTTGGCTTTTAAATTATTTTGAAACCTAATATTTCCTTCTTTTAAATATTGTAATGACTTTTTTGGTGTCATTGTTGCTTGTGTTTCTTTTGTGTGTGCTTTCATAATTTTATTTTTATTGAATTTTTAGTTTAATTATATTTTGTTAAATAAATGCTTTTAATTTCTTGCTATCAGAAGCGAAATATTCATCTTGTTGATTATTTGATTTATATCAATTTTGGTTGTATTCATATAATTTTTTTCATTTTCTCTATTTAGACACAATAAATCAACATTGTTTTTTGATAAATATTTAAAAAGATTATTGATTGCATTATCCGTTTGTTCAAACACATATTCAACAGTTTTGTTTTCTATTGATTTTTCACTTTCGTTTAACACATTAGGCTGTTTACCAATTTTAAATGATTTTAATGGCTTTGTACTATGGCTTATTAAACTTTCAGCAAACTCTATATTAATAGATTTCTCAATATTGTTAAGAAGACCCAATGAGAATACCTTATTAGGCTCAAAAGTGTTTTCATCAGAAGCAATCATTATTGCACCATTATGGGTTTTTATAATAAAATCTGTAATGTTATCTCCTGTGAAATTAAAAGGGTGAGATTTTCTTTTACCAATTACAACTATGTCTGGTTTATTTACTTGTAGATAATCAGTAATTTCATTTTTTACATTACCAAAAGCATGATTGTGACTTATTTTTATGTCATAATCTTTTGAAATAGCATCTATTAAATACTGTATTTGAGATCTCGTTTTAGTGTGTAATTTATTAATGGTTCTTATTGCTGATAATTGACTATCGTTTTCAACAACGTCTGTAGCCTTTTTTACATGGAAAAAAGCGACATCTCCATTAATCATTTTAGCAAGACTAACACTACTTTTAAGAATGCTGTTCGTGGAATCTTTCAAATCAGAAAGCACTAATATTTTATATCTATTATTTTTCATTATCTTTTTGTTTTAATTAGTTGTTGGTCTTAACTTAAAAAACTCGATAAAACTATCTGGATTTTCAACTGCACCTAATTCTGAAATTAACTTGATGTCAATATTTCGCTCTTTAGCTTTGAATGCGAAATCATCTAAAATTTCGATAATATCATTATCTAAATACCTAGTTTTTCTAACATCTAATTCTAAATAAGTTTCTCTTGGTAAACTATCTAACTCTTTTAAAATAGCTCCTTTATTAAAAAATGTTACTTCTTCAGCAAGTGTCATTTTTATTTTATGTTTTCCATTACTTTTATCTTCAATATGTAAAAAGTGAGAGTTTTGATAGCTTTTTATTAATATCACAACAATACCAACAGCGAGCCCTAAACCTATACCGTATAACAAATCAATAAATATAATACCAAAAACAGTAACTGTAAACGGAACAAATTGTTTCCACCCTAAATCATACATTTTTTTGAATAAGGCGGGTTTTGCTAATTTATAACCCACAATTAATAATATGGCCGCCAAAACAGATAGTGGAATCATATTTAATAATGTAGGAATAATGATTACTGAAATCAATAATAAAAAACCGTGAATTATAGCTGACATCTTGCTTCTACCACCCGATTGGATGTTTGCAGAACTTCTTACTATTACTTGTGTAATAGGTAAACCTCCTATCATTCCTGAAATAATATTCCCAGTTCCTTGGGCAAATAATTCCCTATTAGTAGGAGTCACATTTTTGTGTGGATCTAATTTATCTGTTGCCTCTACACATAACAGAGTTTCTAAACTAGCAACTAAAGCGATAGTAAAAGCTACAATCCATACTTCTGGCTTAGTGATTACACTAAAGTTTGGAAAACTAAATTGTCCTAAAAATGATGATATATCATCCGGTACCGGTACACTAACTAAGTGAGATGAAGCAATAGCCAGAGTGTTATTAGATTTTGTAAAAACATAAAATAGTATACTAACCACTACAGCAACTAAAGGTCCTTGAATAATTTGGAATATCTTTCCTTTTTTGGATAGAACTTTATCCCAGAATAAAAGGATAATTAAGCCAATAACCCCTATTAAAGCCGAACCTAGTTGTATATTATTTATGGAGTTAATTATTTCTGAAAAATTACTTTCTCCTTCCATTTGAAATAAAGTAAAACCTCCTGAACCGTCTGCGTCATAACCAAAAAAGTGAGGTATTTGTTTTATAATAATGATGATTCCTATACCTGTTAGCATTCCTTTAATTACCGACGAAGGGAAATAATATCCTATCACTCCTGCTTTTAAAAACCCAAATATAAGTTGTATGATTCCCCCTAAAACAACAGCTACTAAAAAATTTTCGTAACTACCCAATGTTCCTATAGCTGTTAAAACTATTGCTGCTAATCCAGCAGCTGGACCACTTACCCCAATTTTGGACCCACTTAGTCCTCCAACAATTATTCCGCCAATAATTCCTGCAATTAGTCCTGAAAATAATGGAGCACCACTTGCTAAAGCAATACCAAGACACAATGGTAATGCAACAAAAAACACTACAATACTTGCTGGTAAATCATTTTTTAAATTTAAAAAAAAACTGTTTTTCATTTTATTTATTTTAATTAATATTCGGCAAATATAATAAAACTTCTATTAATGATAGTAATACTACTATAAAAAATAATAAAACTTTTATATATTTGTACTAATTGTAAAGGTTACCTAAAAAACTATTTATAGATGAGTGTAGAAATAAAAATATCTCTGAATGAGGGACTTTACCAAAAAGACCCACAAGATTCTGACCTTGGAAGAAATATTATTAACAACAGTATTTTAATAATTGAAGAATTTGGTATTGAGTATTTCACATTTAAAAAATTAGCTACACAGATTAATTCTACCGAAGCATCTATTTATAGGTATTTTGTAAATAAACATTTATTATTATTATACCTTGTAAACTGGTATTGGGAATGGGTAAACTATCTTATTAATGCAAATACTTTAAATATTGATAGCTCTAAAAGAAAATTGCAAATTATTATCCATTCGTTTGTAGCGGCCTCAAAAGAAAACCCTTCAGTAAATTATGTAAATGAAAGTAAACTACAAAAGATTGTTATTTCTGAAGGAATGAAAGTTTATCATACTAAAGGAGTTGATGATGAAAATTCCAAAGGTTTTTTTAAAAGCTATAAAAATTTGGTTCTAACAGTTTCAAAAATCATTTCAGAAGTAAATCCAAACTTTAAATATCCTTATGCTTTAGCTACTAATTTATTTGAAATGACTAATAACCACAGTTTTTTTGCACAGCATTTACCTAAACTCACAGATATTTCTATGAATAACGACAATATTGATGAATTGGAAAGTATGTTGAATTATTTTGTAGACAAATTACTCTCGTAGTCTTTTATTTTTGAAGGACGCTATCTTGTCGTAAAATATGACTACAATTTATAGTTTTTAATTTATATTCTATGAGTTTCAAAAAAGATGCCAATAAAAAAGAGCAACCAAATTGGTTGCTCTTTTTTATAATATTTTCAATTAATGTTATTCTACATTAAATGAAATTGGTAACGTATATTTCATTCCAACCGGAACTCCTCTTTGTTTCCCTGGAATCATTTTAGGTAACGTTTTTGTTACTCTAATTGCTTCTGCTTTAAGTCTTGGATGTGGAGCTCTAGCATTAATATCTGTAATATTTCCTTGTTTATCAATTCTAAAAACTACCCATATTTTCTTTTTTCCTGGAGCTAACCCTAATTCACCTGCTAAATCTCCATTAAATTTTCTAGTTACATGCTTTCTAATCTTACTGTTAAGGCAATCACTTTTTTCTTTCCTTGTACCAGTACAACCTGGAAATACAGGAACCTCTTCGATAATTGCAAATGGAACATCTTCTACAATGCCTTCGTCTTCTACTACCTCTACAATATCATCCAATACAATAGCTTCCTTTTCATCAGTTTCTGTCGTTTCAATTACAGTTTCTTCTACTTCTTTTTCGTCTTCTACAATTTCGATTTTTTCTGGAGCTGGTGGTGGTGGTGCTTTTGGCTTTACCTCTTCTATACGCTCTGTAATTGGAATATCTTCGTCTATTAAATCACTCATATTTGCATCACCAAATGAATCAACTGCTCTATCATAGGTCTTGTTTTCCATTGCTACATAGGTAACAAAAAGGGCTAAAACCAAACCTAGCTGAATAAACAACTTTGAGTAATTCTCTAAATTTGATTTTGGATTTTTCTTAATTTCCATCCTAATATTTTTTAATAGTTCGCTAATTTAATTAATTTCTTATGACTTATGCAAGTATTAACGTTAAATAGCATTAATTTTTTTATAAATAGACTTAAAAATTAACAATGCTAAAAAAACCCCAACAGTATTTGCAACAACATCTAAAAAACTTGCTGTTCTGTAAGTTGTAAGAGTTGTTTGCAATACTTCAATAATTATGCCATAAAACACACATCCAAAAGCAATTGCATATTTTAAATTTTTTTTATTTCTTGACTCTGGAAAACTAAGCAACCATGTTAATGCCAACATAAAATATGCTATTGCATGATATACCTTATCAAAGTAAGATATTTTAATTGGCGATTCTGGCACTTGTATTAAGCTCAAGATTCCAATAATTATTGCACTACTTATTGCAATAAAAAATATATTATCCTTTAATAAGAGCTTGATAAGCTTGCGCATCTAATAAATCATCTATTTGAGAAGCATCTGCTATTGTAACTTTTATCATCCAGCCTTTACCGTAAGAATCTTTGTTTACTAATTCTGGTTCGTCCTCTAAGCCTTCGTTAAACTCTATAACTTCTCCTGTTAATGGCATAAATAAATCTGAAACTGTTTTTACAGCTTCTACAGATCCAAAAACCTCATCTCTTTCTACTGTTTCGTCAAGAGTATCTACATCTACATATACAATATCGCCAAGTTCTCCTTGTGCAAAATCTGTAATACCAATTGTAGCTGTATCGCCATCTACCTTAATCCATTCGTGGTCTTTTGTGTACTTTAATTCTGATGGAATGTTCATTGTAATTATTTTTTGTTGATTAATTTTTAGTTGCCTAAGTTATAAATTAAATTGAACCCAGCATTAATAGATAATCTTGGAAATGTGGTTGAGATTGCATATTTAGATACTGTTTGATTGTAATAAAATGATGTTGTTATATTTCTACTTAATTTATAATCTGCTGCAAATTTAATAGATAAAAGTTTTTGACCACCACTTATTTGATTATTTTCTATATCTACAGATCTAATCATTGTTAAATTATCTCTTAATGAAATATCTGCTCTCATATTTATATCTCCTTTTAAATTTTGTTGTTTCCCAGCAAAACGTGTTTTAAATGCAACATTCTTTAATCTATAACCAACACCAAAGATATATTCTGTCCCTTTAATGTCTGTTAATGTACCATTATCAAAATTTAAGGTAAGTGTTCTGTCTTTTCTAATTTCGCCTTTAAAAGAAAATGAGTTTTTCATCTTCATATCTATTTTAATAAGTGGCGAAAATTCATCAATTAAACTAGCCGAAGAAATTAATAATTTTGGTTGATAATTTCCTGTTGCATTTACTTTAGTTAAATCTGCTGAATCGTATTGCAAATTGTTGGTGTAATTAGAAATTGTGTATGAGGATTTATATCCGTTTGTAACTGTAAAGCTAGTAAAATTTTCTTTAAACCATCCTATTTTCATTAACCCATTATAGCGTAACGTCCAATTCGGAATTGGAATATTTTTAAACAATCCTAATCCAACAGAATTTGAACTTTCTCCTGAGTATGCAGCAATAAACGCCGGCAATAAAACTTGTTGCCCTGATTCTTTAAAGGCGGCAGTTGCTGTGTTTGGCAGGCCAGATTCTAAAGATAACCTTTGCGAAAGAACAGTTCTATTTGCTAAAAAAGAATTGAACAATTGATCCGAATTTTTAAAAACTGTTGACAACATAGAAAAACTTGTACTAAAATTTCCGGTTTCGGTAATTGGTGTTGATGTGTTTAAAACACCTCCTTCTACATCTAATTGTTGTGCAATGTTATTTGTTTGAATTTTATTACCAGTTAACTCAATAGTTAAATCTTTAAAAGGTTTTAATGAAACTGTATAATCTAGCTTGTTATAATGTGTTCTGCTATACGTTCTACTATAATATTCAGAACCTACAGCTCTATCTACCAACCATCCTTTTTCAAATGCTTTATTTCTAATGTCTATTTGACTTCCAAAAACAAAACCTAATGTTGGTGCAAAACCACCATTTACTTGATCTCTTCCTAAAAAACCAGAGCTACCTGTATAACCAGGCAACAAAGTTCCGTTGTTTGATGCATTACTAATTTTTACGGTTTTAATTGCTGTTACAAAATCATAAACACCTAACATTATTTTATCTTTTAGCGTTGCCTTTTTTGTTTTTACATTATTTGTTTTTGGCAATTGTGGAGCTTGAAATTGATTTAAATTTGTTTTGGCTGCTGATGTGTTTTTAATAAATAATTTTTTTAAGCTAGTATTTTGATAAAGCTTAGAAAGGTTTAATGTTGTATTAAAACTATGGGTGTTTGAGTTTTGTAATAAATTTCCGATTTTATCTACATAGCTTTTTGAGGCAGCTTTCCAGTCAAAATTTGCCGTATAACCATACTCTGCAGAAACAAAATCTAAATAAGGGATTTTGTTGATTGGTATTTTATAGTTTGCTATAAGTTTTTGATTGTAACGATCGGGTCTTCCCATAGTAAAGAATTGATCAAAAATGGCTATTTCTTCTCCGTTTCCAAAATTATCATACAAAAAACTATTGTTTGCATTAAAGGTTAAATTCAACGATTTTGTAAGATCAAATCCAATAGTATAATCCCAATCGAACATAAATCTACGTTGTGTTAATGTTGGTTGCGGGCTTAATCCTGATATTAAGTTTCTAGATTTTTGCTGAACATAACTTCTATTTATCCTAGAGTTTAAGCCAATGGTTTTTGGTAATAAATTAATATTTATATCTCTAATTAATTGCCAGTGCTTACTTTTATTAAAAAATTCGGACTTTTTAAATGGTTCAATAAATTTTGATTGAAACGTAAAATTATAACTTGCTCCTGCTCTTAAATTTTGATTTAAATACTTTTCAATATTATAATTTTTACGGTATTCTTCAGAAAAAGCATACGTTACAGAAAAATTTTCTATATCGTAGGGTTTTGGTTTTTTTGTAGATTCAGGGTTTCGGTTTTTCTTTACATTATTAAAACTGATACTTTTTCGTAATGTATAATCTTGAGAATTAATACTATTTGGATTTACCTCTTTTGCATCTGCAAATTTTACATCTTGGTATTGTGGATCGTATTTTGGATCTCTAAATTCTTCACCAATACTATAACTCATTGGTAATTGAACGCCCCAATTTTTAGGCATCATTTTCCCTAAATTAATGTTTGTAGAAATATCGTATTGTCTTGTTTCTTCTATACTTCTTTGATTTACTCTATCTTCTACATTTCCAAAACCAATTGTTTGCATTCTTCCGGTAACAGAAATATCTGCTAGGTCTGCAAAATTTGCATCAGCATTTATAACAGCTGCCCAACCGCCTTTGTTATCAAATCCAGATGATCGTAGTTCATTAAACCAAATTTCTGCACTCTTCTGAATAGCACTTGTGTTTTTTACACCTAACATTAATGTTCTAATTGCACCTAAAGTTGGATTTCCTTTTACTCTTAAAACCATGCCATTTACTGGTGAATTTGTTGGAAATGGATATATTTTATTAATTGATAAAGTTCCACCAGAATTTGGAATTTCTCCATCTCTTTTTAATTTTATTCTCCCTAATTCTTCTAAAATAACATTCAAATTATTTGCTTCTGGCCACACATTTGTTGGTTCTAAACTTCCGCTAGCAGATATTTTTAATGGTATTTCTATTTGATAAAAGTTATCATCTAAATCAGTCCCCAATCTAATTATAGCAACCAAATCATTATCTGTAACGCTTCCGGTAACAGTTGGTTCTGCATGTATAAACATTTTTAAGTTTTTATACATTCTTAAATCTATGCTAATATTTTTGTAAATACCTCTAGTTTGGTTCTGTAATAAA
Source organism: uncultured Flavobacteriaceae bacterium (assembly GCA_963974245.1). Taxonomy (GTDB): domain Bacteria; phylum Bacteroidota; class Bacteroidia; order Flavobacteriales; family Flavobacteriaceae; genus Polaribacter. The sequence goes on along the minus strand of CAXBBY010000008.1, from coordinate 48,901 downwards.
TCTTTTACTTTTAAAGAAACAGATTGCTCGTTTTGTTGTTGTATGGTGTTTGTACCTTGTAATTGTTCTCTAATAATTCCTGGTGGCAATACGTACCTTCCTTCATTTTGCTCTATATTTACAACACCTACTTCAAAATTATTTAAATCTTGATTTGTTAAATCTTGTGGCGGGTTTACAGTTGGATTCAAGGTTTTTATATAACGTCTATAATCTCCTCTTACCAATTCTAATTGACCAAAACGCAACACAACTGGCATTTTAAATTTGGTTATAAACATTCTTATAAACCGAATACTATTAAAATCTGTAATTCCGTTTATTGGGGTTCCGCTTCTAACAGGAATTCTAAATTGATACCATTTTGTTTTTTTAGAAGTACCATCTGCTAAGGTTACAGAAGTTTCTTTTTCATCAACAATATTATTGATTCCTTTTACCAAATCGTTTTTATTTAAAGACACTTTATATTCAAAGTAACTTTCAACCGTATTCATGGTTTGATCTTTATTAATATCCTCTACATCTGGATATGTTGTTGATGATGTTGGATACGATTCTGTAGATTGATTTGCTGTTGGCGAATTTCCTTCTGTGTTATTAAAATTTTTATACCTAGTAATTACAGACGCATTTGTATTATCAAAATTTGTGCTTCTAAAAAATTGAAAGTTATCCGAAGAAATATCGTTCGGGTTTAACTTATTAATGTCAAAAACCTTTGATTGATAAAAATTTAATTCGTCTTCATTTTTTAATCCATCTAAACCAATATCTTGATTTTTTCTAGCGGCATCATCAATATCAAAAGCATATAAAATAGATTGATTGGTTGGTACATTTCCCCAAGTTGATGTTGTTATATTTGTTGAAGATCCATCTGCTGGCATTCCGTTTTCATACATCTTTCTATTGTCTTTTAAGATGTCTTCAGAAATATTACCTAAGTTAAAATACAATTCTCCTACCTGATTTACTGTATTGTTTGGGTCAGTTCCTGTTGGCAAACCTTCTGCGTTTGTAATCGAATAATCTTGATATGGATCTTTAATCCAAAACTGAATATATTCTACATTTGCTTGGTCAAAATTATTAGTAATTAATGGGCGCATAATTCCACCCCAACGATCTTGCGGATTAGAAAATGTTCCATCTGCATTTACGGTTGTACCAGTATCAAAATTATACATTCCTCTTTCTGATGGGAAATACGCCAAATCTAATGTTCTAACTAAGGTGTTTTGTGTTAAATCTAACTCTGTATTTGGAAATAATTCTGAATATCCTATTTGACGAACTTCTGTTCTAGACAATTCTATATTATCAATATTTGCTGGTTTTGGACCATTTCCATAAAATAATTGATCAACCGAATACCACGCTAATTTTGCTCTTTTATCATTATAACTTAAATCGTTTGCTCCGCCATTTAAGTTTTGAGTTTGTGGCGTACTTGCTGTAAACCAATTTAAAGGCGATAATAAATCAATCGGAATTTGTGATGCTTCAAAATCATCTACATAGGTCGTTGCTGCTCCATTAACATTAACACCACTCGGAGTTCCTGGTAGTAAATATGCTAAATCTGCTCTAATAGAAATATTTGATGGAACATCTGTATCTACAAACGGAATTTTATTTACCCATTTTGTAAAAATGGGCATTTCAGTTGTGTAATCTACATTTAACCCAAACATAGTGTTGTTAATAGGATCGCTACCAAAATTAACTTTTTGAGTGATTGGTTTTTCATTTACATTTAAAACTGTTCCGCCTAAAATAAACTCATCCGAAAAACGATGCTCAACTTCTAAACCCATAAAGGTTTTTCTTTGTTGATTAAAAACCGAATTATTTTCAGTCGATACATTTATTGGAACACCTGAAGATTGTAGTCCTGGATCTATAATTTGTACTCTACCAAAATTATAATCTACAACAAAATCAACTCCTTCTACCAATTGTCTTCCGCCGGCTGTAACTTTTACAGAACCCCTTGGAACATTAAATGCGTTTAATGGAATTCCGCCACTATTTTCTGATTTTGCATATCCTTTAAGTATAAATTTATCTTTGTTCTGATAATTGTTTTTTGCTTGAGATTTTGTGTTGATATACAATTCATTAAACACGTAATTGGTTTTGTCTGTTGGTGATGTTAATGAGTTTGAGAAGTCTTCTCCAAAAGGTTCTGTTTCTGGAAAAATAATAAATCCTCTGTTAGAATTTACCGTTATATTTTCTACATAATCAAAAAAACCATCTCCGTTTGGAACTGCATATGAACTCTGATCTAACTTATCTAAATTAAATACATTTAGTAGTGTTTTGTTTGCTATTCCTGGTGTTGAGGCGTTTTGTAATGTGTTAGACGGTATTCCTGTTTTATCATCTCTATATAAAATTTCGAATCTAAAACCATCTTGTGTTAACGGAAAAACACCTAATGGATATACGTTTTTCATCATTAATTTCCAAGTAGGAAATTGTTCTTCGTTACCAGCAACTGTTCTTTTTGTTGTAATAATTTCGCTACGTAATAATTTTACCGCTAAATTACTTGGAGCTACAATTCCGTCATTAGACAATTCTCCAACTTTAAAAGAGGTTTCTGTACTACCAACAACAGTATATTCATATGCAACAGCTAATACTTCTCCGTCAGACAACTTTCTGTTTAACGAAATAAACCCTAATTGTGGGTTCAACGTATATTCATTATTTTCTAATTTTCTTGCATTTTGCAATGTAGAATAGCCTGTTCCTTGATTTAATCCATAATTTCTTAACGTACTTTCTACGGTTGTTATATCTCTTATTCCGCTAGATTGATCTAATAAACTAACTAAATTATTTGCTGTATTTGAAGGTATGTTTTTTCCTTGAACTTGAGAAGGCGAAGTTGGGTTTACACCAGAACCAACAAAATCTGGTTTGTTGGGTTCTCCAATATCTGCTAAAGCAACAATACTTCTAAAATTTTCTGTATTAGAATTTCTATTGGTAATCCAAACTTCTATTCTAGTAATATTAATTGAGCTACTAATTAATGGATAGTTTTTTAAATAATTTTTATAGTTTTCTCTAAAATATTGTGCTAAAAAGAAATGTCTATCATCATCATAATCTGTTGCTCTTAGCTCAAACGGCTCAATAGAAACCCCTGCTTCTGCAGTAACCGTTTTACTTTCAGAGTTTTGTTGAGAAAATACAGCCGTTACAGATGTTTTCCCAAATTGTAGTTCTGTTTTTACACCAAACAAACTTTGAGCACCGTTTATTAATGAGTTTTTTATTGGCATTGAAACGTTACCCGCTTCAATTTTTCTAATAATATCGTCTTCTGTTGGTGTATATTCTAGCTTGATTAAATTTTGAAAACTGAATGTAGATTGTGTGTCGTAATCTGCAGTAACTTTTAATCTTTTCCCAACATTTGCAATAATACTTGCGCTTATTTGTTGATCAAAATCAAAGGTAAAACTACTTCTGTTGTTTTCTGATAATTGAGGATTATCTACATTTTGATAAATCCCTCCAAATTTAATATTTAAACTACCACTAGGAATTACCTCAACAGTGTTTCCTCCAAAAATAGATTCAAAAAATTTAGAGTTTACATAGTATTTTGGCAGCAAATTCCTTTGTGCTTTTTCACTTCCTTTTTTCTTGCTTAACGCATCATTTTTTTCTTTAAAATACTCTTTAATGTCTTTTTTTAAGCGGTATTTTTGATATTCAGACGGAGACATAAAAATTGGATTACCAACTTTAAAACCATCTAACAATTCAACAACAATATATTTATTTAGTTTCTTATCAAAAACAACAGAATAGGTTGTTGGTGCATTTAAAAAAATACTTCCTTTTTTATTTCCTTTAAAATTGTATTTAAGAATCGGAACCGAATCTTTTTTAATAGAATCGTTTTTTGTTTTTACGGTTTGTGAAAAAACAGATGTAGTTGCTAAAATAGCAACTACACATAGTAACATATGAAAATACTTTTTTCTCAAATTAATTATAAACTTTTTAAAGCACCTTTAATTAACAATTCTACTGAAGCATCTGGTTGAGCTTTAATAATTGCATTTAATACTTTATCTGATTGTTTTCTGTTAAACCCTAATACTTCTAATGCAGATAACGCCTCATCTTTATTTGTATTGTTTTTAATAACAGAAATTGTCTCTAAATCAAAGGTTTTTAAAATCTTGTCTTTTAAATCTATAATTACACGTTGTGCTGTTTTTGCTCCAATCCCTTTTACAGATTGGATTAAAGGAATGTTTTCTGACGCAATTGCTTGTTGTATTTCTTCTGATGTCATAGAAGATAGCATAGTTCTTGCAATGCTTGGCCCAACACCAGAAACAGAAATTAACAATCTAAAAATCTCGCGTTCTGTTTTATCAATAAAACCAAATAATGTATGTGAATCTTCTTTTACAGACAGATGAGTATATAAAGTGATTGCTTCACTCTCTAATAACGAAGAAAATGTATTTAAAGAAATGTGTAATAAATAACCAACACCAGAACAATCTACAACAACATATGTAGGATTTTTCTCTACCAATCTTCCCTTAATTTGTGTAATCATGTGTGTTATTTATAAATTATTTTTTTGTTTTTGTTGGGCATCAACAACGGCAACAGCAGCCATATTTACCATTTCATCTACACTAGCCCCTAATTGTAAAATATGTACTGGCTTTTTTAATCCCATTAAAATTGGCCCAACAGATTCAACCTCATCTACCTGTTTCATCAATTTATAGGTAATATTGGCTGCATCTAGATTAGGAAAAATTAGCACATTCACTTTTTTGCCATTTAATTTAGAAAATGGAAATTCTTTTGCCAACATTTCTCTGTTTAATGCAAAATCTGCCTGTAATTCTCCATCTATAACAACATGTGGAAAATGTCTATGAATATAAGAAACTGCTTCCCTTATTTTTAAAGCACTTTCAGATTCTGAAGATCCAAAGTTAGAAAATGATAACATAGCAATGTTTGGTTTTACTCCAAACATTCTAGCTAAAGAATATGTTAATTGAGATATTTTTGCCAATTCTTTTGCGTTCGGATTGATATTAATTGTTGTGTCTGCTAAAAACAAGGGGCCTTGTTTAGTTAACATTAAATTTGCTGCTGCAATTCTTGTAATTCCGTTGTCTTTCTCTATCAATTCTAACATTGGTTTTACAACGGATGGATACGATCTAGAATATCCTGTAATTAAAGAATCTGCTTCTCCTGCATTTACCATCATTGCCGCAAAATAATTTCGCTCTCGCATCATTTTTTGAGCTTGGAATAATGTAATTCCTTTTCGTTGACGTGTTTTCCAATAAATTTCTCCAAAACGATTTCTACGTTCAGTTTCTTCGTCTGTTTTTGGATCTATAATTGGCACGTCTGCAGTAAAACCAATTTCTTCTTTTAATTCTAAAATTACTTCTTTCCTTCCTAATAAAATAGGTTTCCCAATTTTTTCATCGCTTACTCTTTGCGCTGCTTTTAAAACATCTAAATGATCTGCTTCAGCAAATACAATACTTTTAGGGTTGTTTTTTGCTCTGTTATGTAACAATCTAATTTCTTTGCTTCCTGTTCCAGAACGCTCCATCAATTCTTCTTGATATTTTCCCCAATCTGTAATTGGCTCTAATGCTACTCCAGAATCTATTGCTGCTTTTGCAATTGCAGGTGGAATTTCATAAATTAAACGTGGATCAAAAGGTTTAGGAATGATGTACTCTTTACCAAAAGACAAACTTATTTCATCATAGACAATATTTACTTGCTCTGGCACCGTTTTCTTCGCTAAATCTGCTAAAGCAAGTACTGCTGCCATTTTCATTTCTTCATTTATTTTTGTTGCTCTAACATCTAAAGCTCCTCTAAAAATAAATGGAAATCCAAGTACATTATTTACCTGATTCGGATGATCTGATCTTCCTGTGGCCATGATAATATCTTCTCTCGTTTTTATGGCTAAATCGTACTCAATTTCTGGAACCGGATTTGCCATTGCAAATACAATTGGGTTTTTTGCCATCGATAATAACATCTCTGGAGTAACTACATTTCCTTTAGATAAACCAATAAACACATCTGCATTGTGCATTGCTTCTTCTAATGTATAAACGTCTTTAGAGGTGGCAAATTCTTCTTTCTGTGAAGTTAAATTTTTTCGATCTTTTCTAATAACGCCTTTACTATCACACATGACAACATTCTCTCTTTTCACTCCCAGTTTTAAATACAATCGAGTACATGAAATTGCTGCTGCACCTGCGCCATTTACAACAATATAAACTTCTGATATTTTTTTTTCAGAAATTTCTACTGCATTTTTTAATGCTGCTGAAGAAATAATAGCAGTTCCGTGTTGGTCATCATGCATTACAGGAATGTCCAACTCTTCTTTTAATCTTCTTTCTATTTCAAAAGCTTCTGGAGCTTTAATATCTTCAAGGTTAATTCCTCCAAAAGTTGGAGCAATTGCTTTTACAGTTTCTACAAATTTATCTACATCTGTTGCATCTACTTCAATATCAAAAACATCGATATCGGCAAATATTTTAAACAGCAATGCTTTTCCTTCCATTACTGGTTTCGAAGCTAATGCCCCTATATTTCCAAGACCTAAAACTGCTGTTCCGTTACTAATTACAGCAACTAAATTACCTTTTGCAGTATATTTGTAAGCGTTATTTGGATCTTTTTCTATTTCTAAACATGGCTCCGCAACACCAGGAGAATATGCTAATGATAAATCGTGTTGTGTTGCATATTTTTTAGTAGGAATTACTTCAATTTTTCCTGGCTTTGGTTTTGCGTGGTACAATAAAGCCTCATGTCTTTTCCTAGATTCACTCATGTTTTTATTGTTTCTATGAACCAACAAATATACTCTTTTTTTAAATCGTTTTTTATTAAAAATACCGAGTTATTAGTAACAAAAAGGAAACTAAAGGTGTCTATTAAAAAAGAAAACTTATTTTTAATAAATAATTGTATCTACTTTAACAAAAAAAAGAGTAATTTAATTTTACAAATAATATGTTTGTTTAAAGTAACTGAAAATCTATGAAAAACACTTTTATATTACTTATATTATTCTTATCGTTTGCTGCTACTTCTCAAATTAAAGGAAAAGTTATCGACAATAAAAACAACCCTCTTTCGTTAGTAAGTATTTATTTAGATGGAACAATTACTGGGACAACTTCTAATAATGATGGCGAATATGAATTGTCACTTAAAAAACCAGGAAATTACACTGTAGTATTTCAGTTTTTAGGGTTTAAAACAGTTAAAAAAGATGTAAAAATTACTTCCTTTCCATTTCAATTAAATGCAGAATTGAATGAAGAGCAAGTCACATTAAATGAAGTTTATATAAATACTAAAGAAAATCCTGCAAATAAAATTATTAGAAATGTTATTGCTAACAAAAAGAAAAACGAAAGTAGAATTCAAAAATTTACAGCCGATTTTTACTCAAGAGGATTGTACAAAATAAAAAACGCTCCAAAGAAAATTTTGGGTCAATCATTAGGAGATTTAGGTGGTGGACTGGATTCTACCAGAAGCGGAATTATCTACTTATCAGAAACTTTTTCTAAAATATCACACCAAAAACCAAATAAGTTTAAAGAACACATTGTTGCGTCTAAAGTTAGTGGAAGCGATAATGGTGTTAGTTTTAACAGAGCCCAAGATGTAAATTTTAACTTGTACAAAAATACTGTTGAAATTGGAAATGAAATAATTTCGCCAATTGCTAATTATGCTTTTGGTTATTATAATTATAAATTAGTTGGAACTTTTTATGATAAAAACGGGCAGTTAATTAACAAAATTGCCATTTTACCAAAACGAGAAAATGATCGCGTTTTTGATGGTTTTTTATATATTGTTGAAGATGATTGGGCTTTATACGGAACAGAAATTTCTGTAAATGGAGCGCAAGTAAATTTACCAATGGTAGATGTTTTGCGTTTTAAACAAAGTTTTAATAAATCTGAGAAAAATAATGCTTGGGTTGTTATTTCTCAAACCATCGATTTTAAAATTGGTCTTTTTGGAATTAACATAAACGGTCGATTTTCATCTGCATATAGCAACTACAATTTCAATCCAACTTTTGATAATAGCACCTTTGGAAAAGAAATTTTATCCTTCGAAAAAGAAGCAACCAAAAAAGATTCTATGTATTGGAAAATACTAAGACCGGTTCCGTTAACAAAAGAAGAAGTAACAGATTATGTGGTTAAAGACAGCATAAAAGTTGTTCGAAAATCTAAAAAATATTTAGATTCTATTGATACTAAAAACAACAAACTTTCTTGGGCATTTCCTTTATCAGGATATTCTTATAGAAATTCTTACAACAAATGGTCTTTTAACATTGATTCTCCAATTTCAGAATTAAATTTTAATACGGTTCAAGGTTGGAATTCAACGATTGGAATGAGCTATTTTAAAACCTTAAACGAAACTGGTAAATGGGTGAATTTTGGAACCAATTTTAATTATGGTTTTTCTGATAAAAAAACCAGACCAACTTTTTATTTTGGATATAAATGGAATAATATTACCCGCCCTATATTGCGTTTTTCTGGAGGATTTACAACAAGACAGTTTAATGGAGAAAATCCAATTTCTTCTTTTTGGAACACCATAAATTCTATTTATTTTGAGAGAAATTACATGAAAATTTATGAAAAAACATTTGCAAATATTTCTTTTTCAAGAGAAATTACAAATGGTTTTCGTTTTAATGGCTCACTAGAATTTGCTGACAGAAAACCACTTGTAAACACAACAAGTTACAGCGCTAAAAATATTGCAAATAGAGAATACTCTTCTAATGATCCGCAAAACTCTGCTAATTTTTCTCCATCTTTTACACCGCATAAAATTTGGACATTAAATCTTGGGACAACAATTAACTTTGGAACAAAATACTTATCATATCCAGATAGAAAATTTACAGTTTATAATAATAGTTATCCATCAATTTATGTTGGATATCGCAAGACATTTGGTTCTGATTCTAGTCAAAATAATTCTGATTATGTCTTTACTCAACTGCGACAAAATTTTTCATTAGGAAATTTAGGGAATACAAAATACCGCATAAAAGGAGGGTTATTTTTAGAGCAAAAAAATATTTCTTTTATAGATTATGCACATTTTAACGGAAATAAGTTAGCTATTTCTCCGAGTAGCGGAACAACAAATCGTTTTAACTTGTTAGATTATTATGCGTATAGTACCAATGATAGGTTTGCAGAATTTCACGGGGAACATAATTTTAAAGGATTTTTATTAGGAAAAATTCCGTTGATAAATAGATTAAATTTTCATGTTGTTGCTGGCGCAAAAGGATTGTTTACTGGAGGCAGAAAACCCTATACTGAAGCTTCAATCGGTTTGGATAATATTGGTTTTGGAAAATGGCGTTTTTTACGAGTTGATTATGTAATATCAAAAGGAGGTATCAACCAAAAGCAACAAGGTTTTGTTTTTAGTTTAAGTTTGTTTAACTAAATTTGATTGATGAAAATACAACTCTTACTTTTCGGAATTGCAACAGATGTACTCAAAACTTCTTCGTTAGAATTTGAGGTTTCTGAAAATTGTACCGTTGCTGTTTTTAAAAAAGAAATTATAGCTAAATATCCGCAATTAGAAAATATCAATTCGTATGCAATTGCGGTCAATGAAGAATATGCTTCCGATCAAATTGTATTAAATGAAAATGATGTTGTTGCAATTATTCCGCCAGTTAGTGGAGGTTAGTTTTGTAAATATTTTTTATCAACATAAAAAGTGCCGAAAGGTAAAATAGAAGCCACCAAAACAATTCCGAAAGTTTTGTTGTTCCATTTTTCATCCGATTTTAACATAAATGCTAAAATAACATACACCATAAATAGAATTCCGTGTGGCATTCCTAGCATTTTTACATAGCTTTCATCACCGACAAAATATTTTACAGGAGTTGCAATAAATAATAATAATATATATGAAATCCCTTCTAAATAACTAACAATTCTAAATGTATTTTTCATTTTTTTAAAATAAATTAAAAAACCGTCATTGCAAACAAAGTGAAGCAATCTTTCAAGGGATTGCCACGAAATTTTATCAATTTCTCGCAAAGACAAAATTTGACTGCAAATATACATTTTGATTTCCTATTTTTGTAACAGATATGAGCAAAACATCAATAAAAATTACTTCAGAAAAATTAGATTTACAAGAATGCTACAATTTTGTCGTAGATGCTTCTTGTGGCGGAATTTCTGCTTTTGTTGGAACCGTAAGAAACGACACGAAAGGAAAAGAAGTAACACAATTAGATTTTTCTACTTACAAGCCAATGGCAATTAAAGAAATGCAAAAAATTGCAGACATTGCTTTAGAAAAATTTTCGATTGTAAAAATTGCCATTCATCATGCAAAAGGCATATTGCAAATTGGTGACATTCCTGTAATTATTACCGCTTCTGCAAAACATAGAAATGCAGCTTTTGATGCGTGTCAATTTGCAATAGATATGTTAAAAGAAACAGTTCCTATCTGGAAAAAAGAACATTTTTCTGATGGAGAGGTTTGGGTAAATGCACATCCTTAGTCTTTAATCAAAACTAGATAATTTCCATTTTCTTCAACAAAAAAGAAGCATTCATGTTTTTACAAATCCCTTTTTTTAAGGTGTAGTCAAAATACAATTCATCTTCGTTTATTTCAGCATCGAAAAAGTAGTTTTCTATATTTTTAAACTCATCTTCCAGAACACATAAACTTACATCATGTGTTGCAATAATTCCGGTAGAATTTGAATTGCTTAATTTTTCTACAAACTTTTTAGAGCCAATTGCTTTGTCTTTACTGTTTGTTCCTTTTAAAATTTCATCTAAAATAATAAAATACTCTTCTGATGCAATTTTATCAACAATAAATTTTAATCGCTTTAATTCAGCGTAAAAATACGATTCCTCTTCGGCTAAAGAATCAGAAGTTCGCATACTTGTAATTAACTTTATTGGATTATACTCCATTTTTTTTGCACAAACTGGCAATCCAATATTTGCCATCACAATTGTTAAAGAAACTGTTCTTAAAAACGTGCTTTTACCCGCCATATTTGCTCCAGTTACAATAAAAAATTGTTCTTTTTCAATGGTAAAATCATTGTCAATTCTTTTTTCGAAATTTAACAAAGGATGTCCTAAACTTTCTGATTTTATTATATTTTTAGCCCTATTTAAAACAGGGAAAGTATAATTTGGATGATTAAAATTAAAGTTTGCTAATGAGTTTTGCGCATCAAAAAAAGCAACCACATCAAACCATTTTTCTACGGTATGTTTGTAGTTAGAAATCCATTTTTCTACTTTACAAGCATTCTTTATTTCCATCAGAAACAAACCATTTCCTACAACAGCAATAATATCATTATTTCGGTTATCAAAAGCATCTAAAATTTTAGAAAATTCCTTAAAAATATTGGATGCTTTCTTTTGTTCTAATGTTATAATTTCTTGTTTTTCTTTTAAGTTTTTAGTAATGAAATTTTCATTTTCAATTTGCTGCAATAATTGATAATATTGTTTAAAAATAACCCCTATTTCATCTATTTCTTTATATAATTTACTTGTTTTTTTGATAAATCCTGCTGTAACAAAAAGACCAATAAAAAACCAAATGACTAAGATTGAAAACTGAATAACACCAAAAGAAATCAAGCCTACAATTAGTAAAGAAATACCTGAAAATAATAATGGAATTTTACTCAAATACACAGGAAAAACATTGCTGTAATTTTTAATCCATTTTGATACAGAATCGGTTGATTTCTTAACAATATTTAAACTGGCTAATGCAGAAAAATGTTGTCTAAAATTCACTTTTTCGTCAAGTTCTTTTATGGCGTTTTGTCTTTCTAAAATCCCATCAATTTTATTGGCTAATAATGTTTTTGCCAGGTTGCTTTTTCCTTGTAATGTTTCGGTTCTATTAATGTATTGAAAGAGAGAACCATCACCAAACAAATCAATATCATTACTGTAAAAATGATTTGAATTACTAAATTCTTTTCCGTTTTCTAATTTTGAAAAATTGCCATTAAGCACTGAAATTTCAACACTATTTATTTCAATTCTTGCTTCAACAATTTGTTTTTTTCTTTGAAAATTAATGTATTTTAAGACTAACCAAATAAAAACAATAATTCCCAAAACAGCAGAAATTATCATTACAATTCGATTTTCAAAAAACGTGTAAATTGCAAATGCAGTGCTTAAAAAAACAATAAATCTAAAAAATCGAATAGAACTTAATTTACTATTTAGAGTTGCTAATTGCTGCTCAAAATTTTCTTTTTCTTGTTGATAAAACAGTAACGGGTTTTTCATTTAATAATCATTTATTCCGCCAGCTAAACTAAGAATAGTTACTGTAGAAAATCTTTCTTTTAATAATTTTGTTGCGTAATAACTTGTTATTCCTTTTTGACAAACCAATACGTATTTTTTGTTTTCCTGCGGATGAAATTTTTCAACATTTAATTTTGTAATTGGAATTATAGCATCCACTTTAAATGGTGTTTGTAGATTTTCTAAAACAGCAATAATTTCTAGTTTTGAATGCATCTTGACTCCGCTCGATGTGACATTATTAGTTTTTATTAAGTCTTTAAGTTCTTCAGCAGAAATTAACCAATCTGGGTTTTGAATTTCGCAACCAGCGTCAAAATAAGTTTTTCTTTCAAATATCTCTTTAATTTCTTCTTTTGAAACAGCACTTTTGAGTTTCATTTTTAATTGTGAGTTCTCTAGCGAATTATAAATTAATAATTCATTTGTAATTGGTTTTCCTATTCCCGTAACGATTTTTAAAACTTCATTTACTTGTTGTGCGGCAATTAAACTTACAATCGAATTTAACGTCCCTGCTTCTTCACAGTTTGGTACATCAGTTGCCATTTTCGGAAAAGCATCTCGTAAATTTGCGGAATAATTTCCGTCTTTTTGCAACACATTAAAACTAGCAACATAACCATCAAACTTATACAAAGAACCATAAACTAACGGTTTATTTTTGATGACACATACATCATTTAACAAATATTTTGTTGGTAAAGAATCCGTTCCATCAACAACAATATCTGCATTCTCTATCAACTCAAAAATAGTTGATTTGGTTATTGGATGATTAGAAAAACTCACTTCTGTAAACGGCGCTCTTTTCTCAATAAATTTTGCTAACGTTTCTGCTTTTTGTTTTCCAACGTCGTCTAAAGAATAAAAAACTTGTCTGTGTAAATTACTAACAGCAATTGTGTCAAAATCTACCAAGTGCAATTTTCCAATTCCACTTGTTGCCAAATGTACAGCAATCGGACTTCCCAATCCGCCACAGCCAACAACCAAAACAGAAGCGTTTTGTAATTTTTGTTGTCTAGTTTCACCAATTTCTGATAAAGTAATTTGACGTTTAAAAAGTTGATTTTTTGTAGGTTTCATTTTATATTTTTGCGTCATTGCGAGGAACGAAGCAATCTCTCCATTTAACATTCACTATTTTAATTAACAGATTGCTTCGTTCCTCGCAATGACAAAACTGAAATCTCTTTTTTAGCTTCTTCAAACTCTTCTGGCGTGTTTACGTTTCTGATAAAAGCATCATCAACCTCAACAATTTCTACATCAGAATTGATTAACATTTTACGCGGACACGAATATCCTTGTGCTAAATATTGCAATAAAATAGGATATGCTTTTGGTTCGTAAATGGTAATTAATGGTTCTACAAATTCCTTTCCTTTTCCTTTAATTGTTGTAGCAACTTTTGATGGATTTCTTTTTTCTAATAATAGTTTTATCAACTCGTCATTTACAAAAGGAACATCCGTTGCCAAAACCAACCAAGCTGTATTTGGGTTTTTTTGAAATGCAGAACAAATTCCGCCAAACGGGCCTAAATTTAAAAATGTGTCTGAAATTTCTGATGTCATTTCGAGCGAAGTCGAAAAATCTTTTACTGAATAAAACGTTTCTAAATTCTGGTTTTCTAACAATTCTTTTACAACTTCTTTTTGCGGTTTTCCAAAATAATTTAATTGAGATTTATCTTTTCCCATTCGGGTGCTTTTTCCACCAACCAACACCAAACCTTTTATAGTTGGAATTGTTTCTTTAACAATATTTGCAATATGATTTGTGATTTTTTTTACATCAATCATTTCATATTGTGGAATTTCATTCCAATTCGAAAACTTGTCTTTTAATAATTGAAATGGTGCAACTTCACTCGTCATTTTTACAAAAAACTGTACATCAGAAATCTGATCAATTCGCTTGTTAATCGATGCTTCTTTTTTTGGATCTAAAAAAATAATTTGTTTTGAACCCGCATAATGATTCCCATTAATAAACACAAAATCGTACTGTGCAAATTGCAATCGTTGCTCAAATTTGTTGATGTTTCCAAAAGTGGTTATTTGCAAATTTCCTTCGTGATGAAAAACATATTCTGACAAATTTTTGTCATCTCGAGCGGTGTCTAGAGATTTTGCATGAGACGCATCAAAATAAGCCAATTTATAATTTGACAATTCCTTAGAAACTTGATTCACCAAATCTGCAATTACGCCACATGTTGCTCCTAAAATAGCAATTTCATTCGGTGCAAAATTTCCGCTTTCTCTTCGTGTTAAACTTGTATGTTTTGTGTGTTTAGCCATTCTTAATATCCGATTTTCCTCCAGTTTTTTCTAGCAGTTTCACTTCTTTAATTATCATTTTTTGTGAAATGCTTTTACACATATCATAAATGGTTAAACAAGCAATATTTGCGCCCGTTAAAGCTTCCATTTCAACTCCAGTTTTTCCTTCAATAGTCACTGTACAAAAAACTTCGATGTTTTCATTATCTACTATTTCAATATCAATATCTACTCCATTAATTAATAACGGGTGACACATCGGAATCAATTCTGAGGTTTTTTTTACTGCCTGAATTCCCGCAATAATTGCCGTTTGAAAAACGGGTCCTTTTTTGGTAATCAATTCATCATTTGTGAAATGAGAAATAATTGCTGTTCCTAAAAACATTACTGCTTTTGCTGTAGCTGCTCTTTTGGTAATTTTCTTATCAGAAACGTTTACCATTTTAGGATTGTTTTTGGAATTTAAATGTGTAAAATCCATTTAAATAGTTTTTAGTTTTAAATGTTTAATTTTTAGTTAGATTCTGTTGAGACGTTTTAACAATGGATGTTAATATTCGTATCAATTCATCAATATCCAAAATTAAGGAATTTACATCTATTGATGTTAGTTCACTTTGTTTTAATAATCGCAACCAATATTTAGTTTCTCTTGCTTCTTTTGAAGAAATCGACATTTTTGCTGTAAAATCTCTTTTACTTTGTCCCGCTAAAGCTTCTTCAATATTTGCTCCTATTGACGTTCCACTTCTTAAGAGTTGCCTTGAAATTATAAACTCTTTTTCTGTTTGTAGTTTTTTATAAAGAGAAATCATTTTTAGGGAAAAATCAAAACTCTTTTTTTGAACGATACTTTCTTTCATAACTTGTTTTTAACTCAAAACTAAACATTAAAAATTAAAAACTCCGATAGTTTACTATCGGAAAAACCTCTCCTTTTTTAAATTCAATTTGATCTGCTGGCAATTGTATAAATGCATCTGCGTTTATCAAACTTGCCAAATCTCCAGAACCATTTCCTTTAATCGGTGTTGCAATTAAATGTCCAAATCTATAACTTAATTGTACTTGTAAAAAGTATTCAAGATTTGGTTTAAAAGAAACATCTTCAGTTAAAATTGCATTTTCTTCTTGCTGATCAACTCCAACAGATTTATAATACCAAGGATAAAAATACGCCAAACAATTAACAAATGTAGAAATCGGATTTCCTGGGAAACCAAAGACAATTGTCTTTTTCTGGTATTTATTCTCAGTACGTTTATCTGTATATTTTAACCCGTTTTTACCAACAGCATTTTGCTCAATACTTAAAGTCGCTGCGCGACCAAACCAAAATGGTTTCCCTGGTCTTTGAGCAACTTTATGAAATAGTTTTTCAACACCCAATTCTTCAAAAACTTCTGGTAAAAAATCGAATTTCCCTTTGCTTACAGCTCCGCTAAAAAGCAATACATCATAAGTTGATAAATAAGTTCTTATCTTTTCTCTCAGCATTGGTTTGTCATCTGTAAGATGTGCCGTTTCTGAAGGAATATGCAATTTTTCTAATAAAGAAACCAACGTAAAAACATTGCTTCTTCTAATTTGATGTGCTAACGGAGTTTCATCAACGCCAACCAGTTCATCACCCGTTGAAACGATCATCACTTTGGGTTGTTTTGCGACTTTTACAGTTGATTTTCCAACCGTTGCTAAAACTCCAATTTCTGCAGCAGAAATGATGGTGTTTTGTAGGATTAATAAATCTCCAACTTTTCCATCTTTTCCCTTTATATGAATGTTTTGCCCATCATTAATTACATCAATTGTAATTGTAGCAATTCCATTTTTAATTTCTACATCTTCATATCTAATAACTGTATCACAATTATTTGGCAACACAGCGCCAGTCATTACTTCGATACAATTTTCTGGATTTAGTAATGTGATTTGTTCACTGCCTGCTGCTTGAATTCCTTCAATTTTAAACTGCAAATGTCTGTTTGAGCGCAGTCGAGAACTAAACTCTTTAAAATCTATCGCAATCCCATCCATAGAAACTCTATTAAATGGCGGAAAATCTCTATCTGCTTTTATGTCTTCTTTTAAAATTCTACCAACAGATTTGATAAACGGGATTTTTTCAACACCAAAATCTTGCGCTGAATTTAAAACTGTTTGTAAAGCTTCTTTTACTGAAATCATACTAATTAAGACCTCTCGACTGCGCTCGAGGTGACATTGTTACATTATTTTATTAATTCACTTTTACATTAAATTAACCTCCAATTGTGCTCATACTTTCAGAAACATCTCCTTTTGTACGGTTTGCTTCTGCAATAAAGCCATTTTTTGGTTTTTCTTTTACCAACGATAAAAAGAGTTCTTTTAAATCGTCGTTAGACGCGCCGTTTCTAATAAAATCTCTCAAGTCAAAAACACCGTCATCAAACAGACAGTTTTTAAATGTTCCTGTTGATGTAATCCGAATTCGATTACAATTTCCACAAATAGTTCTCGTAAATGCAGGAATAATTCCCACAGAACCCTTGTGATTTTCTATCGAAAAATTACGCGATGTAGATGATTTTTCTGATTGAATTTCTGAAACATCAAATTCAGATTTTATCTCATTTAAAATCTTATTGTAATTCCATGATTCTTGCATTTCGCGTTGTCCTTTTCCATTAAACGGCATTTCTTCTATAAAGCGAACGGCAATATCTTTTTCTTTTGTTAACCGAACAAAATCTGTAATTTCATTCGTGTTAATTCCAGATTGCACAACAACATTCAGTTTTAAATTCATGCTGCTTTTTTCCAACGCTTCCATTGTTTTAAAAACGGCATCAAACGCATTTCTACGTGTAATTTCGTTAAACTTATCAGCCTGTAAGCTATCAATGCTTAAATTGATGTTTTTTACTTTTTTAAGTTTTTCTAATGTTTTAATATGCTTGTAAATCAAAGCGCCATTTGTAGTAATATTGATGTCTTCTAACAAATCATTAAACGACAACATTTCTAAAAAACCAACAAAATCTTTTCGCACAAAAGGTTCGCCACCGGTTAATCGAATTTTATTTACACCTAATTCTGTAAGCACACGAATAACTCGGTACATTTCTTTGTAGGTTAACAACTCTTGTCTTGGCACAATTTCGATTCCGTGAGCTGGCATACAATATTGGCAACGCAAGTTACAACGATCGGTTACTGCTAACCG
Source organism: uncultured Flavobacteriaceae bacterium (assembly GCA_963974245.1). Taxonomy (GTDB): domain Bacteria; phylum Bacteroidota; class Bacteroidia; order Flavobacteriales; family Flavobacteriaceae; genus Polaribacter. The sequence continues at coordinate 30,935 of CAXBBY010000008.1, read as the reverse complement.
AACGTAATTTATTTGTCGTCCAAAACTGTCTGTTAATTTACTCATTTCATCAATTAATTTGGTAGTTTTTTACTCAACACTCCATAGACAAAAGCACCTAAAGTTGCTCCAAAAAGCACAATAAAAATACTTGTAATTCCATGACCAATTAACACAAACATTGGTCCTGGGCAAGCACCTGCCAACGCCCAACCTAACCCAAAAATGGTTCCGCCAACTAAAGTTCTAATCAATCCTTTTTTCTTTTCTTTCTGGATAATATTTTCTCCCTTAACGTTTTTAATCGTTCCTTTTTTAAATAGTTGCATAAATACCATTGAAATTACAACTGCGCTTCCAATAATTCCAAACATATGGAATGATTGAAACTTAAACATTTCGTAAATTCTGTACCAAGAAACTACTTCTGATTTGCTTAATATAATTCCGAAAAGTGTTCCTATAAATAAAAATCTAATGTTTTTCATAGTTAATATAGTAAAGGAATTAAAAACCAAGTCATTATTAAACCTCCAATAAAAAAGCCAATAACAGCTAATAATGATGGTAATTGTAAACTACTTAATCCTGTAATTGCATGTCCAGAAGTACATCCTCCAGCATAACGTGATCCGAATCCAATCATAAAACCTGCGCCAATTAAAATAGAAAGTCCTTTTAAAGAAAAGATGTTTTCTGTACTAAATATTTCTGCTGGAAGATACGATTGTCCGGCATTTACAAATCCCAATTCAGATAATTCTGTTACAGTTTTGGGGTTTAAAACAATCGTTTCTGATTGCATTAAATACTGTGACGAAAGATAACCGCCTACAATAATTCCTATCACAAAAAATAAACTCCACATTTGTGCTTTCCAATCTTTTTTAAAATAATCAGAGCTTTTTCCTGCTCCGCCAATTGTGCAAAATGTTTCTAAATTGGTTGATACTCCGAAACCATGTCCGAAATAATTCATCAGCAATAATACAATTGCTATCATTGGTCCGGCAATATACCAAGCCCAAGGTTGTAAAATAAATTCCATTAATTATTTAATTTTTGGTTGATATATTTTATTGTTTTATCTGTAGCTCCAATATTATTTTTAATGAAACTCTTATTGATTTCACCTAATTGTGTTTTATAATTAGTATCTGATTTTAGCTTTGTAAAAATAGTTGAAAATTCTTCTTGATTTGCAATTACTTTACAACCTTTTAAGGCAACTAAATCTACTACTTCTTTATATTTTTTATATGCTGAGCCAATAACAATTGGCACGCCAAAAGTTGCTGGTTCTAACACATTATGCACACCGTTTTTTGTCAATCCGCCACCAACATAAGCAACATCTGCAGCGGCATATATTTTAGTTAGAATTCCGATTGTGTCAATAATAAAAACATTAAATTCTGATAAATTTTTTCCTTCTTTTTCAGAAAACAACACCGTTTTTTTAGAAATTGATTGTTTTAGTTTTTGAATAGCATCCAAATTGATATTATGCGGAGCGATGATAAATTTTTCGCTTTCTGATTGATTGATATAATTTACCAATAATTCTTCATCTTCTTTCCAAGTACTTCCTGCAACAACTGTATATTGATTGTTTTTAAACTCGGTAATAAAATCTAAAGCATTGTCTTGTTGTAAAATCTCATAAACTCTATCAAAACGTGTATCACCACTAATGGTTACATTTTCTATATTGATGTTTTTTAATAAATCTTTAGAAATTTGGTCTTGTACAAAAAAGTGATTGAATGCTTTTAAGGATTTTCTCATAAACCCACCTAGAGGTTTAAAGAAAATTTGTTTTTTTCTAAAAATTCCAGAAATTAAAATCGTTGAAATGTTTCTTTCTTGTAGTTCTAATAAATAGTTTGGCCAAAATTCATACTTTATAAAAATAGCCATCGACGGATTTACAATTTCTAAAAATTTACGAACATTGCTACTTGAATCCATTGGTAAGTAACAAACAACATCTGCATATTCATACTCTTTACGAATCTCATATCCCGATGGAGAAAAAAAAGTCAAGACAATTTTATAGTTTGGTTGCTCTTTTTTTAATCGTTCTATAATTGGTCTTCCTTGCTCAAATTCGCCTAATGAAGCTGCATGAATCCAAAGAACATTTTGATTGTTTTTTAAGGTAGATAATTTATCAAAGGTTTCTTTTCTGCCATCGACAAAAAGCTTTATTTTTTTATTAAATAAGGCAATAATAGCAAGTAAAAAAGTTGCTATTAGTATTAACAAATTATAGATAAATTTCATACAGGTAAATGTACAAAATAGAAAGGATTAGAAAAGTAGTAATTTGTAGAAATAGAAAAAGCTATCTAAAACTAGATAGCTTTCTCTTTAATAATTTTTTATCATAATTTAAAATAGCTTCCCCCGATTCTTTTTCAAATTGTAAAAATTATACATTAAAGATAAAGCATAAAATACGTTTATTTAAAAAAATGTTCTAAAGTCAACAAAGTTTGTTCTAAATGAAGGTTTTTAGATTAAATCAATCACTTTTAAGATGTTATCTCGGTATTTTTTACCTATTGGAATATTCTTTTCTCCAATGATAACTACATTCCTATTTATTTGATTTATGTGTTTAATGTTTACAATAAAACCTCTGTGAATACGAATAAAGTTAGTGCTTAAATTGCTTATAATTTCAGTTAAACTAATTCTAACCAATATTTTCTGATGGTTTGTAAGAAATAATATAACATACACGTGAGAACTTTCTATGTATAAGATATCTTTAAAGAACACTTTTTTATAAAACCCTTTTTCTTTAATAAAAAGTGAATCTTTAATAATAAGGTTATTATCTTTGAGCTCTCCAATTTTTTTAGAAAAATTATGTAATGCTATTTCTATAGACGAAAAAAGATCGTCTTTTGTAAATGGTTTTATTAAATATGCTGGTGGCATTACTTCTTTAGCAAGATTTACTGTTGCAGCGTCTGCATTTGATGTTAAAAAAATAAAAGGAAAATCGTACTTTTCTTTAATAGTTTTTGCTAAATCAATTCCTGTTTTTTTTCCTGCTAACTGAACATCTAAAATAGCAATATCTGGTTTTTCGGCTTCAATAGTTTCAATGGCTTCAGAATAACTTATTGCTGGTTCTAAAGGCTTATATCCTAATTCTTCTAAAGTATCGCAAATATGATCTGCAATAATTATTTCATCTTCAACCACTAAAATTTTTACTTTATTCATTTTTTTAATCCGTTAATAACTTTGAGTGAATATCTTTAAAATGAATTTCGAATTTTGCGCCATCTTCATTGGTTTGTATTAAGGTTCCTTGTAATTGTTTTACTAATCTTGTTACCAAACGCAATCCTAAACTTTTTGCTTTTTTAATGTCGTAAGTAACATCTAAACCCGGACCGCTGTCTTTAACAATTAATTTATATTCTTCGTTTTCTTCTTTACTAATAGAGATTTCTAACTCATTTTTATGATCTTTAGAAAATGCATATTTGTATGAATTTGTAATAATTTCATTGATAATTAAACCTAACGGGATTGCAGTATCTACATCAAAAAACATGTTTTTTGAATCTATTTTTGTTTTTACTTTTTCTCCAGAAGTATTTAAAGAGCCTAATTCTTTAACCAATAACCGTATATATTCATCAAAATCTACCAAACCGCTATCGTTCTGATACAGTTTTTGATGAATTAAAGCCATTGATTTTACTCTGTTTTTTCCTTCATTAGCCAGTTCAAGTGCCTTTTCATCTTCAATTCCTTTACTCTGTAATTCTAGTAAACTAGATACAATTTGAAAATTGTTTTTTACTCGATGATGCACCTCTCTTACCAATAATTCTTTTTCTTTATATGCTTTATCTAAATCGTCTCGTTGTTTTTTAATTTTATTATTTCTACGTGATAATTCTTTTCGTTGTTTTACAATACGGATAAGAATAAAAATAGAAATCACCAAAAAGAAACCCGCCAATAAAGCTATGATGCCATATAATTTAGAACGTTCTTTTTCTAGTTTAACTTCCAATTCTTTTTCTTGAATTGCATATTTAGATTTAGAGTCTGACAAAGAGTTTGCTAAATCTCTAGAATAAATTGTTCTGATTAATTCTATAGATTTATCTTTATAAGCAATTGCTTCTTTATACAATTTATGTTTTTCTAATGTATAAGAATTCTCTCTAAGTAGATGATAAAAATCATTAGGATTTAATAATTTTTCTCCTTCTACCGTTATTTTTTGCAAAAAATCAATCAAATTTGAAGCATTAAATTTATTAAAAATATTTTTTGCGAAAGATGATTTTAAATCAATAGTGCCAAGGTATTTTGAATAAAAAGCATAACTTAAATGCTTTGTATTATTTTCAGTATAAAGAATTTCTAACAATTCTTCAACCCTTTTTTCATGTCCTCCTTTATAAATATAGGCATCTAAAGCTTGTGTTACTGTACCATAATAATAGTCGCTTGTTTCTGGTAATGTTTTTTCTAACGCCAATCCTTCTTCAGAAATATCAATATATTCTTGTAGTTTTCCTTCTAAAATAATAAAGTCGTTAAGGTGATATAACGATGCAATAATTAATTCTGTGTCTTGTAACTCTCTAGAGTTCTTTAAGTTTTCTAAAGCTAGTTTTTTTCCGTTAGGTAAATCCCTTTCAATCGTATAAAGAACAATTCTATGGATATTTAAATACACCAATGCTTTTTGAACTTCTTTTTCTTTGGGATTAAATTTATCAATATATATTTTAAGCTTCTCATTTTCTACATTTGCTTCAGCTACTGTTTTTTCATCTCGTAGTTTTGAAGCTTGCAACCATTTAATTTTTACATAATCTAAATTTATTTTTTTTGCTGTTGGCTCAGAAATGTTTTTATTGATGAAGTTAGTAACCAGTGTATAATCTCTGCCTGGTTTGTTTCCTATTTGCGCTACAAACGTAAAATAATCTGCATATGAAAGAGGCTTCTTTGAGGCAATTTTTTTTAATCTAACAACTCTATCAGAAGTTTTTAAATCTTTTAAAAGAATTAATGCCGAATCTAATTTTTTAGTTAAAATAAATTCTTCAACTTTATAAACGCCTTTTTGTTGATTATTTTGTACTTGAGCAAAAGACAGTGTGCTAATTAATAATACTAAAAATATTAAGGGGTTTTTATATTTCATAGTGGTTTTTTAAACTCTTAACCAAATATAGAGATTTTAAACCAAAAAAAAACTCCCAAACGAACGTTTGGGAGTTTATATTATTTCTTACTGTTTCTTAAACCTCAAAAGGCTCAACAGAAACATAAGATTTATTGTCTCTTTTCTTTTGGAATTGTACAACTCCATCAACTCTAGCATGTAATGTATGGTCTTTTCCCATATATACATTTTCTCCTGGATTGTGTGTTGTTCCTCTTTGACGAACAATAATGTTTCCTGCAATTGCAGCTTGTCCTCCAAAAATTTTAACTCCTAAACGTTTCGATTCTGATTCTCTACCATTCTTCGAACTACCTACTCCTTTTTTATGTGCCATGATTGTATGGTTTTAAAATTGGTTATTTATTTAGTTAAAGCTTCAATTAATTCTGCTTTCTTTAAAGAAGTGTATCCTTTAATTCCTGCTTCTTTAGCTGCTGCTTTTAATTCTGCTACTGTCATTGAACTATAATCAACAGTTGCTGCTGATTCTTTTACCTCAGCTTTTTTAGGAGCAGCTTCCTTTTTAGGAGCAGCTTCTTTTTTAGCTGTTTTTTTAGCACCAGATGCAGCAATAGATTCAATTTGAATTTCGCTTAAATACTGACGATGTCCATTTTTCTTTTTGTATCCTTTTCTTCTTTTCTTTTTGAAAACGATTACTTTATCACCTTTTAAGTGACCTAAAATCTTAGCCGTTACTGTGGCTCCTTCTATAGCTGGGGCGCCAATAGTTACATTTCCTTTATCTTCTACTAAAAGAACATTATCAAAAGAAATTTTTGATCCTTCTTCTCCTTGTAAACGATGAACGTAAACTTTTTGGTCTTTTGCAACTTTAAACTGCTGCCCTGCTATCTCTACGATTGCGTACATACTATTTGTTTTGCGTATTTATACTTAATTATACACTTTCTTAGTGAAAATGCGGGTGCAAATATACATATTATTCTTAACTGTGCAATAACAAAATTGAACGAATTTTAGTAGTAGTTTTAAGACTTACAGACAGTTACTTTTTATTTATTTCTTCTTATTAACTAAATACACACCAATTAAAATAATAAATGCAGCAAAAAACTGCATAAAATTTAACTTTTCTCCATCTAAAATCCCCCAGAAAACTGCAACAATAGGAATTAAATAGGTTACAGATGAAGCAAATATTGGTGTAGATAAATGCACCATTTTATTATATAAAACTTTTGCTAAACCGGTACCAACAATCGCTAAAATGGTAATGTATCCTAAAGAACTCATTGTTTTTTGATTCATCTCAAAAGCAGAAAAGAAATCTGTCATCGATAAAACTAACAATGCAGGAATAATCAACAATAAAAAATTACCTGCAACAATACTTAATGCGCTAATATCATGCAAATGTTTTTTTACAATATTTACATTAAACGCATAACCAATTGATGCAATAATAATTAAAATTGAAAACCAATAATTCTGATTTGGATTTAAATCTGCGCCTTTTAAAATAAGGATTACCGTTCCTATTAATCCAATAAAAACCCCGATTAATTGTTGTTTTTTAAACGTAAATCCAAAGACCAAAGCTCCAAAAATAAAGGTATTAAAAGGTGTTAAAGAGTTTAAGATTGATGCAATAGAACTATCAATTCCGCTAACAGCAAACGCAAATAAAAACACAGGGATAAAGGTTCCTAAAATTGCTGTTGAAACAATGTGTTTCCAATGTTTTCTTTGAATTTTCTTGATACTTTTAAATCCAATCAACAATAAAAAGATGCCCGCAATTAAGATTCGTAATGCTCCTAATTGAATTGGCGTTAAGCCAATCAATGCTTTTTTCATTAGGATAAAAGAACTTCCCCAAACCACTGCAAGAATGCTTAAATAAAACCATTTTTGATTCTTAGAACCCATCTATTTACCAACTATTTATCTTCTACAAAAATCGTTTAATTCTGCCGATATAAAATAATTAATTGATAAATTTGTAACATTATTAGACAGCCTCTGTAAATGTAATTTTTAAAGATAGTTTAAGATTAATAGAATTTGATGCAAGCGCCATTTCTTTAGAAAATATAACTACATTTATTAGCGGAATTGCTGGAGGATATTTATACTCTATAAAAAGCTTTAAACAAATTGATTATTTTAATACCTTAGAAAATAAATAACGTGAAAAAACGACTTCCTTTATTTGTAAAACTTTCTTTAATTTCTGTATATATTATTTTTTTAGCCGGTTCTGTTGTAAGAATGACTGGCTCTGGAATGGGTTGCCCAGATTGGCCAAAATGTTTCGGTTATTACATTCCGCCAACTTCTGAAAAACAAATTACTTGGCAACCAAATACAGATTACAAAAAAGGAATGATTATTATTAAAGGTGAAACTTTATACGTTGCTCAAAAAGATGTAAAAACCTACTTAACTTTTGCCGCCAATAACTGGGAAAAATACACCAAACACAATTATGCAACGTTTAATAAATACCATACTTGGACAGAGTATATCAATCGATTATCTTCTGCCGTTGCCGGAATTTTCTTTTTATTGTTAATCGTTTCGGCATTTAAATACAGAAAAGAAAATAAAGAAATTACACTTTTAGCTTTTTTAGCTTTTTTCTTAATGTTGGTAGAAGCTTGGTTAGGTAAAACAGTGGTTGATTCTAATTTAAAACCAACGATTATTACCATTCACATGGTTGGTGGTTTGATAATTATTGCGCTTTTATTACGATTGCAATTTATTACTTCAAATAGATTTTTCGACTCAGCTCAAGAGAATAAAAAGTATATTTATAATTCTCTATTCAGTAAACTAGTCATTATTTCTGCTGTTTTTAGTTTGATACAAATTGCGTTAGGAACTCAAGTTCGGCAATTTATTGATGAACAGGTAAAATTATTTGGTTTCGAAAATAAAAATTATAGTTTGCTAAACCCGAGTTTTAAATTTTACTTTCACAGGTCATTTTCTATAGCCATTGTATTGATAAATCTTGGCTTATTTTATTTAAATCAGCTAAAAAATTTAGGGTATAAATTGGTAAACTGGGTTGTGTTTTTACTCTTTTTAGAAACTATAACTGGTATTTTAATGTACTATGCAGAATTTCCGATGGGAACACAAGCAACTCATTTATTAGCTGGTGCTGTTTTATTTGGATTGCAATTTTATTTGTGGTTACAGAGTAGAAAAATGAAAGCTTAATTTTTACCTACTTCTCCCACTCTAACGTTTCTATTAAACGTAAAATGTTTTTTTTAATATAGGCTACCGCTGGTAAAATAGAATCGTAATTTGAAAAGCTGCGTTATAGTAGTTTTTGAAAAAATCTTGTTATGGTTTTAGATTAAAACAAAAACAACAGAAAAGCACCACGCCAAGGCGTGACACTTTTCTGCTATTTTTTATATATGTATGGGTTGTATTTTATTGTTTTATAAATATATAAGTGCCAGTTGGTACAGTAAGTTTATTATAAGGCGACAAACTATCTGAAAACAAATCTCTAATTAATGTTCCATTTCCCCACAAATAGCCCTTTAAAGCAGGTTGTCCATTTATAGTTGTTTTTTTAAAGGTAAAATCACCTGTTAAATCTCTTGCGGAATCAGAAAAAATCAAACTTAACCTACGTTCGTTTGGGTAGCAGTTATTACATTTAGGTTTATATGAGTTTTTTAGTAATGATGAATGCCATAGGCTAGATCCTCCAGATTGATTTAAATTGGGTAAAGTATTTATTTTTTCTACTCCATTTTCTATATATTGATATTCTCCTGTTACTTCATCTTTATAAAATTTACCAGTATATCTCATTACTCTCTTTTTTAAAATTATTTTAAAGGTGGTAGTTCCGTTTGTATATAACCAAGTTCCTTCAAAATCATTAAAATAATTATTGATGTCTTTGTAGTAAGCATTTTCTTGGCTTTTACTAAATGTATAATTTTCAATATCTATGATAGGAGATTGAGCTTTACAGCTTATTGTTATTAAAATTCCGATTAATATATATATATGTTTCATTTTGATTTGTTTTAAATTAGTTACAGGGTTTTGTTGCTACTGATGTAGAATTTGAGTTAGATACCAATTGTGACCAACCACTAATATTTGTATCATTTGCCTTATACATAGAAATGCCATAAGAACTAAAAAAGTTTAAAAAAGTTAATTCTCTATTTGCTGAAATACGTTCCTCTTCCACATAACTTTTAACTAATAATTCAACTCTTTTTTGTGGTGTTAATGTTTCATTTGAGTTTCCATCTGAATTTTGAATATTATTAAGTTCAGTAGTTAATTTACTGTAAAAGGTATTGAAGTTATTAATAGTAATAACATATGTTTGAGGTACAGATGTAGCGGTTTCTTTAGAAACCATAAATACAAGTGCTTTATTTTTTAAATCACTCCTTGCTTTTCGGTATATTCCGTAAAGTAAAAACACATCTTTAAAAGAAAACATTGAAAAACCTGATAAAGGATGAGTGTGTGCAAGTGCGTATAATTCAGGCCTTAAATTAAAAGGCAAACTATTACCACTACTTGGTGGAACAGAACTAGCATTATAATTGTTTGAAGTGTCCAAAGTGAACTCTGAGCCATATTCTCCAGTTTCAGATATCATTGGTTGTAAATTCTGTAAGTGAGTTTTAATATTGGTATTTGGGTTGTCATTCACTAATTTTTTTAGTTTTTGACATCCTTTTTTACGTTTAAAAATTTCTTCAAATTCTTCACCGCTAACAATATTTTCTTCAATACTTTCTGAGATTACTTTTTTAGCTTCTTCACAACCATTTTCATTAATGTAATTCCAGATACTAACAATATTAGTAGAATTATTAGCGAGTTCATTATTTAACCAATCTGTTTGAGATTGGTTAGGGGTAACACAATCTATAATAGTTTGCAATACCCCTTCTGGTATAACATCATTAGGATTCACAGCTTTTACATCAATAGGGTTACCTGTATCAGATGTACCCGTTCCTCCTCCATTACCAGTATTTCCTGTACCAGTATTTCCAGAATTATTTGGAGCATCTCCTTCTCCTACCCAAACATACTCACAAATCTCTTTTATCTTATATTGTGTATATCCTCTTTTACAAGTAAAGATAGTTTTTTCACAGTCACAATTAAGATCGTTTTGTGTATGGGTTCCTGCTCCTGTACAAAAAACATCTACTTCAACACCCATTACTCTACATTGGTACTCATAATCTCCTCCTCCAGTTGTAGAATCATCTCCAGAATCAACCCAACCATCTAGAGGAATCATCCCTGGTTTTACTGATATCAATATTTCTTCTGAGGCAGCAGTTCCTTTACCGTATAGCTTTTTTGAAGTTTCTATTTTTAATGTATAGATGCGATATTGATTGTCTTTTTTATACAAAACTAAATTATAATACGTATTTTCCTGCTCTTCTTTATATTTAATAAACATCGAATAGGTTTGAGCGCCATTTTTAATAACTTGATTTACCTTTTGAGTAATGATGGTAATATCACTAGAATTGCTTTCAGTTCCTTTTTGAAAGTAATTGAGTTTTTTATCCGTTTTTAAACCGAGTTGTAATTTTTTATTAAAATACTTGTAAACAGATGTGTTCTCTAAACTCTCAAATGTAATGCTTTTAGAAATTCGTTCTTTTTGTAAAACATCTTGCTCTTGAAGAGGAATGATTTCTTCTTTTTCACAATTCCATAAAAATAAAGAAATTCCAAAAAGGAGAATTCCTGTCTTTAAATAGTGCCTAGTTTTTTGTTTTTTGTTTTTTGTTTTTTGTTTTTAACATAGTTATTTATTTAAATGAATACTTTGGTAAATATCACTTAAAAAAGTGTGCTTGTCAATGCCTACAAATGGGGTATTTTCCGTATGCCTACTTCTAGGCATATGACTGCCTAGAAGTAGGTATACGGAATTTGTAAACTAATTGAATATCAACAAATTATGTGATTTTAAAAAAAGAAAAAAATTGCTGTTTTTCAAGAGAACTATTTTTTAAACTTTTTGAAAACGCAGATTTAAGAAAATTTTTCTTAAAAAATCACTTTTCCCATTCTAAGGTTTCTATTAAACGTAAAATGTCGTTTTTAATATAGACAACCGCTGGTAAAATAGAATCGTAATTTGGTTTTGCATAAAAATACAAAGCGCCTTTTATAAAATTGTTTGTGCTGTCTGTTAACTGAAACTGAATTTGAGAAGCGGCATTTCCAGAGATTTCTTGCATACTTCCAAAAACACGTTTATCAAAATTTTCGAAATTTTGTGTCGTAATTTCTTCTGCTTTAACAGCGTGTTTATACACTAGTTTTTCAGATTCTATCAATAACTCTTTTAAGTTATTTTTAATAGGTCTGTACGTAATATCAATAGTCGCTTTTAACTTTGGGTATCTTATTATGCTCCAAAATTTTGGTTGCTCAATTATTTCAGCATTCGAAGAAACTTCAAAACTATAAGGCTTTGCTACTAGAACTTTTTTATAAGTAACTGCAGGATACTTTAAACTTAAATAGCCTTTTGGCTTTGGTAAAACATCTTCTTTGCAAGAAGAAAAAAGAATTCCTATTAAAAAAAAGATGTAAAATTTACGCATGTAATCTGGTTACTTTAACTTGTTTAATTCGCTTTTTATCTAGCGCTTCAACAGTAAACGAAAAATTATGGAAGTTTATTTTCTCTCCTTTTTTAGGAAATTTCCCAGAAATCTCTAAAATGAATCCTGCTAAGGTTTCAGACTCTCCTTTTTCTTCTTCAAAAATAGCTTCATCATCTATATCTAACACTTTACAAAAATCTTTTATGGTTGTTTTTCCATCAAACACATAATTGTTGGCATCTAATTTAGAATACGATAAATCGTCAACATCAAATTCATCATTTATATCACCTACAATTTCTTCAATAACATCTTCAAGAGTTACAATTCCACTTGTACCACCATATTCATCAACAACAATTGCTAAATGATTTTTCTTGTCTTGAAACTCACTTAATAAATCGTCTAACTTTTTATTTTCTGGAACAAAAAAGGGGTCGCGTAATAGTTTTTGCCATTCAAAATTGGTTTTGTCTAAATGCTCTAGTAAATCTTTGGCATATAAAATACCTATAATATTATCTATTGATTCATGATATACTGGATTTCTAGAATAGCCTTTTTTTACAATTTTAGCGAGTACTTCATTATAGGCTTCTTCATCAGAAATAGCAAAAATATCTATACGAGGTTTCATTATTTGTACCGTCTCTGTATTCCCAAAAGTTACAATTCCTTGTAAAATTTTCTTCTCTTCTTTTGTAGTTGTCCCGTCTGAGGTAAGTTCTAATGCTTGTGATAATTTTTCTACAGAAAAGTCATAATTTTTACCTCCTAATCGTTTTTCTACAACACTTGTTAAACGAATTAATGGCAGACTAAAAATTGATAATATAATACTTAATACATGTACTGGTTTTGCCATAATTTTAGAAAACTTCAGAGAGTTTCTAGAGGCGTACACTTTGGGCAAAACTTCTCCAAAAAGCAAGATTAAGAAAGTAACCAAGACTACTTCTATAGTAAACTTTATAATGTAACTAGAAATAGAAATTAACCACCAATTGACAGACAAATCTTTGTCTTCGAAAATTAATTCGCTTAAGCCAGCAAATAATAATACAATAAGAATATTTATAAAATTGTTAGTAATTAAGATTGTTGCTAGTAATTTTTTAGGTCTAGCCAACAATTTAACAACCAAACTGTTTCCTTTCGTTTTTTCGTTTTGCTCATCTAAATTAGTTTGTGAAAGTGAAAAAAATGCAATTTCAGATCCAGAAATTAATGCAGAGCAAAGCAATAAAAACACCAATACTAAACTGTTAATGGTAATTAGTATATCAAATTTTAATACTAAAAGTAGAAATATACTTGCGGGTTCTGAATCCAAGGTTTTAAAGTTTAGTTTTCTAAAAAGGTAAATCGTCGTTTTCTTCTTCCTGTTTACTCGGTGCTAACTTTTTCTCTGGCAAATTTTCTTGTTTAACCGTTTCTTTTTTAGTTGTTAAAAAAGTCATATCAACCACATGAATTTCTGTAGAATATCTTTTTTGACCATCTTGTTCCCATTGACGGGTTTTAAGTCTTCCTTCACAATAAATTTTATCTCCTTTAGATAAATATTTCTCGCAAATTTCTGCCAATTTATTTCTAACAATTATAGTGTGCCATTCTGTATTGGTAATTTTTTCGCCAGTTTGCTTATTTGTATAAGTTTCGTTTGTGGCAATAGAAAATCGACCAATAGCATTTCCGCCTTCAAAATAATGCATTTTAACTTCGTCTCCTAGATGCCCAATAAGCATTACTTTATTTAATGTTCCTGCCATGTTCTCTATATTTTTCTTCTTTTATCAATTTAAAAAATTATTTAAACTAACAAATCAATTTAGAATCAAATGTACTAAAAATATCCGTTTAAGGGATTGAAGTTTTTTAAAAAATTAGCAATTAATATTGGTACAGGATATTTTTCTATTGTACGCCAATCTACCTGATTTTCAACAAGTTTATCTCTCTTAATAATCCAAAATTTGGTGTGTAAATGTTGGTGAGAAAGCTTGTGAATTATTTCTTTTTCGTTAAATAAAACACATTTTTCGATTGCTTGTATCAGTTTTTTATTTTCGGTTTGTAATTCTTTTATTGATACACTTTTTTCTGTTTCTATTAATGGAAACTGATACAAGCCTTGCCAAATTCCTTTTCCTTTTCTTTCTGATAATATCGTTTTATTATCATCGGAAACAAAAACCAAATAATTAAAATATCTTTTTCTAATTTTTATTTTCTTCTCTTTAACGGGTAATTCTTTTATCTTTTTGGTTTGTAAAGCAACACACCTAGTATTAAAAATACAGGTATCGCAGAGCGGATTTTGAGGTTTGCAATGCAATGCGCCAAAATCCATAATAGCCTGATTGTGGGTTCCTGGTTGATTTTTATCAATTAATGTTTGTGCTAATTCTTTAAATTCTTTTATTCCTGCGGATGAATTAATTGGTGTTTTAATTCCGAAATACCGTGCAAGAACTCTATAAACATTTCCATCTACAACAGCTTGTGGTTCATCAAAACAAATAGATGAAATTGCAGAAGCTGTATAATCTCCAACGCCTTTTAGTTTTTTTATTTCTTGGTAGTTTGATGGAAACTTACCGTTTAATTCGTTCGCAATATACTTTGCTGAATAATGTAAATTTCTAGCTCTAGAATAATATCCCAACCCTTGCCAAAGCTTTAAAACTTTAGATTCAGGCGCATTTGCTAAATCAAAAACCGTAGGAAATTCTTTTATAAACGTTTTGTAATAAGACAAACCTTGATTAACTCTAGTTTGTTGTAGCATTATTTCTGATAGCCAAATAAAATATGGTTTTTTGATTTTTCGCCAAGGCAAATCTCTATCATTTTGTAAATACCAGTAAATTAATTGGTTAGAAAATTCCATTTTATAATAAGCTAAGTAAAATTACATCATAATATTCATATAATTTTAATGGATTAAGTTTTTGGAATAGATTAATTATCATATATTTGCAGCCTTAAAATTAAAAACAAACATACAAATATATTAACATGACGAAAGCAGATATCGTATCAAAAATTTCGGATAAATCTGGAATTGAAAAGGCAGATGTTTTAGCAACAGTTGAAGCATTTATGACAGAGGTTAAAGGCGCATTAGAGCAAGGAGATAATGTATATTTAAGAGGTTTTGGAAGCTTTATTATTAAAACAAGAGCTGAAAAAACTGGACGAAACATTTCTAAAAATACAACAATTAAAATTCCTGCACACAATATTCCAGCTTTTAAACCAGCGAAAACTTTTACAGAAGGAGTAAAAACGAACGTATTAGTAGAATAATAAAAGTATTAATCTAAACCTTTTTTAAGGTTTATAAAAAACAATTTAATTATGCCAAGTGGTAAAAAAAGAAAGAGAGCAAAAATCTCTACACACAAACGTAAGAAAAGAGCTAGGGCAAACAGACATAAGAAAAAGTAAGCATTGCTTACTTTTTCTGCATTTGTTTTAAAAGCTTAACAACGTTCATTGACAAGAAGTTTAAACACTTCATACAGGCAAAACCCTGTAACATTATTTTAATCCATCTACACAATTAAGTGTAGTATAAAACCAAATTCAGAATGAAAACAGAATTAATTATTCGTTCAAGTTCATCTGATATTGATTTTGCCTTACTAAGAGATGGTAAACTTATAGAATTAAATAAAGAGACAAACGATAACAAGTTTTCTGTAGGCGATATTTTTATTGCCAAAATAGGAAAAGTTTTATCAGGCTTAAATGCTGCTTTTGTAAATGTTGGTTATCCAAAAGATGGCTTTTTACATTATCATGATTTAGGCGCACAAGTAAACTCTTTATCAAAATTTCTTAAGAAAGTAAGCACAGGTAATTATAAAGAATACACTTTAAAAAATTTCGGCTTTGAGAAAGATATACACAAAGACGGAAGCATTAACGATGTCCTTAAAACAGGGCAAAACACATTAGTACAAATTGTAAAAGAACCTATTTCTACTAAAGGACCACGAATAAGTTCTGAGCTATCTATAGCTGGTAGATTTTTAGTTTTAGTTCCTTTTTCTAATAGAGTTTCTGTGTCGCAAAAAATTGCAGATCCAAAAGAAAAAGAACGTTTAAAAAGATTGGCCCAAAGTATAAAACCAAAAGGTTTTGGTGTTATATTAAGAACTGTTGCTCAAGGAAAAAAAGTAGCAGAATTAGACAGGGATTTACAAAACTCTTTAGATCGTTGGAAAGCCATGTGTAAAAGCATTGCAAATACAAATACTCCAACAAAAATATTGAGCGAGTTAAACAGAGCATCATCTATTTTAAGAGATGTAATGAATGATTCTTTTACAAACATTATTACAAATGATGAAACTTTAGTTGTAGAAATTAAAGATTATTTACAAGAAATTTATCCAGAAAAGGTAAATATTGTACATCAACACAAATCAAAAACTCCAATATTTGAGAAGTATGGCATAGAACGTCAAATAAAAACTTCTTTTGGTAAAACAGTATCTATGAGCAAAGGTGCGTATTTGGTAATTGAACATACCGAAGCATTACATGTTATAGATGTAAATAGCGGAAACAGATCTAATAAAGCAAATTCTCAAGAAGATACCGCTTTAGAAGTAAATATGATTGCTGCAAAAGAAATTGCAAGACAATTACAGTTACGTGATATGGGTGGAATTATTGTGGTTGATTTTATTGATATGCAAAGTGCAGAAAATAGACAAAAACTCTATCAATATATGAAAGATGAAATGTCTTTTGATAGAACAAAACACAAAATTTTACCACCAAGTAAATTTGGTTTGGTGCAAATAACTCGTCAAAGAGTAAGACCAGAGTTAGAAATTAAAACAAGAGAGCCAAATCCGAATATAAACGGTGAAGTTGAGGCTCCAATTATTTTAATTGATAAGATTGAGATTGAGTTAGAAAGAATTATATCTAGCGGAAAAAACTATAAAAAGATTACGCTTAACGCACATCCATTTGTAGCCGCATACCTTACACAAGGTGTTTCTTCTATCCGATTTAAATGGTTTATTAAATACAAAAAGTGGATTGATATATTACCTAGAGATGCTTACCAATACTTACAATATAAATTTTATAAAAAAAGTAAGTAAGGCATAACTTTTATCAACAAAAAACCGCATCATTTAAAATGATGCGGTTTTTTTATACATTTATTTTCGTAATTTATCTATTGTTTGATGCTAACTTAGCTTCTTGATTCCAATTTTTAACATTCGTTACCGAATTGTTATTGTATGTTATTTCTTTTAATGTGTTTTTATTCCAAGCAAACCATTTTCCTGCTTTTTTCCCATTTTTATAATTAGCAATCATCGTTTTTTCACCTTGTTGATTGTAAGAAATCCATTGACCTGTTAATTTTTTATCTTTAAAAAAACCTTGTTCTTTTACAGAGCCATCTTGATAATAATACGTTGCTTTAACCATATCTCCAGATTTTTCATACGTTGGATCAATTTCTTGTGCATTGCTAATTGTAAAAGTGAAAAACAAAGCGAGGGTAAGTATTTTTTTCATGAGATGTGTATTTAATGTTAACGAATTACACAAATATATATATATTTTAACAATAAACAAACATTTTCGTAACATTAAATTAACATTAAATTAACATTAAAACCAAAAACCTAAATTAAAATACCAATAATAATTATTTGTGTCTGGAGACCAAGAATACTTTAAGTCAATTGGACCAATAATTGAATTTATACTATACCCAAAAGCATAACCAGACTTTGTATCATTAAATAAATTTCCTCCTTTTAAAACACTATTATCTACTCTAGCATAATTGGCTAAAAAATGCACAAATTGTTTGTCAGAAACATTAAACCTTAAATTAAATGTAGATTTTAAGAATGATTGTTCTGATAATGCGTTAATCTCATAACCGTAAAAAGGAATAAAATTATTGATAAAGTTTTTATTATATCCTCCTAATAAAAAATCGAAAGTTGTGGAGTTTACTTTACCAAGTGTAAAACCTGCTTCAGACTCGAAAAGAAAAGTGAAGTTCTTATAAAAAGTTTTTGCAAAACCTATTTGACCTCTTACTTGAGAAAACTGAATAAAATCTTTTTTGTAATCTGAAGATGACATATACCACTTAAATCTTGCATCTAAAAGCATACCTTTTTTAGGATAATATTTATCATCATAAGTGTCTAGTTTTACATAGGAATACAGATTAAAATAATCACTGTCATCAAAAACAAATGGTTCATTTGTAGCGGTAGAAATTGTTTCTGTTTCCGATACTAATTTTTGATATTCCAAACCTAAACCTATTGCAAACTTTCTATCGAAAGTTGTTTGTACGTAAACTCTATTTGTAAAATCTCTATACTGTAAATTAATTAAATTAATACCAGATGAATTTGACTTAACATTGGTTTTAAAACTATTAAATCTTGAACTAAATCCGTAACTATAATAAAAACCATTATCTACAAAATATTGTAAACTATATCTGGGTTGGTCTCCAACTACTAAATCTAAAGAAACGGCATCGTTTTTAGATAAAATATTCTTTTTATTTACATTAATTAAAACACCCGATTTGTACACCAAATCGTAATGGACTCCTAACCTTAAACTAGATTTCAGTTTATTTTCTTTAATATTTAATAGCACTGTTTTTCCGTCAGAAGTATTTTTAACGTTAAAATGAATCATCTTAAAATTATCGGTAGCTGATAAATAACTAACTTTAGTTGCCAATTTTTTATAGGTGATTTTATCACCTTCTTGTAGTTTTAATTTTCCCAGAACATACGCTCTGGTGTAGTTTTTATTTCCTGTAATGTCAATTTTATCAACACTAAATTCAGAATCTTTATAAACCAAATCAATTGGTTTTCTTTTAATTGATTGAAGCTTTGCAATACTGTCAAACGTTTTAGAAAACTTTTTTGCAACTTGAGTTCCTTTTGCTAAAATTTCTAAAGATTTATCAAAAGAAACAACAGAATAATCATAGATATCTGGATGAATATAAACATCTGTTCTTGCTATTTGTTTTGGGTTTCTTTTATACATTTGATAGCTAGATATTTGACTCAAAACATTTAATGCCGATTTAATATTTTCTTTATTAAATAATTTAGATTGCACATCTACGCCAATAATAATATCTACACCTGTTTTTTCCATTTCATCAACCGGAAAATTATTTGCAACTCCTCCATCAATCAATAATTTATCATCAATTTCTATTGGATTTAATAAGGTTGGAAAAGAGCCACTTGCTCTTAGTGCCAAAGGCAAAAATCCCGATGTAAGCTTCACTTGATTTCCGGTTTCTACATCTGTTGCAATACAAAAAAACGGAATAGGTAATTTAGAAAAATCTGAAATAGAATCTACTGGCGATAATAATTGTGTTAAGAAACTTAACACATTTTGACCTTTAGAAACCCCTTGAGGCAAACCAATTTTACCTTTATCTATTGGTAATTCAAGTGAGTATTTTTCTCCATGTTCCTTTTCAAAAAAAGGTTTTGCTTTTCTTGGGTTTTTATCTCGTAGTAAACTATAAAAATCTGTATCAATAACAATTTTTTCTATTTGACTTGCACTATAACCTGCAGCGTACAAACCTCCAACAATTGCGCCCATGCTTGTACCACCAATATAATCTATTTGAATTCCGGCTTTTTCTATTTCTTTTAAAACACCAACCTGAGCAAATCCTTTTGCTCCACCACCACTTAAAACTAGGCCGACTTTTGGTTGTTTTTTTTGTGAAAAAACAGTCACTGAAACAATTAAAAAGACGAAAAATAACTTTCTCATTCTGTTTTATTATTAAAATATTCGAATACAATTTTGGCTCTTGAGTTACCAACTTCAGATTTTAACTCTTCTAGTGTTGCATCTTTTACTCTTTTTGCCGACTTAAATTTACGCAATAATGTTGTAATGGTTTGCTTACCAATACTAGGAATTTGTTCTAATTCTGATTGAATGGCACTTTTACTTCTTTTATTTCTGTGAAAGGTAATCCCAAAGCGATGTGCTTCGTTTCTTAAAAACTGAATGATTTTTAAACTCTCCGATTTTTTATCTAAATACAAAGGAATAGAATCTCCAGGATAATAAATTTCTTCCAATCTTTTTGCAATGCCAATAATGGCAATTTTACCTCTTAATCCTAAAACATCCAAGCTTTTAAGCGCAGAAGATAATTGCCCTTTTCCGCCGTCAATAATTATCAACTGAGGCAATGATTCATTCTCTGCTAACAACCTTTTGTAGCGCCTAAAAACCACCTCTTCCATTGATGCAAAATCATCTGGGCCAACAACTGTTTTAATATTGTAATGTCTGTATTCTTTTTTACTTGGTTTGCCGTTTCTAAAAACAACACAAGCGGCAACTGGATGCGTTCCTTGAATGTTAGAATTATCGAAACACTCAATATGTCTTGGTTCTTCTTTTAAACGTAAATCAGATTTCATTTGAGACATAATTCTGTTTGCATGTCTATCTGGATCAACAATTTTCATTTGTTTAAATCGGTCTTGTCTAAAATAACGCGCATTTCTTATTGACAATTCTACAATTCTTTTTTTATCTCCAGTTTTCGGAATCGTAACTTTTATGTCACTCCCAACTTCAACTGCAAATGGAACATAAATTTCTTTTGACTGTGAGTTAAAACGTTGACGGATTTCTATAATAGATAATTCTAATAATTCTTTATCAGATTCATCTAATTTTTTCTTGATTTCTGATGTATGAGACTGAATAATTGAGCCATTTGCAATTTTAAAAAAGTTAACATATCCAAAGCTTTTATCAGAAATAACAGAAAACACATCTACATTATTAATCGATGGATTTACAACCGTAGATTTTGCTTGATAATTAGATAATTGATCTAATTTTTCTTTTATTTTTTGAGCTTCTTCAAACTCCATTTTAGTTGCAAAACTTTGCATCAACTCAGAAAATTTTTCTAAAGATTCTTTAAAATTTCCTTTAACAATATTTCTAATTGCAGAAATATTTACTTGGTAATTTTCTTCTGATTGCAAGTTTTCACAAGGCGCTTTACAATTTCCTAAATGATACTCTAAACAAATTTTATATTTTTTTGCAGCAATTTTTTCTTCACTTAAATCAAAATTACAAGTTCGTAATGTGTACAATTCTTTTATTAAATCTAATAACGCTTTTGCTGTTCTAATAGATGTGTATGGACCAAAATATTCAGAGCCATCTTTGATAACATTTCGAGTTAAAAAAATTCTTGGAAAACGTTCTTTTTTGATGCAAATCCACGGATAAGTTTTGTCATCTTTTAGCATCACATTGTATTTTGGTTGATACTTTTTTATCAGATTATTTTCTAACAACAATGCATCTGTTTCTGTATCTACAACAATATGTTTAATGCTTACAATTTTCTTTACTAAAACTCTTGTTTTACCATTTTCATGATTTTTAGTAAAATATGAAGCAACTCTTTTTTTTAGATTTTTTGCTTTACCAACATAAATAATAACATCGTTTGTATCAAAATATTGATACACGCCAGGAGAATTTGGCAACGATTTTATTTGAATTTCTAATGTGTTAGACATACTACGAAAATACCATTTTACTGTTGTTTTTTTATACTATTGTTAAATTAATTCCTACATTTAGGATTATTAATAACCCAATACATATTATCATGAAAAAAAAGAACACAATTACTTTACAAACGGCCAAAAAATGGGCAAAAAAATGGAGAAAAGAAGAAGGTACTTATAATGAACACCAACGTTGTAGAGCTTTTAACATTCCTAAAATTGATTTACAAGAAGTACTTGCCGAAGAAGGTGTTGAAAGTATACGAGCTTATTTAGGTGTTAATGACGATAATGTTGAAAAGCTAATGATAGTTGGTGTTGACAAGAACAACAAAGACATGATTTCTACCATAAAGCCAAATGAATTAGGTGCCCCTGGTGATGATATTTATGACATGACAAAGCCTTGTCCTGATTATTGCGACCCAAGTAGTCCTTTAAATGGTTAATTCATTTTAATGAGTATACAAGATACAATAGTTGATATTGGTTATATTTTATTGGCATTAAATACAATCTTATTTTTAAGGAATTATCGATTAAAGTTAACATCTCTAAAAATATTTACACTGTACCTAATTGGCAGTTTAATTCTTCAATTATATTCTAGTTATCTTAGTGATCATAAAATAAATAACCTTTTTTTATCCCATTATTTTTTTATTGGGAAGTTTATTTTGTTGGGGTTATTTTTTAGGCAAATTTTAAAAAAAATAATTCTTAAAAAAATAATTTCAGGCGTTATAATAATCGTATTAGTTACTCTTTGTGTCTATTATATTGTAGATCCTACAAGTTATAATAAATTTAATATTTTTGAAATTGTTGCAACTACAATTCCATTAATTATCTTTTGTTTTTTATTTTTTATTCAAAAAATTGAAGGTTCAGAAAGTAGGTTTATTTTTATTGTTTCTGGTATGTTTTTATATTTTTTGTGTAGTCTTTTACTCTTTACCGCTGGAAATATTAAAGGTTCAACAAAGATGTTAATTTGGAACACAAATGCAGTTTTATACATATTGTATCAAATATTAATTTTTGTAGAGTGGTATAAACATTTTAGAAAAAAACCTACTTTAACCTAAAAGATTTAAAAAATGAAGGAATTGTTTTCTCAAGAGAATCAAATAATTTCTATTGTTCTTATTGGTGTATTATTACTTTTATTAATGTCTGTTGGACTATTTTTCTTTTTCTTCATTTCACGTAAAAAAATTGTTGAAAAAGAGCTTGAAAAAAAATCTGCAGAAATTGAGCATCAAAAAGAATTAATTCATGCAACCATCCTTACTCAAGAAAACGAAAGAAAACGAATAGCCCAAGACCTGCATGATGATATTAGCTCTAAATTAAATGTTATACACCTTAATTCTAATTTGTTATTAGATGGAGGTTTATCTGCTAAAGAATATTCAGAAGTTACCAAAAGCAATATAGATATCACAAACAGAACGCTACAAAGTGCTCGTAAAATTGCCCATGATTTACTGCCTCCAATTCTCGATAAATTTGGGTTACAATCTGCAATTGAAGAACTGGTTGATGATTTTAACACAAGTAGAAAAGTAGTAGTTACATATCAATTAAAATACCCAGAAAATTATTTAAATAAAGACCAAGAACTACACCTTTTTAGAATTTTACAAGAACTTATTAACAACTCTATTAGACACGGCAAAGCAAAAAATATTAACTTAGTCCTTGAAAACAAGAACTCTAAATTAGATTTAAATTATTCGGATGACGGAATTGGTTTTGATTTAAAACAAGCTCAAATTAAAAAAGGCTTGGGTCTAAAAAACATAGAAAGCAGAGTTGAATTACTAAACGGAACATTAAAAATTAGCAACAAAGAGAAAAGTGGCGCAACTTTTATAATACACATTTAATCCTCTAAGATTATGACACAAAAGATAAAAATCGCTTTAGCAGATGACGAAGAACTTTTTAGAAAAGGCATTTCATTTCTCTTACAAAGAGAAATGAATTTTGAAATTCATTTTGAAGCTGAAAATGGTCAAGAACTAATTGACGCTATTAACCCTAAAAATTTACCAGATATTATTTTAATGGATCTAAAAATGCCTGTGCTAAACGGTATAGAAACGACTAAAATAATTCATAAAAAATATCCTTCAATAAAAATTATTGCTCTTACAAGTTATGATGGAAAATCTTTTATTACCAATATGATTGATGTTGGAGCATCATCATATTTATTAAAAAACACAAGTCCAAAAGTAGTAATTCACACAATTAATGAAGTCTTTAACATCGGTTTTTATTACAATGACAAAGTAATTAAGACCATTCATGAAAATTTACTTTCTTCTAGCGGCAAAAAGATAAAAAATGATTTAGATAAAAAACTACTTACTAAAAGAGAGCTTGGAGTTTTAGAATTAATCTGTGCACAATTAACTACTGGAGAAATTGCTGATAAACTATGTATTAGCCCAAGAACTGTTGAGGGACATCGCAATAGTTTATTACTAAAAACAGCATCTAAAAATGTTGCTGGTTTGGTTATTTACGGAATTCAAAATAAATTAATTGAACTTGCAATAGATTTATAGCACCTCGGTATTTTTCTCTTTTTCTGGCGGAAACGCTTGCTTGTTAAATAGAAATAGTAAAATTACACCAATAGTAATAAAAGAATCTGCCCCGTTAAAAATAGCATTGAAAAAGGTAAAATTTTCACCTTCATAAATAGGAAAATACAACATATCTACTACTCTTCCGTGAAATAATTCTCCATACGTATTTTCTGCAAAAAGTGTTGCTGTACCATGAGCTGGAGCGTCAAAAATTATTCCATAAAAAACAGAATCAATAATATTTCCGAAAGCTCCAGAAAGTACTAAAGCTATTGCTAAAACAACAATTGTTGGGGCATTTCGTTTAATGGTGTTTCGCAACCAATAAATAATTCCAACTACAGCAACTACTCTAAATAATGTTAAAAATAATTTCCCTGCTTTACCTCCAAATTCAAATCCCCAAGCCATTCCGTTATTTTCGGTAAAATGAATTCTAAACCAATCAAATACATGAATACTTTCTTGTATTTCGAAATGCGTTTTTATATAAATTTTACTTACTTGATCTATTAGTAATGCTAAAAAAATGGTTATAATTGCGATGGATTTTTTGGACATGTATATAATTGTGCTTAAAAAAAGCTCCCAAATTGGAAGCTTTTTTTGTTATTGTTTTCTTTTAGCTTCTATGCTAAGTGTAGCATGAGGAACTAATTTTAAGCGCTCTTTCTGAATTAATTTACCAGTAACTCTACAAACTCCGTATGTTTTATTTTCTATACGAAGTAATGCATTATTTAAATCTCTGATAAATTTTTCTTGACGAATTGCCAATTGCACATTTGCTTCTTTAGCCATTGTATCTGCGCCTTCATCAAAAGATTTAAACGACGGCGAAGTATCATCTGTTCCGTTATCGGCGTTATTTTTATATGCACTTTCTAACAAAGCTAAATCTTCTTTAGCTCTTGCTATTTTTTTCTCAATAATTTCTTTAAACTCTTGTAAGTCTTCATCTGAATATCTAACGATGTTGTTTGACATAACTCTTACATTTTATTAATTAATATTCTACTT
Organism: uncultured Flavobacteriaceae bacterium; assembly: GCA_963974245.1. Lineage (GTDB taxonomy): Bacteria > Bacteroidota > Bacteroidia > Flavobacteriales > Flavobacteriaceae > Polaribacter. The sequence continues at coordinate 5,887 of CAXBBY010000008.1, read as the reverse complement.
TTGATGTTGTCGAATTCAATTTCTGTACCATCATTTAATGAATCTACAAAAACCAATTCTTTGGTTAATGTTTCACTCATAATATACGCTTTATTTTCTTCAACAGAAGTTTGTAAGTTTTCAAAATTTAAAATTGTCAACTTAATTTTATCTGTTACTTCTAGACCAGAATCTTTACGTAAGTTTTGAATCCTATTAACCAATTCTCTTGCGATTCCTTCTTTACGTAATTCTTCAGAAATTGTAACATCTAAAGCAACTGTTAAGTTGTGTGCATTTGCAACCAACCATCCTTCAATATCTTTAGATGAAATTTCTACATCTGAGATATCCAAATTTATGGTTTTTTCGTCAATATTAATAGAAAGATTTCCATCTTTTTCTATTTTAATGATATCGCCTTGACTAAAGTTTTGAATTGCATTAGAAATAGATTTCATATCGCGTCCAAACTTTGGTCCCAATGTTTTAAAATTGGGTTTAACTTGCTTCACTAAAATCCCTGAAGCATCATCTAATAGCTCTATTTCCTTTACGTTTACTTCGTGTTTTATCAAATCAGAAACTGCTTCAATTTCTTCTTTCTGTTGTGCATCCAATACCGGAATCATAATTTTTTGTAATGGTTGACGAACTTTAATTTTCTCTTTTGCTCTTAATGATAATACTAAGGAAGAAATTGTTTGTGCGTTTTCCATTTTTCGTTCTAAAGAAGCATCAATAAATGATGCATCATACGTTGGGAATTCTGCTAAATGTACAGATTCAAAAGTTTCTTTTTGAGTTGCATTAATTAAATCTGTGTACAATCTATCCATAAAAAATGGAGCAACAGGAGCGCTTAATTTTGCAACGGTTAACATACACGTATATAAAGTTTGGTATGCAGAAATTTTATCTTGCTCATAATCGCCTTTCCAAAAACGTCTTCTACACAATCTTACATACCAATTACTTAAGTATTCTTGTACAAAATCAGAAATTGCTCTGATTGCTTTTGTTGGTTCGTAATCCGCATAAAACTCGTCAACTCTTTTTACAAGCGAATGTAATTCTGATAAAATCCAACGATCTATTTCTGGTCGTTCGTTTAACGGAACATCAGCTTCTGCATACGTGAAATGATCAATATTTGCATACAAAGTAAAAAATGAATATGTGTTGTATAACGTTCCGAAGAATTTACGGCAAACTTCTGCTATTCCTTCTAAATCAAATTTTAAATTATCCCACGGATTTGCATTGCTAATCATGTACCAACGCGTTGCATCAGCTCCGTAGGTTTTTAATGTTTCAAAAGGATCCGTTGCATTTCCTAAACGCTTCGACATTTTCTGTCCATTTTTGTCTAAAACCAATCCGTTAGAAACCACATTTTTATAGGCAACAGAATCAAAAACCATCGTTCCGATTGCATGCAACGTATAAAACCAACCTCTTGTTTGATCTACGCCTTCTGCAATAAAATCTGCTGGATAAAACTCTTTATTGTCAATTAATTCTTTATTTTCAAACGGATAATGCCATTGTGCATAAGGCATAGAACCTGAATCGAACCAGACATCAATCAAATCACTTTCGCGTTTCATTGGTTTTCCTAATGTAGAAACTAACGTAATTTTATCAACAACATTTTTATGCAAATCGATTTTATCATAGTTTTCTTCAGACATATTTCCGATTTCAAACTCAGCAAAAATATCCTCAGACATAACACCTGCATCAACAGCAAGTTTCATTTCTGATTTTAATTCTTCTACAGAACCGATAATAATTTCTTCTTTACCATCTTCTGTTCTCCAAATTGGCAACGGAATTCCCCAAAAACGTGAACGAGATAAATTCCAATCATTCGCATTCTTTAACCAGTTTCCAAAACGACCTGTTCCAGTAGATTCCGGTTTCCAGTTAATCGTTTCGTTCAATTCATGCATTCTATCTTTTACATCTGTCACCTTGATAAACCAAGAATCTAACGGATAATATAAAATAGGTTTGTCTGTTCTCCAACAATTTGGATAACTGTGCACATATTTTTCAACCTTAAAGGCTTTATTTTCTGTTTTTAGTTTGATGGCTAATTCTACATCTACAGATTTTTCTGGTGCTTCGCCATCATTGTAGTATTCGTTTTTAACATATTTACCAGCAAACTCGCCTAATTCTGGTCTGAATTTTCCTTGTAAATCCACTAAGGGAACTGGGTTTCCGTTGTCATCTAACACTAGTAAAGGCGGAATTTCTGGTGTTGCTTGTTTGGCAACCATTGCATCATCTGCCCCAAAAGTTGGTGCTGTATGTACAATTCCTGTTCCGTCTTCTGTAGTAACAAAATCTCCTAAAATTACTCTAAAAGCATTTTCAGAATTTTCATAAGGCAGCGCATACTTTAATAATTGCTCGTATTTAATTCCGACTAAATCTTTTCCTCTAAATTCGTTTAAAACTAAATATGGAATTTGTTTGTCTTCTTTTGAATAACTTGCTAATTCTGCTACATCTTTAACTTGATTAAACTTTTTTCCTGCAAATTGTTTTCCAACTAAATTTTTAGCCAACACAACTTTTATCGGTTCAAATGTGTATTGATTAAAAGTATCAACCAACACATACTCAATCTTTGACCCAACGGTTAATGCTGTATTACTCGGCAACGTCCAAGGAGTTGTAGTCCATGCTAAAAAGTGTACATCGCCATCAACTTGTAAAAATTGTGGCAAGGTATTTTTTATCGTTTTAAATTGTGCAACAACAGTTGTGTCTGTAACATCTTGATAGGTTCCTGGTTGATTTAATTCGTGAGAACTTAATCCTGTTCCTGCTTTTGGAGAATACGGTTGAATTGTGTAGCCTTTGTACATCAATTTTTTGCTATAAATTTGCTTTAACAACCACCAAACAGATTCCATGTACTTTGATTTATAGGTAATATATGGATCTTCCATATCTACCCAATAACCAACTTTACGGGTCATATCATTCCAAATATCCGTATAACGCATTACTGCTTTTTTGCATGCTTCGTTGTATTCTTCAACGGTAATTTTGGTTCCGATATCTTCTTTGGTAATTCCCAATTCTTTTTCTACGCCTAATTCTACCGGTAAACCGTGAGTATCCCAACCAGCTTTACGCTTTACTTGAAAACCTTTCATGGTTTTATAACGCGGAAAAATATCTTTAATAGCACGTGCTAAAACGTGGTGAACTCCTGGCAAACCGTTTGCCGAAGGTGGTCCTTCAAAAAACACAAATGGTTCATTTCCTTCTCGTGAAGTAATACTCTTTTCAAAGATGTTATTCTTTTCCCAAGATTCTAAGATTTCGTCTGCAACTTTTGGTAAGTCAAGTCCTTTATATTCAGCAAATTTTGCGCTCATTGTTTCGTGCTCTTTATTCGAAGTGCGAAATTAAGGATTTTCCACTAATTTTTGATAGTTGAAAAGACTAAAAGTTATCTGTTACAAGTTTGATTTTCTGAAAGGTTAAAAATTGTAATGAGTCAAAGGTGCAAAGAGGTAAAGTGATTGTGCCAATAATAAAAGCATCCTAACTGCAAACTGCTACTGATAACTGATAACTGATAACTGATAACTGATAACTGAAAATAGTTACTTATTTAATTCCGCGTTCTTTTTTAATCTTCTCATAGGCATTCTGTATCTGTAAAAACTTTTCTTCTGCGCCTTTGATATGTTCTGGTCCTAGATCTTGTAATTTATCTGGATGGTACTTTTTTACCATTTTTCTATAAGCTTTTTTAAGCTCATCATCCGAAGATTTTTTTGTGATTTCTAATATTTTATAAGCGCTATCAGATTCATCATAAAACATCGCTTTGATAGATTCATAATCATATTGATTGATATTTAAGTATCCAGCAATTTTCTTAATTTCTTCAACTTCAGAATCCGACACAAACTGATCTGATTTTGCAATTCCGAATAAAAAATGTAGCAACTGTAACCTAGAAGCATGTGGCATGTGTTGACGAATTTGTACACAAACTTGATGTGTAGAAACTTCTTTTTTTATAATTCCACTAAATAATTTAAACGCACGGTTTGCACGTTCTTTTCCGTACATTCCTACAAACTGAGTTCTCACAAAATCTAACTCTCGTTGATCTACTTTTCCATCAGCTTTTATAACTACCGAAGCTAAAATTAATAGACTAATTTCAAAATCACCAGATTGTGTGTTTCCAGAAGTTCTTCCAGATTGATTTTCTTGAAATTCTTTTAAAATATCATCTTTAGAAAATCCATCAACAAAACTTCCAACTGCAAATCCAATAATACTTCCAATCGGCCCACCTAACGTAAACCCTAATCCTGCTCCTAACCATTTGGTAAAATTTCCCATTCAATTATTATTTTTAAAGCTTCAAAGATACATATAATTGCTTTCTATAAAAGTTAACAATTTGTTCGTTTTAGTTTGTTTTATTTCCTAATTTTTATCTGTATCTTTGTACCTTAAAATTTATAGATTATGTACCCAGAAGAATTAGTAAAACCAATGCGCGACGAATTGATAAACGCAGGTTTTGATGCTTTATATACTGCTGAAGATGTTGATACAGCTTTAGCAAAAGAAGGAACAACTTTAGTAATGGTAAATTCTGTTTGTGGTTGTGCTGCAGGAACTGCAAGACCAGGAGCAATTGCTTCTTTAGGTGCAGATAAATTTCCACAACATTTAACAACTGTTTTTGCAGGTGTAGAAAAAGAATCTACTCAAAAAGCAAGAGAATACATGATCCCTTTTCCTCCATCTTCACCAGCAATTGCATTGTTTAAAGATGGTAATTTAGTGCACATGTTAGAACGTCATCATATTGAAGGAAGATCTGCACAAATGATTGCTCAAAATTTAGCACAAGCTTACGAAGAGTTTTGTTAATCCCATCTGCCTTTGGCATCTTCCCGAAGGGAAGAAAAACCTCAAACACGAGCAAGACTTTTTGAGTCAAGAAACAAGATAAAAATCCATTTCAATTGAAGTGGATTTTTTATTTTTATAAAAAATTTATCATAAAACCATATAAATGAACAAACCACAAATTATTGAGAACACAATTTCTTTTGTAAAAGAAACTTTAAAAGATGCTGAAGGCGGACACGATTGGTTTCACATAGAACGTGTTTATAAAAATGCGTTGTTAATTTCTAAAGATGAAAATGTTGATGAGTTTATTGTTTCTTTAGGCGCCTTATTACACGATATTGCTGATGCAAAATTTTACGATGGAGACGAAACTGTTGGACCAAGAATTGCAAGAAAATTTTTAGAAAATCAGCAAGTAGAAGCTTCTGTGATTATTCATATAGAAAATATTATCAAGTATATTTCTTTTAAAAGTTCTTTGTCTTTGGGTGATAAATTTTCATCTCCAGAATTGGATGTAATACAAGATGCTGATCGATTAGACGCAATTGGTGCAATCGGAATTGCGCGTTGTTTTAATTATGGTGGATTTAAAAACAGAACTTTATACAACCCAGAAATTGCCCCAAATGTAAACATGACCAAAGAGGAATATAAAAAATCTGATGCTCCAACAATCAATCATTTTTATGAAAAATTATTGTTGTTAAAAGATAAAATGAATACTTCTACTGCAAAAAAAATTGCTGAAGAACGTCACCTGTTTATGGAAACATTTCTTCAACAATTTTATGCTGAGTGGAATGGAGAAAAATAAGTTATAAAGTAAGTCGAAAGATCTCTCCACTTCGGTCGAGAAGACATTCGTTTGTCATTCCTGAGAAATCAGGAATCTATAGAAAGTAATTTGTTATTCTTAAAAAGAATTGGTTGTTAAATTCCTTAAAAAAATAGTCGCTCTTTTTCAAATAAGTTTAGATTCCTGATTTCTCAGGAA
>CAXBBY010000007.1:0-141107 GCA_963974245.1 uncultured Flavobacteriaceae bacterium | reverse complement strand
ATAACTGATAACTGATAACTGATAACTGATAACTGATAACTGATAACTGATAACTATTACTTCTTCCTTCCCCAATACGTTGCCAACGCCATTCCAGAAAAAACGTCCCAAATTCCCCAAAAAGCTGCTAATAAAGCCATTCCGCCTAAACCTTCAAAAAAACCAAAGATTAATAACAATCCTAAACCACCATTTTGAATTCCAGTTTCCATGGAAATTGTTATTGTATTTCTTCTACTTAAGCCAAAACTTTTAGCAGTGTAATATCCAAGGATATAAGCAAAGATATTATGAAAAATTACTAAGAATAAAACCAAGTCAATATAATTCATAAAAATGTCTAAGTTTTGTGAAAAAGCTACAAAAATTAACGCTACAAAAACCAACATAGAAAGCGGTTTCAACACTTTTTCTATTTTTTTTGCCATTTCAGAATGATAATGTTTGATTAACATTCCGCATATTAATGGAATTCCAAGAATTAAGGAGACTAGTTTAAATAAGTCGTACGGATTTAATTCTACAGTTTTTAAAATAGAAGCAGTTGGTTCGTATAAACTTCCCCAAAACTCTAAATTAAAAGGTGTCATTACAATACTAATTAAAGTAGCAAAGGCAGTTAAACTAACAGACAAAGCGGCATTTCCTCCAGCCATTTTACTGTAAAAATTAGAAACATTTCCACCAGGGCAAGCAGCAATAATCATCATTCCTAATGCAAAACTTGGATGAGGTTTTATAATTAGTATTATTAAAAAAGTTGCTGCTGGTAATAAGATAAATTGCGATAAAACGCCAACAAAAACAATTTTCGGCTTTTTAAATAAACGTTTAAAATCATCCATTGTAATACCTAATGCAACACCAAACATAATAATTCCGATTGCAATATTCAACACCCACAATCCGCTAGAATCAAAATGGATTTTAATGTCGTCTATGTTGGTCATTTGATTAGTGTTTAAATGCATATTCTATAATATTTGAACCCATTTTTAAAGCTTTTTCTCGCACTTCTTTCGGATCGTTATGTACACTAGTATTTTCCCAACCATCGCTTAAATCAGATTCATAATCATAAAAACAAATTAATCTTCCTTTGTAAAACAATCCAAATCCTTGTGGACGTTTCTTATCGTGTTCATGAATTTTCGGCAAGCCTTTTTTAAACGTAAATGTTTGATTAAAAATAGGATGATTTTTAGGGATTTCTTGAAATTGCAAACTAGGAAAAACTTTTTTCATTTCTCTACGGATAAATGTATCCAATCCGTAGTTGTCAGAGATATGTAAAAATCCGCCAGAAATTAAATAATCGTGTAGGTTTTTGGCTTCATCTTCTGAGAAAAAAACGTTTCCATGACCTGTCATAAAAACGATTGGATACTTAAAAATATCTTGATTTCCGACCGTAACAAAAGTTGGATTTTTCTTAATTTTCGTGTTGCTATTTGTGTTTGTAAATTCAATTAAATTGGGTAATGCAGTTGGGTTTGCATACCAATCTCCGCCGCCATTGTATTTTAAAACTGCAATTTCTTGTGCATTTGTAAAAAGGGAAAAACTAAAAAGAAATGAAATTAAAAGTTGTTTCATTAAGTGAGTTGTAATCGAATTTGAAGCAAGATAAGGAATTGAAATAAAAGGGCACATAAAAAAACACCATACTAGCAATAATATGGTGTTTGTGTAAGCACTTTCTTTTTCAGTATTTCTTGGTTATAACGCTATTGTTGTACAGGAAATATTGGGCCACCACCAGAACCAGGTGCTGGAAGAACATTAAACAATTGATAACTCCAATTTGTACATCCGCAACTATTTTTTGCTCTAGCTCCTATATTAATCTGTCCGCTATAATAGGGTTTTACATCAATTATTGAGGTATCTAAGTTTGTTTTGATATAACTATTTGGTACATTCCACTCAAAAGTAAAAGGAGCCTGTATATTACTATCAATAAGCAATACAGAAGGTACTGGGAATGATGCCTTTAATTTTGTCCATTGCTGAGAATAGATTTCATACCCTGCTATTTTTTTTATTGCCAATGTATTATTATTTGGAGGAGTACCAATCCAAACACTTTTAAATAACTCATTTGTAACACCATTAATTGTTGCTGTAATATAGCCAGCTCCAGTAAATGTAGAACTTATGGGAGCTACGCTTATAGTATTGTTGCTTTGCGAAATAATTTGCAACCCACTAGATACTGCCCAGGTTGTTGTTGCAGAACAAGACGGAATGTTTATGGTATATACATTGGTTTTATTAAAGCATATTGTTAGATCACCATCTAAAGTTAGATTACTTGGGGTAAAAAGAGTGCTTGACTGTTCTTTACCTTCAATCTCTTTTGTTAGCCAAGCGACATTTTCAGCAGTAAGTTTTATATGTTCTTCATTGTCTTTAGGAGCAAAATAACTATCAAATGGAGTTTCTCCTGAACAGACTCTGTCTTTATTTCCGATTACCTCGTCTAAAACGTTACTTCCAGTATAAGCTAAGGCGCTTTTTGTAGGAATAAAACTATGAGTTGGGTCGATTAAATTTGCGCTTGTAGAGAATGTGCGAAAAAAATTCCAACCCCAAATTGAGAGAAAAGAAGAACCACTAGCTTCATCAGCTAGTAAGGCTTGAGCATTAAAATATCCTCCAGGTGAAATATCATAACTACCTTTAGCTGTTGGTTTAGAATATCTATGTCTCTGTGAAAAAGTAATTGTTGCACAAGACCCTAAAACACACCAAAGTTTGATTTCTGCTCTACCATAATAAGTAAGCACGTCATTACCAGATTTTAAATTGGTACCATGATAAAAGTCAGCAAAAACAATGTCTGCACTTAATACGGGAATGCGAGCTGTTATATCTAAAAATTTTGCTGATGATGTACCGTTTAATGCTCCCATTATGCTTCCATTTATCAATGCTACTTTTCGTAAATTTTGCGGCATACCTAGTTGATCTAAATCACTCTGAAAACGGTTTCTAAAGTTAGGTGCTCCAACTGGTAAACTAGTATTGTTTGTGTAATGATTTACTAACATTTGCTTGGTTGCAGGCTTATCTAATTGCTCGTCAATATATTCTTGTGCTCCTTCATTGCTAAAGTCACTAGCAAATTGTTTTATTCCATGTTGTACAGCAATTGGTATATTTGCTCCTTGGTGTGGACTATCAAAACTTACCCAAAGACGTGTATTATGATTCCATTTTTCTAAACTAGTTTCTGCATATTTTTTCTCCATATAAGCCAGCGCATATCTAGAAATTAGACCGCCCATACTTGGACCAATAACTACTGCTTTCTCATTGCCTTGTTGTATGCTTTTAATATGTCTCATTAAACTAATCAAAGTAAACGCATTACGTTCTATATAATCACTACCTCCATCTATAAAATCTTGACGAGTCGTTACAGAGCCGTTCTTAAAATATGTTTTTGGATGATTTACAATAATTACATCATATCCTTTATGATTTAAAGAGTCTATTAAACTAATTTTCTCAGTATTGTCATTATTATCATGGTCATAACTCATGAGCTCTATAACACTTTTTTTCTTATCATTATATTCAGGTGATTGAGGATCAATTTTCCTTTCATCACCAGGGTCATAGCCATCTATAATAAATAGAGGTTTATCTAATATTTTACCAGCATCATTATAATAAATACGATATTCGTTTCTTCCTTTAATAGCCACATTTTCATCATACCCTTTAAAAGCCAAATCATCATCCGCAGTAATAGATCGTATAGAAGACACATTGCTTTTTGCAAGATAATTAGTTGGCACTTCTATATACACTTCTCCGTAAGTGGTTTTAGTTGTATTGTCAGAATATGTTATTACAAATCGTAAACTTTGTAATCCTGAAAGAGTATAACTAGTACTAAAATTACTACTTACTAAATTGTAATTTGAAATAAGTGTAAAAGTGCTACCGTTGGTAATTAATTGTAAGGTCTTTATTTGTTTTCCATATTTATAGAGCTTAAATAAATGATCTGTTTTAAAAGAAATAATTGAACCAATAACGTGGGAGGTTAATGGAGCAATAACGGTAGTTTGTTTCTTTTTAAAAGGGATTATAGTTGTTTTATTATAAAAGTAACCGTTTGTATACGTTACTTTTGCAGTTGCTTGGGTTTCTCCAAAGTCACGTTCGTGAAACTCTGTATTTATAATACCAATAGGTACTTCATTATCGGAATAGCTTTTACTAAACAATTGATCTTTTAATTGGTTAACTGTTGAGAAGTTTTTAACATAAGATGCTGTATACAGTTCATTCCAAGCTTGTTTAAAATGCACATAAGAGGAAGTGTCAATTTGTGTATTTTGATTGAAATCTTGAAGCTTCGCAAAAGAATAGACTCTATCTATTAAAATATTGGAGCTTATAGGTGTTTTATCTAAGTATTGATAGACTCTGTCTATTTCTTGTGTGTAATTTTGTGATCTAACTTGGTAACTCATTAGTAGAATGAGTAAGAAGAACGTAATTTTTTTCATAACTTTGTGTGTTAAATATTAATAAAATGGTTTTTGTTGTATTTAATATGTTAAGCAGTAGTTACAGCTACTGCTTTTTATTTGTTTACAGTGTTTAAATTGATGTCAAATCTTCCATTTGTAATTTCAATAATATCTTTTTCATTGTCTTTGTTTTTTAGTTTTACATTAAATGTCCCAGAATAGATACCATTAGTTATATCTAAACGAGAAAATTCTATTGAACCTGAATTTTCATATGATAGATATAAATTATTAATATTATTAAAATAAGTATATATATGGGGATGACTTAAATTAGAGTTTTTTAATCCATCACTAGTATTTATTGAAAAAGAATTGTTACTCGAGTTTATTAAAGTAGGGACGTATATATATATATATATACTAGGATTTATTTTAAAATTACCTGTTAAAATAGTCCATTTATCCTCTCCATTACTAGTTGAAAACTTCTGACCAACTAATACTTGAAGTCCGTTAAATTTGTTGTTCCCTGGTGTTGTTGAGTATGAATCAGCAGGTGTAAATGCTCTACCATCTACAATTGCACCAAAAGTGTTCGCCCCTGTTTGGGTTGCAGGAGGTAGTTGATCTTGATCATCACTTTTTGTACAGTTTATTAAAGTAAAAGTTAAAAGTATTAGTAATGTTGCTTTTAATTTTGTTTTCATGATAATATTGTTTTGAGGGTTATTGTTAGTTGAAATTACGTAGAATTAAAGTTTTAAGAGTCCAGTATTCTTTGATTTGTGGATTTTCGGACACATTTGTTTTTAGTTTACTGATTTTTAAAGCTTTAAAAACTGTATTATTTTGATGCTTTTGAAATTCTGGACTCATTTTATTTCTCAAATGTCATTCCGACGATAGGAGGAATCTCTTTATGACTAGTTAAAAATAAGTTTGTAGTTTGAGTTAATGAGATTTCTCGTCGTTCCTACGTCTCTCTGTCGAAATGACATTTTCATAATTTTGAAATGTTAAATATTAATAAATTTTGTGTTTGTTATGTTTAACTTTTAGGCGGTTGTTGGTAGCAACCGCTTTTTTAATTCTTTTTGCTATCTATTGATAGATTAAATTTTCCATTGGTTACTTTTAATTCATCTCCTTTATCATTATATAATGTACACTCAAAAGTGCCTACTGCTTTGGTTTCTGAAAACTCGGTAAAAACGATAGTACCATTATTTTGACTATTTTTAGTGTTGTAATAAATAAGATTATTTAAAACAATCATACCTGAATGAGAAAAATCTATAATATCGTCAAGTTCTTGATTAAGTATATTTTTCCCTAAGATTGGATTTACTTTTACAAGAGACAAAGTATATTCTCCGGAACTTCCAATACTAAAAAAATAAGGAATATTAGGATTATCTAAATTTGTATATGACCAGGCAAAAGGTCTAATATCACCTCCTCCAATTCCTGTTCCAGCTGAGGGTGTATAAAGTTTTCCATTTACAAGGCAGGAAAAGGAGTCGTTTCCTGTAGATTCGTTTGTATTTATGTTATTACCTTCGCAATTAAACAGCGTTAGTGCAAAAAGAAATAGTACTGTTTTTAAAAATAGATTTTTCATAATAAAAGGGTTTTAGATTTGTACTGTAAAATTATGTGATTTGAGAATTTTAGGTGTCCAGTATTTCTTGATTTAAGGAATTTGGGACTAATTTATTTTTATAGTATTGATTTACAGTATTTTAGTAATTATTTTTTTTTAAGAGATTTTGAAGTTCTGGACTCATTTATGGAATATTGGACTGCTTTTTTGAGTGATTTTTTTCATAATTTTGAAATGTTAAATATTAATAAATTAGTGTTTGTTATGTTTAACTTTTGGCGGTTGTTGGTAGCAACCGCTTTTTTAATTTTTTTTGCTGTCTAAAGACAGGTTAAATTTTCCGTTGGTAACCTTCAATTCATCTCCATTGTCATTATATAATGTACACTCAAAAGTACCAACAGCTTTTGTTTCAGAAAGCTCAGTAAAAATTACACTGCCATTGTCTTGATTGCTTTTAGTATTGTAATAAATAATACTATTTAAAAGAACCATTCCTGTACTACCAAAATCAAGAGAATTTCTTAATTCTTGATTTAAAGAATTCTCTCCTTGATTTGGATTAATTATATTAATAAATAATGTGTATTCTCCTCCGCTATTAAAAGTAATCCTTGAAGAGTTGTCATTATATGCCCATGCAAAAGGTCTAATATCTCCACCATTAATTCCTGTTCCAGCAGAAGGTGTGTAAAGTTTTCCATTAACGAAGCAAGAAAATGTGTCGTTTCCTGTAGAATCGTTTGTATTTATGTTATTGCCTTCGCAACTAAATAGTGTTAATGCAAAAAGAAATAGTGCTGTTTTTAAAAATAAATTTTTCATAAGATTATATTTTAGGGTTTATGTAGGTTAAAGTTACTAAGAAATAAAGTTTTTGGAGTCCAGTATTTCTCTATTTAAAGAATTCTGGACAAATTTGTGAAATTCTAGACAAGGTTTTAAAGTAATTTTCTTTATAACTTTGTTGTGTTAAGTATTAATAAATTTAGCAGTAGTTAGCGCTACTGCTTTTTAATTTTTTTTACTGTCAAGAGATAAATTAAACTTACCTTCTGTTACTTTTAATTCATCTCCTTTATCATTGTATAAAGTACAATCAAAAATACCGATAGCTGTGGTTTCTGTAAATTCTGTAAAAGTTATAGTTCCATTATTTTGATTATTTTTGGTATTGTAAAAAATAAGACTATTTTTTACAATCATTCCTGAATGACTAAAATCAAAAGTATCACCAAGTTCTTCATTTAAAATATTATTACCAATTATTGTATTAACTGAAGTAATTCTAATTCTGTATTCACCTCTAGTATATATGCTAAACACTTTTTTATCTGGTTCAAAAGTCCAAGAAAACGGTCTAATATCACTACCACCAATGCCTGTTCCAGCAGAAGGTATGTAAAGTTTACCATTTACGAGGCAAGAAAAGGAGTCGTTTCCTGTAGATTCGTTTGTGTTTAGGTTATTGCCTTCGCAACTAAATAGTATTAAAGCAAAAAGAAATAGGACTGTTTTAAAAAAGAAATGTTTCATAATAAAATGGTTTTAGGTTGGTTGTTATAAATTTATGTTATTTAAGAGTTTTAGGAGTCCAGTATTTCTTGGTTTTAAGAAATACTGGACACATTTATCTTTAATTTACTGATATTTAACACTTTAAAAATGTAAAATTTTAGCATAAATATTTGGTTTTAAAGAATTCTGGACACATAAGTATGATATTTGAGTCTCATTTTTCTAAATTTTTATGCGTTTTTATTAGTATTATAAACCATTAAAAAAATAGGCTAAAGAACCTACTAATATTGATACTAATATACCATAGGTAAATCCTAGCGTTTTAGCCAAAGAAAACTTTCTCCCTTTTATTTTTTCAATTTCAGAAACAGAAATTATTCTAGTTTTAATAGTGTTTTTTAATACTATTCTGTTAATAGAGTATTCTATAATTTTACCATCGTATTTTTTAGCATTTTTCAATTCAATCTTTACTTTTTTTGGTTTTATTGTTTCGTAATTATTTAAATCAAAAGTTTTATAAGAATAACAACTTTGAAATAGAATAAGAATTGATAATAAGTAAGCTAATTTTTTCATAATTAGTTAATTTTAGATTTTCAACCAAATTAAAATACAATTATAAAACAAGAGTCCAGAATTCCTCGGTTTTAAGAAATACTGGACACATTTGCGAAATTCTGGACACATTTTATTTCTTTAATGTCATTCCGACGATAGGAGTGGTCTCACTAATGTAGTTGTAGTTTTTTTTGAGATTTCTTAACCGTGAAAAACTCATTTAGCAATGACAATGTAAGTTTAATTTACTTTTCCAAAGACTTCTGATATTCAGTAGGTGTTAAGCCAGTAAGTTTTTTAAATGTGTAGTAAAAAGTAGATTTAGAATTGAAGCCAGATTCTAAACCAATTGCAGTAATTGTATAATTTATATAATCTGCATCTATTAACAATTTTTTTGCCAGTTCAATTCTAAACTCATTAATATAATCATTAAAATTTTTAGTAGAAAAATGGTTGATAATAGTTGATAATTTTGAAGCATTAATATCAACTTCATTTGCTAAAAAATCAATATTTAATTTAGGTTCTGTATATAGTTTTTCATCATCGATAAGTGTATTGATTTTATCAAACAATAATTTTTCATCTTCTTCTTTTTCATCATTATTTTTAGAATTAACTTCTTTAATTAATGATTTAAAATTTAATTGCTTACGTAAATTCTCTCTTTCTTTAAGAAGTCGTAATTGAAGTATTGCTTGATATCCGATCCAATAAATTAAAACGGTAGTTAAAACCCGTAAAGGGTAATACGAGTAAATAAATTCTTTAAAATTTAATGCTACAGTAATTGCTAAAGCAACAATCCAAAATACATAAGTTAATAAACCTAATTTAAAAAAGGTGTAAATCCATTTTAAGTTATCAAACGATAAAACCTTGGTAAATAGCTTGCCTTTTTTTGATAGAATTTGAAAAGAATACACAAAAATAATTAGAGAAACAATCAAGCTAAAAATTTCTTCTAAAGAAGTGTATTTTTCAAATAAAAAAGCAACATCTGTTGTGTTTTTATCACTAAAAAAAGAAACAAAACCAATGCGTATCGTAATTATTAAAGTAAAAATGGGTAGAATAATTTTTAAAAGATTTTTACTGTGTTTTTCAATCTCTAAATAATTGATTAAGAACATATAAAAAAATGGAGCAATTAAAAAATGCCAAGGAATATGTACATAATCTAAAAAGAAGTATTTTACAAAAAAATCTTTTGCTAAAATCCAAGATTGAATGTTGTTTAGAGAAATTGTTAACACCAATAAATTGATGAAAATCATGCTTTTTTCTCTTCCGTTTTTAGAAAAAAGAATAATAAAACAAAATAGAAAACCGTGCAACGCACTAATTAATAAGAATAAATTAAAAATTGACTTGGGGGAGAAATTCATAGCTCGCAATTTATGAATGATAAATATACTAAAATTTTTTACGAACACAATTCATTAATCAAAGCAACAGTTTGCACAGCCACAACGCCAGCTGTTTCTGTACGCAATCTACTTTCTCCTAAAGTTACAGGAGTACATTTATTTGCCAAAGCTTTCTCTATTTCTATTGGAGAAAAATCGCCTTCTGGGCCAATTAGAATTAAAACATTTGTGTTTGGTTGTATAGTTTTAGCAAACGATTTTTTATCTAATTCTTCGCAATGTGCAATAAACAAATCACCTTCAAATTCTTGATTGATAAAATCAGAAAACTTAATCGGTTCATTCAATTTGGGTAGTACAAATTTTAAAGATTGTTTCATTGCAGATTGCACAATTTTTTCTAATCGATCTGTTTTTAAAACGGTTCTTTCTGAATTTGAACAAATAATCGGAGTAATTTCATCTATGCCAATTTCTGTTGCTTTTTCTAAAAACCACTCCAATCTATCGTTGTTTTTTGTGGGTGCAATGGCGATGTGTAACTTGTAGCTCCAAGGTTTTGGTTTTACTTCTGTTTTTACAATTTCCACCAAACATCTTTTGTCATTTGCTAAAATTATTTTTACAGTAAATAATTCATTTTTACCGTTGGTAATATGTAAAATATCTCCGTCTTTTTTTCGCAATACTTTTACAATATGTCTGCTTTCTGTTTTATCAAACGTAAACTGAGTATCTTCTTTTGATATGTCTTTGTTGTAGAATAATTGCATTTTAATTTTTTAAGTTGCAAAGTTGCAAAGGTTTGATTTTTTTTGTGGTTTTGTGTGATTAAAATTTTTAACTTTTCCTAATTCCTAATTCCTAATTCCTAATTCCTAATTCCTAATTCCTAATTTATAAGTTCTACGTCTTTTATGTGTAACTGGATCAAAATCCTTCCAAATTTTATTGATGGCTTCATTCTCTTCCAATTCTGGAGTTCTAATACAATTTATAATTCCTTTTGGCGTAAATGTCTTTGTAAATTGATTAAATAATATAGCTGTTACGCCTTTGTTTTGATATTCAGGTTGCACGCCAATCAAATAAAAAGTAACATCTTTTGCATGTTTACGAGCTCTTAATAAATGAAAAATCCCGAACGGAAATAATTTCCCTTTTGCTTTTTGTAAAGCTTCAGAAAAAGAAGGCATTACAATAGCAAATGCTATTAATTTATGATTTTTATCAACCACAAATTTTATAAATTCTGGATTGATAAAACTGATATATTTCTTTTTAAAAAATTGTATTTGAGCATCAGAAATAGGGACAAAAGTTGAAAGTTTAGAATAGCTTTGGCTAAAAACCTCAAACATTTCATCTACATAAGGCATAATGTCTTTTGTATTTGTAAAGTCTAACGCTTTTAATTCGTATCTTTTTTTAATAATATTGCTAATTCTGTTATAATACACAGCATCAACATTTTTAAATTTGAACTTATTTTCTAAGTATTCTTTTTCTTTTTTGTAGCCTAATTTTTCTAAATGATCTTTATAATACGGGTGATTATACCAGGTAATCATCGTTCCGATATGATCAAAACCTTCAATTAAAACCCCTGTTTTATCTAAGTTGTTAAACCCAACTGGACCTTCAATATAGTCTAGTTTATTTTGACAACCAATCTCTTTTACTTTTTCTAATAAAAGTCTGGTAACTTCAACATCATCAATCATATCTAGCCAACCAAAACGCATTTTTTTTATGTGCTGTTTTTTAACTTCGTAATTGTTAATAATTGCAACAACTCTACCAACAATTGTATCGTTTTTGTAAGCTAAAAAAAAGCGAGCATCTGCGTGTTCAAAAACTGGATTTGTTTTTTTATTAAAAACTTCAACTTCATCTTTTATTATTGGTGGCACCCAATATTTGTTGTTTTTATAAAGCGAAAAAGGAAATATAACAAACTGTTTCAATTCCTTTTTTGTATGAATTTCTTTAATGGTTATCATAGGTTAAATATACAAAAGACTCAATTATTAATTTTCGTTTTTAGTATCATCTTTCTTTTTACGTTTTAAGAAACTAAAGAATCCACCTTTTTTCTTTTTTGAGTTTTTCTTTGTTGTTGTAGCCTTAATTCTTTTTCGAACAGGTTTTTTTCGACCAAATGTATTTTCTTTGTCTTTGTTTTTCTTTTTAAATTTAAAGAAATCTAACAAACGTCCAAAAAATGTTTTCTTTTTGGTTGATACAGGTTTGTCTTCTACAATTATGTTCCCTTTTTCGTCTAGCAAATCAAATGCTGGAACATGTCTGTCTAAACGAAACGAAAAACCAAAGCCGGTGTAAAATTCAGTTGTTTTTCCATTAAAATTTAATCGAGAAGAAGCATCAATCTGAAAATGTCTGCTAGATAAATAAGCAATTCCTGTTCCAAAATTATTGTTTGTTTGGTACTTATTATAACTACCCTTATGTTCTAAAAAAGTACTCCATTTTTCATTATAAGCATAGGTTCCAGTAATTATATAAGACATTTCTGAATACGAACTTCCAATATTATCATAAAAAATATTGGTAATAATATTTAGCTTTTTAGACAAGTTGTTTTGTAATAAAACGCCAAATTTTGGAGTTAAACCTTCTAATTTATAAATGTCGTTTACCAAATTTGTGTTAATTCCTAAATACACAGCAACAGACGGAATCGCTCTTTTCCAATCAAAAGCATGTCTGCGTTTCCAGCTTCTAATTTCTTTAGATTTGTCTTCGTATTCTTGCTGAAAAATTAAATATTTTGCTCCGAAAGATAAACCACTTAACCCTGAGATTGAGTAATCAGAAGTAAAAACATTTTTAAATGCTACTTTGTCTTTTTGAAGTGTTAGATTGGTATTGAATTCTAGTCTTTCATTAAAAAAACTCGTTCTAAAAACTATGTTATAGCCAAAAGATTTTGGAATTGTAAAGGTTCTAACAATTTTAGAGGAGTTATAAAAAAAACCAGTTTCTATTTGATAAATGTTTGTGCCAACACTATACGGACTTTCAGAAAAACCAGGTCTATTAGAGTTAATTACATTTGTGTATTGAGCATTTAAAAAATAACTACAACACGTAAAAAAGAAAAAAAGAATCTTTTTATTCATATTCATTTTGGGGTAATTTGTCAACAATGCGCTAGCTTTTTGCTGATAAACACAAACATACAGCAAAAAAAGCATTCGTCATATTTAAGAAAATGCTTTTTTAAACTTTAACTAGTGTTTTTTGTGTAATCTTAACGTTAAAATTGCTATCAAATTGTTACTTTTGAAGTAATTTTTAGAATCAAAAAAAAGCAATTACATTACAAATGGGTTTATTAAGAACAATCGTTATTATTTTATTGGTTATTTATGGGTTTAAATTTTTGACTAAATTATTTGCACCATATTTAATGAAAAGAATGGTAAATAAAATGCAAGAAAAAGCAAAAAATCAACATAGAAACCAACAACAATCAGATGTAAAGGTTGGAGAAACTGTTATAGATAAAAAGCCGCAGAATTCAAATAATAGCAATAATTCTGTAGGCGAATATGTTGATTATGAAGAAGTAGATTAAGATGAAAATTAAAAAGACATTTCCATATATTATAGCAATTCTGATTTTTGTAATTGCTGCTGTTTTATATTTTAATCCTGTTTTGAAAGGAGAGAAAATGAAACAGAGCGATATTACTCAGTTTAAAGGAATGTCTAAAGAAATTGCTGATTATAGAATAGAAAACGGAGAAGAACCTTATTGGACTGGATCTGCTTTTAGCGGAATGCCAGCCTATCAATTAAGCGCATATTATCCAAACGATTTTATAAAAGTATTAGATAGCACTTTACGATTTTTGCCCAGACCAGCAGATTATGTTTTTTTATATTTTTTAGGATTTTTTTTGCTGCTAACAGCTTTAAAAACCGAATGGAAACTAGCAGTTTTAGGAGCTCTTTCCTTTGGGTTTTCAACGTATTTAATTATCATTTTTGGCGCCGGGCATAATGCAAAAGCACATGCAATTGCATATATACCAATGGTTATGGCTGGTGTTTTATGGGTTTTTCAAAAAAAATATCTACTCGGATTTGTTGTTACTGCAATTACAATGGCATTAGAAATAAATACGAATCATCCTCAAATGACGTATTATTTAGGATTTACGTTATTAATTTTAGGAATTGTAAAACTTATTGAAGCAATTCAAGAAAAAGTGTACAAACCTTTTATAAAACAATCAGTAATTATTGTTTTTGCAATGTTTTTAGGACTTGGAGTTAATTCTACTCGTTTACTTGCGATGAAGGAATATGCAAGTTTTAGTACGCGAGGAAAAACGGAATTAACTATTGAGCCAAATGGCACTCCAAAACAAGTTACAGAAGGTTTATCTAAAGAATATATTACCGAATATAGTTATGGTTTAACTGAAACTTTTAACTTATTTATTCCGCGTTTTATGGGCGGCGGAACCTATGAAAATTTAGGAAAGAATTCTAGTTTTTATGAAACCTTAAAAACACATCCACAAATTGGCCCTGTGCAAGCATCACAAGCATCAAAGCAAGTTTTAACTTATTGGGGAGAGCAAACAATAATAGAAGCTCCAGCGTATATTGGAGCTATTTTAGTGTTCTTATTTTTACTTGGAGCATTTTTAGTAAAAGGAACTATTAAAAAATGGTTAGTTACTGCAACCATATTTTCAATTGTGTTAAGTTGGGGTAAAAACTTTGAGATTATTACCAATTTATTTATCGATTATGTGCCTTTATACAATAAGTTTAGAGCAGTTTCATCCATCCAAGTAATTGCAGAAATTTGCATTCCGTTATTAGGAATTTTAGCATTAAAAGAATTCTTTTCTAAAGCGGTTTCTTCGGATGAAAAAAAGAATGCATTAAAAAAAGCGTATTATATTTTAGGCGGAATTTTAGTTTTCTTTATCTTTTTTGGATCAAGTTTATTTGCTTTTGAAGGATTTAGAGATACCAATTATCAGCAAGTTCCTGGTTTGGTTGAAGCATTAATTTCTGACAGAAAAGCAATGTTGTTTAGCGATAGCTTACGCTCATTAATTCTAATTTCAATTTCATTTGCAATTTTATGGTTTTTTCTTAAAAAGAAAGTAAATCAAACAAAAGCAATTGTTGCATTTGCAATCATCATTTTATTCGATTTAGTTTCTGTAGATATCAATTATGTAAATAAAGATTCGTTTGAAAGAGCAAGAAATATCGAAAAACCTTTTCAACTAAACGACATTGATAAACAAATTTTAAAAGATAAAAGTTATTACAGGGTCGCCAATTTTCCAAGTCCGCTACAAGACGGAAGAACATCGTATTTTCATAATTCTATTGGTGGTTATCATGCTGCAAAAATGGGACGTTATCAAGAATTATTTGATTATCAAATTGTAAAAAATAACATGGAAGTATTAAATATGTTAAATACCAAATATTTTATCATTCCAGATCAAAAAGGAAATACAACTGTACAAGAAAATCCAAATGCAAATGGTAACGTTTGGTTTATAAGAAACATTAAATTGGTGTTATCTGCTGATGAAGAAATAATGGCTTTGGATAGTTTAAAAACGAAAAGAGAAACGGTTATTAATACTTTGGATGGTTACGGATTTAGTAGTGATGTGAAATTAAATTATGCACAGGATTCTACTGAAACAATCAAATTAACAAAATATGATGTTACTTCATTGTCATACAGTTCTAATTCTACAAAAAAACAATTTGCAGTGTTTTCTGAAATCTATTATAAAGATGGCTGGAATGCGTATGTTGATGGAAAATTATCGCCACATTATAGAGTTGATTATGTGTTGCGCGGAATGGAAATTCCTGCAGGAAAACATACGATAGAATTCAAATTTGAACCAACAATCATTGAAAAAGGAAACACGATAACATTAGCTTCTTACTTCTTGTTATTAATTATTCCTATTGGATGGTTTTTTTACGAAAAGAAGAAAAAATAAAGCTACTTTATGAATATTGGAATGCTATTAAACGGAAATTATCCGGCAGATATTAGAGTTCGTAAAGAAGCTGAAACCTTAGTAGAAAATAATCATTCGGTTTTTGTTTTGTGTAAAAAAAACAACAATGAAAAAGAATACGAAATTGTTAATGGTGTTCAAATTATCCGTAAAATAGAATACAGAAGTTTAGCTCATGAAGGCATTGTTGATGTCATTGCTTCAGTTGGTTTTGTCCATCCTTTTTTTAAAAAACAACTTCCTTACTTTATTAAAGAAAATAAAATTGAAGCGTTGCATGTGCACGATTTACCTTTAGCAAAAACAGCATTTTTAGCAGCTAGAAAAAGACATTTAAAAACGGTGTTAGACTTACATGAAAATTATCCAGCTGCATTAAAAACATGGTTTTCTTGGCGAAAAAATCCAATTATTCGTTTGAAAAATAATTTATTTTTTAGTTATAATAGATGGAGGAAATATGAATCAAGAATTATTAAAAAGTTTGATATTTTAATAGCTGTTGTAGATGAAATGAAACAGCGATTAATTGAGCAACACAAAATTTCTGAAAACAAGATTGTAATTGTACCAAATTCAGAAAAAAAAGAATTTATCAAAAATTTTGACGATTCAGCAACTAATTATTTTACAGGATTAGAAAATAAATTCATCATTTCTTATGTTGGTGGTTTTGGTCCGCACAGAGGTTTACACACCGCAATTTTAGGAATGAAAGCAGTTTCTAAGAAAATTCCGAATGCTTTTTTAGTGCTGGTTGGCCCAGCAAATAAAGATGTTAGAAATCATTTACAAAACATCATCAATCAAAATAAGTTACAAGATTTTGTTGAAATAAGAGGGAGAGAACCTTTTAAAAATGTAGTGAATATTATGAAAAATTCTTCTGTAAATATCATTCCGCATATTTCTAACGAACATACAGAAAGTGCTGTTCCGCATAAGTTTTATCAAATTTTGTTATCAGGAAAACCATTGTTGGTTTCTGATTGTGCACCAATGAAAAGATTGGTAAAACAATTTAAAATCGGAACTTATTTTGAATCTGAAAACCCTCAAAGTTTTGCAAATAAAATTATTGAAATTCATTCTGATTATGATTCTGCAATACAAAAAGCAAAGAAAGGAAATGACGAATCTTTAAATGGTGAACTTAATTGGGAATTTACTTCAAAAAACTTAGTACATTTATACGATAACTTAGGTAATTGAAAGTACTAATTATAACATATTATTGGCCTCCTTCTGGCGGTTCTGGAGTGCAACGTTGGTTGAAATTTGTAAAATACTTACAAGATTTTGGAGTTGAGCCTGTCGTTTATACGGTTGATAATCCAAAATATCCAATTATAGATGCTTCTTTAGAAAAGGAGATTCCAAAAAATATCACCATTTTAAAGCAACCAATTTGGGAACCAAATACTATTTTATCATTTTTTAAAAAGAAAAACACACAGCAATCTGCAGGATTTTTAAATCCAAATCCAACTTTTTTTGGAAAAATACTACAATATATTAGAGCCAATTATTTTATTCCTGATGCACGAAAATTTTGGATACAACCTTCTGTAAAGTATTTAAAACAATATCTATCAGAGAACAAAATTGATGCAATAATAACTTCGGGTCCGCCACACAGTTTGCATTTAATCGGACTGGAATTAAAGAAAGAACTGAACATTAAATGGATTTCTGATTTTAGAGATCCGTGGACAGAGATTGATTATTTTGAACAATTACCATTGACAAAAAAAACAATTCAAATGCATCAACAATTAGAGCAAGAAGTTTTAGAAAAATCAGATGCGGTGCTTGTTATCGGAAAAGCAATGAAAGAAAATTTCTCTAAATTTTCTAAGAAGATTCATGTCATAACAAATGGTTTTGATACCGATGTTATTTCTCAAAAAGCAACTTTAGATACTAAATTTACAATTACACACGTTGGTTTGATGAATGCTGATAGAAATCCGATTTCATTATGGAAAGCAATTCAAGAAATCTCTCAAGAAAACAAAGAGTTTGCTAAAGATTATCAAATTCAATTTGTAGGAAAAACTGCGCAAGAAGTTCGTGATAGTTTGGAAGAATATCAAATAAAAAATGTGTTAGATGTTGGATATGTTTCCCATCAAGAAGTAACTAAATATCAACAAAAATCCCAAGTTTTATTGCTGGCAATAAACAATGTAAAAAGTGCAAAAGGCGTTATTACAGGGAAAATATTTGAGTATTTACAAGCAAAACGTCCTATCTTAGCTATTGGACCAACCGATGGAGATTTGGCTGAGATTTTAAAAGAAACACATTCAGGAATTATTGTAAATTTTGATGCTGTAGAAAACTTAAAAAAAGAAATTTTACAATTGTATCGTTCTTTTAAAAACGGAAATTTAGAATCAAAATCTAGTAATATAGAGCACTATCATCGCAGAAATTTAACAGAGAAATTAGCCAACATCATTAAAGAAACCGTTTCGTAATTTTTATGAAAAAAATAGTAACCATTTTAGGAGCAAGACCACAATTTGTAAAAGCTGCAGTTTTAAGTAGGGTTATAAAAGAGCATAACGAAATTGAAGAAGTGATCATTCATACTGGTCAGCATTTTGATGCCAATATGAGTGCTGTTTTTTTTGATGAAATGGAGATTCCGAAACCAACTTATAATTTGGATATTAATAGTTTAGGTCATGGCGCAATGACTGGGCAAATGTTAGAAAAAATTGAAACAATTTTATTGGATGAAAAACCAGATGCTGTTGTTGTGTATGGAGATACAAACTCAACCATTGCAGGTTCTTTAGCAGCAAAAAAACTACATATAAAAGTAATTCATATAGAAGCAGGTTTGCGCTCTTTTAATATGAAAATGCCAGAAGAAATCAACCGAATTTTAACAGACAGAATTTCCGATTTGTTGTGTTGTCCAACAGATACAGCAATCAAAAATTTGCACAATGAAGGTTTTGATAATTTGCAAATCAAAATTGTAAAGAATGGCGATATTATGAAAGATGCAGTGGAATATTATAGCAAAACATCCGCAGAAAAATCTTCTATAATTGCTGATTTAGAGTTAAAGAAAAACGAGTTTGTGTTGGCTACAATTCATCGACAAGAAAATACAGATGATGTAAATCATTTAAAATCGATTTTTGCTGCGTTAGAAGAAATCAATAAAGAATGTATTGTAGTTTTACCTTTGCATCCTAGAACAAAAAAAATCTTAGAACAGCATCATATTCAACCAAAAATCACTTTGATGAATCCTGTAGGTTACTTTGCGATGTTAGAATTATTAAAACATTGTAAACTCGTAATTTCTGATAGTGGTGGATTGCAAAAAGAAGCTTTTTTTAACAAAAAGAATTGCATCATTGTAAGAGAAGAAACTGAATGGATTGAGTTGGTAGAAAACGGTTTTGCAGAAATTGTTGGAAGTAATCAATCTAAAATCATAAGTGCATTTAATAAGTTTAAAAATTCAGAAATGAATTTTAATAAAGAATTGTATGGAAATCATGTTGGAGAAAGTATTTACCAATCTATTTTAACCTTACTTACTAAATAAATTTTCATTGGGAATTGTATTAAAACAATCATTTAAAAACACAATAATCACTTTCGCAGCATTCGGAATCGGTGGTATAAATGCATTGTTTTTATATACCAATTTCTTAACAGACGAATATTATGGTTTGGTTACTTTTTTATTATCAACAGCAAATTTGTTAATGCCGTTAACAGCTTTTGGTGTGCAATATTCTATTGTTAAGTTTTTTTCTTCCTATACTTCTAAATTTGAAAAAGATAAATTTTTAACATCTTCGTTAGTTCTTCCTTTACTAATTGCATTGCCAATTGGTTTTTTTGGAACTGTTTTTTACGAGCAAATCAGTAACTATTTGTCTTTAGAAAATCCAGTTATAAAAGAGTTTACTTGGGTTATTTATTTAGTGGCAATTGCTACGGCATATTTCGAAATTTTTTATGCTTGGGCTAAAGTGCAAATGCAATCTGTTTTTGGGAATATTTTAAAAGAAATGTTTTCTAGAATTGCAGTAATGATTTTGTTATTTCTAGTTTTTTTTAAAATAATAAATCAAGTAGAATTCATTTATTATTTAACCGCAGCTTATTTTTTACGAGCTCTTGTAATGCTTTTATACGCATTAAAATTATACACACCAAAGTTTATATTTCAATTACCAGAAAATTACAAAGAAGTATTTAAATACGCTTCATACATCATTTTAGCGGGTTCTGCAGGTGCAATTTTATTAGATATTGATAAGTTTATGATTCCGCAAAAAGAAGCAATTGCCTACACAGCATATTATTCTGTCGGTGTGTATATTGCATCGCTATTAGAAGCTCCAGGTAGAGCAATGGCACAAATTGTCCAACCAATTACAGCCAAAGCGTTGAATGAAAATAATCATCAAGAAATTAATAAGTTATATAAAAGTACATCCATTAATTTATTTTTAATCTGCGGATTGTTTTTCTTGTTGATTAACCTAAATATCAATCAAGGATATTTATTAATTGATGAAAAATATTCTCAAGGAATTTGGGTTGTGTTGATGATTTCTGTTGCAAAATTATACACAATGGCATTAGGAAATAACGGCGCAATAATTTCAAATTCTAAATACTATAAGATTTTATTACCCTATTCTATTGCGATGGCACTTGCGGTAATTATTTTAAATAATTGGTTTATTTCTCTTTATAGGATGAATGGAGCAGCGTTATCTACATTAATTGTTTTATTGTTTTTTAATACGATTAAGATTTGGTATGTTAAAAAGAAATTTAATATCCTGCCTTTTACGATAAAAACAATTTATTTACTTTTCGTTTTAGGTGTTATTTATGGCTTGTTTTTCTTCTGGGATTTTTCTTTTCATCCACTAATTAATATTGGATTAAAAGGGACTTTAATTACTGTTTTGTACTTGGTTATTATTTATAAACTAAATATATCTTCGGACATCAATACAATCATCAATAAACTTATAAAAAACAATCAATAGTATCTGCAAGGATGTGTAAAAGTAATCCTACTCCTAGGATTCTAGATTTTTTCCAAATCAATAATAAAAAATAAAATCCAATAGCAATATAACTGTGTAATGGGTGAAAATTAATACTGCATCTGTTTGGATCAAAAATTGGATTTGCCAATAAATGATCTACATCAATTAGCATGGTTGCAATAAAAATTAGATACACTTTTTTCCAATTTTCTTTGAAGAAAATAAAAGCGACTATTGCTGGAACAATAAAATGAAAACTATAGTGTACAAGAAACTTTAAATCCATTTTGTAAAAATAAAAAAGACTTGTCGTTAAACAAGTCTTTTTTTAATAAACAACTAGGGGATAGTATATTCATCGAGGGACATTAAGGTATCAAATATAGGTTATTATAGAATATGTTCTATTAACATATGTTTATAGATAGGTTATTTAGAATACAGCTCTTTTCTGATTCTACTTAGCTGAACAGGAGTAATGTTCAAGAAAGAAGCAATATGATATTGCGGTATTAAATTATTAATATCTGGCACATCTCTTTTTAATTTTATATACCTTTCTGTAGCATTTAATACACTAAGATCAAAAATTCTTTTTTCGGTTCTAAGAAATATACTTTCTAAAACCCTATTGTAAAATAATGCTAAATCGTGATGTTCTTCTGTAGATTTTAAAAATTTAGGAAAATTACCAACCAATATTTCTGCATCTGTTAAACAATCATAGATTGCATCTGATGGTTTTTTTGTAATTAATGATGATAATGATCCAGAAGTAGTAATAGGTATATATAATGTTCTAATATATTCTTTTCCTTTTAAGTCTCTAATAAAACTTCTTAAAATACCAGTTTTTAAGATGTAAAAACTTGTTGGTATTTCACCAAAATTAACAATAACATCTCCTTTTTTGAACGTTTTTAACTCAATATAGGATTCGAAAATTTGCCTAGATTTTTTAGATAAATTAGGCGAATATGCATTTATAAATTCGGATACAAAATCCATAATATTATTTTGAATTACTCAAATTTAGTGATTTTTTTCTAAAAAACTAATTGCATTTGGTCCTTCCATAAATAAAAGATCCAATATAGAGAGGTTTTTCTGAAAACCATATTTGTCATCAAACATTTGAATATAACTATCAAATTTTATGTCTAACTCTTGTTTTGCATTTGCTAAATATCGACAATCATTTTTAGTTTTAGATTGGTACTCTTTTGTTTTTTTATATTCTTGATTGATCTGTAAAGCATCCGTAATAAAAAGAAAAGTGTCAATATTTACATCTATTAAATATTTGTACTCTTTGGATAAAATGGGCAATAAATCATCTTCGTAAAATTCAAAGAAAGGCGAATTTCGATATGCAATTTGTATTGATTTTAAATGTTGACTTTGCCAAGAAGCAGTATTGTCAACTAAAGTATCCTTTGTTTTTTTAGACGAATTAGCACCATGTTTTATAGGAATATTAAGTAATTGTTTTCCGTTTGGACCATAAATATAACAACGATTTCTATAGGTTTGTTTCTGAAAATTGTCTTCAACTTCAAAAAGTACTTCGTCTGAATTTACCATCGCAATATATTGCGAAATAGGAGAGAAGTAAGTCGGTAAGAATAACGACATTTATTTAGTAATTTTTTTCTTTTTACGGTAATAACTTATTACAAAATAACCTATTAAAATAAATAAGAATACTTTAAAATACGAAACGGGTTTTCCACTTCCACCAACAGTTGTAAACATTCTGTCCCAACGAATAGATGCAAATTTCGCAAATCCTTTTGCGTTTGGATCCCAACTTAGCCAAATAAAAACAGGCTTTCCTACAACATGATCAAACGGAACATAACCCCAAAAGCGTGCATCTAAAGAGTTTTGTCTGTTGTCTCCCATCATCCAATAATAATCTTGTTTAAAGGTATAAGAAGTTGCTTTTTTTCCATTCAAATAATAATTATTACCAACGATAGATAAATTATTATGCTCGTATCTTCTTATAATTTGCTCATAAAAAGGCATCGATTTTTCATTCAATTCTACTGTTTCGCCTTTTTTAGGAATATAAATAGGTCCATAATTATCTTGACTCCATAAATAATATGGACTGTGTGGAAATAAATCTTTATTAAATGTTCCTTTTGGTTCTATGTTTTTTACAACACTTTTTACAATCGGATTGTTTTTAATGAGTGCAGCTTCATCATCAGTTAAATTCAAAATAAATTTTCCGTTTTCAAAACCATATTCTCTAATATTATATCTTTTTGCTGCTCCTTGGCTAAATTGTTTTCCGCCAGTATCAACAGTAAAAAAATATTGAGGCTTTGCTCTATCTGGTAACACAGTTCTTTTTCCGTTTATATACACATAACCATCTTTTACTTCTAAAGAATCTCCAGGAATACCAACTGCACGTTTTACATAATTGGTTTTTTTGTCGATAGGTTTATATGTAAACTTTTTAGAATGGTCTCCCCACATTAAATTTAAAGAATCTGCAGGCCAACTAAACACAACAATATCGTTGCGTTTAATTTTTTGAATCGCTGGAAATCTCATATAAGGAAACGAAAGTTTATTTACTATCGAATTTTGATCTTTAGAATTTGAAATATAAGATTTACCAATAAAAGGTAGCGTGTCGTGTACCATTGGCGCAGCAACTGTTGTCATCGGAATTCTCGCCCCGTAATGAAATTTACTTACAAATAAAAAGTCGCCAACATACAATGTTTTTTCTAATGATGATGTAGGAATTGTATAGGGTTGCATAAAATACGTATGCACTAACGTAGCGGCAATAATTGCAAAAGCAATAGAGCTAATCCATTCTCCAAGTGCACTTCTTGGCTCTAAACTTCTGTCTTTTACATATTCGTTTTTAGAAAAATAATTAATATAAAATAGATAAAAACCTAAAGTTGCTATAACAAGAATTGTGTCTAATTTTTTATGATGATTAAAACTTCTACAAGTTTCTATCCAGATTATTGGAAACATTAACAAATTTATAATTGGTATAAACAATAAGATTGTCCACCATTTTGGTCTATTTATAATTTGCATTAATACAATTGCATTGTAAATCGGTACAATTGCTTCCCAAGCTTTTTTATCAGCTTTTACGTATAATTTCCAAGTCGCTAAAAAGTGGATTACTTGTATCGCTAAAAAGAATAAAAACCATTCTGTAAATGTCATAATTTGTGTTTTTTGATTGTTTTCTTATTAGAAAACGTCATCGTAATATTAGCTTATTAGTTTGTTTTATTGAAAAATGTTACAGTCTTTAACCAATGTTTAACACATCTTTCATTGTAAAAACTCCTTTTTTGTTCAAAATCCATTCTGCTGCAACAACTGCTCCAAGAGCAAATCCTTTTCTGTTGTGTGCTGTGTGTTTTATCTCAATTGCATCTACTTCAGATGTGTAATTTACAATATGTGTTCCAGGAACATCAGCAATTCTTTTTGATGAAATTGGAATAATTTCTGATGAATTCTCACCGTCTAATTTCCATGTTATTTTAGAACTATTTTCTATAATTCCTTCTGCCAATGTAATTGCTGTTCCGCTCGGAGCATCTAGTTTTTGTGTATGATGAGTTTCTTCTAGTGACACTTTATAATCACTTAAAGTATTCATCATTTTAGCTAATTGTTTATTGAGTTCAAAAAAAATAGTAACTCCAATACTAAAGTTAGAGGCATATATAAATGCGCCATTTTTTTCCTTACATAAAGCAACAATTTTATCATATTTTTCTAGCCAACCAGTTGTTCCAGAAATTACAGGAACTTGATTTTCAATACAATTCGAAATGTTGTTGAAAGCAGAATTTGGCACACTAAAATCAATAGCAACATCCGCAGTTTTTATATCATAAGAACTATCTGAACTGGTTTTAAGCACAATTTCATGACCTCTTTGTAAAGCAATTTTCTCAATTTCCTTACCCATTCTTCCATATCCTAATAATGCTATTTTCATCTTAAAAAGAATATTTAAAGTTTAATCCAAATTTTGGAATATCATATGAAATAGGGTTGGAAATCATCACAGGAGAAAACGTTAAATTATCATTGGTGTTAAATTGCAACAAATGTGCATTTACACTTGCTTCAACAATTTGTAAAACATAAAAAACGATAGTGGTTAACAATGCTAAATCTCTATTACTTTTTAATGTTTTTTGTGCGCTTATTAATCCATTTCTAGATATTGTTAAAGAACCATCGTTATTTGTAAATTCATCTTGCAAACCTGCTTCACGAATTTTAAATGCGGTTCTATATCGATTGTATTCGTTGTTATTATCTAAATACAAATAAATACTTGTTCCCATAGCTCCCCAAACAATTGGTGCTTTCCAATATTTCTTGTTGTAAATTTGTCCACCACCAGGAAAAATAGCGGAATAAAATGCTGCTTTTGATGGTGATAACGGATTAAAATAATTACTATTTACATTAATTTTTCCTTTTATTTTAAGATCATCTACTTGTGTAGAATCTTTTTGTGCGCTTATAGAAAATGATATAAGTACACTTAAAAAGAAAAATATTTTTTTTAGTGATAACACTATTTTAATAAGTTTTTTATTCGATTAAAATCTTCTTCTGAGTTAAATGAAATTGAAATTTTTCCTTTTCCTTTAGCAGAAGAACTAATTGCTACTTTATTTCCAAAAAAAGAATTGAATTCTGATAAAGATTCTTTAATAAAACTAGGAGTTTGCTTTTTTATTTTTGTAGTAGTATTTCCTTCTTTTAAGTTTTTAACCAACTCCTCAGTTTGTCTAACAGACAATTTACCTTTCACAACTTTGGTGTAAATATGTAATTGATTTTCTAAAGAATCAACATTAATTAAAGCTCTTCCATGTCCCATAGAAATAAACCCATCTCGCATTCCGGTTTGGATTATTGGATCTAATTTTAACAAACGCAAATAGTTGGTTACCGTAGATCTTTTTTTACCAACTCTTACACTCAGTTGTTCTTGTGTTAATTGTATTTCTTCAATTAATCGTTGATAGGATAACGCAACTTCAATAGGGTCTAAATTTTTTCGCTGGATGTTTTCTACCAATGCCATTTCTAGCATTTCTTGATCGTTAGCAAGTCTAATATAAGCCGGAACAGTTGTGTTTCCAACTAACTTTGATGCTCTAAATCTTCGTTCTCCAGAAACTAATTGAAATGTGTTTCCTTCTAGTTTACGAACTGTAATTGGCTGAATAACACCTAATTCTTTAATGGAATTGGCTAATTCGGATAACGCATCTTGGTCAAAATAAGTTCTTGGCTGAAAAGGGTTTACTTCTATGTTTTCTAATTCAATTTCTACAATGGTACCAACCAACTTGTCGGCATTTTTGTCTGAAACAGAATTAATGTCTGCCGAAGATTCTTTTAATAAAGCAGATAATCCTCTACCTAAAGCTTGCTTTTTTGTTGCTTTTGCCATTATGCGTTTTTCTTAATAATTTCGTTTGCCAAACTTAAATAATTTACAGCACCTTTACTTGTTGCATCATAAGCAATAATGCTTTCTCCGTAACTTGGAGCTTCTCCTAATCGTGTGTTTCGTCTAATAATGGTATCAAAAACCATTGAACTAAAATGCTTGCGAACTTCTTCTACAACTTGGTTAGAAAGGCGTAAACGAGAATCAAACATGGTTAGTAATAAACCTTCAATATCTAAATTTGGATTGTGGATATTCTGTATGCTTTTAATTGTATTTAATAATTTCCCTAATCCTTCTAATGCAAAATATTCACATTGTATTGGGATGATAACTGAATTTGCAGCAACTAGAGAATTTAAAGTAATTAAGCCTAAAGAAGGTGCGCAATCAATTAAAATATAATCGTATTTGTTTTTTAATTTTGTTAAAGACTTTTGAAGCATATATTCTCTTTGCTCTTTATCTACTAATTCAATTTCAATGGCAACCAAATCTATGTGTGCAGGAATAATATCTACATTCGGGGAAGTGGTTTTTTGAATTGCATCATTGATTGAAACTGTATGTTCTAAAACTTGGTAGGTTCCTATTTCAACAGCATCAACATCAATTCCTAAGCCAGAAGAAGCATTTGCCTGAGGATCAGCATCAATAAGCAATACTTTCTTTTCTAAAACACCTAAAGAAGCAGCTAAGTTTACGGTAGTTGTAGTTTTACCAACACCACCTTTTTGATTTGCAATTGCAATAATTTTTGTCATTAAAACATCGGATTATATAAAAAGTAAAAATACGATTATTTGTTGTTAATTAAAATCAAAGATGTTAACAAAATAATAAAAATATATTTAATTATAAATCAGTTAGTTACGTTTGTTTTGTTGAAGATAATAAACATTGTATTGCATGAAAAAACCGTTGAGTTATCAACGGTCTTCCTATTAAGTTTTATTCTTTTTTTGGAATGTTTTTAAGTATTTCCAGTAAGAATTTCCAAAATTTTTGAGTTGATGAAATACTAGCTCTTTCGTCTGGTGAATGCGCTCCACGAATGGTTGGTCCAAAAGAAACCATGTCCATTTCTGGGTAGTTCTGGCCTAATATTCCACACTCTAATCCAGCATGACAAGCAGCTATTTTTGCTTTTTCTCCGTGTAGTTTTTCGTATAAATTATCTAAGGTTTTCAAAATTTCTGAATTTATATTTGGTAACCAACCAGGATATTCACCAGAAAAAGTAACTTCAAATCCAGCCAATTCAAAAGCAGAACGAATAGAATTTGCTAAATCAATTTTATTGCTTTCTGAAGAAGAACGTGTTAAACAATTCACTAAAATTTCTCCATTTTTTACAATAATTTTTGCAATATTATTAGAGGTTTCTACCAAATCTTTAATATCTGGACTCATTCTGTAAACTCCATTTAAAGTAGCATAAATAGATTTTATCAATCCTTCTTGAACACCTAATTCCATTACTTTTTCAGGAGCATTTGTTTCAGAAATTTCGATGGATAAATTAGGTTCAAGACTTTTGAATTCTGCATAAATATTGTTGATGAGTTCGTTCATTTCAAAAAAGAAAGGTTCTTTAGAAATAGCATCAATTACAACTGTTGCTTTGCTTTCTCTCGGAATTGCATTACGCAAACTTCCTCCATTTATTTCGGAAATTCGCAAACCAAAATTTTCAAAACCATCAAACAAAATTCGGTTCATTATTTTATTTGCGTTTCCTAATCCTTTGTGAATATCCATTCCAGAATGTCCGCCGTTTAATCCGTTTACAGAAATCGTAAATGCTAATGTATTTTTAGAAATTGCTTCTTCAGAATAGCTTCTTTTTGCTGTAACGTCAATTCCGCCAGCACACCCCATTCCAATTTCATCATCTTCTTCAGTGTCTAAATTCAATAGAATTTCTCCGTTTAAATAACCAGCTTCTAATCCCATTGCGCCAGTCATTCCGGTTTCTTCATCAATTGTAAATAAGGCTTCAATTGTTGGATGTTCAATCGTTGTAGATTCTAAAACACTCATAATTGCAGCAACTCCTAAACCGTTATCTGCACCTAAAGTTGTGCCTTTTGCAGTTACCCAATCACCATCAACATACATTTCGATTCCTTGAGAATCAAAATCAAAATCAGTGTCAGAATTTTTTTGATGTACCATGTCTAAATGACTTTGCATCACGATTGTTTTTCTGTTTTCAAATCCAGCAGTTGCCCGTTTTTTAATGATAACGTTTCCAACAGGATCTACAACAGTTTCTAATTTTAGTTTTTTACCAAAACTCACCATAAAAGCAATAACTTTTTCTTCTTTTTTTGAAGGTCTTGGTACAGCATTTAAATCTGCAAAATTCTTCCAAACAGCTTTTGGTTCTAAGTTTCTTATTTCTGTATTCATTGTGTGTGTGTTTTGTGTTTCAAAAGTACTGTTTTACTCTTGTTATATAAAATAAAAGTATTTAAAAGGTCTCGACTCCGCTAGACCAGACATCGTATAAATGTCGCTTCGAGCGGAGTCGAGAAGTATTTTTTAGTCCATCTAAATATTAGTTGATTTCGATAATGACTTCGCTAGTGTGTTTACGAACTTTTTTTAAATCTTTCATAAAATCATCTTCAGCTCTAAAGCCAACAGGAAGTACTAAAACCGACTTTAAATTATGTTTGTCTAGATTTAAAAGGGCATCATATTTTTTAGGAATAAATCCTTCCATCGGACAAGAATCAATATTTTCTGAAGCCGCAACAGTCATTAAATTCCCTAAAGCGATATACGCTTGATTTTTCATCCAAGAATGTAGATCAACTTCAGATTTAGTATCCATATCATTTTTTAAATATTCTTTAAACGGATTTAAAATTTTATCAGGTGTATTTCTGATTTTTTTGACTAAAGAAAAGTAACTTTCTATGTCTTCGTTAGATATGTTTTTTTGAATACAAAGCACTAAAACATGAGATGCTTGTGCTATTTGTTGTTGATTCCAAGAATATTTTACCAATTCTTGTTGTAGTTTTTTATTATGAACAACAACCATTTTTATAGGTTGTAACCCGTAAGAAGTCGCTGTTAAATTAAATGCTTTTTTTAAGGTGTTTATCTGTAAATCTGACAGCAATTTTGTTGCATCAAATTTTTTTGTTGCATAACGCCATTCTAAATTTTTTATAATACTCATCTGTAATTTTTAACGTAGCAAAAGTACCATAAATTCATTTTAACACAGAAGTTAGCTCATTAGATTTAATAATGTGTACATAGATTTTTTCTTTAGTCAACTTTTTTTTCTAAATTGATTGGCGAAAAAGAAAAATATTTAGCTATGAAAGAAGATTTTCTACATTATGTCTGGAGACATCAATTGTTTTCTAAAATAAATTTACAATCCACAGAATTTAATAGAATTGAAATTGTTTTTCCAGGGATTTATAACACCAATTCTGGACCAGATTTTTTAAATGCTAAAATTAAAATTGATGATATTTTATGGGCTGGAAATGTAGAGATTCATGTAAAGTCTTCTGACTGGTATTTGCATCAACATGAAAAAGATGCCAATTATGATTCTGTTATTTTACACATTGTTTGGGAAAATGATGTAGCAATTTTTAGTAAAAATAATTTGTCTTTGCCAACCATAAATGTTTCAACTTTAGTGGCTAAAGATTTGTTGAAAAACTACAACCAATTGTACTCAAAAGAGCAACGTTGGATTCCTTGTCAAAATTCAATTAGTTCTATAGATTCTTTTGTTTTTAATCATTGGAAAGAACGTTTGTTTTTTGAAAGATTAGAAGAGAAATCAATCTTAATTCAGCAGTTATTAAAAGATTCAAATAACGATTATGAAACGGTGTTGTTTAAATTATTGGCAAAAAATTTCGGATTAAAAACCAATGCAGAAGCATTTCTTAACCTAGCAAATTCGTTTGATTTTTCTATTGTTAGAAAGCTACAAAAGAATGAATTTCAATTGCAAGCATTATTTTTTGGTCAAGCAGGGTTTTTAGAAAAGACATTAGAAGAACAATATGCAATTGATTTGAAAAAGGAATATGAGTATTTAAAACATAAATTCAAGTTAGAGCCAATTCACAATGGACAATTTCAATTTTTTAGAATGCGTCCAACAAATTTCCCAATCATAAGAATAGCACAATTGGTTTCTTTGTATCGCAAACAGCAAAATTTATTTTCTAAATTGATGAAAAATTCTAATGTAAAAGAAGTGTACAAGTTCTTTTCTATTGAATTGAATGATTTTTGGAAAACCCATTATACCTTTCAGAAAGCAGGATTGAAAAGTGCAAAAAATATTACAAAATCCTTTGTAGATTTATTGTTGATTAATACTATAATTCCTTTGAAATTTAATTATTTAAAAAGTAGGGGAGAAGTAGAAGAACCTGAATTCTTAGCATTAATTCAGCAGTTAAAACCTGAGCAAAATTCTATTATTTCTAAATTTATAGATTTGGGAATTAACTCTAAAAATGCTTTTGAAACACAAGCTTTATTACAGCTTAAAAATAACTATTGCGCAAAGAAACGGTGTTTGCAGTGCGCAATAGGGAATAGTTTATTGAAAAATTAGTATTGTCAGGTTGAGCGGAGTCGAAACCTTTTTAACTAGTACAAACTTTTATACTTTACAGGATTTGCTTCGTGCATTATTTTATAAACAGTTTCAAAAATATCTTCAACAGAAGGTTTAGAGAAATAATCCCCATCAGTTCCGTAAGCTGGTCTGTGTGCTTTAGAAGTTAATGTTGTTGGCTTACTGTCTAAATGTTGATATCCGTTTTGATTTTCTAAAATTTCTTGCAATAAATAAGCAGAAGCTCCGCCAGGAACATCTTCATCAACAACTAATAATCTGTTTGTTTTTGCAATACTTTTTACTGTTTCATGATTGATGTCAAAAGGTAATAAACTTTGTGCATCAACAATTTCTATATCAATATCAACTTGTTGTAATTCTTTTGCTGCTTCTTCTACCAATCTTAAAGTAGATCCGTAAGAAACAACAGTAATATCTTTTCCTTCTTTTATAATTTCTATTTCTCCGATTGCAGTTTTAAAATCACCTAAATTAGTTGGTAATTCTTCTTTTAGTCGATACCCATTTAAACATTCTATTACCAAACCTGGATCATCTCCTTCTAATAAAGTATTATAGAAACCAGCAGCTTTAGTCATATTTCTAGGAACCAATACATGCATTCCACGAACATTATTTATAATTCCGCCCATCGGAGAACCAGAATGCCAAATTCCTTCTAATCTGTGTCCACGCGTTCTAATAATTAATGGCGCTTTTTGTTTACCAACTGTTCTATAACGAAGTGTTGCTAAATCGTCGCTCATAATTTGTAAAGCGTATAGTAAATAATCTAAATATTGAATTTCTGCAATTGGTCTTAAACCACGCATTGCCATTCCAATTCCTTGACCAAGAATGGTTGATTCTCTAATTCCTGTGTCAGAAACTCTAAGCTCTCCATATTTTTCTTGTAAACCTTCTAATCCTTGATTTACATCACCAATAAAACCTGCATCTTCACCAAAAATTAAAACTTCTGAGTGTTTTTTTAGAATAGCATCAAAATTATCTCTCATAATAATTCTAGCATCTACCAATTTTTTTTCAGAATTATATGTTGGTGATACTGGAGATATATTTGTTGTTGCTAATTCTGTTTCACTTAATAAATGAGTTGAGAATAAGTCAAATCCTTTATTGATTTTGTTTTTTATGAAATTTTGTAAAGTAATTTTTTCTGCAAAAGTTTCATCTTTTACATATCGTAAAGCTTTTCTTGTTGCAATTAAAACATCTTTTCTGATTGGTTCTGAAATAGCTTCTAAATCATTCTTTATTTTTGTGATGAAAGAATTATTACTGCTTTTTTCTGCAACATTTCCTAACAATGAAATTGCTGTTTTTACTTCGTCTTTTATTTCATCTAAATATGCACTCCATGCATTTCTCTTTGCAGTGCTTACATGTTTTTTTGCATCTTTTTCTAGTGCTATTAATTCTTCTTCTGAAGTAACGAATTTCAACGTTTCTCCATCGCCATCTTCTAATTCGAAATCTAAAATCCAAGAACGCATTTTTGCAATACAATCAAAATCTTGTTCCCATTTTAATCTGTTTGCGTCTTTATAACGTTCGTGAGAACCAGAGGTTGAATGTCCTTGAGGTTGTGTTAATTCTTTAACATGAATTAAAACTGGAACATGTTCTTCTCTTGCAATTTTTGCTGCTTTGTTATAAACATCAATTAGTTGCACATAATCCCAACCGTTAACAACAATAATTTCGTAACCATTATTTTTTTCGTCTCTTTGAAATCCTTTTAAAATTTCTGAAATACTTTCTTTTGTCGTTTGATATTTAGCGTGAACAGAAATCCCATATTCATCATCCCAAACGCTCATCACCATTGGTACTTGTAAAACTCCGGCAGCATTAATAGTTTCAAAAAATACGCCTTCGCTTGTGCTTGCGTTACCAATTGTTCCCCAAGCAACTTCGTTTCCTTTGGTAGAAAAATTAGCAGCATTTTTTAATTCATCTACATTTCTGTAAATTTTTGATGCTTGTGCTAATCCTAATAAACGAGGCATTTGTCCGGCAGTCGGAGAAATATCTGCACTAGAATTGTATTGTTTGGTTAGGTTTTTCCAATCTCCGTTTTCTTCTAAACTATGTGTTGCAAAATGTCCGCCCATTTGTCTTCCGGCAGACATTGGATCTGCTTCAATACTTGGATGTGCATATAAACCAGCAAAAAATTGTTGAGCAGTTAATTGGTCCAGAGCCATCATAAACGTTTGATCTCTATAGTAACCAGATCTAAAATCTCCTTTTTGAAACGCTTTCGCCATTGCCAATTGTGGCACTTCTTTTCCGTCTCCAAAAATTCCAAATTTTGCTTTTCCGGTAAGTACTTCTCTACGACCTAATAAACTACATTCTCTACTAATACGTGCAATTTTATAATCATTTAAAACTTCGTTTTTGAAATCATTAAAAGATAATTTTATAGAACTAGAGAGTGCAGTATCTTGAGTCATGTGTTATAAATTTTAAGCTTTTGCAAATATACCTTTTTTGATTGAAATTTAAAAATATTTTATTTGATTGAGAATATCATAAATAAAACAGATTATTTGCTTCTAAAAATAAGAAATCAATAATAAAATAGCAACTATAAAAAACCTCTTCTAAAAAAGTTATAAATGGCAGAAGGTCTTGCTGTTAAAACAAAACGTATTTTACTTGGATATGCTTCTTGCGTTATTTCCCAACCATTATTTGAATACATTGGAAAATAAACTTCTAAAATATTATGAATAAAATTAAACCGAATTCCGTTTTCATATGCAAAATAAGTGCTTTGTCCTTTGTTTTTTAGAAAAGCGACGTCTGTATAATATTCTACCCATTTCCAAAGCCCGATACTTGAATTGAATGAAGCCATAAACTGATTTGCATAGCGAGTTGGTAACACAGATTTAAATCCACCATCATTAATTATTACTTGTTGGCTAAAAATACCAGAACTTTCTGATCTTCCAAAGTAATTTTGCTCAAACAAATAATCTGACGGGCGATCTAATCCAAAACTAAAATAGTTTCCAGTAGTTTTATTGTTTAAAAAGAATCCACCAAAAAACCTAAAATCTAACTGTCTGTTAGTAGCGGTTAGCATTCTATATCTAATATCTGTAGAAAATTTTGTAAAGTTTGATGAAATATCTGAATTAATTTTATACGAAATTCCTTCAATAATATTTGGTTTAGAATAGAGGTATTTTACATTTAAAACACTATATACATCTTGCTCTCTAGTAGGAGTATTAGGAGCATTTTCTTTATAAATATTTACATACTTAAGGGTTAAAGCACTTCCGCCAACATCACGCAAACTTTTACGTCTAAAAATTGCAGAAATGTACGGAGTAAAAATACCGTAAAATAAATCTGGAGCGTAATGAAAATTGCTAGCCGAAACGCCATAAATAATTTGTTGAATTTTAGATTTTTCGAAATACTGATTGTACATTACAGTTGCTAGACCAGTTAAACTTTGACTTTTTGTTGCGTAAAAAGGAACTAACTTAAAAACAAAATTTCTAGAAATAATAGGTTTGTTATGAAGTTTTAAACCAATTGAAAATCCATCATAATAATTGTAGCTAAATTCTGGCTGATAAAATAATTGATTATAATATGGGTCTTCTATATCTTTGATTAATTTTAACTGTAAGGGTTTATTTAAAAAACTTTTATTTACATTTCTCCAATTATCTAGTGTGTTGTATTCTGGGTATAGTTGCTCGTAATTAAGAGATATTTTATCAAAATTTCTTTTAGCAACCGTTACGGTTTTTGTAGAATCTATTCCGGTAATCCATTTTTTAAATTTTATTTCTTTGTCTTTTACACCATATAATGCAACTGGAGCAGTAATGTTTCTTTTGTTTTTAATTACAATTTTTAAAGAGTCATTTTCTGGAGTAATTTTTTTTATGGTATAATCTATTTTCTTATTGGTGTTTATATAATCTCCAAAAAACCATTTTAAATCTTTATTAGTTTTAGATGAGATAATTTTATTAAAATCTGAACTTGAACTAATTTTTAAAAGGTGAGTTGTGTAATATTCTTTAAAACTTTGTTTGACAATAGAATCACCTAAGTACCCTTTTAAATACTGCAAACCTAAACCAGCTTTATATTTGTTAACAATTTTTCTATTGAAATTTGATAATAAATCTGCTCTTGTGGTTAATGCTTGATCTAAAAATTGCCGCGCGCTAAATTGATATACAAACGGATATTTATCATTAAAATTAAGCTTTGAAAAGTTAAAACTTCTAATTCCCCATATTTTAGAAACAGTTCCTAAAAGTTTAACTTCTGGGTAATATTTGTTTACATACTCAATCATTAAATATGTTTGAATACCGTCTAGTAACCAATAATCTTTTCGCTTATTTAAGAGTAATGTGTTTTCAAGATATTTGCGTGTTATTGCTTTAAAAAAAGTAACATCTCTGTCAAAAATATCAGAAAACGGACTTAGAAATTTTGGTAATTGATTTAAACCATAAATTGGGTTTTTATTTTGAGAAATTTCGTCAATTAAAATTTCTTTATGAGGGTATAAGCCTAAATAACTTTGTATAAATAAAATTTCTCTATTAAAAATATCTGAAGCTAATTTCTTATTAATGCCTTTTAAAGAAATATCTGTAATAACGTCAATATTATTGGTTTTATAAACAGTATATTTATTTGCCTTGTCAATACCAAGAATTACATCTGTTTTGTTTTTACCTGTTAAATTATAAACCGAATTTGCTTCTTTTTGTTGCGTTAAATTACTGGTTATAAAATCATCTTTTTCCGCTTTTAAGCGGATGTTATAATTGGTAGTGTTGATGAATAAATCATCAATGTTTAAGTTACTCATTAATTGCCAATTATCTGTAAAAACCGCTGGCGTTAAATACCAATACCTTAAATGATAACCCGTTTTAGTTTTACCATAACCTGTGAATTTTGCGTCTGGTATTTTAACAGTATATGAAGCTTTTATGATCACAGAATCAGCAGGATTTAAGACCTCATTTAAATCGATTTTAATAATATCTTCTGTGTTTTTATCTGAAGTAAAACGGGTTACTTTGTAATTTACAGATAGATTTAAAATTTTGCTAAACCCTCTTTCATTATCTTTTGCAAAATATAACGATTTATCATAATCTTCAATCAATCTTTTTGTTAATGGTGTGTTTTTATCATTAAAACTATTTGCCCAGTTTAGGAGATAAATTTCAGTTAAAGGTTGATTAGAATTGTTGTAATAAATAATTTCTTGCTGAATTTTTAATACATCTTTTTTTTCATCTAAAACAGCATTGATTTGTATCGAATTTGTTTGCGCACAAACACGAACTACAAATAATGTAAAAAAACATGTAAATAATAATTTCAGTCTCAAATCGAAATTAATTTTAATAATGATTATACTTTATTAATGAGAAAATTTCAAAAAAAGTATGTAAAGGTTTTTAGAAGTTTGGTTTTAGACTGTATTTTGCATAAAACTTATTTAAGTGATCTATCGCTTCATCAGCAGTATCAACAATTCTAAATAAATTTAAATCTTCAGCACTAATATTACCTTCAGCAATTAAAGTCTTTTTAATCCAATCTAACAATCCGCTCCAAAAATCTCTACCAACTAAAACAATAGGGAAACGT
The DNA here is from genome assembly GCA_963974245.1 of uncultured Flavobacteriaceae bacterium. GTDB lineage: Bacteria > Bacteroidota > Bacteroidia > Flavobacteriales > Flavobacteriaceae > Polaribacter. The sequence goes on along the minus strand of CAXBBY010000007.1, from coordinate 104,685 downwards.
CCAATTTTTTTTGTTTGTATTAATGTAATTGCTTCAAACAATTCATCCATAGTTCCAAAACCTCCAGGCATTACAATAAAACCTTGAGAATATTTTACAAACATTACTTTACGAACAAAGAAATAATCAAACTCTAAGTTTTTATCACTGTCTATCCAAGGATTAAAATGTTGTTCAAAAGGTAATTCTATATTTAGTCCAACCGAAGTACCTTTTCCTCTATGAGCTCCTTTATTACCAGCTTCCATAATTCCTGGTCCTCCACCAGTAATAACACCGTAACCATTTTGTGTCAATTTAAAAGCAACTTCTTCAGCAAGTTTATAAAATTTGTCTTCTGGTTTTGTTCTAGCAGAGCCAAAAATTGAAACACAAGGGCCAATTTTACTTAATTTTTCATATCCTGTAACAAATTCTGACATGATTTTAAAAATAGCCCAAGAATCATTTGATTTTATTTCATTCCAAGATTTCTGATCTAATTTTTCTCTAATTTTATCCTCTTCTTTAGGATCCATAACCTCTATTTTTTAAATTATTTTATTAAAATTCTACTAACCAAATTAATTTTTTGACAAACGTGCTAAGATACTTCTTTTTTTAAAAACTTAGCTGTGTAGCTAGTTTTATGTTTAGCAACAATTTCTGGTGATCCAAAGCATAAAACTTCTCCACCTTTTTTTCCACCTTCCATACCAATATCAATTATGTAATCGGCAAGTTTAACTACATCTAGGTTGTGCTCTATAATTAAAACAGTGTTTCCTTTGTCTGCTAATTTGTTTAAGACATCCATAAGTACTCTAATGTCTTCAAAATGCAAACCAGTTGTTGGTTCGTCTAAAATATAAAATGTATTTCCGGTATCTCTTTTAGATAATTCTGATGCTAGTTTTATTCGTTGCGCTTCTCCGCCAGAAAGTGTTGTAGATTGTTGACCTAACGTAATATATCCTAAGCCAACATCTTTTATGGTCTTAATTTTTCTGTGGATTTTAGGGATTTTTTCAAAAAAAACAACAGCTTCATCAATGGTCATTCCTAAAATATCTGCAATTGATTTTCCTTTGTATCTAATTTCTAAAGTTTCTCTATTAAAACGTTTTCCTTGACATGTTTCACACTCTACATGAACATCTGGTAAAAAATTCATTTCAATAACTCGAACTCCGCCACCTTGGCAAGTTTCGCATCTTCCGCCAGTAACGTTAAAAGAAAATCTCCCAGGTTTGTAGCCTCGAATTGCTGCTTCTGGAGTTTTAGCAAACAAACTTCTTATTTCACCAAATACGCTTGTGTAAGTTGCAGGATTTGAGCGAGGAGTTCTTCCAATTGGAGATTGATCTATGTCGATTACTTTGTCGATATGTTCTAAACCTTTTATGCTTTTGTATGGCATTGGTTTTTTAACGCCACGATAAATATGCGCGTTTAAAATTGGATATAACGTTTCGTTTATCAAGGTTGATTTGCCGCTTCCAGAAACTCCAGTAACGCAAATCATTTTTCCTAAAGGAAAATCTACCGAAACATTTTTTAAATTATTACCTGTTGCTCCTTTTAATTGAATTTTTTTCCCGTTTCCTTTTCTTCTTTTTTTAGGAACAGCAATTACTTTTTTACCAGTGATATAATCCGCAGTTAATGTATCGTGTTTTTTTAATTCATCAAAAGTTCCTTCGCTTACAATTTCTCCGCCATGTCTTCCAGCTCCAGGACCAATATCAAACACAAAATCTGCAGCTTCAATCATGTCTTTGTCGTGCTCTACAACCAAAACCGAATTACCAATATCTCGTAATTTGATTAAAGAATCAATTAATTTTTGATTGTCTCGTTGATGCAAACCAATACTTGGTTCGTCTAAAATATACAACACGCCAACTAGTTGAGAACCAATTTGTGTTGCTAAACGAATGCGTTGTGCTTCTCCACCAGACAACGACTTTGAAGTTCTGTCTAAATTTAAATAGTCTAAACCAACATCTAGTAAAAACTGAATTCGAGTTCTAATTTCTTTTAAAATTTCTTCAGCAATTGTTAACTGTCTTTTAGATATTTTCTTGTCGATTTTATCAAACCAATTTGCCAATTCGGTGATATCCATCTTTGCTAAATCGCTAATATTTTTATCGAGAATTTTAAAATATAACGCTTCTTTTTTAAGTCGATTTCCGTTACATGTAGAACAAGAAACTTCATCCATAAAATCTTTTGCCCATCTTTTTATAGAAGTGGATTCACTGTTTTTATATTGGCTGTTGATAAATGAAATAATTCCTTCAAAATCTATTTCATAATTTCTGGTGATGCCAATTGTTTTGGATTCTATATTAAATTTTTCATTTCCACCATTTAAAATAATATCAATTGCTTCTTTAGGTATTTTGCTAATAGGCTCGTTTAGTTTAAAATTGTATCGTTCTGCAATTAATTCTAATTGTTTAAAAATCCAACTATTTTTTTGTTCTCCTAAAGGAATAATTCCACCATTTTTTATAGAAATAGTTTCATCTGGAATTACCTTTTTCAAATTTACCTCATTGGTAATTCCTAATCCGTTGCAAGATGCACAAGCGCCTTTTGGTGAATTAAATGAAAATGTATTTGGCTCAGGATTCGGATATGCAATTCCGGTTGTTGGGCACATTAAATCTCTACTAAAATATCTTGGATTATTGGTTTCTAAATCAATAACCATTAAAATATTATTACCTGTATATAAAGCAGTTTTAATCGTTTCTTCTACTCTTTTTTCTACGGAATTATTGACAGCAATTCTGTCAATTACAACTTCTATATCGTGCGTTTTATATCTGTCTAAACGCATTCCTTTTGTAATCTCAATAATTTCTCCATCAACACGAACCTTCACAAAACCTTGTTTAGAAATTTGTTCAAATAATTCTCTATAATGTCCTTTTCTAGATTTTACAAGTGGTGCTAAAACGGCAATTTTTTTGTTATTAAATTCTGATAGAATTAACTCTTTTATTTTTTCATCAGAGTAACTTACCATTTTTTCATCCGTATTATAAGAATACGCATCAGCAGCTCTCGCAAAAAGTAAACGTAAAAAATCGTAGATTTCTGTAATCGTACCAACAGTAGAACGTGGGCTTTTATTGGTGGTTTTTTGCTCGATAGAAATCACAGGCGAAAGTCCGTCAATTTTATCAACATCAGGTCTTTCTAAGCCGCCTAAAAATTGTCTTGCATACGCAGAAAACGTTTCAATATAACGTCTTTGTCCTTCGGCATAAATAGTATCAAAAGCTAACGAAGACTTTCCGCTTCCACTTAAACCGGTAATAACAACTAGTTTTTCACGCGGAATTTTAACATCAATATTTTTTAAATTATGTACTCTTGCGCCAAAAACCTCTATGTATTCTTGTTGTTTCAAACCGTTGATTTTTTAGGAAAAAGGCAAAGTTACACAAACCAATTTATTTTTTACTAAAAACCTAAGAGCAATTCATCTTTATATATTATATTGCGTAAACAATATTATTAGATGAATTTTATACATTCTGTAAGGCATTATTTTGAGCGTCACGGATTTGCAGTTTCTACAAGATTAGCAGATCGATTAGGAATGCGAGCATTAAATATAAGATTGTTCTTTATTTACATTTCTTTTGTAACCGTTGGTTTGTCTTTTGGTTTGTATTTAACTATTGCATTTGTGTTGAAATTAAAAGATATGGTTTATACAAAACGCAGTTCAGTTTTTGATTTATAATGATTAATTTAAAGTCAAAATTACATAGAGCATTATTTTTTCTATTTTCAATTTTAGCAATTGGGGTAGTAGGTTATATGATGTTGTCTGATTTTAGTTTTGTAGATGCTGTTTACATGACTGTTATCACAATTTCTACAGTTGGATTTAGAGAGTTACACCCATTAAATACAGAAGAAAAAATATTTACCATATTTCTAATTTTAACAAGTCTTTCTTTATTTGGATATGCAGTTTCAGCATTTACAGAAGCATTAGCAAGTGGAGAATTTTTTAAACAATTAAAACGAAAGAAAGTGCAACGAAAAATAGATAAACTAAAGAAACACACCATTGTTTGTGGTTATGGAAGAAATGGAATGCAAGCAATTCAGAAGCTAAAAAACTATCAAAAAGAATTTGTAGTTGTAGAAAAGGATAAAGAATTAATAGGTTTATTAGATCAAGAAAATCTTTTATACATTGAAGGAGATGCAACAACAGATAATATATTAATAAATGCAGGAATAGAAAATGCGAGTAATTTAATTACCGCTTTGCCTTCTGATGCAGACAATTTATTTGTGGTTTTAACAGCAAGTCAATTAAATAAAAATTGTAGAATTATTAGTAGGGCATCTAACGAATCATCATTTAGTAAGTTAAAAATAGCAGGTGCAACTAGTGTAATTATGCCAGACAAAATAGGAGGAGCGCATATGGCAGCATTAGTTGTAACTCCAGATGTTATTGAATTTGTTGATAGATTAACTATTGAAGGAGAGACAGAAACATCTGCAAACTTAGAAGAAGTAGCAGTAAATGATTTACCAAAAGAGTATTTAGATAAAACTATTTTTGATTTAGACTTAAGAAAAAAAACAGGTTGTACGGTTATTGGATTTAAAACTTCGGATGGAAATTATATTATCAACCCAGAAGCATCCATAAAATTGCTGGCAGATTCTGGATTGATTGTTTTAGGAAGACCTGAGCAAATAGTAAAATTAAGAGCTTTGTTTTAATGAAAATAAAAATTATTATCACTGGTAGTAATGGGTTATTAGGTCAAAACCTACTTAATTTATTTCTTAGTGAGAAAAAAAAATATAAAATTTTTGGCTTTTCTAAAGGAAAAAATAGAAGCGGTAGAACCGATTTTGAATACCAAGATATTGATATTACAAACAAGAAATTTTTAGAAGAAAAAATAAAGCAAATTAAACCTAATTTTATTATAAATACAGCAGCAATGACAAATGTTGATGCTTGTGAAAATGACAAAACTGGTTGTTATGATTTAAACGTAAATGTTGTAGAGTATTTAATTACAATTTGTGAAGAAATAAATGCACATTTAATACATATTTCTACAGATTTTATTTTTGATGGAACAAAAGGAAACTATACAGAAGAAGATATTCCTAATCCGTTAAGTTATTATGGAAAAACTAAATTAATTTCTGAACAACTTTTACAAAAATCAACAATAAAATTCACCATATTAAGAACTATTTTAGTGTACGGTTTGGTAATTGATATGAGCAGAAGTAACATTGTGCTTTGGGTAAAAGAATCCTTAGAAAATAAGAAAGAAATTACGATAGTAAATGATCAATTTAGAACACCAACTTTTGTAGAAGATTTAGCACTAACATGTAAAATTTCTATTGATAAAAAGGCAGTAGGAGTTTTTAATATTTCAAGCAATCAGTTATTAAGTATTTATGAGATTGCACAAGAAATTGCAGATACTTTTCAATTAGATAAAACGTTGATTAAACCCATTTCTACAAGCACTTTAAATCAGACTGCAGCAAGACCAAAAATTACTGGGTTTGATTTAACAAAAACAAATAGCATATTGAATTTTTATCCAAAATCATTCAAAGAAGATTTGCAAAGATTTAAGCAGAAATTAAGTTGATGTTTATTTTTAACGTCTAAAAGTTGTCAAAAGCTCAATTTTTTAGGATATTGCAGCGAACTAAATTAACTAACTTATATATTATGAAGAAAAAACTTTTTGCGTTATTGTTTTTAATAACACCTATGTTAACATTTGCACAAGAAAAAGGTCTAGATCAACAAATAGATGAGGCTTTTGGAAGTGCAACAGGGTGGTTTGTAAATTTTATATTTTATCAAATTGATTTTGGAGGAGGAATTAAAGTTTTTTGGGTGCTTTTTCCCTTAATTATAGGAGCAACTTATTTTACATTCTATTTTAAACTTATAAATTTTAGAGGTTTTTTTACTTCAATTAATATTGTTAGAGGTAAATATGATCATTTAGATCACCATGAATCTTTACATGGAGCAGGAGATCTTACAGAAGGAGATCATATAGAAACTATTGCTATTGAAGGGCATGAAGGGGAAGTAAGCCACTTTCAGGCATTAACAGCGGCACTTTCTGCAACTGTTGGTTTGGGTAATATTGCCGGAGTTGCTATTGCTGTTTCTATTGGAGGAGCTGGCGCAACATTTTGGATGATTATCGCAGGGTTTTTAGGTATGGCATCAAAATTTGTAGAATGTACCCTTGGTGTAAAATACAGAGATATTGAAGAAGACGGAACCGTATATGGAGGACCAATGTATTATCTTACAAAAGGGTTGAAATCTAAAGGATTAGGTGGTTTAGGAAAAGTGTTAGCAGTATTGTTTGCAATTTTCGTAATCGGAGGATCTTTTGGAGGAGGTAACATGTTCCAAGTAAACCAAGCATTTCAATTAGTTGAAAATATAACTGGAGGTAACGATTCTTTTTTACATGGTAAAGGATGGTTGTTCGGTTTAGTAATGTCTGTTTTAGTTGGTATTGTTATAATTGGAGGAATTAAAAAAATTGCAAAAGTAACAGATAAGATTGTTCCTTTTATGGTAGTAATATATGTTGCTGCGTCCTTATTTGTTATTATTGCAAAATATGATTTGATTGGTAGTGCATTTGCAGCAATCTGGAATGGAGCTTTTAGTCCAGAAGGAATTGCGGGTGGAATTGTTGGTGTCTTAGTACAAGGATTTAGACGTGCTGCATTTTCGAACGAAGCAGGTGTTGGATCTTCATCTATTGCGCATTCTGCAGTAAAAACAAAATATGCGGCAAGTGAAGGATTAGTGGCTCTATTAGAACCATTTATTGATACAGTTGTAGTTTGTACAATGACTGCCTTAGTATTAATTATCACAGGATTTGTAGATCCCCTTAACCCACCAGCTAACGATGCTCAAGCAATTTTGTTAACATCAAGTGCTTTTGAATCTTCCATTTCTTGGTTTCCTTACGTATTAACTATTGCAGTAATATTATTTGCATTTAGCACAATGATTTCTTGGTCTTATTATGGGTTCCAAGGTTGGGCATATCTATTTGGAAGAAGTAAGAAGATGGAGTACACCTACAAGTTATTATTTTGTGTTTTTGTAGTAATTGGTGCAGCAGCAAGTTTAGGTTCTGTAATTGGCTTCTCTGATGCTATGATTTTCGCTATGATGGTTCCTAACATGATTGGTCTAGTTATACTTGCTCCAAAAGTTAAGTCTGAATTAGCAAAATACATGGCAGCAATTAAAGCAAAATCTTGATAAACTTAAAAAAATGAAAATAGTAAAACCCTATTTTTGGTATAACAAAAGCCAACGGAATGGGGTTTTCTTTTTGCTATTATTAATTATTGCTTTGCAAATAGCAATTTCATTTGTTGATTTTTCAAATGATGCTGAATACTTTAATTCAAAAGAATCAATTGCATTAAACGTAAAAATAGATTCTTTAAAAATTGTTGAGGTAGAAAAAAGAAAACCAAAAATCTACCCTTTCAATCCAAACTATATTACAGATTATAAAGGTGCTCAATTAGGAATGTCAATGCAAGAAATTGATAGGTTACTAGCTTTTAGAAAACGTAATAAATTTATTAATTCTGCAAATCAATTTCAAAAAGTAACACAAGTTTCTGATAGTTTATTACATCAAATTTCTCCATATTTTAAGTTCCCAGATTGGGTTGTAAAGCAGCAACAGAATAGTGTTAAAGAATCAACATTAAAATTAACAAAATCTAAAACAAAACTAAGCACTAGAGATTTAAACTTTGCAACTGCAAAAGATTTTCAAACAATAAGCGGAGTTAATGAGTATTTGGCTCAAAGAATACTTAAATACAGAAACAAACTAGGTGGATTTTCATATCAAAATCAATTACAAGAAGTATGGAAATTAAATACAACTACTGCAAAAAGAATTTTGAATGTTTTTAAAATTATTGATAAACCGATTATCAAAAAAATAAATGTAAATACTGCTTCATTTAAGCAAGTACTTTCAAATCCATATATAGATTATAATTTATGCAAAAAAATATTTGCTTTTAGAGATGAAGTTGCTGAGTTACAATCTATTGAAGAATTAAAAAATATTGAAGGTTTTCCTGTTGATAAATACGATAGAATAGTTCTATATTTGGAGGCTAAATAAACAAACAACTAAAATAGCAAACAGTACTATGAATAACATGTACTTTACAGAAGAACACGAAGTTTTTAGAAAAAGTTTTCGTGATTTTTTACAAAAAGAAGTAACTCCATACATTGATAAATGGGAGAAATCTGGAACAATTGAGCGCTTTATTTGGAAGAAATTTGGCGAAATGGGATATTTTGGATTAAACTCTCCAGAAGAATTTGGGGGCTTAAATTTAGATATTTTTTACACAGTTATTTTTTTAGAAGAATTACAAAAAATTAACTCTGGTGGATTTGCAGCTGCAATGTGGGCACATGCATATTTAGCAATGACACACGTTACAAAAGAAGGCGACGACAGAATCAAAAAGAAATATTTAACACCAAGCATTGATGGCGATAAAATAGGTTGTTTATGTATTTCAGAGCCTTTTGGCGGAAGTGATGTTGCAGGAATGAGAACAACTGCTGTTAAAAAAGGAGATTCGTATGTAATTAATGGCTCTAAAACGTTTATTACAAACGGAATTTATTCTGATTATTTAGTAGTTGCAGCAAAAACAAATACAGAAGATAAACATAAAGGGATGAGTATTTTTATTGTCGATAGAGATACGTCTGGGATTTCATCAACCAAATTAGATAAATTAGGTTGGCGAGCTTCAGATACTGCAGAAATTGCTTTTGATAATGTGGTAATTCCATCAGAAAATTTAATGGGCGAAGAAGGGAAAGGTTTTCCTTATATTATGCAACATTTTGCACTAGAGCGCTTAATTATGGCAATTAACGCACATGCAAGAGCAGAATATGCCGTTGATTATGCAATACAATATATGAGTGAGCGACAAGCTTTTGGGAAAACGTTGGATAAATTTCAAGCATTAAGACATAAAATTGCAGAAATGGCAAGTGAAGTTGAGATGTGTAAAGAGTTTAATTATTCAATTGCAAAAAGATTGAATGACGGAACGTATGTTGTAAAAGAGGCAAGTATGGCAAAAATGGTGTCAACCAAAATGGCTGATTCTGTTATTTATGATGCGCTACAAATGTTAGGAGGATATGGTTATATGGAAGATTATCCATTAGCAAGAATGTTAAGAGATAGTAGATTGGGACCAATTGGTGGTGGAACTTCTGAAATTTTAAAAGAGATTATCGCAAAAATGATTATTGATAAAAAAGACTACAAACCTGCGACTTAGTTTAATTGTTTTTGCGAAAATGGTTTTTCCCATTTGCAAAAATGATTATTGATAAAAAAGATTATAAACCAGCAACGTAAATAATCAATCTTTTTTTCTTGTCTATTAAAAAAACCTTTGTATTTTTGCAGTCCATTAAAAAAACAAATAGATAGAACAGATGAAAGGAGGTGCATATATATGTTAATTATACCAGTTAAAGAAGGAGAGAATATAGATAGAGCTTTAAAGCGTTTCAAAAGAAAATTTGATCGTACGAAGACAATGAAGAACTTGCGTAACAGAAAACATTTTACAAAACCTTCTGTTGCTAAAAGAGCTCAAAACATCAAAGCATCTTATGTTCAGAAATTAAGAACTCAAGAAGAAGTAGGTTAGTAATAGTCTATTTTTAAAATATAAAAATCCTGTTTTTTAAGCAGGATTTTTTTTGTTTCATACTTTTTGCTACTTTATATATATGTAACTTTGAAAATACCAATCCTTTTATAATGATAGAATCATTTTTAGAGTATTTAATTTTAGAGCGGAAATATTCAAATCATACCGTTATAGCGTATAGAAATGATATTACTTCTTTTTTTGAGTTTTGTATGGATGAATATGAAACTAAAAATCTAACAGAAGTAGGTTATAATCAAATAAGGTCTTGGATTGTGAAATTGGTTGATGAAGGCATTTCAAATAACTCAATCAATAGAAAGATAAGCTCTTTAAAATCATTTTATAAATTTTTGCAAAAGACAGGTCAGGTTAAAACAAATCCTCTTGTAAAACATAAGTCACTTAAAGTTGCAAAAAAAGTTCAAGTTCCGTTTACATCAAAAGAAATAAACGAGGTTATTGATGACTTAGAAATAGGTAACGATTTTAAATCATTTAGAAATAAATTAATTGTAGAGTTGTTTTATTCTACAGGAATGAGAAGAGCAGAGTTAATTAATCTAAAATCTAACACAGTAAATTTTCAATCAAAAACAATAAAGGTGCTAGGGAAAAGGAATAAAGAAAGGTTAATTCCATTAATTCCTTCTGTACTAAAAACAATAGAAAATTATTTGATTTTTAAAAAGAAGATTGTAACCAATACTAATTATTTATTTGTCACAGAAAAAGGAAATAAAATATACGAAACACTTGTTTATAGAGTTATAAATAATTACTTTAGTGCTGTTTCTACGAAAGTAAAAAAGAGTCCGCATATATTAAGACATTCATTTGCAACTCATTTACTAAATCAAGGAGCAGACTTAAACTCGGTTAAAGAATTGCTAGGGCATTCAAGCTTAGCATCAACTCAAGTTTACACACATAATAGTCTAGAAAAAATAAAAAAAGTGTACAATCAGGCTCACCCTAGAAGCCATAAAAAGTAAAATTATATGAAAGTATTTATTCAATCAGTTAATTTTAATGCAGATTCAGATTTATTAAAACATGCCGAAACTAAATTGCAAGGTTTGGCTAAATTTCATGATAAAATTATAGATGCTGAAGTTTTTTTAAAAGTTCAAAATACAAGTGGTAAAGAGAATAAAACTTCAGAAATTAAAATCAATATTCCAGGTAGTGAATTGATTGTAAAAAAAGAAGCAAAATCTTTTGAAGAAGGAATAAGTATAGGTGTAGATTCGTTAAAAAGACAACTTAAAAAGGCAAAAGAAAAATTGAGAGATTCGATGTCTATTTAAAAAACAAAAAAATAGGTTAAAAAAGTTTTAGAAATAAAAAAAACTTTATACATTTGCAGTCCGTTAGAAATAGCGGATTGTTTTTTTATGCAATAAGCCGATGTAGCTCAGCTGGCTAGAGCAGCTGATTTGTAATCAGCAGGTCGGGGGTTCGAGTCCCTTCATCGGCTCAAAAAGACAAAAACGTTCATTAAAACAATGGTGAGATACTCAAGCGGCCAACGAGGGCGGACTGTAAATCCGCTGACTACGTCTTCGCAGGTTCGAATCCTGCTCTCACCACAATAGTTTTTCTAATTGAAAAACAAAGGATAAAAATAGAATGCGAAAGTAGCTCAGTTGGTAGAGCGTCAGCCTTCCAAGCTGAATGTCGCCGGTTCGAACCCGGTCTTTCGCTCTAAGTTTTAAGCCGGTGTAGCTCAGTTGGTAGAGCGTATCCTTGGTAGGGATGAGGTCACGGGTTCAACTCCCGTCGCTGGCTCAATTAAATTAGAATAAAATAAACACTAAATATATTTAACTAAGAATTAAAAATTAATAATCATGGCAAAAGGAACTTTTGATCGTTCAAAACCACACTTAAACATCGGTACAATTGGACACGTAGATCACGGTAAAACAACTTTAACTGCTGCTATTACAAAAGTACTAGCTGATGCAGGTTATTCAGAAGCAAAATCATTTGATCAAATTGATAATGCTCCAGAAGAAAAAGAAAGAGGTATTACAATTAATACATCTCACGTAGAGTATCAGACAGCTAACCGTCATTACGCTCATGTTGACTGTCCAGGTCACGCGGATTACGTAAAGAACATGGTAACTGGTGCTGCACAAATGGATGGCGCTATCTTGGTAGTTGCTGCTACTGATGGTCCAATGCCACAAACCAGAGAGCATATCTTATTAGGAAGACAAGTTGGTATTCCTAGAATGGTTGTATTTATGAATAAAGTAGATATGGTTGATGATGAAGAATTGATTGAATTAGTAGATATGGAAATTAGAGATTTACTTTCTTTCTATGAATATGATGGTGATAATGGACCTGTAATTGCTGGATCAGCATTAGGTGCCTTAAATGGTGAACAAAAATGGGTTGATTCTGTACTAGAATTAATGGCAGCTGTTGATACTTGGATTGAAGAGCCAAAAAGAGAAGTTGATAAAGATTTCTTAATGCCAATTGAAGATGTATTCTCAATTACTGGTCGTGGAACTGTAGCTACAGGACGTATCGAAACAGGTATTGCAAATACTGGAGACCCTGTTGAGATTATCGGTATGGGAGCTGGAAAATTAACTTCTACAATTACTGGTATCGAAATGTTCCGTCAAATCTTAGATAGAGGTGAGGCTGGAGATAATGCAGGTATCTTATTAAGAGGTATTGATAAAGAACAAATCAAAAGAGGAATGGTAATCTGTAAGCCAGGTTCTGTAACTCCACATGATAAATTCAAAGCTGAGGTTTATATTCTTAAAAAAGAAGAAGGTGGACGTCATACTCCATTCCATAATAATTATCGTCCACAGTTCTATGTAAGAACTACAGATGTAACTGGAACAATAACTTTACCAGCAGGAGTAGAAATGGTTATGCCAGGTGATAACTTAACAATTACTGTTGAATTACACTCTACAATTGCAATGAATGTTGGTTTACGTTTTGCTATCCGTGAGGGTGGTAGAACAGTTGGAGCTGGTCAGGTTACTGAAATTCTTTAATTAGAATTCATTTAATAACATTTCAAGGTGCTTCTCAAAAATTTGAGTTAGCACCTTATGTTTACGGGCGTAGCTCAGTTGGTAGAGCACTGGTCTCCAAAACCAGGTGTCGGGAGTTCGAGTCTCTCCGCCCGTGCAAATAACTAATAATATGATAAAATATATCAAAGAATCATTTGAAGAACTAAGTAATCATGTAACATGGATACCTAGAGACGAAGCACAAAAATCAACGGTAGTTGTTGCTGTGTTTACTATAATTTTTGCATTAGCAGTTTTTGCTGTTGATTCTGTCTTTCAATTAGGTTTAGATAACTTTTTTACCATGTTTAATAATTAATTATGACTGAATCGGTTAAAAAGTGGTACGTAGTTAGAGCAATTGGTGGTCAAGAGAATAAGGTTAAAGCTTATATCGAAACCGAAATTGCAAGATTAGGCTTGTCTGATTATGTTGACCAAGTTTTAGTACCCAAAGAAAAAGTTATACAAATTAGGGATGGAAAAAAAATAAACAAAGAGAAAGTTTATTTCCCTGGTTATATAATGGTAGAAGCTAATTTAGCTGGTGAAGTTCCTCACGTCATTAAATCGGTAACAGGTGTTATTGGTTTTTTAGGTGAAACTAAAGGAGGTGCACCCGTTCCATTAAGAAAATCAGAAGTAAATAGAATGCTAGGTAAAGTTGATGAACTTTCAGCTCAAGACGATAACATTGCAATACCTTATATTATTGGAGAAACTGTAAAAGTTGTAGATGGACCCTTTAATGGATTTGATGGTGTAGTAGAAAAGATAAATGAGGAGAAAAGAAAATTAGAAGTAATGGTGAAAATCTTTGGACGTAAAACTCCTTTAGAATTAAGCTATATGCAAGTAGATAAAATTTCATAATTGTTACACAAATAGAAATTGATTTTGAATTGCTTCCACGATTTCAAAATCTTAAACTAAAGTTTAAAAAATGGCAAAAGAAGTAAGTAAGGTTGTTAAATTACAAGTGCGCGGAGGATCAGCAAATCCTTCTCCACCAGTTGGACCTGCTTTAGGTGCTGCCGGAGTTAACATTATGGAGTTCTGTAAGCAATTTAATGCTAGAACTCAAGATAAGCAAGGGAAAGTTTTACCAGTAGCAATTACTGTGTATAAAGACAAATCTTTTGACTTTGTTGTTAAAACTCCACCAGCTGCAGTACAATTATTAGAAGCAGCAAAAATTAAAAAAGGTTCTGGAGAACCAAACCGTAAGAAAGTAGCTAAAGTTTCTTGGGATCAAATTAAAGTTATTGCAGAAGACAAAATGGTAGATTTAAATGCATTTACAATTGAGTCAGCAATGAAAATGATTGCAGGTACAGCTCGTTCTATGGGATTAACAGTAACAGGAAACGCTCCAGCTTAAATTTTAATAACGGTTATTCAAAATGGCAAAATTAACAAAAAAGCAAAAAGAGGCAAGCGCTAAGTTAGATAGTACTAAAACGTACAATGTAAGTGAAGCTTCTGCTTTAATTAAAGAAATAACAAATGTAAAATTTGATGCATCTGTTGATTTAGCAATACGTTTAGGAGTAGATCCTCGTAAAGCTAATCAAATGGTTCGTGGTGTTGTAACATTACCTCACGGAACTGGTAAAGATGTAAAAGTTTTAGCATTAGTTACTCCAGATAAAGAAGCCGAAGCTACAGAAGCTGGTGCAGATTATGTTGGATTAGACGAGTACCTTCAAAAAATTAAAGGAGGATGGACAGATGTTGATGTAATTATTACGATGCCTAGTGTTATGGGTAAATTAGGCCCTTTAGGTCGTGTTTTAGGACCAAGAGGTTTAATGCCTAACCCAAAAACTGGTACAGTAACAATGGATGTTGCTAAAGCTGTTGCAGATGTAAAAGCTGGTAAAATTGACTTTAAAGTTGATAAAACTGGTATTGTACACGCAGCAATTGGTAAAACATCATTCGACGCTGATAAAATTGCAGATAATGCAAATGAATTAATACAAACAATTGTTAAATTGAAACCTACTACAGCAAAAGGAGTATACATTAAAAGTGTATTTATGTCTAGTACAATGAGTCCTAGTGTTGCAGTTGAAGTAAAAGCAGTTTAATCTTAGAAATTATGACAAGAGAAGAAAAATCACAAGTAATCCAAGATTTAACAGCTAAGCTAGCAGATACTAACATTATCTATTTAGCAGATATTTCAGGTTTAAATGCTTTAGCTACTTCTAATTTAAGAAGAGCGTGTTTTAAAGCAAATGTAAAACTAGCAGTTGTTAAAAATACACTGCTTTCAAAGGCAATGGAAGCTTCTGATAAAGATTTCGGAGAGTTACCAAATGTATTAAAAGGAAATACTTCTATTATGATTGCTGAAGCAGGTAATGCCCCAGCAAAAGTAATTAAAGAGTTCAGAAAAAAATCAAATAAACCTGTGTTAAAAGGTGCTTTTGTTGAAGAGTCTATTTATGTTGGTGATGACCAATTAGATACTCTTGTAAACATTAAGTCTAAAGAAGAACTTATTGGAGATATTATTACCTTATTACAATCACCAGCTAAAAATGTTATTTCAGCATTGCAGTCTAGTGGTCAAAAACTTTCTGGTATTCTTACAACATTATCAGAAAAATAAGTACGCGCACTAATAAACTAAAATAAATAAAATTTTTAAAAACAATTAAAATGGCAGATTTAAAAGATTTCGCAGAGCAATTAGTTAACTTAACAGTAAAAGAAGTTAATGATTTAGCTACTATTTTAAAAGATGAATATGGAATTGAGCCAGCAGCTGCTGCAGTAGCAGTAGCAGGACCAGCAGCGGGTGGTGCTGATGGTGGAGCTGAAGAGCAAACTGAATTCGATGTAATCTTAACAGCAGCAGGTGGTTCTAAACTAGCAGTTGTTAAATTAGTTAAAGAATTAACTGGTTTAGGATTAAAAGAAGCTAAAGGTATCGTTGATAGTGCACCAGCACCAATCAAAGAAGGTATCTCTAAAGATGAAGCTGAAGGGCTTAAAGCATCTTTAGAAGAAGCAGGAGCTGAGGTTGAGCTTAAATAAGCTTTAATAGCTTAAACAAACTTAGGTTTAGGTCTTTAGAACAAGCGTTCTTAGACCTAAACCATTTTGTGTATATATTCGTTTTATATTTTATTATCGATTTTAATCAAAAAAAATTTCTCTTTTGACAACGAAAAACACTACTGAAAGAATAAACTTCGCATCAGCAAAATTGGGAACTGATTATCCAGATTTTTTGGATATTCAGGTAAAATCTTTCCAAGATTTTTTCCAATTACAAACTAAAGCTGAAGAGCGTGGTGAAGAAGGTTTGTATAAAACTTTCATGGATAATTTCCCAATTACAGATACACGTAATAATTTTGTGTTAGAATTCTTAGACTACTTTGTAGATCCTCCAAGATATAGCATTCAAGAATGTATCGAAAGAGGTTTAACACACAGTGTTCCTCTGAAGGCACGTTTAAAATTATACTGTACAGATCCAGAACACGAAGATTTCGAAACAATTGTACAAGATGTTTATTTAGGAACTATTCCTTATATGACAAACTCTGGTACATTTGTAATCAATGGAGCAGAAAGAGTTGTAGTTTCACAACTACACAGATCTCCAGGTGTATTCTTCGGACAATCATTCCACGCAAACGGAACCAAATTATACTCTGCAAGAGTAATTCCTTTTAAAGGATCTTGGATAGAATTTGCAACAGATATCAATCAAGTAATGTACGCTTATATTGATAGAAAGAAAAAATTACCAGTAACAACATTATTTAGAGCTATCGGTTTTGAAAGAGATAAAGATATTCTAGAGATTTTTGATTTAGCAGAAGAAATTAAAGTTTCTAAAGCTGGATTGAAGAAGGTTCTTGGACGTAAATTAGCGGCTAGAGTTTTAAAAACTTGGCACGAAGATTTCGTTGATGAAGATACTGGAGAAGTTGTTTCAATTGAAAGAAATGAAATTATTTTTGATAGAGATACTATTATAGAAAAAGAGCATATTGAAGAAATAATAGAAGCAGGTGCTAAGACGGTTTTACTTCATAAAGAAGATCACCAAATGGGTGATTATGCAATTATTCATAATACGCTACAAAAAGATCCAACAAATTCTGAAAAAGAAGCTGTTGAACATATTTATAGACAATTACGTAATGCTGAGCCGCCAGATGAGGAAACAGCAAGAGGTATAATTGATAAATTATTCTTTTCTGAGCAACGTTACAATTTAGGTGAAGTTGGTCGTTTTAGAATGAACACAAAATTAGGTTTAGATGAACCTATTGATCAAAAAGTATTAACAAAACTTGATATTATTACAATTATCAAGTATTTAATTGAATTAATAAATTCTAAAGCAGAAGTAGATGATATTGATCACTTATCTAATCGTCGTGTTAGAACTGTTGGAGAACAATTAGCAGGTCAGTTTGGTGTAGGTTTAGCAAGAATGGCAAGAACAATTCGTGAGCGTATGAACGTTCGTGATAATGAAGTATTTACGCCAATCGATTTAATTAATGCAAAAACCTTATCGTCTGTAATTAACTCATTCTTTGGAACCAATCAGTTATCTCAATTTATGGATCAAACAAATCCATTAGCAGAGATTACTCATAAGCGTCGTTTATCGGCCTTAGGACCTGGAGGTTTATCAAGAGAAAGAGCAGGATTTGAGGTTCGTGATGTTCACTATACACATTACGGTCGTTTATGTCCAATAGAAACTCCTGAGGGACCAAATATTGGATTGATATCTTCTTTATCAGTATTTGCTAAAGTAAATAACTTAGGATTTATTGAAACTCCATATGTAAAAGTTACTGAAGGAAATGTAGATGTTAATAAAGAGCACATATATTTAAGTGCAGAAGAAGAAGAAGGATTAAAATTTGCTCAATCTAATGTAAAGGTAGATGCAAAAAGAAATATAGTTGGTGAAAAAGTTATTTCACGTGAAGGTGGAGATTTTCCAGTAGTTACTCCAAATGAAGTAAACTATATGGATGTAGCTCCAAATCAAATTGCTTCTATTTCAGCATCTTTAATTCCTTTCTTAGAGCATGATGATGCCAACCGTGCATTAATGGGATCAAATATGATGCGTCAAGCAGTTCCATTATTAAGACCAGAATCTCCAATAGTTGGAACTGGTTTAGAGCGTAGAGTTGCAAAAGATTCTAGAATCTTAATCAACGCAGAAGGATCAGGAGTTGTAGAATATGTAGATGCTAATAAAATTACAATTAAGTACGATAGATCTGACGAAGAAAGAATGGTAAGTTTTGATTCTGATGAGATATCTTACAACTTAATTAAATTTAGAAAAACCAATCAAGGTACTTGTATCAACTTAAAACCAATTGTACAAAAAGGTGATAGAGTTACAGAAGGACAAGTTCTTTGTGAAGGGTATGCAACACAAAAAGGAGAATTAGCTTTAGGAAGAAATATGAAAGTAGCCTTT
The DNA here is from genome assembly GCA_963974245.1 of uncultured Flavobacteriaceae bacterium. GTDB lineage: Bacteria > Bacteroidota > Bacteroidia > Flavobacteriales > Flavobacteriaceae > Polaribacter. The sequence continues at coordinate 86,361 of CAXBBY010000007.1, read as the reverse complement.
ATGCCTTGGAAAGGGTATAATTTTGAAGATGCAATTGTGATTTCTGAAAAGGTGGTTCGTGAAGATATTTTTACATCAATTCATATTGATGAATATTCTTTAGATGTTAGAGATACAAAATTAGGGACTGAAGAGTTGACTAATGATATCCCTAACGTTTCTGAGGAGGCAACAAAAGATCTTGATGAAAATGGAATGATTAGAATTGGAGCAGAAGTAAATCCTGGTGATATTTTAATTGGGAAAATTACTCCAAAAGGAGAATCAGACCCAACTCCAGAAGAAAAATTATTACGTGCTATTTTTGGTGATAAAGCAGGCGATGTAAAAGATGCATCACTAAAAGCTTCTCCATCTTTAAGAGGTGTGGTAATTGATAAAAAATTATTTAGAAGAGCTGTTAAAGATAAAACAAAGAGAGCAAGAGATAAAGAAGCTATTGTTGCTTTAGAAAGCTCATTTGTTACAAAGTTTGAAGTATTAAAAGATCAACTAGTTGAAAAACTTTTTGCCTTAATTAGTGGAAAAACTTCTCAAGGTGTATTTAACGATTTAGGCGAAGAAGTACTTCCGAAAGGAAAGAAATTTACCTTAAAAATGTTAAATTCTGTAGAAGATTATACACATTTAACTCAAGGGTCTTGGACAACTGATAAAGGTTTAAACAAATCTGTAGGAGAATTAGTTCACAACTATAAGATTAAAGTAAACGACCTACAAGGTAACTTACGTCGTGAGAAGTTTACAATTTCTGTAGGAGATGAATTGCCAGCCGGAATTTTAAAACTAGCAAAAGTTTATGTTGCCAAAAAACGTAAATTAAAAGTTGGTGATAAGATGGCAGGACGCCACGGAAATAAAGGTATTGTTGCTCGTATTGTTAGAGCAGAAGACATGCCTTTCTTAGAAGATGGAACTCCAGTTGATATTGTATTAAATCCATTAGGTGTACCATCACGTATGAATATCGGTCAAATTTATGAAACAGTTCTTGGTTGGGCTGGTCAAAAATTAGACAAAAAGTATGCAACACCAATTTTTGATGGCGCTACTTTAGATCAAATCAATGCATACACAGATGAAGCTGATGTGCCAAGATTTGGACATACTTATTTATATGATGGAGGTACAGGAAAACGTTTTGATCAACCAGCAACTGTTGGAGTAATTTATATGATTAAGTTAGGACACATGATTGAAGATAAAATGCACGCACGTTCTATAGGTCCTTATTCATTAATTACACAGCAACCATTAGGAGGTAAAGCTCAGTTTGGAGGTCAACGTTTTGGAGAGATGGAAGTTTGGGCATTAGAAGCATACGGTGCATCAAGTATCTTACGTGAAATTTTAACAGTAAAATCTGATGACGTATTAGGTAGAGCCAAAACATACGAAAGTATTGTTAAGGGTGAAGAAATGCCTGAACCTGGTTTACCAGAATCATTTAACGTATTAATGCACGAACTGAAAGGTTTAGGATTAAACGTTCAATTAGAAGAATAACAAACAGTGAAATGTCATCAAGTTTTTTGACTTGATGACAATCATATATTTAGAAGCCTCTAAAGAGGTCATTTTTACAATTTTAATTCGAATCCATTACCATGGCAAGAAAAAACGAGAAGTACACTGTAAAAAAGTTTAATAAAATCTCAATTGGATTATCATCTCCAGAATCTATTTTAGGAATTTCTAGAGGAGAGGTGTTAAAACCAGAAACAATTAATTACCGTACACACAAACCAGAAAGAGATGGTTTATTTTGTGAGCGTATTTTTGGTCCTGTAAAAGACTTTGAATGTGCTTGTGGTAAATATAAAAGAATTCGCTACAAAGGAATCGTTTGTGACCGATGTGGCGTAGAAGTAACAGAAAAAAAAGTACGTAGAGATAGAGTAGGACATATTAATTTAGTTGTTCCTGTTGCTCATATTTGGTATTTTAGATCATTACCTAACAAAATGGGGTACCTTTTAGGATTGCCATCTAAAAAGTTAGATATGATTATCTATTATGAGCGTTACGTAGTAATTGCTCCAGGTATTGCAAAAAATGCAGAAGGAGAACCTTTACAAAAAATGGATTTTTTAACAGAAGAAGAATATTTAGATATTGCAGAAACACTTCCACAAGAAAATCAATATTTAGATGATACTGACCCAAATAAGTTTATTGCTAAAATGGGTGCAGAATGTTTAATTGATTTGTTAGCTCGTATCGATTTAGATGCACTTTCTTATGAATTAAGACACAAAGCAAATACAGAAACTTCTAAGCAGCGTAAAACAGAAGCGTTAAAACGTTTAAATGTTGTTGAAGCATTTAGAGACTCTAATAAAGAAAGAGAAAACAAACCAGAATGGATGATTATGAAAGTAGTTCCGGTAATTCCACCAGAATTACGTCCATTAGTTCCATTAGATGGTGGTCGTTTTGCTACTTCAGATTTAAATGATTTATACCGTAGAGTTATTATTAGAAACAACCGTTTAAAACGATTGGTAGAAATAAAAGCGCCTGAAGTTATTTTACGTAATGAAAAACGTATGCTACAAGAATCTGTAGATTCATTATTTGATAACACACGTAAATCATCTGCAGTAAAAACAGAATCTAACAGACCATTAAAATCGTTATCAGATTCATTAAAAGGGAAACAAGGGCGTTTTCGTCAAAACCTTTTAGGTAAACGTGTTGATTATTCTGCACGTTCTGTAATTGTTGTTGGACCAGAATTAAAGTTATCGGAATGTGGTATCCCAAAGGAAATGGCAGCCGAATTATACAAACCTTTTGTAATTAGAAAATTAATAGAAAGAGGAATTGTAAAAACTGTAAAATCTGCAAAGAAAATAATCGATAGAAAAGAGCCTGTAGTTTGGGATATTTTAGAGAATGTTTTAAAAGGACATCCTGTATTATTAAACCGTGCTCCAACGCTTCACCGTTTAGGAATCCAAGCTTTTCAACCAAAATTAATTGAAGGAAAAGCAATTCAATTACACCCATTAGTGTGTACGGCATTTAACGCCGATTTTGATGGAGATCAAATGGCAGTACATTTACCATTAGGACCCGAAGCTATTTTAGAAGCACAGTTATTAATGTTGGCTTCTCACAATATCTTAAATCCTGCAAATGGTGCTCCAGTAACAGTTCCTTCTCAGGATATGGTACTTGGATTGTACTATATGACAAAAGAAAGAATTTCTACTCCAGAAGTTCCAATTAAAGGAGAAGGCTTGACTTTTTATTCACCAGAAGAAGTAAACATTGCTTTTAACGAAGAAAAGGTTGATTTGAATGCTGGAATTAAAGTAAGAACTTTTGATGTTGATAAAAACGGACAACAAGTTCGAAAAATAATTAAAACAACAGTTGGTAGAGTATTATTTAATGAAGTAGTACCTGCAAAAGCTGGATATATTAATGACGTATTAACTAAAAAATCTTTACGTGGTATAATTGGTAATATTTTAAAAGTTACTGATATTCCAACAACTGGAGAATTTTTAGATAATATTAAAAACATGGGATATAAGTTTGCATTCCAAGGAGGATTATCATTTAGTTTAGGTGATATTATTATTCCTGAGGAAAAAACAGCAATGATTGCTGAAGCAAATGAAGAAGTAGATGTTATTATTGCAAACTATAACATGGGAATGTTAACGAACAAAGAACGTTACAATCAGGTAATTGACATTTGGGGTTCTACAAACAATAGATTAACAGAGTTATCCATGAAACGTTTACGTGAAGATCAACAAGGATTTAACTCAGTGTATATGATGTTAGATTCTGGAGCCCGTGGTTCTAAAGAACAAATCCGTCAGTTAACAGGTATGCGTGGATTAATGGCAAAACCTAAAAAATCTACTGCTGGTGGTGGAGAAATTATTGAAAACCCAATTCTTTCTAACTTTAAGGAAGGATTATCAATTTTAGAATATTTTATCTCTACGCACGGTGCACGTAAAGGATTAGCCGATACGGCATTAAAAACTGCCGATGCAGGTTATTTAACACGTCGTTTGGTAGATGTTTCTCAAGATGTAATTATCAACGAAGATGATTGTGGAACATTAAGAGGATTAGAAGTAATGCCTTTAAAGAAAAATGATGAAATTGTTGAGTCATTAGCAGAGAGAATTGAAGGTCGTGTGTCTTTACAAAATGTTTACGCACCTTTAACTGATGAGTTATTAGTAAATGCTGGAGAAGAGATTTCTTCTGATGCAGCAGAAGCTATACAAGCAACAGGAATTGATAGAGTTCAAGTTCGTTCTGCTTTAACTTGTGAATCAACTAAAGGTATTTGCGCAAAATGTTATGGACAAAGTTTATCTACTCGCAATAAAGTACAAATTGGAGAAGCAGTTGGTGTAATTGCAGCTCAATCTATTGGAGAACCAGGTACACAGTTAACATTAAGAACTTTCCACGTTGGTGGTGTAGCAGGAAATATTTCTGAAGACAATAAATTAACTGCAAACTTTGATGGTAAAATTGCCATTGAAGATTTACGAACTGTAAAAGGAAAAGATACAAGTGGTGAAGAAATTGATATTGTAATCTCTAGAACAGCAGAGATGAAAATTATTGACAAGAAAACCGGAATTACCTTAAGCACAAATAATATTCCTTATGGTTCTACTATTTTTGAAATGGATAGAAGAGTCATAAACAAAGGTGATGTTGTTTGTCAATGGGATCCATTTAATGGAGTTATTGTATCTGAGTTTAGTGGTAAAGTTTGTTTTGATGATTTAGAACAAGGGATTAACTACTCAGTAGAGATTGATGAACAAACAGGTTTCCAAGAAAAAGTAATTACAGACTCTAAGAATAAGAAAATTATTCCTTCATTAATTATTGAAGACAAAGACGGTAATGCTTTACGTTCATACAGTTTACCTGTAGGAGCACATTTAATGATTGATAATGGAGAAAAAGTAGAGTCAGGTAAAATCTTAGTTAAAATCCCTCGTAAATCAGGGAAAGCAGGAGATATTACTGGAGGTTTACCTCGTGTAACTGAATTGTTTGAAGCTCGTAATCCTTCTAATCCAGCAGTAGTTGCTGAGATTGACGGTGTTGTTTCTTTTGGAAAAATTAAACGTGGTAATAGAGAAATTATTGTTGAGTCTAAAACGGGTGATATTAGAAAATACTTAATCAAATTATCTAATCAGATTTTAGTACAAGAAAATGACTTTATAAAAGCTGGTATGCCTTTATCTGATGGAGCTATTACTCCAATAGATATCTTGAATATTCAAGGACCATCTGCTGTTCAAGAATACTTAGTAAACGAAATTCAAGAAGTATATCGTTTACAAGGTGTAAAAATTAATGACAAACACTTTGAGGTTGTAGTACGTCAAATGATGCGTAAAGTTAGAATTATTGATTCTGGAGATACACTTTTCTTAGAAAACCAATTGATTCATAAAAATGACTTTATTGAAGAAAATGATGCTATTTATGGGATGAAAGTTGTTGAAGATGCAGGAGATTCTGAAAATTTAAAAGCTGGTCAAATCATAACTTCACGTCAGTTAAGAGATGAAAACTCTATTTTACGTAGAAATGATAAAAATTTAGCGTCAGCTAGAGATGCTCAGCCTGCAACTGCAGAACAAATTTTGCAAGGTATTACTAGAGCTTCTCTACAAACTAAATCGTTTATCTCTGCGGCATCGTTCCAGGAAACTACGAAAGTGTTAAATGAAGCGGCCGTTAATGGTAAAATAGATACTTTAGAAGGATTGAAAGAAAATGTAATTGTTGGTAAAAGAATTCCAGCAGGTACAGGTATGAGACAATATGATCATATTATTGTAGGTCCAAAAGAAGAAATAGAAAAAAATCTATAATATTAAAAGCCTACAAAATTTATTTTGTAGGCTTTTTTAATACTATTCATATGGAAGATAATAACAACGAACAAGGGCAACAATTAAATATAGAACTAGACGAAACTGTTGCAGACGGAACCTATTCTAATTTAGCAATCATCAATCATTCGGTTTCAGAATTTATTGTTGATTTTATCAATGTAATGCCTGGTGTACCAAAAGCAAAAGTAAAATCTAGAATTATTTTAACGCCACAACACGCTAAAAGATTAACCAAAGCTTTGGCAGATAATGTACAAAAATTTGAACAAGCACACGGCGAAATAAAGGATTACGAACAACCACCAATTCCAATGAATTTTGGGCCAACAGGTGAAGCATAAAACAAAAAACTGAAACTAATTAGTTTCGGTTTTTTATTTTAATAAAGAATCTTATTGAATTATAATAATTAAACTAAATTTTTCTAGTCCTATTCAATAAATAAAAATCAGCCAACACCAAAGCAGTTAAAGCTTCTACGATTGGAATTGCTCTAGGAACCACACAAGGATCATGTCTTCCTTTACCTTGAATCTCGGTAAGGTTACTTTTAGAATCTATGGTTTGTTGATTTCGCATAATGGTTGCAACAGGTTTAAAAGCAACACGAAAATAAATATCCATTCCGTTGCTAATTCCACCTTGAATTCCACCAGATAGATTGGTTTCAGTTTTTCCATCAGCATTAAAAACATCATTGTGTTCGCTTCCTTTCATTCTGTTTCCACAAAATCCGCTACCAAACTCAAAACCTTTTACAGCATTGATAGATAACATTGCTTTACCCAGTTCTGCGTGTAATTTATGAAAAATAGGTTCGCCTAAACCAATCGGAACATTTTGTGCAACACAAGTTATTGTTCCGCCAATAGTATCGCCTTGTTTTTTAATTTCTTTGATTTTAGAAATCATTTTTTCAGCAGAAATTGCATCTGGACAACGCACGATATTAGAATCAGTTTTTGAAAAATCTAGCTCTTGATAGGGTTTATCTATAAAAATATCACCAACTGAAGAAGTAAATGCATTGATATTTATATGAGCAATTAATTGTTTTGCTAACGCTCCTGCAACTACCCAATTGGCAGTTTCGCGAGCAGAAGTTCTTCCGCCACCACGAAAATCTCGAGTTCCATATTTTTTATCATACGTAAAATCTGCATGAGAAGGACGATATACATTAGTATTATGAGAATAATCTTTTGATTTTTGATTGGTATTTTGAATTTGAAAACCAATGGAAGCACCAGTCGTAATTCCTTCAAAAATTCCTGATAAAAACTGAACTGTGTCTGGTTCTTTACGTTGTGTAACAATATCAGATTGACCAGGTTTACGTCTGTCTAATTCTTTCTGAATAGCATCAAAATTAACTTTCATTCCTGCAGGGAAACCATCAATAACTCCACCAATAGCAATTCCATGAGATTCGCCAAAAGTGGTAAGTTTTAATAAGTTTCCAAAAGAATTAAACATCGGCTTTTAATTTTAAAGATCTGCGTAGCGAAGTTACTTTTTTTTCTTAGAAAAAACATAATTTTATATGTTACATATTTTATAAGAAGTAATAATGATGAAGACAATATAAATTATAAAATAATAGTAAAAAAGTTTAAAATTCTTTTAGGAACTCAAAAAAGATTCTATATTTGCACCCGCATTCAAGGAATACTTGATGAGACACTCGGAGAATTGGCAGAGTGGTCGAATGCGGCAGTCTTGAAAACTGTTGACTGTAACAGGTCCGGGGGTTCGAATCCCTCATTCTCCGCAAAACCCTTATAATCATTTGATTGTAAGGGTTTCTTTTTACAATAGTTTTTATTTGAAAAAAATATTTTATCTTCAAAAAAAATTAAATTCTATATATTTATGTTTTTAAAAAGAATGATTTGAAACACCTATTAACTACCTTGTTTTTGTTGTTTGCAACACTAACAATTTCTCAAAACACTACTTTAAAAGATACTGTTGTTGCAACAATTTCTGTAGCTCAAATACAAAAATATTACACAAAAGGGTTAGAATTTTTATCAGAAGAAAATTTTAAAGATGCTTTTGCTGTTATTTCTAAAGGTTTAGATATTGCTGAAAAAGAAAATGATAAAGATTTAATTGGTTTTGGTAATTTTTATTTGGGTAATTATTTTGCAAAGCAAAAAAGTTATTCAAGGGCTGTTATTTATTATAACAATTCCTTAAACGTATTTACTCAATTAAATAACGAAGTTGAAATAGCAAATTCTTTTTTTAATATTGGAAAAATGTATCAATATACATTTGAGTTTGAAAAAGCATTATTTAATTTTTTCAAATCATTAAAAATTGCAGAAAAAAGAAATGATGAAAAGCAAATAGCTGATAATTTAACAAAAATAGGTGAGGTTTATTTATTAACTCCAGATTTAAAAAAAGCACAAATAAATTTTAATAAAGCTATAGAAATTTATACTAAAATTAATAAAGAAAAAGAAATTATTGGTAATTTAATAAACTTAGGAGCAAGTTATCAGAAACAAGGAAATATTACCAAAGCTATTGAAATATTTAAGAGAGGTTTGGTAAAAGCTATAAATGCAAATCTTAAAATAAGCGAATCAATTCTGTTAGGAAATATTGGCTCATCATCTAGAAGAATTAAAAAATATGATACTTCTTTAGAATATCTTTTTAAAGCATTATCTCTTAAATTAAAACTAAAGAGATATGCCAGCGCAGCACACACGTGCAACGATATTTCTGAAACGTATATAGAAATAGGAAACCTTGTTAAAGCCAAAGAATATGCTTTAAAAGCAATAGAGTATGCAAAGAAACGTAGCTTACATCAAGAAAGATATGCGTACTATGTTTTATCAAATATAGAGTATAGTTTGGGCAATTATAAAAGCGCAATAAAAAATTTAAAGCAATACCATATTTTACAAGACAGTTTATTTTCTATCGAAAAAATTGCCAGCATTAACGAAATGCAAATAAAGTATGAGACAGAAAAAAAGAATTTAAAAATTGAAACTCAACAAAGTAATATTGCATTGTTGGATACAGAAAACCGAGTTAAAAACCAGTGGTTGTTATTTGGAGGAACTGGTTTATTGGTTGTTTTTTTATTTATTACGTTGTATAAATCTAGAAATGCTGTTAAAAAAGAGAAAAAATTACAACAACAATTCTCTGAAAACTTATTAGTATCGCAAGAAGAAGAACGAACAAGAATTGCTAGAGAATTGCACGATAGTGTTGGTCAGCAATTAACTTTAATAAAAAGGAAATCGCAAAACGAAAATCAAAAAGAAATTACTATTTTAACCAATAATGCACTAGAAGAAGTTAGAAGTATTTCTAAAGGATTATATCCTGCATTATTAAAGCAATTAGGCTTAACAGAAAGTATTGAGCAATTAATTAATGATTATGATGAACAAACCAAATTGTTTTTTTCTGTAGATATAGACAATGTAAATGAATATTTTACAGAAAGTACTAGCTTAAATTTTTATAGATTAATTCAAGAATGTTTAACAAATATTATTAAACACGCAAAAGCAAAATCTGTTACACTAAGTATAAAAAAACAAAGCAATGCAATAATTACATTAATTTCTGATAACGGAAAAGGCTTTAATGTAAATGATAGCAAAAAGAAAAATAGTTTAGGCTTAAAAACAATATTTGAAAGAATTCGTATAATGAATGGTAATATTTCTATTGATAGCCAACCAAATAACGGAACCAGTTTTATATTTTCTATACCAATAAAAAATGAATAATAAAATAAGTATTCTTGTTGCAGACGACCACCCAATATTATTAAAAGGGTTAAGAAACGAATTGTTAGAACTAGGATTTAATGTTCTACAAGGCGCAACAAATGGTGCACAAGCTTTAGAATTAATTGTTTCTAAAAAACCTACTATTGCTATTTTAGATATTAGCATGCCATTATTAACAGGTTTTGAAGTGATAAAAAAATGCAAAGAAGAAGCTTTAGAAACAAAATTTATAATACTAACTTCTTACAAAGAAAAAGGATTTGTGTTGAAAGCAAAAAAAATGAATATTGATGGATATTTGTTAAAAGACGAACCTATTGAAGAAATAAAAAAATGTATTCAATCTGTATTAAAAGGAGAATTTTATGCAAGTAAACTATTTGATAAAATTTTTAATAATCAAGTTTCTCCAGAGTTAGAAAAAATGAAATTTCTATCACCGTCAGAAAGAACTATTGTTCGGTTAATTGCTAATGAAAATTCATCAAAAAAGATCGCAGAAATTTTATCAATCTCTACAAGAACTGTAGAAAAACATAGATCTAATATTATTTCTAAATTAGATTTACCTTCTGGCACAGAAGCACTTTTAAAATGGGTAAATAAAAACAAAGATTTAATAGAATTAATTTAAACTTTAACCTTTCGGTCGTAATCGAAACTATTTAACATTGAGTAGAATTTTAGAACTCACATACGTAGTCTTACGTATAATTAACGTTTAATACTTATTTTGCAATCTAATGTTTTGGTCTAAATTTGTACAACAAATAATAGATTATTAAAAAAAATTGGATGAAAAAGAAAGAATATCAAGTGAAGTTATTTATTATCTAGTAACCAACTGAAAAACATCTAACCAATTTTTTGTTTAAACCTTACAACTTTTGTTGTAAGGTTTTTTTGTACTTTTAAAAGATGGATTTATTCAACCAAGAAACAATACAAAACATTTTGCCTTTTGATGGAATTACCAATTATCATGGTAAAATTTTATCAGAAGAACAAAGCAAATTTTATTATCAAAAACTATTCTCTGACATAGCATGGAAAAATGATGAGGCGATTATTTTTGGTAAAAAAATGATTACAAAACGAAAAGTTGCATGGTACGGAGATACCAATTATTACTATCATTATTCAAATGTTACTAAACAGGCTTTAGTTTGGACAAAAGAGTTGTTAGCATTAAAAGAAATTGTAGAAAAAGAAAGCAATGCAACCTATAATTCATGTTTGTTAAATTTATATCATTCTGGAGAAGAAGGAATGGCATGGCATTCTGACGGAGAAAAAATGTTACAAAAAGAAGGAGATATCGCTTCCTTAACTTTAGGAGCTGAGCGTAAATTTTCATTTAAACACAAAGCAACAAAACATAAAATAGATATTGTTTTAGAAAGAGGAAGTTTATTGGTAATGAAAGGTACTACACAGACCAATTGGTTACATCGATTACCACCAACAAAACTGATTAAAACGCCAAGAATAAATTTAACTTTTAGAACTATAATTCTTTAAAGAATCCGTTTCTTTGTAAAAATAGTTTAGCACTTTTGGAGCAGAAAAATCAACAATCTACAAACCTTAATAAATTTATTAGCAGCACCGGTATTTGCTCTCGTAGAGAAGCAGAAAAACTAATTGTTGCTGGTAGAGTTACCATAAACGGAAAACCAACAGAGTTGGGAAACAGAGTTTTTGATGGCGATGTTGTAAAAATTGATGGAAGAGCATTAGAACCAAAACCAAAAACACTTTATATTGCTTTTAATAAACCTATTGGAATTGTGTGTACAACCGATTCAAGGGAAAGAAACAATATCATCAGTTATATAAATCATCCTGAACGGTTATTTCCAATTGGTCGTTTAGACAAACCTTCTGAAGGATTGATTTTTTTAACAAATGATGGCGATATTGTAAATAAAATTTTGAGAGCCGGAAACAATCATGAAAAAGATTATGTTGTAAAAGTTGATAAATCAATTACAGACGATTTTATCAAAAAAATGAGTAATGGAATTCCGATTTTAGGAACTGTAACTAAAAAATGTAGCGTCACAAAGATTAGCACAAACACCTTTCAAATTGTATTAACACAAGGTTTAAATCGCCAAATTAGAAGAATGTGCGAATATTTAGGGTACGAAGTTTTAAAATTACAACGAACTCGTATTATGAATGTACAACTCGATGCTTTAAAAATTGGCGATTGGCGAGAAATCACAGAAAAAGAATTGTTAGAAATTAATGCAATGGTGGCTAGTTCTTCTAAAACAGAAGAAGCATCTGTAGATAAAACTAAACCTAAAAAGAAAGTATCAAAAAAGCCAGCAATAAAACCAAATGAGTTTACAAAAAAGAGCGCTGCATTTAGAAAAAACTCACCAAAATCTAAACGAAATTCTAATACATCATTCAAAAGAAAAAAGAGGTAAAATCCTATAATTTCTTTAACAATTCAACTCTTAAATAACTGTATCTTTGCCAGCAATGAAATTTGACTTAAAAATAACCGACCCAAAAAGTAAAGCCAGAGCTGGAGTAATGACTACGGATCATGGCGAAATTGAAACTCCAATTTTTATGCCAGTTGGTACAGTTGGTACAGTAAAAGGAGTGCATCAATCCGAATTAAAAAACGACATCAATCCTGATATAATTTTAGGAAATACCTATCATTTATATTTACGTCCAAAAACCGACATTATAGAACGGGCTGGCGGTTTGCATAAATTTATGAATTGGGATCGTAACATTTTAACAGATTCTGGTGGTTATCAAGTATATTCTTTATCTGGAAGAAGAAAAATTAAAGAAGAAGGCGTTAAGTTTAAAAGTCATATTGATGGTTCTTATCATTTCTTTTCTCCAGAAAACGTTATGGAAATTCAACGTTCAATTGGGGCAGATATTATTATGGCTTTTGATGAATGTACGCCATATCCTTGCGATTTTAATTACGCAAGAAGATCTATGCACATGACACATCGTTGGTTAAAAAGATGTATCAATCATTTAGAAAAAACACCTTTAAAATACGATTATAATCAATCTTTTTTTCCGATTGTACAAGGAAGTACTTATAAAGATTTACGAAAACAATCGGCAGAATTTATTGCTTCTGTAGAAGCAGAAGGAAATGCAATTGGAGGATTATCTGTTGGAGAACCAGCAGAAGAAATGTATGCAATGACAGAAGTTGTTACAGCCATTTTACCAGAAGATAAACCTCGATATTTAATGGGCGTTGGAACACCGATTAATATTTTAGAAAATATTGCGTTGGGTATTGATATGTTTGATTGTGTAATGCCAACAAGAAACGCTAGAAACGGAATGTTATTTACGGCTCACGGAACCATAAATATTAAAAATAAAAAATGGGAAAATGATTTTTCTGCCATTGATGAAATGGATATTACGTTTGTAGATACGTTATATTCTAAAGCCTATTTGCGTCATTTATTTGCCGCTAAAGAATTGTTAGGTAAGCAAATTGCTACCATTCATAACTTAGGGTTTTATTTGTGGTTGACTAGAGAAGCAAGAAAGCATATCTTAGCAGGAGATTTTACCGAATGGAAAGATAAAATGGTAAAACAAATGGACAAAAGATTATAATTTGAAAATTATTGATTCTTACATATTAAAAAAATATTTAATAACCTTTTTTTTTACGTTATTAATCTTAATACCGATTGCCATTGCAATTGATATTGCTGAGAAAGTTGATAAGTTTTTGGCTTCAGATACAATCACTTTATTTGAAATAGTAAATGATTATTATAAAAATTTTATCATTTATTATGCCAATACTTTTATGCCCCTGGCATTGTTTGTGGCTGTAATTATTTTTACATCTAAATTATCAAATAATACAGAAATTGTTGCTATTAGCAATGCAAGAGTTTCGTTTACGCGTTTTTTATATCCATATTTTTTAGGGGCTACATTAGTTACTATTTTGGCTTTGGTAATGAATCATTTTGTAGTGCCAAGTAGTAGTAAAGTTCGTAAAAAATTTGAAAGCACTTATTTATCAATTCCAAAATACGGCGATAATATAGTGAAAGATTTTAGCCTTCAATTAACAGATAGTACCTATATATTCATCCAAAGTTTTGATTTAAAAAGAAATACAGGTTATAATTTTTCTACCGAAGTTTATCATGGTATTAAATTAAAATCAAAATTAACAGCTAATTTTTTTAGTTGGAATGAAAAAGACAGTACGTTTAAGCTATCTAATTATAAACTTAGAAAAATCTACAAGAAAAGAGATAGTATTTTCTCAGGAAGTGCAATAGATACTGTTTTTGCATTTTCTCCAAAAGATTTAGTGTATAAAGCTGCATTAGCTCAAGAAATGCCTTCAAATGAATTGAGAAAGTTTATAAATATTTCTAAAAAGAGAGGTGTAAAAAACCTAAATGCCTACTTAGTAGAATTTCATAAAAGAACTAGTTTGCCAATAGCATCTTATATACTAACTATTATTGCGGTTGCTTTAGCATTTAAAAAACGCAGAGGAGGAACAGGAGTAAATTTAGCTGTAGGTTTTGGTTTAATGTTTGTTTATATTTTTTTCTTAAAAGTTTCTGAAGTTTTAGGAGCTGTTGCTGGAACAAATTCGTTAGTAACTGTTTGGGTGCCAAATTTAGTCTTTGGTTCTTTAGCTCTATATCTCTATTACAATGCCAGAAAGTAATTTAAAACACTTTTTGCAACTTCACTTGATTGTTTTTATTTGGGGATTTACAGCTATTCTAGGGAAATTGATAAGTATAAATTCTATTCCGTTGGTTTGGTATAGAATGTTCTTGGCAGTTTTTTTTGTACTACTATATTTTTTGATAAAGAAAAAACGTTTTTCTGTTGATGGTAAATCTCTTGTAAAGTTTATTTTAACAGGAATAATTATCGCTTTGCATTGGATCGCTTTTTTTGAAGCGATAAAAGTATCAACCATTTCTATTGCTTTGGTAACCATGAGTACAGGAGCTTTTTTTACTTCTTTAATTGAGCCATTGTTTTTTAAAAGAAGGATTAAAACAATAGAGATTTTTCTTGGTTTATTGGTGGTTGGAGGATTATATATTATTTTTAATTTCGAAACTCAATATTCTTTAGGAATTTTATATGCCTTAGCAGCGTCATTATTATCTGCTATTTTTTCAGTATTAAATGGGTTATTTGTCAAAAAAAATGACGCCGAAGTAATCTCTTTTTACCAATTACTTTTTGGAGGTGTATTTGTAACCATATTTTTATTTTTTACTGATGGATTTTCAACCGATTTTTTTAGTTTGTCAAATTTAGATTGGTTTTATTTAATAATTTTAAGTAGCGTTTGTACAGCTTATGCATTTATCGTTTCTGTTAAAGTGATGAAGTATTTGACACCGTACACAGTAGTTTTAACAACGAATCTAGAACCTATTTACGCCATTATATTAGCACTACTTATTTTTGGTGATAAAGAAAAAATGAAAACAGAATTTTATTTTGGCGCTTTTATTGTCTTATTTGTTGTGTTGTTAAACGGAATCATAAAAAATAGAAGTGCAATTCATCAAAAAATCAAAAAGAATAAAAAGTAAAAACAATACAACAAAAACAAATTTTATAGTAAGTTTGTAATGTTGCAATTTCAATCAATTTAAAATTGATTCAGTTAAAATTAATCAACTAGAATATGGAATATTTAGATTTTGAACAGCCAATTAAAGAGTTAGAAGACCAATTAACAAAATGTCAAGTTATTGGAGAAGAAAGTGATGTAGATGTTACAGCTACTTGTAAAAAAATTGAAAAAAAATTAGAAAAAACAAAAAAAGAAATTTATAAAAATCTTACTGCTTGGCAAAGAGTACAATTATCTCGTCACCCAAACAGACCTTATACGTTAGACTATATTAAAGCACTTGCCGGTAATACTTTTATGGAATTGCACGGAGATAGAAGTGTAAAAGATGATAAAGCGATGATTGGTGGTTTGGGAAAAATAGGAGATCAATCTTTTATGTTTATTGGACAACAAAAAGGATTCAATACAAAAACGCGTCAATATAGAAACTTTGGAATGGCAAATCCAGAAGGTTATAGAAAAGCATTACGGTTGATGAAAATGGCAGAGAAATTTAATATTCCTGTGGTTACATTAATTGATACTCCAGGAGCATATCCTGGATTGGAAGCAGAAGAACGTGGACAAGGTGAAGCAATTGCGAGAAATATATTAGAAATGACTCGATTAAAAACACCAATTATTGCCGTTATTATTGGTGAAGGTGCTTCTGGAGGAGCATTAGGAATAGGTGTAGGAGATAAAGTATTGATGCTAGAAAATTCATGGTATTCTGTTATTTCCCCAGAAAATTGTTCTTCTATTTTATGGAGAAGCTGGGAGCATAAAGAAAAAGCTGCTGAAGCTTTAAAATTAACTGCTGAAGACGGAATTAAATTAAAAATAGTAGATGGTATAATTAAAGAACCTTTAGGCGGTGCTCATTCAGATAGAGAAGCTACATTTAAAGAAGTAGAAAAAATAATCTTAGCATCGTATGCTGATTTAAAAGACCTCAGTGATAAAGATTTGGTAATGCAACGAATGGATAAATATTCTAAAATGGGCGTTTTTAAAGGGTAAAGTTTTGTCATATAAAAAAAGCAGAAAGATAATTCCTGCTTTTTTTATGCTTTATTTTTAAAAATTAAATTCCTAATTCTTTAAAAAGAATTTCTAAACCAGAATCTGAAGGTCTTGGAGCATTTGAATTTACAATATTTCCATTTGGATCTATTAGAATAAATCTTGGTATTCCATTGACTTGATACTCTTCCATAAATTTGGTGTCTTTACCTGCAAATAGCTGTACTCCTGATAAATTTTTACTTTTTACCATTTTTTTCCATTTATCTTTAGCTTTATCCCAAGAACCAGCAGTAGTTTCATTATCGATAGAAATACTAATAAATTCAATTTTTTTACGAGCATATTTTTTTTCTAATTTTTTTAAAAAAGGAATTTGTTCAAGGCAAGGTTTACACCAAGTAGCCCAAATATCAATATACACATATTTTCCTTTAAAAGAATCTAATGAAGTTTTACCTCCTTTATAATTTATATAATTATTAAATTTTGGAGATGGTTTTCCTTTACCTAATAATTCTTGTTTTTTTAGTTGTGCTAAAATATTTGTGTGTTGAGTGTCATAATTTTTTTCGAGTAAATTTAGTAAATCTGTATTTTGACTATTGTTAATTCTAACAACCATGGTATCTATTTCTCCATATAGTTTTTTTAAACTATCATAACCAAATTTTATGCTATTTAACTTTTTCTTAAAAGCATCTTTTTTTAACATAAATATTTTTCTAGAATCACCTAAAGCTAAATTATATTTATACTGATCAATTAAATAATTAGTTGTATTTGCACCTATGCCAGTGTATTTTGTCGATTCAAAAAAAGAATTATTATCTGCAGTTAATTGTAAGTCAAACCCGTTTCTTAAAAAGACAAACCCATAATTTTTATTGTTAAAAACCAAGGTGTAATAATCCGCTTTTTTAATATAAAGTGTGTCTTTAAATGTACCATCAATATTTATTTTAATATCTTTTGTATATGTTTTGCCTTTAATGGTAAAAACAGTATCATTTTCACTCATATTGCTAAATTTTCCAGAAAAAGAAACAAAGCCAGGTGTTTCATTTTTACAAGAAATAAATGTTACAAATAAGACGAAAACTAAAATAATTTTTTTCATGGTAATAATTTAAATTTAATGCAAAGATAAGTAAATGCCTGTGACTCTTTTCAAGAGGGAAACGTTATTTTTTTCATAAAAAAAACCGAGCGTTTTGCTCGGTTTTTAATTATTCTTCTTTTTGTTCTTCTGGTGCTTTTTTTACTTTCTTAATTTTAATTGTTAATGTATTGCTTTTAGAATTTAAATCCATTACAATGGTGTCGCCTTCAGATAATTTTGAATTTACAATTTCTTCTGCTAAAGCATCTTCAATATATTTCTGTATAGCTCTTTTTAAAGGTCTAGCACCATACTTCTTATCAAATCCTTTGTCTGCTATGTAATCTTTTGCTTTTTCGCTTAGCTCTAATGTATAGCCTAAATCAGAAATTCTATGCAATAATTTATTTAATTCAATATCTATAATAGAATGTATTTGTTCTCTCTCTAAAGCATTAAACATAATTACATCATCAATTCTGTTTAAAAATTCTGGTGCAAATGATTTTTTTAATGCATTTTCTATAATTCCTTTAGCATGTTCGTCTGTTTGAGCAACTTTAGAAGAAGTTCCGAATCCAACACCAACACCAAAATCTTTTAATTGTCTTGCGCCAATATTAGAAGTCATAATAATAATTGTATTTCTAAAATCGATTTTTCTTCCTAAACTATCTGTTATAAATCCGTCATCTAAAATTTGCAGCAGCATATTAAAAACATCTGGATGTGCTTTTTCTATTTCATCAAGTAGAACTACAGCATAAGGTTTGCGTCTCACTTTTTCTGTTAATTGCCCACCTTCTTCATATCCAACATAACCAGGAGGAGCTCCAATCAATCGAGAAATAGCAAACTTTTCCATGTATTCACTCATGTCAATTCTTATCAAAGAATCTTCAGAATCAAATAATTCTTTTGCTAATACTTTTGCCAATTGTGTTTTTCCAACACCAGTTTGTCCTAAAAAAATAAATGATCCAATAGGTTTGTTAGGATCTTTTAATCCAACTCTATTACGTTGTATTGCTTTAACAACCTTGGTAACTGCTTCATCCTGACCAACTACTCTTCCTTTAATTAGGTTTGGTAATTCACTTAAACGATTGCTTTCTGCTTCGGCAACTCTGTTCACGGGAATTCCTGTCATCATAGAAACAACTTCCGCAACATTGTCTTCTGTAACAATTTCTCTGTTTAATTTAGAATCATCTTCCCATTGTTTTTGGGCTGATTCTAAAGCTGCTTCAATATTTTTTTCATCGTCTCTTAGCTTTGCTGCTTCTTCGTATTTTTGACCAGTTACTGCTTTGGTTTTGTTTGAACGAATGTTTTCTAATTCAGTTTCTAAGGCAAGTACTTGTTGTGGTACTACAATATTTGTAATATGAATTCGAGAGCCAGATTCATCTAATGCATCAATTGCTTTGTCTGGCAAATAACGATCTGTCATATATCTGTTGGTTAATTTTACACATGCTTCAATAGCATCGTCAGTATAATTAACATTATGATGTTCTTCGTATTTTTCTTTGATGTTATGTAAAATCTGAATTGTTTCTTCTACCGTTGTAGGTTCTACAATTACTTTTTGAAAACGACGTTCTAAAGCGCCGTCTTTTTCGATGTTTGTTCTAAACTCATCTAATGTTGTAGCGCCAATACATTGTATTTCACCACGTGCCAAAGCAGGTTTTAACATATTAGAAGCATCTAAAGAGCCAGTTGCTCCACCAGCACCAACAATGGTGTGAATTTCATCAATAAAGAGAATGATATCATCATTTTTTTCCAATTCGTTCATCAATGCTTTCATACGTTCTTCAAACTGACCTCTGTATTTTGTGCCAGCAACTAAACTTGCTAAATCTAGAGAAACAATACGCTTGTCAAATAAAATTCTTGATACTTTTCTGTTTACAATTCGTAAAGCTAATCCTTCTGCAATGGCAGATTTACCAACACCAGGTTCTCCAATTAACATCGGATTGTTTTTCTTTCTTCTGCTTAATATTTGAGAAACACGTTCAATTTCCTTTTGTCGTCCAACAACAGGATCTAGTTTGTTTGCTTCAGCTAATGCAGTTAAATCTCTACCAAAATTATCTAAAACAGGAGTTTTAGATTTTTTTGCAGCTGCAGCTCCTTTTTGTGGTTGTTGTCCATATGGATTTGTTTTTTCTTCACTAAACTCATCATCAGAAGGAGTTTCTGCAATTGGGTCTATAGAAATTTCTGACTCATCTATATGTAATTGTTTGTAAAAAGCTTTTGCCTGATCATAGTCAATATACATTTTGTTTAATAGTTTTGTTGTTGGATCATTTTCATTTCTTAAAATACATAACAATAAATGCGCTGTATCAATAGCTTCACTTTGATATAATTTAGCTTCTAAAAAAGTTGTTTTCAACGCTTTTTCGGCTTGTCTTGTTAAATGTAGGCTTTTTTTCTTCTCTCCAGCATCAGTAAAGCTAATAGCTGCAGGATTTAATTTTTCAATTTTTTTACGTATTAATTCTAAATCAACATCAAATGCAGACATTATGTCAATTGCTTTGCCTTCTCCTTTTCTAATTAAGCCTAATAATAAATGTTCTGTACCAATAAAATCATGACCTAACCGTAAAGCTTCATCTTTACTAAAGGTGATTACATCTCTTACTCTTGGTGAAAAATTATCGTCCATATAATTGTATATCTAATTGTAAATTTAGTAGATTTTTTATGAAAAAATTACAAAAAAAGTGCCAGTTTAAAATATTTGTCAAATTGTCCTTGAAAAACTGATTAGAAATGACTGAAAATCAGCTCTATAAACTTTGTTAAAAAATATTAAAAAATGTTGATAACTCTAGGAATCAGCTTCTATTTTTTTTTGAGTAAAAAGGTAAAAAATTGTATCTTGCTCGTTTAAGAAATTAGTATAAAAATTAATACATAAATATATATGACAGACGGAGAAAAATTGATTCCGATTAATATTGAGGAACAAATGAAATCTGCGTACATTGATTACTCAATGTCGGTTATTGTTTCTAGAGCATTACCAGATGTAAGAGATGGTTTAAAACCAGTGCATCGTAGGGTTTTGTTTGGAATGCATGAATTAGGTATAAAAGCTACAGGTTCTTATAAAAAATCAGCAAGAATTGTTGGAGAAGTATTAGGGAAGTATCATCCACACGGAGATACTTCTGTGTACGATTCAATGGTGCGTATGGCTCAAAGTTGGAGTCAACGTTATATGATGGTTGATGGACAAGGAAACTTTGGTTCTGTTGATGGAGATAGTCCAGCAGCAATGCGTTATACAGAAGTAAGAATGCAGAAAATATCTGAAGATATGCTGTCTGATATTGAAAAAGACACAGTTGATCATCGTTTAAATTTTGATGATACGTTACAAGAACCTACCGTCTTACCTACTAGAATTCCAAATTTATTAGTAAATGGAGCTTCTGGAATTGCAGTTGGTATGGCTACAAATATGGCACCACACAACTTAACGGAAGTTGTAAACGGAACATTAGCATATATCGAAAATAGAGATATTGAAATTGATGAGTTAATGCAACATGTTAAAGCTCCTGATTTTCCAACAGGCGGAATCATTTATGGTTACGAAGGTGTTAAAGAAGCTTTTCATACAGGTCGTGGACGTATTGTGATGCGTGCAAAAGCTGTAATTGAAGAAGTTAAAGGGCGTGAATGTATTATTGTTACCGAAATTCCGTATCAAGTTAATAAAGCAGAAATGATTAAAAAAACTGCTGAATTAGTAAATGATAAAAAATTAGAAGGTATTGCTAATATTAGAGATGAATCTGATAGAAACGGAATGCGTGTTGTTTATATTTTAAAACGTGATGCAATTCCAAACATCGTTTTAAATAAATTATATAAATACACCGCTTTACAAACTTCTTTTAGTGTAAATAATATTGCATTGGTAAATGGAAGACCAGAGCAATTAAACTTAAAACAATTAATCCATTATTTTGTAGAACATAGACATGAAGTTGTTGTTCGTAGAACAAAATATGAATTGAAAAAAGCAGAAGCTAGAGCACATATTTTAGAAGGATTAATTATTGCGTCAGATAATATTGATGAAGTAATTAAAATTATTAGAGCCTCTAGTAATGCAGATGATGCAAAAGAAGCATTAACTACTCGTTTTGAATTAACAGAAATTCAAGCAAAAGCAATTGTAGAAATGCGTTTGCGTCAGCTTACAGGTTTAGAGCAAGATAAATTGCGTGCCGAGTTTGAAGAAATCATGAAAACGATTGCAGATTTAAAAGATATTCTTGCAAACGAAGACAGACGTTACCAAATTATTATTGATGAGTTAATAGCTGTTAGAGATAAATATGGAGATACACGTCGATCATATATTGAATATGCTGGTGGAGATATGAGTATAGAAGATATGATTCCAGACACCAAAGTTGTCGTGACAATTTCTAATGCTGGGTATTTAAAAAGAACAAATCTTGACGAATATAAAGTTCAGAATAGGGGAGGACGTGGTCAAAAAGGTGTTGCTACCAGAAACGAAGATTTCTTAGAGCATTTATTTGTAGGTACAAATCATCAATACATGATGTTCTTTACTCAGAAAGGAAAAGTATTTTGGATGCGTGTTTATGAAATTCCTGAAGGTGGAAAAAACACCAAAGGAAGAGCAATGCAGAATTTAATCAATATAGAACAAGACGATAAAGTAAAAGCATTTTTGGTAACTCAAGATTTAAAAGATGAAGAATACATTAATAATAATTATGTAATAATGGCCACTAAAAAAGGTCAAGTTAAGAAAACATCTTTAGAGCAATATTCTCGTCCAAGAACAAATGGTATTAATGCAATTACCATTAAAGAAGGTGATGAGTTATTAGAAGCTAAGTTAACAAACGGAGAAAGTCAAGTAATGTTAGCTTTAAAATCTGGAAAAGCAATTCGTTTTGAAGAAAGTAAAACCCGCCCAATGGGAAGAACAGCTTCTGGAGTTAGAGGAATTACACTACAACATAAAAATGATGAGGTTATTGGAATGGTTGCAGTAAATGATGATGAGAGTAATATCTTAGTAGTTTCTGAAAAAGGATACGGTAAAAGATCTAATTTAGAAGATTATAGAATTACCAATAGAGGAGGAAAAGGTGTAAAAACTTTGAATATTACAGAAAAAACCGGAAATTTGGTGGCTATTAAAAATGTTACTGATGAAGATGATTTAATGATTATTAATAAATCAGGAATCACAATTAGAATGGCTGTTGCAGATTTGCGGGTAATGGGGAGAGCAACGCAAGGAGTTAAATTAATTAACATCAAAGATTCTGACAGTATTGCTGCTGTAGCAAAAGTACAACACGAAGAAGAAACAGAAGAAAATGAAACTGGCACAGAAGTTGACAATACCACAACCGAAAGCCAAGAATAAAAGTATGATTAAAATTATTTAGAATGAAAAAACAAATATTATTAGTAGCGTTTGGGGTGCTTACAGTAACAGCCTTTGCGCAAAAGAAAGAATTAAAAGCAGCAGAAAAAGCAATAAAAAATCAAGATTTTGCAACTGCTGTTACTGAAATTAATTCAGCTGAAAGTTTAATTGCAAACGCTGACGCAAAACTAAAATCTAAATTTTACTTTTTAAAAGGTCAAGCTTTTGGGGGTAAAAAAGAATTTGAAAAAGCAGCAAAAGCATATAAAGATTTATTTGAATTCGAAAAATCTATCGAAAAAAAACGTTATTCAGACGATGCAATCCCTTTATTAAATGCACTAAAAGAGGAAGTAAACAAAAAAGGGTTTGCGCTTAATGATGCAAAAAATTATAAAGAAGCTGCAAAAGCATTTTATCTAAGATATACTTTAGATAAAAAGGATACTATGTTTTTATATAATGCAGCTCTTTTGTCTTTACAAGCTCAAGATTTTGAAACTTCTTTTGACTACCATACTCAATTAAAAGATTTAAGATATACAGGTATTTCAAAAATTTATGAAGCATTTGATAAAGAAACTAAGGAAAAAGTTACATTCAATTCTAAAGCAGAAATGAATTTAATGATAAAATCTGGTAAATACATCAATAATTCTATTAGAAATTCACCATCAAAAAGAAATGATATTTTAAAGAGTTTAGTAACTATTTTATCACAGCAAAAAAAGTTTGATGAAGCAATAGATTTAATCCAACAATTACGTAAAGAAGAACCAGATAATTTACAATTATTGATGACGGAAGCTTATATCTATAATGATTTAGGACAGCCTAAAAAGTTTGAAGCATTGATGAAAGAAGCTACAGAAAAAGACCCAACAAACCCTGATTTATATTTTAATATTGGAATTGTAAATTACAATGCTAAAAACATTAGTGAAGCAGAAAAATATTTTACTAAATTAGTAGAAATTAAACCAGATTATCCTAATGGAAATTGGATGTTGGCAAATACGCTACTTTTGAAAGATGGAGATTTAGTAACAAAAATGAATGCGTTACCAATGTCAGATATCAAAAACTACGATAAGTACCAAGCTAAACGTAAAAACTTATTTAATAAAGTGTTGCCCGTCTTGCTTAAAGCAGATAAAGCAAAAAGAAATTCAGATACAGTACGTTTATTAATAGGGGTTTATGAGCAATTAGAAATGCCTGATAAAGCTGCTGTATTGAGAAAAATATTAGAAACTTTAAATTAATTTTTAAAGAATGAGTCGTCCTAAAATAGGTTGACGCTTATTAATAAATTAATTAGACCAGAACATTTATTTGTTCTGGTTTTTTTTATGCTAAATAATTTTTTTGATGACCCTAAGCTTATGCGTATGTCGATTTGTATCTACATTGTAAATTCCGCTATGATCTAATCTGTCTATTCTAACTTTTCCGTGGGCATGAATAATGTAATTATCTTTCATTATAATTCCAACATGTGTTATGTTTCCTTCATTATCATCAAAAAAAGCCAAATCTCCTGGTTCACTTTCTTCAATAAAACTTAATACTTCTCCTTGGGTTGCTTGCTCTTTTGCAAGTCTTAATAATCGATACCCACAAAGTTTATAAACCATTTGTGTAAAGCCAGAACTATCTACTCCAAAAGGTGTTTTTCCTCCCCAAAAGTGAGGAGTGTTTAAAAACAAAAAGGCAGTTTTTAGAATGTAATTTTTCTCTAATATTTTATTGATAATTGAACCTTCATACGAATATGGTTTTTCGCCGATAAATGTTTTTTTATTGCTAAAAAAAGGCAATGTAGCGCCAATTGGTATAGTGGTTAAGTTGCCATTTTCTTCAGTAATAAAATCGATAAGTTCACCTGATAAAGTTGCTTTAGCATTTGACAACTCTTCATACACTTCTTCAGTGATTTCTTCAAACTGTTTATTGTCTATAAAACCTTCGCAAGAATCAAAATGAATTCTAATTTTACTCCAGTTTTTTCTTTTCTCGATAACTTTAAAATGCTCGCCAAAAAGAACTTGAGAAACCATTTCAGATTCATCAGAAGGTTCAAGTTTTAAAGGAACAATACTTAAGTTACAAATGCCGTAGAGCATAAAAGAAATGGAAGTTAGATATTATATTTTTTCGATAACCATTGCGCTTGCGCCACCGCCACCATTACAAATTGCTGCAGCGCCAATTTTTGCATTATGTTGCTTTAAAATAGAAGTTAAAGCTATAATAATTCTTGCTCCAGAAACACCTAAAGGATGACCCAAAGAAACTGCTCCACCATTTATATTTACTTTATCAGAAGACAATCCTAAAATTTTCATATTTGCTAATCCAACTACAGAAAATGCTTCGTTTAACTCAAAATAATCTACGTCATCTAAAGTAATTCCTGCTTTTGCTAATGCTTTGGGTAATGCTTTTGCGGGTGCAGTTGTAAACCATTTTGGTTCGTGTGCTGCATCTGCATATCCTTTAATTTTTGCAAGCGGAGAAAGATTTAATTCTTTTGCTTTTTCGGCAGACATTAAAATCAATGCTGCTCCACCATCATTTATTGTTGATGCATTAGCAGCAGTAACAGTTCCGTCTTTTGAAAAAGCTGCTCGTAAAGCAGGAATTTTCTCCATTTTAACATTTTTGTATTCTTCATCTTCTGAGAAAATGATTGGTTCTCCTCGACGTTGTGGGATTTCTACAGGAACAACTTCATCTGCATATTTTCCATCCTTCCACGCATTTGCAGAACGATTGTAAGATTCTATTGCGAAATTGTCTTGATCTTCTCTAGAAAAATTATATTCCGTTGCACATTCATCAGCACAAACTCCCATTGCAACTTTTTCGTAAGCATCAACCAAACCATCTTTTTGCATTCCGTCTTCCATAGTGATTGGTCCAAATTTAGAACCATTTCTTGCATGTTGATAATGTGGAATCATACTCATATTTTCCATTCCTCCAGCAACTACAATTTCTGCATCGCCTAAAGCAATAGTTTGTGCCGCTAGCATAATAGATTTCATTCCAGAAGAACAAACCTTATTGATTGTAGTACATGGAACTGTATTTGGAATTCCTGCAAAAATAGCAGCTTGTCTAGCAGGAGCTTGTCCTAAGCCAGCAGAAACAACATTTCCCATAAATACTTCCTCAACCATTTCTGGTTTTAAATTAATTTTACTTAAGGCTCCTTTAATTGCTACAGCTCCTAATTTTGGAGCTGGAATTGAAGATAAACTTCCCATAAAACTACCTATTGGAGTTCTTGCGACTGATACAATTACTACTTCTTTCATATCTTTATATCTAAAATGTTTTGTACATTAATTTTGTATTGCAAAAATAATCATTTTATTGTGAGCAATAAAATATAAGGTGACCATTTCTTAAACAATGAATAAAGTTAAATCAAATTTTTGTTGAAGTAACTATTTAAAGTAAGTTTGTAATTAAATTTAAGCAGCTAAAAAAATACGAATGAGTAAGTTTATTAATAAAGTATATAAAAATAATGCGATAGTTTACAAGGTATTATTATTTCTAATAGCTGTAGTTTCAATTGTTTATTTATTTCCTAAAGGAGGACAATTTAAATACGATTTTAATAAAGGTAAACCTTGGCAATACGATAATTTATATGCAACTTTTGATTTTTCTATTCAAAAAACAGATGAAGAAATTAATAAAGAGAAGCTAGAAATTACCAGAAATAATAAGCAGTATTTCGAGTTTGATAATGCAATTGTATTAGCTGTTAAAACAGAATTTACCACTAAAATAAATTACATTCAGGCAAACGATTCTATTGAGTATCAGCAAATGTTGAATTTAATTTCAATAGGTAATTTTGTTATTGATAAAGTCTATGAATATGGTTTTATTGATGTTGCAAGTCAAGGGAAAATTTTTAATGAAAATGAAATTATTTATTTGCGTAAAAATAATGAAGTTGAAGAAATTGCGTTTAATAAGTTGTTGATTTATAAAGAAGTGCTAGAAGTTATTACAGCCAATATTGGTAGCCAACCGTTAAATTATTCAGAAAATAAATTATTAAACACTTTATTAGAGGTTTTAAAACCTAATGTTAGTTATGATGCTGGTTTTACTCAAAAAAGCTTAGAAGAATCATTTAAAAATATTTCATACACAAAAGGATTAGTTACTACAGGAGAACTAATTATTTTAAAAGGAGATATTGTTGAAGGTAGAAACCTTGAAATTTTAAATTCTTTAAAAAAAGAGTCAGAATCTAAAGTTTGGACAGAGTCAAGTTATCTATGGATCGTTTCTGGTTACACTATATTAGTATCATTTGCTTTATTAATGTTATTGCTTTTTTTAAAAAAATACAGATTAGAAATTTACAATAACAATAACAAAGTAACATTTATCTTTTTCAATGTTTTCTTAATGATTTTAATACAAACTTTGGTTATAAAATACAATCCTGATTATTTGTATATAGTTCCGTTAAGTATTTTGCCAATTGTTTTAAAAGCCTTTTTTGATGCCAGACTAGGTTTGTTTGCCCATGTATTAACAGTATTATTATTAGGTTTTATTGTACCTAATAGTTTTGAATTTATTTATTTACATATTATTGCAGGTATTGTTACAATTTTAACAGTTTCTGAACTTTATAAAAGAGCTAATTTGTTTATCTCTGTTGGTCAAATTACCATTATTTATATGATCACCTATTTTGCATTTTCAATCATAAAGGAAGGAAATGCATCTCAAGTAAATTGGTATTATTTTATGTTGTTTTCTGCAAACGGATTGTTATCATTTTTATCATTGTTCTTTATTTATATGTATGAAAAAATCTTTGGATTGGTATCTGATGTAACTTTATTAGAGTTGTCAAATACAAATACAAAGTTATTGAGAGAATTGAATGAAAAAGCGCCAGGAACCTTTCAGCACTCTATGCAGGTAGCAAGTTTAGCAGAAGCAGCGGCAAATGAAATTGGAGCAAATTCTATGTTGGTAAGAACGGGTGCATTGTATCATGATATTGGTAAAATGTTAAACCCTATGTATTTTATAGAAAACCAATCTACGGGAGTTAATCCTCATAACGATTTATCTCCAAGAGACAGTGCGTATTTAATTATAAATCATGTGATAAAGGGAATTGAATTAGCAAAAGAAAATAGATTACCAGATAGAATTATAGATTTTATAAGAACACATCATGGTACTAGTTTGGTATATTATTTTTATAAGCTAGAGCAAGAGTTAAATCCAGAAGAAGAAGTGGATATTTCTAAATTTCAATATCCTGGTCCAATCCCTTTTTCAAAAGAAACAGCAATTTTAATGATATGTGATGCTTCCGAAGCAGCTACAAAAAGTATTAAAAATCCAACAGCACAATCAATTGAAATGTTAATTGATAAAATAGTAGAAAAGCAAAAATCTGATAATCAATTTATTAATTCTGATATTACTTTTAGAGAAATAGAAAAGATAAAAAAGATTGTAAAAAAGAAATTGATGAATATGTATCACTTGCGAATAGAGTATCCAGATTAGACGATAAAGTTTAAGAAAAAAACCTAAAAAAAGGTTGTAAAATTACATTTGTAGTATTACATTTGCACTCGCAATTTTTAATTAATACTTATTAAGTATTGTTAAGGAGAGGTGCCAGAGTGGTAATGGAGCAGATTGCTAATCTGTCGACGGGTAACTGTCGCCAGGGTTCGAGTCCCTGTCTCTCCGCAAAATTTTGCAAACTCGGAGTGTAGTTTCGCATTAAATACGGCATAAACTACGCTCAGAGAATAAAAGAGAGTAAAAAGAGTTTTTAGATTTTAAAATCATATAGAATTCTTTTGAAACTCGGAGTGTAGCGTAGCCCGGTCATCGCGCCTCGTTTGGGACGAGGAGGTCGTCACGCTAGAGGCGTGACCACCCAAAAAAAGTAGAACTATGTTTGTCTATATTCTATTTAGTGAAACACGTTCAAGATATTATGTAGGACAAACTGCAGATATCATTAAAAGATTGGAAAGACATAATCAAGGAAGAGTAAAATCGACAAGATTAGGAATTCCTTGGAAATTAGTTTTGCAACTAATTGTTGAAACACGTTCAGAAGCAATGATTTTAGAACGTAAAGTAAAGAAACGAGGAGCAAAACGATATTTAGATAATCATTTCGGGGTGTAGCGTAGCCCGGTCATCGCGCCTCGTTTGGGACGAGGAGGTCGCAGGTTCGAATCCTGCCACCCCGACAAATAAAGTGTGGAGTTTTCGTAGAAAGTTTACTTTCTAAAGAAAACGGAGAAGTTTATTTCAATTAAAGTTTACCTTTAATTTGCAACAAACCCTTCAGGATCAACAAAGTTAATCCTGCCACCCCGACACTGTTTTCGTAGAAACAATAAAACTACGGGCTCGTAGCTCAGCTGGATAGAGCACCTCCCTTCTAAGGAGGCGGTCATAGGTTCGAATCCTATCGGGCTCACATAAAGCTTCACAGAAATGTGAGGCTTTTTTGTTTTTTAAATTTTTTTTCATTTTTCTTTTTTATTTCAAAAAATAAATTACATTTGAGCACTTTTTAGTAAGTAAAATGTTATATTTTTCTTATTTCGTAAATACTTATTCTTGGGAAGAAAATAAGTATTTAGCATTTTGGAAATGCGTCGAAAAAATTATGGTTTTTCCCAATTCTCTTATAAATATACACCAGTTTTCTAAACTACATGTTGTCTATTTAAATATAAGACAGTGATCTTTTATTTTAATAAGGTTATCTCTTATCAGAGCATTAGATGCTAGTTTGATACGTTAATTGTATAATTTTTTTAAAAAAGTAAATGAACACTAAATACACAGATTTAATAGAACAAACTTTCGATTTTCCTCAAGAAGAATTTCGTACAGAAAACAACAACTTATTTTTTCATAATATCGATTTAGCAAAGTTGGTTGAACAATACGGTACGCCTTTAAAATTCAGTTATTTACCAAAAGTATCTGAGAATATAAAAAGAGCTCAAAATTGGTTTCAATCTTCAATGAAAAAATACAATTATAAAGGAGATTATTTTTATAGTTATTGTACTAAAAGCTCGCATTTTAAATTTATTCTAGACGAAGCTTTAACAAATAATATTCATATAGAAACTTCGTCTGCCTTTGATTTAGATATTATTAAAAATCTAAAAGCAGAAGGAAAAATAAAAGACAATACTTATATTATTTGTAACGGATTTAAACGTAATCAATATATAGAAAATATTGGAGAGTTAATAAATTCTAACCACAAAAATTGTATACCGATTATTGATAATTATGAAGAGCTTTCGTTGCTTCAAGAACAAATTAAAATGAAGTTTAAAGTCGGAATTAGAATCGCATCCGAAGAAGATCCAAAATTTGAATTCTATACAAGTAGATTGGGAATTGGCTACAGAAATATTGTGTCTTTTTATGAAAGAGAGATAGTTGATAATCCGCAAGTAGAACTTAAAATGTTACACTTTTTTATCAATACAGGGATTAGAGATAATGCCTATTATTGGAACGAATTGTTAAAATGTATTAGTGTTTATATCAAGTTAAAAAAAGCTTGTCCAACGTTAGATAGTTTAAATATTGGTGGTGGGTTTCCGATAAAAAACTCGCTTGCATTTGAGTTTGATTATCAATACATGATTGATGAAATTATCAATCAAATAAACGAAGCGTGTAAAAATGCAGAAGTAGAAGTGCCAAATATTTTTACAGAATTTGGTAGCTTTACTGTTGGAGAAGCAGGTGGGGCAATTTTTGAAGTGTTGTATCAAAAGAAGCAAAATGATAGAGAACGTTGGAATATGATAAATTCATCATTTATTACAACATTGCCAGATTCTTGGGCAATTAATAAGCGGTTTATTATGTTGCCAATTAATAAATGGAACAGACAATATGAACGTGTTTTATTAGGTGGTTTAACCTGTGATAGCGATGATTATTACAACTCAGAACAACATATAAATGCTATTTATTTACCCATTTATGAAAAAGATAAACCATTGTATATTGGTTTTTTTAACACAGGCGCTTATCAAGAATCTATTGGTGGTTTTGGTGGATTGCAACATTGTTTAATTCCGCACCCAAAACACCTATTAATAAACAAAGACAGTAATGGAAACATTACATTCAAAGTATTTAAAGAACAACAAAAAAGTAAAGAATTATTATCAATATTAGGATATGAAAACTAGTAAAACGTACGCAGGAATCCCTGAAAATTATTCAAAAATAGAACAATCAAAAATTGTTTTAATTCCAGTTCCTTATGACGGAACAAGTACATGGCAAAAAGGATCTGATAAAGGACCAGAAGCTTTTTTAGAAGCTTCAGAAAACATGGAATTGTATGACATAGAAACCGATTCTGAAGTTTACAAAGAAGGTGTTTATTTAGCAGATGCAATTACAGAAAACTCATCGCCAGAAGCGATGGTAAATGTGGTACATCAAACAACAAAACAGTATATCAATAAAAATAAATTTGTAACACTTTTTGGGGGAGAACATTCAGTTTCTATTGGTACAATTAGAGCATTTAATGAGTGTTTTGATAATTTATCTGTTTTGCATATTGATGCGCATGCAGATTTGCGTAAAGAATACGAAGGATCTTCTTGCAATCATGCTTGTGCAGTTTATGAAGCAAATCAAACTACAAATTTGGTGCAAGTTGGAATAAGAAGTATGGATATTTCTGAAAAAAGAGTAATGAATTTAGACAAAGTTTTCTTTGCACACGATATGGTTGTAAATGAAGATTGGATGGAAGACGTGATTGATCAATTAACAAATAATGTGTTTATTACTTTTGATTTAGATGCATTAGATTCTTCTATAATGCCGTCAACAGGAACCCCAGAACCAGGTGGTTTATTTTATTATGAAACCTTAGAATTCTTAAAGAAAGTGTTCGAAGAAAAAAATGTTGTTGGTTTTGATATGGTTGAATTATGCCCAAATCCAACAGAAAAATCTTCAGATTTTTTAGCAGCAAAATTGTATTATAAAATGTTGAGCTACAAATTTGCATCAAATGATGATACTTATGATAGTGGTGATGAAACTGATAATATGAATCCGTTTAGTAAACTAGCAAAGTTTAAGAATGATGATGATACTGATTTTTAGGTTTTAAAATGATTCAAAATATAGAAAATATAGAATTGCAATTTTTAACGCTTGATGATTATAAAGCGTTAAAAACAGCAATGATTGAAGCGTATGTAACAATGCCAGATTCGTATTGGAAAGAATCGCAAATAAAAGCGTTAATTGATAAATTTCCAAAAGGACAGGTGGTTATTAAAATTAATGGAGAATTGGCAGGTTGCGCTTTATCTATTGTCGTAGATTATGATAGCTTTGATGATAAACATACGTATGAAGATATTACCGGAAAATACACTTTTGACACGCATAAAGAAGATGGAGATGTTTTATACGGAATAGATGTTTTTATCAAGGCAGAATACAGAGGTTTACGATTAGGAAGAAGATTGTACGATTACAGAAAGGAACTTGCTGAAAAGTTAAACTTAAGAGGAATTGCTTTTGGCGGAAGAATTCCGAATTACCATAAATTTGAAACAACTTTATCACCAAAAGAATATATAGAAAAAGTAAAACGCAAAGAAATTCACGATCCGGTTTTAAATTTTTAAATTTCAAATGATTTTCATCCCACAAAAATTTTAAATGGTTATTTAGAAGGTGATGAAAACTCTGGAGAATTTGCAGTTTTGCTAGAATGGGATAATATTTACTACAAGAAAAAATCTAAAAAAGCAGCGACTAAAAAAACGGTGGTACGCTTAGGATTAATTCAGTGGCAAATGCGTTTGTATAAAGATTTGGAAGAATTAATGCAACAAGCAGAATATTTTGTGGATGCAGTTTCTGCTTATCGTTCTGATTTTGCGCTGTTTCCAGAGTTTTTTAATGCGCCATTAATGGCAGATAACAATCATTTACCAGAATCGGAAGCAATTAGAGAATTGGCAAAATATACACCAAAAATTGTACAGAAATTTTCTGAGTTGGCAATTACCTACAACATTAATATTTTAACAGGTAGCATGCCAGAAATAAAAGATGGTTTGTTGTATAATGCTGGTTATATCTGTAAAAGAGATGGCTCTACTGAGCGTTATGAAAAATTACATGTAACTCCAGATGAAGCAAAAGTTTGGGGAATGCAAGGAGGAAATGAACTCAGAACCTTTGATACTGATTGTGGTAAAATCGGAGTTTTAATTTGTTACGATTCTGAGTTTCCAGAATTGAGTAGATTATTGGCCGATGAAGGCATGGATATTTTGTTTATTCCGTTTTTAACAGACACACAAAACGGTTATTCTAGAGTGCGTCATTGTGCACAAGCCAGAGCCATAGAAAACGAATGTTATGTAGCCATTGCTGGTAGTGTTGGCAATTTACCAAAAGTAAATAATATGGATATTCAATATGCACAATCAATGGTGTTTACTCCTTGTGATTTTTCGTTTCCAGCAAACGGAATAAAAGCAGAAGCAACCACAAATACAGAAATGATTTTAATTGCTGATGTTGATTTAGATTTATTAAAAGATTTAAACCAATTTGGTAGCGTACGAAATTTAAAAGATAGAAGAACAGACATCTTTGAAGTAAAAAAACTTAAGAAATAATAATTATTAAAATGAATAAACCAATTACAAATTTTATTGAAAAATATTTTTTGCATTTTAATGCGGCATCTTTGGTTGATGCGGCAAAAGGATATGAAGATCAATTAAATCAAGGCTCTAAAATGTTAGTTTCTTTAGCGGGAGCTATGAGTACAGCAGAATTAGGAAAGATTTTTGCAGAAATAATTCGTAAAGATAAAGTGCAAATTATTTCTTGTACAGGTGCAAACTTAGAAGAAGATATTATGAATTTAGTAGCACATTCTCATTATAAGCGTGTTCCAAATTACAGAGATTTAACTCCGCAAGATGAATGGAATTTATTAGAAAAAGGGTTAAATAGAGTTACAGATACATGCATTCCAGAAGAAGAGGCATTTAGACGTTTGCAAAAACATATTGTAAAAATATGGAAAGATGCTGAAGCAAACAACGAACGCTTTTTTCCACATGAATTTATGTATAAATTATTATTATCAGGTGTTCTTGAAGAGTATTATGAAATTGATTTAAAGGATTCGTGGATGTACGCAGCAGCAGAAAAAAATCTACCAGTTATTGTTCCTGGTTGGGAAGATTCTACGATGGGAAACATCTTTGCATCCTATGTAATGAAAGGAGAATTAAAAGCAAGTACTGTAAAATCAGGAATTGAATATATGACGTTTTTGGCAGATTGGTACACGGATAATTCAGCAAACGGAATTGGGTTTTTTCAAATTGGTGGAGGAATTGCAGGAGATTTTCCAATATGTGTAGTACCAATGCTATATCAAGATATGGAAAGGCCAGAAACGCCATTTTGGAGTTATTTTTGTCAAATTTCTGATTCAACCACAAGTTATGGTTCGTATTCTGGAGCAGTACCTAATGAAAAAATAACTTGGGGTAAATTAGATATAGATACTCCTAAATTTATTATAGAAAGTGATGCGACTATTGTTGCACCGTTAATTTTTGCTTATTTATTAGAAATGTAAAAAAATGTTAGTTAGAACTGAGTAGAGTTGAAAATTCTTTTATATTTTTAGAAACACTTTTAACTTTTAAAGAGCTCAATAAGACGACATAAAATAGATTAAAATGAAACGAGTAATTGTAGACTATGCAAAACTTACTACTGATATATTAGATATGTTGGTAGAAAAATATCCTGACGGATATGATTATTCTGATGTGATTTCTTTTAAGAATGCTAAAGGAGAAACTATTAAAGCAGTAGAAGTAAATACAGAAGATACCGTATTTTTAGTGAAAATTAGTTCTAAATTAGAACAAACCATGGAAGATTATGCAGAAGATGAAGATTCTTTTGAAGAAGAAGATTTTGAATTGAATGATGATGTTAAAGAAAATTTTGATGATTTTTAAAACACATATAGTATGAATTCATTATTCCATTTATCGTTGCCATGTAAAGGAATAGAAAGTACGAAGAACTTTTATGTAAATATTCTTGGCGCAAATTTAGGTAGAAATACAAATCAATGGTTAGATATTGATTTGTACAACCATCAGATCACGTTTACAAAATCTGGAGATTTTAATTTTGTTTTTAAAAATTATAAATTTGAAGGCATCATTTTACCTTCTTTTCATTTTGGAGTTATTTTATCTAAAGAAACTTGGACGAATCTTTATCAAAAATTGATTTCTTCGAAAACGATTTATATTGAGAAAACATCATTTTTGAAAGAAAAAAACGGAGAACATGATTCGTTTTTTGTGAAAGATCCAAATGGATATATAGTAGAATTCAAGCATTTTACAAATATGGAAACTATGTTTTTACCTCTTCCTAAAATTAGTTGATGGCTTTTTAATACATTAAATTAAACCAGTGAAATTGTTTTCACTGGTTTTTTTGTTTTTACAACTTCCCTTTTCTTATTTTTAGCATCTATATTCTTCTAATGATAAAACGAATCTTACTTTTTCTGCTGATTTTCCTTATAAGTATTACAGGATATTATTTCTTTTCTGATGCGGAGATAGCAAACAACTCTAATGTAAAACAAGCGTCTAAAAGCAGAGATTCAGTGGTACATGTTACACCTATTTATGTAGATTTTTTATTTCCAGAGTTAACCAAAAATCAACAAGTAAATCATTTAAAATACAGTTTTTCTTATAGCGAAAAAGATGAACAAGCAGAATGGGTTGCGTATAAGTTATTTAAAAATTCAATAAATAATTCTGTTAAAAGGAAAATTAATTTTAGAGAAGATTTAGATGTTATAACAGGTTCAGCTACTTTAAAAGACTATAAAAATTCAGGTTTAGATCGAGGGCATTTAGCTCCTGCAAAAGCAATGTCATTTTCTAAACAAACAATGAGTGAAAGTTTTTACATGAGTAATATGAGTCCGCAAAAGCCATCATTTAACAGAGGAATTTGGAAGAAATTAGAAGAAAAAGTACGAAGTTGGATTTTGATTAGTGATTCTTTATATGTTGTAACAGGGCCAGTTTTAGAAAATCCTTTAGGAAAAATAGGAGAGAACCAAGTTACAGTTCCTAGGTATTATTATAAATCTATTATTCGGTTTAACAATAACAAATTATTTGGAATTGGGTTTCTACTAAAAAACGAAAAGTCGAATAAAAACGTAGCGTCTTTTAGCGTTTCTATTGATAGTATTGAAAAAGTTACAGGATTAGATTTTTTTTATCAACTAAATACTACTGTTCAAAATCAATTAGAACGCAATACAAATTATCAATATTTTCTACAAAAATAAAGCTCGTTAAAAAACGAGCTTTAAATTATGATTTAAGAAAGTGGTTTAAACTTCTTCTCCTTTTTGAATTTTCTGAGCAACTTCTTGCACTTTATCTAAAACTCGTAATAAGTTTCCGCTCCAAAGTTTGCTAATTTCTTCTTCTGTGTATCCTCTTTTTACCAACTCTAAAGTAACATTAAATGTTTCTGATGCATCGTTCCATCCGCTAACACCACCACCGCCATCAAAATCTGAACTGATTCCAACATGCTCAAGTCCCATTTTTTTAACTAAATAATCAATATGATCAACAAAGTCAGCAACATTTACTGGGTCAAATTGATCAGGGTTCTCAGCCATTTTATCTTTAGCTAATTTTCTAATTTTAATGTATTGCTCATAATAAGTTTCTTGCTCTTTTTCTTCCAACTTTCTTGCATCAGCTCTAGACATCATTTTAAATCCTTGCTCTTTTGCAATTTCTTCCATAAAAGAAGTTGATGCTTTATTATAAGCATTATTTTTTTCGGTATTTAAATAAGAACTAAACGCAACGGTTTGTACAACACCACCATTTTCTTTTATCCATCCTAATTGCTCATCATCTAAATTTCTACTGTGATTACATAATGCTCTAGCAGATGAATGAGATGCAATAATTGGTGCTTTTGTTAGCCGAATTATATCTTTCATAGAAGATTTTGATGGATGAGAAACATCAATCATAATTCCCCATTTATTCATTTCCTTTATTACTTCTTCTCCTAAAGAACTTACTCCGTCATGCAACCATTTGTCATCTTTTTCTCCTGTATTTGAATCACATAATTGACTATGACCATTATGAGATAAAGACATATATCTTGCTCCTAAATCGTAAAATTCTTTTACTCTTTTAATATCTTTTCCAATTGGATATCCGTTTTCGACACCAATCATTGCAACTTTTTTTCCTGAAGCATAAATTCTTCTTGCATCAGCAGAAGTAAGTGCTAATTCTATTTGATTTGGCGCAATTTCTTCGGTAAGTTTATGAATAGCTGCAAATTTAGAAATGGCATTTTTATACGCTTTGTCAAAGCCTTCATCTGTTAAATCTCCTTGACCAGTATAGACAATAAACCAAGAAACATCTAAACCACCTGCTATCATTTTTGGAAGATTTACTTGGTTTCCTAAATCTTGCGTGTAGTTTTTATCATCGGTAAAATTGTTGATGTTAATATCGTTGTGAGTATCTAAAGTCATTACTCTTTCATGAATACCTTTTGCTTTTGTTAATAATTCTGCAGCCATGGTTTTATCATTTTTTTTTGTTTCTGTTTTACAAGAAACTATTAATAGTAATGAAGCTACTAAAAGTTTTAAATTTTTCATTGAGAAGTTAATTTTGGTTATTTTAATTTAAAAATATGATAAATATAAAGATAAAAATTTGATATAGAAGTTTAAAAATTAGCTATTTAGAGGTTAAAAAACTAATCCTATAATTTAATCCAATATTTAAACTAGTACTATTTAAACTGCCACCTTTGGCTTTAACTTTACCAACAGAAGTTTTAAAACTTAATTTATTATTTAGTTGGTATTGAAATCCAATACTCGGTTTTAGTATTAAACCCTGTCCTGTACTAATATCTCCGCCACCGGCAGCACCAGCTAATAGTTGCGTAAAAAATTGAACTTTATTATTTAACAAAGGGTTTGACTGAAACCCAAAACCAACAATTCCTTCTGCATACGCACCAGCGTTTCCAAAATCTGCAAAAGAAGTATGACCCGCCAAATACATATTTTTACTTAAAAACAAATTTACTTGCAGTGCAATTTGGTATAAATTTTCTGTTGGTTGTAACATTCTTTGCGCATTAAAATACATTTCTTGTCCGATAGAAACTTCTATTCCTTTAAACTTAGAGGAATTATAATACGAATTATTTTGTTGTTTAATTCCTTGTTGATTTGCATAATATTTTAAACCAAAACCGAATGTAGAACTCGTAAAATGTTGATTTGGATTTAGTAAATATCCTTTATTGATTGATATATAAATATCATTAAATAATCTTTGTTCTAGAGAAATATCAGGATAAATTAAAAAGCCACCGCCAGAATCTAAACCACCGCCACCACCAGCTCCAATAGCAAATTTTGTCACAACATTAGTTCTGTTTTTATTCATAGAGAAATGATAACCAGCTCCAATGAACAGATCCATATACCCACCTTGAATTCCATAAAAAGCACCATCAGCTCTAAAATAAGCAAACCAATTTTCTGTAAAATAAGAAGCAATTTCAAATCCCGCTAAACGGATTGTTTTTCCTTTTAAAGAAGTGAAATCTGTTAATTGAGAATCGCCATAAGGATTTACATTATCTACATGTAGTTGTAACGAAATTCGTTTTGAAACTTGATTCCACTTTGTGTTTTTTAATTTTGCAGGAGCAAACGATTTTTCTCGATTTTTAAAAGTTGCATAATTATATGACAACGGAATTTGAATTCCTACTCTAAATTGATTACTAGTTATGTTTCCTTTGTCAAAAAAATTGATATAACTATACCCTAACGTTGTTAAGAATTTTTTGAATTGATATCCTAAATTTATGTGCGGTAAAATAAATGCACCGCCACCATCAGGAGCAGAAGCGCCTCCGCCGCCGCCAAAATGAAAACCTGTATCAAAAAATAAGTTTTTAGAAATATTTTTTTTGACCCCAAGATTAACTCCAAGTGTAAATAAACCACCACGTTGCCCATTTACTGAACCATAAAAACCTAAACCAGCATAGAAAGAATTATTAAGAAAAAGATTATAATGAATTCCGGTTAAACCCATATTTTCCTCTGGATTATTAAATTCATCATTGGGCATTTTTACAGAAATATAATCTAAATTGATAAAACCATTTTGGGTGAATTTAGCTGGAATGGTTTCTTTTTCTTGAGAAAAAAGAACTTGCGAATAAACACAAATCAATAAGGAAATAATTATTTTTTTCATTTGAATTAGCTGACTTTTGTTGGGTTTGCATAAATAGTCATTTTATTTGTTCTACTAAAACCAATTAAGCAAATTCCAAATTCTTTGGCATAATCTATTGCTAAACTAGAGCAAGCAGAAACTGCAACGATAATTCCGATTTTTGCAAAAAAGGCTTTTGAAACAATTTCATACGAAACTCTACCGCTTACTAACATGCAATATGCATTAGGTAATTTGTTTGTTTGAATCAAATCTCCGACAACTTTATCAACCGCATTATGCCTGCCAATATCTTCTTTTAAAGAAAGTATTTGGTAATTTTTATTAAAAATTGCTGCAGCATGACTTCCGCCAGTTTGTTTAAATGTATCTTGTAAAGAAGTCATTTTTGATGACATTTCTTTAATTTCATCCGAAGAAAATAATTGATTACTTTTTAAAGCTTTACCCTTTAATTCGATGTCATCTAGTTCTTGTTTTCCGCAGATTCCGCAAGAAGAAACCGATAATAATGTTCGTTTATTTAAGTAGCCTTTTCCTAATTTTTCTTTTGGGATATTGATGTTTATAATTGAAAATCCGTTAATTTTTTCTTCAACAATTTCGAAGTTTAGCGGTTCATCTTCTTTGTAAATATCTTCTGCAAACAACAAACCTCTTATCAACTCAAAATCATTTCCTGGAGTTCTCATTACAACCGTATAAGATTCGGAATTAATATTGATTTGCAAAGCAGCTTCAACTACAATTCCATCAGAAACTTTAGTACGTTTTTCGTTTGAAACTAAAATTCCATCATACTTGAAAAAGGGTTTATTTTTTAAGTTAAATTCGCTCAAAATCTACTGCTACAACTTTATATTCTGGCGTCATGGTTTCTTTGTCACCAACACTTCCAGTAATAATATTAATAAATACTTCTGGTTGATGAAAGGTAGTTCTTAAGATTCCACGTTTCACATTTTTAGAAAACTTAACCGGAATTTCTACACTTCCTCTATCAGAGAAAATACGAACAATTTCATGATCTTCAATTCCTTTTCTTATTGCATCTTTTGGATGCACTTCTAAAACATCTTTTGCTAGTATTTTTTGATTATCAGTTCTACGAGTCATTGTTCCAGAATTGTAATGTTCTAATTCTCTACCCGTAGTTAAAATAAAAGGAAACTTTTTTCCGTGGGATACAATTTCTGGAGATTCCTCAAAATCAAAATGATGGAAAGTACCAATTCCTTTTTTAAATGCTCCATCAATGTGCAACATTTTAGTATCTGTTCCATCTTCTTTTATTGGCCATTGCAATCCATTTTCTCCTAAACGATCCCAAGAAAGTCCTTTCATAAACGGAATTACATCTGCAATTTCTTTGATTACTTTTTCAGCATCATACGTTAATCCTGTTGGTTGATCGTATCCTAAACGACTCATTATATCAATTATAATTTGACCATCTGGTTTTGTGTTTCCAATAGGCTCAATTACTTTATTTACACGTTGCACTCTTCGTTCTCCGTTGGTAAACGTTCCATTCTTTTCAAAATAAGAAGAAGCTGGTAAAATAACATCAGCCATTTCTGTAGTGGCTGTCATAAATAATTCTTGCACAACAATTAAATCAACATTTTCAAATGCTTTGATGCTATGATTGGTGTTTGGATCTGTCATAATCGTATCTTCACCCATAATATACAAAGCTTTAATCTTACCATCTATTGCTGCATCTAGCATTTCTGGAATTTTTAAACCATTGGTAGTTGGCATTTTTTCAATTCCATATTTATCAGCATAATATTGTTGAATGTCTAATTTTGTTACATCTAAATAACCAGCACCTTGGTGTGGTTGAACGCCCATGTCTGCTGCGCCTTGCACATTATTTTGTCCACGAAGCGGATTTAATCCAACGCCGCTTCTACCAATATTTCCTGTCATCATTGCCAAATTAGAAAGCAACATTACTGTTTTACTTCCTTGAAAATGCTCTGTAACTCCGAGACCGTGAAATTCCATCGCTCTTTCTGCTTTTGCATAGGCACGAGCAGCTTTTTTAACCAACTCTTTATCAACTCCAGTTAAGACTGAAAGTTCATCCATATTTAAGTTTTCTACATGAGATTTGAATTCTTCGTATTTTTCAGTGTGAGATTCTATAAAATTAATATCAACCAAATTACCTTTTACAATATAATGTGCTAACATATTTAGAATTGCCACATTAGTTCCAGGTCTAATTTGCAAATGATAATCTGCCAATTCGGCAAGTTTTGTTTTGATAGGATCTACCACAATTGAGGTAATTCCTTTCATAAACGCTTGCTTAATTTTTGCTCCTGTTACTGGATGTCCTTTAATCGGATTTGCCCCAAACATAAAAATTGCATCGGCTTGTTTTAAGTCTTCAACAGAATTTGTTGCAGCTCCTGTACCGAAAGATTGTTGCATTCCCCAAGCAGTAGGAGCGTGGCAAACTCGCGCACAACCATCTATATTGTTTGTTCCAACAGCTACACGAATCATTTTTTGCATTAAATAATTCTCTTCATTAGTTGCTCTTGAAGAAGAAATTCCACCAATTGAATCTGCTCCGTATTTATTTTTGATATCAATTAATCTAGTTGTGATAAAATCATAGGCCTCATCCCAAGTTACTTCTTCAAATTTTCCGTTTTTCTTAATCATCGGTTCACGTAAACGCTCTGGATGATTGTAAAATTCAAAAGCAAAACGCCCTTTTAAACAGGTATGACCTTCATTCACTTCTGCGGTTTCTGGTGCTTGAATTCCTTTGATTTTTCCATCAATTACTGATACTTCTAACTGACAACCAACTCCGCAGTACGTACACGTTGTTCTTACCGTTTTATCAGCAATTAAGGTTTTTGTTTCATATTTATCTGTCAATGCTTCTGTTGGGCAAGTTTGTACACAAGCACCACAAGAAACACAAGCAGATTCATCAAATGAAGTGTCAAATCCTTTGATAATATTGGTGGCAAAACCACGTCCAGACATTCCTAAAATCATTTCTCCTTGAATTTCTTCACACGCTCTTACACAACGAAAACAATTGATGCACTGTGATAAGTCTGATTTTATATATGGATGTGCTCTGTCTTCTTCAATATCTAAATGAGTAGAACCCTCAGGATAACGTACATTCGGAATTCCAATTTGAGCAATCGTTTCTTGAAATGGTGTTGCTTTTTTATTTTCTGGCGGAAAAACTTTGTCTGAAGGATAATCTGTTAAAACCAACTCAACAATATTTTTACGAAGTCGTTTCATTTTATCAGTGTTATGATAAATGTATAAACCTTCTCCAACTGGTGTATGACAAGAAGCCATCGTTTTTGTGCCGCCATCTTTTTCTCTTGCAACTTCTACAGAACAAACTCTACATGAACCAAAATTTTCTAATCGATCATCTTGACACATGGTTGGTATTGCATCTTTGTTGCTTTCAATTCTTCTTACAAACTCTAAAATGGTTTCTCTAGAATTGAACTCGTATGCGATATTATTTATAAATGCTTTCATAATTGTATTGTTACACTAAGATTCACGAAGAACCTCAGAGGTACACAAAGTTTTTATAATATAAACCTTCTGATACCTTCTTTTAATAATTTAACATTGAAATTTAATAATAATCCTAATTTATAGTTTCCTAATTTCATATAGGTTAATATTTGTGCTGTATGAACATCTGTTAAAAACTCAACAGTCTTAAGTTCTATAACTACTTTTTCTCTATTAACAAATCTATTCGATAACCATGATCTAATTTTATTTCTTTGTACACAATTGGTAAGGCTTTTTCTTTTTCAACTGTTAAACCTTCCTTTTTTAATTCATAATACAAACATTCTTGATGCGCTGATTCTAAAAGACCTGGGCCAAGCTGTTTATGAACTTCAATTCTTTACCTAATATTATTTTTTGATATTTCATTTTCTGACATTTTCTTTTTCTTTGTGAGTCTTGGTATTTCTTTGAGCAACTTTGTGAAACTTTTTTTAATTGTTAGTGAAATATCCTTTTAATTCATCTTGAAAATACTGTAAAGCATTTTTTACTGGTAATGGAATCCCACCGCCCAAAGCACATAAAGAACCAATTTCTAAGATTTCTAATAAATCATCAAACAATTCACGATTAATTTTATAATCAGAAGTTTGAGCTTTTTGAAGCATTTCCATTCCTCTGTGTGAGCCAATTCTACATGGATAACATTTTCCACAAGATTCATCCGCAGTAAATTCCATTAAATGTTCTAAGAATTTTACCATTGGAAAATCTATCGGGATAGAAACAAAACTTGCGTGACCTAATAAAAAACCGTTTGTGTTTAACGATTCAAAATCTAAGGTCAAATCTTTAATTTTATGCATCGGTACAATTCCTCCTAATGGACCACCAATTTGTAATGCTTTTATTGTTGATTTAAATCCGTTACCAAATTCATCAAAAATGGTTTGCAAAGGTGTTCCCATTTCTATTTCATACATTCCTGGCGTGTTGAAAAAACTATCTAACGAAACTAATTTTGTTCCGGTTGATTGTCCTTTTCCTAAAGCAGCATAAGCTTCTCCACCATTTTCTAAAATCCAATGAATATTAGCAAAAGTTTCTACATTGCTTAATACGGTTGGTTTTCCGTACAATCCATATTGTGCAGGATAAGGCGGGCGAACACGAACTTCTGGGCGTAAACCTTCGATAGAACTTAATAAAGCGGTTTCTTCTCCACAAACATAAGAACCTTGTCCACGTATGATTTTGAATTTAAAATTTTGTATTAAATTTTTTGATTTAATTTCTTCAATTGCATCATTTACAATTCTGATAGAATCTGGATATTCTCCACGAATGTATAAAACACCAGTA
This sequence comes from uncultured Flavobacteriaceae bacterium, assembly GCA_963974245.1. Taxonomy (GTDB): domain Bacteria; phylum Bacteroidota; class Bacteroidia; order Flavobacteriales; family Flavobacteriaceae; genus Polaribacter. Next base: position 42,132 of record CAXBBY010000007.1, on the reverse strand, counting down.
TCTGCGCCAACTGTTAAACCAGCAATGTACATTCCAAACAATACTTTGTGTGGTTGATGCTCCATTAAATACATATCCGAATAAGCGCCAGGATCTCCTTCATCAGCATTACAAACAATGTATTTTTGTTTATTGTTTTCTTTGATAACTGCATCAAGTTTAAACCAAAAAGGAAAACCTGCGCCACCACGACCTCTTAAATTAGAGGTTTTTATTTCTTGAATTACATTTTTTGGATTGTCTTTATGCTTTTCTGCTAATTGATAAAAAGAAGTAATATTATCAATTATTGAAGTTAAAATAGGAGTTGTATTTGCTGCTACTTTATATTCGTTTTCTTGATGATTTTTATTTAAGATAATGCTGTCAATACTTTCTTTTGAAGAAGCGTTATACGTTTTGTCATCATACATAAACGCATTATTTGTATGACAACGACCAACACAAGCAGCATGACCAATTTCATCAGAATTAAAATGCGTTTCTAAATTTTTGTTTAAACTGCTTTGAGATCGAGCCACCATACAAGCAGTTCCCGAACAAACATGCACTTTTTTGTTTTTGTTTTCTTCTCTCGTAAAATCATAAAAAGTACTGGTTCCTAAAACAACAGAATCATCAATCATAAAATTTTTCGCAAGGTTTTGAAGTTCCTCTTTTGAATTTTCTTTTTGTGATGCGGTTGCTATGTTTTCAAATAGATTATTTTTTAATTCTTTTCTAGATGATAATGTTCTAATATTTTTATTTGCCATACTTCGTTTTATAAAAGTCTAAATTTAATAAAATATTATAACTAAGAATACAACTAGAAGGTTTTTATAAGTAGAATATAGAAAATAAAAAAGCCTTGAATAAAATTCAAGACTTTCAGCATGTTTTATACCCCTAAAAATAAAACATACCGTTTATTGTAAATTATGATGAACATAATATAACTGTTGCAAATATAACGATTAAACTATCCTAATATTTGTAGTTGGCTTATTTTGGATTAAATGAGATTTTTTTTTAATGAAATATTGTTAAAAAACCTGTGAACAAATCAACACTTTTAAATCGCCGTTATAAACAGTAGTAAAAAATAAATAGTAAGAGCCACCATCTTTTATTTTTGTTTTTTTTCTGATTTGAGAAACAGTTTCAGGAAAATTTCTAGTAGTTATATTTGCTTTGTTTTCGGTCAAGTATTTTTTAATTTCTTTTTTCTTGTACTGACAACTATTTTCTAGTAAAAAAGTTCTACCTGGAAATTCAATAAGGTTATTTGAAGTATATAAATGAGAATGTGGATGCAATTTTTCTACATTTAATTGTACACTTATTTCGTGAAATCCACCAGATTTTAAAATGGCAGCATTTGGTTCGTAGATATATTTTTTAGGTTCTGAATAATTTGATTCTGAATCATTAATGTGCTGAAAATCAAAATATTGATTATTTTTTTTATGAATATTAATAGTTTTTATTTGAATGTTGTCTTTGTAATCTTTCTCTAAAATAAAGAGTAATTCCTTTACTTCGTTTGCTACAGCAGCTACATGAATTTCTTTTACAAAATTTAATTCTTCTATGGTTTTTGAAATATCTAAAATTGGTGAATTCTTTATAAGAATATGTTTAGATTTAGAAAATAAAAGTTCTAAATTTTCTGGAACATTTGGTAAACAATCCTTTAATAAAAATACTTTATTGTTGGCAAAATCTCTTCGAGATGGATCAATATAAATCCAATCATATTTTTCTGAAGTACTTTTTAAAAAGGCAACTCCATCTCCAGAAATGAGTTGAATATTGTTCGCTTTTAATTGTTGATAATTGTTATTAACAATTGTTGATAAGTTTGCATCTAGTTCACAATGAGTTACTTTGTTGATTTTTTTAGAAAAATAGTAGGCATCAATACCAAAACCTCCAGTAATGTCTATCACTGAACTCCCTGTAATTAGTGATGATTTATACATCGCGGTAATTTCTGATGAAGTTTGTTCTATATTAACTTTTGCTGGATAATAGATGTTTTTTGTTTTGAACCAAGTTGGTAGTTTTTTCTCGCTTTTTTGTTTAGAAATGATTTGTGTTGCCAATTCTTGAGCAGAAACAGAATTAAAAGGGCTTCCTTTAAATAACAATTTAGAAATATCTGTATGTAAATAATCAGAAATAAATTGCTGAACCTTTGGATGTAATATAGTTGAATTCAAAAAAACTTCTTTAAAAATCTTTTGTTAGTGACTTAACGATTTTATTATCAGCTAAAAACTCTTTTAAAATTACTTTTAAGGCTGTGTAAAGAGGCACAGCAGTAATCATTCCTACAACTCCAAATAATAATCCACCAATAATAATAATTAAGAAAATTTCTAATGGATGTGATTTTGTAGTTTTAGAAAATATAAATGGTTGACTAAAGAAATTATCTATTATTTGTGCAATTAAATAACCAATCATTACATACATAGTTGTTGGTAAAATTTCTGTTTGAAAATCTTGTCCTAGATTACTTGTCATAGATAATAAGAACATTATTACAGCACCAATTATTGGTCCGATGTATGGAATTAAATTTAGCAACGCACACAAAAATGCAATTACAACGGCATTGTTAATTCCGAAAATTAAAAGCGTAATTGTGTACAATACAAACAATATTGTTATTTGTAAAACCAATCCAATAAAGTATCTAGATAATAAATTGTTAATGATTTCTGTTGATTTAGAAAACTTGTTTTCACTTTTATTTGGTAAAATAGTTAGTATTGCATTCATTAATAATTTGCTATCTTTCATAAAGAAAAATGAAATGAATAGTACAGAAAATAAACCAACACTTAAAGATCCTAATGCACTTACAACAGAATTTAATAAATTTGGAATTGCTTGAAACCCAGATAAAAAATCAACATTTTTTAATTCGGATAATAGATTAATGTTTTTTGTTGCAAAATAATTATTTACCTGATTGATAACATCTTGTAAGTTTTGTTGTAATTTATCTGTTTGTAAAAGCGATAAACTTTCACCTTGCTCAATAACTAATGGGATAAACATTCTAATAATTCCGGCAAGAAAACTAACTAGAATCACCATGGTTGTAATAACAGCTATTGTATTAGGAAATTTTAATCTACGTTTTAAAAACCGAATTATTGGTCTAGCAATTAATGATATAACGGCAGCAACAATTACATACACAATTACAGATTGAATTAAATATAAGAAATAAAGTAGTAGTGTTATTCCTAAAATAATTGCTACTGCTCTTAATATTCCGTTTGTAATATTTTTTGAATCCATCCTATAAATATACTATTTAATTATACCCTTTTACATCTCCCATACTCAACTTACGTCCGCCAGAAAACGCATGATTTTTAGGTAATAATGTTCCAGATTTTGTTGTAATCCAATCTTCCCAAGTTGCAGGAACTTGATTCATTTTCATGCTTGGAACAGTCATTAAAAATTGTATTGGAAAATATGTGTCATTTAAAACCCAGATATAAGAATCTCCTGGAGTTGATCCACCAATTGTATATGTTACTTTTAAAGCATCTTTTCCATCAATATTTACAATATTTCTAATAATTCCAGGTTCAAAAAGTTTATGAGGTGCAACTAACCAAAAACTATCATTATTAAACATTGATTCAGCTCTTTTGATCAACTTTTCTTTGCTTTCTAAAATTTGCTTATTGTTAACAAAAACGGTGCTATTCTCTAAATTATTTGGATGTAAAATAACTTTATTTTTATCCCAATTTACCGCTACAATGTGTTCTTGTTTATCCCATTTATATTGACGCCTTCCACCAAAACTCCATTCTATATAACGCGTTTTTTTGTAAGCTTCATGTTTTATGTTTTTTAGAATTTTATGTGCTAAAGCATCTGCTTTTGGATTAGATGCTTTTACTTCTCCCATTCCAATTTCAACCCCAAATAAATCAATTACATGTTTTGTTGGTAATTGAAATCCCGCTTCCGTTTGTTTCCAATCGCTCCATGAAGCTTCTAATCCGCCAATCGGAATGATGTCTGCCCACATTTTATAACTTGTCGGGAATCCGTCTTCATTTAAAATCCATAAATAAGAATCTCCAGGAGTAGATCCGCCAGTTGTATATGTTATTAAAAGAGCATCTTGGTTGTTGTGCGTTACAATTCTTCTTTCTACTCCGGGATCAAAAATTTTAAAAGGAGCTACCAACCAAAAATTATCATTGTTAAAAAAATCGGTTGCTTGTTGAATTATCTCTTGTTGGTTTGTTTCATTTGATTCGAGAACTTTCGAATTTTCAGCATTTTTAGTATCAAGCTGAACTTTGTTTTCATCCCAAGAAACAAGTACTGTGTTTTCAGATTTATTCCAGGTATAAAAATGTTCTCCTCTAAAACTCCATTCTAAAACTTCTGTATTTTTATACGCTTCATAATTTAAAGCGGTTAACATTTTAGTTGCTAACGCTTCTGCTTCTTTCCCTTCAACACCAACAGGCAAAGTTTCATTGTTTTTATAATAAAAAATGGCAATTACTATTGCTAGGATTGCCAAAATTATTCCGAGTACTTTTAAAGCTTTTTTCATGAATAAGTTCGTTCGTTTGGTTAACGCAGCTAATTTACCTTATTTATTTTTATTATAATAATCTAAAATGTGTGTTGGAATTTCCATTTTTTGCGGTAAACCTTTATCCGAAATTGGATATTCTGTAACTTGTCTAATTGGTACAATTCCTGCCCAAATTGGTAATTCATAATCTTCAGGTTCATCTGCAACACCAACATCTCTAACTTTTGCAGAAGCGGTTTCTATGGTCATTTCTACAACTATGGTTCTATCTAATTCTTTTTGATACATTGGTCTTAATGAATCCCAGTGATTTGGTACCATTTGATCTACAATCCAACCTAGAATCTCCGTTTTTTCTGCATCATTTTTAATCTCTTTTAAACTCCCGAAAAGTGTTACCGATCTGTAATTTACAGAATGATGTAATCCAGAACGCGCTAAAACCAATCCGTCTAAATGCATCACCGTTATTGATGTTTCTTTGCTTTCTAAGATAGAAAGTAACATTCTGTTTGCTGTAGAACCATGAATGTAAATTTTGTCTTTTCTTCTTGTATATGCCATCGGAATTGTAATGGGTTTTCCATCATAGATGTAGCCAACATAACATAAAAACCCTGCGTCTAAAATAGTGTTGATTTTTTCAACATCATAAGTTGCTCTATTTTGTCCACGTTTAACTCTGTTCAATTTTGACTTTTCGTATTCTTTCATTATTGTAATTTTTTTGAGAAAACGATATTTTCATATTCTTTACCATTGACGATAAAATTTAAAACTCCAACATTTTCAAAACCATTTCTTTCATAAAATCTTATGGCTCTATCGTTTTTTACATAAACGGAAAGCCATAAGATTTCAAATTCTAATTCTTTAACTGTTTTTACGGTGAAATCAAGTAGTTTTTGCCCAACTTTTAACGGAATGAAATCATCTAAAATGTAAATCCTTTCTAAACAACAAACTTTAGTTGAAATAATATTTTCATTGGTAGAATTCAGCACTAATTTGGTAAATCCAATTGGAAATCCATCAGAATAAAGGAGATAAAAAAGAATGTTTGGATTGTTTAATTCTTCTTTGGTTTTTGAAATAGAAAACGTTGCATCACTATATTTTAATAAATCTTTTTTATCATCTATAAAATGTGCGTGAGATTCTGAATAGGTAACTCTTCCTAGCAACGCTAAAACTTCAACGTCGTCTGTTTGGTTTGCAATTCTGATCTCAATCATTTTTCTGTTTTATAATATTTAGACTTTATAAATAACGTTCTTTAATAATATTAATGTGCCAAACACTGTGGCCTAATAAAATATAAGCGCAGGCTCTAGCAGAAACTGGAGAGTCACTTGCCGTTCCTAAATTCTTTAAATTTTCATCAGAAATACTGCTGATTAAATTAAGAGAATACATTCTTGTTACTGAAAATTCTTCCAATAAATCTTCTATCGACTTGTTGTTTGCTTCTGATGGCTCAACGTAAATATCTTGGTTATATCCTGTTAAAGGTGCTGTGTCTTTTCTTGCGATTCTCAATAATCGATACATAAAAATGCGTTCGGTATCAATAATATGCTGCAATAATTCTTTAATAGTCCATTTTTCTGGCTGATAACGATATACTAATTTTTCTTTTGGGATTGATAAAAAGAAATCAATGACCATTTTTTTATCGTCTTCAAAACCAGTTTTTAAATCGGTGTTGTCAGAGATTACATCAATATATCTTGAATAATATTCATTGTATTCTGTCGGTTGTAATTCTTGTTTTATCATGGTATTTTTTTATAGTTTCAAAATTGCAGATTTACAAAGACATATCAAAAGTATTTTTTGATTATTAATTTTCATTTGGAAAAATCTTTCTAAATTTTTTAGGCAATTCTTTTGTAATCGAGATTTTTTCTTGCGTAAATGGATGTGTAAATTCTAAGGATGAAGCGTGTAAATACAAGCCTTTTCCATTTAAAATAAATTCAGAATTTCCGTATTCTTTATCTCCTAATAGTTGATTTTCAATTTCGGATAAATGAATTCTTAATTGATGTTTTCTACCTGTTTTTGGTGATAACTTTACCAAGTTTAAATATTCAAATCGTTTTGATGTAACAGTTTCTAGAACTTCGAAAATAGTTTCTGATTCTTTGTTTTCAATAGGAATGTTAATACTTCCAGAAGATTTTATTTTACCAATACAAATGGCATGATATGTTTTTTGAATTTCCTTGTTTTCAAACAACTTGCTCAATATTTGTATTGATGAGCTTGTTTTTCCAATTAACAAAACCCCAGAAGTTGGATAATCTAATCGATGGATTGGTTGCGGTTTTACGGCGTCAATTTGAGCGCTTTTTTTAAGGTTTTGTGTCAATGCATTTGCAATGGTTACAAATTTGTTTCCGCTCACTAAAATTCCTGCCGGTTTGTAAATAATTGCGAAATAATCATCTTCAAATAATACTTCTAAAGAAAGTTGTAATCGTTTAAACTCAGTTGCATTCTCGTCAGAAAATAATTCAATAGTTTCTCCGCCATGGATAAAAAGCGCAGTAGAAGCAAGGTTACTATTTACAAACAGAAGTCCTTTTTTTATGGCTTTTTTAATTCCAGATTTAGTCGGAATGGTGTTGAAAATTCCAACTGCATATTCTTGTAAACGGATTGGTTGTTCGAGGGCAATTGCAATATGAGTTTCTGTTAATTGCATTATTTATTTTGATGTCAGGTTGAGCGGTGTCGAAACCTAATGTAAATTAACCTCTCGCAAGCTACGCTTTTATCTTCAAATTAAAATATATTTCAATTCTCAATAATGCTCGAGGAGACAATATGTAATTAAAATTATTTAGCAAACAACTGCCTCATGTCTTTAAAAGCTTTAAACTCTAATGCATTGTTTTCTGGATCGGTAAAAAACATCGTTGCTTGTTCTCCAACTTTTCCTTTAAAACGAATTGTTGGTTCAATAACAAATTGAGTGTTATCTGCTTTTAATCTTTTTGATAAACCTTGCCAACCTTCCCAAGTTAAAACCACTCCAAAATGCGGAACAGGAATGTCGTGTTCATCAACAGGATTAGTAATATATTCTTCATTGTAAATTCCATCTTTTTGATGAATGACCAATTGATGTCCGAAGAAATTAAAATCTACCCAATACTCAGAACTTCTTCCTTCAGTACATTGCAATACATCTCTGTAAAATGCTCTACATTTTTCTAAATTTGTAACTGGGATAGCTAAGTGAAATGGTTGAATCATTGTTTTAGTATTAAAGGATCAAAGGTTTTTGTTGTCAGTTCGAGTGTCACGCCCAAGCGTGATGTATCGAGAACATTTACTAACTTTAAAAGCATATTGTTAAGAATTCTCGATTGTGCTCGAACAGATAATTATAATTGTTCACTGAATTAAAACCCAACAGCAGCATCATCTCCACGAGGATCTGCGCCTCCTTCTAATTTTCCGTTTGGCAATACTAAAATGGCATCAACTCTACCAATAATTAACGAGTTTCTTTCTACTATTTCGTATCCAAGTTTCTTTAAATTTGCTTTGGTAATGCTATCAAAACCGTTTGGTTCCATTCTAATATTATCTGGCATCCATTGATGATGAAAACGTGCTTTGTTTACAGATTCTTGCATTCCCATATCATATTCAACTACATTTAAAATATTCTGTAATACTGAAGTAATAATTGTTGATCCTCCAGGAGTTCCAACCACCATTTTTAATTTCCCATCTTTTTCTACAATTGTTGGCGTCATAGAACTCAACATTCTTTTTTCTGGAGCAATTGCATTTGCAGCAGAACCTAATAAACCATACACATTTGGTACGCCAGGTTTTGCACTAAAATCATCCATTTCGTTATTTAAGAAAAACCCTGCACCTTTTACAAAAACCTTAGAACCATAACCTGTATTTAAGGTTGTAGTAACAGAAACCGAGTTTCCAAATTGATCTACAATAGAATAATGTGTTGTTTCATTACTTTCATAACCTAATATTTTTCCGTGAGAAATATCCGAAGATTTTGTTGCTTTATCCCAAGAAAAAGTACTCATTCTTTTGGCAATATATTTTGTATCTGTTAAACTATCAATAGGTACATTTACAAAATCCATATCGCCTAAATAATGTGCTCTATCTGCGTACGATCTTCTTTCTGCTTCGGTAAGTAACTGAATGTATTTTGTAGAGTTGTGCTCTATTTTAGATAAATCATACGGCTCAATAGATTTTAAAATTTGTGCTAAACAAATTCCGCCACTAGCAGGCAACGTCATAGAAATTATTTTATATCCTTTGTAATCAAATTCTATTGGTTTACGCCAAATAGCTTTGTATTTTTCTAAATCTTCGTGCGTTATAATTCCGCCTAATTCTTTTACATAATTTACAATTAAATCAGCAGTTTTTCCTTTGTAAAAACCATCTCTACCATTATCTTTAATCCGTTCTAAGGTCTGTGCAAACTCTTCTAACTTTACAACATCGCCTTCTTTCCATTCACCTTCATATGCAATTTTATAATTATTAGCTTTTTGAAATCTTTTTCGAGTTCTGTTTAAAGATCTCGCTTGATTTTCAGTTATTTTATAACCATTCCTTGCTAAATCAATTGCAGGTTGCACTAAATCTTTAAAAGGTAAACTTCCATATTTTTCATATACTTCTACAATTCCTGCAACAGAACCTGGAACACCAGAAGAATATACTCCAAAACTACTTTTACCAGGAATTACATTTCCTTTTTCATCTAAATACATGTCCTTGTCTGATAATAAAGGCGCTTTTTCTCTAAAATCTAAAGCTCCAGTATTTCCTTTGTTGTCTCTGTGTACCATAAATCCACCACCACCAATATTTCCAGCTTGCGGATACACAACCGCCAATGCTAATTGAGTTGCAATCATTGCATCATAAGCGTTACCACCTTTTTTTAAAATGTCAGATCCTACTTGAGAAGCTTCTATACGAGCAGAAACTACCATTGCTTTTTCTGCAATTAATCCGACTACTTTAGAATCTTCTTTTGTTGTTGTACAATTTGCGAATAGGATTGTAATGAATAGAATTGAAAGTGATTTTTTCATGATGTCTTGTTAAGTTCTTTTAGTTTTTGGTGTGAAAAGATACGCAAATCTTCGAAAAAGATCAAGAAATCTTCCTCAAATTCTTTGTGTAAGTTTTGTAAATCTTCTACAGCCAAGTGCATTTGTGATTGCAGATTAGTTCTCTTGTTCATTCCGTTGAGTACTTTTTCGATTCCTTCAATGTATTGATAATTGTACAACCAATTATAATCAATCATAAATGGTAATAAATGCTGTGTTTTTTTTGGAAGCATTTCAAAATTATCTTGCAAAAGTGTATAAACAGATTGCACAAAATTTTCAAGTGAAATATCAGAATACAACTGCCAGTTTTTTGCCAAATAATGATCGTAAAAAATATCGATAATTACACCTTTGTAATGTCTGTATCTTGGATGCAATCTGCGTTTGCTTTTGCGTACAATTTTATGTGCATCGGTAAAGGTGTCTATTTCTCGGTGGAATAAAATTCCTTTTTGAATCTCTGGATGAAAATGCGTAAAATTATTTCCAGGAATATGATCTGCAATAAAATTACCAATTAAAATATTGGTATTGTTATCTGATAAATATAAATGTGCAAGAAAATTCAAGAAAGTGTTGTTTTGGAAGTTAAATGTAAACAAAAAACCACAACTTTTAGTTGTGGTTTAAAATAGTATTTGTGAGATTGCCACGAACTTTACAAGTTCTCGCAATGACATTTTGGTAGTTGAGCGAAGTCGAAACTAGCTATTCAACATCACTGGCATTACCAACATGGTAACTTGTTCTCCTTCGTCTGTTCCGTCAATAGGTGTTAAGATTCCGGCTCTGTTAGGTAAAGACATTTCAATTAAAACATCGTTAGAGTTTAAGTTGTTTAACATTTCGCTTAAAAAACGAGAGTTAAATCCTATTTGCATATCATCTCCAAGATAATCACAACTTAAACGTTCGTCCGCTTTGTTTGCATAATCTAAATCTTCTGCAGAAATGTTTAATTCTGTTCCTGCCATTTTTAATCTGATTTGATGTGTTGTTTTGCTTGAGAAAATAGACACACGTTTTACAGAGTTTAAAAATGAAGCTCTATCAACTGTTAATTTATTTGGATTCTCTTTTGGTATTACCGCTTCGTAATTTGGATATTTTCCATCAATTAAACGACAAACCAATACAAAATTGTCAAAAGTAAATTTCGCATTTGAGTTGTTGTATTCTATAGAAACATCGCTATCAGAACCATTTAAAATTCCTTTTAATAAGTTCAACGGTTTTTTTGGCATAATGAATTCTGCACTTTCATTTGCAGTAACATCAGTACGTGTATATTTTACTAGTTTGTGTGCATCTGTTGCAACAAAAGTTAAACTTTCTGGACTAAACTGAAAGAAAACTCCGCTCATTACCGGACGTAAATCATCGTTTCCAGCAGCAAAAATTGTTTTTGAAATGGCGTTTGCTAAAATAGCAGACGGAATTACAGTAGTACTTGGCGCAGCTAAAGTAACTGCTTTTGGGAATTCTTCTCCTCCAAAAAATGCCATGTCGTATTTTCCTTGATCAGAACTAATTTCAATAGCACTTTCTCCTTCGGTTTTAAATGTTAAAGGCTGATCTGGAAATGTTTTTAAAGTATCTAATAACAAACGTGCAGAAACAGCAATAGAACCTTTAGAATCTGATTCTACTTCTACAACAGCACTCATCGTGGTTTCTAAATCTGATGCAGAAACTTTTAATTCGTTTTTTGATAATTCGAATAAGAAATTATCTAAAATTGGTAATGTATTGTTACTGTTTATTACGCCTCCAAGAACTTGAAGTTGTTTTAATAATTGCGAGCTTGATACTATAAATTTCATTGATTTATTTTTTAAAATGGTCTTTTTTATTGATTTCCTCTTACTGAGGAGGTTAAAAAAAGAGAATTACAAATATATTCTAAATAAGTGATTTTAAAAATAAATTTATCAACAGTTTTTAAGATGAACACAAACGGTTAAGAGAAAAGAATTGAGACCGCTTCGCTGTCAGATTTTAGATTTTCCTTTTTGTGATTCTAATTTTTCTATTGAATGATTTTTGTTTAGTTACAATCAAGTCTTGTTTCTTTAAATTGTTGATAAAAAACTACTTGTCAGTTCAAGTGATTTCAATGAGTAATTGAAATTGTATCGAGAACATCTTACGCCCAAAGATATCTCAATATTAATTTGATTTTCCCTGTCGGACATCAAATTCGCTCGATATGATATTTTCCATTAAAATTTATATTGATTGTTATAATTATGTTAATGCTTTTTTAAGAATTAGAAGCGATACATATAAATACTATATTTGTTTTGACTACTTTTTTGTAAGAAAAGTTGTTAAATGTCTCCTCGAGCGCAGTCGAGAGGTTTATCTTTAGGTCTCGACTGCGCTCGACCTGACATTTTTTATACATTATTATATGAAAAAAAGAATTCTTATTCTATTTCCTTTTTTGTTTTTGTTTATATCAATTCACGCTCAAAAACCACAAAAATTATCTTCAAATCAGATGTATGAAAAGATACAGAAATTAAATTTTTTAGGATCTGCATTATACATTGCTGCGCATCCAGATGATGAAAACACACGGTTAATCTCATATTTGGCAAATCACGAAAAAGCTAGAACAGGGTATTTGTCTTTAACTCGTGGCGATGGCGGTCAGAATTTAATTGGTTCAGAAATAAGAGAATTATTAGGTTTGATAAGAACCCAAGAATTATTAGCAGCTAGAAGAATTGATGGTGGCGAACAATTGTTTACAAGAGCAAATGATTTTGGATATTCTAAGCATCCAAAAGAAACATTAGAATTTTGGGAAAAAGACAAAGTGTTAAGCGATGTTGTTTGGGCAATTAGAACTTTTAAACCTGATGTAATTATCAACAGATTTAATCATAGAACTCCAGGGACAACGCATGGTCATCACACAACTTCTGCAATGTTAAGTGTAGCAGCTTTTGATTTAGCGAACGATGCAACAAAATATACAAGTCAGTTAAAAGATACAGAAATTTGGCAACCAAAGCGTTTGTTTTTTAATACATCTTCCTGGTTTTATAATAATCAAAAGGATTTTGAAAAAGCAACAAAAGGAAAATTAACTTCCTTTGATGTTGGCGTATATTATCCGTTAAAAGGGTTCTCTAATAATGAAATTGCTGCGTTGGCAAGTAGCGAACATTTATCTCAGGGTTTTGGTCAATTAACAACTCGTGGAACTCAACTTGAATATGTTGAGTTTTTAAAAGGCGATAAACCTAAAGATGTTTCTGATATTTTTTCAGGAATTAATACTACATGGAATCGTGTAGAAGGCGGTGGAGAAATTGGTGCTATTTTATATAATATAGAAAAGAATTTTGACTTTTTAAATCCGTCAAAACATTTACCAGCATTATTAAAAGCATATGATAAAATTCAATTGTTAGAAGATTTGCATTGGAGAAAAATCAAACTGAAACAAATTAAAGAAATTATTGAAGCTGCTGCAGGATTGTATTTAGAAGTTTCTGCGACAAGTTCAAGTACAACTCCAAACGGAGAAGTTACATTGAAAATAGAAGTTTTAAACAGAAGTGATGTTACTACATTTTTTGATAGTTATCGTATCACAGAAAATGGAGTTTCCATTGTTAAATCTCCAGAAAAGCAATTAGAGAGCAACGTTCGTGTAAATATTACGGATAAAATAAAATTAACAAACAAACCGTATTCAGATCCGTATTGGTTGCAAAACAAAGGAACTTTAGGAATGTATGCTGTGGATAATCAAACGCAAATTGGAAAACCAGAATCAGATAGACCTTTACAAGTTGAATTTAACTTAAATATTTGGGAACATGATATTACATTTATAAAAGATGTAGTTTATAGATATTCTAGAAGTGATGTTGGAGAAATCTATGAACCGTTTGAAGTCTTACCAGAAGTAACCACAAAACTGGCAAATAAAGTAATTATCTTTTCTGACGGAAAACCTCAAAAAGTACAAGTTGTTGTAAGAGCTGGAAAGAAAAATATAAAAGGAAATGTTCGTTTAGATATTCCGAATAACTGGAATGTTTCTCCGAAGCAAATACCGTTTTCTATTGCTCAAAAAGGCGATAATCTAACGGTTGATTTTATGGTTACTCCTCCAGTAAATCAATCTGAAGGGACCTTAAAAAGTATTGCAACCATTGATGGAAAAAACTTCAACAAAGAGTTGATAGAAATTAATTATAATCATATTCCGAAACAATCGGTATTGTTAAATTCTGAAACAAAAATTGTTCGATTAAATATTCAGAAAAACGGAAACTACATTGGTTATATTAAAGGAGCTGGAGATGTAGTTCCAGAAAATTTACGTCAAATCGGTTATAATGTAATTATCATAAATCCTAATGAGATTAACGAAGAGAATTTACTCAAATTTGATGCTGTTGTCGTTGGAATTAGAGCGTACAATACCGTTGATGTTTTAAAGTTTAAACAAAAATTCTTGTTAGATTATGTAGAAAAAGGAGGTAATATGATTGTGCAATATAATACAAGTGGAAGAAGAGGAGGAATTGATGTTGGAGCGCCATATAAATTAAATATTTCTAGAGATAGAGTTACTGATGAAACTGCAGAAGTTAGAATGTTGGCAAAAAATCATTCACTATTAAACTTTCCAAATAAAATAGAAGCGTCAGATTTTGATGGTTGGGTGCAAGAACGTGGATTGTATTTTCCGAATTCTTGGGGAAAAGAGTTTACACCAGTTTTATCTATGAACGATAAAGATGAACCAGCTAGAAACGGAAGTTTGTTAGTAGCAAAATTCGGAAAAGGACATTATATTTACACAGGATTAAGTTTTTTTAGAGAATTACCTGCAGGCGTTTCTGGAGCGTATAAACTCTTTGCAAATATGTTATCTATTGGAAAAGAAAATATTAAAAAGCAAACAGAAGTTAAAGAATAAATACAACTATGGAAACCGAAAAACGTCCTTGGAAAAAAATATATAGCGTTGTGCTTATTGCCAATCTTATATATATTATTTTATTTTATTTTATCACAACCTATTTTTCAAATTAAGCGCATAAACTATGGAATTATTAGATTGGATTGTACTTTCTGCTACCTTATCATTTATTGTAATTTACGGTGCTTATAAAACTAGAAAAAACAAAAGTGTACAAGATTATATAAAAGGAGGAAACGATACAAAATGGTGGACGATTGGTTTGTCTGTAATGGCAACGCAAGCAAGTGCAATTACTTTCTTATCAACACCAGGACAAGCATTTCATAGCGGAATGGGATTTGTGCAATTTTATTTTGGATTGCCAATTGCAATGGTGATTATTTGTTTGGTTTTTATTCCTATTTACCACAGATTAAAAGTCTATACAGCGTACGAATATTTAGAAGGACGATTTGATTTAAAAACAAGAACTTTAGCGGCTATTTTATTTTTAGTACAACGTGGATTGGCAGCCGGAATTACCATTTTTGCTCCTGCAATTATTTTATCTGCTGTGTTGGGTTGGGATTTAGTTTCGTTAAATATTATCATTGGAGTTTTGGTGATTATTTATACAGTTTCTGGCGGAACAAAAGCTGTAAATGTGACACAGAAACAACAAATGTTCATCATCTTTTTTGGAATGTTTGTAGCCTTTTTTATGATAATTGATAAATTACCACAAGACATTTCGTTTTCAAAAGCATTGGATATTGCTGGTGCAAGTGGTAAAATGAAAGTACTCGATTTTTCGTTTGATTTATCAAACAGATACACGGTTTGGACAGGTTTTTTGGGTGGAACTTTTTTAATGTTGTCTTATTTTGGAACGGATCAAAGTCAAGTACAACGATATCTGTCTGGAAAATCTGTTAGAGAAAGTCAGTTAGGTTTGTTGTTTAATGGATTGTTAAAGGTGCCAATGCAGTTTTTTATTCTATTGGTTGGTGTTATGGTATTTGTTTTTTATCAATTTAATGCTGCACCATTAAATTTTAATCCGAAAGCGAATGAAGCAGTACTAAATTCAGAATATGCAACAGAATACAAAGCGTTAGAAAATCAATACAAGCAAATTGAAAGCGATAAAAAAGCATTGGTTTTAGATGGAGTTCAGTTAGAGGATAAAAAACAAATAAAAGAATTAGAGCGACAAAGTATTGTAATAAAAGAGCAAGCAAAAACAATTATTAGTAAAGCAGATGCTTCTGTAGAAACAAACGATAAAGATTATGTGTTTATTCATTTTATATTAAACAATTTACCAAGAGGATTGATTGGTTTGTTATTGGCAGTGATTTTATCTGCAGCAATGTCTTCTACCGCATCAGAATTAAATGCTTTGGCATCTACAACAGCAATCGATTTATACAAACGAAATATCAAAGAAGAAAAATCGGAAGCACATTATGTAAAAGCTTCAAAATGGTTTACGTTGGCTTGGGGAATTCTCGCCATCTTAGTGGCTTGCGTTGCCAACTTGTTTGATAATTTAATTCAACTTGTAAACATTATTGGTTCTATATTCTACGGAAATGTACTAGGAATTTTCTTATTGGCATTTTTCTTTAAAATAGTAAATGGAAAAGCTGTATTTAAAGCAGCAATAATTACTCAAATATTAATTTTCTCTATTTATTATTTTGGAATTTATCAATTAGAAAGCTCTGGACAAGAACCTATAATAAGTTATTTGTGGCTAAATTTTGTTGGATGTATTCTAGTCATCTATTTTTCTTTATTATTTTTAATCAAGTCAATTAATAAACAAAGTAAATTTTTAATGTTGCTAAGTACTTTAGCAATTCTTAAAACTTCATATGATATACTGAATGACGTATCACTAAATATATATCATGTACTTACATTAATAATCTTATTTATTATGATAGGATATTTTAATTATGAAAAGAAGAGCCTTTCATAAAGGGTTTATAAGTTTGTTTAAGTTGAATTATTCCGTCATTCTAAACTTAATAACAAAAGAAGACAGAATAGTGATTATTCCAATAGAGATAATTGCATATTCTATTCCCCAAACATCAGCAATAATTCCTGATAAAATGGCGCCAATTGCATAGCCTAAATCTCGCCACAATCTGAAAACACCAATGCTTTCTGCTCGTTGAGTTGGAGTAGTAGTTGCAGCAATTGCTGATAAAAATGTTGGATACACCAACGCAGTTCCCAAGCCTAAAATTGCAGCAATAAAAATCAAACTAAAAAAATTGGTTGTATAAACGATTGAAATAATTGCAATTCCTTGCAATAACATTCCCCAAAACAACATCTTCTTTTTAGAATAAACGTCAGACATTTTTCCTGTAAATAACTGTCCGATTCCCCAAACAGAAGGATACACAGCAGCAATAATTCCGATGCTTTTGGTGTCGAATTGCAAACTGATTAACAAAATGGGTAATAAACCCCAAATCATACCATCATTTAGATTATTCACTAAACCAGCTTGTGTAATTGCACTTAAATTTTTATTCTTAAAAGTGGTTTCTAAAAACACATTATCTAATTTTCTTGTTGTGTCAATTTTTTGCTCTTGATTCACAAATTTTTGTGTGTCATTTACAAATAAAATAGAAAGCAATAATCCAACTACAGAAATTCCAATTCCGATATAAAAAGGATAAGGAGTTATGCCGTATTTCTGCGCTATAATTCCGGTTAAAAAAGCCACAATTCCGACAGCAAAATAACCTGCAAATTCGTTAATTCCCATAGCTAAACCTCGATCTTTTTCTCCGACTAAATCAATTTTCATAACAACTGTGCTACTCCAAGTTAAACCTTGATTTATTCCCAATAAAATATTGGCAAAAATCACCCAATTCCAATCCGCAGCATTCATCAAAATAAAAGGAATAGGAATTGCAAAGAACCAACCTAAAATCAATAAGTTTTTTCGGCCATATTTGTTGGCTAGTTTTCCTGTAAAATAATTGGTAATTGCTTTTGTAATTCCGAATGCAATAATAAAAGAAAGAATTGCTGTTTTTGAAGAAACACCAAACTCAATTTCGGCAAATTTCGGAAAAATGCTACGCTCTAAACCAACCATTCCACCAACAAAAGCATTGACGATAACAAGAATTGTAAACTGAATCCAGTTTTCTTTTAAGCCAAGTATTGGTTTTGTGCTCATAATGCTTTTTGAAAAATTCTATATTTTTTATAAATCTCATGATTCATACGCTCATAAGTAGAACGCATTTGAACATTTTCTTCCATAGTAACATGACTGTCCATTACCGTTAAATTTCCTTTTCTGGCGGAATCAAATAAGGCAACTGTCATTAAAGCATCCAGGCCAGCATTTCTGTGTTTTTGTTGCACACAGCCTAATAACATATCTAATTGTGTTGTGCTTTTTAGCGCTTTTAAAATATGGAGAAATCCAAAAGGTAATAATCGTCCGTTTGCTTTTCTAAATCCTTTCGTAATGTTTGGCATTGCTACCAAAAAAGCAACAATAACACCTTCTTTATCTTTTACCAATTTTATGTAATTTGGATTTAACATTGGTAAAAAACGATCAGAAAATTCTTTTGCTTCTCTATCATCTAAAGGAGCAAATCCGTAGATGTCTGTATATGTTTCATTAATTAAATTGAATACTGTTTTTACATATGGTTTTATCTCTTTTGATTTTGTAAACTCTACTATTTTAAAACCATAATTTTTAACGCGCTCTGCAATTTTTAAATAAATAGTTGGTGTTTTATCTTCTAACTGAACTCGATATTGAAATAAATCGATTTTCTTTTGATAACCATTTCTTTCTGTATGAGAAATCATGTATTTAAAACTACAATTGGTTACCATAACTGTCATAGGATCCTCAAAACCTTCTAATAAAAACCCTTGCGGATCTTTATCCGAAAAACCTAATGGCCCAACAATGGTGTCCATATTTTTTTCTTTTCCCCAAATTTCAATTGCTTCTATTAGCTTGTCAAATACTTCTGCATCATCATAACATTCTAAACCAAAGAAACGAGCATTTTTTTCGTTATTCCCAGAGTTGTAAGTATGGTTGATAATTCCCATAATTCGCCCAACAACCTTACCTTTTTTAAATGCCAAATACATAATAGTATCGCAATGTTCAAAAGAATGATTTTTCTTTTTATCAAACACTTTATACTCATCAGTTAATAATGGCGGCAACCATTCTTTGTGGTTTTTATGAATTTTATAAGGTAGTTTAATAAAGGTTTTTAATTCTTTATAATGAATAACTTCTTTTAAGTGAATCATAATTTAGTTTGTCTGAATCTCTTTTTGGATTGATAATAATACATAAAATCTGATAGATAAAGTATAAAAGGTGCAATTAAAAACCCAGCAATAGCATCAACTGCATAATGTGCTTTTATGTACACGGTTGAAAGCATTAATAGTATTGTTATGGGTAAACAGATTTTGTAAAATAATGGCAAGGTTTTTCTTGCTAATAATAAAATGACAATGGTTACACCAACATGAGAACTTGGAAAAGCACCAGTTGGTTGTTCTGCACCATCTTGTATTACATGCATTATTTTTTGAAATAAATATCCATTTGTAGGAACTGCTCTTTCAGAGACATCAAAATAAAATTGCGGTCCAGCAGAAGGGAAAATTGCAAATATGAAATAAAAAAATAAGAGCGAAAAAGCAACTTTATAAGTGCTTTCTATAAACAAAGATTTTCGTTTAAAATACATAATAAACACAAACCCTAAAATGATAAAATAGAACGAGAAATAACCAAAGTACATCAATTCTGAAAACCAGTTACTAGAAAAGTGTTTTGAAAACTCAATACTCGGCTGAAAACCAAAAACCCATTGATCAAATTTTATGAAAATAGCATCTAAATTATTGAAAAAGAGTTTGTTGTAATGTACTGTTTCTGTGTAAAAATAGCCAGCAAATAATATTGGATAGATATTTCTAAAAAGATTAAATAATGCAGATTTCACAATCGGGTTTAAAAAAATAAAACCGATACTGATTATAAAAATAATTCCTCTTATCGTTAATAATTCAACTACATTCTCGGTTTGATTCCAAGAGCAAATTAATAAAATAGTTGTAATTAAAAGAAACCCTAAAAAAAGGAAATCTATTTTAAGAAATCTACTCATAAATGATTAACTCAGCTTTTCTTTAAAGAAATCTATTGTTCTTTTCCAAGATAATTCTGCTGCAGGTCTATCAAATCTTGGCGTTGTATTGTTATGAAAACCATGATTTACTTTTGGGTAAAAATAGGCTTGATGTTCTATGTTGTTTGCTTTTAAAACTTTTTCAAAAGCTTCCCAACCAGCATTTACTCTTTTGTCTAAACCTGCATATTGTAGTAATAAAGGAGCTTTTATCTTTGCTGCATCTTCATCATTTGGTTGTCTTCCATAATATGGAACAGCAGCTCCTAAATCAGGAATTCTTACAGCCATCATATTTGAAATCCAACCACCAAAACAAAATCCAACGACACCAATTTTCCCGTTACAATCTTTGTGGTTTTTTAAATATTCATATGCAGCAATAAAATCTTCCAGCATTTCGTTCCGATCACGTTTACGTTGCATCGTTCTTCCATCATCGTCATTACCTGGATAACCACCAAGCGGACTTAAAGCGTCAGGAGCTAATGAAATAAAACCATCCACAGCTGTTCTTCTTCCTACATCTTCTACATAAGGATTTAATCCACGATTTTCATGAACAACCACTATTCCGGGTAATTTCTTAGAAACATTTTTAGGAGTTGATAATAATCCTTTGATAGTTCCGCCACCTTTTGGAGACTCATAATTAATGAAACCTGATTCTATACGTTCGTCATCTTTTTTTATAGTTATTGTATCTACATAATTTGGAGACATAAAACTTAATAAAGACGGAACAGTAATTCCTGCAACGGCATACATTCCTAATTTTTCTATAAAACCTCTACGGTCAATTTTATTATGCGCATAATCGTCGTATAAATCAAATACTTCTGGACTAATGTCTTTTTTGGTTAGTTTTTTCATGATGTAATTGTTTTAAAAAAAAATATTTATTATTTCAATAAATATACTAAAAACAAGCAAGTAAAAGAATTGTTGAAGTTTTTTATACTCTTTGAGAATATTTTTTTCTTCTTAAATAGTTAAAAATAACTCCAAAAATTGCTAATAATACTAAAGGTAAAACAATATTAAATAATTGCCAAAACGAACGTTCTTTAAAAGTTTTTTGCTTGTCTAAAATATTAATTTTTAGAGATTTATTTCTAAGATTAATTAAGCCATCATCATCTAGTAAATAATCTACAGTATTTAATAAAAACTCTTTATTTCCAAAGGTTTCTTGTGTCCATTTATCTGTTGATAAATCGTAAGGTTGATCTTTTAATAGTTGATTTTTTGCAATATCTCCGTCAGCAATTATAACCATTTTATTTGCACTACTTTGCTCTTTATAAAGCGATGTTTTAAAAGGTTTTATTCTGTCTTTGTAAGCAGATTTAAAATTGCCTTCTAACAATACAGCAGTTAGTTGTTTTCCGCTTTTATATTCGTTTAGGTTTTGCTCATTAGCAATACTTTTTAGTTCTACAAAATTTGGAGTTCCCAGTTTTGCTGATAATAATGATGTTGCTAATAATGGTGCTTTTTTGATGTTGTTTTTTAGGGTGTCAATTTGAGTTGTAAACTGCAAACGAACTGGACGAATATTTTTTGTAATCGGATGATTTGGATTTCCGTTGACCAACGGATGAAAATTCCAAGGTACATATTGAAACTGCGTTTTATTGCCAACATTTCCGGTTGCTAACGGAATTTTAGTGGCATACATATCTTTGATTAACGTTGTGTTAATTCTTACTCCGTAGGCAAATAATAAATCGGTTAAATTCAAATCTCTTGGATACGCAAGCATTTTTCCTGTTTGCAATAAACTGTCTTGATCTGCTTGTACATTGTCAATCATCCACAATGTTTTTCCTCCATTTATAATAAATTGATCGAGCGTTAATTTTTCGTTATCAGAAAATTTAATGGTTGGTTTTGCAATAATTGCCAAATCGAAACTCGTTAAATCTTTTAATGTTTTTTGTGGATTTGTAACCACAGAATCCAACGTAAATTTTGCCAAACTATATTTGGTAGCAACTTCTTTTAAAAAACTGTATAAATAGATGTCTTGTAATTCGCCATTTCCAGAAAGTACCGCAATTTTTTGTTTGTTTTTTCGGTTGATGTTTTTAATTGCACTTGCAAAAGAAAACTCCAAATTTTCAACTGCATTTTGCAATTGTTCGTCTTGCGAATTGGCGTTAGAACTTGGTAATAAATTTACCAAATTGGTTTTGTTTTGATACGAAATTTCTGCCCAAGGAAATATAATGGCTTCCGATAATTTCCCGTCTTCTTCAACTGTTAATCTACTTGGAATTAACCCTTTTTTGATTAATTCTTCTCTAAACGTATCTGGATTGATAAACTGAATTCTAAGATTAGAATTTACAGCTCTTAATTCTTCTAAAAACTGTTTTGTTTCAATTTGTAAACGTTTAAATTCCGCAGGAAAATCACCTTCTAAATACACTTTTACATTGAGGATTTTATCAACAGAATGTACAATTGATTTTATTGTGTTTGTTAACGTGTAGCGTTTGTCTTGTGTTAAATCAAACCGTTTGTAATATTGATTTCCGAAGAAGTTTATCAACAGTAAACCAAGTACTAATTTTGCTGTAAATTTTAAATTCTTAGACATTACGTAACTGGTTTTTAGTTAGTAATAAAAAGAAAACGCTGACAGAAATAAAGTACAAAACATCTCTGGTGTCAATCACTCCGCGACTGATACTTTTAAAATGTTCGTTGATTCCCAATAACTGAATGGTATAACTATTGGATGGGAATAACCCTGCAATTGCATCAAATCCGTAATACAAAAAGAACGTAATAAAAACGCCTAAAATAAATGCTACAATCTGATTTTTAGAAAATGTTGAGGTAAATAAACCAACAGAAGTATAAGTTGCCGCTAAAAATAATAAACCAATGTACGAACCAATTGTGCTCCCTAAATCTATATTTCCTACTGGATTTCCTAACTGAATAATTGTATACACATAGGTCAATGTTGGCGCTAAAGCAACTACAATTAATAGGAGCGAAGCGGTAAATTTTCCTATTACAATTTGCCAATCTGTAATTGGTTTTGTGCGCAGTGTTTCTATGGTTCCGGCATTTAATTCGTCTGCAAAACTTTTCATAGTTATTGCCGGAATTAAGAACAATAAAATCCAAGGCGCTAATAAAAAGAAGCTATTTAAATCTGCAAAACCAGCATTTAAAATATTAGTATCGTCTTTAAAAACCCATAAAAATAAGCCGTTTACCAACAAGAAAACTCCGATTACTAAATAAGCAATGGGCGAAGCAAAAAATAAATTGAATTCTTTTTTTAAAATTGGAATCATATTATTGATGTATATCGAGACGAAAAATACGATTATTTTCAAAACTTTCGTCGCTTCTTTCTGGTTGAAAAACAAAATTGTGCTTCTCTAACAACGCAATAGAAGCTATATTATTTTGATGTGTAAATGCTTCAATTATTTTTAGTTGCATTGTTTTAATTCCAAATGAAATAACAGTTTTCATCGCTTCATTCATAAAACCTTTTTGATGAAATGTTGGATGTAATTCGTAACCAACTTCTGCATACTTATCATCCAAAGAAATAGTATGATATACAATGGTTCCGATTATTTGTTTGTTTTCTTTAACTTCCATTGCCCAAAAAATACGATTGTGTTTTTCAAATTCTTGTTGACAAACAGCAATAAAATCGGCAGCTTCTTCAAGGTTTTTTGGTGTTTTTCTAGTGATTAATTTGTTGATTTCTTTATTAGAACGCAGTTTAAAAATGGCATTAGCATCATCAGCATTTAATTGTCTTAATAACAAACGTTCTGTGTTGATTTCTGGAAAATCTGTAAAAGAAAATTGCTTCATTAATAATTGTTCATTGTTTATTGAAAACTGTTTACTGATAATTGTTTATGGTAAGCAAACTGTTTTATCAACACTCCACGCTTCTGGTTTTGTATTGAATAATGCTTTTGTTTTTGCCCAAACGTCTTTAAATAATTTAGAGTTTCTATAATTTTCTAAATCTTGTTCGGTTTCCCAATAACTATACGTAAAGAAAATACTTGGATCCTTTTTATCGCGATACAGTTCTAATAGCTGACAACCATTATTACTTCTGATTTTTTGTTTTTTACTTTCAAAAATTTCTAAAAATGTTACTACATGTTTTTCATGAAATCCCATTTTTACAATTCTAACAAACATGTATGCTTTTTTAAAAATTAATAAAATTCTACTGTTATAGTGTCTCTATAATTCAATCCTAACAAAGAAGAAGCACTACCAACTGTACTTAAATTACTTCTATAAATGGCAATTTCTAAAAATCCGGCAGAATTAAAAATGGCTAATTTATTGCCGTCATAATGTTTTCTATCCTCATCAATTTGATAATTGATAATGTCGTTGTATTTTTTATTGATTGTATTAAAAGTGTACCGTCTTGCTGTTACCTTATAACTTCTCCCTTTGCCAACATCTGTAAAAAGTTTTTTACTAATATTACTGATTACATTTCCGTAATTATCTATATAAATGACATTTCCAGTAATTTGAGTTTCATTGGCGTTTATTTTAGGTTGAATCTCAATCATTTTTTTATACGTATGAGTCACTTTTCCAATAACATCTAAATTTCCGCCACGGGCGATAAAACAGGCAACTTGAACAAATACATCTAACACAGGAAAACTACTTTCTACACGATCGTGAATGTTAATTTCTACTATTTGTGTTGGATTGATTTCTGAAGCAATCATTGAGATTAATCCATTATCTGGACAAATAAAATAATGATTATCTAATAACAACGCAATGTGTTTGTTTTCTGTACTCAATTCAGAATCTACGCCAATAATATGAATGCTTTTATCAGGAAAACTTTTATAAGAATTTTTTAAAATGTAAGCAGTTTCTGTAATGCTGAATGGAGAAATTTCGTGGGTAATGTCAACAATTTTAGCATCTGGTAATTCTGAGTAAATTGCCCCTTTTACAGCACCTAAAAAATGGTCTTTAGTTCCGAAATCTGTTGTTAAAGTTATTAAAGACATGTAAAAATTACCTGTTGATTAGTTTTAAAAAAAAGCATTTAAGTGTATAACTTAAATACAGATTAAAATTGTCATTCCCGTGAAAACGGGAATCTAAAAAAAAACATAAAAATTTTACACAAAGCTAATCAATTCTAAATTTTTATCCGTAATTTTCTTGTATAAAAAGCAGATAGATTTTATCTCATTTTATTTTATGTTATTTTTTACAATCAACAAATTGTTAACTTATTAAAATAGAATCATTTGACAGAAAGAATTATTGAACTAACAGACATTAACCCAAAAGACTTTTTTGGAACTCAAAACAGCACTATTGCACAATTAAAAAAATACTTCTCAAAAATAAAAATTGTAGCAAGAGGTACTCATTTAAAAATTTACGGAGAATCAGAAATTCTAGACGAGTTTGAAAAACGGATAGAAATGTTGATTAAGTATTTTAATAGATACAATAAACTCGATGAAAATAGTATTGAACGGATTTTAACTTCAACTGGAAAAGAAGAAAAAAGTGATTACAATTCAAAAGATGTTTTATTGCATGGAGTAAACGGTAAATTGATAAAACCACAAACGGTAAATCAACGTAAAATGGTTGCTTTAATGCAGAAAAACGATATGCTTTTTGCAGTTGGTCCAGCAGGAACAGGAAAAACATATACAGCTGTAGCTTTAGCGGTAAAAGCCTTAAAAGAGAAAGAAGTCCGCAGAATTATTTTAACAAGACCAGCCGTAGAATCTGGAGAAAATTTAGGGTTTTTACCAGGCGATTTAAAAGAAAAATTAGATCCGTATATGCAACCGTTATATGATGCATTGCGTGATATGATTCCGCACGAAAAATTAGAATCTCATTTAGAAAAAGGGGTTATTCAAATTGCGCCTTTGGCATTTATGCGCGGTAGAACTTTAGACAATGCATTTGTTATCTTGGATGAGGCACAAAACACTACGCACAATCAAATGAAAATGTTTTTAACAAGAATGGGAAAACATGCAAAGTTTATTATAAATGGAGATCCTGGTCAAATAGATTTACCAAGAAGGCAAGTTTCTGGTTTAAAAGAATCGTTGTTGGCATTAAAAGATATTGAAGGAATTGCGCAAGTGTATTTAGATGATAAAGATGTAATTCGTCATCGATTGGTAAAACGAATTATTACAGCATACAAAAGTATAGAAACAGAATAGTTTTTTGTTGTTCGTAAAAAGTCTTTAGTTTACTTTTGCAAGCAACAACAACACAATAATTAATGAATACAATTAACGAAACAAACTTTAACTTTCCGAAGCAGAAATCTGTATATAAAGGTAAGGTCAGAGAAGTTTATAATATAAATAACGAAGTATTAGTAATGATTGCTTCTGATAGATTGTCTGCTTTTGATGTAATTTTGCCAAAACAAATTCCGTTTAAAGGACAAATTTTAAATCAGATTGCAACCAAAATGATGCATGATACTTCTGATATTGTTCCGAATTGGTTAGTAGCAACTCCAGATGAAAATGTTGCCATTGGTCATTTATGTGAACCGTTTAAAGTAGAAATGGTAATTCGTGGGTATTTATCTGGTCATGCAGCTAGAGAATACAAAGCAGGAAAAAGAATATTGTGTGGGGTAGAAATGCCAGAAGGAATGAAAGAAAATGACAAATTTCCAACGCCAATTATTACACCATCAACAAAAGCAGAAAATGGCGAGCACGAC
This sequence comes from uncultured Flavobacteriaceae bacterium, assembly GCA_963974245.1. GTDB lineage: Bacteria > Bacteroidota > Bacteroidia > Flavobacteriales > Flavobacteriaceae > Polaribacter. The sequence continues at coordinate 15,515 of CAXBBY010000007.1, read as the reverse complement.
GAAGACATTTCTAGAGAAGCTATTTTAGCAAGCGGAATTGTTGCTGAAGAAGATTATTTGGTTTTAGAAGAGTTTACAAATAAATTATTTGCTAGAGGAACAGAAATTGCTGCAAAACGCGGTTTAATTTTAGTAGATACTAAATACGAATTTGGTAAAACCAAAGATGGTAAAATTGTCTTGATTGATGAAATTCACACGCCAGATTCTTCTCGTTATTTCTATGCTGATGGATATGAAGAAAGACAAGAAAAAGGAGAGAGTCAAAAACAATTATCAAAAGAATTTGTACGTGAATGGTTGATAGAAAATGGATTTCAAGGAAAAGACGGACAACAAATTCCGGCAATGTCTGATGAAAAAATTATAGAAATATCAAATAGATATATAGAATTGTACGAGCAAATTACAGGAGAAAATTTTGTAAAGGCAAATACTGAAAATGTATTGAATAGAATTGAGAAAAATATAACGAAGTTTTTAACTTCAACTAATTAAAAAATTAAATCATCTCGATACAAATTTAATTTTTCTATCGAACATTAAATTCACTCGATGTGACATTTCGATTGTCAGTTCGAGTGATTTTTAGAAGTGAAACGAAGAAAAATAGTATCGAGAACATAAACAACCAATTATGATTATAGAACCAAGAACAAGAGGATTTATTTGTTTAACAGCACATCCAACAGGTTGTGAGCAAAACGTAATGAATCAAATAGCATATGTAAAATCTAAAGGAGCAATTAACGGCGCAAAAAAAGTGTTGGTAATTGGTTCTTCAACAGGATTTGGATTGGCGTCTAGAATTTCTAGCGCTTTTGGATCTGATGCAGCAACAATTGGTGTGTATTTTGACAAACCTTCAACACCAGGAAGAACGGGGTCAGCTGGTTATTACAATACAGCAGCTTTTGAAAAACATGCTCATAAAGCAGGTTTGTACGCAAAAAGTATCAATGGTGATGCATTTTCAAATGAAATCAAACGTCAAACTTTAGACATGATTAAAAAGGATCTAGGTCAAGTAGATTTGGTGATTTATAGTTTGGCTTCACCAGTTAGAACACATCCAGATACTGGAGTTCGTTACAAATCGGTTTTAAAACCAATTGGCGGTGTTTTTTCTAACAAAACAGTAGATTTTCATACAGGAAATGTAACTGAAATCTCAATCAACCCAGCAGAAGGAGATGATATTGCAAACACCGTTGCAGTAATGGGCGGCGAAGATTGGAAAATGTGGATGGACGCTTTGAAAAATGAAAACTTATTATCTGAAGGAGCAACAACTGTTGCGTATTCTTATATAGGTCCAAAACTTACAGAAGCAGTTTACAGAAAAGGAACCATTGGCGCAGCAAAAGATCATTTAGAAGCAACCGCTTTTACAATTTCTGACGATTTAAAATCTATTGGAGGAAAAGCGTACGTTTCTGTAAATAAAGCCTTGGTTACACAAGCAAGTTCTGCAATTCCTGTGATTCCGTTATACATTTCTTTATTGTATAAAATCATGAAAGAAAATGGAACTCATGAAGGATGTATAGAACAAATTCAACGTTTGTACAGCGAACGTTTATTTGGTGGAGATTTAGCTTTAGATGCAAAGGGTAGAATTAGAATTGATGATTTAGAAATGAAAGTAGATGTACAAGCTAAAGTTGCTGAACTTTGGAAAACTGCTTCTACCGAAAACTTGTCAGAAATTGGAGATTTAGAAGGATATAGCAATGACTTTTTTAATTTATTCGGCTTTAAAGTTGAAGGTGTAGATTACGATGCTGATGTAAACGAAATGGTAGAAATTCCAAGTGAAAACTAGAATTTATATTTCCATTTACTTTACGAAATTAAATAGATGAAAGCAGTAACCGTAAAAAAAATCAAAGACGAATTGAGTTATAAAAACTCAAAAGAGTTGATTGATTTATGTTTGCGTTTATCAAAATTTAAAAAGGAAAACAAAGAATTACTAACATATTTATTGTTCGAGTCTTCGAGCGAAGAAAACTATATAGAAAGTGTTAAAGAACAAATAGACGATTTGTTTGATCAAATTAATACCAACAGTTATTTCTATATCAGAAAAAGTGTTCGTAAAATTTTAACGCTTACAAAAAAGTTTATTCGGTATTCTCAAAAAAAAGAAACAGAAGTAGAGTTATTGATTTATTTCTGTCAGAAGTTAAAGAATTTTAAACCTTCAATAAATAAAAGCCCAAGACTTACAAATACTTTAGATAGACAAGTGATATTAATACAGAAAGTAGTTGGTACTTTACACGAAGATTTACAATACGATTTTCAACAAGAAATAGAAGGATTACTTTCTTAAAACAAATATTTCCATAAAATTCTAATACTTACAAAGGCAATCAATACAGCGGTTGCCTTTTTTAATTGAATAGGTTTTAAGAATTTGGTACTGAATCTGCTTCCAATTTGTCCGCCAATAAAAACGGTAATTAATAAAACAGTTGTTAAATTCCAATCTATAGTAAATTCGGGATTTAAATATTGTCCACCTAAACCAGCAATAGAATTTACCAAAATAAACAAACTTGCAGTTGCGGCAATTTTTTTCGACGTATCCCAATTTGTTAAATGTAATAAAGGCGCTAAGAAAATTCCACCGCCAATTCCGACCATTCCAGAAATAAAACCAATAAATCCGCCATAACCAGCATTTTTTGACATTTTTAATTGTGTTGTTTTTTCTTCGGATGCAATAATTTTTTTAGAAACCCACATCGTAATCGCTGCAAATAACAACGTAAATCCAAGAAGAATGAAAAAGAACGTTTGGCTGATTTTTAAATATCCGCCAATAAAAGCAAACGGAATGCTAAATAAAACAAGCGGAATTACTTTCTTAAAATTGTAAGTTTTTTGTTGATGAAAATAAAATACGTTTCCAATAACAACAACAGTATTACACAACAGTGCTGTAGCTCTAATTTGTGTAAAAGCCAAACCTGTTAATGCCAACACTGCTAAATAACTAGAACCACCACCAAACCCGACAGAAGAATACAATACAGCAATGGTAAAAAAAAGTAAAATAATATGCCAATTTGTATTTATAACAGATAAAACTTCTTGAAAATTCATAAAGCAAATATAATTTTCTATTTTTAGAATGTCTTAAGAAAAACAAAACAATAATGAGTAATTATCACATCAAACACTTAGAAGAGTATTATCAAGTGTATAGAAAATCTGTTAACGAACCAGAAAAATTTTGGGAAGAAATAGCTGAAGAACACTTTTTATGGAGAAAAAAATGGAATACCGTTTTAAGTTGGGATTTTTCTAAACCAGAAGTTAAATGGTTTAAAGGAGCAAAATTAAACATTACAGAAAATTGTATTGACAGACATTTACCAACTCGTGGAGATAAAACGGCAATTATTTTTGAACCAAACAATCCAGATGAAGCAGCAGAACATATAAGTTATAGACAATTGTATGAACGTGTAAATCAGTTTGCAAACGTGCTTAAAAGTAAAGGCGTACAAAAAGGCGATCGCGTTTGTATTTATGTTCCAATGATTCCAGAATTGGCAATTGCAACGTTGGCTTGTGCTAGAATTGGAGCGATTCATTCAGTCGTTTTTGCAGGGTTTTCATCCAAAGCATTAGCAACAAGAATAAATGATTGTGATTGTAATATGGTAATTACTGCTGATGGATCTTATCGCGGCGCAAAAACAATCGACTTAAAAGGAATAGTTGATGAAGCATTAGAAAGTTGTCCTGGAGTAGAAAATGTGTTGGTTGCAAAACGGATTAATTCTGATATTTCTATGAAATCAGGAAGAGATTTTTGGTTACAACCCTTATTGGAAAAAGCATCAACAGAAGGAAAAGCAGAAGTAATGGATGCAGAAGATCCGTTATTTATTTTATATACGTCTGGCTCTACAGGAATGCCAAAAGGAATGGTTCATACAACTGCTGGTTATATGGTTTATACTGCTTATACATTTAAAAATGTATTTCAATATAAAGAAAATGATGTGTATTGGTGTACTGCAGATATTGGTTGGATTACTGGACATTCTTATATCGTTTATGGTCCGTTAGCAAACGGAGCAACAACAGTACTATTTGAAGGTGTGCCAAGTTATCCTGATTTTGGACGTTTTTGGCAAATAGTAGAAAAGCATAAAGTGAATCAGTTTTATACAGCGCCAACAGCAATTAGAGCGTTGGCAAAACAAGGAACGGAATTGGTTGATAAGTGCGATTTATCATCATTAAAAGTTTTGGGTTCTGTTGGAGAACCCATAAACGAAGAAGCTTGGCATTGGTATAATAATAATATTGGTAAAAAGAAAAGTCCGATTATTGATACTTGGTGGCAAACAGAAACTGGCGGAATTATGATCACTCCAATTCCGTATGTAACACCAACAAAACCAACGTATGCAACGTTGCCATTCATCGGAATTCAACCGGCATTAATGGATGAAAATGGAGATGAATTAATTGGAAATCAAGTTGATGGTCGTTTATGTATTAAATTTCCTTGGCCATCAATGGCAAGAACTATTTGGGGAAACCATCAACGTTATAAAGAAACGTATTTTTCTGCTTTTGAAAATAAATATTTTACTGGTGATGGTGCTTTGCGTGATGAAGTCGGTTATTACCGAATTACAGGTAGAGTAGATGATGTAATTATTGTTTCTGGACATAATTTAGGAACCGCACCAATTGAAGATGCTATAAATGAACATCCTGCAGTTGCAGAAAGTGCCATTGTTGGTTTTCCTCATGATGTAAAAGGAAGTGCATTGTATGGTTATGTAACTTTAAAAGATGTTGGAGAAACAAGAAATCACGATAATTTACGAAATGAAATTAATCAATTAATTGCAGATAGAATTGGACCAATTGCAAAACTAGATAAAATTCAGTTTACAGATGGATTGCCAAAAACACGTTCTGGGAAAATTATGAGACGTATTTTGCGTAAAATAGCATCTAATGAAACGGATAATTTAGGAGATATTTCTACTTTATTAAATCCGGATGTGGTGCAAAGTATTATTGATCATAGATTATAAAAAAACGCAATTTATAAAGCTCTGTTATAGGAGCTTTTTATTTGTAATTTATAAATTTTGTTATTCTGTCATGTTGATAGTTAGTGGCATATCATTTGACAAATAAGAGCATACACTTTAAGAAAAGAAAAAGCATCCATGAAACAATATAGCAATTCATCAAAAAATAAAAAGAAACCAAAAGTTACTATTGTAAAAGCATTTAAAACAATTATTTGGCCAAAGCGTAATTTGGTTTTTATTGGCTTGATTTTAATTGTAATAAGTAGATTGTCAAGTTTAGTATTGCCATGGAAAAGTAAAGCCTTATTAGATAATGTAATTCCGAATAAAAATTACAATGAGTTATACAACTTGTTATTAATAGTAGGAGTTGCAATTTTAGTGCAAGCTATTACTTCTTTTTTATTGACACGAATTTTAAGTGTACAAGCGCAATATTTAATTTCAGAATTAAGAGCGCAAGTACAAAAGAAAGTATTGTCTTTACCAATCAGCTTTTTTGATAATACAAAATCTGGAGCGTTAGTTTCTAGAATTATGAGCGATGTAGAAGGAGTTCGAAATTTAATTGGAACAGGATTGGTACAGTTAGTAGGAGGAACTATTACAGCTGTAATTTCAATGATTTTGTTAATTAGAATAAGTCCGTCTATGACATTTTTTGTACTGATTCCTGTTGCAATATTTGGTTTAGTAGCTTTAAAAGCATTCAAATATATTAGACCGATATTTAGAAATCGAGGCGTAATTAATGCTGATGTAAAAGGAAGATTGACGGAAACTTTAGCAGGAGTTAGAGTAATTAAAGCATTTAATGCAGAACAACAAGAAAACGAAACTTTTGAAAAAGGAGTAGATCTGTTATTTCAAAATGTAAAGAAAAGTTTAACGGCAACTGCAATTATGACAAGCTCATCCACTTTTTTGCTAGGAATTGCATCAACTGGAATTATGGGAATTGGTGGTTATAAAATTATGATAGGAGAATTAACTGTAGGAGATTTTTTATCATTTACATTATTATTAGGTTTTATGATTGCACCAATTGTGCAAATGAGTAATATTGGAAGTCAATTAACAGAAGCCTTAGCAGGTTTAGATCGAACCGAAGAACTAATGAATATGGATGCAGAAGAAGATAATGAAAACAGAATAATTCAGTTAGAAACTATTGAAGGAGAATTGGTTTTTGATGATGTTTCTTTTTCTTATGAAGAAGGAAAAGAAGTGTTGAATAACATAAGTTTTAATGTTCCGAAAGGAACTGTAACTGCATTGGTTGGAAGTTCTGGGTCAGGAAAATCGACTATTGCAGGTTTGTCAGCGACGTTTTTAAATCCAAAATCAGGAAAAGTTACCATTGACAATAATGACATGTCAAAAGTACAATTAAGTAGTTATCGAAAACATTTAGGCGTTGTTTTACAAGACGAATTTTTGTTTGAAGGAACTATTAGAGAAAATATTTTATTTCCGCGACCAAATGCAACTGAAGAGGAATTACAAAATGCTGTAAAAGCTGCTTATGTAAATGAATTTACAGATCGTTTTGAAGATGGATTAGATACTTTAATCGGAGAAAGAGGCGTCAAACTTTCTGGAGGACAACGTCAGCGTTTGGCAATTGCAAGAGCCATATTAGCAAATCCAAAAATCATTATTTTAGATGAGGCAACTTCTAGTTTAGATACAGAAAGTGAAGCCTTGATTCAGAAAAGTTTATCAGAATTGATAAAAGATAGAACCACAATTGTGATTGCACACAGATTGAGTACCATAAAACAAGCAGATCAAATTTTGGTAGTAGAGTCAGGATCGATAGTTGAGCGAGGTACGCATGACGAATTGATAGAAAAAGAAGGAAGATATTTTGAACTGTACACCTATCAATCGAAAATTTAATTGAAAAGAGTTTTTTCCAAAGTATTTTGCTTTGGAATTTCCTATGAAATTGTCATTCCCGTGAAAACGGGAAACTCAATTAAGATTTCCTTAATTTTGTAATCATAAAATAAAACTAAAATGAAAAAAATACTCGTATTATTTGTTCTAGCAGCAATCTCAATTTCATGTAAAAATGAAGAAAAGAAAGAAACTAAAAAAGAAAAATTTCCAAATGAATTAGCAAAAGTTTTTGAAAAACATGGAGGAATTGATGCTTGGAGAAATGCAAAAACGTTGTCTTTTAACAAAGGAGAAGAGGTACATACAACAGATTTGCAATCTCGTAAAATAGTTGTTACTGCACCAAATTATTCACTAGGTTTTGACGGAAAAGAAGTTTGGCTATCTCAAAAAAACTCTACCGCGTTTAAAGGAAATAAAGATTTTTATTACAATTTGTATTTCTATTTTTATGCAATGCCTTTTGTGTTGGCTGATGACGGAATTATCTACGAAAAAACAACAGATTTAGTTTTTGATGGTGTTAGTTATCCAGGATTTAAAATTTCGTACAAAGCAAATATTGGTTCATCACCAGATGATAATTATATCATTTATTACAACAAAAATTCTTATCAAATGGAATGGCTTGCCTATACAGTAACGTTTAAGAGTAAAAAACCATCAGAAAAATATAGCATCATTAGATACAATGATTGGAATTCTGTAAACGGTTTGTTGTTACCAAAATCGATAACTTGGTATAAAAAAGATAGTGTTGGCGTACCAAAAGAACCAAGAAGAGCTGCAACTGAATTTACATTGCCGTTAATTAGTGATACAAAAGTTTCGGATTCTTTTTTCGAAAATACTACAAAATAGCGTTGATTTTATCATACATAAAATCATAATAATTTCTAATATTTGGCACCATAAAACTTCCATGCTTTGTGGTGTCTTTTAATATGGAAAGATCAAATAATTGGATGTCATCAACTTCTCCGATTTGCATTGTTAATTCAGAAATTTCTTTGGTTAATTTGCACAAAAAAAGATGCTTAAACTCATTGTCTAAGATTCTATTTGGATGTACGATTTCATCTTTTCTTAATCCAATTTTTGTCAAATCAGCTTCAGAAATTGTCAAACCGATTTCTTCATTTACTTCTCTAATAGCAGCATTTTCTATTTTTTCTCCAGCAGCAACATGTCCAGCAACAGAAACATCCCAAAGATTTGGAAACACTTTTTTTACGGAAGCTCTTTTTTGAAGTAGAATTTTATGATCATCAGTATAGAACCAAACATGTACCGTTGCGTGATATAAACCTTTTTGATGCGCTTCAGATTTTAAAGAAGTTTTTCCGGTTGATTTTCCGTCAGAAGTTAAAATATCTAAGAACTCATCCATTTTTTACAGTTGATGTCTTTTCGAAATGAGTTTTAAAAACGATTGAGAAATCTCATAACCCTAACTTAAAACCTTGAGGTTTCTCCTATCGTCGAAATGACACGAATTTTTAAAATGTTTTGTAAAAATCCGTGAATTCGTGGCTTTTATATGTTATTCAAAATAAGAAAATGTTTCTCCGTCTTTTATTTTCAATAAGGTTTCATAAATCATTTTAATTACATTTTCAACATCATCTCTATGAACCATTTCTACAGTTGTGTGCATGTAACGTAGCGGTAAAGAAATCAATGCAGAAGCAACTCCGCCGTTACTATACGCAAACGCATCTGTATCTGTTCCGGTTGCTCTTGATAAAGCTGAACGTTGAAACGGAATCTTGTTTTCTTCTGCAGTTTCTGTAATTAAATCTCTTAATTTTTGTTGTACCGCAGGAGCATAAGCAATCACAGGACCTTTTCCTAGCTCTAAATAGCCTGCTTTTTTAACATCAATCATTGGAGTAGTGGTGTCGTGTGTAACATCAGTAACAATTGCTACATTAGGTTTTATGCGTTGGGTAATCATTTCTGCACCACGCAAACCAATTTCCTCTTGTACAGAGTTTGTAATGTATAATCCAAAAGGCAATGTTTTTTTATTTTCTTTCAATAAACGAGCAACTTCTGCAATCATAAATCCGCCCATTCTATTATCTAATGCTCTACAAACAAATTTATCTCCGTTTAAAATATGAAACTCATCTGGATACGTAATTACACAACCAACATGAATTCCTAAAGCTTCCACTTCTTTTTTTGTTGCACAACCTGTGTCGATAAAAATATTTTCTGGTTTTGGTGCTTCTTCTTTTGCTTTGTCTCTTGTGTGAATTGCTGGCCAGCCAAAAACTCCTTTTACAATGCCGTTTTTAGTATGAATATTTACAATTTTACTTGGCGCAATTTGATGATCACTTCCACCATTTCTAATCACGTAGATTAATCCGTTATCAGAAATATAATTTACATACCAAGAAATTTCATCTGCATGACCTTCTATAACAACTTTAAATTTTGCTTTTGGATTGATAACGCCAACCGCAGTTCCGTAAGTATCCGTTATAAATTCATCAACATAGGGTTTTAGATAATCCATCCAAATTTTTTGACCTTCCCATTCATAGCCAGTTGGAGCAGCGTTATTTAAATATTTCTCTAAAAAATGTATTGATTTTTTATTTAAGATTGATTTTTTTGCCATTATATGAGTTTATAAAGTTTTAATTAAAAAAACATGCTAACTAACTTTGTGTTTGCTTTTGTAAAAATATCTATTTTTTTTGTGCTAATGAATGCTCATTTAATATTTATTTTAAAAATTTGTAACAAAAGTTGTAACTTTCACACTTATCTTTTATAATCAAGCTAAAAAAATTGAATCAAATGAAATTAAAAATTGAAAACTTAACCAAAACGTATAAAAATGGTGTAAAAGCAATTGACAACTTATCAATTGAGATTGGTACAGGAATGTTTGGTTTATTAGGTCCTAATGGAGCAGGGAAATCATCTTTAATGAGAACGATTGCTACATTACAACAACCAGATTCTGGGTCGATTATTTTTGGAGACATTAATGTTTTGCAAGACAATATGTCTTTGCGAAAAATTCTTGGTTATTTGCCACAAACATTTGGTGTGTATCCTAAAATGTCAGCAGAAGATTTGTTAGATTATTTTGCAACTCTTAAAGGAATTAGCTTAAAGTCTGAAAGAGAAAAATTGGTTAAAGAAGTGCTGGAAATAACTAACTTATATGAAGTAAGAAAAAAATATGTTGCTGGTTATTCTGGAGGAATGAAACAACGATTTGGAATTGCACAATTATTATTAAACAGCCCAAAATTAATTATTGTAGATGAACCTACTGCAGGATTAGATCCAGCAGAAAGACACCGTTTTTTAAATGTTTTACGAGAAGTTGGCACCAATTGTACAGTTATATTTTCAACTCATATTGTAGATGATGTTAAAGAATTGTGTAATGAAATGGCAATATTAAATGGTGGTAGAATTCTTAAACACACAACACCATTAGAAGCTACAAAAGAAATTGAAGGAACTATTTGGACAAAAATAATTAATAGAGATGATTTAGAAACGGTAGAATCAAATTTTAGTGTGCTTTCTTCAAATTACAATCAAGATAATACGTTAAATGTAAGAGTGTTTTCGGAAGACAAACCTTCAGAAGATTTTATAAACGGAACACCGCAATTAGATGATGTATATTTTATTGCTTTAAAACAAGATGAACCTGAATTGGCTGAAAAACTGGATTAGTAGATGCCTAGATTGTTAGATTATTTGAGGAAAACAAAAATCTATAAAAAAACAACCTGTAAGTCTAAAAACCCAATTGTCTAACTAAACAAACTGTCCAATCATCTAACAACTTTCTTAATTATGTTTTTTACAATATTTAAATACGAATTACAGTATTGGTTTAAAAAACCAGCATATTATGTGTATGCAATCATATTTTTTTTACTATCCATTTTTATAGCAGCAAGTTCTGCTGGTATTTTTGATGGATTAACAGTAACAACAGGTTCTTCTAAAATAGTTAATGCTCCAATTGCCGTAAATGGAATATTCAATTCTATGGCAATCTTTTTATTCTTTTTATTTCCTTCTATTATTGGTGCTTCTGTATTTAGAGATTACAAAAGTAATATGCACAGCATTTTATATTCTTATCCTTTTTCAAAATTTAATTATTTATCTGCAAAATTTTTAAGTTCATTTTTTGTAGTGTTATTAATTATCATTATTGCAGGAATTGGATTGTTTATAGGATTTAGATTACCTGGAACAAATCAAGAAATTGTAAGAGCTTTTAATTTTTCTGCCTATCTACATTCTTATTTAATTTACATTATACCGAATGTTTTACTCTTTGGCGCAATCATTTTTGGGGTTGTAACTTTTACAAGAAATATTGCAGCTGGTTTTATAACAGTAGTATTATTGCTTTTTATCCAAGCGATAGCAGAAAGTTTTTTATCAAATCCAGATAATAGATTTTTAGCTGCTTTATTTGACCCTTTTGGAGCTCAAGCAGCAAATTATTATACTAGATATTGGACGTTGTCTGACCAAAATGAATTGTTACTTCCTTTAAAAGGAGTTGTGATTTATAATAGATTGATGTGGTTATTAATTTCGTTCTTAATCCTTATTGGAGTTTATAAAAAGTTTTCATTTAGTCAAAATACAATTACTTTAAATTTTAGAAGAAATAAAGGAGAACGGGTAATTAAACAAAATTTTGGAGGAATAACAAGAGTTCATATCTCTAAAGTAAACTACGTTTTTTCTTTAAAGAACGATTTTAAAATAATGTGGAAACTATCTAACATAGATTTTAAATACATTGTTTCTAGTTGGCCATTTATAGCCATATTACTAGTAGGATTAATTTCTATTTTATTATTTGCAATTACTGCAGGAGAATTGTTTGGAACTAAAACACTTCCTACTACTTGGCAAATGTTATTATTACCAGGCGGAACTTTTACGTTTTTTATCAATTTGCTAACATTTTTATATGCTGGTATGCTAATCCGTAGAGGAGAAATGGCAAGAGTAAATCATTTGGTTGATATTACTCCAACTAAAAATTGGACACTTATGATGTCTAAATTTATTGCGATTATAAAAATGCAACTTGTTTTATTAGCGGTAATTGTTGTTGCAGGAATTATGTTTCAAATCTACAAAGGATATTACAATTTTGAAATAGGGCACTATTTGTACGAATTGTATGTGCTTATGTTTATCCATTTTGTAATCTGGGCTTTTTTAGCAATGTTGATACAAACTCTTATTAAAAATCAATATTTAGGATTATTTGTATTGTTAGTGCTCTTAATAGGTATTCCTTTATTATCACTTGCAGGAATAGAGCAATCAATATTTAAATACAACCAGTCACCAAATTATCAATATTCTGATATGGATGGTTATGGATCTTCATTTGGTGTCTATTTTATTTACAAAGCATATTGGTTTATTGGCGGTATAATTCTATTAGTTATTGCTAGTTTATTTTGGATGAGAGGAGTTACACATTCTTTTAAAGAAAGATGGAACTTGGCATCTAAAAGATTGACTAAAAGGAAGAGGTTTGTAATTTTACTATTAGCAATTGTTTTCTTTGGTTTAGGAGCAAGAATTTATTACGAAAACAATTTTTTAAATAAAAATTACTCTGCAATAGAAAGAGAGAAACAGCGTGTAAGTTGGGAAAAAGAGTATAAAAAATATGAAGACAAAGCCCAGCCAAGAATTGTTGCTGTTAAAGTTGATATGAATATCTATCCTAAAAAAAGAAATTTTAAGGCTTCTGCAACGTATAAAATGATTAATAAAACGAATCAAGTTATAGATAGTATATTCTTAAATTATAATAATTATCCAAGTTCATTTAATTTTGATAAACAAACTGAATTAGTACTAAAAGATTCTGTTAATAATTTTAATATTTATCAACTAAAAAAGGCATTACAGCCAGGAGATAGTTTAGAATTAAAGATCGATGTAAAAAATAAAGAAAATACTTTATTACGAAATCAATCTCCTGTTTTAGGAAACGGAACTTTTATTAATAATTTTCAAATATTTCCTTCCTTAGGATATTCATCACAAAATGAATTAACAGACAATAAAACTCGTGAAAAATACAATCTTTCGAAGAATGATTTACGTCCAGAGCCATCAGATTCTACAGCTTTAGGAAACACATATATTTCTAAAGATTCTGATTGGATCAATTTTGAAGCAACGGTATCAACATCAAAAGATCAAATTGCAATAGCTCCAGGATATTTACAAAAAGAATGGGAAAAAGAGGGTAGAAAGTATTTTCATTATAAAATGGATAGTAAAATTTTAAATTTTTACGCCTTTAATTCTGCTAGATATGAAGTTAAAAAAGAAATGTATAACGGAATTAGTTTAGAAATTTATTTTCACAAAGGACATGAGTTTAACTTAAGGCGAATGATGAAAGGAATGAAAGCGTCATTAGATTATAATTCAAAAAACTTTAGTCCTTATCAACATAAACAAGCAAGAATTATAGAATTTCCAAGAACATTAGGAACTTTTGCACAGTCATTTCCAAATACAATTCCATTTTCTGAAGCAGTTGGTTTTATTGCTGATGTAGATGATTCTGATACTGGTGGTGTAGATTATCCGTTTGCAATAACAGCACATGAAGTTGCACATCAATGGTGGGCGCATCAAGTAATTGGTGCAGACGTTTTAGGTGCAACCATGTTATCAGAAAGTATGTCAGAATATGTAGCATTAAAAGTATTAGAACATCAACATGGAAAAGAAAAAATGCGTACATTTTTAAAAGAAGCTTTAGATGGTTATTTATTGCAGAGAACTTTAGAAAGAAAACGTGAAAATGCATTGATGTATAATGATGGGCAAGGTTATATCCGTTATCAAAAAGGGTCTTTAGTATTTTATGCGTTAAGCGATTATATTGGTGAAGAAAACTTAAACGGAGCTTTAAAAAAGTATGTTGAAAAAGTACAATTTCAGGAATCACCTTATACAACTTCTATAGAAATGGTAGATTATATAAATAAAGTAACACCAGATTCTTTAAAATATGTAATTAAAGATATGTTCGAGACTATTACATTGTATAGAAATCGAATTGTTGATGTAAAATCGACAGTGTTAGAAAACGGAAAATATAAAGTAGATATTGAGTTTAATGTTTCAAAATACAGAAATGATAACAAAGGAAAGCGTTTTTATGGCGATAAAGTTGGAGATACTATTTCTTATAAATCAGTTAAGCAGAAAAAGCCAATTCTTTCAGTCCCGTTAGCAGATTATATAGATATCGGAATTTTTTCTGAAGAAGAAGTTGATGGTAAAAAAAATGAAGTTATTTTATATTTAAAGAAGCATAAAATTACAACCATTAATAATAAAATTACAATTATAGTAGATAAAAAACCTACGGAAGTTGGTGTAGATCCATTTAATAAACTTATTGATACACAATCTGACGACAATAGGAGGAAGCTTTAAGAAAAACAAGATAAAAAACTCATATACATTCTATATGAGTTTTTTTAAGGAACTATATAATTGATGTTTTTTTAATGTACACTATTTGTAATACCTTTACATTCTCTAAAAAAAATAAGTAATTGAAAACTATATTTTATATATATGTCTTTTTGTTTTCTTTTGTTTTCTTCGGGCAAAAGAAAGATTCTATTCCATTACAAGAAAAGTATATTTTAATTAAAATTGGAGATACATTGACAATTAATTTAGACGAAGTAAAGTTATTACCAAAAACTAAATTTAAAAATAGAGAAGATGTTAATTACTATTATTGGTTTCGAAAAAAAGTTTTTAAAGCATATCCTTATGCAGTTCTTGCTTCCAAAAGACTTGATACATTAAATTCTAGATTACTTAGAATAAAAAGTAATAGAAAAAAGAAGAAGTATATTAAAGTTGTTCAGAAATATTTAGAAGGTGAGTTTACCGAGCAATTAAAAAGCATGACAAGAACAGAAGGAAGAATCTTAATAAAATTAATTTATAGGCAAACAGGTAAAACAACATTTAATCAAATTAAAGATTTAAGAAGTGGTTGGAGAGCGTTTTGGTACAATACAACAGCAAATTTTTTTAAGATGTCATTGAGATCAGAATATCATCCAGAAAGTGTTAACGAAGATTTTTTAATTGAAGATATCTTACAACGAGCATTTATTCAAGAAAGATTAATTGAGCAAAAATCCAAATTAAAAATTGATTTAGATTTAATGTATAAAGAAAATAAAGGTTATATAGATATCGAGATATATAAAAAGATGTTTAAAAAGATAAAAAAGCAACAATCTAAATAGCTTCTTTAATTTAATATATAAAATTATTTTTTTATAAGTTGTTGAACTTTAGAATATTGATTTTTTGAGTAAAAAAAAGTAATATTTCTTAGCGTTTATTCTTGGTAAATAATTTATTTCTTGTATCTTTGCCGTCCGCTATTTCGGGCAAAGTTCATTCAAAGTAAGTGGTTCAAAAATAAATTAAAAAAAACTTTCAAAA
>CAXBBY010000006.1:0-141916 GCA_963974245.1 uncultured Flavobacteriaceae bacterium | reverse complement strand
TATCAGTTATCAGTTATCAGTTATCAGTTATCAGTTATCAGTTATCAAAAATAAAATTTTCGAACCGTTTACAATATTAAAATTTCACTTCTTTTAGCCTTTGAACCTTTGCAACTCTGAAACTTTGATACTTTGATACTTTGAACCTTTGAGTCTTTCAATCAACTATTCTATGATAATATTCATTAAAAATTATGGTAAACCAAGCGGTGTAAATTTTTGGATTTCTTTCCATGTCAACTTTCACATCTTCTAACGTCATCCATTTAAAAGCTTCAACTTCTTCCCTATTGATAATTGGACTCTCGTTATAGTTTCCAACCATTACGTGGTCTAATTCGTGTTCTGTTAAACCATTGTCAAACGGCGCTTTGTAAATAAAAGAAAACACTTCTTCTAACTCACATGTAAAACCCATTTCTTCTTGCAAACGTCGTTTTCCTGCTTCTAAAGAAGTTTCTCCATTTCGTTGATGAGAACAACAGGTATTTGTCCATAATAAAGGAGAATGGTATTTATCCGCCGCTCTTTGTTGCAATAATAATTCGCCTTTATTATTAAAGGTAAAAACCGAAAAGGCTCTGTGTAGTAACGCTTTTTCGTGCGCTTCCATTTTGGGCATTAACCCAATTTGGTTATCGTTTTCATCCACTAAAATTACTTGCTCTACTGCCATAAAACAAATGTAGTAAAATCAATTATCTTTGCAATTAATAAATACGTCATTTTAAAAATGAAATTAATCAAATTTTGTATTGCTTTATTTATATTAACTGTGATTGTTAATTGTGATGAAAAGAAAAAAGCGCAGCCAATTATTCCAAAAATAAAACAAGAAAAGAAGCTTATTAAAAAAGTAGAAAAAAGTTGGGACAGCCTAAACAAATACAATGTAGAAGCTTTTTTTACTGAATACGAAAAGAAAAATAAAGACACCAAAGTAATTATAAAAACAGATTACGGAAATATTAAGTTGCGTTTATATAATAATACTCCGATTCATAGAGCCAATTTTATTTTTTTAACCAAAATTAAATATTTTGACAAAACTGTCTTTTATAGAGTTGCAAAGAATTTTGTTATTCAAGGTGGAAATTCTGATGAATATGCTGCTATGAAACATCGTTACAAATATGGTAATTATTTAATGAAACCAGAATTTAGATCAAATAGAAGACATAAATATGGCGCACTTGCAGCAGCTAGAGAATGGGAGAAAAATCCAAGTAAACTTTCTAGTCCTTTTGAGTTTTACATTGTACAAAGCAGAAAAGGCGCACATCATTTAGATAATGAACATACTGTTTTTGGGGAAGTAATTTCTGGGTTTGACACTATGGATAAAATTGCACAATTAAAAACAGATGTTAAAGAATGGCCTTTAGTAGATGTTCATATGAAAGTAGAAATTATTGAATAGAGAATAAAGAATAAAGAAAAAATAAACTTTAATATTTACCTCTTTTTAACTTTGCAACTCTGCAACTATTAATTTATTCCGTCTAAACCAAACTTTACCGTTTTTAACTGGTTCTTTTTATCAATAGAAATTGTCCAAACCATAAATGCAAAACCATCCATAATCTCTAGTTGTGGCACTCCTGTACTTCTTCCAGAACTAATATCAGAAATTGTAATTGCTTTAGAAGCTTTTCCGTTTTTAGAAACTTTTTTAACACGTAAATAAGTGTTGTTATCATCAGATTCCATATAACTTACTAACACTTCTTCATCATTTACAAATGCTACATCTACTCTACCGATAGCAGAGATATCATTTACAATAATTGGTGTTTTAAAAACTCCATTCTCAAAAAATGAAACTTTTACTTCAGGTTTTTCATTTGCACCCGTAAACCAAGCTACAGCAGTATTTTCTTTGTTTGAAACTACTTTAGGTCCATTTACTGGGCAACCGTTTATTTTCCAATTATCATTAAATACAGCAACCGGTGTAGACCAAACTGAATCTTTTTTCTGAGAAAAATAAATGTCTCTAATTTCGTTTTCACTTCGATCTCTATATACAATCATTGGTCCATTTTTTGTCATTGTTGTTGAAGTTTGACAACAATCGCAAGTTCTACCATCTACTTGTGCTTCATTAAAAATAGTTCCTGTTTTAGAGACTTCTGCTGTTCGGATTGTCATGGCTTTATGGATGCTTTCTTCCATTTCTTTAACTGTATTTCTTCCATCTAACCAAGTAATTAAAAAACCATCTTTTTCATTAGGAATTATACTTACAAAACCATGTTCTGCTTTCATTCCGTCAGTATTTAGTAAGAAGTTTTCTTTGATGATTTCTCCGTTTAATTTTCGAAGATTTAATATAACATCATAAGTATAAGTGCCTTTAGCAGATTTTTGCAAGTGACTTGTTAGTAAAACATCTCCATTTGTTGCATTCGTAGGGAAATCTGCCCAATTAACAAACCAATCTGTACCTGAAGTAATTTTTGTAGGTGCTTTCCATTTTTCATTCTCTAATTGTGTATAAAATAATGTAGCTTCTTCTCCTCTAATAGAATTTACCCAAGACAAAGATAATTTACCGTTTTTAGCAACTAAACTTGGTTCTGCATTGTTAATTCCAAAATCAAAAGATATTTCAGTAATTTTTACTTCTTTTTTTTCACAGGCAATAAATAATACCGCTATACTTAAAATAAATGTTAATTTTTTCATTTTATAATTCTTTTAGTTGAGTAATCATTTCTTTACTATTCCACTCTGTTGCACCAATAATTTCTTTCACTTTCATTCCTTTTTCATTAAAAATAAAAGTAGTTGGCATTGCGTAAATACCTAATGTAGATAAAGATTTTGGTGATTTTAAAAAGGTAAAATTGTAGGGGAACTTAGTATTAAAATTTAGTATTTGTTCTATTGATTCGTCAGAAACTAATAAAAAAACATAGTTTTCTTTTGATAAAATTTCTTGTGCTTCTAATAAATCTGGCATTTCTTTTTTACAAGGGCCGCACCAAGTAGCCCAGTAATTAACCAAAACTTTCTTTCCTTTTAAACTAGAAACATCAAATAAGTTTCCTTTCAAATCAGTAAGGTTCTCTAAAATGTGTAAATCGTTAGAAACCTTATCAGTTTTAGATTCCTTAGATTCTTTACATCCTAAAAGAAATACAAAAACTAAAATATAAATACTATTTTTCATGTCTCAAATATAATAACATTAAATCAATTTTTGAAGGGTTTTTTTTATTATATATTCATTTGATTTAATCAAACAGTCATTTAAAGAATTCTAGAATAAACCGTACATTTGCACCTCAATTTTTGTAAATGAGTTTATTAGAAGAAATACAACGTAGAAGAACATTTGGTATCATTTCGCATCCAGATGCAGGAAAAACAACATTGACAGAAAAATTATTACTTTTTGGTGGTGCTATACAAGAAGCTGGTGCAGTAAAAAACAATAAAATCAAAAAAGGAGCAACTTCCGATTTTATGGAAATTGAGCGTCAGCGTGGAATTTCTGTAGCAACTTCTGTATTGGCTTTTATCTACAAAGACAAAAAAATAAACATTTTAGACACACCAGGTCACAAAGATTTTGCAGAAGATACTTTTAGAACTTTAACTGCGGTAGATAGTGTAATTGTGGTGATTGATGTTGCTAAAGGAGTTGAACCTCAAACAGAAAAATTGGTTGAAGTTTGTAGAATGCGTAACATACCAATGTTGGTTTTTATCAATAAATTGGATAGAGAAGGAAAAGATGCTTTTGATTTATTAGATGAAGTTGAGCAAAAGTTAGGATTGCGAGTTACACCAATGAGTTTTCCTATCGGGATGGGTTATGATTTTAAAGGAATCTATAATATTTGGGAAAAGAAATTAAACCTTTTTTCTGGTGATAACAAAACTAAAATTACAAAAGGAATTGAATTTGATGATGTTTCTAATCCAAAATTAGACACTATAATTGGAGAAAATGCAGCGGAAACTTTACGGGAAGAATTAGAACTAATTGATGAAGTGTATCCAGAATTTAATCAACAAGAATATTTAGAAGGAAACTTACAGCCTGTATTTTTTGGTTCTGCTTTAAATAATTTTGGTGTTAAAGAATTATTGGACGCATTTATTGAAATTGCTCCTACTCCACAACCAAAAAAAGCGGAAGAGCGTTTAGTAGATTCTAAAGAAAAACAATTAACTGGATTTGTGTTTAAAATCCATGCCAATATGGATCCAAAACACAGAGATCGTTTGGCTTTTGTAAAAATTGTTTCTGGAATCTTTAAAAGAAATGCTCCTTATTTACACGTTAGAAACGGTAAAAAAGTAAAGTTTTCTAGTCCAAATGCATTTTTTGCTGAGAAAAAAGAAATTGTAGAAAAATCGTATCCTGGAGATATAGTTGGATTACACGATACCGGAAATTTTAAAATAGGTGATACTCTTACTGAAGGTGAAATCTTGAACTTTAAAGGAATTCCGAGTTTTTCTCCAGAACATTTCCGATATGTAAACAATGCCGATCCGATGAAAGCCAAACAATTATTCAAAGGATTAGATCAATTAATGGATGAAGGTGTGGCGCAATTATTTACGCTAGACATGAACGGAAGAAAAGTAATAGGAACTGTTGGTGCTTTACAATATGAAGTAATTCAATACCGTTTAGAACATGAATACGGCGCAAAATGTTCGTATGAAAACTTACAAGTTCACAAAGCGTGTTGGGTAGAACCCGAAGATCCTAAAAATGAAGAGTTTAAAGAATTTAAACGTGTAAAACAGCGTTATTTAGCAAAAGACAAACAAGGTCAATTGGTGTTTTTAGCAGACTCTTCTTTTACAATTCAAATGACTCAAAGTAAATATCCTACTGTAAAATTGCATTTTGTAAGTGAATATAAATAGAAAAATGGTCGAAATAAGAAATAAGAAACAAGACGTTATTGCCTATAAAATAACGCATTCTTTTGTTGAAAGACAAAAAGGGTTTTACAAAACCTGTCTATTCTTTGTTTTCTTTTCACTTTTTTCTGTATGTTCTTTCTCACAAGAAAACATTGCAAACTTAAACGGAAAGGAATTAAAAAATTCAGTTCGTTTAAATTTTATTCCTGTTCAAATGCCCACAGATTTTGATGCAACTTTAAAGCCAACAATGGGTTTACTTGGCTTGCATTATAAAGTTCCCATAAAAAGTTGGTTGTATGCTGGTGTTGGAATGTATACTGCAATTACAGGAGATCAAGGCGGATTATTTACGTTGGGAATTGATGTAGGCATCAACACAAAAATATACAACAATCTTTACTTTGATGCCAATGTTCATTTTGGTGGCGGTGGTGGTTATCGTTATTTAATTAATGACGGTGCATTTATCAATCCAAATATTGGGATTAGCTATAAACAAGAAAGATTTAATCTAGGAATACAATACAGTCATGTAAATTTTTACACAGGAAAAATTAAAAGTAATTCCGTTTCATTTTATGTAGAAATTCCAAGTACGTTACGTTTTACGGATTATAAAAATGCTCAAAAAGAGTTTATTGCATCCAATTTGTCGGATACTAACTTTTGGAATAAACCTGTAGTCAAAAATGTACAACAAGTTCGTTTTGATTTCTTTCAGCCATTTGGCAATTCTAGAAAAGACAATGCAAATAATCAAGAACCAATTACAGAAACATTGTATGTTTTGGGTTTTGAATATCAAAAATATATTAGCAACAATACTTTTGTATTTACGCATGTAGATGCCATTTACAAAGGGTTACGTGCTGGATTTATGGATTTGTTTTTTGGTGTAGGTTATCATCCATATCAAACAGAAAAATTTAATCTATTTACTAAATTTGGAATGGGAGCTGCCGGAGGAAGAATTGCTCCAGAAGGAGGATTAATGATGTATCCTAGTGCCGGAATCGATGTGAAAATTTCTAA
Source organism: uncultured Flavobacteriaceae bacterium (assembly GCA_963974245.1). Lineage (GTDB taxonomy): Bacteria > Bacteroidota > Bacteroidia > Flavobacteriales > Flavobacteriaceae > Polaribacter. The sequence continues at coordinate 135,988 of CAXBBY010000006.1, read as the reverse complement.
CAAACTTGCCGTAAGTTCTCATGTTGGATATTATAAAGCAATCGCTGGAGATTTAGAAGCTTTTACGTATGGTGTTGGATTAAAATATTATGGATTTAACGGAGGAACAAAAAACCATACGACTTTTAAAACGCAAGGAGTTAGAATCGGAATTCAAAATCAAACCTATTTAAACGTTTTAAAAACAGATAGTCCAATTGTAGATTTACAAATGTTAGCAATGCAAATCAATTACGACATCAACCAAACATTTTATTTAATTGGTGAAGCTAGTTTTGCGTATGGTGGAAAATCTGGTGGATATGCACAAGGGTTAGCAGGAATTGGTATTTACAGTCCGTATTTTTTAAATAATAAATTAAGAGCTCATTTAGAAGGAATGGTTGGAGCTGCTGGTGGTGCTGGAGTTGATACTGGAGAAGGAATAGTAATTAGACCTACAGTTGGATTGAGTTATAAACTAACAAATGCTGTATCTTTGCAATCTTCAATTGGGAAATTAATTACTCCTTTTGGAAATTTAAAAGCAACAAATATAAATATTGGATTAAGCTTTGGCCTTGCCACTTTATCCGCAAGAAAATAATAGAATAAAAATTAAATATTTTAAAAATGAATAACGGAATCTACGCAAAATTTAACACCAATAGAGGTAAGATTTTAGTAAACTTAGAATTTGAAAAAACTCCTGGAACTGTTGGGAACTTTGTTGCTTTAACAGAAGGAAATTTAGAAAATGAAATAAAACCACAAGGAACTCCATATTACGATGGATTATCTTTTCACAGAGTTATCTCTGATTTTATGATTCAAGGGGGTTGTCCGCAAGGAACTGGAACTGGAAATCCTGGTTATAAATTTGACGATGAATTTCATCCAGAATTAAGGCATGATGCTCCGGGTAAATTAGCAATGGCCAATTCTGGACCAGCTACAAACGGAAGTCAATTTTACATTACACACGTTCCTACACCTTGGTTAGACAATAAACATACTGTTTTTGGAAGTGTTGTTGAAGGACAAGAAATTGTTGATATCATTTCTCAAGGAGACGAATTAACTTCTATAGAAATTATAAGAGTTGGTGAAGCTGCTGAAAAATTTAACGCTGTTGAAGCTTTTAGAACTTTTGAAGGATCTAGAGCAAAACGTGAAGAAGAAGAATTAGCAAAGCAAAAAGAATTATTAGATTCTGTTGCTGCCGGTTATGATGAAACTGCAAGCGGTTTACGTTACCAAATATTACAAGAAGGAAAAGGAAAACAAGCAACAAAAGGCGCTACCGTTTCTGTGCATTATAAAGGTCAATTATTAGACGGAACGGTGTTTGATTCATCTTATAAAAGAAAACAACCTATCGACTTTGCTATTGGCGTTGGTCAAGTAATTGCTGGTTGGGATGAAGGAATTCAATTATTAAATGTAGGTTCTAAAGCTCGTTTGGTAATTCCTTCTCATTTAGCCTACGGAGAAGCAGGCGCTGGTGGAGTTATTCCTCCAAATGCAACGTTAATCTTTGATGTTGAGTTAATGGATGTGAAGTAACATCACACTTAAACAAACCAAAAGTGCTAGAAATTCTAGCGCTTTTTTGTTTTAATCAAGAAAAGAATAAAGACGATATAAATTATTTATAAAAATGTAACAAAAACGGATTCTCAAGAGTCTAACTTAATTAGACACCATTTAATTTTTATCTTTACAATAAAATTATTATTTATATGAAACGCATTTTTTATTTACTTTCTATTTTTTTACTGATTAGTTGTGGAAATTCTAAAAATTCACCAGATTTTATCAACGCTGTAACTGGTAATTATTTATTTAATTCTGATGAATCTATTGGTGTTTCTTTTGTTGAAAACGAAATGATTGTTCGTTGGAGAGGCAATGATAATATAAAACCTCTAAAAGTAAACGATAGTACTTTTTACATAAAAGCTATGAATGAAAAGTTTATTTTTAAAATGCAACCAACTATTCATATTAAATTGGCAGAAAAAAGAGAACACAAAGGAGAAACGTACTCCTTTAACAAAATGCTAGACGGAGAAAAAACTCCACGAGAGTATTTATTAAACAAAGAATATGACCAAGCTTTAATGGGTTATTTAGCAATTCAACAGAAAGATTCTTTAGACAAAACCATTAGAGAAACAACACTCAACAAACTGGGATACATAATTTTAAACGAAAAAAAACATGATATAGCTATAGAAGTATTTATAATAAACACAAAACTATATCCTAAAAGCTCAAACACATATGATAGTTTAGGAGAAGCATATTGGAGAGTAAAAGATTCTGTCAAAGCAAAAGAAAACTTTAAAAAAGCATTATCAATCAATCCAGAAAACAGAAGAGCACTTCGCTTTATAAAAAAACACAAACTAGAGGACTAATTCGCAATCAATGGAACTAACATTGTAAGTTTTTATTACTTTATATAAACTCGTAACATTACCTTAAAAATTGTTTTGTGCTTTTTTTAGAAAATCATTTTTTCTATCTTTAGAATTCTAAATTCAACATATGAAAACTGCACAACAATGGTTTGATGAATACGCTGTAAGTCATCAAAACGAAACCAATATAACCATTCATTTTATTTGTGTTCTTGCTATATTTTTTAGTGTGATTGGCCTGCTAATGATCATTCCTACTACATTCTTAGAAAACACTTTCGGATTATACAATCCGTTATTAGAAAACTGGGCTGCACTAGTTGCAATATTTATGTTGATTTTTTATCTCCGCTTAGGCTTTTGGTATTTTATCAATATGCTTTTAGTTACAACCTTATCTATTATTGGAAATTACTGGTTAAGCAGTTTTGGAAATTTAGCTTTAATTTCTCTCGTAATTTTTGTGATTGCTTGGATTGGACAGTTTTACGGACATAAAGTAGAAGGTAAAAAACCATCATTTCTTAAAGATTTACAGTTTTTATTAATTGGCCCTCTTTGGGTGATTAAAAAGCTAATGAACTAAAAATGTTACTTCTAGTATCACGCTTTTTTTAGCGTGATGTATCGAGAAGACAATCAAATAAAGACATGAACAAAAAAGAAATCACATTTGAAGACTTTACAAAAGTTGATATTAGAATAGGAACTATTATTGGAGTAAATGATTTTCCGAAAGCTAGAAAACCTGCATATCAATTATCGATTGATTTTGGAGGTTTAGGTATTAAAAAATCAAGTGCTCAAATTACAGATTTGTATTCTAAAGAAGATTTATTGAATCGTCAAGTAACCGCAATTGTAAACTTTGAACCTCGACAAATTGCTAATTTTATGAGCGAATGTTTAGTATTAGGAATTTATAATGAAGAAGGTCATGTTGTTTTATTACAAGCTTCTGATACAATTAAAAACGGAGAACAGGTCAGTTAACAATTATCGATTGTCTGTTGTCTGTTGTCTGTTGTCAGAAATGACAATAAATTATTTGATTGCCTTTCGAAAACCAATGGTAGCTAACAAGCCAATAATTGGAATGATGGTAAACAACGAATATAAATTTTGATATTCTACAATTGTTGGATCTTTACCTAACATATAACCGACAAATAAAGACATAAAAATATCTGGTGTAAACCCTACTACAGAAATAATTCCAACCAACGTTCCTGTTAATTGTAAAGGTGTGTTAGTTTCTTCAATAATAGCAAAATACAAGCCTCTTAATGCGTAAGTTCCCAACGCCATAAACACAAAAAAGGTAAATGATAAGAATATTGGTTGGTCGTAGAAAAAACCCAATCCTAAAACTGCAGAAGCGATTATTAAGATTGTAAAACACGGAATTATTAATTTTGAAGGCACAAATTTATCTGCAATCCAACCAACAGTAACTGCTGCAATTGGTCTTAAATACTGAATAAACACTGCAAAATAAGTAGATTCTTCTAATGAATAACCCCAAACATCCCGAGCGTAAGTACCGTAAGTTCCAGTTAATTTATAAGCACAATATGCACAGAAAATAATTAATGAATGAAACATTACTTTTGGTTGTTTCATTAATTGAAATGCTTGTTTAAAATCAAATTGAAATTCTTTAGGGTCTGATTTTTCAATTTTCTCTTTTGGCAATACAAACCAAACAAATAAAGAAACTAAAAAAACGATTGCAGTTATGGTTCCAATAATATATTGCAAAGTTTGTACTTTATGATCAAAAGTTATATTTACTGCTTTGGCTGGGAAAAAATAGGTCAAAATTGTAGCTCCTGATAATGCAATAGTTGCTGCGAAAAATCCTCTTCCACCATCTAATAAACCAAAGGATAATCCTTGGTTATGTGAGTTCCCCCATTGTCTAGTTGCTTTAATTAAAGAAGCCCAAAAGAGTAATATGGTAGAAACTCCCCAAAAAGCATACAGTATTTTTAAAGTGAGAATTGATGGAATCATCGTCATCCAAAAACCACCAATTGCTGTTAAAACTAATGAGATTGAGAGTAATTTTCTAGCTTCCCACTTATCAGCAATAAATCCACCAAAGAAATAAGAAATTACAGCAGTTATTCCGTACAAAGCTTGAGCTTCACCAATCTGAGCATCAGAAATTAAAAAAGCTTCTCTAATAACGGGTTTAAAAACACGCATTAAAATAAAAGGCAATAAAAAAATAGCTTCGCCCGCAATAATTAAGGCAAACATTGATGTTAATTTGTTTTGTTTTAGCAAAATAGTAAAGAATTAAGTTTTCAATTTACAAAAACAAAAAGAAGTATCTGTAAATAAAAATGTATTCGATTCTTGAGCTTTAAGTGTCGAATACATTAATATATTTTAAAAAAAATGTTATTCTATTCTTCTTGTTGCTGTAAGGTCTAGATTTCCATCTGGTGTAGCAACAGTACCCTTTAAAGAATCTCCATCAAATGTAAATTCAAACTCAATCAAGGCACCTTGCATATCAATATCTGCTCTCAATTCATTGCCTTCTAATTTTATATTTTCTAATGTTAAAGTACCAAACTGAGTAGTTTCTATTTGAACTGTATAACTATCATCTGATTTTTCAATAGTCATTTCGCCTGTCATAGTACCATCAGCAGCTTCAACTTCATAATCCCAAATACCACTTGGATCTATTTTTGTAACTGATTGCACTGAAGTAAGTCCAAGAGTTAATATAAAAATTAACACTCCAAAAACTATCTTGTTTTTTAAAATTTTTGATTGATTCATCTTATTTTGATTTTAATTAAGATGACTAAAATACAATTTTTATGTAAGTGTTTTAAATTTTGTTGTCTTTTTTAGGATAAAGCTTCCTTTAATATGCTAATTGGATGTTTAGCAATATGTTTAGTTCCATCAAAAATTTGATGTCTACAACTGGTTCCAGAAGCTACTATTTCTGTACCTTTAGCACAATTTCTAACTTTCGGAAACAAGGTGTCTTCACCAACTTGCATACTTAACTCGTAATGTTCTTTTTCGTATCCAAAACTTCCTGCCATTCCGCAACAACCAGTATTTAAAATGGTTACAGAATAGTTTGTTGGAATGTTTAAAATAGTAAAACTCGCTACTGTACTAGACAATGCTTTTTGATGACAATGTCCGTGAATTTTGAGTGTTTTAGTAGCTGATGTAAATAAATAAGTATCTAGATTTCCTTTTTGATGCTCGTTATTTAAAAACTCTTCAATAGTAAATGCATTTTTTGCAATTTTTTCTGCGGATAATTTATCACTTGCGATTCGCAAGTATTCGTCTCTAAAGGTTAATATTGCAGAAGGTTCTATCCCAATTAAAGGCGTTGCATCAGAAATAACATCTTTAAAAACAGCAATGTTTTCGTTACAAACTTGTTTCGCTTCTTTTAAAAATCCTTTCGATATAAAACTTCTTCCGCTTTCTTTGTGATTTAACACTTCAACTGAATATCCTAATTTTTCTAATACAAAAATGACGTCTTTTCCGATTTCTACATCGTAATAATTGGTGAATTCGTCGTTGAATAGGTACACCGTTTTTTGAGATTGCTTTACTGCGTTCGCAATGACATCTCTTTTTTTATACCAGTTATGAAATGTTTTTGATGCCAATTTTGGAACACTTCTTTTTTGGGCAATTCCCATAATTGCTTTTGCTAACGAAGTATTTAACACTACGTTGGTTAGTATAGGAGCAAGGCTTCCTAATTGATTGTATTTTACATTATTGGCAAACAATTTACTTCTAAAACTATAGCCGTTTGTTTCTTGGTATTGATATAAAAATTCTGCTTTTAACGCCGAAACATCTACATTACTAGGACATTCAGAAGCGCAGGCTTTGCAACTCAAACACAAGTCAAAGACTTCTTTTAATTCAGTATGATTAAATTTATTTGGTTCTTCAGAATTGGTTAAGAATTCTCTTAGAGTATTTGCTCTTGCGCGTGTAGTATCTTTTTCGTTTTTGGTGGCTCTGTAACTCGGACACATCGTTCCGCCAGCAGAAACTGGTTTTCTACAATCTCCAGAACCATTACACTTTTCTGCGAGTTTTAAAATCCCTTCGTTTTCTGAAAAGTCTTGAATGGTTTTTATAACTGGTTCCTTTCTGTCTATTTTATAGCGTAAACTTTTATCCATCGGAAAAGCGTCTGTAATTTTTCCTTTGTTAAAAACATTCTTCGGATCAAATGCTTTTTTAATGCGTCGTAATAATTGATAATTCTCTTCTCCAATCATTAAGGGAATAAACTCTGCACGTACAATTCCGTCTCCGTGTTCACCACTAAACGAACCTTTGTATTTCTTTACAAGCTTTGCGGTTTCTGTGGTAATCTTACGGAACAATACCACATCTTCTTTTTTCTTTAAATTTAAAATAGGGCGTAAATGAATTTCACCAGCGCCAGCGTGTGCGTAATAAATGGCTTTTTGCTGATACGCATCCATCATTGCAGTAAACTCCTCAATGTAATTTGGTAAATCTTCTAAAGCAACAGCAGTATCTTCAATACACGCAACAGCTTTTTTATCGCCAATCATATTTCCTAATAACCCTAAACCTGCTTTACGTAAGGCAAATATTTTTTGAATATCATCTCCATAAATTTTTGGATGATGATATCCGAAGTTGTTTTTTTCTAAATCAGCAATCACGTTGTTTGCCAAAATTTCTGCTTCTTCAATAGAATTTGCAGAAACTTCTAACATCAAAACTGCTGCTGGATCGTCCTTTAAAAAGAACCTATTTTTTGCTTGTTCTCGGTTGTTTTTTGTGCAATCTAAAATTGCTTTATCCATCAATTCACAGGTGTATAAGTTGTGATTCATGGTAATCAACGTGGCTTTTAAACTTTCGTTGATACTTTTAAAATGCGACGTAATTAAAATACTTTCTTTCGGCTGAATGGCATCCAATTGCAAGGTAATTGCAGTAGAAAAAGCAAGTGTTCCTTCACTTCCTGCTAATAATTTAGCAACATTTATGGTTGACTCTGTTCCGCCAAACAAATCCGATTTTAAAAATTCATCAACGGCGTAACCTGTATTTCTTCTGTGAATGGTTGGTTTTGGAAATTCTTTTTTAATTTCATCTTGAGCAGAATTAAAAATCAATTCATTATAAATTGCTTTATAAATACAACCTTCAAGAGTTTCAAGTTCCATTTTTTGTTTAAATTCCTCTGATGAGATTTCAGAAAATGTAGCCAAACTTCCATCACTCAAAATCGCATCAATAGCAAGTACTTTATCACGTGTAACTCCGTAACGAATAGAAGTACTTCCAGAAGAATTGTTACCAACCATTCCGCCAATCATACAGCGGTTAGATGTTGAGGTATTTGGACCAAAAAACAATTCATGAGGTTTTAAATACAAATTCAATTCATCACGAATAACGCCAGGTTGTACAGTAACCGTTTTATGCATTTTATCAAAAGAAATGATGTTTGTAAAATGCTTAGAAACATCTACTACAATTCCGTCTCCAACACATTGTCCGGCTAAAGAAGTTCCTGCGGTTCTCGGAATTAACGTAGTCTCGTTTTTGGTAGCAAAAGCAATGAGTTCTTGAATATCTGTTACATCTTTTGGAAAAGCAACAGCCAACGGAACCTTACGATACACAGAAGCATCGGTTGCGTAAATTGACTTGTGTAAATTATCAAAGAATAGGTTTCCTTTTAAAGAAGTGTCTAATGCAATTAAAAGTGAATCGTCAATCATTTTTTATAGAATGGAATACTGCGAATTTAAAAATAATAAATTGCATACTAATTGATTGTCATTTAATTTTCAGCAAAATTTACCAAAGGTTTTATATTTCCATTATCAGCATCTCTTAATGCCATAATGTAACTTTTTCGAGTTTCATTAGCTTTAACCATATTTGATTTTTGCCAACTAAAAATTTCTTTCCCAAAAATTGCCTCAATAATTATATCGGCCATTATTCTTGAATGTCTACCGTTTCCGTTAGCAAAGCAATGAATAGCAACAATTCTATGTTTAAATCGAATTGCTATTTCATTTGCTGGATACGTTTTGTTTTCTACCCAATATTTGGTGTCGTCAATTAAGTTTCTTACTTCTATTTCAATTAGAGGCCATTTTATTCCAATATTTTTATCAGATTTTCTAAATTTTCCAGCCCATTTCCATACATCACCGTACATTTTTTTGTGTAATTCTTTTATGAATTTCTCACTTAGTATTTTTTCAGGTTTTAAACGAACACGCATCGTCCATTCTATTGCTTTTTCAATATTTAATTGTTCAAATTCATCCAGTTCATTTTGTGTTGTTATAGATTTTATTTTTAAACCTTCTTTTTCTTCTTCATTTAACGGTGTTTGACCGTCTACATATTTTAAATTTAATCCCATAATGACTTTTTCATTTCTCTTTTAATTTCATTTGTCAAGTCTATTATTGAGGCATTAATTTTGTCATCACTTATTCCTTGATTTTCTAATTTCATATTTTGATGGGTTCTTAAAATAATTTTTCGAGCCATTTTTTCAGCTTTTACATCAATTAGTTTTTCAAAAGTTCCTTCTTTTGGAACAAAACTATAGACAAGTTTTAAATCTAATACATTGCCAACTTCTTTTAAAGAGTTTAAAGATATTGAACCTTTTGCTTCACTCTCTTCAATTTTATGAACGCCTTGTTTGGTTACACCTAATTTTGTTCCAAGCTGAGCCATTGTCATGTTAAATGCAGTTCTGATGGTATTTATCCACCCTTTACTAGGAACTAAAACCATTTCTGTTTTTTGAAAAGGTTTTAGTTTTTTGTCTAGTTGTTCAATTAAAAGCCACTTCTTGTTTCTCATGATTTTACTTTTTTGTATTGAATTAAGTTTACTTAATAATACAAAAGTAAACTTATTTGCTTACAAATGTAATAAAAAGTAATCTAATGTGTTTACTAAATACAAAAAAAGTAAATAATTTGGTTTACAGTAGTATAATTGAAAGTGAACTGTCAATTATTTTTGTATAACATCGAATACTGCGAATTTAAAAATAATAAATTGCATACTAATTGATTGTAATTTAATTTATTGGGTTTTATTAATTATTTTTTGGAGGCAGCAAATTATTTAATTTAATGAGTTGTTGTGCATAGTAATGCATTCCTTTGAAATTTTTTCTAATATTTTATGGCTATCTCCAAATTTACATAACGCCTCACAATGCTCCCTTAAATCTGATGTTAATATATATTTAATTGTAATTTTTCCATTTACTATTGATGGTCTAGAAAGTTGAAAATTTACTTCATTTTCTCTTTTATTAGGAATTATAATAAAGAGATTAGAGTTTTGATTTGGTAATGAAAAAGATAAATCAGAAAGTCTTAAAATACCAGAATAAATTGAAGTACTTTTTTCTACTTCAAATGCACAAACAATTTTATTTGAATCTTTTTCAAACCAAATAATATCAATTAATTTAATTGTATTTAGAGTTTCTTTTTGAATATCGATTTTCGGAAATTTTTTTATACTTAAAGAAGAAAAGCCTTTTCCGTTATAATCTTTAGAACGGTCATTACTAGCAGCAATTACATCATAATTTAATGCCTTCCCTATTTTTAAAAGATGGTATTGCATTTCAGAATGTAATTTTTTTTCTTCATTTTCATCAATTACCTTTTTATGTCTTTTTTCTAGCTTTTTTAAAATTTTGGCACGCTCTTCATCACTCAAACTAGGTTGGTTTTCAACAAATAAATTTTGATGTCCAACTTCATAAAGCAAGCCACAAAAGGCACCAAGATCATTAGAAAGTTGCATTTTATATTTTTCGTTTTGTTGCATTATTATTCCTCTCATTTTTAAATACTCTTTCCAAGAACCTAATTTAATTTTTTCATTAAACAGTATATTAAATCCTCTTACCATAGCAGTATTAAAAGGCGGAATGATTGTAGGATGAAGAAAATAAAGAATATTTGTTAAAGCTGGACCAACTCCTTTTATTTTAAGTTGATCGAGTGAAATAATCTCTTTAATTAATTGACTTTCATTGGTGGCATTAATACAACATTCTAAGAATTTTCCAAAAGCTTGTTTATTTTCAGCATTTTCATAAATATCAGGTATTCTAAGTTTCGGTTTCCAATAAAAAGCATGAGATGCTCCTTCAAATACTTGTTTCTGTTCAGTAATACATGAAAGTACAAATTCTAGAGAGCTTCCTTTGTAATCATTTGGAAATTTCTTTTCATAAATGTCTTTAATAACTTGATTGACTCCACGTTTAATAGATCGAAATGCTTTTAATCTTTCTTCGTTTTCAATAAACCAAGTTTGGTACACTAAATCAGAATTTTCTTTATACTCGTTGATTAATTTCTTCATAGATTTTTTCTGGGTATTATACACAACTTTAATGATATCAAACCTTTAAATATTTAATATCAAGAGTAACCAAAGTTACCAAAAATCAATTTATTATAGACAAAAGTTATTAATGTGTTTTCAACTTTGTTAAAGATACGTTAAATAGGTTGTGGTTAATTTATAGAAAGACATTGTTTTTTATACCTTGTGAAAGATTTTAACTAACTAAACTATTTCTGATGAAAAAAGTGCTTCTATTACTTTTATTTGTAGCTGCTTCAATGTCTGCACAACAAGTAGATTTATCGTATTATTTACCCAACGATGTAACGTATAATAAAAATATTCCAACTCCAAAATCTGTTATTGGTCATGAAGTTGGAGAATGGCATATTACACACGATAAATTAGCAGAATATATGAAAGCTTTGGCAAAAGCATCAGACAGAATTTCTATTGAAAGTAGAGGAACTACTTTTGAAGGAAGACCGTTGTTATTGCTAACAATTACGTCGCCAAAAAATCATCAGAATTTAGAAACAATTCGTAAAAATCATATTGCTGCAACAGATGATGCTTCAGTAGATGTTTCTAATGCACCAATTGTTGTATATCAAGGATTTTCTATTCACGGTAACGAACCAAGTGGAGCAAATGCTGGTTTGGCTGCAGCGTATTATTTAGCAGCAGCACAAGGAAGTAAAATAGACGAATTGTTAGACAATACGGTTATTTTATTTGATCCTTCTTTTAATCCTGACGGATTGCAACGCTTTGCCTATTGGGCAAATACAAACAAAGCGATTAACATCAACCCAGACCCAAACGATAGAGAATACAGAGAAGTTTGGCCCGGAGGAAGAACAAATCATTATTGGTTTGATATGAATAGAGATTGGCTGCCAGTTCAGTTACCAGAATCTAGAGCAAGAATTGCATCGTTTCATAAATGGATGCCAAACATCTTAACAGATCATCACGAAATGGGAAGTAATTCAAGTTTCTTCTTTCAACCGGGAATTCCGTCTAGAACAAACCCGCTAACTCCACAATTAAATCAAGATTTAACAAAACAAATAGCAACTTATCATGCAAAGGCGTTAGATAAAATAGGTTCTATGTATTATTCAGAAGAAAGCTTTGATGATTTTTATTATGGAAAAGGATCAACTTTTCCTGATGTAAATGGAAGTATTGGAATTTTGTTTGAGCAAGGAAGTTCTCGTGGTCATGCACAAGAAACAGTAAATGGTGTATTAACGTTTCCGTTTACAGTAAGAAATCAATTTACAGCAGCATTATCTACGTTAGAAGCAGCTCGTAATATGAGAGTAAAGATTTTAAAATACCAACAAAATTTCTTTAAAAATGCAAGAAAGGAATCTGCGAAAACAAAAGCAATTGTTTTTGGTGACGAAAAAGATGCAGCAAAAACATATCATTTAGCAGAGATTTTAAAAAGACAAGACATTAAATTTAACGAAGTAACATCAGACTTTACATCAAAAGGAAAAACATATAAAAAAGGAAGTAGTTTTGTAATACCGATGAACCAAAAGAACAGCAGATTAGTGAAAGCGATGTTCCAAAAAAGAACAAAATTTACCGATAGCTTATTTTACGATATTTCTGCATGGACGTTTCCATTAGCTTTTAATTTAGATTACGAAGAAAATATAGCAACTAGCAAAATAGGAAAAGAAGTAACCAACTTAGAAATGCCAGCAGGTTCTATTTCTTATAAAAGTGATTACGGATATTTAATGCCTTGGAACGATTATTATACACCAAAAGCATTGAACACTATTTTAAACAAAGGGATTCGTGCTAAAGTTTCTTTAAAGAAATTTAATAATGGAGGTAAAGATTTTGATTACGGAACCATTTTTATTCCTGTTCAGAATCAAAAATTAAATGCAGTCAAATTGTTTACTTTTTTAGAAAAAGTAGCTAAAGAAAGTCATGTACATTTTTACGGAACAAGAACTGGTTTAAATGATGGTGTAGATTTAGGTTCTAATAACTTCAGCAATGTAAGTTCTAAGAAAATTGCAATGCTAGTTGGAAATGGGGTTTCTAGCTCTGATGCTGGAGAAATTTGGCATTTATTTGATACGCGTTTTAATATTAAAGTAACAAAGTTAGACATGTCTTTTGTTGGTAGAACTGATTTAAGTAAATATTCTACATTAATTGTACCGAGTAGTCGTGGAGTTGATAAAGGAACAGAAGGGAACCTTAAAACATGGGTTAGAAATGGCGGAGTTTTAATTGGGTACAAAAGTGCTGTAAGATGGTTATCTTCTAAGAAATTTATCAATTTAGAATTTAAAAAAGTAGAAGCACCTACAAATCCTGTAACATTTGAAAATAGGAGTTTACGTTCTGGTGCGCAAGTGATTGGAGGAGCAATTTTTAACACAAAACTAGATTTATCACATCCTATTAATTTTGGATATAAAAATGATGAATTACCAATGTTTAGAAACACTACAATATTTGTTAAACCGAATAAAACAAATTATAACAACCCAATTCAATACACAGATAAGCCTTTATTGGCTGGTTATATTTCTAAGCAAAATTTAGAGCAATTAAAAAGTTCAGTTCCTTTCCAAGTACAAAGAATGGGTAGAGGTAGAGTGATTGTTTTTACAGACAACACCAATTTTAGAGCTTTTTGGTACGGAACAAATAAATTACTAATGAATGCAATTTTCTTTGGCGATAAAATGTAAAAAGAAGTTGTAAGGTTTAAAGTTGCAAAGTCGCAAAGGAACAAAGTTTAACTTTGTGGCTTTGCGACTTTTTTATATAGAATTAGTAACAAAGCGTAAAGTTTATCGTCTCATTGGCATACCAATAAATTGAACTATGAGTTTTTTTAGAGTTTTATTAGCCATTCTTTTTCCACCTTTAGCAGTTATTGGAAAAGGTTGTGGCTCTTTTATTATTATATTTTTACTAACACTTTGTGGATGGATTCCTGGAGTAATTGGTGCTTTGGTGATTCTGAATAATCCAGATAATTAATCAATAAACAATTGTCAATTAACAATAAACATTTAAGAGTATTCGTTTTATAGTTTTGATAATTGAAAACTGTTATTCTGAGTAAAACGAAGAATCTCATTATTTTTAAACAGATTTCTCAATCGTCTAAAAAGACTCATTTCGAAATGACAAGATTACTGTTAACTGATAAATGAAAACTGATAATTGAAAGTTATTCTCGATACAAATTTATTCATTCTTCATAAATTCACTTGAATAACATTTACTTTAAGTTAGCTAAACTATTTTTAATCGTTTCAATTTTAGCCAATGTATCTGCTTCTTTTTTACGCTCTAACTCCAATACTTTTTCAGGTGCATTATTTACAAAACGTTCGTTAGATAATTTTTTTGAAATTCCGAATAAAAAACCTTCTGCTCTTGTTAATTCTGCGTTTAGTTTTTCTATTTCCGCTTCTACATCAATAGTTTCAATAGCTACAGGAATAAAATATTCATTAGATTTTACTCTAAACGAAGCGCCATCAACTTTTTCTGAAACATAAGTTATGCTAGCTGTATTTGTTAACTTCTTAATAACAACATCTAAATTCTGTGTAGATTTCTCGTTATTCACCACAAATAGCTCAATAGTTTCTTTAAAAGAAATGTTCTTTTCTTTTCTAATGGTTCTAATTCCAGAAACTACATCAGTAATCATAGAAAAATGGTTGATTAACTGTTTATCGCTTTCTTTAGCTTCTGGCCATTTTGCAACGATCAACGCTTCTTCTGGTGTTCTTTCCGAAATAAATTGCCAAATTTCTTCTGTTAAAAATGGCATAAATGGATGCAATAACTTTAAGTTATTTTCGAAGGCTACAATAACAGCATCATAAGTTGTTTTATCAATTGGCAAACCAAATTCTGGCTTTACCATTTCTAAGAACCATGAAGCAAAATCGTCCCAAACTAACTTGTAAATTGCCATCAAAGCATCAGATAATCTGTATTTAGAGAAATGATCTTCAATCTCCGCCAATACTGTTTGAAATTTTGCATCAAACCAATCAACAGCTATTTTAGCCACTTCTGTTTGCTGAGCTGCTTCATCAATTTTCCAACCGTTTATCAATCTAAATGCATTCCAAATTTTATTTGCAAAACCTTTTCCTTGCTGGCATAAAGATTCGTCAAACATTAAATCGTTTCCAGCCGCAGAACTTAACAACAATCCTACTCTAACACCATCTGCTCCATATTCTTCGATTAATTTCAAAGCATCAGGAGAATTTCCTAATGATTTAGACATCTTTCTACGCTGTTTATCACGAACCAAACCTGTTAAATACACATTGTTAAATGGTTTCTTGTCTTTAAACTCATACCCAGCAACAATCATACGAGCTACCCAGAAGAATAAAATATCTGGACCTGTTACTAAATCGTTTGTTGGATAATAATAGTTAATTTCTTCATTTTCTGGATTTCTAATTCCGTCAAAAACATTCATTGGCCATAACCAAGCAGAAAACCAAGTATCAACTACATCAGATTCTTGTCTTAAGTCATCAATTGACAGAGATTTCTCGGCTGCGTTCGAAGTGACAGCTAATTTCTTTTTTGCAAGTTCTAATGCTTTATCAGCAGTATTTGCTACCACAAAATCTTCTTTTCCATCTCCGTAGAAATAGGCCGGAATTTGTTGTCCCCACATTAATTGACGAGAAATGTTCCAATCGCGAACATTCTCCATCCAATAACGATATGTATTTTCGAATTTCTTTGGATATAAATTGATTTCTGGATTCTCTCCTAAAACAGCTTCAATTGCAGGTTTTGCTAATTCTTCCATTTTTAAAAACCATTGATCAGATAATCGTGGTTCTATAATAGCTTTGGTTCTTTCAGAAGTTCCAACTTTATTAAGATGTTGTTCTGTTTTAACTAAAAAACCTTTTTCTTCTAATTCTTTGGTTACTTCTTTACGAACCACAAAACGATCTTTTCCTTCATAATGCAATCCAAAAGAATTTAAAGAAGCATCATCATTAAAAATATCGATCACTTCTAATTTGTGTTTATCGCCTAAAACTTTATCATTTTCATCATGTGCGGGTGTTACTTTTAAACAACCTGTTCCAAATTCAACATCAACATATTCATCTTCTATTATCGGAATTACACGATTACACAAAGGCACAATTGCTTTCTTTCCTTTTAAATGTATAAAGCGTTCATCATTTGGGTTGATACAAATTGCAGTATCTCCAAAAATTGTTTCTGGTCTTGTTGTTGCAATAGTTAATGTTTCGTTTGAACCTTCAATTTTGTATTCTAAATAGTATAAGTTTCCTTGTTTTTCAACGTGAATTACTTCTTCATCTGACAATGTTGTTTTCGCTTCAGGATCCCAATTTACCATTCTATATCCACGATAAATGAGTCCTTTATTATATAAATCAACGAAAATTTGAACCACAGCTTCAGACATATCTGGATCCATTGTAAAAGCAGTTCTTTCCCAATCACAAGAACAACCTAACTTTTTCAATTGCTCTAAAATAATGCCTCCGTATTCATGTTTCCATTCCCAAGCATGTGCCAAAAATTCATCACGCGTCAAGTCATTTTTATCAATTCCTTGTTCTTTTAATTTTGCAACCACTTTTGCTTCTGTAGCAATTGATGCATGATCAGTACCAGGAACCCAACATGCGTTTTTACCTTTCAAGCGCGCTCTACGAATTAAAACATCTTGAATCGTATTATTCAACATATGTCCCATATGCAAAACTCCAGTTACGTTTGGTGGCGGAATTACAATTGTATATGGCTCTCTTTCATCTGGAGTTGAATGAAAATAATTGTTTTTCATCCAGTAATCGTACCATTTACTTTCTACACTAGATGCTATATATTTAGAAGGAATTTCCATTCTTTGGCTTTATTTTTGAGATATAAAGAGCAAAAATACTACTTTTACCTAAATTAAATTCAACATGAAGAAATATATTCTTTTCCTTTTTTTAGTTGGTTCTACCATAAGTAGTTTTGGGCAAAACTCTAATACTACAAAACCAGAATTTAAATTCAAAACTGAAGTTATAAATTATGGTAAAATTGTTAAAAACTCAAACGGAAAAAGGACTTTTGAATTTACAAATATTGGAAAAAGTCCGTTGATTATTTCTGATATAAAAACTTCTTGTGATTGTACTGTTCCAAAAATACCAACAGCGCCAATAATGCCTGGAGAAAAAGGATATATTACCGTTTCTTATGACACTTATAAATTAGGTGGGTTTTCTAAACAAATCACCATCTTTTCGAATGCAAAATCAGGAAGAAAAATTCTTAGAATAAAAGGTTTTGTTGTGAAAAAAAAATATTAATTTAAATTTTCTTTATCAATCTAAATTGAAATTTCATTTTAGCACCTAGCCTTTCAACAATCATAATTATTTTTCTTTTGTTACCAGATTGAAACTTACCTAACAATTGTTTTAATGTTAATTTGTGTACTTTAATTCCGTTTATTGATAAAATAATATCGCCTTTTTGGATTCCTGCCAAACCTGCTGGTGAATTTTCTAAAACATGTTTTACTTTATAAGAAGGTCTAAATATGTAACTGTACGTAGAAATAAAAGACACAATATTTGATGTAATAAAACCAGAACTAGAGTTTATAGAATTTACGTTTGGAAAATTTGTTACTTTTATTTCTTTTATTAAAATTTTTCCATTATAAATAACATCCAAGCCACTCATATTGTATTCAAACCCTCCTCTAAAAGAAGCACTTTTTTTTAGAATGATTTTTTTATTTTTATAATCCACCCAAATTTTAAATCGTTTTAAAATATTTCCACCAATACTCCCATTTCTTTCTTTAAATTGTCTTGCATAAATTGTAGTTGTAGAATCTAAAAAAGAAGCCGTTGGGTTTTTTATTCTAAATTTCCCTATAGAAACTTCTTTGATTCTACTTTTTTTACCGTAAATAGTTCCGCTTATTCCTTCCCCTAAAACATCATTAAAATGTTTAATTGGTGTTTGAATTTCTTCCTTAGAATTTTCAAATAACCAAATTGCTTCAGATCCACCAGTATCGATCAATAACTTTACATCTGTTAATGTATTACCAATAGTATCTAATTTAATTTTAGCATCAATAAAAGGTTTATTTCTAAAGAATTGCAAAGGAAAGGTTTGACATTTTCTACATCTATTGTACTTATAAAACTGTGGATTATAAAAATATATACGTTTAGAAATATAATTAATATGAACAATAGCATCTTTAAATAATTTGTACCCAATTATTCCATGAATTGTAACACCCATTCTTCCAGAAACATCAAACTCATCTTTTATAATTACATAAATTTCTTGGTCTTTACCTACAAAATTTTTAATCTTTAAAGTGTTATTTGTTGATATTAAAGCATCCATTGGATTTCCTTTTCCTAAACCTTGTAATGAGATTTTTTTAACATCATTTAAATCCAAACTATCATTTTGTGATAAATTAAAAAGGATGGTTTTATTAACACCAGTATCTAAAATGAATGATAATTGCTTACCATTAACCTCTACAGGTATAACAATTAAATTATTTATAAGGTTAAACTTTACTGATTGTTCTTTTTGGTTTAGACCAAAAAAATTAAACTGAGATTGAGATTTCGCTATACTCGAAAAAACAATTAAGAACGAAAATAATAAGCACTGTTTTTTTATCAAAAAAAATGATTTAATAATATTAATACCAATATACAAATTACACATTATTCGTTATTCTTTTTTAGTATATATTTAACCTTTTTATATACATAAAAAAGAAACGCTAAACAAAATACGTTTTTAAAAATAAATTCAGAAATTTGCTTTACATTTAACCTATCAAAATCAAAAACTATGCCTTTAATATCTAAGAAGGGAAACTTAATGCCAGAATCTCCAATTCGTAAATTAGTGCCTTATGCAGAAAACGCATACAAGCAAGACAAAATAGTTTATCATTTAAATATTGGTCAGCCAGATATTAAAACACCACAAGTTGCTTTAGATGCAATTTCTGTACATTCATTAACAACAATAGCATACACAAGATCTGAAGGTTCTGAAGGATATAGAACAAAAATTGCTGATTATTATAAAAAACACGATATTCATGTAAAACATGATGACATTATTGTAACAACTGGTGGTAGCGAAGCATTACTTTTTGCTTTTGGAACCATTATGGATGTTGGTGATGAAGTAATTATTCCAGAACCTTTTTATGCAAATTATAACGGATTTTCTGTTGCATCTGGCGTAAATGTAGTTCCGGTTATTTCTAAAATTGAAGACAATTTTGCTTTACCACCAATAGAAGAATTTGAGAAGTTAATTACACCAAAAACAAAAGCAATCTTAATTTGCAATCCTGGAAATCCGACAGGATATATTTACAGCAAAGAAGAAATTCAAAAATTAGCTTCAATTGTAAAAAAACATGATTTATTCTTAATTTCTGATGAAGTATATAGAGAATTTGCATATGATGGAATACAACATTATTCAATTTTACAAGAAGAAAGTTTAACAGACAATGCAATAATTATTGACTCTGTATCAAAAAGATATAGTATGTGTGGTGCAAGAATTGGCTGTTTAGTTTCTAAAAACAAAGAAGTTATTAAAACTGCTTTAAAATTTGCACAAGCTCGTTTGAGTCCGCCAACTTTAGCCCAGATTGCTTCTGAAGCCGCCTTAGAAACTCCACAAAGTTATTTTGACGAAGTAATTAAAGAATATGTTAGTAGAAGAAACACATTAATTGAGGCATTACAAGAAATAGAAGGCGTTAAAATAGCAAAACCAAAAGGTGCTTTTTATTGCATTGTAGAATTACCTATAAAAAATGCAGATGCATTTGCACAATGGTTGTTAGAATTTTTTGATGTTAATGGAGAAACTGTTATGGTTGCTCCAGCAGCAGGATTTTACTCGACGCCAGGTGTTGGATTGAATCAAATTAGAATTGCCTACGTTTTAAATAATGACAGTTTAAAAAAAGCTATTAATATTTTAAAAGAGGCTTTAAAAGTATATAAAGATTAGTGAACATTTTAAATAACATATCTTTAAAAGAATACAATACGTTTGGTGTAGAAGTTTACGCCAAACGTTTTGTTATTATAAGTTCTTTTTACGATTTACAACAACTTTTAAAGATAGAAAAAGAACTATTTTTAATCTCTGGCGGAAGTAATATGTTGCTTACAAAAGACATCGAAAAACTAGTAGTTTTTATTAATATTAAAGGGGTTTCTATTAATAAAGAAAATGAAAAATCTGTGCATATAACTGTAAATTCTGGAGAAAATTGGCACGAATTTGTCCTTTGGTGTATTTCTAAAAATTATGGTGGCGTTGAAAATTTATCTTTAATTCCGGGGAATGTTGGTACGTGTCCGATACAAAATATTGGTGCATACGGAGTAGAAGTAAAAGAGACAATTACAAAAGTGGAAGCCTTAAAAATTGAAACTGGTAAATTAGTTACATTTTCTAATACTGAATGTAATTTTGGTTATCGAAATTCGATTTTTAAAAATGAAGCGAAAGGGAAATATATTATTACTTCGGTTAGTTTTCAATTGACAAAAACAATACATCAACTAAATACTTCTTATGGAGCGATTGAAACTGCTTTAAAAGAAAAAAAATGTTTAAAACCAACTATTAAAGATGTTTCTGAAGCGGTTATTGCGATTAGGAAATCGAAATTACCAAATCCAAAAGAGATTGGAAATAGTGGTAGTTTTTTTAAAAACCCTGTAATTTCAACTCAACAATTTATTGAATTACAAAAAAAACATCCTACAATACCAAGTTATAAAATTTCTGAGACAGAAACGAAAGTACCCGCTGGTTGGTTGGTAGAAAAGTGTGGTTTTAAAGGAAAGCGTTTTGGTGACGCTGGTGTTCACGAAAAACAAGCATTAGTATTAGTAAACTACGGAAATGCAAAAGGAATTGAAATTTACAATCTTGCTAAAAAAATTCAAAAAACCATTTTTGAAAAATTTCAAATCTCCTTAGAAATTGAAGTAAATATTATTTAATCTTCTTTTTTAAGCAATTTTATATGTCTTAATATTCTATCTTGTTCTACAGCTAAAGTTCCGTTATAAACACCTCTAATTCTTCCTTTTTTATCGATTAATACAAAATTTTCTGTATGAATAAATGCATCCTCATCTTGAGTTTTTACAAAATCTTCATCGGCAAAATAACCCTCTCTAGCAATATTATAAATTTCGGTTTTATCACCAGTAACTAAATTCCATTTTTTAGAATTTACATTATTTTTAATTCCATATTCTTTTAAAACAGTAACAGAATCTTGTTCTGGCGTTACAGAATGAGATAAGAACATTACCTCATCATCATCTTTAAATATTTCTTGTAACTTCTCCATGTTTTTAGCTAGTCTTGGGCAAATTCCAGGACAAGAGGTAAAGAAAAAATCTGCAACATATATTTTATCTTTATAGGTTTTATTTGTGATACTTTTTCCATCTTGATTTGTAAATTTAAAGGCGGGAATTGTATGAGTTTTTTCATAATTACTTGAAGTTTCAGAAATCCATTCTGGCGTAAATACTGCCGAATTAAAAAAAGGCAACGTTATTTCTTTATCAACTTTTTGTTCTTTTTTACATGCAAAAACGGTAAGTAAAGCGAGTAGTATATATATTTTATTTTTCATTGTTTGTTTTTACTGAATAACATTTTTTTAATCCTATTAATCCAAATCTTTCTCCGTTTACTACTGTATAATTTGCTCTAATATTCCCATTAGATAACCACATTTTTTGTGAGCCAGATTCTTTTCCGTCAACATAATTAAATTCTCGTACTAACTTTCCGTTTGCATACCATTCTTTCATTGTTCCGTCATATACACCTGTATTGCTATATGGATATTCAAATTTTTGTTGCCCATTTCCCCACCAAGATTTATGGATTCCGACTTTGAAACCTTTTTTATAAAAACGTATTTCAGCTAAAGAATCATTTAGAAATAATTTTCGCTCTTCTCCTTCTTTTTTTCCATTTAAATATGGTGTTTTATTATTCGTTTGATTGATCTCATCAAACCTTTTTAAGATACCACTAAATGGAGTATCATTGTAAAACAACACTCCATTTTGGGTACTTAATTGTTTATTTTCTGCAAGCAAAATTAATTGTCCCCCGACTTTTTGCTTACAGGAAAATAAACTGACACATAAGAATATGTATATAATTTCCTTCAATTTTTTATTGCGTTATATTTCCTGGAGTTCCATAAAAACCATTTCCGTTAATGTATGGATCTTCATTTGGTGTAATGTGATAATGATAAATTCCGTTAGGAAAATCTGCTGTTGCACTTGTATGTCCGTGATAAGCATCTAAATCTGAATTTGTAATCGTTTTCCCATTTTCAACAGGTCCGTAAACTGGAAAACCATCTGCCAATAAACCTAAAAATGCATCATTTCCAAACTGACTTGTTAAATATGTTGGTTCAACATGATAATGATATTGTCCAGAATTTTGTGGATGTCCTAAAAACTGATCAAAAGAATTAATTTCATTTGTTAATGCTTGATTATTAGGTCCTGCATATTGATTATAAAAAACAACTCCATTTACAGAAACTCCAATTGGTCCTAAAGAAGTAGCTTGTTTATTACTAGCTTCAGAAGGATTTAAAGGCATGGTGATTGAAATATTTTGAGAACTAATTGTATTTGGATTTAAATTAAAACTTCCATTAGATCCAGTATATGCTTCATACAATGCATTATTTGTTGGCCAATATGGGCTTTTATGATTTGGTAAATTCTGAGTAGTAAAAGTAACTGTATTTCCATTTGTAGAAACGATTAAACCTGTTCCATTAAACTTGCTCAAAATTGATGTAATGTCATATTGCGTTGTTGATGTATCTATTGTTTCCTCATCCGATGAAGAACTACAAGATATCATTCCGAATACCATTAGTAATGATATTGCTACTGCTTTTAAAATTGAATATTTATTCATAATGATTGGTTTTGTATATATAACAGCTAACTTTTAAAATACCCTACAAGGATTTTAGCTTTCATAAAAAAACGAATACTTTAACGCAATTTTTTAGTTTCTTTTTTTTATAAATAAGTATCTTTGTAGCATCAAATTATATACAATGAAACTTGTTTTACTTACCATAGGTTTATTAGGATTAGCTTTTGCTGGAATTGCCATTAAAATTTGGGCTAAAAAAGACGGAAAATTTGCAGGAACTTGTGCAAGTCAAAACCCAATGTTAAACGAATCTGGAGAATCTTGTGGGTTTTGTGGAAAAACTCCAGATCAATTTGATACTTGTGCAGAACCGGAACACAATTAATTGATTTTTAAAGGATGATTATTACAGTTATTTTCTACATTTTAGTAGCAACAACTGCCATTCAACTTCTTTATTTTATTTGCTTTTCTACAATTTTATTTGTAAAAAAAAAGAAAAAATCAATTGAGCAAATTCCTGTTTCTGTGATCATTTGCGCTAAAAACGAAGAGCAAAATTTACAAACGTTTTTACCAAATATCATCAAGCAACAATATGCTGATTTCGAAATTGTTTTAATTAACGATGCGTCTTCTGATGATACTTTAGAAATAATGCAATCTTTTAAAGAAAAACACGCAAACATTAAAATTGTAAACGTAAAAAATAATGAAGCTTTTTGGGGAAATAAAAAATATGCATTAACACTCGGAATTAAAGCTGCAAAAAATGAACATTTGTTATTTACAGATGCAGATTGCAAACCCGTTTCTAAGTTGTGGATTCAAACTATGGTTCAGCAATTTTCTAAATCTAAAACAATTGTTTTGGGTTACGGAAAATATAGAACTAGAAAAACTTTTGTCAATTTATTAGTTCGCTTTGAAACCTTATTAACTGCAATTCAATATTTTAGTTACGCAAAATTGGGATCGCCTTATATGGGTGTTGGCAGAAACTTAGCGTATACAAAAAGTGAATTTTTTAAAACAAACGGATTTATAAAACACATTCAAGTAAGATCTGGTGATGATGATTTATTTATTCAAGAAGCAGCAACAAAAAACAACACATCTTTTACTTTAAATCCAGAAAGTTTTACTGTTTCTAATCCGCCATTAACACTTAAAGAATGGTTTCGTCAAAAAAGAAGACACGTTTCAACATCTACTTATTATAAATTTAAACATCAATTTTTTTTAGGGCTATTTTTTATGAGTAAATTTTTGTTTTATTTCTCTACAATACTCCTTTTCTTTTTAATGAGTTGGAAAATAATTACTCCAATTGTTACTATCTATTTTATCACATTTTATCTTGTCTTTGGAGTTTCTGCAAAAAAAATGAAAGAAAGAAAATTAGTTTTCTTTTTACCATTTTTAGACGTATTTCTTCTTTTATTTCAATTTAGTATCTTTATCTCCAATACTTTTTCAAAACCTACACATTGGAAATAATAAAAGGAGACAAACTACTACAAACCATCAAAAAAGCAAAACAAGGCAATCAACTAGCTTTTAATATTTTATTAGATAATTTTTGGAACAGCGTACATAATTTTCAACTAAAAAAACATCAAAATGAAAATGATGCAGAAGATATTACCATTCAAACTTTCTCAAGAGCTTTTGATAAAATTGATTCGTATGATGAAAAATACAAATTTAAAACGTGGTTAATTACCATTTCAAAGAACATACATATTGATACATTGCGCAAAAATAATTCATCCATTCTAGCAGAATCTTACAAAGTAAAGAATGCAGAAATTTATGAAGTTATTGATGACAACCCAACACCAGAAGATAAAATAATTACAGAACAAAATTTAGCAAAATTGCTAAAAGACATCAAGCAGTTAAAGCCAAAATATCAAGAAATAATTAATCTACGTTATTTCCAAGAATTGAGTTATAAAGAAATCTCAATTGAAATTGGGGAATCTATAAATAATGTAAAAGTAAAGTTATTGCGTGCCAAAAAGTTGCTAGCTGAGATTATAAAAAGATCTTAAAAATGAAAAAATCATTTCTAAATTCTTTGGGTCCAGGTTTGTTATTTGCTGGAGCTGCAATTGGGGTTTCACATTTGGTGCAATCTACCAAAGCTGGAGCAGATTTTGGATTTGGTTTATTATGGGCATTATTATTGGTGCATTTATTCAAATATCCATTTTTTCAATTTGGTCCTCGTTATGCAGCAGCAACTGGAGAATCTTTGTTAGATGGTTACAAAAAACTTGGAAAATCAGTTTTAATAGCATATTACATCATCAATTTTGCAACCATGTTTACCATCCAATCTGCGGTTACCATTGTTACTGCTGGAATTGCTTCTCAATTATTTGGTTTCTCAAACAATTTGGTATTATGGTCTGTTACAATCATCGTTATTAGTGTCTTAATTTTAATCATTGGTAAATATAAACTATTAGATAATTTAATGAAATATATCATTATTTTATTAACCATAAGTACTATAATTGCTGTTATTATTGCATTATTTAGCACCAAAGAAACATTTAATTTTGTACAAATTTTACCAAGCGGCACCTTAGAAATTACATTTTTAATTGCATTTTTAGGTTGGATGCCCGCGCCATTAGATATTTCTGTTTGGCATTCACTTTGGACTTTAGAAAAAGACAAAACCACGCATTTAAAAACAAAACCAAGCCAAGCAATATTTGATTTTAATATTGGTTATTTGGGTACACTTTTTTTAGGAGTTTGTTTTGTGATATTAGGAGCTTTAGTTATGTTTAATTCTGGTGAAACTTTTTCAAATAACGGAAGTGTTTTTGCGTCACAATTAATACATCTCTATACAGAAAACCTTGGAGATTACTCTTATATTTTAATTGGTGCTGCTGCATTTACAACCATGTTTAGCACCACTATTACAACTTTAGATGCATCGCCAAGAGCCATGACAAAAACAACCGAATTACTTTTTGATAAAAAAACAAAATTCAATTATTGGTTTTGGATTCTGTTTTTAGCTTTTGGCACGTTTATCATTTTGCATTTTTTTATGAATAATATGGGTTTATTAGTTAAGGTAGCAACTATTTTGTCCTTTCTAACTGCTCCGTTTTACGCCATTCTTAATTATGTTTTAATCTCAGGAAAACATACTCCAAAAGAACATCGACCAAATATTTATTTAAAAATTTTAAGTTGGTTTGGAATTGTTTTTTTAATTGGTTTTAGTGTTTGGTTTTTAATGAATTTATAATCCTTTTCTTTGTAACTTTGCACTTCAATATTTATTTCGCATGATAAACGAATCAGCAATACTTTCAGAAAAAGTAAAAAAACCAAAATGGTTACGTGTAAAATTACCTGTTGGTAAAAAATACACAGAGCTTCGTAGTTTGGTTGATAAGTATAAATTAAATACTATTTGTACAAGTGGAAGTTGCCCAAACATGGGAGAATGTTGGGGAGAAGGAACTGCAACATTTATGATTTTAGGAAATATTTGTACACGTTCTTGTGGATTTTGTGGCGTAAAAACTGGAAGACCAGAAACGGTTGAATGGGACGAACCAGAAAAAGTGGCGCGTTCTATAAAATTAATGAGCATTAAACACGCCGTTTTAACTTCTGTAGATAGAGATGATTTAAAAGATGGAGGTTCAATTATTTGGGCAGAAACAGTAAATGCTGTTCGTAGAGCAAATCCGAATACAACATTAGAAACATTAATTCCTGATTTTCAAGGAAACGAAAAATTAATAGATAGAATTATCAACGTTGCTCCAGAAGTAGTTTCTCATAATGTAGAAACTGTTCGTAGATTGACTAGAGAAGTTCGGATTCAAGCAAAATACGACAGAAGTTTAGGTGTTTTAAAATACTTAAAAGAAAACGGTATGCGCACCAAATCTGGCATTATGCTAGGTTTAGGAGAAACCGAAGAAGAAGTAATTCAAACTATGAAAGATTTACGCAATGTTGGTTTAGATGTAATTACAATTGGGCAATACTTGCAGCCAAGTAAAAAACATTTACCTGTAAAAGAGTTTATCACTCCAGATCAGTTTAAAAAATATGAAACTCTAGGATTAGAAATGGGCTTTATGTATGTAGAAAGTGGCGCGTTAGTACGTTCTTCTTACAAAGCGCATAAACACGCTAAATAGATTTTAAATACCAATTATTAAATAAAAGTATTAAAAACTCTAAGGTGTCACATCGAGCGGAGTCGAGATAAATTTAACCTATAATATCTATTGAGTTCTCGACTGAGCTCGAACAGACAAGAAATATATTTTTAGTCCTTTTCGTTTTTATAAAAATCTGCAGAAATCATTGAGTTATCCTCAATAAAAAACACACAAGCCTTAAATATTCCTCAATTATTCTGCTTTAAATGTTAATTAAATGTAAAAATCATATTTATTTAACTTTTTTTTAAAGAAAAATTCATTTTGGCACAGGATTTGTAAAATAGAAAAACGAAGACAAATGTGAGAGACTTGTTTTCATTGTGTAAATATTTGAATTAGTTAGTTAAAAAATCCTGCCTTGAAAAAGACGGGATTTTTACTTTTTAAAAATTCCTTTTATCTAAATAGCACTAATAATATCGTGCTTAGTTATAATACTAAATTTCCCGTTTTCTAAAGCTACCAATACAGCTTGATTCTCTTTTGTAATTAGCTTAGAAACATCTACAATTGAAGCTGTTGTCTTTACCACAGGATATTTTGCTCCCATAACATCTTTTATTGGTTTATCTGCAATGTTTGTGTCTTGTAAATAACTTCTTAACAAATCTGTTTCATCTAAAGATCCTACAAACCCATTTACATCTTCAACCGGAATTTGAGAAATTTTAAATTCTTTCATTCTCTCAATTGCATGAGAAACCAACTCTTCTGTTTTTACAGAAACCAACGGTTTACCAATATGACCTTTTATTAAATCTGCTGCTGTAGTTATTTCTTCATCTAAAAATCCACGCTCACGCATCCATTCATCATTAAACATTTTACCAACATATCTACTTCCGTGATCGTGAAACAAAACCACAACAACATCATCTTTTGTGAAATGTTCTTTTAATTGTAACAATCCTTTAATTGCAGAACCCGCAGAATTACCAACAAAAATCCCTTCTTCTTTAGCAATTTTACGTGTATAAACAGCGGCGTCTTTATCGGTTACTTTTGTAAAACCATCAATGATAGAAAAATCTACATTTTTTGGTAAAATATCTTCGCCAATTCCTTCTGTGATGTATGGATAAATTTCATTTTCATCAAAAATACCAGTTTCATGGTATTTTTTAAACACAGAACCATACGTGTCAATTCCCCAAATTTTAATGTTTGGATTCTTCTCTTTTAAATATTTTCCGATTCCAGAAATCGTCCCTCCAGTTCCTACTCCAACAACAAAATGCGTTATTTTCCCATCAGTTTGTTCCCAAATTTCTGGTGCAGTTTGCTCATAATGCGCCAAGGCATTTGACGGATTATCATACTGATTTACATACCAAGAATTTGGAGTTTCAGCACCTAATCTTTTTGAAACTGAATAATAAGAACGTGGATCATCTGGTTCTACGTTTGTTGGGCACACAACTACTTCTGCTCCAACTGCACGCAAAATATCCATTTTTTCTTTTGATTGTTTGTCAGAAATTACAAAAATACATTTGTAGCCTTTTATAATTGCAGCCAATGCCAATCCCATTCCAGTATTTCCAGAAGTTCCTTCAATAATTGTTCCTCCTGGTTGTAATCTCCCATCAGCTTCAGCATCTTCAATCATTTTTAAAGCCATTCTATCTTTTACAGAGTTTCCTGGATTAAATGTTTCTACTTTCGCTAACACTAAGGCATCTATCTCTTTTGTAACAGAATTTAATTGTACTAAGGGAGTATTTCCAATAGTTTCTAATATATTTTTTGCGTATTTCATGTGTCTATTTTACTTATCTTTTATTGGTCACATGTAGCTTCCAAGCAGTCACTCTCTTAGGTACTGAACTCTCGTTATGGAAGTTTCATCTTCTTAAATTATTGTGCAAAGAAACAAAATATTTAAGAGAAATTGTTTAATAAAATTCCTGTTTTAAAAAAACAAATTTATGCAAACTGTATAGATTTAGATGGGTTGATTTTAGTAATAATATATGAAGGAATAATCAACATTAAAAAGCATAAAATTAAGGTTCCAATATTTAATGCTAAAATTGCAAAAATACTAATATCAACAGGAACAGTAGATACGTAATACGTTGATGGATCTAGTGTAATAAATCCAAATTGTTGTTGTAAAACCAGAACTATGATTCCAATTAAATTTCCCCAAAACAATCCTTTTAAAATTAAATAACTAGCGTTGTATAAAAAGATTTTACGGATGCTCCAATTATCACTTCCTAGTGCTTTTAAGATTCCAACCATTTGAACTCGCTCTAAAATTAAAACCAATAAAGCGGTAATCATATTTATACTGGCAACTAAAATCATTATTCCGATAATAAACCACACATTATTATCAAACAATTCTATCCACTCAAAAATAAACTGATAACTGTCTTCAATGGTATTACTATTTAAAGTAGATCCAATTGCTGCATATACTTCATCTCCTTTTTGCTTGATGTCGTCAAAATTATCGATCAACACTTCAAAACCACCAATTTGATTTTCGTTCCATTTATTTAAACGTTGAATTTCTCTAATATCGCCAATCATCATGTTTTTATCAAACTGATTAAAACCAGTATCATAAATTCCTGAAATCACTAATTTGTATCTGCTTGGTGCTTTATTTTTTGTCGATTTTAAGAAAAAAACATTAATTGTATCGTGTAGTTTTAAGTGCAATCTATTTAGCAAAGTTTTAGACAATAGTACATCTCTATTTCTTTGCTGATTAAAATTTGGTAACTTTCCTTCTACTAAATATTCTGTAAAAAAAGACCAATCGTAATCTTTATCAATACCTTTAAAAACAATACCTTCAAAATCGGTTGCAGTTCTTATCAGTCCTGCTTTATTGGCAAATATTTGTACTTTCTTTATCCCTTCAACATTTTTAAATTCTGGATAAAAATCTTGATTTTTATCAATTGGAGTAATAGAAACTTCGGAGTTATTGTCATCATAATTTGTAATTTGAATATGACCTTTAAAACCAGAAATTTTATCTCTAATTTTATGTTGCATTCCACTTCCTGTAGCAATAGAAATCATCATAATAATAATTCCTAATGCAATTGCTGTAATTGCAATTTTTATTATTGGCGATGAAATGCTATTTTTATACTCTTTACCAGCAATAATCCGTTTAGCTATAAATAACTCGTAATTCAATTTTATGATTCCATTAGTTCGTTTCAAAAGTACATATTTAATCTTATTTTCATGCATTTGTTTTAGTTTGACTTCTTGTGCACAAAATTCTACAAAAATTAAAGTCGCAGCAGAACAAACAGAGTTGTATTTAAGCTTATTAAAAGGAAAAAACATTGCTGTTGTTGCAAATCAAACATCTGTTATTGAGAAAAAAGAAAAGAGAAAAAAGAAAAGAGAATTTGTTCATTTAGTTGATAGTTTACTTTCTTTAAATATTAGGGTGAAAAAAGTTTTTGCTCCTGAACATGGTTTTAGAGGAAAAGCAGATGCTGGCGAGCTTATAAAAGATGGTTTTGATACTAAAACTGGTTTACCAATTTTATCATTACATGGAAAAAACAAAAAACCAAGAGCAGAACAATTAAAAGGAATTGATGTTATTGTTTTTGATATTCAAGATGTTGGTGTACGGTTTTACACCTATATTTCTTCATTACATTATGTGATGGAAGCTGCTGCAGAAAATGGAATTCCTGTTATTGTTTTAGATAGACCAAATCCGAATGGACATTATATTGATGGTCCAATTTTAGAAATGAAACACAAAAGTTTTTTAGGAATGCACCCTGTTCCGGTTGTTTATGGAATGACGATTGGTGAATACGGACAAATGATAAACGGAGAAAAATGGTTGAAAAATGGAATTAAAGTTGATTTAACGGTTATTCCGTTGAAAAATTATTCTCACAATTCAACCTACAGTTTACCAATAAGACCTTCACCAAATTTACCAAATGACAAATCTATAAACTTGTATCCAAGTTTAGGTTTTTTTGAAGGAACAACTATTAATGCTGGCAGAGGAACAGAATTTCAGTTTCAAAGATATGGAGCCTCATTTTTTCCGAAAAGTGATTTTAGCTACACTCCAAAACCAAATTTTGGTTCAAAATATCCAAAGCAAAAAGACAAACTTAGTTATGGCGTTGATTTAAGCAATACTAAAAAACTGAGTTCCATAAATTTAGAATGGATCTTTGATGCGTATCAAAAAACACCAAAAACAGAAAAATTCTTCGGCAAAACCTTTACAATTCATGCAGGAAACACAAAACTTCAAAAACAAATTGAAAACGGAGTTTCAGAAAAAAATATAAAAAAATCTTGGGAAAAAGGGTTGTCTAAGTTTAAAAAGATAAGAGCTAACTATTTAATATACAACTAACATAAAAAAATAATCTTTTATAATTCTGTCTGCAATTATATATTTAAAATACACGAATTAAAAATCTGATTTTCTCAAATTCAAAGAAATTTCAACAAATAATGAATCAAAATTAGAGAGCCTTTTCAACTTGAAGCGGAGTCAAGAAATCTTGACTTCGCTCTAAGAATAATTATAGTTTTTTCATACTTGGGTTTGTATAGAACAATGCATTTGCAAAAAATAATTTACCATTATCCCAGAATGCTCTAAATAAAGGGTTATCTATCATGTAAATTACACTTCCTCTACCAACATTTTCTTCACCAAAAATTAATGATTTAGATAAATATTTATCTGCTTTACTTCCTACAAAACCAGAAAAAGCGGTATTGTCTTCTAAACGAACTACATTATAACCATCTTCTAAATAGTCATATGATTTAGTTCCTTGCTTTAACGTAAAGTAAGAATCGCTATATCCAAAACCTAATGGGTGAGAATTGTCTATTTTTGTTTTAAAAATTGCACCAGTAATGCTTTTAGAAATACTTTCTCTATCTAAATTTTCATAATCGATCAACTCAACGTCTTCATCAGATTCATCTTTATCGTCTTTATCAGATTTAGATTTTAATCCAAACCCTTTTTTATTTTCAAAAATACTATTGGCATTTCCTATAGCAATTACTTTTCCCCCACTTTTTATCCAAGAAGTTAATTTATCTAATTTGCTTTTAGAAAACAATCCACTATAATATCCATTCGGAATTATCAATGTGTGATACTCATCTAGCATATTTGCAGAAAAATTATCTGTATTAATTGCGGTATATGGATACTTAATTTCCTGTTCGAAGAAATATTGAACTTCTCCATAACTTAAAGAAGATGTACTTTTTCCAGAAAGTACAGCAATTTTTTGATTTTTAATTTCTCTAACATCAGATGATCCCATATCTGGCCCTTTGGTAGAAAAACCTGTATTTATTGAATTTGCAAATTTGTGATGCCTATTTGCAATTAATACTATTGTTTGGTCAAAGTTTTTGATATGTTTATTATCTCCTCTAGTAACAATTAAACTTCCAGTTTTTAACTTTTTACCAGAATTAATCATTTCTTTTTTATTAAAACGAACTCTAAAATTTTGCTTTAAGATATCAGATAATAAAGCTGCATCAGAAATATGATTCCACTCAAACGTGTAAGCATATGCATTAAAATTTGGGGTTGACAAATTTGATTGTTTTTTTCTTGAACTTGCTGCTACTAATTTTTCACTAGCAATTGCGTTAAATCCATAAGCATACGGTAAAGACCATGCTGTAATATCATAAGTAATAGAATCGCTTAATTTTGCAACAGGTTCAAACAATGCTTTTATTAATCTTCCTTTTGGTTGATTTGTAGAAATAACCAAATCACTAGAAGAAGTTTTTATGTTTCCTTTTAATCTTGTGTCATAATCATATCCAGAAGATGATTTTCCTTGAGCAAAACCATATTTAATTTCGTGTCTGTCTAACAACTCAATTAGTTTATTGGTTTTACTTTTGTTTCCTTGTAAAACATAACTTTTGTATTTAAAGTCTTTTAGATTAAAATACTTTTTAAACTCATTATTAATTTTACTAGTATTTTTTGAGGCCATTTCTACTGTAGAAATCCCAGAAGTTGTATGGTGAATTAAACGATCCCAAAGTGTTAAATTTTCTCCGTCTGCTTTGGTAATTCCTAATCCAGCGCGTCCGTGTCCAGCTTGTTCATATGTCATTCCAATACTACCAACATATGTTGGGTAAGAATCTCCATAACTTGGGTATAATAAATCAAAACTTTCTTTTGTGAAATAATACCAGCCATTTTTATCGAAATACTTAGCATGATTTTTTCCAATTTGCGTTTGAAAGTTACGTTGCCAATCTGTTATTACTTCGTGATAAGGTTCTACAGCTGGCGCAAAATAATACGGGTTATTAATGCCTTGCTCATGAAAATCGACATGAATATGTGGTAACCATTTATTATAAATCTTTAAACGTTGTTGTGTTTCTATTTGTGTTGCCCAAGCCCAATCTCTATTTAAATCAAATAAATAATGATTTGCTCTTCCGCCTGGCCAAGGTTCTCTATGTTCTCTAGCATCAGGATTTATATTGTTTGGGAAAGCCACAACTTGATTGTACCAATTTGCATATCGATCTCTACCATCAGGATTAATGCATGGATCCATAATTATAATGGTGTTTTCTAGATAGCTTTCGTTTTCAGTAATTAATTTATACAATGTTAACATAGATGCTTCTGTAGAAGAAGCTTCGTTTCCATGCACATTATAACTCAACCAAACAATCGATTTATCTTTTAATTCAGAAGTGTTATCGATGCCAGCATTTGTTAAATGTTGTTTACGAATAGTCTCTAAATTTTTAATGTTACTTGCTGATGAAACATACACAACTGCTAAGGTTCTTAACTCGTTTGTTTTTCCGTATTCTTGAAATTTTACTTTATTTGAATTTTTAGAAATGTATTTAAAATAATCAACTACTTTATGGTGTCTTGTAAAACGAGAACCTAATTTATACCCTAAAAACTCACTTGGTGTTTGTAGTTTTTGTGCAGTTAGTTGAAATGAGATAATTGAAATGAAAATAAAGAGAATTGACTTGTGCTTCATTTTATTGATAATTTTTGATTACGTTTTTCAAATCTACTTGTAATTATTAAGATATCAAATTTTACAACTAAGAAAGCGTTAAAAATTTGTTAGATTGCTTAGGATACTTGTTTTAAAAGTATGTTTTTGATGATTTTACATAAAAATCAAACATATTGATTGCTAGATTCTTAAAATTATTTATGTAAATTTGTGTAACAAATTTTAAAAAAATCATGAAAACAAATAAAAATTTATTTTTAAGCTTCATTTTATTAAGTAGTACATTTATCTTTTTTGCCTGTAGTAGTAGCAGTGGTGGAGGTAGTATAGATGATTTAACTTCATGCAAGGAGGCAAAAGTTACTGCTGCTTCTAAAGTAATAGGAGATGCAGCGATTGTGTATAACTCAGATCAAAATTCATCAGTAAAATGTAATACTTATAGAACAGCTATAAATGATTACATTAGTCTCGCTGAAAATTGTCCTGGTAATGAAGCAGAAATAAAAAGACTCAAAGTTATATTGCTATCATTAACATGTTCTTAATCTAACAGGATGAGTCGTCCTGAAATAGGTTGATTTTATGTCAACTTATTTTAGGACGGGACAGGAATTTAAAAAAGGTTATAATTTAAATTACAACCTTTTTTTTATGCAAAAATAGATTCCTCAATTTGGGCAAATGATTGAAGCCAACAAATAAATGCTACCATATTACTTTAGATTGAAAATAATGAGAGAACAAATCCTTTCTAGAATAAAAAAGCGTTAAAAATTTGTTAGATTAATTTATCCATTTCGACCAATCGTCAAAAAATTGTATTTTTATAAAAAATATTTTTAAATGACTTCTGATATGAAAAGTGATTGTGATTGTTTAAACTTCAATGCATCTATAAATGTTTTGTTTAACTTGTATAAAGAGAGCCTTTTATAGATGAAAGTTACTCAAATTCCTTTTCAAAAAACAGGTTTCTTCTCTAAAACCATGGTTGATTATTTAGAGCAAAAAAAAACTATAAAACCATTTTATAATAATTTTCCAGATATCAACGGATTTAAAAATCAGTTAGAAGAAAAAAGAACTTCTTTTTCTTTAGAAGCTAGAAAAGTGTTGATTTCTGCTTTAAAAAATCAATACAAATCAGTTGCTATTTCTGAAGAAACACAAGTGAATATTAATTCTTTATCTAATGCAAATACATTTACCGTAACAACAGGTCATCAATTAAATTTATTTACTGGGCCGTTGTATTTTTTGTATAAAATTATTTCTACAATTAATTTAGCTGAAGAATTAAAAGAACAATTTCCTGCAGATAATTTTGTCCCAGTTTATTGGATGGCAACTGAGGATCATGATTTTGATGAAATCAATTATTTTAATTTCAAAAACAATAAAATACAGTGGAAAAGAAATGATGGTGGAGCTGTAGGGCATTTCGATACTGAAGGATTGAAAGCAGTTTTCGAGCAGTTTTCTTCTCAGTTAGGAACCACTAGAAATGCAGCTTTCTTAAGAAATTTATTTACAAAAGGATATGTAGAACACAATACATTAACAGAAGCAACAAGGTATATCGCAAATCAACTTTTTTCTAAATACGGATTGGTAATTGTTGATGGAGATGACAAACAATTAAAGCAATTGTTTACTCCATTTGTTGTACAAGAATTACAAGAACAAATTTCTTTTAATACAGTTACAAACACCATAAAAACATTAGAAAAAAATTATAAAGTACAAGTAAAACCTAGAGAAATCAATTTATTTTATTTAAGAGAAAACTCTAGAGAACGTATTATTTTTGAAGATGAAATCTACAAAGTAAACAACACAGAAATTACCTTCTCCAAAGAAGAAATTCTACAAGAAGTAAAAGAAAATCCTCAATTATTTTCACCAAATGTAATTATGCGACCTTTATATCAAGAAGTTATTTTACCAAATTTAGCCTATATTGGTGGTGGTGGAGAATTAGCGTATTGGTTAGAGTTAGAAGGTTATTTTAATAAAGTAAAAATTCCTTTCCCTATTTTAGTTTTGCGTAATTCTGTTCAAGTGATTTCTACCAAACTACAGAAAAAACTAGATAACTTAAATATTTCTACTGAAGAATTGTTCTTAAAAAAAGATGATTTATTAAAACTAAAAATCAATGAAAACTCAGAAATTGCATTTCATTTTTTAGATGCAAAAACTTTGTTAGAACAACAATTTTTAGCATTAAGAAGAGTGGCTAACCAAACAGATGAATCTTTTGTTGGCGCAGTAAGTGCACAAGAGAAAAAGCAATTAAATGGATTAGATAATTTAGAGAAACGTTTGTTAAGAGCAGAAAAAAGACGTCAACACAATTTGGTAACTAGAATTACTGAATTAAAAACACAATTATTCCCGAATGATAGTTTAGAAGAACGTCAGCGAAATTTCTCTGAATATTATTTAGAATATGGCGATGCATTTATAGATGCTTTAAAGGAATCATTAAACCCATTAGATCTGGAGTTTACAATTTTAGAATTATAAGAATTTATATTCTCAGTCATTGTGAGGAAGAATGACGTAGCAATCTTATTTAAATTAGCAATTTTATTAAAAAAATGCTTCGTTCCTCGCAATAACAATTGATATGAAAGAAAAAGGGCTTCATTCTAAAAACAAATTTAATAAAGGATATAATTTTGATGATTTAATCAATAAAAATCCTCTGCTAAAAGAGTTTGTTACTAAAAATGAATTTGATGCAATTACCATTGATTTTTCAAATCCAAAAGCTGTAAAGGAATTAAACAAAGCTTTATTATTTACTTATGATAAAATTTCTGTTTGGAACTTTCCTGACGAAAATTTATGCCCGCCAATTCCAGGAAGAGTAGATTATATTCATCATTTAAATGATTTATTAAAAGATAAAAAAAATGTTTCAATTTTAGATATTGGGACTGGTGCAACGTGTATTTATCCGTTATTAGGAAATGCTGTTTATGGCTGGAAATTTGTTGGAACCGACATTGATTTAGATTCGTTAGACTCCGCTCAAGATATTATTGATGATAATGAGTTGGATCCACAAATTTTATTACGTCAGCAGTTTGATGAAAATAATATTTTGACTGGAATTATTGAACCAGAAGATACTTTTACAGCAGCAATGTGTAATCCGCCGTTTTATAAATCAGCAGAGGAAGCAAGAGGAGCAAACAGAAGAAAAACTCGAAATTTAGGAACAAATGCAATACGTAATTTTGCCGGAAATAATAACGAGTTGTGGTATGTTGGCGGAGAAAAAGCTTTTTTGCACAATTATTTATACCAAAGTTCTTTGTATAAAAAGCAAGTAACTTGGTTTACAAGTTTAGTTTCTAAAAAAGAGAACATAGAAAGTTTACAGAAATCAGCAAAAAAATTAGGAACAACAACTTTTAAAGTAATTCCAATGCATCAAGGAAATAAAGTAACAAGAATTATTGCTTGGAGTTATCAAAATTAATCTTGGTTTATAAAAATCGGATCTTTTATTTGTTTCTTTTTTACCCAAAGACTCAACATAAAATTGATTCCCATATGCAAAGCAACCAAAGCTATAACGGCATATAATGGAACGCCTAAAAATTGATACGGCCAAGAATAGGTCCAAACACCTAAGTTAATTGTAATTACTTCTCCATAAGCTGGAAAAAATGCTGTAATAAAAATGGCTAACCAAGTTTTGTGGCTCATCTTTTTTAAATGCAATGAAACTATTAATTTGCTTTCTAACTGATAAATAAATCGAAAAGCAAACATCCATGCAAAAGGCAACCAATATGGTAATTGCCTATTGTTTGTCAAGTCATGATATTCCCAAAAAGCATTTTCCACACCCCAAATCTCTGCAGAA
This sequence comes from uncultured Flavobacteriaceae bacterium, assembly GCA_963974245.1. Classification (GTDB taxonomy): domain Bacteria; phylum Bacteroidota; class Bacteroidia; order Flavobacteriales; family Flavobacteriaceae; genus Polaribacter. Next base: position 98,007 of record CAXBBY010000006.1, on the reverse strand, counting down.
ATCCCTAGAATTCCTGTGATAATCATTCCTGCTAATAAAACCCAATTTTTAGAAGTTGTTTTATAATAATTCTTAAATAAAAAGGCTATTAATCGAACAAATAATAATAATCCAACCCAAAAATCATATTCGTGAAAAACACCAATTACAATTCCAGTTATGGTAATTTTTACAGTAGCAATTGCCAATGCTTTAAATGTTTCTTTTTTTTGATTTGTAGTAATTGCCATTATTTAAATTGCTGTTGTAATTCTACAAATTTCTCTGTTGTTCCGCTTGTAAACGGAATTAAATAAAAAGAATACGAATGTTTTTTATTACTTTTTAATTGATACTTTTCTTGTGGTTTTGCTCCCCAGCTATTATCGCCACCTAAAGCACGTTGTGCAAAATCAATATTTAATTGCACTAAGTTTTGCTCTTTAATATCTGTTATATGTTTACTGAAGTTAGCATTTTTATTTTCTTTAGAATAGTTTAAATCATTTGTAATATCAAAATCTTCATTTGGCATGTGTAAGGCAGAAATACTCAATCCTTTTTGCGATGGGGAAGAAATTAACAAGCCGTTTTCTTCAGAATTCATTAATGCCATCCAACGTACATCGGTTCTGTTTCCGTTTTCTTGCGGACGTACATAAGGAACATAAAAATCAGAAACTGTCGTTTTAAAAACATCTACAAATGTTGATGTTTTTCTGTCTTGGTAATTTTCCCAAGGACCACGTCCATAATAAGTTACTTCGTTAAATTCTTTTGGTATTTCCATTCGCATTCCAATTCTTGGAATATCTGCTTTATATGTAGATGTATCAAGAGAGTTTTCTATTTTAACAACACCATTTCCATTAACGGTATATATAGTTGTATTTGTAGTTTTTACAACAGGTAATTCATAGCTAACAATTACTTGCATTAAATTGTTGTCTATTTTTTTATATTCAAAATTGACAACATTAGCATTTAATGTAGCGTTTTTCCAACCGATATTTTCGTCTTGCATTCTATTTCCTAAATCATTATCTGTTGGTGCTCTCCAAAAATTTATTTGTGGTCCTTTTTTAGCATGGATATATTCTTGTTTCTTATAAATGTATGAAGTAATATTTCCTTTCTTTTTATCAAAAGCCACTTTTATATAATTATTAAAAATAATAAAACTAGAGTTGTTGTCAGTGGATTTTAAATACCAACCATTATCAACTTTAATTTCTTTTTTCTTAAATTTTTGACTTAAATAAATTTGTTCTTTTGCAACTTCAAAGTTTTTTGGTAATAAACCCCATTTATTTTTTGTGGTTGTTGATAACTCTAAAAAATATTCTGTATTTTCTTTAAAATTAATACCGTTTAGAGAAATTAAAATATCTTTATTTTGATGCGCTTCAACATTAATGTCAATTTGGTTGATGGTTTTTAAAACCTTTCCATTCGCTTTAATTACGACTTTAAAATCAAATTGATTTAAGTTCGTAAAATCATATAAGTTTTCAATATTAATAATTTTCTCTTTATTTTCGCTTGTACCAACATCTTTAAAATTAATATATTCCTGTGCTTTTTTAACCTCGTATAAAGCTGGTTTAGGAGCTCTATCGGGAAAAACAATTCCGTTATTTAAAAACGAATTATCGGTTGGCATATTTTTTCCAAAATCTCCACCATAGGCATAAAAACGTTCCCCTTTTTTATTGGTTTTCCAAATAGACTGATCTACCCAATCCCAAATAAAACCACCTTGTAGATGATCATATTTTTCTATAATCTCCCAATAATCTGCAAAATTTCCTGTACTATTTCCCATTGAGTGCGCATACTCACTCGGAATAAATGGTCTATCGGTTTTCTTTTTCCCAATAGTTTCAAAAGTTTTTGGTGAAGGATATTGTGGTACAATAATATCTGTATTCCAATCCATATTATATAAATTGTTGTCAGATTTGTATGTTCTTTCGTATTGAACAGGTCTTTTACTTTTGTCTAGTTTTTTAATAGCTTCATAACCATCGTAAAAAACAATTCCATTTCCGGCTTCATTTCCCATAGACCAAATAATTACGGAAGGGTGATTTTTATCTCGTTCCACCATTCGTAACATTCTGTCAATAGATGCTTTTCCCCAGTTTTCTTTTTTAGCCAAAGAATATTTTCCATAATACATTCCGTGCGATTCTATATTGGCTTCATCAACTACATAAATTCCGTAGAGATCGCACAATTCATAAAAACGACTCGCTCTTGGATAATGACTTAAACGAACAGCATTGATATTATTTTCTTTCCACATTCTTATGTCTTTTAACATCAATTCTTCACTCATTACATGACCAGTTTCTGGATTTGCCTCGTGTGCATTTACGCCTTTTAAGGTAATTCGTTGTCCATTAACCAATAACAATCCGTTGGTGATTTCTACTTTTCTAAAACCAATTTTTTGCTCTGTAACTTCAACTATTTTTTTACCGGTATCTTTTGTTGTAATTCTTAAGGTATATAAGTTAGGATGTTCTGCACTCCATTTTTTTGGACGAATCACATTGGTTGAAAAGCTTGAAGTTTTACGAAATTTAGGAGAAACAGCAGTATTATTTTGTTGTTCTGCAATTAGATAATTGTCTTCATCAAACAATTGATATAAAACAAAAAGTTCTTTATTGTATTTCTCATGATTTTGAAAATCTACGCTAACGTCTAAAAAACCTTCTGTAAATGTATTGTCTAAAGTTGCTTGGATGTCTATATCTTGAATCCGAATTGTTGGTTGTGCATATATATAAACATCGCGTTCAATTCCGCTAATTCTCCAAAAATCTTGTGCCTCTAAATAACTTCCATCTGTCCATCTAAAAATTTGAATTGCAATGGTGTTTTTTCCTGTTTTTGCAGCTTTGGTGATATTAAATTCGCTTGGTAATTTGCTTCCTTGAGAATAGCCAATACATCTACCATTTAACCAAACAAATCCGCCAGATTTTAATGCACCAATATGCAAGAAAATTTCTTTATTGGTCCAAGTGCTATCAATTTCAAAATCTCTGCGATATGAACCAACTGGATTGTATGTGTGTGGAACTTTTCCCGGATTCTTCGGATAAATCTTATCAATCAATTCCATGTCATCAGCAATCATGGATCTGTAATCAGAGAACTCGTATTGATGATTTACATAAATGGGTGTTCCAAAACCTTCAACTTCCCAATTAGACGGAACTTTGATTTCTTTCCAATCATTTAAAATATAAGTAGGTTTCATAAACTCTGTTGGTCTATTCTCAGGATTTTTTACCCAGTTAAACTTCCAAATTCCATTTAACGATTTTTTATATGTTCGTTTGTTATCAATTAAATCATTTAAAGAACTAAACGATGTAAAACTTGCGTGTGCATCTTCTTTGTTTTCTGCAATTACTTGCTCATTTTCTATATAATGCCAAATATCTTTTTGCTGACTAAATCCAAAACCAAAATTTAAAAGAAAGAATAAAGTTAAAGCGAGTTTTTTCATGAAAAATTATTGAAGTTTCAAATATAAAAAAACCGAAGCAGTTAAACTTCGGTTTTAAGTAAATATATTCTTTTCTAAAATATTACAAATGAATCACTTCATCATACGCATCAGCAACCGCTTCCATAACGGCTTCGCTCATTGTTGGATGTGGATGAATTGATTTTAAAACTTCATGTCCTGTAGTTTCTAATTTTCTTCCTAAAACCGCTTCAGCAATCATGTCTGTAACTCCAGCACCAATCATATGACACCCTAACCATTCACCATATTTAGCATCAAAAATAACTTTTACAAATCCATCTGGAGTTCCAGCTGCTTTTGCTTTTCCAGATGCAGAGAAAGGAAATTTCCCCACTTTTAATTCGTAACCAGCTTCTTTTGCTTGTTCCTCAGTCATTCCAACAGAAGCAATTTCTGGAGTTGCGTATGTACAACCAGGAATGTTTCCGTAGTCAATTGCTTCTGTATGTAATCCAGCTATTTTTTCAACACAAGTAATTCCTTCTGCAGAAGCAACATGAGCCAATGCTGGTCCAGGAACCACATCGCCAATTGCATAATAACCAGGGATGTTTGTTTGGTAAAAATCGTTTACTAAAATTTTATCTCTATCCGTTACAATTCCAACATCTTCTAACCCAATACTTTCAATATTTGTTTTAATTCCGACTGCAGACAAAACGATATCCGCTTCTAGAATTTCTTCTCCTTTTTTAGTTTTTACAGTTGCTTTAACGCCATCGCCAGAAGTGTCAACAGATTCTACAGAAGAATTTGTCATAACTTTAATTCCTGCTTTTTTAATTGAACGTTCAAATTGTTTTGAAACATCTTTATCTTCTAAAGGCACTAAATTTGGTAAAAACTCTACAATAGTTACATCAGTTCCCATTGAATTATAAAAATGAGCAAATTCAACTCCAATGGCACCAGAACCTACAACAATCATAGATTTTGGTTGTGTTGGCAAACTCATTGCTTCTCTATAACCAATTACTTTTTTACCATCTTGTGGTAAGTTTGGCAATACTCTAGAACGAGCACCAGTAGCAATAATAATATGATCTGCACTATATTCAGTTACAGAATTATCATCAGCAGTTACATCTACTTTTTTACCAGTTTTTATCTTTCCAAAACCATTGATAACATCAATTTTGTTTTTCTTCATTAAAAACTGAACACCTTTGCTCATTCCGTCTGCAACACCACGACTTCTTTTGATAACTGCTTCAAAATCTTTATCAATTGCTTCTGCTTTTAAACCGTAGTCATCAACATGTTTTAAATAATCATAAACTTGAGCAGATTTTAACAATGCTTTTGTAGGAATACATCCCCAATTTAAACAGATTCCTCCTAAGTTTTCTTTTTCAACTACTGCAACTTTAAAGCCTAATTGCGAAGCTCTAATTGCTGTAACATAACCTCCAGGTCCACTTCCTATAATAATGATATCGTATTTCATGTTTCTTTATTTAATGATTTAAAATTAAAAGTTCAATACGTATTGAGTCTTTTAATCCTTTATTTTTTAATTCTTTGGGCGTTCAAGCAGGCTTTCCGTTGTATCTTTTTTACTTTTTAAATTTCAACGTCATTGCGAACAAAGTGAAGCAATCTCTTAATCCAAACAGATTACTTCGTCATACTTCCTCGTAATGACAGTTTATTTACAATGTGTAAAAAAGGATGTCACTTCAATCCCTAACGCAAGCAAATTTACTAACTTTTATTATTTACTAAAACTATATTTAACTTTTTCCATAATAGTTTCTTTTCTTTAGAAAGACTAGGATAGGATTTTTCACAACAGTTTCTTCCCTTAGGGAAGATTAAGCTGGGATTTACATTCTTTCTGGAACATTGATTCCTAATAAAGAGAAAGCAGATTTTATAATATCACTTACTTTTTTAGACAATTGTACTCTGATTATTTTTTTATCTTGATTTTCTTCTCCTAAAATAGATACATTTTGATAAAATGAATTGAATTCCTTTACCAAATCATACGTGTAATTTGCAATGATTGCAGGCGAATGATTTGCGGCTGCTTGCTGAATTACTTCAGGATAATTTTCTATAATTTTAATCAACTCTTTTTCTTTTGGATGCAATTCTAAATCAGTTATCTCTTTAGAAAAATCAAACGTAGCTTTTCTTAAAATCGACTGAATTCTTGCGTAGGTATATTGAATAAAAGGTCCTGTATTTCCTTGAAAATCTACAGATTCTTTTGGATCAAATAAAATACGCTTTCTAGGATCTACTTTTAAAATGTAATATTTCAACGCGCCTAAACCAATCGTTTTATACAAACTTTCCTTTTCTTCTTCAGAATAGCCTTCTAGTTTTCCTAATTCTTGCGATAAACTTCTTGCCGTGTCAGTCATTTCTATCATCAATTCATCAGCATCCACAACAGTTCCTTCTCTAGATTTCATTTTTCCAGAAGGTAAATCTACCATTCCGTAACTCAAATGATATAATTGATCTGCCCAAGAATAACCCAATTTTTGTAAGATTAAAAACAATACTTTAAAATGATATTCTTGTTCATTTCCAACGGTATAAACCATTCCGTTTACATCTGGATAATCTTTAGAACGTTGCACTGCAGTTCCAATATCTTGTGTCATATAAACCGCTGTTCCGTCAGAACGCAACACAATTTTTTCGTCCAATCCGTCTTCGGTTAAATCAATCCAAACAGAACCATCTTCTTTTTTGAAGAAAACACCATTTTTCAATCCTTCTTCAATATTGTCTTTTCCTAATATATACGTATTGCTTTCGTAATAATACGAATCAAAATCAACGCCTAAATTTTTATAAGTGATGTCAAATCCTGCATATACCCAAGCATTCATAGTTTTCCAAAGTGTAACAATTTCTTTATTTCCAGCTTCCCATTTTAACAGCATTTGTTGTGCTTCTTGAAGTATTGGAGATTGTTTTTTAGCTTCTTCTTCGGTTTTTCCTTCTAATATTAATTGAGAAACTTCCTTTTTATATTCTTGATCAAACTTTACATAATAATTTCCAACCAGTTTATCACCTTTCAATCCTGTTGAAGTCGGAGTTTCTCCGTTGCCAAATTTTTGCCAAGCCAACATCGACTTGCAAATATGGATTCCACGATCGTTTATAATTTGTGTTTTATACACTTTTTTTCCTGATGCTTTTAAAATTTCTGCAACAGCATAACCTAATAAATTATTACGAACATGTCCTAAGTGCAATGGTTTGTTGGTGTTTGGTGAAGAATATTCTACCAACACAGCATCGTTTTCTGATGGATTTACAAAACCAAAAGTTGAATTGTTATAAATCGCATCAAAAGATTTTAAATATAAAGAGTCATCAATCACTAAGTTTAAAAACCCTTTGACCACATTAAAACGAGTCACTTCTTGTACGTTTTCTACAATGTAATTCCCTAAATCATTTCCAATCTGAACTGGATTTCCTTTTTTGTATCGCAACATTGGGAAAACAACCACCGTGATATCTCCTTCAAATTCTTTACGAGTTGCTTGAAATTCTACAGACGAAATTTCAGCATCGTATAAAGTTAAAAATCCTTTTTTTACAGCAGCTTCTATATGGTTTTGAATACTCATTGGTTTCTTAAAATTAAAGTGCAAAATTACATATTTTATTTCATTTTTTCTTTCAAATTTTAAAGATGAAAATTAAAAGGTTTCTTCTTAGAAATACTCTTATTTTTGTACTTGTATGAAAGACATGAATAAACGTTTAGAAGAACTGCCAAAATTAGCAGAAGAAGCAAAAAAAGAGAGTAAAAAATATTTTTTAAATCTTAAGAAAAGAACGCCAAAAAATTTAGATGTTATAATGCAAGAATTACATGATGCTGAATTTAATAAAACTGATTGTTTGTCTTGTGGAAACTGTTGTAAAACAACGAGTCCAATTTTTACAGAGAAAGATGTTGAGCGGATTTCAAAGCATTTAAAAATGAAGGTAGTTGATTTTGAAGGTCAGTATTTAGAACGTGATGATGATGATTTTATGGTACTAAAATCTGTACCTTGCACCTTTTTTGACGAATCTGATAACTCGTGTTTTATTTATGATGTACGTCCAAAAGCCTGTTCAGAATATCCACATACAAATAGAAAAAAGTTTATTCAAATTACAGAATTAACATTAAGTAATACAGAAATTTGTCCTGCTGCGTTTACGATTGTTGAAGCGTTGAAAAAACGTTTGCCTATGGTGTCAAAAGTTAAGAAAAGAAGAAGTTAAGTTATCGTTTTTAAGAGCTTGTAGGTTTACCTTTTAAACGTTTTTCTACTTTTTGTTTTATTAAAGTCAATCTCTTCATAAGATCCATTATTGCTGGATCTTTTTCTTCTTTATAGATTTCATTTAAGCTTAATATTAATTCTTTTGCTTCTCTTGAAATGATTATTCTTTGATTTGTTGTTAATGCTTTTAAACTTGTTTCTTCAAATTTTAAAGCTTTTTCTACCACCGTGCTCATTATTTCTTAAAATTTATATTGTTATTTTATACTACTTTAACTTTTTAATTATTTAAAAATTTAATCTATGAAACTCAAATCTAGTTTTTTGAAGTATAAAATTAACTTAATTAGGCAATTTTCTATGTATTTCAGTAAACATACAAAATGTTTGATAAAGTTTTAAAAAAAATAACCAAAAATTTCATATAAAACCTTAAAGAAGTTAAGAGTTATTTAATTTTCTTATTTTTATAAAAAATATATTTATTTGGAAACAATTACACAGTATTTCGAAACCATTCCGTCTTTACATAGAAGTTTACTGCTTGTTGGCGGAATAACCTTTTTTTGGATTTTAGAAGGCGCGTTGCCACTTTTTAAATTCGATTATAAAAAATGGAAACACGCTTTTCCAAATTTCTTTTTTACAGCAACAACTATTATTATCAATTTTTCATTGGCATTCTTATTATTAAAATCTGCAGATTGGGTGCAAACTAATAATTTCGGAATTATTAATTGGTTACCAGAAATGCCTTTATGGTTGTATGTAATTTTAGGCGTAATTTTATTAGACTTCTTTGGAGCGTATTTGGCACATTTTGTAGAACATAAAATAAAACCTTTGTGGATGATTCATTTGGTGCATCACACAGATCATAAAGTAGATACAACAACTGCAAATAGACATCACCCGTTAGAAAGTGTGATTCGTTTTGCATTTACATTGTTTGGCGTTTTTGTTGTTGGAGCTCCCATAGCAATTGTAATGATTTATCAATCAATCTCGTTAATCTTTACACAGTTTACACATGCTAATTTAAAAATGAACAAACGTATAGATAAAGTGTTGAGCTATTTTATTATTTCTCCTGATATGCATAAAATTCACCATCACAATATGTTGCCATACACAGATTCTAATTACGGAAATATCTTTTCTATTTGGGATAGAATCTTCGGAACGTATTTGTATTTGGATCGCGAAAAAATTGTATATGGTGTTGATACTTTTCCAGACGAAAAAACAAATACAAATATAGCTGAGTTGTTAAAACAACCTTTTCAAGGATATCGAAAACCAACGAACATGTAATGATGTTTGATTGATTACACTCAAAAAACTAAGTTGTCTTCTCAATAAAAGTGTATAAATTTCATTAACTATTTTACAGATTTCTATTCTAAAGACTTTTTGGGTCTAATTTGTTAACCTTTAAAGAGCTAACAAATCATCTACAAAGTATAAAATACAGAGAATTAATTATTTATGGGCGTTCCATATAAATCGTAATCGCCAGCTTCATCAATTTTTACATCAATAAATTCACCTATTTTAATATAGTGTTTAGTTGCATCAACAATTACATCATTGTCAACATCTGGCGAATCAGATTCTGTTCTTCCGTAAAAATATTCTCCGTCTTTTCTATCGAACAAACAACGGAATGTTTTACCAACCTTTTCTTGATTTAATTCCCAAGAAATCTGAGATTGAATTTCCATAATTTCATTTACACGACGGAATTTTACATCTTCAGGAACATCATCTTCTAAAACATAAGCTCCAGTATTTTCTTCATGAGAATATTCGAAAGCGCCCATACGTTCAAAACGCATTTCTTCTATCCAATCTTTTAATTCTTGAAACATTTCTTCTGTTTCTCCAGGATAACCAACAATCAACGTTGTTCTAATTGCCATTTCTGGAACCACTTCTCTGAATTTATGAATCAACGCAGTCGTTTTTTCATGTGTTGTTCCACGCTTCATCGATTTTAGCAATTCTGTATTGATGTGTTGCAACGGTATGTCTAAATAATTACACACTTTTGGTTCGTTTTTCATCACTTCCAACACATCCATCGGAAAACCAGTTGGAAATGCATAATGCATACGAATCCATTCGATGCCTTCTACCTTTGTCAATGCAAGTAACAAATCTGCTAAAGCACGTTTTTTATAAATATCTAATCCGTAATAGGTTAAATCTTGCGCGATTAACATCACTTCTTTAATTCCTTTTTCGGCTAGTTTTGTAGCTTCTGTGATGATATCTTCAATCGGAGTAGAAATGTGTTTTCCACGCATTAACGGAATCGCACAAAACGAACACGGACGATCGCAACCTTCAGCAATTTTTAAATACGCATAATGTTTTGGCGTAGTTGTTAAACGCTCACCAATCAATTCGTGTTTATAATCTGCTTCTAAAACCTTTAATAAATTTGGCAAATCGTGCGTACCAAAATACTGATCTACATTTTTAATTTCTCTTTCTAAATCTGGCTTGTAGCGTTCACTTAAACAACCCGTTACAAAAACCTTATCAATTTCTCCAGCTTCTTTACGCTGTGCGTGATGCAAAATAGTATCAATAGATTCTTCTTTGGCTTTACCAATAAAACCACAGGTATTGATTACGACAATGTTTCCTTCGTCATTTTCATCTTCATGAACCACATCTTTTCCGTTGGCTTTTAATTGTCCCATTAAAACCTCACTATCATATACATTTTTAGAACAACCCAACGTAACTACATTGATTTTGTTTTGCTTGATGGTTTTTGTACGCATATTTTTATTTTAAAATGCAAAGATACAATCTTAATCTACGCTTTTAAACATATTTAGAATGTTAATAAAGTGGGGGAAGCTTTGGTTGATTTTAAAATGAATTTTGGTAACTTAGCTAACTACTGATATAAAACATTGAAACGTTCGATATCATATTAATTGTGTGTCATTTGAAAAAACAAAATGAAAGAAGATATAAAACCTAGATTCGAGATAATATTTAGTGACTTAAAAAATCATATGATTGGAGATTATTTGATTTCGAGAGAATTCAAAATGGTAATGTCTCAAAATGGATATTATGGATGGTGGCAAAATATTTACGAACAAATAAAGGAAAATAGAAGATATTTTTCTATGGGAATGGATCACAATAGAGGAGATAATATTGACTCTTTGGCTGTTGTTTTAAATGCGTCTCACGATGATGAAAAAGTTGAAAACGTTGTCACATTAATAATTGTTTCGTTTATAGAGTACAAAAAAACAAATGAAGATTTTTCAGATATTGTTGAGGCAATGGTTGTTGCTAACTTTTCAGAAACAGCAATTGAGGAAGTTAAAAATGCATTTGAGAAACATAAAGAACTAAAATTGCCCGAAAAAGTTATAGCAAAGTCGACAAGCTCAAAAAAAACAACATCTTCAAAAGAGAACAAAAAGGATGTTTTTATTGTCCATGGTCACAATGAAGAATTAAAAGAAAAAGTTGCGAGAACTATTGAAAAACTGAAATTAAGACCAGTAATTCTTCACGAGCAAAGTAACGAAGGACAAACAGTAATTGAGAAATTTGAAAAGCATTCAAATGTAAATTTTGCGGTTATACTTCTAACATACGATGATTTAGGGAATTTAAAATCTGAAAGCAATCATAATAAAAGAGCAAGACAAAACGTAATTCTTGAATTAGGGTATTTCATTGCTAAAATCGGTCGAGAAAATGTAATGCCCCTTTATGAACAAGGTGTTGAACTTCCGAGTGATATTTCTGGAGTACTTTACACATTAATTGACGAAACTGAAAATTGGAAATTTAGACTTGTAAAAGAATTAAAATCAGCTGGTTTTAAGGTAGATGCGAACGATATTATATAAAAAAAACGTCATACAACACCTCATATAATTTATGCTTACATTTAAACTAACACAAACGACAAACATTCAACTAACGATATGTTTCGTCCGAAAAATCTTCGATTTTCCAGTCGCACAAATCTTATAAAAACTCGTTAGCGAAACATAAAAAAACTCCTTTCAAAATTTTAGAAAACCTTTTTATTTCCAATTGCACGATTTCATCATCTCTCCTTTTTTTTAGTGTTTTTCAACATATTATTATCCAATAATAATTAAATCATAAATCCACATATTATTGCAAATCAAATAGATAAAAAATATTTTATATATTTGAAGAACTAACTTAAAAAAAAATATGCCATTAAGACCACCAAACCCACCAAAAATAACCTTAGATGACTTATTACCAGGAGATATCCTTTTATCTGCAGGGTCAGACTGGCTCGATAAATTAATATTACTTGTAGATCAGGGTAGTTATACACATACAACTCAATATATTGGCAAAAATGCCAATGGAGATCATATGGTTGTTGAAGCTACAGAAAAGGGTATTAAATACCAAAGTATCACAGAAGATTTAACGCAAGATTTAGTTGATGCTTATAGATATGAATCGCCTAACGGTCATCATTTTGGTGATGCTAATTGGCCAGTACAACCAGTATTAAATGAAGCAATCTCTTATCAAGATGCAAAATATGCCTATAGCGAATTACTTATGGGAGCTGTAGTAATTCTGACGTCAGAAATTCCTGATGAAAAGGATTTGAGTGAAATTGTTCGTATCGCTTTAACTTATGTAGAGCATCAATTTGAGAAATGGCTGACAGATAATGCAGACAAAACTCCAATGACTTGCGTTCAAGTTGCTACATCTGCACATTGGCAGGCAAATGCAACTCCAATTAATAAATATGGTTTGCAAGTCAATATTAATGGTGCCAGAAAATCTCCATTCGCTTCTAAAAATCTTGAAGCATATCAAAAATTGAGAACTAGTTTGCTTAACAAGATTTCAATTACTCATCCTGAATTTTCAAAAAAATTAAAGACTAAATCAGGATTGGTTGTCTTCGCAGGATCAGATATATTACCATTGGGCTCTTGTACACCAAGAGATATGGAAACTAGCCCAACTTTAAAGTTTATTGGTTGTATTCAAGATAATCGTTCATATTAAACTATTTAATGAAATCAATAAAAAGACCTAATTACAGACCATTTGTTCTTATGATAAATGATATCTCTTGGCTTAGTCCAATCAAGATATTTTTTATAATTATCTTTTTAACAGTACCAATATCTATTTGGTTAAAAACACCAACTGCGTCACCTATACAATTAGCATATTCAATATCAATTACAATTTACATAGTAAAAAAACATGAATATTACTTAGATTTATTAAAACCTGTTTTAACGCTAGATGAAGATGCATTTATTATTGAAAAACAAACGCTTAGCCATTTTTCAAAACGATTTATTTTTGGCGGAATTATTTTGGCACCTGCTTTCTTTTTATTTGTTAATTGGCGTAGTACACAATTGCAAGAATTGTTTGCAGGTAACATAACATCGTATAGTTTTATTTGGTCTTTGTTAATGGCAATATTGTCTTGGATCGCAATACTTCAATCGCTAACAGTTGTTTTAAGTAATATTATACAATTTAAAAGATTGGGGAAAAATTTTACAAAAATAAATTTATTAGACACTGACACATTAAACCCCTATTCTATGGTTGGATTATCAACTACACTCATAATTATAGGTTCTTATACTATTGTTCCTATTGCTTATTTAGATAGTGTTAGATTACTTAGACCCGCTCTGGTTTCTTTAGTAATAACTTTGCCTTTGGTTATTTATTTTCTTTTGGCACCAATATTAGCTTTACATAATAAAATTAAAATTGCAAAAAGTATTGAATTTAAAATATTAACGAAAGCCATAAAAGGCGATTATAATGAATTAAAACACTCTCATTTAAATTTATCTAAGCTACCAAAACAAATAGATTTAATTCTTTACCGTAATTTTATTGAGAAAGTTGATGAATGGCCAATAGATAATAGAGGTTCACTGCGATTAGCTTTATATTTTTTAATTCCCATATTAGCATGGGTTTCTTCTTCTTTAATTGATAGGATTATTGATTTTGCGCTATAAAAAAAAGATCCTAATTCGCTTATTTGTATTTAATTGGTTTTTCGAAAGTTTCAAAAATTATTCTGTTATAAGAATAACAATTATTGCTTTTAGACTAGAAAGAAAACTCAATTCCAAATTAGAATGGAGTTGTAATGTCTCCTCGAGCGGAGTCGAGAGGTTATAAACAAGTAAGTTATAGAGCTCTCGACTCCGATAGACCAGACAACAGTAATCTATTTAAAAAAAGAATCTACAAATTCGTATTTATTAAAGACTTGTAAATCATCGATTCCTTCTCCTACTCCAATATATTTAACCGGGATTTGAAATTGATCAGAAATACCAATAACAACTCCACCTTTTGCTGTTCCGTCTAATTTGGTAACAGCCAAACAAGTTACTTCGGTAGCTTTTGTAAATTGTTTTGCTTGTTCAAAAGCATTTTGTCCGGTTGATCCATCCAACACTAATAATACATCATGAGGTGTATTATCAACAACCTTTTGCATTACATTTTTAATCTTTACCAACTCGTTCATTAAGTTGACTTTATTATGCAATCTCCCTGCAGTATCAATAATAACAACATCTGCATTTTGTGCTTTTGCAGATTGCAACGTATCAAATGCTACTGAAGCTGGATCTGAACCCATTTCTTGGCGTACCAAAGGAACATCTACTCTATCTGCCCAAACTTGTAATTGATCAATTGCCGCTGCTCTAAATGTATCTGCTGCACCTAAAACTACTTTTAAGCCTTTCTTTTTAAACTGAGAAGCCAACTTACCAATGGTAGTCGTTTTTCCAACTCCGTTTACGCCAACAACCATAATTACATATGGTTTTTTATCTGCTGGAATTGTAAAATCGGTTTGATCTTCAACATTTGTTTCAGACAATAGACCCGCAATTTCTTCTCTTAAAATCTGGTTTAATTCTTCAGTTCCCAGGTATTTATCTTTTGCAACACGTGCTTCAATTCTGTCAATAATTTTTAAGGTGGTATCTACACCAACATCAGAGGTTACCAATACCTCTTCTAGATTATCTAAAACATCATCATCTACAGTTGATTTTCCTGCAACAGCTTTTGATAATTTAGTAAAGAAAGTAGATTTGGTTTTTTCCAATCCTTTGTCTAGCGTTTCTTTTTTCTCTTTTGAAAATATATTTTTTAAAAAGCTCATTATTATTTTTTAGAAAATCAAAAATACGGTTTTATTAAACATAAAAAAAGCTACTCTCAATAGAAAGTAGCTTTATAATATTTTTATATAAAGTAATTACTTTTTAGCTAAAAAGTCATTTACTTTAGCAGGATCCATAATTGCTTCAACAAAAGTATAAGCTCCGGTTTTTGGAGATTTTACCATTTTGATTGCTTTAGATAATCTCTTTGATCCTGTCTGTAACGACGCTACTGATTTCTTTGCCATGACTTATACTATTTATTTGATTTCTTTATGAACTGTCATCTTCTTTAAGATTGGGTTAAATTTCTTAACCTCTAATCTGTCTGGAGTATTCTTTTTATTTTTCGTTGTAATATATCTAGAAGTACCTCTTTCTCCTGAAGCTTTATGCTCTGTACATTCTAAAATTACCTGAACTCTATTTCCTTTTTTTGCCATCTCGGTTTCCTTTTTTAAGGTTGGATTTATTTAGTTAAAAATCCATTAGCTCTAGCTTCTTTTAAGACAGCAGAGATTCCTTTTCTATTAATATTTTTTAAAGCAGAAGCAGAAATTTTTAATGTAATCCATTTATCTTCTTCTGGAATATAAAAACGCTTTACCATTAAGTTAGCGTCAAATTTTCTTTTGGTTCTGTTCAATGCATGAGAAACATTGTTTCCAACCATTGCTTTTTTTCCTGTAAGTTCACAAACTCTAGACATCTTCTGACAGTATTTTAGTGTTATTTCTAAACGAGGTGCAAATTTAAGTAATTTTTAAAGATACCACAAAACAATTTCAACTATTTTTTATAATTTCTTTTTGTAAAATTTCTAAGGATTTATTTACGGTTCTATTTATTACTTTTTCTCTTGGTTGACCAAAGTTAAATTCTTCTACAATAACGTTTATTTTTGTAGCCAAAGCAATAAAAACTACACCAATTGTTTTATCAGTTTTGTCTGTTGTTGGTCCCGCATTTCCTGTTACTGCAATGGCATAATCTGTGTCTAATTTTTTCATTGTTGCAAACGCCATTTCTTTTGCTACCTCTTTACTTACAACGGTAAATTTTTTAATAGTGTTTTCAGAAATCCCCAACATACTTTTTTTAGCTTCTGCAGAATAGGCTACAAAACTCCCTTTAAAATAAGCTGATGAGCCAGGAACTGAAACCAATGTTGAAGCAATACTTCCTCCTGTTAAACTTTCTGCTGTGGCTATTGTTTTTTGTTGTTGAATTAACAATTCGCCAACTCTTTTTTCAATGGAATCTCCATCTTCCAATCCAACAATAATCTCTGGAATTAAATGCTGAATTTCAGACACTTTTTCTTGCAACTCTTTTTCTAAAATCTCTTTATCATTTCCATTACCCGATAAACGTAATCTTACTTTTCCGAAAGATGGCAAATACGCTAATTTGATATTTTCTGGTAAGTTGTCTTCAACTTCTGCTATTCGTTCTGCAATAACACTTTCTCCTTGACCATAGGTCATAATGGTTTTATGGCTGATAAATGACAACTTAAATTGCTTTTGAATTCTTGGCAAAACCTCATTAGTCATCAATCCTTTCATTTCGTAAGGAACTCCAGGCAACGATACAAAAACGGTATCATTTTCGTAAAACCACATTCCTGGTGCTGTGCCATAAATATTCTTTAAATACGACGCTTTTGATGGTAATTGTGCTTGATATCTTTGAATTTCTTTAAATGGATGGTTTATTTTTTGAAACAATTCTTTAATATGCTCAACAACTTTTGGATATTCCACAAGTTTAGTATCATTAAAATATTCTGCAATCGTTTTTTTTGTGATATCATCTTTCGTTGGTCCTAAACCGCCTGTTAAGATTACTATATCAACTCTTTCTTGTGCTTCTTTTAAAGCGTTTAAAATATGTTGTTTCTCATCTTGAATCGATGTAATTTGATACACAGAAACTCCTATTTTATTTAATTCAACTCCAATCCATTGCGAATTGGTATCAACAATTTGACCAATTAGGATTTCATCTCCAATGGTAATGATTTCTGCTTTCATTTATTTTTAAGTTACAAAGGCTCAAAGATTTAAAGTTCTTCTTTTAACTTTTTGTGATTTATTTTCTCTGTTTTGACTTAAGTGTTCTCGATACATCACGCTAAAAGGCGCGACACTCGAACGGACAAACTATTTACTGATAACTATTAATTGTTCATTGATAATTGCTCACTGATAACTGATAACTGATAACCGATAACCAAATATCACTTCACTCTAATTTGAAATGCTTTATTTCCTTCAATTGTTCCGGTTAAAATATCGTTTTCTACAACTTTTCCCACTCCGGATGGAGTTCCTGTAAAAATAATATCGCCTTTTTTTAAAGTAAAGAACTGAGAAACATAAGAAATTAATTCATCAATTTTCCACAACATGACTTTTGTATTTCCGTCTTGTACAATGCCACCGTTTTTATCTAATTGGAATTTTAAATTTTCTAAATCGAATTGTTCTTTTGGATAAAACTCACCAATAACTGCACTTCCATCAAAAGCTTTTGCTTTTTCCCAAGGGAAACCATTTTCTTTGCATTGTTGTTGAATGTCTCTTGCCGTAAAATCAATTCCTAAACCAATTTTATCATAATATTTGTGTGCAAATTTTGATTCGATATGTTTACCAACTTTATTAATTTTTACCAAAACCTCCACTTCATAATGTACATCATTAGAAAATGGCGGAATAAAAAATGGGTTTTTCCTAGGTAAAATTGCAGAATCTGGTTTCAGAAAAATAATTGGATTTTCTGGTCTTTCGTTTGCTAATTCTTCGATATGTTTTGCGTAGTTGCGCCCAATACAGATTATTTTCATCTTTATTATTAAAAACTTCTTTACAAATAAAGTGAAGCAATATTAAATATTACTTATTTATAATAATTCTTTCGATTTTTTCCAATGCACATCCATTTCATCCAAAGACATATCAGAAAGCTCTTTGCCTTCTTTTTTTGCGGCATTTTCTAAGAATTGGAATCGCTTAATGAATTTTTTGTTGGTTTTTTCCAACGCATTTTCTGGGTTTACGCCGATAAAACGTGCATAATTTATCATAGAAAATAAGACATCACCAAATTCTGATTCTATATTTTCTGTATTCTTGTTTTTAACTTCTTCGTTGAGTTCAGACAACTCTTCTTGCACCTTTTCCCAAACTTGTTGAGGTTCTTCCCAATCAAAACCAACACCAGCAACTTTATCTTGAATTCGGTTTGCTTTTACAACCGCAGGCAAACTTTTCGGAACACCTTCTAAAACAGAAGTTTTACCTTCTTTTAGTTTTAGTTTTTCCCAATTTTGTTTTACTTCTTCTTCATCTTTAACAACAACATCGCTGTAAATATGTGGATGTCTATCAACCAATTTATCAGAAATTGCATTGGCAACATCACCAATATCAAAGGCTTTTTTCTCGCTTCCTATTTTTGCATAAAAAACGATGTGTAATAACACATCGCCCAATTCTTTTTTAATTTCTTCTAAATCGTTATCTAAAATTGCATCAGCCAATTCGTAGGTTTCTTCAATCGTTAAATGTCGTAACGATTCTAGGGTTTGTTTTTTATCCCACGGACATTTCTCTCGAAGCTCGTCCATAATACCTAACAACCTATTAAAAGCTTCTAATTGTTGAGCTCTAGAATTCATTTATGCTTTTTCTATTGATTCTTCAGTAGTTTCTGATGATAATTTTGCAGTAGAAAAATCAAATTCTGCAGCAATTAGCATATTGTACCATTGTATAATCTTTTTAATGTTTGATGTGTACACACGTTCTTGATCAAAATCGGGTAAAATTTCAGAGAAAAAAGCTGTTAATTTTGCGCCACTTTCTTTATGACTAATCGTTTCTTTTCCTTCTTCTTTTTCGAAAATTGATTTGAAAACGGTTAACAAAGGTACTTCTTCTTCGTACGTAAAAATGGCAATATTTTCTAACAAACTCACATTTTGAGTAGATAGAATTGCAAATCGTTTTTTGTCTGATAAAGATTCAACAACAATTCCTGTTTTGGTTTGTGAAACTACATGAAACAAACCTGGTTTACCGGTAACGGCAATAATTTTATTAAACTCCATAAATTGTGTTTTTTTGTGTCTTCTCGAGCGGAGTTAAGAGGTTATTAAAATCGAATTTTAAAACAGTTCTCGACTCCGCTCGAACGGACATTATATTTTTATTTCTTTTTTAATTTTGGGAAACGCATTCTGTAATCTGCTGTTATTTTCCCTTTTGATATGTTTTCTAATTTCTTTTTGATCAATCGTTTCTTAAGTGAAGATAATTTATCTGTAAATAAAATTCCTTCTATATGATCGTATTCGTGCTGAAAAACTCTTGCCGCTAATCCACTTAAAGTTTTGGTGTGTTTTTTAAAGTTTTCATCAACATATTCAAATGTAACTTCTTCTTGTCTAAACACATCTTCTCTTATGTCTGGAATACTTAAACAACCTTCGCTAAAAGCCCATTCGTTACCTTTCTCTTCAATAATTTCTGGGTTGATAAACACATGCTTAAACTCTGCCAAAAAAGCTCTTTCTTCTTCGTCTAAATCTTCGTCTTCTGCAAAAGGAGAAGCGTCTATAATAAATAACCGGATTGCTTTACCAATTTGCGGAGCTGCCAAACCAACACCATGAGCATTGTACATGGTTTCTTTCATGTTGGCAATTAAAATATCTAATTCTAGATACTCTTTGTCAATTTCTTTTCCTACTTTTCTTAAAACAGGATCACCGTAAGCCACTATTGGTAATATCATTTAGTATAAAATTTGGTTGCAAAAATACAATTTAGAATTACGAATTACCAATTTTTGAATTACGAATTTTAAAGATGTGTTCTTTTTTGAGTTTTATGAGATTGCTTCACTAGGTTCGCAATGACAATTTGGTGCGTCATTACGAGGAGTTTTCGACGAAGTAATCTGTACTTTTAATTGTGAGATTGCTTCACTTTTCTTGTCTTAAACGAGACAGTCGAAAGGTTCGCAATGACTAATTAAGTAATATTTGCAGCAATGATGCTAATTTATTTATTATATAAATAAGATTGTAAAATTATTGTTGCGCTTATTTCGTCAATCAATTCTTTGTTCTGACGTTGTTTTTTCTTCATTCCACCATCTAACATTGTTTGAAAAGCCATTTTTGAAGTAAACCGTTCATCAACTCGTTGTATAGGAGTTGTTGGGAATTGTTTTTTTAGTTTTTGTAAAAAAGGCGCAATTAAAACTTCACTTTCGCTATCGGTATTGTCCATTTGTTTTGGCAAACCAACTAAAAATAATTCAACTTTTTCTTTTTGAGTATAGTTTTTTAAAAAAGTAATTAAATCTTTAGTAGCAACAGTTGTTAATCCAGAAGCAATAATTTGCAGTTGGTCTGTAACAGCGATTCCTGTTCTAACTTTACCAAAATCGATGGCTAAAATTCTACTCATTAGTTTTGTTTTTGCAAAAATAAGGATTTTAAACAGGATAAAATTTTCTGTTTAAAAAATGTATCTTCGCTTAGATTTTTACAGATAGATTTATATTTGCAGAAAGATACTTTACAAAATGGAAAACTTAAGAGAAATAATAGAAAAAGCTTGGAACAATAGAGCGTTATTAAAAGAAAAAGAAACAATTTTAGCAATACGGAAAGTAATCGATTTATTAGATGCTGGAACGTTAAGAGTTGCTGAACCAACTTCTGATGGCTGGCAAGTTAACGAATGGGTTAAAAAAGGCGTTGTTCTGTATTTTCCAATTCAGAAAATGGAAACTTTAGAAGCTGGTATTTTTGAATATCACGATAAAATTCCGTTGAAGAGAAATTATGCAGAAAAAGGAATTAGAGTAGTCCCAAATGCGGTTGCTCGTTATGGTGCTTATATTTCTGCTGGAACTATTTTAATGCCAAGTTATGTAAATATTGGAGCTTATGTAGATCAAGGCACAATGGTAGATACTTGGGCAACAGTTGGTAGCTGTGCGCAAATTGGTAAAAATGTACATTTATCTGGTGGCGTTGGAATTGGCGGAGTTTTAGAACCGTTACAAGCTGCACCAGTTATTATAGAAGACGGCGCTTTTATTGGTTCTCGGTGTATTGTTGTAGAAGGCGTTAAGATAGAAAAAGAAGCCGTTTTAGGAGCAAATGTTGTGTTGACAATGAGTACCAAAATTATAGATGTTACTGGTGATAAACCGATTGAAATGAAAGGAATTGTTCCTGCTCGTTCGGTAGTAATTCCTGGAAGTTATATCAAAAAATTTGCAGCAGGAGAATACAATGTTCCGTGTGCATTAATTATTGGCAAACGAAAAGAAAGCACCAATAAAAAAACATCCTTAAATGATGCCTTACGCGAATATGATGTAGCCGTTTAGTTTTATGACAAAAATCACAGCAATTATTCCAACTTTTAATGAAGAATCTAATATTCAAAGAGCATTAGATTCGGTTGATTTTGCTGATGAAATTATTGTCATTGATTCTTTTAGTACAGATAAAACAGTTGAAATTGTAAAAAAAACAAACGCAATTTTACTACAAAGAACATTTGATGATTTTTCAAATCAAAAGAATTTTGCCATTGAAAAATCTTCAAATAAATGGATTTTTTTACTAGATGCAGATGAAACTATTTCACAAAATTTAAAAAAAGAAATTGCACAAACGGTAACTTCTACAAACAATTTTAATGCGTATTATATTTATAGAAGCTTTTTCTTTAATGACAAAAAACTAAACTTTAGTGGTTGGCGAAGAGATAAAGTTATTCGATTATTTAAAAAAGATAAATGTAAATATGTAGGTAAAGTTCATGAAGAAATTTCTACAAACGGAGAAATAGGTTTTTTAAAAGAAAAAATCAATCATTACTCGTATAAAAATTACCATCAATATAAAAATAAACTTAAAAGTTACGCAAAACTACAAGCGCAAGAATTGTTAGAAAAAGGATTATTTGTTACACCCTATCATTTGTTTTTAAAACCATTTGTTCGTTTTTTTATTCAGTTTTTTATTCAACTTGGATTTTTAGATGGTACAAGAGGATTTATAATTTCTTGGGCTCATGCATTTGGGGTTTGGAGAAGATATGTTGAGGTGTTAAATTTAAAATATAGAACTCTTAAAATTGTAAAAAATCCGATTGAAAACTTTGAAGTAAATTCTGCAGACAAAGACATTTCAATTATTATAGTAAATTATAAAAGTTGGAAACATCTAAAAAACTGCTTGGATTCGTTAACTTATTTTAAACAAGAAAAATTCACTTTTGAAGTTATTGTTGTTGATAATAATTCTAATGACGGAAAGTTAAAAGAATTTTCAAAAAAATATACGCAGTTTAAATTTGTAGAAAATACAGGAAACAATGGTTTTGCTAATGGATGTAATTTTGGAGCAATTAAATCTGTGGGTAAAAACATGTTGTTTTTAAATCCAGATACCATTGCAAATGAAAACGAAATCTATAAAATGCTAATCAATTTAAACAGCAATGAAAACTACGGAATTGTATCTTGTAATCAATTAAATAACAACGGTTCTTTTGAAGATGTTGATAGAGTTTTTCCAGGAGCATTCACTTTATTCGGGATTACTAGAGCGATTTATAGACTTTTTACAAAAGAAACAAAACAAGATGATGAAAAGATTTTTCCTGATTGGGTTTCTGGTTCTGTTGTTTGTATTTCCAGAAAATGGTTTCAAAAAATAAATGGCTGGAATGAAGATTATTGGATGTATTTTGAAGATGTAGATTTATGTAAAAAAGTAAAAGATGCAAATGGAGAAGTTGTTTTACTAAAAAATGTAAACATCATTCACAATCATGGAGGAGCATCAAGAATAAACATAAAAACATCAAAAATTACCAAATCAGAAGTGTTGATTTCTAAACATGTATATATTAGAAATCACTTTAAAGGATTGACACGATTTTTGTTATTGTGTTTATTAGTTTTTATGAGTTCTATTTCTAAAATACTTTTAGCTGTAATCGGAATTTGTTTCTTTTTTATACCTAAACTAAAATTAAATCTATATTTGTTTATAGAATTGATAAAATATTATAGTCATTCATTAAAAAAAGGAACCTGGTTGAGTAAAAGATCAATGAATTTACCTTTTAAAAAAGAGCAATAAACCCAAACAGTATGGATATTAAAGACGCAGAATATTATAAAAATGTAAGACCAGAAATGTTAGGTTTTATACCGAAAACGGCAAAAACTATTTTAGAGATTGGCTGTGGATCTGGTAATTTTTCTGCTCAATTGGTAAAAGATGGAGTAGAAACTTGGGGGGGTTGAGCCTTTTGAAGAATCAGCAAAGGAAGCAGTACAAAAATTAACAAAAGTATTAATTGGAACGCTTGATGAAGTGTTAAATGAATTGCCAGATAATTATTTTGATGCAATTGTAATGAATGATGTAATTGAACATTTATTAGAACCGTGGGATGATATTGTAAACTTAAAATCTAAATTAAAAAAAGACGGAGTTTTAGTTACTTCAATTCCGAATGTTAGATATTCTAAAAACCTTTTTAAACTGATTTTTAAAAGAGATTGGAAATATACAGACGATTTAATTTTAGATAGAACGCATTATCGTTTTTTTACAAAGAAAAGTATTAAAAGAATGTATAAAGATTGTGGTTATAACATCCAAAGTATAAAAGGAATTAATACGACAAAATCATTTTTATATTTTCCGTTTGCAGTATTGTTTAACATTATATTATTAGGATCTCAGTTTGATATGTTTTTTATGCAACATGCAACTGTAGCAAAGAAAAACGAATAAAATAAACGATTTTGAACTCAGAAGAAATTCAACATTATTTATCAGTATTAAGAAAAGGGAAAACACTTTTATACCCAACAGATACTGTTTGGGGAATTGGTTGTGACGCAACAAATTCTAGTGCAGTTTCAACGATTTTTAAAATCAAACAACGAGTAGAAAGTAAAAGTCTAATTATTTTGGTTGATTCTTTTAAAATGCTTTCTGATTATGTAGAAAATATTCCAGAAAAAGCAATTGAAGAACTAGAAAAAGCGACCAGACCAACAACAATTATTTATAACAATCCAAAAGGATTGGCTAAAAATTGTGTTTCATCAGACAACACCATTGCAATTAGAATTGTACAAAACAATTTTTGTAAAGCGTTAATTAAAGCATTCAAAAAACCAATTGTTTCTACATCGGCAAATATAAGCGGAGAACCAACTCCAAAATCATTTTCAGAAATAAGCACAACTATTTTGTATAGCGTAGATTATATAGTAAATTTGCAGCAAGAAATAATAACAACAGCTTCATCAAGAATTCTTAAAGTTACTGATGATATAGTAAAAGTTATTAGAGAATAATTCTATGCAACAACAATTTTACAAAGACGCAATTTCGGCTTCAATTTTTAATTATATTTCAAAAGCTTCACAAGAATTAGGTATAAAAAGCTATGTAATTGGTGGGTTTGTGCGCGATTATTTATTAGAAAGAGGAACGGCAAAAGATGTAGATGTTGTTGCTGTTGGTAGCGGAATTGAATTGGCAGAAAAAGTTGCCGAAATTTTACCAACTAAACCTAAAGTACAAGTTTTTAAAACATACGGAACAGCAATGTTGCGTTATAAAGACATCGAAATTGAATTTGTTGGCGCAAGAAAAGAATCGTATTCAGAAGAAAGTAGAAATCCAGAAGTTAAAGAAGGAACGTTACAAGACGATCAAAATCGTAGAGATTTTACCATAAATGCCTTGGCTTTAAGTTTAAATAAAGAGGATTTTGGTTTGTTGCTAGATTCATTTAATGGCGTAAAAGATTTAAAAGCTAAAATTATTAGAACGCCTTTAGAGCCAAATATTACGTATTCTGATGATCCTTTACGGATGATGCGCGCCATCCGATTTGCAAGTCAATTGCATTTTACAATTGAACCAAAATCGTTAGCTGCAATTTCTAAAAATGCTGAGCGATTAAATATCATTACCAAAGAGCGAATTGTAGATGAACTCAATAAAATGATGCTTTCTGCAACACCTTCTGTAGGATTTTTATTATTAGAATCAACCAAGTTATTACCGTTGATTTTACCAGAATTGATCGCTTTAAAAGGAGTAGAAGAAGTAGAAGGTCAAAAACATAAAGATAATTTTTATCACACCTTAGAAGTAGTTGATAATATTTCTAAAAATACAGAAGATATTTGGTTGCGTTGGGCAGCTTTACTACATGATATTGGAAAAGCACCAACAAAAAAGTTTACCAAAAAAGTTGGTTGGACATTTCATGCACACGAATTTGTGGGTTCTAAAATGGTGTTTAAATTGTTTAAACGCTTAAAATTGCCGTTGAATAACAAAATGAAATTTGTTCAAAAAATGGTCCTGTTAAGTTCTCGTCCAATTGTGTTAGCTAGCGAAGTAACAGATTCTGCCATTAGACGTTTAATTTTTGATGCAGGAGATGATATTGAATCGTTAATGACATTATGTGAAGCAGATATTACAACTAAAAACCCAGCAAAATTTAAACGTTATCACAAGAATTTCGAGTTGGTTAGAGCTAAAATAAAAGAAGTAGAAGAACGTGATCAAGTTCGTAATTTTCAACCTCCAATTTCTGGTGAGTTGATTATGAAAACCTTTAATTTAAAGCCTTGTAGAGAAATTGGTCAATTAAAAGAAGCCATAAAAGAAGCTATTTTAGAAGGTGTAATCCCGAATGAATATGAAGCTTCTTATCAATTTATGATAGAGAAAGGAAAAACTATTGGTTTAAAGCAAGTCTAAACTTGTTTGGTAGATTTAAAGTAAGCTTCTAACACTTTTAAAGAAATAATTTTTTCTAATTTTTTATCTTGAAAACGAGTAACCCAAGCTTGAGCATTTTTAATAATTGTCAGTGCTTTTTCTTCATGTTTGGTATAATATTCCATTTTTTCAAGTAAATCAGAATAGTCATCTTTTAAATGTACATAATGTACATTAGGAACTAATTTCCCTTCCATAAACCAAGTCTCAAATTTAGGAGTTGGCATAAAACATAAAGAATTAGAAGAGAAGATCCATTTTAAATTTGTTGCAACATCATGTCCTTCAATAGATAAAATGAATTTATACTGTAACTGCTCTTCAATAGAAATAAACGGTTTTGCCCAATCTGGATTTTCATTATGCAAAGGGATATTACCAATATTACACTTAGGATGATTGTAAAATTTTTTAACTAAAGTCCTTCTATTTTCTTTATGAATATAACCTCGCCAAACGGCTTTGTTTTTCTTTTCTGAAAACGGAATTACATCATTTACAAAATAGTAATGCCGTAAAGCATCTAATTTCATAATCACAGAATTTCCAGAATGATTTATGGGCCTACTTTTAACAATGGTTAAAGTATCTTGATTTTCTTGAACATCACCAAATTTGAATTTTATCTTCAAATTATTTTTAAAATAACGCGTGTATTGAACCAAGTCAAAATAATACATAGTCCCTTTTTTAGGGCGTTTAAAGTCTTTTAAAGCAATTGCATTAGCTGCTAATTGTCCGTTATTATTTGTAATATAATAAGAAATCCTTTCCTTAATTTCTTCTTTAGGATATTTATTTACTTCTTGTAGTAAATACTTTAGTTTACGTTGAGAAAAGTAATTGGGAATTAAAGAGTTAAATATGTTATTGACATAAAAATAAAAATTTTTCATCAATCTAAATTTTGCATAGTTACTAACTTAAAATAATCTCCTTTTGCGTTTAATAATTCGTCGTGTTTTCCTTGTTCTATAATTTTTCCTTTTCTAAGAACTAAAATTGTATCTGCTTTTTGTATGGTAGATAAACGATGTGCAATAACCATAGATGTTCTGTTTTGCATCATTTTTTCTAGCGCCAATTGAACTAATTGTTCAGATTCTGTATCTAAAGCAGATGTTGCTTCATCCAACACCATAATTGGTGGATTTTTAAGTACGGCTCTGGCAATACTTAAACGTTGTTTTTGCCCACCAGAAAGCATATTTCCACTATCTCCAATATTAGAATTGTATTGGTTTGGTAATTCTTTTATAAACTCATGTGCATTGGCAATTTTTGCAGCTTCTATAATTGCTTCTTCAGTTGAATTCTCAGATCCTAAAGCGATATTATTTAAAACAGAATCATTAAAGAGAATAGAATCTTGCGTTACAATTCCCATTAACTTCCGTAAAGAGTCTTTTGTAATGTTTTTGATATTTACACCATCAATAAAAATAGCACCCTCATTTACATCATAAAATCGTGTAATTAAGTTGGTTAATGTGGATTTTCCGCTTCCAGATTGTCCAACTAAAGCTACCGTTTTTCCTTTAGGAATAGTTAAAGAGAAATTCTTTAAAACATATTCATCTTGATATTTAAAAGAGATATTATCAAAGACTATTTCTGATTCAAAATTAGTTTTTACAATTGCATTCGGAATGTCAGAAATAGGGTTTTCAGTTTCTAAAATATCCATTACTCTTTCTGCAGAAGCATTTCCTCTTTTAATACTATAAATAGCATTAGATATGTCTTTAGCTGGAGTTAAAATATTGTATGCCAAAGCCATAAAACCAATAAATGTACCGCCTGTTATTTCTTTATCAATTAATACCATTTTACCACCATACCATAAAATTACGGTAATAACCAATATCCCTAGAAATTCACTAGTAGGAGAAGCCAAATTTTGCTTAAACATTAAACTATTCATGTTTTTAAATAGTTTATTAGAAGAGATTTCAAACTTTTTCATAAACCTTTTTTCGGCAGTAAAACTCTTAATAATTTTTAACCCAGTTAATGTCTCTTCTACATGTGATAAAAAAACGCCATTTTCTTTTTGAACTTTATCAGAATCTGAACGTAATTTTTTACCGATAAAAGAAATTAATAAACCCGAAAGGGGAATAAAAATAAAAATAAACAAGGTTAGTTTTGCACTAATTAAATACATTGCAGCTAGTGTTGTAATAATAATTAATGGCTGTTTTACAAACATTTCTAATACGCTCAAAAACGACCATTGAATTTCTTGTATATCATTGGTTATTTTAGAAAGCGTATCTCCTTTTCTTTTTTCGGTAAAAAAAGAAATAGGCAGTGTAACCACTTTTTCATAAACACTATTTCGTAAATCTTTTACAACTCCATTTCTTATAAAAGTCATAAAATACAGTGCTATGTAATTTGCTAGATTTTTAAAGAAAAACATAATAGCAATCGTTGCACAAACAATACCTAAAACAATAATTTCGCCATTTTCTTTTTGTTCAATTTGTTGTGTAACAAAAAAGTTTAAACTGTTTTCTAAATAAGGTTTAATTTCAGAAAACCCATTATATATTGGTGCTTTATAAACGCGTTCATTTGTTTGAAATAAAATGTTAAGCATGGGTATAAAAGACACTAAACTCAATGTGCTAAACAAAGCATAAAATATATTGCTAATAATATTAAGAACAGTATATTTCTTATAAGGATAAATAAATTTGATTACTTTTTTGAAATTATTCATAGTAGTTGTAAAAAGATAGTATAAAATTATTTATTTTTCCCAGTCTAAAAATTTTTGTGTTTGAATTTCTTTAATTTTTGGACAGTTAGTATTTAAAGTTTCTCCTAAAAATACTTTCTTATATTTTTCAAGATAAGAAATTGCCATTTTTTTAGAATTAAAAATTTCAACCGCGTATTCATGACATCTTTTAGATGAGAAAAGGTCAACATTTTCGATAGCGCTTGTAAGTTCTTTCCTTTTTTTTGATAAAAACCCAACTTCTTTTGTTATAATCTCAGGAAGAGATCCATAAGGTGTTCCAAATACAGGGCATCCAAAATAAAGACTTTCAATAATGGCTAACCCAAAAGGTTCGTGCCAAAGTACAGGAAAAATC
The DNA here is from genome assembly GCA_963974245.1 of uncultured Flavobacteriaceae bacterium. GTDB lineage: Bacteria > Bacteroidota > Bacteroidia > Flavobacteriales > Flavobacteriaceae > Polaribacter. The sequence continues at coordinate 69,034 of CAXBBY010000006.1, read as the reverse complement.
AATCCTTTAGAAAAATTTAAAAAAGAATTTTTTTCTTCTCCTCCAACCATTCCACAAAAAGAACTTCTTGTTGATGTTGTAAAACGAAAGCCCATATTAATATTCAATCGCTTTCCTCCTAGTATTTTTATTCGCTCTTTTTTTGTACTTGTAACTGTTTTAATAGCTCCTTTTACATTTTTTATTCTCCAAGCAGCATCACCTAAAAAATGAAAATAATCTTTTTTAGAAAACGTTGGTTTAGAGTAATCATTCCAATCCAATCCATTATGGACATAAGATTCTGATTGGTATCTGCTTGCATGATTTTTTGAAACAAAAATAGCATTCTTATCAAATGGTGTCGCATCATTTCTGTTTCCATGAATTGTAACCACATAAGGAATCGTTGTTTCCTTATTTTCTAATGGTTCTTCTTGAAAATGGACAACATCTATGTTTTTTGGGATTTGTTTCCAGATATCTTTTTGATTGTCAATAAATAGTACAGGAGCAAAATCACAAGAAGAGCCGTGCTTAACCAAATAAACAACTTCATGTCCTAAGGCAACCAATTCTTTTCCTAAACACCAAATAACACGCTCTGTGCCTCCATATGTTTTAACAGGAATTACTTGGTTATGTACAATCAAAATTCTCATTATAGATTTAATTCTTTTATGATACGTTGAATTTTAGCATCTAATTCATTTTCTGTTTCAATAGCATTTTCAACAGTGTCTAATTTAGATTTTACGCTAAAATAGAACTTTATTTTTGGCTCTGTTCCACTTGGCCTTGCAGCAACTTTTGTTCCGTCTTCTGTTTGATAAATTAATACGTTAGATTTTGGAACATCCATTACAATTTCTTCACCAGTAATTAGATTTTTTTTGATTGATGATTGATAATCACATAAAAACTCAACATTAGAATCATCAATTTGTGTTAATGGATTTTTACGTAAATCAATCATCATTTGTTTGATTTGATTTGCGCCGTCCATTCCTTTTTTTACAATAGAAATTAAGTGTTCTTTGTAAAAATGATTTTTGATGTATAATGCTAATAAATCTTTATAGAAAGAACTTCCGTTTGATTTTGCATTTGCTGCAATTTCACAAGCCAGCAATGTAGAAGTAACGGCATCTTTATCTCTAACAAAATCACCAACCATATAACCAAAACTTTCTTCTCCGCCGCCAATAAATTCTTGGTTAGTAAAATCTTGTATCATTTTGGCAATCCATTTAAAACCAGTTAAACCAACTTTAGTTTCAACTCCATAAGAATTGGCAATTTCATTGACTAAATTTGTTGACACAATTGTAGAACCTACAAATTGATTTCCGTTTAAGTTGCCTTTTATTTTCCATTGTTTGATTAAGAAATCGGTCATCATACTCATCGTTTGATTTCCGTTTAACAACTTCATGTTTCCTTCTAAATCTCTTACAGCAATTCCTAATCTATCAGAATCTGGATCTGTTCCAATCACAATATCGGCATCAATTGTATTGGCTAAATCAATTGCCATTTTTAACGCTTCTGGCTCTTCTGGATTTGGTGATTTTACCGTCGGAAAATCTCCGTTTGGTACTGCTTGTTCTTTTACAATATGGACATTTGTATAACCAGCGCGTTTTAATGCTTCTGGAATTAATGTAATTGATGTTCCGTGTAAAGAGGTAAAAACAATTTTTAAATCAGCTCTGTTTTTAACATCAAAGGTTCCGTTTTTAATTGATGCTTTCCAAAAAGCTTCATCAACTTCAGATCCAATTTTCGTGATTAAATGTTCATTGGCTTTAAAATTAATTTCTGAAAAATCTAATGAATTTACTTCATCAATAATTTTTTTATCATGTGGTGGAACAATTTGTCCGCCATCATTCCAATATACTTTATAACCGTTGTATTCTGGCGGATTATGAGAAGCAGTTAACACAATTCCTGCATCACAATTTAAGTGATTTACAGCAAAAGATAATTCTGGAGTTGGACGTAAATCTTCAAATAAATAGACTTGAATATTATTAGCAGAAAGTACGTCTGCAACCAATTTTGAAAATTCTTTACTGTTATGTCGGCAATCAAAAGCAATAGCAACTTTTAATTTTTTGTTAGGAAAACATTGATGTAAATAATTACTCAATCCTTGCGTTGCTTTCCCTAAGGTATATTTGTTAATTCGATTGGTTCCTGCGCCCATTATTCCACGCATTCCGCCAGTTCCAAATTCCATATTTTTATAAAATCGATCGGCTAAATCATCAGAATTAGTATCGATTAATTGTTGAATTTCAGTTCTTGTTTCTGAATCAAACGTATCAGAAAGCCAACTTTTTGCTTGTTTTAAAATCTCTTTCATGTAAAAAAAGTATTGTCCGCAAAGATACGGATTTAGATGTTTAAGGTTTCTTTAATAGTGTAATGCTTTTCGTGGCTTTTTGTTTTAATTAAAAGCTCTCCAAGAAAACCTGCTAAAAATAATTGTGTACCAATAATCATGGCTGTTAAAGAAATATACAACCACGGATTATCTGTTATTAAAATTGTTTTTAATCCAGCAGATAATTTATAGAGTTTCATAACTCCAATATAACCAGCTGCTAAAAAGCCAACGGCAAAAACCATACTTCCCCAAAGACCAAAAAAGTGCATTGGTCGTTTGCCAAATTTTGATAAAAAAGAAATAGTAATTAAGTCTAAAAATCCATTTACAAACCGATTCATCCCAAACTTTGTTACACCGTATTTTCTTGCTTGGTGTTGTACTACTTTTTCTCCAATTCTAGTAAAACCTTCATTTTTTGCTAACACAGGAATATATCGATGCATTTCTCCACTTACTTTTACGGTTTTAATAACGATGTTTTTATAAGCTTTTAAACCACAATTAAAATCGTGTAATTTTAATCCAGAAGTTTTTCTAGCTGCAGCGTTAAATAATTTTGATGGAATGTTTTTTCTAATTTTTGAATCGTACCGTTTCTTTTTCCAGCCAGAAATTAGATCGTAATTTTCTTTTGTGATTAAATCGTATAATTCAGGGATTTCTTCAGGATTGTCTTGTAAGTCAGCATCCATTGTAATCACAACATCTCCTTCTGCAAGTTCAAAACCTGCGTCTAAGGCTTGACTTTTTCCATAATTTTTTTGAAACCGAATTCCTTTAACTTCTTCATGTTCTTTTGATAGTTTATCAATTACATTCCAAGAAGTATCTGTGCTGCCATCATCAATAAAAATAACTTCGAAAACATAAGAATTGGATTGCATTACGTTTGCAATCCAACGGTATAATTCTTCTAAAGATTCTTCTTCGTTTAATAAAGGTATAATTACCGATATGTCCATTCGATTCAAAATTATAAGGTTTTGTAAAAACGTAAAGGTAAAACATCCGAAGATATTTTACCTTTATATCGTTTAAATTTTTCTTAAAAACTAGTATTGCTCTTCTGCAGATTTTTTCATAATTGCTCCTACAATTGCAGAAACAATAAAGCCAATAAAAGCCGCAACAACAATTCCAATTGCCGATGAAATAAATGGTCCTTGAAACTTTTGCATCATTTCTTTTGCTGCATCAATTTGCTCTCCAGACATTCCCTGATCTGTCCAAGTTTGCTCTTGCATCATCAACATTTGTTGCATGTAATCTGGTTCTATAAAATTTGCAAATATTTGTTGATAAACAATTACAATTAATGCACTAATAACGGTTAAGCCAACACCAATTTTTACTGATTGCCCCCAAGACATAAATCCACCGTTATCTAATAAGAATTTTTTATTTGCCATTACAATCAAGGCAATCATTATAAGACCACTTAATACACTAACAGACCAATGTGGTTTTAAATAATCTCCAGTTGCATATACAACTAAGTTAATTAGTACAGAAGCGATACCAAGATATACCCCATAATTTAAAATAATATTTTTACTGTTTGCTTGATTTTCCATTGTGTTTTGATAATTAGTTAGTTATACAAATATATAAATTTCATTTTTGTCAAAGATAAATAAATCAAATTTGATTTATTTACAATTAACTATTTGATTAGTAACTAAAGTACATCTTTTGTTACAAAATAGACAAAAAAAGATTGCGCAATTTTAAAAATGATTGTAAATTTGCAGCGGCAAGTCCTACACAACTAGCTCCCTTTGAATCCTCCAGGGCGGGAACGCAGCAAAGGTATTAGGTTGTAGCAGTGTGATGTAGATAGCTTGCCATTTTTTATGCTCCTAAATCTTTTTCTATCCTAAATCCTTTCCAAAGGAAAGGACTTCAAAAAGCCAACATTTACCTTCTCTTTTTTAGTTTTCTTAATTTAGTTTTAAGATATTTGCTAAACTTTGAATTTTAAATCAAAAATTTTAAATCTTTATATGCCAAAAGTTGTTCTTATTACTGGTGCTTCCTCAGGAATTGGAAAATCCATTGCAAATTATCTTTCTAAAAAAGGAATGGTAGTTTACGGAACAAGTAGAACTCAAAAAGAAGACAAACTTTTGCCATATAAAATGGTAGCTTTAGATGTTTTAAATGCAGCTTCTATTCAAAAAGCAGTTTCTATTATTATTGAAAAAGAAGGAAAAATTGATGTTTTGGTGAACAATGCCGGAATGGGAATTACAGGCCCAATTGAAGAGACACCAACAGAAGAAATGAAAAAGGTTTTTGATACCAATTTATTTGGTGCTGTTGATGTAATGAAAGCTGTTTTACCAGAAATGAGAAAACAAAATTCTGGCAAAATAATTAATGTAACATCAATTGCTGGTTATATGGGATTGCCTTTTCGTGGAGTTTATTCTGCAACAAAAGGTGCTTTAGAATTGATAACAGAAGCTACAAGAATGGAAGTAAAACAATTCGGAATTCATATCGTAAATGTTGCTCCAGGAGATTTCGCAACCAATATTGCAGCAGGAAGATTTCATACACCAGTTTTTGAAAATTCTGCATATAAAAAAACCTATCAAGAAAATTTAGATTTGATGGATGCGCATGTTGATGGCGGAATGAACCCATTAGTGATGGCAAAAGCAGTTTATAACATTATTGAAACTAAAAGCCCGAAAATTCATTATAAAGTTGGCGGATTTATGGAAAAATTCTCCATTGTTTTAAAGCGAGTTTTACCAGATAAAATGTACGAAAAACTACTAATGAACCATTATAAATTGTAAATATTATTTAAAGACCTCACAGGTTTTTAAAACCTGTGAGGTCTTTTTAGATATTGTTTATAAACTACCAATAAATCAATTCCCTTTTTTAAAAGTAACTTAATTTTTGTGGTTATCTTTGTTGCTGGTAAATATGCCTGCGTTAGGGATTGCAATGACATCCTTTTTTGTGCTTTTTAATACTCGTCATTACGAGTGGAGCGAAGTAATCTCTTTAAATATTGAGATTGCCACATCACGCAGAAAAAGCGTGATTCGCAATGACAAAAAAAATATAATGGAAAGCCCGACTTGGTCCTGAATGCTTTCAGGATAAAGTAACGCCTAAGTAATTAAAAATAAAACTAAAATAATATATTATGAAATTTTTTATAGACACAGCAAATTTATCACAAATAGAAGAAGCTCAAGCTTTAGGGATTTTAGATGGCGTTACTACAAATCCGTCTTTAATGGCAAAAGAAGGAATTACAGGAGCAGCAAATATTATCAATCATTACAAAGCAATTTGTAATTTGGTAGAAGGTGATGTTTCTGCAGAAGTAATTGCAACAGATTTTGCAGGAATGGTAAAAGAAGGAGAAGCATTAGCAGCTTTAAATCCGCAAATTGTGGTAAAATTACCAATGATAAAAGACGGAATAAAAGCGTGTAAATATTTTTCGTCAAAAGGAATAAAAACAAATGTAACGTTGGTTTTTTCTGCCGGACAAGCGTTGTTAGCAGCAAAAGCAGGAGCAACTTATGTTTCTCCGTTTATTGGTCGTTTGGATGATATTTCTACCGACGGATTAAATTTAATTTCTGAAATTCGTTTGATTTATGATAATTACGGATTTGAAACTCAGATTTTAGCAGCTTCTGTGCGTCATACAATGCACATTATTGATTGTGCAAAACTAGGATCAGACGTAATGACTGGACCTTTAAGTGCCATTGAAGGATTGTTAAAGCATCCTTTAACTGATATTGGTTTGGCAAAGTTTTTAGAAGATTATAAAAAAGGAAATTAAAGAATAAGTTACAAAGTCGCAAAGTTCAGAATAGTTGCAAAGTAGTCTTTGTAAACGCTTTGTGCCTTTGCAACTTTGTGAACCTTTGCAACTATAATATGTATCCAAAGAAACCTTTAGCACAACTTGTAATTTCAGCTTGTCATCAATTTAAAATTGACACAGTTGTTATTTCTCCGGGTTCTAGAAATGCTCCGTTAACGGTAGGTTTTTCAAATCATCCGAATATAAAAACGTTGAGTATTGTGGATGAGCGTTGTGCTGCTTTTTTTGCATTGGGAATTGCACAGCAAACTCAAAAACCTGTTGCCATTGTGTGTACTTCTGGTTCTGCTTTGTTGAATTATTATCCGGCAATTGCAGAAGCTTTTTACAGCAACATTCCGTTAGTTGTAATTTCTGCGGACAGACCAAAACATTTGATTGATATTGGCGACGGACAAACCATCCGTCAAGAAAATGTATTTCAAAATCATATTTTATTTTCTGGAAATTTAATGGAAGGTGATGTTAAAAAAGAGTTCAATATCAATTTGATTTCAGAAGCTTTACAAACTGCAATTTATAAAAAAGGCCCAATTCATATCAATGTTCCTTTTGATGAACCTTTATATGAAACGGTTGATAAACTTGAGGAATTTACTTTTCCGATAGTCATTGCGAGTGAAACGAAGCAATCTGTTGATTATTTGGAAATTGCCAAAATTTGGAACGCATCAACCAAAAAAATGATATTGGTTGGTACACATTTTCCAAATATAGTTGCCCAAAATTTAATCAATCATTTTGTAACAGATAATTCTGTCATTATTTTAACAGAAGCCACATCAAATTTAGCATCAGAAAACACCATTAATTCTATTGATAAATTGATTTTTCCGTTATCAGAACAAGAGTTCGCTGAGTTAAAACCAGAGATTTTGTTAACGTTTGGCGGAATGGTAGTTTCTAAAAAAATAAAACAATTTTTAAGAAAACACCAACCAACTCATCATTGGCATATTGACGAACAAAAAGCAATGAATACGTTTCATTGTTTGTCAGAATTTATTCAAGACAAACCAGCAGTTTTTTTATTTGAATTCATTAAAATAACTCAAAAAGCAGAAAGTAAGTATCAACAAAAATGGCTTTCTGTAAAAGGGAAAAGAGCTAAAACTCATCAACAATACTTAGCAAAAATACCGCATTCTGATTTAAAAGTTTTTGAACAAGTTTTGGAAAGTATTCCAGCAAATTCTCAATTACAATTAGGAAATAGCTCTGTGGTAAGATACGTTCAATTATTTGACGTTAAAGATTCGCTTAAAGTGTTTTGTAATCGAGGAACAAGCGGAATTGACGGAAGTACAGGCACTGCAATTGGCGCCGCTTTTGCGAGTAAAAATCAAACGGTTTTTATCACTGGAGATTTGAGTTTCTTCTACGACAGCAATGCTTTGTGGAATAATTATATTCCGAAAAGTTTTAGGATTATTCTTATTAATAATAATGGCGGCGGAATTTTTAGATTTATTCCAGGGCCAAAATCTACAAATGCGTTAGAATATTTTGAAACTCCACATCAATTAACAGCAGAACATTTGTGTAAAATGTATCAATTAGAGTATATTTCGGTTTCAGAAACAACAGAAGTGTCATCAGTATTAAAAGGATTTTATCAAGATTCAAATGCGCCAAAAGTGTTGGAGATTTTTACGGATAAAGAAATCAACGAAAAAATATTAAAAGAATATTTTAATCATTTAAAATAACAAATTATGGATTTAGAAGTAGGAGATAAAGTATCGTTAATTATTGAAGCAGAAACACATTTAGGGTTTTCGGTTTTAATTGATGAGGAATTTGAAGGTTTGTTATATAGAAATGAGGTTTTTCAGGAGTTGAGAGAAAATCAACGAATTGCTGGCTATATTAAAAATATTAGAGAAGATGGTAAAATAGATGTTTCACTACAGCCACAAGGTTTTAGAAATGCAATTTCTTTAGACACAGAAAAAGTAGTTGAAGCAATTTATGATCATGATGGTTTTTTACCACTAACAGACAAAAGCTCTCCAGAAGAAATTAAACGTGAATTGTTAATGAGTAAAAAAGCATTTAAAAGAGCTGTTGGTACTTTATACAAAGAAAAAACAATTTTGATTAAAGAAGATGGTTTAGAATTGATAAACTAATTCCTTATCCTTTTCTAAGCATTCGTTGTACATTCTGATAAAATTTATCAGCATTTGGATCTGCTGGATCCATTTTTCCGTATCCCAATCGATATTGTTCTAAAGCTTTAGAATAATTTTTTCCAGCTTCGTAATATCTTCCTAGATAATAATGCCCTAAAGGAGAAAACGGATATAAATTTAAAATCATATTGCCATAATCTTTTAAATAATCGCCATTTTCTTTTTCAATAATAATACTTTCAATAGCGATAATATCTATTTCTCTAATTCCTAAATTTGAGCCAAATAAGTAATCAATTTCTATGTATTTATTTTCTAAATATGTTATTGCATCTAGCGGAGATAAATTTTTTATTTTCGTGTCAAATTCTTCTTTATTAATTCCAGAATAAATTTCAAAAATCTTATCCAAAGATCTTGGAATGGCTTCTCCGATTGCAGAAACGTTGCTTGGCGAATCAGTTATAAAATCGTATTTAACATTAAAATTTTTAATGGATAAAGATTTTAAATACGTGTTTAATAAACCTATTCGTTGTTGTTTTTCGTTGCTAATAAATTTACCATCATTAAAATAAAAATAATAGGTGTTATCTATAGAGCTTAATTTATTTAAGTCATAAGATTCCATTTGAATACTAATATCTGGACTAAATGTTGGATTTAAACAAATATATGCGTTAAATAAAGGTGTTTCATCTCTTAAGAAATGTGTTAAAAAATTTGCCGAAATTCCATTACCAATAATCGTTAAAAAAGGCGATGTTTTATAGTTTCCTTCTATATAAGGCAATACTTCGTTTTTAATAAATTTCATAAAACTTCTACTATCAGCAGTTAATTCGCTATTCTTAGTTTCATCAAAAGAAGCATCTTTTAAACGAGTACCTGCCATTTCAATTCCTACAACAATTTGCTTTGGGGCTTTATCGGTATGAGAAAACAACTTCGAATTTCCAACATATAAATCAAATAGATACTCAGAATCTAATACAATTGCTAACGGATAATTTGAAATAGTATCTCTTTCATATCCATTTGGTAAATGAATTTGAAGTGTTCTTATATCTTGCAATTCTTCTGATTCATATTTTTTAGTAACCACTTTTTGACCAAAAACAGATATACTAAAAATAAAAAGTAATAAAAGGGGAAGAATTTTTCTCATAGGATGTAAAATATTGAGGTTAAAAATACTATTTTTTTCAGATAAATGATTCAATTTACAAACCTTCTCTAAAATTGTAAATAATAGTTCTTAATATCTTATTTTTGTAATTAGAAATTTAAAGTTCTTTTAGATTTTAAATCATAACGATAAAAAACAGCTATTATGATAAAAGCAGAATGGAAAACTGTAAAACAATACGAAGATATTACTTACAAAAAATCAAACGGAGTTGCAAGAATTGCATTTAACAGACCCAATGTAAGAAACGCTTTTCGTCCAAAAACAACATCAGAGTTATACGATGCATTTTACGATGCTGGAGAAGATACTTCAATTGGTGTTGTTTTATTATCTGCCGAAGGACCAAGCACAAAAGACGGAGTGTATTCTTTCTGTTCTGGGGGTGATCAAAAAGCACGTGGACACCAAGGTTATGTTGGTGAGGATGGTTATCATCGTTTAAATATTTTGGAAGTTCAGCGATTAATCCGTTTTATGCCAAAAGCAGTAATTTGTGTAGTTCCAGGTTGGGCAGTTGGTGGCGGACATAGTTTACATGTAGTTTGTGATTTAACTTTAGCGAGTAAAGAACACGCCATTTTTAAACAAACGGATGCTGATGTAACGTCTTTTGATGGTGGTTATGGTTCTGCATATTTAGCAAAAATGGTTGGGCAGAAAAGAGCCAGAGAAATTTTCTTTTTAGGAAGAAATTATTCTGCTCAAGAAGCTTTTGAAATGGGAATGGTAAATGCCGTGATTCCTCATGATGAACTAGAAGATACCGCTTTTCAATGGGCGCAAGAGATTTTAGAAAAATCACCAACATCTATAAAAATGTTAAAGTTTGCAATGAACTTAACAGATGATGGTATGGTTGGACAACAAGTATTTGCTGGTGAAGCAACTCGTTTAGCATATATGACAGATGAAGCCAAAGAAGGAAGAGACGCATTTTTAGAAAAGCGTAAACCTAATTTTCCAAAAGTTTGGATTCCGTAATTTTAGTTGTCGCTAACAATAACTAAATTTAATCAAAAAGGTTAGCTAATTAGGTAACCTTTACCAAATTAATGTTTCATTTTATATCTTTACTCTCATGAATGTACTTATAATTACTGGCGGATCTAACGGCATCGGAAAAGCTGTTGCAGAAAAATATACTTTAGAAAACTACTCTGTTTTTTCTATTTCTAGAAGTAAAGCAACCAACGTTTCTTTTCACCAAATTACTGCAGATTTAAGTGATACAACTGAAGCTATCAATGCAATCAATTCTGTGTTTACCAATATTGATTCAAATTCAATTTCTTCTATTACCTTATTGAACAACGCAGGAAGTTTAGGAGAAGTAAACACTGTTGGGAACTTAGATTCTGAAAAGATTCAGCAGACAATTCAATTAAATACCACTACTCCATTAGTCTTGGCAAATGAGTTTATAAAACTGACCAAAGAGCTAAATTGCAAAAAACAAATTATCAATATTTCTTCTGGAGCGGCAACGAATCCATATTCTGGTTGGTCTGTATATTGCACATCTAAAGCTGCATTAGACATGACAACCAGAACCATTGCAACAGAACAAAACGAAGTTAAAAACGGCGTAAAATGTGTGGCAATTTATCCCGGAGTTGTAGATACCAATATGCAAGCTGCAATCAGAAAAACTTCTGAAAAGGAGTTTAAAAATGTGCAACGTTTTAAAGAGTTAAAAGAAAATAACGAATTGTATTCTCCTAAATTTGTTGCTGATAAAATTTATCAAATTGACATTAAAAATCAATTAGAAAGTGGTGATATTGTTGATATTAGAAAGTTTTAATTTGATTCTAAAATCATTTTCTTGTAACTTCGTTAACTCTTGATATAAAATACTTTTGTTGAACTTAATTCAGTATTAAAACGTTAAACATCATTAAAGATGCACTTTATAATGCCAAATTCTTAATCAATGATAAAATTATTTCGGAAAATACGCTACGAGCTTATAGAAAAAAATAGTACTGGTAAATACCTAAAATATGCAATTGGAGAAATTATTCTTGTAGTGATTGGAATTTTGATTGCACTAAGTATTAACAATTGGAATGAAAATAGAAAACTACAAAATGAAGAATTAAATCTTTTAGCTGATATAAAAACAAACTTAATATCTTCTTACAATAATTTTAAATTTAATAGTGAATCTAATCAAATTGCTATTATTCAGTATGAAAAAATTGAGTATTATATTGAAAATAATTTAAAGTATAATGTTGAACTTGATAGTGCTTTTGGTGTATTTACTTTTTGGAGTACTCCATTCATAACATCTTCAAGCTATAACACTCTTCAAACTAAAGGTATTAACCTTATAAAAAATAAAGATCTAAGACAAGAAATTGTAAATATGTTTGAGGTAGATTTAAAATCATTAATTAATGATTATGAAAAAAGTGAATGGAACTTATCTCAAACCGTAACTCCTTTTTTCTCGAAGCATATTAAACGATTACATAAAAAATCTTTAGTTCTATCTAGACCAAATGATTTTGAATACTTAAAACAAAATAAAGAGTTTACGAATCTATTAAGTATGGTAATAAGGCAGAGAAAAAGGGGTCAAGTATTTTTTGAAGATGTAATGGTAAAAATAAAAAAGTTGATTATAAATATAGAAACAGAAATAAATTCTAGATAAAAACAGGTATTTACAAGTTTATTACGTCTGACCTAAATGTGGAAAATCCTTACATGTAAACCCTCAATTTTCCTTACAAAACGTTAACGAAACAAAAAAAGCCTTCAAATTGAAGGCTTTTTTCTTACACTAATTTCTTAGCATTTTTTACTTTTTGTTTTGTGAGTGCGAGTTCTATGACTTCGCTCATATCAGAAACATAATGAAACGTCAATCCTTTTAAATAAGATTCTTTAATTTCTAAAATGTCTTTTTCATTTTCGTTACACAAAATAATTTCTTTAATATTTGCTCTTTTTGCAGCCAATATTTTTTCTTTAATTCCGCCAACAGGCAACACTTTTCCTCGTAAGGTAATTTCTCCAGTCATTGCTAACTTGTTTTTAACTTTACGTTGTGTAAATACAGAAACCAACGACGTTAACATGGTAACTCCAGCACTTGGTCCATCTTTTGGTGTTGCTCCTTCTGGCACGTGAATATGAACGTTGTACTTTTCTAAAACCTCTGAATTTACTCCAAAATCTTCTGCATTTGCTTTTATATATTCCATTGCAATGGTTGCAGATTCTTTCATTACTTTTCCTAAGTTTCCGGTAATTGTTAAATTTCCTTTTCCTTTCGATAAAATAGATTCGATAAATAAAATATCTCCACCAACACTTGTCCAAGCCAAGCCAGTAACAACTCCAGCAACATCATTTGTTTCGTATTTATCACGCTCTAATCTTGCAGGTCCTAATATTTTTTCAATATCATCATTCGTAATTGCAATATCATACGCTTCTTCCATTGCAATAGATTTTGCTGCAAAACGCACCACTTTTGCAATTTGTTTTTCCAATCCACGAACTCCAGATTCTCTAGTATAACCTTCAACAATTTTTTCGATTTGAGCTTTCCCCAACTTTAAATGTTGTTTCGTTAAACCGTGTTCTTTTAATTGTTTTGGAAGTAAATGTCTTTTTGCAATCTCTATTTTTTCTTCAATCGTATATCCAGAAACATTAATGATTTCCATTCTGTCTCTTAACGCCCACGGAATTTCTCCTAAGTTATTTGCTGTCGCAATAAATAACACTTTAGACAAATCGAAACCAACTTCTAAATAATTATCGTAAAACTCAGTATTTTGTTCTGGATCTAACACTTCTAACATCGCAGAAGATGGATCTCCTTGATTACTTGATGTTAATTTATCAATCTCATCCAACACAAAAACTGGATTTGCAGTTCCTGCTTTTTTCAAATTCTGAATCACTCTTCCTGGCATTGCGCCGATGTATGTTTTTCTGTGTCCTCTAATTTCTGCTTCATCTCGCAAACCACCTAAAGACATTCTTACATATTTTCTTCCTAACGATTCTGCAACAGATTTCCCTAACGATGTTTTTCCAACTCCCGGAGGTCCATACAAACAAATAATTGGAGATTTCATATCATTTCGCAATTTTAAAACTGCTAAATGTTCTATGATTCTTTCCTTTACTTTTTCCAATCCAAAATGATCTCTATCAAGAATTTTTTGTGCTCGTTTTAAATCAAATTTATCTTCAGAATATTCTCCCCAAGGTAGTTCTAACAACAGTTCTAAATAACTTCTTTGAACTCCGTATTCTGCCATTTGCGGATTCATTCTACGCAAACGAGCTAATTCTTTATCAAATGTTTCGGCAACTTCTTTCGTCCATTTCTTTGTTTTAGATTTGGCTTTCATTTCTTCCAACTCCTCGTCGTTAGAAACGCCACCTAATTCTTCTTGAATGGTTTTTAATTGCTGATGCAAATAATATTCACGTTGTTGCTGATCCATATCAGTACGAGTTTTGGACTGAATATCATTCTTCAACTCTAAGCGTTGTAACTCTTTATTTAAACGTTTTAGCGTTAAAATAGCACGTTCTTTTAAATTATGCTGTTCTAACAGTTCTTGTTTTTCTTTTACAGATAAATCCATATTTGATGAAATAAAATTCACCAAAAAAGAATTACTTTGAATATTTTTAATTGCAAACGAAGCTTCTGAAGGCAACATTGGATTTACTTTAATAATTTCTAAAGCTTGTTCTTTTATCGAATCGATTACAGCATCAAACTCTTTGTTGTTTTCGTCTGTTCTATCCTCGATTGTTTCTTTAGTAGTTGCTTTTAAATACGGTTCTGTTTGAACTACTTGATCAATTTCAAAACGTTTTTTACCTTGAATGATTACCGTTGTATTTCCGTCAGGCATTTTTAACACACGTAAAATCTGAGCAACAACTCCAATTTTATGAATGTCATTTTCTGTAGGATTTTCTACTTCTGCGTTTTTTTGTGCAACAACACCTAAAATTTTATCTCCAGCATTGGCATCTTTTATCAATTGAATTGATGCATCTCTTCCTGCTGTAATCGGAATTACAACTCCTGGAAACAACACCGTATTTCTTAAAGGTAAAATCGGTAAAACCGATGGAATTTCTTCTTTATTGATTATTTCTTCATCTTCTGGCGTCATCAACGGAATTAATTCCGAATCTTCATCTAACATGCTGTGAAGCGACAAACTGTCTAATCCTATTATTTTTGCGTTACTCATACTTTATATTTCTGTCAAGATGACATTTAAACTTTTATATCTAATTTTAAGGAATTCAATAATTAAATGTAAATTACTTACAGTCAGTTAATTATCTAATAATTGGTTTTTAACTCCACAATTATAAGACAATTGTTGTGCCAAGGCTTTTAGGTTTGTGATATAGTTTGTTTCTACACTCATTTTTCGGTAACTTCGCTAACGTCTGATATGACGAATTAAAACTCGCCATATCATTTACGTTAGCACCAATTAATTTAAAATCAAATAAAGATGAAAGTAACAGCAGAAAAAAATGAAAAAGTCGCTAATATGATATTTGCATCCATTTATCCACTTTACTTGAATAGGTTGGAGAAGAATGGTAGAACAAAAGAAGAACTCAACCAAGTAATAGAATGGTTTACTGGTTTTGATAAAGATGATTTACAAGCACTTATTAAAGAGAAAGTAACTTTTAGATCATTTTTTCAAAAAGCTAAAATACATCCTAACACACACTTGATTAAAGGAGTCGTTTGTGGTTATCGAATTGAAGAAATAGAGGATGAATTTGAAGTGTATAAACAATGCAGACGTATGGAAAAGCTCATTGATGAATTGGCAAGAGGTCGTAAAATGGATAAAATTTTACGAGAAGAAAAGACAAACTTAAGAAGTGGATAATTAATCGCTTAATGATTACCACGGAAATTCTATCGAATTTCCTTTACGCTATTTCTTTTTGATATCTTAGAGCCAACAGCAACAACCATAAACGAACACGTTAGCGAAACTTAAATATTCTTTCCAAAAACTCCTCTTCAACTAAAAAAATGTATTTTTATTGTGTACAACTGTCACAAACCGAAAACTGTTTTGTCTATAGTATAGAAACGTTTCATTGAAGGAAAAAAATCAACATACCAACCAACTACTAGAACGCTGTAAACAAGGTGATAACTCTGCTCTAATGCAGATTTATAAAGACTATTATAGAGCAATGTACAACACATCGTTAAGAATACTTAAAGATGAGTTTGAAGCAGAAGATATAATGCAAGAAGCGTTTTTAACTGCTTTTACAAAATTGGATACCTTTATTGGAGAAGTTACTTTTGGCGCTTGGTTAAAACGTATTGTCATCAACAAAAGTTTAACTCAGTTAAAAAAAAATAACAAATACCAAGATGTAAAAATGGAAGTAATTAAAGATACATCTATAGAAATTGAAGATGCTATAGATTACACTTCATTACATGCCAGCAAAGTGTTAGAAAGATTAAATTCTTTAAAAGATAATTATAGAGTTGTATTAACTCTAAACCTAATTGAAGGTTACGATTATGAAGAAATCGCACAGATATTAGGATATACGAACGAAAATGTGAGAACCACAATTTCGAGAGCAAAAAAGAAATTAAAACAGCAGCTAGTTTTAGAAACTGCATAACAAAACCAAGTAATGAAAGATCAATTTAATAGCTTTTTTAAAAATACCGACTTCGATTTAGAAGAACCGAGGTTTGGTCATTTAGAAAGATTTCAGGAACGATTAAATAATCCACAGAAAAAGAAAAAATCCTTTTCTTATAAATGGATGAGCGTTGCAGCATCAGTAATTTTAGTGATCGGTTTTTGGTTAGGCGCAAATGTTACCAATAAAACGCTAGAATTAGCAGATGTTTCACCAGAAATGCAAGAAACAGAAACCTTTTTTGTATCCACCATAAAACAAGAACTTAAAGAAATTGAAAAATTAAGAAACCCAACTACAGAGCATGTTATTGAAGACGCATTGAATCAGTTAGAGAAATCAGAAGATAAATACCAAGAACTTGTAAAAGCACTAAACAAAAGCAATAATGACAGACGTGTTGTGTATGCTATGATAAGTAATTATCAGAACAGAATAGAAATTTTACAAGATGTCTTAAAACAAATAGATCAAATAAAAAACCTTAAAGTAAACAGCAATGATGAAATCTACATTTAAAATAGCATTCCTACTTTTTTTAATCCCTTTAGTAAGTTTTGCAAATAATGACAAAAAACTAAAACAAGAAAAAAGTAAGACAATTAAAAAACAATATTCTGTTGACAGAAATGCAACTGTAAATATTGACAATAAATATGGTAATATAAATATTACTACTTGGAACAAAAACAGTGTTGAAATTACCGTAGTAATTACTGTAAAAGGAAACAGTTTAAGTTCTGTTGAAAAAAAACTAAGCAGAATTAACGTTGATTTTAATGCAAGTTCTAATTTAGTTTCTGCTAAAACAAAATTTGATAATTCTTCTAGCAGCTGGAGTTTTTGGGGAAAATCTAATAACACAAGTTACAAGGTAAACTATACTGTAAAAATGCCCGTTTCTAACAATGTGAAATTAAACAACGATTATGGAAACATTCTTATCAATGAAATTAACGGTACAACCAATATTAATTGCGATTATGGAAAATTGATTATTGGAGATTTAAATAATTCTAATAATAATATCAATATCGATTACACTAGCAGCTCTACAATTAACTTTATGAAATCTGGATCTATAAATGCAGATTATTCTAAACTTACTGTTGATAAAACTGACAAAGTAAAAATTAATTCTGATTATTCTAACATTAATATTGGAACCGTAAATACAGTAACCTACAATGCAGATTACGGAAGTATTACTGTTGATGATGTAAATGATATTAAAGGAAATTCAGATTATGCAAATATCCGACTAGGAACTGTTTCTAAAAACTTAAATATTAAAGCTGATTACGGATCAATTAAAATAAAAGAATTGGCAATAGGATTTAACAAGGCAGAAGTTACAAGTGAATATGCTGGAATTACAATTGGAACCAAAGCTAACAACAACTTTAATTTTAAAATGAACTTACAGTACTCTAAGTTTAGATATAATAATGACCGTGTAGAAATGTTTAAAAGTATAGAAAAATCATCTAAAAAATATTATGAAGGAGTTTATGGAAAAGGAAAATCTAATTCTACTTTAATTATTAAATCGCAATACGGCGGAGTAAATTTAAAAGAGCTATAATCTAAAAAATAAAAGCAACCAATTATGAAAAAATTAATCATTACAAGTATCATCTTAACATTGAGTTTCTCAGTAAATGCTCAGAGCTGGTGGAATTCCAAAAAAGTAAGAGGAAACGGAAACATTACAACAGAAACTAGAAAAACATCAGACTATGATGGTGTAAGTGTTGGAGGAAATTTTGATGTAGAATTAGTCAAAGGAAAAGAAGGAAAAATTACTCTAGAAGGAGAAGAAAATTTACTAAAATATATTGAAGTTGAAGTAAAAAGAGGCATCTTAAAAATTCAAGTTGAAAAAGGAGTAAACATTAGAACAACAAGAAAATTAGTAGTTACGGTTCCTTTTACAGACATCGAAAAAGTTTCTTTAAGCGGTTCTGGAGACTTAAGAAGTAAGGAAACAATTAAAGCAGATAAAATCTCTTTTTCTATTGCTGGTTCTGGTAACATGAATGTAACTGTAGATGCAAATGAGGTAAAAACAAACATTGCAGGTTCTGGAAACATAAAAGTAGATGGAAAGACAATGGATTTAAGCTGCAACATTGCTGGTTCTGGAGATATTAATGCATACGGATTAAAAGCAACTTCTACTTCTGCAAAAATTGCGGGTTCTGGAAATATTAGAACTTCTGTTTCTGATAAAATATCGGCGAAAGTTGTAGGTTCTGGAAACATTTATTACAAAGGAAATCCTGATAAAATTGAGAGTAAATCTCTTGGTTCTGGAAGTGTAATTAGTAGAAATTAATTTCTGCTAGAAATAACATTAAAAAAGCCTCGAAAATTTCCGAGGCTCTTTAATTTAATCTTTTCTGTATTTCGAAGAAAGTTCAAATACTTTTTCGAGTATTTTTTTATCTTGTTCTTCAAACTCTAAACTTCTCCGTTTTAAAACTACTTCTGCAACTTCAAAAACTTTTGGTAATTGATAGGTTGTAAATCCAGAAGCGCCTCCCCAACTATAAGACGGAATGAAATTTCTTGGAAAACCGCTACCAAAAATATTAGCAGAAACCCCAACTACAGTTCCTGTATTAAACATGGTGTTAATTCCACATTTAGAATGATCTCCCATAAGCAAACCACAAAACTGCAAACCAGTTTTAGCAAATCGTTCTGTTTCGTAACTCCAAATTTTAACCTCAGCGTAATTGTTTTTCAAATTAGAATTATTTGTGTCTGCTCCAATATTACACCATTCTCCAAGTACAGAGTTCCCTAAAAACCCTTCGTGTCCTTTATTAGAATATCCAAATAAGACCGAATTATTAATTTCTCCGGCAACTTTACAAAATGGCCCAAGAGTTGTTGCTCCGTAAATTTTTGCTCCCATTTTCACCACAGCATTTTCACACATTGCAAACGGGCCACGAATTAAACTTCCTTCTAAAACTTGTGCATCTTTACCAATATAAATTGGTCCTTCAGAAGCATTTAAAGAAGCATACAAAACAGTTGCTCCTTCTTCAATAAAAATATTTTCTTTGTTTATTGTATGAACACCTTTTGGAATCTCTTGTGATGTTCTATCTTCAGTTAACAAATCAAAATCTAACTGAATTGCTTTCTCATTTAGAGAGAAAATATCCCACGTATTTTTAATTTGTAAAATTTCTTCCTCAAATTCTATTTGCTTGTAAGATGAAAAATCTACTTCTTCTTGCGTATCAGTTGTGTAAAAAGCGATTACAGTATCGCCTTTAAAAATTGCTTCGTTTTCAGACAAACCTTTTACTTTTTCTACCAAGTTTTTAGTTGGAATGTAAGAAGCATTAATTAATATATTTTGCTCCATTTCTACCATCGGAAATTTTTCTTCTAAATATTCTTCAGTAATTGTTGTAGTAGTTAAGCCAAGTTGCTTTTCCCATTTTTCTCTAATGGTTAAAATTCCAACTCTAATGTCTGCAACTGGTCTTGTATATGTGAATGGTAACAATGCATTTCTAACATCGCTGTCAAATAAAATATAATTCATTTTTGTAGTAGCTTTTTACAAATATAAAGTAAAAAAGCCGAAGCAATACTGAAATTAATTCGGTACAAGTGCTTCGGCTTTTTAGAATATTAAATACTTTTTTATATCTGACCGATTCGATCTATTTACTCAAGTACATTTTTCGTCTTGCATATAAATCGTAAAATTGATCATCTTTTAAACTATCTATAAACAAAATACTTTCTCCAGTAGATTTCATTTCTGGCCCTAAGTTCTTATTTACATTCGGAAACTTATTAAAAGAAAAAACAGGTTGCTTAATTGCATATCCATCTAATTGCGGATTGAAATTAAAATCAGTTACTTTTTTCTCTCCCAACATAACTTTCGTTGCATAATTCACATACGGTTCTTTGTATGCTTTTGCGATAAAAGGAACTGTTCTAGAGGCTCTTGGATTTGCCTCAATAATGTAAACTACATCATCTTTTATGGCAAACTGAACATTTATCAATCCTACAGTTTTTAATTCTCTTGCAATTGTATGTGTATGATCTTTAATTTGTTGTAAAACCAAATCACCTAAATTAAATACAGGTAAAGTTGCATTTGAATCTCCAGAATGAATTCCACAAGGCTCAATATGTTCCATAATTCCGATGATATACACATTTCCATCTGCATCACAAATTGCATCTGCTTCTGCTTCTATTGCGCCATCTAAATAATGATCTAACAACAATTTGTTTCCTGGCATTCCTTTTAGCAAATCAACAACATGCTCTACCAATTCTTCTTTGTTGATGACAATTTTCATTCCTTGTCCACCTAATACGTAAGAAGGTCTTACCAAAATTGGAAAATCTAACTCATCTGCTAAAGCTAATGCTTCATCTGCAGATTCTGCAATCCCAAATTCTGGATAAGGAATATTATTTCTTTTTAATAATTCTGAAAAGCTTCCTCTATCTTCCGCTAAATCTAATGCTTCAAAAGAAGTTCCAATAATTTTAATTCCGTATTTCGTTAATTTCTCTGCTAACTTCAAAGCTGTTTGTCCACCTAACTGAACAATAACTCCTTCTGGTTTTTCGTGCTTGATAATATCATAAATATGTTCCCAGAAAACTGGCTCAAAATATAGTTTATCAGCTGTATCAAAATCGGTAGAAACCGTTTCTGGGTTACAGTTAATCATGATTGTTTCATAACCACATTCTGCAGCAGCTAAAACTCCATGAACACAGCAATAATCAAATTCAATTCCTTGTCCAATTCTATTGGGTCCAGAACCAAGAACTATAATTTTTTTCTTATCGGAAACAACACTCTCATTATCTGCATATCTTTTACCATCTGCAGTTTCAATATCATTTTCGAAAGTTGAATAATAATAAGGTGTCATTGCTTTAAACTCAGCAGCACATGTATCAACTAATTTAAAAACTCTGTTGATATTTAATTCTTCGCGCTTAGCATATACTTGACTTTCTAAACATTTTAGCATGTGAGCAATTTGTCTATCTCCATAGCCTTTTTGTTTTGCTTCTAATAATAAATCACGCTGAATGGTATCTATTTTATATGTAGAAATTTCTTTTTCTAATAAAAATAACTCTTCATATTGTTTTAAATACCACATGTCAATCTTCGTGATTTCGTAGATTTGACTTAACGGAATTCCCATTGCAATAGCGTCGTAAATCGCAAAAACTCTGTCCCAACTTGCATTGGTTAATTTGTCAATAATTTGATTATAATCTGTATATCCTTTTCCGTCTGCCCCTAAACCATTACGTTTAATTTCTAACGATTGTGTTGCTTTGTGCAATGCTTCTTGAAACGAACGTCCAATTCCCATTACTTCTCCAACAGATTTCATTTGCAATCCCAAAGTTCTATCAGAACCTTCAAATTTATCAAAGTTCCAACGAGGAATTTTCACAATCACATAATCTAAAGTTGGCTCAAATAAAGCAGAAGTAGATTTTGTTATTTGATTGTCTAACTCATCTAAGGTATAACCAATCGCTAATTTTGTTGCAATTTTCGCAATTGGATATCCCGTTGCTTTACTCGCTAAAGCGGATGAACGAGAAACACGAGGATTAATTTCAATGGCAATAATATCTTCTTTTTCGTCTGGAGAAACAGCAAACTGTACATTACAACCTCCTTCAAAATCTCCAATAGAACGCATCATTTTAATTGACATGTCACGCATTTTCTGAAAAGTTGTATCAGAAAGTGTCATTGCAGGTGCAACTGTAATTGAATCTCCCGTATGAATTCCCATTGGATCCATATTTTCAATCGAACAGATAATAACAACATTGTCATTTCTATCTCGCAATAATTCTAATTCGTACTCTTTCCAACCCATCATGGCTTTATCAATCATCACTTCATGAATTGGTGACGCTTCTAAACCTCTACTTAATAATTCGTCAAAATCTTTTGGATCATACACTATTGAAGCTCCTGCTCCACCCAACGTATAAGATGATCTAATTACTAAAGGAAAACCGAATTCTTGTGCAATTTCTTTTCCTTTTAAAAATGATGTTGCTGTAGCTTGTGGTGCCATTGGCACATCAATCTTTAACATCAATTCTCTAAATTGTTCTCTATCTTCAGTAATGTTTATCGCATCAATATCAACTCCAATTAATTGTACATCAAAATCTTTCCATATTCCTTTATCATCAGCTTCTATACACAAATTTAATGCTGTTTGACCACCCATTGTTGGCAACACAGCGTCAATTTGCGGATGCTCTTTTAAAATTTGAATGATCGACTTTGTGGTTAAAGGCAACAAATAAATATGATCTGCCATTGAAGGATCTGTCATAATTGTTGCTGGATTAGAATTTATTAAGATTGTTTCAATACCATCTTCTCTTAATGATCTTAAAGATTGTGAACCAGAGTAATCGAACTCACAAGCTTGTCCTATAACAATAGGTCCAGAACCGATAATTAAAATTGATTTAAGGTCTTTTCTTTTTGGCATATCTTATTAATTGAGTTGTGTTGGTAAAAATAAAAATTGCTTGGGTATAAAAAAAGGTGTTACTAAAAATAGTAACACCTTAATTATTAACAATTGTTAATCATTATTTCTTATGTCTTGTTTCTGATGAAACAGATAATTTTGTTCTTCCTTTTGCTCTTCTTCTAGCTAAAACCTTACGACCGTTAGCAGAAGCCATTCTATCTCTGAAACCGTGTTTGTTTCTTCTCTTTCTATTTGATGGTTGGTACGTTCTTTTTGGCATTACTTATATTTTTAAATATCGTCTTTATTCTGTTTTGCTTTTTTTCAAATTACGTCTGCTAAAAGCGTGCGCAAATATACAACTACTTTTGTTTTTGACAAACACTATTTTAAAAAAAATAAATTATTTTTTCGAAGCCCAAATATATAAATTTTATTCCCCTTTTTTATCACTTTTTTATTTGTCAAAACTTATAGAGTTAGTACTTTTGTCCAAACCTAATCATCATGAAAAATACCAAATACGTTTTTGTCACAGGAGGCGTAACATCATCACTAGGAAAAGGAATTATTGCTGCGTCTTTAGCAAAACTCTTACAAGAAAGAGGCTATTCTGTAACTATTCAAAAATTAGATCCTTACATTAATATTGATCCAGGAACTTTAAATCCTTATGAACATGGCGAATGTTATGTAACTGATGATGGTGCAGAAACCGATTTAGATTTAGGTCATTACGAGCGTTTTTTAAACATTCCTACTTCACAAGCAAACAATGTTACAACGGGTAGAATTTATCAATCGGTAATTAATAAAGAGCGAAAAGGTGCCTTTTTAGGTAAAACGGTTCAGGTAATTCCGCATATTACAGATGAAATTAAACACAGAATTCAGATTTTAGGAGAAACTGGTGAATTTGATATTGTAATTACAGAAATTGGTGGAACAGTTGGTGATATTGAGTCATTACCTTATGTAGAATCTGTTCGTCAGTTATTATGGGAAAAAGGAGAAGAAAATGCCATTGTTATTCATTTAACTTTGATTCCTTATTTGGCTGCAGCTGGTGAGTTAAAAACAAAACCAACGCAACATTCTGTAAAAATGTTGATGCAAAGTGGAGTAAGTCCAGATATATTAGTTTGTAGAACAGAATATGAAATTTCTGAAGACATCAAACGAAAATTAGCATTGTTTTGTAATGTAAAACAAGAAGATGTTATACAATCTATTGATGCAGAAACTATTTATGACGTTCCAAATTTAATGTTTGAAGAAGGATTAGATAAAGTTGTTTTAAAGAAACTAAAATTATCTTCAGAAAAACAACCACAATTAATAGCGTGGAATAATTTTGTGCAAAAACATAAAAATCCAACTTCTGAAATAGAAATTGGACTAATTGGTAAATATGTAGAATTACACGATTCTTACAAATCTATTACAGAAGCATTTATTCATGCTGGCGCTACAAATGAAACGAAGGTAAACATTCGTTGGATTCATTCTGAAAGCTTAACTCCAAAAAATGTAGAGAAAAAATTAGCAGGTTTAAACGGTATTTTAGTTGCTCCTGGTTTTGGTGATAGAGGAATTGAAGGAAAAATTAAAGCGGTAAAATATGCTAGAGAACAAAATATTCCTTTTTTCGGAATTTGCTTAGGAATGCAAATGGCGGTTATAGAATTTGCTAGAAATGTACTTCATTTAGAAAATGCTAGTTCTACAGAAATGAATAAAAGCACCAAACATCCTGTGATTAACTTGATGGAAAGTCAAGAAAAAGTTACAGAAAAAGGAGGAACAATGCGTTTAGGAACTTGGGATTGTCAACTTAAAAAAGATTCGAAAGTTTTTGAAACTTACAAAACAGAATTGATTAGTGAACGCCACAGACATCGCTACGAATTTAATAACGACTACTTACAACAAATTGAAACTGCTGGAATGAAAGCTACCGGATTTAATCCAAAAACTGGATTGGTAGAAATCATTGAATTGCCAAATCATCCGTGGTTTGTTGGCGTACAATATCATCCAGAATACAAAAGTACCGTGTTAAATCCACATCCTTTATTTGTGAGCTTTGTAAAAGCCGCTTTAAAGCATTCAAAAAAGTAATACTGTAACAAATAGTAAAAAGCTGAGTCTAATAAATCTGAAAAGAGGTAAAGGACAAACTTTTGAGATACAAAAACAAGTTTAGCATTAATTTGGAACAGCATTTGACCTATTAATAACATCAAAAATAAATACAGTAAAATCAACTAAAAACAGTACAGTTTTGCTACATTTGTCGCGCTTATCTTTAAAATCTAAAGATAAAATGACAAGTTGACACTTAAGAACAATCAATGGAACAAAAAAAATTTGACTTAAATTCGTTTATCGGTTTATTATTATTAGGAGCAATTATGCTTTGGTTTATGTATAATAACCAAGAAGAAGTTACTCCTACCGAAAACACCACAGAAATAGTTTTAGATTCTACAAAAACGACAACAACTCCAACCATAACAAACAATACAACACCTATAGTTACAAACGATTCTATAAAAAATGTTGCATTACAAAATAGGTTAGGTGCTTTTTCTTACGGAGCACAAGTTGCTACTGAAGGAACAACCATTTTAGAAAATAAACTTTTAAAATTAACGATTGATAATAAAGGAGGACAAATTATTGAAGCTCTTGTAAAGACGTATAAAAGATACGATTCTTTACCTTTATTTTTAATAAAAGACAACAACGCTTCTTTTAACATCAATTTCGGAACAACAGACAACCGAATTTTAAATACAAAAGAATTATTGTTTATTCCTTCACTTTCAAAAAACGGAGATAACCAAGTTCTTTCTATGAAATTGAAAGTTTCTGAAACACAGTATTTAGAATATAGATACGAAATGAAACCAGATAATTATATGGTTGATTTTGCTGTACGTTCTCAAGGATTAGGAAACGTAATCAATACTTCTAACATTATTAATTTAGATTGGAACTTAAAAACCTACAGAAACGAAAAAAGTATTAAGACTGAGAATATGTATTCTGAGTTGAAATTCTTTACAGATGAAGCTGACTATCTTTCTGCCGCAAGTAATGATAATGAAATTGTAGACAATGTACAATGGATTGGTTTTAAACAACACTTTTTTGCTTCTGTTTTATTAACTGACAAACCGTTTAACAAAGCGTCTTTAATTTCTACCAATTTAGTTGATGATGAAAATATTGACACCGTTTTTACAAAAAAATACGAATTAAAAACACCGTTAGCTTTAAATAATGGCGAATTTAATTACAACATGAACTGGTATTACGGACCAGCTGATTATAAAATATTAGAAAGTTACGAAGGAAAAAACTTAGGTGAAATTGTTGATTTAGGTTGGGGGATTTTCGGAGCGATAAATAGAGTTATTTTCATCCCAATTTTTGGATGGTTAAGTGGTTTAATGTCTAATTACGGATTGATTATTATTTTATTGACCATTGTAGTTCGTATTTTAATGTCGCCTTTAGTTTATAAATCATACGTTTCTAGTGCAAAAATGAAAGTAATTCGTCCAGAATTAACCGCTATTAACGAACGTTTACCAGGAAAAGCAAATGCAATGAAACGCCAGCAAGAAACCATGGCAGTTCAACGAAAAGCTGGAGTTAGTATGATGTCAGGTTGTATTCCTGCTTTATTACAAATGCCAATTTTCTTTGCATTATTTCGTTTCTTTCCATCAAATATTGAGTTAAGACAAAAAGGATTTTTATGGGCAGATGATTTATCATCTTATGATGCCGTTTTCCACTTACCGTTTAATATTTGGGGTTATGGAGATCACGTAAGTTTATTTCCAATCTTAGCATCTATTGCTATTTTCTTTTATATGAAAATGAATCAAAGTCAGCAAGCAAACATGCAAGCACCAGCGCAAGAAGGAATGCCAGACATGCAAAAGATGATGAAGATGATGATTTACTTTTCTCCTATTTTGATGTTATTTTTCTTTAACAATTATGCAAGTAGTTTAAGTTTATATTACTTTGTTTCTAATTTACTTACCATTATTATTATGCTAGTGATTAAAAACTATGTAATTGATGAAGCTAAGATTCATGCACAAATAGAAGAAAATAAAAAACGTCCTGAAAAGAAAAAAGGAAAGTTTAGACAACGTTTAGACAACGCCATGAAACAAGCGCAAGAACAACAAGCACAACAAAAAAAGAAATAGAAGGCAATGCCTTCAAATAATTTAAAAAACCAAAACTTAAATGTTTTGGTTTTTTTTGTTTTTAGTTTGACTTACCGAATGCTACTGAAATCTTAAAACGTACTGTCATTCCGAACGAGGAACGAGGAGGGATCTCATAGATTGTACTTCTTTTTCATGAGATTTTTCGTCACTCATGCTTCGCTCTAGCTCCTAATAAATTTAATCAAAACTGTCCTCGAATTAGGTAACCTTTACAGCAATGACAGGTATAAAAAGATATAGTTGAAAGCAGGAAATAGCTTCAAATAAAAAAAGTGATTCTTACTGCTAAATTTTATCAATTATTAAAAAAACTTCTCGACTCCGCCTACCTGCCGCAGGCAAGGCTCGAAGATACATTCCGTTTTAATGAACTTTCTTCGTTTTAAATCGCCCATAAAACAGAATATATCCATAACACACAATCGTTAAAATAAACGCTGTTTTAAAGCCAAAACTATCAATTAAATTTCCAAAGAAAAACGGAATAATAGCGCCACCAACAATTGCCATACACAACAAACCAGAAGCTTGTGCTTTTAAATCGCCCAAACCTTCTAAACTCAATGTAAAAATTGTTGGAAACATAATTGAGTTGAACAATCCAACTGCTAAAATAGACCACATAGAAAGTAAACCTGTTGTGCTCATTGAAATTACAATCATCGTAATTGCCAACAAGGCAAAAATGCTCAACACTTTTCCTGCTGCCATAATTTTGGTTAAATATGCACCTACAAAGCGACCAATCATTGCTCCGCCCCAATAAAAAATGACAAAAATTCCTAATAAAGATTTTGGATCTTTTCCAGAAAATGATTGATTAAATGTATTGGCAATGGTGTTTGCAATGTGCATCATGGTTTCATTTTCTGCAACAATTGGCGCTAAACCAGAATCGTAAAAATAATTTACTAAAAAACTACCAATGGCTACTTCTGCACCAACGTACACAAAGATTCCCAATGCGCCCATCAGCATAATTTTGTTTTTTAGTAATTTAAAATAACCGCCTTTCGGGCTTTCTTCTATCAGTTTTGGTAATTTGGTAAATAGAAATATTACTGCTAATAACAAAATAAATCCAGCAATTAGTAAAAATGGCGTTTGTACAGTTGCCGCTTCTGCAATATAATAATCGATTTTTTGAGTTTCAGTTAGCAAACCAATTTCATCAGATGATTTTACAGAATCGCTCAGTAAAAACAACGCACCAACAACAGGCGCAATGGTGGTTCCTAAGGAATTAAAAGCTTGTGATAAATTCAATCTACTACTCGCACCTTCTTCACTTCCTAACAACGCCACAAACGGATTTGCCGCAACTTGTAAAATAGTAATTCCACCCGCTAATGTAAAATAACCGATTAAAAATACTGAGAATAATCTATGTTCTGCTGCTGGATAAAACAACAAACAACCAATTGCCATGGTTACCAAACCCCAAATAATTCCTTTCTTATAGCCAATTTTAGATAAGATAAATCCGGCAGGTAAAGAGAATACAAAAAACGCTACAAAAAACGCAAATTGTACCAAGACGGTTTTTGCGTAAGACATTTCGAAAACATCTTTCAATCTCGGAATTAAAGAATCTACTAGTACGGTAATAAAACCCCATAAAAAGAATAAAGACGTTAAAAATATAAATGCTGATCTGTAAGATTTATTAGTTGATGTATTCATTAATTATTTGTTTTTATTATTGTTTACTTTGAGACCAGGTAACTAAAAATGTAAAGATTGCCACAGTCATACTTCCTTCGCAATGACACTCACTTTGCAACTTTGAGACCTTTGAACCTCTGCAACTTTGCCACTTTGCCACTTTGCCACTTTGCCACTTTGTAACTCTGAACCTTTGTTCCTTTGCAACTTTATTAACTTTATTAACTTTCAACATACGAACCAGACTCTACATACGTTTGTTTTCCTTCTTGGTATTTGCTAATTCCAAATCCGCTATGAATACAATAACTACCATATTCTCCTTGCTTGTTTAAAGCAACATAACCTACTTGAAAATTTTTATAATTTGGGTTGGAAGTAACTATTCTTTTTACAGCTTCTTCACACGCTTCTTGTGGTGTGCTACCTTGACGCATTAATTCTACAATTAAAAAACTCCCAACGGTTTTTAACACTTCTTCTCCCATTCCTGTTGCTGTTGCTCCGCCAACAGTATTATCTATAAATAAACCCGAACCAATAATGGCAGAATCTCCAACTCTTCCAGCCATTTTATATGCCAAACCACTTGTTGTAACACCACCAGAAATATCACCATTTTTATCAATAGCCAACATCCCAATGGTATCGTGGTTTTCTATATTGATAATCGGTTTGTATTCTGATTTTACTTTCCATTCTTCCCAAGCTTTTTTTCGTTCTTTGGTTAATAGATTTTTTCTTTTAAATCCTTGAGAAACGGCAAATTGCTCTGCTCCTTTTCCTGCCAACAAAACATGCGGTGTTTCTTCCATTACTTTACGAGCCACAGAAATTGGATGCACAATATTTTCCATACAAACTACTGCGCCATAGTCTCCTTCTTTGCTCATAATAGATGCATCTAGCGTTACATTTCCGTCTCTGTCTGGCGTAGCTCCATTACCAACAGTTGTATTTTTAAGATCAGCTTCTTCTATTCTACAACCCGCTTCGATTGCATCAATAGATTCTCCGCCTTTTTCCAAAACTTCCCAAGCTGCTTTTGTTGCATTATGAAACCGCCATGTTGCCACTACAATTGGCAAAACTGGTGTTGCAGTTGCAATTGCTTTCTTATCTTTTTTAGCTTCGGTTTCACAAGAAATAATTGTTGGTACAACTGCCAAACCTAATCCTGTTAAGGAAGCTCTTTTTATAAAATTTCTACGTTTCATTTTATGCTAAATTTAGTTCAGTATCTTTAATTATATTGATTTCTGCCTACGCAGGAATTGTATAGGTTACCTAATTCGAGGAACGAAATAATCTCTTTTTTTTATGATGATATTACTACAGAAAGCAAAAAACTTTCTTCGCAATGACGTTCATCTATTTTATTTGGATTTCATCCGCAAACAACCAGCTTCTACCATTGTGTTTATAGCCCAAATGCCACTTTGGTAAAATCCCTAATTTTTTTGCGACTACTTTTATATATCTTGCTTTAACTTTTTTTGAAGATGAAATTCTTTTAATCAAAACATTTTCATCTTTATTTGGCGGAAACTTATATTCAGTTTTTAATTTTGAAAAGTTAATTCCGTCAGTAGAACTAAAAAAAGCAACTTCTGTTGGGAGAAATATCCAACTACGTTGATCTTGCAAAAAACCAACAGAAATTTTATTAATTTCTTTTATTTTTCCTAAATCTACAATCGCAATTAAATCTGTATCAGAATATCCTTGCCAAGTTCCGGTTCTAAAATCTTGCCCTCCAATAACTCCATCAATCAACGCATTTTTTCCGCCACCATTATATTGATTTGCATATTCGTTTTTTAATGTAATGGTAACATTCGGATCAATTTTAAAGAAGTCAGTTGTAATGGTTGCACTTTTTTTACCATTTTTTTCTGCATATATTTTTAAACTTGTTTTCTCTGAAATGGTAAATGGATTTTCGTATTTCACAAATTCATTTTCTATAGAATAATAAATTTCTGATTGTTTATCAACCGTATTTAAGGTAACACTCGTTTTTCCTTTAAAAGCAATATCTCCAGTTTCAATAAATGGCGCAGCAACAATTAAATGTTCTTTAATTTCTGTAACCGGAACGTATTTGTCGTCTGTTCCCCAAGTTGATGGTTTGTCTGTCATCACAAAACGTAAAGTTCCGCCAGTAACAATATCTTTATGATTTAAAAATGTGTACGGATAATTTTTACCGTTTAATTCAACCGATTTAATGTATTTATTTGTTTTAGAAATTGAATCGGCAGCAATTGTAAATGTTTTTCCGTTTTTTAAATTGATGGTTGCTTTCGGAAATAATGGCGCTCCAATAATGTATTGATTTGATGCTGGCGTTACAGAATAAAATCCCATAGAACTCAGCACAAACCAAGCACTCATTTGTCCGCAATCTTCGTTTCCTGAAATTCCGTCTGGAGTATTTGTGTATAATTCAGTTAAAATCTGACGAACTTTTTCTTGTGTTTTCTGAGGTTTATTTACAAAACTATACAAATATGCCATGTGATGACTTGGTTCGTTTCCGTGTGCATACTGACCGATTAATCCTGTAATATCTGCTTGATCTCTACCAGAAGTTTCATTTTTTGCGGTAAATAATTTATCCAATTGCTTTTCTAAATTCTCTTTTCCTCCTAACAAATTGATAAAACCAGAAATATCTTGTGGCACATAAAAACTATATTGCCAAGAATTGGCTTCTGTATAATTAAAGTTTACTTCAAAAGGATCAAAAGGCGAAAACCACGTATTTCTAAAACGTCCACGCATAAATTGTGATGAAGGATCAAACACATTTTTATAATATTGTGCTCTTTCTGTATACGTTTTATAATCATCATTTTTTCCTAATGATTTTGCCATTTGCGCAATTGTCCAATCATCGTATGCATATTCTAAGGTTTTAGAAACAGATTCAGATTCTTTTTCAACAGGAATAAATCCATATTTTTTATAGGAATCCAATCCCAATTTATCTCTTGTTGCAGAATGTTTCATCGCTTCAAAAGCTTTGTTTACATCGTAATTTCTAATTCCTTTTAAATAAGCGTCAGCAATTACAGGAACTGCGTGATAACCAATCATACAACCAGTATAACTTGCAGATAAATCCCAAATTGGCATAATGCCGCCTTCATCATATTTCGCCAAAAATGTATTAATAAAATCGTTGGTTTTATCTTGCTCTATAATTGTATATAAAGGATGTGCAGCTCTATAAGTATCCCAAAGTGAGAACACCGTATAATAATTAAACTCTTTTGTTTCATGGATTTTCATGTCCATTCCACGATAACGTCCATCAACATCTTGATACAAATTTGGCGCAATCATGGTGTGATATAATGCCGTGTAAAAATTGGTTTTATAATCAAAATCTTCAGATTCTATAACTATTTTCTCTAATTGCTGCTCCCAAATATCCTGAGTCTCTTTTTTAATTTCTTCAAAAGTTTTATTACCAATTTCTAATTGCCAATTGTGTATTGCTCCTTCTTCATCAACAGGCGAAATTCCGATGGTAACATTAATTTCGTTTCCAGTTGTATTGTCAAATTCAAAAGCTGCTTTTACTTTTTTCCCTTCCTTTTTATCTTCTAAAAAAGTAACGTTTGTAAATGGTTTAGAAAATAGCATGTCAAAAAATAATCGTTGATCTGTAGCCCAAGCTTTCGAAAAACGATATCCAGAAATTTCTGTTTTAGAATTGATAGTTAGCTTAGAATCTAACACTTCATCTCGATGTTCTAAATCTAAAATGATAATTTGTTTTGATCCTTCTGCAAATTGATATTTATGAATCCCGCTTCGTTCTGTAACTGTTAATTCAACATCAATATTTGTGTCGTCTAAATGCACTTTATAATAACCCGGTTCTGCAATTTCTTTGTCATGAGAAAATTTAGATTTATATCCTTCTTTTCCGTCTGCACCATTATTAAAAACAACTTTATTTGTTGGCATTAATAAAATATCTCCATAATCAGAAACTCCTGTTCCGCTTAAGTGCGTATGAGAAAATCCGAAGATTTCAGAATCAGAATAATGATACCCAGAAGAACCATCCCAACCGTCTAATCGTGTATCTGGACTTAATTGCATCATTCCAAACGGACTTGTTGCCCCAGGATATGTATGTCCGTGACCACCAGTTCCTATAAACGTATTTACATAAGAAATTAATTGTTGGTCTTTTTGTGCTGGAGAAATTGGAGGGCTCTGTTTACAAGAATTTAAGAAAAATGATAGTAAAACTACCAGTAGAAAATATTTTTTCATTCCGTGTTTGAATTTATTTATTTGACTAAATTAGCAAGATAACAATAATCAACCTATTTATTTATGTGGAATTTTAAACACACTAAGTATTTTTTAATCTACTCATTCACAATTTTACTTTTTAGTTCTTGTTCAGAAGAGAAGCAACTAGCTGTAACTCCTGCAATTATTCCTGCACCTTCTTCTCAACAAATTAATGAGGGTGTTTTTGAAATGAGCAATTCAACAGGCATTTTTTCTGATGATGAATTTAAGCAAGTTGCCGATTTTTTAAAATCTTATATTGAATATGGAAGTGAAATAAAATTAAAATCGGAAGCGTATAAAAACGTCATCAGCTTTAAGAAAGATACTTCTATTACAAACGAAGAAGGTTATTTATTAAAAGTAACATCAAACGAAATTACAATTGCTGCAAATTCTGCAAAAGGAGCTTTTTATGCAGTGCAATCTTTACGTCAATTATTGCCAGCTTCTTTTGAGAATAGCACGTATAAAGAAAGTACAGTTTCCATTCAAAATTTAGAGATTACAGATGCGCCACAATTCAAATATCGTGGAATGCATTTAGATGTTGGGCGTCATTTTTTTCCAGTTGATTTTATTAAAAAATACATCGATTTGATGAGCATGTTAAAATTAAACACTTTTCATTGGCATTTAACAGAAGATCAAGGTTGGAGAATCGAAATAAAAAAATATCCAAA
Source organism: uncultured Flavobacteriaceae bacterium (assembly GCA_963974245.1). Taxonomy (GTDB): domain Bacteria; phylum Bacteroidota; class Bacteroidia; order Flavobacteriales; family Flavobacteriaceae; genus Polaribacter. Next base: position 35,309 of record CAXBBY010000006.1, on the reverse strand, counting down.
ATTACAAGAAGTAGCAGCGTTTAGAAAAGAAACGTTGATTGGTCATTATAGCGATCAACCACACAAATTTGATGGAAAAAGATATGGCGGATTTTACACACAAGAACAAATAAAAGAGGTTGTAAAATATGCATCTGAAAGACAAGTTACAATCATTCCAGAAATAGAAATGCCTGGTCATGCACAAGCTGCAATTGCTGCTTATCCAGAATTAGGTTGTACAGGAAAACCAATTGATGTTGCAACGAAATGGGGCGTTTTTGAAGACATTTATTGTCCGAAAGAAGCAGCTTTTAAGTTTTTAGAAGATGTTATTGACGAAGTAATTGCGTTGTTTCCTGGAAAATACATTCATATTGGTGGAGATGAAGCTCCGAAAACACGTTGGAAAAACTGTGCTCATTGTCAGGCTTTAATTAAAAAAGAAAGCTTAAAAGACGAACATGGTTTGCAGAGTTATTTTATCACCAGAATGGAAAAATACATCAACTCAAAAGGAAAACAAATTATTGGTTGGGATGAAATTTTAGAAGGCGGATTAGCACCAAATGCAACCGTAATGTCTTGGCGAGGAACAGAAGGAGCAGTTACTGCTGCACAACAACATCACGATGTCATTTTAACACCAGGTTCTCATTGCTATTTTGATCATTATCAATCTACAAAAGAAGATGAACCTTTGGCAATTGGCGGATTTTTACCTTTAGAAAAAGTATATAGTTTTAATCCAATTCCGAAAGAATTAACCAAAGAAGAATCTAAATATGTGTTGGGAGCGCAAGGAAATGTTTGGACAGAATACATGAAAGATTCTAAGCAAGTTGAATACATGGCTTTTCCAAGAATGGTTGCGTTGAGCGAGGTTGTTTGGTCTGAAGATAAAAACAAAAATTTCGAAAATTTTAAAACTCGTTTAGAGTTTTATCAACAAAGATTAGACGCTAGAGATGTAAATTATGCCAATCATTTGCATGAAATTTTAGGGAAATCAGAAATAAAAGAAGGCGTTTTATACATGAATTTAAAAACTTCTTCGAATACTAAATCCATTCGGTATACTTTAGACGGCACAGCACCGAACATCAATTCTGCTGTTTATAAGGAACCTTTACTTATAGATAAAAGTGTCACTATTCATGCTGCTTCTTTTAATGCAAAAGATCAAGTGAGTGGCGTTTTTAAAGAAAGCATAAAAATGCACAAAGCGGTTGGAAAAAAAATAACTTTTGATGTTGCTCCGAGTGAAAAATACAATGCTGGCGGAAATGCTGCATTGATCAACGGAATTAATGGAAGCGACAAACGTTATGGAGATAATGAATGGTTGGGTTTTGACGGAAAAGATGTAGAAATTACAATTGATTTAGGAAAAGAAATGGATGTAAATTCTATTTCCACTCGTTTTAACAATCAAAATGGAAGTTGGATTTACGCTCCGTCTCAAGTTATTGTGAGCTTTCCTGGTAAAGAAGAATTTATCCCAATCGAATTAGAGCAAAGCGGAGAAAAAATTGTTGATTTAAAATTAGAGACAAAAATAGTCACTCGATATATAAAATTAAAAGTGGTGAATTTTGGAATAATTCCTGACGGTAAACAAGGTGCTGGACACAAAGCTTGGCTATTTATTGATGAAATTATTATAGAGTAAAAAGACTGTCTGTTCGAGTGAATTTTTGAGGAGCGAAAAAAGTTGTATCGAGAACAAAATGCATCTCGATACAATTTTGAGAAAAAACTCAAAATTACTCGATGTGGCAATATAAATATAAACGTCATTCCGAACGAAGTGAAGGAATTTCTTTAAGTAGATTGCCTCGTCATACTTCCTCGCAATGACTACATTTAAAAAAGTATATGCTTATAGAAATCTGCGCAAACTCATATCAATCTGCCATCAACGCAGAAAAAGCCGGAGCAAATAGAATTGAGTTGTGTTCTGAATTGGCTGTTGGCGGAATTACACCTTCGTATGGATTGTTAAAAAAAGTGGTTGAAAATCTTACGATTCCAATTCATGTTTTAGTAAGACCAAGAAGTGGCGATTTCACCTATTCTGATGATGAGTTTCAGATTCTAAAAGAAGATATTTTAATTTGTAAAGAGTTGGGCGTTTTGGGAATTGTTTCTGGTGTTTTACATATTGATAACTCCATTGATATTGAAAGAACAAAAGAACTTGTTGAGATTGCCAAACCAATGAATTTTACCTTTCACAGAGCTTTTGATTGGGTGCTAAATCCGATAGATGAAATCAAGAATTTAGAAGCAATTGGAATTGTTAGAATCTTAACTTCTGGACAAGAAACATCCGCTGAAAAAGGGTTGAATAATTTGATTGAATTTCAAAAAGCAACTTCTAAAATTACAATTATGCCTGGCGGAGGAATTAACAAAAACAACATCAAATTGTTTCAAGAAAACGGACTTAAAGAAGTGCATTTATCAGCAACTTCTCAAACCAAAACCATTGAAAAACCTGCAATATCAATGAATAGCAATACCCATTTTGACGAAACTCAAGTAGCTGTTTCAAACATTGAGCACATAAAAAATTGTATAGAAATATTATCAAATGAAAAGTAAATACATTCTCTTATTAATAGGAATTACTACATTTTTTAGTTGTAAAAAAACAACTTCAGAATTACCAATTTCCTTCACTATTCATAAAAATTGGGAATTCAAATCCGTTGAAGATACGGATTGGAAATCGGCTTCTGTTCCTGGTAATATTTTTACAGATTTATTGGATCATAAAATCATTCCAGATCCTTTTATACAAACCAACGAAGAAAAAGTGCAGTGGATTGCCAAAAAAGATTGGGAATACAAAACTGCATTTACTGTAAACCAAGAAACATTACAAAAAGAAAACATCAATCTTATTTTTGAGGGATTAGATACCTACGCAAAAGTGTATTTAAATAATCAGTTAATTACCACAACTACAAATGCCTTTAGAACCTACAATATTGATGTAAAAAAACATTTAAAATCTAATAATGTTTTAAGAATTGTTTTCACGAATACTGATAAAATTGAAACTGTAAAAGAGAAAAATAATCCCTATCAATTACCAGAAGGAAAACGTATTTACACACGCAAAGCACAATTTCAATATGGTTGGGATTGGGGACCAAAAATGAATACTTCCGGAATTTGGAAAAATGTTTCTCTAAAAGCGTGGAACGACATTAAGTTTGATGACATTTTTATCAAACAAAAAAGCATAACAAAAAACAATGCAAGTTTAGAAATTGAAGTCACTATTGACAGTGATGAAGACAAAAACATCATGCTTGTTACTACTGCTGATAAACAAACGTATTCAAATCATTTAAAAGTTGTTAAAGGAAAACACACATATTCTGTTCCGTTTGATATTAAAAATCCAGTTTTATGGTGGACACATAATTTAGGAAAACCACATTTGTATGATTTTGATTTTAAACTGATTGAAAATAATATTATAAAAGACAAAAAATCAATAAAAAAAGGATTAAGAACTATTAAATTAATAACAGAAAAAGATGCTATTGGCGAATCATTTTATTTTGAATTGAACGGGAAACCTGTCTATATGAAAGGTGCTAATTACATTCCGCAAAACAGTTTTCAGAATAAAGTAACTGATGAAAAGTACAATAAATTACTTTCTGATGTGGTAGCTTCAAATATGAATATGTTGCGAGTTTGGGGCGGCGGAATTTACGAAAATGATGTTTTTTACGATTTGTGTGATGAAAAAGGGATTTTAGTTTGGCAAGATTTTATGTTTGCTTGCGCGATGTATCCTGGCGATAAAGAATTCTTATCAAACGTAAAACAAGAAGCAGAAGATCAAGTAAAAAGATTGAGAAATCATGCTAGTATTGCTTTGTGGGCGGGAAATAATGAAAACGCAGAAGGCTGGAATCGCTGGGGTTGGCAAGATGGAAGGACTGAAAAAGAAAAAACAGCAATTTGGAACGATTACTTGAAAGTTTTTGATTCAATTTTACCAAGTACAGTTTCTAAATTAAGTCAATCAAGCTATTGGGAAAGTTCTCCGAAATTTGGTAGAGGAAATCCGAAATACGAATTTGAAGGCGATGCTCACGATTGGTGGGTTTGGCACGATGCAAGACCATTTGAACATTTTCAGAAACAAGTTCCTAGGTTTATGAGCGAGTTTGGTTTTCAATCTTTTCCCTCTTATGAAACGATTAACTACATCAACCAAAAAGAGAACGTAGATTTAAAAACAAACGGAATAAAATCGCATCAAAAACATGTTAGAGGTTTTCAATTGATTAATGAATACATGCAACGCGATTACAACGTTCCAACTGCTGATGAAGATTATGTATATGTAAGTCAGTTGCTACAAGCCAAAGGAATTGTGATGGGAATTGAGGCGCACAGAAGAGCAAAACCGTACAATATGGGAACCTTGTATTGGCAATTAAACGATTGTTGGCCGGCAATTTCTTGGTCGAGCATTGATTATTTTGGCAATTGGAAAGCATTGCAATACAAAGCAAAAAAAGCGTACGAAAATGTTTTGATTTCTTATGAGGAAAATAAACAGAACATTTTAACGTACATCATAAATGACACTTTTGAAAGTGTTTCTGGAAAACTTACAATGAAGATTATCGATTTTAAAGGAAATGAAATTTGGTCAAATTCTGAAGATATTTCAGTTAAAGAAAATACAAGTCAGAAAGTATATAACATTCCAAATGTCGATATTGATAGAAAAAATCAAGTTTATATTACAGAATTTAACGGTAAAAAATCATTGCACTTTTTTAGTAGCCCGAAAGACTTAAACCTAGTTAAAGGAGAAATTCAAAAAGAAATTACAAAAACTAAAAACGGATTTTCAATCATAATAAAAAGTACTGTTTTACAAAAAGATGTTTTCTTGTTCAGCAAAAATAAAGGTCATTTTTCTGATAACTTTTTTGATCTGCTACCAAATGAATCGATTACAATTGAGTTTGCAACAGAAGCAGCATCTTTGGATGATTTACAAATAAAAACGTTAAATCAGTTAAGATAATTGTCAGTTCGAGTGAAATTGAGAAGTATGAACAATTTTGTATCGAGAACTATTTGGAAGACATCTCGATACAAATTTATTTTTCTAAAATAAATTCACTCGATGTGACAGAACGTTATTATTTTTAAAAACGAAATGTCATTCCTGTGAATCTGCCTGTCGGCAGACAGGAACAGGAATCTATATGAAGTTTGTTTGGACTCCTGCCTGCGTAGGAATAACAAAACGTTAGTCTTTCTTCAAAAACTTCGATTCTAAAAATCCCAATCCATACCCTAAATGCTGCGTAAAAGAAGTAATGATGCTTAAAAAAGCAACCACCAAGTTTTTATTTTGAAACAACGAATCTAAGAATAGTAAAATAAAATAAAATCCATAAAAAGCAATGAGTTGCCAATAGCCAAAAAATGCAGCAATTACAGTGACATCAAATCCAATAATAAATAAAGAAGGAAACCAATACGTAATTTTTGCAGTTTCTGGATACCATTTATTTAATTGTGATCTTGCAGTACCAAAAGCAAACGTTTGCCTAAAAAATTGTTGAATCGTACTTCTTCGTTTATGATACACAAATGCTTTTTCTATCAATTGAGTTTCAAATCCATTTTTCCATAAACGAAAGGTCAAATCGATATCTTCTCCAACTTTTAAATCTGCAAAACCGTTGGTTTTTTCAAAAGCAGCTTTTGACAAACCAAAATTAAAACTTCTTGGTTGAAATTTTCCAACAGCTTTCTTCTTTCCTCTAATTCCGCCAGTAGTTAACACAGAGGTCATTGAATAGTTAATCGCTTTTTGCATCGCAGTAAAGCTTTTATGTGCAGCATCTGGACCACCAAAAGCATCTGTAAAATTTTGTCCTAATGCTTTTTTAACTTCTGTAAGGTATTGTTTCGGAACGATGACATCAGAATCTAAAATGATAAAATAGTTTCCGTTTGCATGTTCCATTCCGAAATTCCGACTTGCTCCTGGGCCACTATTCTCTTTGAAAAAATATTTTAAATTGAGTTGTTTTTGATATTTCTCTACAATTGTTTCACTTTTTTCTGTAGAACCATCTTCTATAATTAAGATTTCAAAATCATCAGAAAAATCTTGTTGTATAAGACTTTCCAATAATTCGTCGATTTCATTCGGACGATTGTACACAGGAATTATGATGGAGAAGTTGAGTTTCAAATTATTCTGGGAGTTTAAAATATGGATTGTAAATAAATCCAATAACATTATTCCAAGGATCTCTAACCGAAGCAACCATTAATTCGCCACCAACATTGTTTGGTTTTTCATATTCTGTTGCTCCTAATTTTATAAACCGATTATGGGTTTCTTCTATTCCCTCAACACCCCAATAACTTAGAACGTTATCAGATTTTTTTTCACTCTTTTCTTCTGGCAACAATCCCAATTCATAACCTTGAATCGAAAATCCGACATAAAAAACTTCATCAAAATAGGCTTTAGTTTCAAAAGCTTTCGAATACCATTCTTTTGCTTTTTGCAAATCTGAAACTTTATAAATTGTAGTTCTAAGTCCTAACATGATTTTTTTTCGTTAAACTTCTAATTCAATAATTCTTTTGCGTGTGTAATTGCAGAATCTGAAATATCTTTTCCACTTAACATTTCGGCAATTTCTACAATGCGTTCGTCTTCAGATAATTGTTTTAAATTGGTTGTAGTAACGCCAGCAACATCTTCTTTAAAAACTTTGTAATGCTGATTTCCTTTTGCTGCAATTTGGGGCAAATGCGTAATGGTAATTACTTGCATTTGGGTTGACATTTGCTGCATTATTTTTGCTATTTTATTAGAAATTTCTCCAGAAACTCCGGTATCAATTTCATCAAAAATAATGGTTGGTAATTGTGTGTTTTCTGATAATATCTTTTTAATTGTCAACATAATTCGAGACAATTCTCCTCCAGACGCCACTTTTTTAAGCTCTCCAAAACTACCGCCTTTATTGGCAGAAAACAAAAAGTTTAGTTTGTCTTTTCCGTTTGATAAAAAAGAATCTGATTTTGATAACTCAATAGAAAAACGTGCTTCTGGCATGCCGAGTTCAGACAATAAATATTCTAGTTCTTTTTTTAAATTAGGGATTATTTTTTTTCTAGCTGATGAAATGAGTGTTGCTACTTCGTCTAATTTCGTAGAAACTTCTTGAATTTGTTGTTGCTTTTTATTGATAATTCCTTCTGCGTTTTCTACTTGATCTACTTTTACGGACAAAGCTTCTTGAATTTCTAACAATTCTGGAATCGCATTTACATAATGTTTCTTCTGTAAATTATAAATCAACTGCAATCTGTCGTTTAGTTTTTCTAATTCATTCGGATTTGAATCTATCGATTCAGTTGCGCCTTCAAGTTCAGCAACAATATCATCCAACTCAATTTTTATACTCGTAATTCTGTTTGAAATTTCTTCATATTCTTTAGAAAATGGCGCGATTTTCTGCAATCTATTTTCCAACGTATTTAACAAAGTCTGAATTCCGATTTCATCAGCAGAAGCAATATGAACCGCTTCAGATAAGTTTAATTGAATCTCTTCAACATTGTTTAATTTTTCTAGTTTTTCTTCTAATTCTAATTGTTCATCAGCTATTAAATTAGCTTCATTTAACTCATTAAATAAATGTAAATTATAATCGTATTGTTGATTTGCTTCGCGTTGTTGTGTTTCTAATTCTAATAATTCTTTTTGATACACTTTTAATTGCTGCAATCCACGTTGGTAAGAAGCTAATTTTTGTGTGTTCTTAGCCAAGGCATCCAGAATATGAAACTGAAAATCAGCATCAGACAATTCTAATGTTTGATGTTGAGAATGTACATCAATCAATTTTGATTTTAAATCATTTAGAACAGACAATTTAACTGGCGTATCGTTAACAAAAGCACGCGATTTACCAGAAGGTAAAATTTCTCGCCTAATAATTGTTTCTGCTTCGTAATCGATATCTACAGCAATAAAAAAGTCTTCTAAATTGTAATTAGAAATTGACAATTGTGCTTCTACAACACATTTTTTAGAAGTATCTTTTAAGGTAGAAGTGTCTGCTCTGTTTCCCAACACCAACCCTAAGGCACCTAATAAAATTGATTTTCCTGCACCAGTTTCTCCAGTTATAATAGACAATCCATCAGTAAAGTCAATTGACAACTGATTGATTAACGCGTAGTTTTGTATGGAAAGTGATGTTAACAACTAAATAATTTTAAAATCTAAATTTACTTAATTTTTTGCCACTTATCATTATTTGTTGGAGAAATTCTTTGCAACAAGCTTTTCATTTTAGAAGTATTGTTGGTTCTTGGTCCGTCAGAAAATATGTTTGCAATTTCATCTGCTTTGGCATCAAAGAAAAACCGAATAATCTGATTTCCAATTACTTTATTATATAAAGGTTCTAATTGTAAAATAGCACTTTCTATGGTAGATTTAGCTTTATTTTTATCCTTAGAAAACTCGTCCATACCGAGTCTATGATACGTATATAAAATATTTTTAAATCCTGTTAATTCAGCAGAAGTTAAATTATCTATTAAAGTATAACGGTTTTGTTTTCCAACTTCTTCTGTCCAACCAGAACCGCCACTTTGTTGTGCCAACAACACTACATCTTTTGCTTTTTGATAATACGTAGTACCGCCGTTTAATTTAAAAGTATCTGCATCAACACCTAAAATTACGTTCGCATAAAACACAATTATAGAAATTAAATTAGACTCAAAAATAGTTTCATTATAATTAAATGGCTGAAACTCATTGTATTTAAAATTAAAATCTAAATCATTAATATTTAATATTGGCGTTGTGTAAGAAGCTCCATACACAGGTCTAACAGCCTGAATTTGAATACTTGCTTCAAAACGACTTGAACTTGGTTGTTTGTTGATAATAATTGTAAACGCACAATTAATTCGTTCTTGTGGTTTAAAATTATTATTTGTCCATTTTTTTTGATTGATAAACTCTGTAAGTGAAGTTTGTAATGTGGTAAAAACTTGTTTGTTTGATCCTGAAATTTTATCAGAATTTACCGTAACTAATGCGTTTAATTCTTGAGCATTTATTGTGAAAACGGATATTATACCTAAAAATAAAAGAAAAATTACACGCATAAATTATAGTATTATTACAATGTCGGGTCGAGCGCAGTCGAAATCTATCTTAAAACTCTCGACTGCGCTCGAGGAGACATCAAAAATTAAGATATTCTTTTTAATATTTCATTAAGTATGTCATTTGCAACTTCATATTTCTCTTTCAATTTAAAAGGTGTTTCTTTTAAATCAGCATCAATAATCGTTATTTTATTGGTGTTTTTCGCAAAACCAGCTCCTTTATCTTGTAGAGAATTTAGTACAATCATGTCTAAATTTTTTCGTTGTAATTTCCCTTTCGCATTTTCAATTTCATTGTTTGTTTCTAAAGCAAATCCAACTAAAAATTGTTGTTTTTTTATTACTCCCAAAGAAGCTAAAATATCTTTTGTTGTTTCTAACTGAATCTCTAACGAATTGGATGTCTTTTTTATTTTCTGACTTGCAACATTTTTAGGTTTATAATCTGCAACTGCGGCAGATAAAATTGCGATATCTACATTTACAAATTCTTTATGAACTGCATCATACATTTCTGCTGCAGAAGTAATATTGATTCTTTTGATAAATGAATGTTGAACTTGTTGATTTGATGGACCAGAAATTAAAACAACTTCTGCACCTAAATTTGCTGCTGCTTTTGCAATTTCAAATCCCATTTTTCCGCTAGAATGATTTCCTATAAAACGAACTGGATCTATTGCTTCATACGTTGGTCCTGCTGTAATTAATATTTTTTTTCCTTTTAAAGGTAGTTTAGATAGCATATCATTTTCTATAAAAGAAACAATATCTTCTGGCTCAGCCATTCTTCCTTCTCCAATCAAACCACTTGCTAATTCACCACTTGTAGCAGGAATTAAAATATTACCAAAATGTTGTAGTTTTTCTAAAGAGTTTTTTGTTGATGGATGTTGATACATATCTAAATCCATTGCTGGCGCAAAATAAACTGGACATTTAGCAGACAAATACGTTGCTATTACTAAGTTATCACAAGTTCCGTTTGCCATTTTAGACAAGGTATTTGCTGTTGCTGGCGCAACCAACATCATATCTGCCCAAAGACCTAAATCTACGTGATTATTCCAGATTTCATTCTCATCTTCTTTATCATAAAAAGTAGATGAAACTGGATTTTTAGAAAGTGTTGAAAGTGTTAGTGGAGTGATAAAATCTTTTGACGCAGGTGTCATTATTACTTTAACTTCTGCGCCAGATTTTATAAATAAACGAACCAAACTGGCCGTTTTATAAGCGGCAATACCAGCACTAATTGCTAGTAAAACTTTTTTACCGCTTAAAATAGACATTTACTCTGTTTCTGGAGTTCTATAATAAACTTTACCCTCTAACCATTCTTCTACAGCAATTGCAGTAGCTTTTGGTAATTTTTCATAGAATTTAGAAACCTCAATTTGTTCTTTGTTTTCAAAAACTTCTTCTAAACTGTCATTATAAGTAGCAAATTCATCTAATTTATCTAATAATTCTGTTTTTAAATCGCTATTAATTTGCGTAGCTCTTTTTGCAATAATATTTATGGCTTCATAAATATTTTGAGTTGGAGCTTCAATAGCACCCTTATTGTACGTAATAGTTGTTACTGGTGCGTTGGTTTCTTTATAATCCATAATTAACTTTTTATTAATTGTTTTTGTTCTTTTTCTAAGTTGGCTAACATTTTATCAGAATCGTCTAAATACTTCGTTTTAGGAAAGTTCCTTTTTAATTTTTCGTATGCTTTTATAGCTTCTTTAATTCTTCCTTGTTTCTTTCTTAATGAACTTCTTAAAGCTAAATCGTGTGATGCTTTAAGTCTATAATACAATGCCTCTTCTTTAAATTCTGACCCTAAGTAATCTTCTAATAAATTATCAAATGCCACAATAGCTGCTCGGTAATTTCTTGCAGGATCATAATCTGCAGTAGTATAATATACTTTTGCTACTTCAAAAGCTTTCTTTTGTAATTTATATCTAATCTCTTGATAATATTTATTTGCTTCTGGTAATCTTTCAGAATCTGGATAGGCATCTATAAATGATTGAAAAGCTTCTAATGCTTTATTGGTATCTCTCGGATCTAAGCTAAAAACAGGAGAAGCCAGTTTGTAACTATATGCAGATAAAAATGCTGCTTCTTCTTTCTTAGAACTTTTTGGATAATTTTGAGTGAATCTTTGGAAATAATAACCCGCTAAATCATAATTTTTTGTATTAAAATTAGATTGTGCAATCATAAATTGAATACGTTCCATTTGAGGTTTACCACTATATGAAGATGTGATTTTTTCAAATAAATCTAAGGCTTTGTTATATTTTTTAGCTTCGTACATCTTTACAGCCATAACATATTGCTGCTCTACAGTACCTTTATTAAATACTTTTTGGTACTCGCTACACGATGTAAAAAGTAATCCTAAAAAAGCAATATAAAGTAAATTCTTCATTCTAAACATTTGGCAAAATTAGTGATTAATTATGGATTAATAAAACGATTTTAACACAGTAAAATTGTAAAGCGCAATTAACCATAAAAACCCTTAAAAGATTCTTATAGTTTTACTAAAAGTTTGTTAATGTTAAACCTGTGGATTTGCTGTGTTTTCGATTAATTGTTTGATATCAGTATCAAACAAATAAAAACCACTTTTATCATCTCCAATTAAGTTAATTTTATCTAAAATATTTCTTGCTAACGCTTCTTCTTCTATTTGTTCAGAAACATACCACTGTAAAAAATTATGAGTTGCATAATCTTTTTCTTGTAAAGAAACATCTACCAAATCATTTATAGTTTTAGAAACCATTACTTCATGATCAAATAATGTTTGAAACATGTCTTTAAAAGATCCAAATTCTATTGGTGGAGCAGAAAGTTCAGCAACTTTAGCATGTCCACCACGTTCATTTATAAATTTTATCAATTTTAACATGTGTTGTCTTTCTTCATCAGAATGTGCATACATAAATTGAGAAACGCCCTCGAAACCTAATTTTTCTGCCCAAGAAGCCATTGCTAAATATACTTGCGACGACTCTGCTTCTACTGTTACTTGATTATTTAATGCTGTTTCTATTTTGCTTGTTAACATGGTTATTGTATTAAAAATTTGTTACAAAATTAGTGATTTCTTTTTGTAATTTACTTGTTGTTTTTACCAAAGGTAAACGAACTTCATCTGAAGTAATGTTTAACTCTTGTAAAACGGTTTTTATTCCTGCCGGATTATTTTCTGTAAATATTAAATTAATAATTTCAATTAGTTTAAAATGAATCTCATACGCTTCTTTGTTTTTACCTTCTAATCCAAAATTAATTAGTGTAGAAAACTCTTTTGGAAATGCCTGGCCAATGACAGAAATAACGCCAGAACCTCCAGCTAAAACAGTTGTTAACGCTAAATCATCATCTCCAGAAATAATTAAAAAATCTTGAGGCTTATTTTTAATCAACTCTAAATATTGCGGTATATTTCCAGCTGCTTCTTTTACTGCAATGATATTTTCAAAATCATTTGCTAAGCGAATAATTGTTGCTGGATCCATATTTTTAGCAGTTCTTCCAGGAACATTGTATAAAATTATTGGTTTAGCACTAGCTAAAGCAATTGCTTTAAAATGTTGATAAAAACCTTCTTGTGTTGGTTTACTATAATAAGGCGCAACTGATAAAATAGCATCAATTTGTGATAAATCCGTAGTTTGGATTTCATTAATAACGCTTGCAGTATTATTACCTCCTATTCCTAAAACTAATGGAACTTTTTTGTAGTTTACATTAGTAATTTCTTTTATAATTTCTTTTCTTTCCTCTTTTGTTATGGTTGCACTTTCTCCAGTTGTTCCGTTAATTACAAGATAATCAATTCCATTATCAATATTAAATTCAACTAATTTTTTAAGCGCATCAAAATCTACTGATTTATCCAAATTAAAAGGGGTTACCAATGCAACTCCAGTACCAACAAATTTTTGCATTTTTTAAAGTTTTATAAATTTTAAACAAATTTAATGTTTTGCTTAGTCATTACAATAAATAATTAGTTATAAAATGCATGCTAAAACGAAATATAACGAATTCTTATGAGTTGTTAATTTTAAAACTGAATGTTATATTTTATGTAATAACTCAAGGTATTTTTTGATAACTTCTATAAAACTATCTATTTTTTTAGGGTCTTCAGAAACAACCAAGTCAAATAATTTATCATTTACTTTTGCAAAACCTATTTTAAAAGTAGCATTTGATTTTAGTGCACAATATTCTAAATACAAATTATTTATATCAAAATACCCAATTAGCAAATCAAACGGATTTTCTAAAAAACTTTCTAAACTTGGGTCTTTTATATTGCCATTCCAATCAATATCCTTTTCTGTAAAATGTTTATACGTAATTGGATCGGTTTTTTTATACTTTTTATAACTATAAATATGTACATTCCTAACAGACTCGATACTATTTTTAATTTGTTCTGCAATATCAATTTCTTCAAACAAAGCATTGTTTGTTAAAATGGCAACTGAATGAATTTCTTTAGAATTTGGTGTTCTTATATCCGGAATTAAGTTTAATTCCTTTTGAAACTTCTTTAGTAAAGCTTGTTCTTTAAATTTTCCGAAAGCCATAAAATTCTATAATCAAAAATTGTATATTCGTTACTTACAAATTTAACTAAAAAAACATGCGCACAACATTGAAAAGAATTGCTTCTCTATTTTTTTTTAGCTTTTTAATTTTTTCTTGTAAAAAAGAAAAACAAGTAGTCACTAAAATAACTGCAAAAATAATAGTAATTGATTCTAGTTTTGCTTCTAACACCGATATTACGAAAACAATTGCTCCGTTTAAAGAAAAAATGATTAAAGAAATAAATACTAAAATTTCTTACACTCCAAAAGACATTGTAAGAACTGATGGCGATTTAGAAAGTAGTTTAGGAAATTTATTAGCAGATTTATCTTACGAAAGAGCAAACCCTCTATTTTATAAAGAAACTGGTAAAAACATAGATTTTGCACTATTTAATTATGGCGGAATAAGAGCAGGAATTCCAGCAGGAAATATTACCAACAAAAGTGCTTTTGAGTTAATGCCTTTTGATAATGTTTTTGTTGTTGTTAAATTATCTGGCGATAAAATAGTAGAACTCATCAATTATTTAATCACAAATAAAACTGCACATCCATTATCCAAACAAATACAATTAACAATCACAAAAAAAGGATATCAGTTATTTATAAATCACAAAAAATTTGATAAAAATAAAAGCTATTTTGTTTTAACTACAGATTATTTACAAAGTGGTGGCGATAATATGATGTTTTTTAAAAACCCAATGAACATTTACAAATTAGATTATTTAATGCGCAATGCAATTGTAGATTTTTTTAAAAGTGTAGATACTGTAAAAACTGTTTTAGACAATCGTTTTAAAAGAAAATAAAATGGACAGAAGAAAATTTATTCAACAAACATCGGCAGCAGCTTCTTTAGCAGCAATTGGCGGTTTAACATTACCTTCTTTTACAACAAAAGAAAAAAAACATATTACAATTTTACACACCAACGACACACACAGTCATGTAGAACCTTTTGAAGCAACGCATTACAAATATGCAAATAAAGGTGGTGTTGCAAGAAGAGCAACATTAATTGAAACTATAAGAAAAGAAAATCCGAATACATTATTATTAGATGCTGGTGATATTTTTCAAGGAACACCGTACTTTAATTATTTTGGTGGCGAATTAGAATTTAAACTAATGAGCATGCTAAAATATGATTTGGCAACCATTGGAAATCATGATTTTGATAATTCTATAAATGGTTTATACAAGCAACTACCAAATGCTAATTTTAATTTTGTTTCTGCAAATTACGATTTTAAAAACACGGTTTTAGACACGCATGTAAAACCGTATCAAATCTTTAAAAAAGACGGAATTAAAATTGGAATTTTTGGTTTAGGAATTAAACTAGAAGGTTTGGTAAACCCAAAAATGTATAAAGAAACCAAGTATTTAGATCCTATTGAAACTTCTCAAGATATGAGCAGAATTTTAAAAGAAGAACAACAATGCGATTTGGTTATTTGTTTATCGCATTTGGGTTATTATTACAGAAGAAATCCTAAAATTATTTCTGATCTAAATTTAGCAAAAGCAACCCAGAATATCGACTTAATTATTGGAGGACATACACATACTTTTTTACCAAAACCAACGATTGTAAAAAATAGTAACAATCAAAACATGTTGGTTAATCAAGTAGGTTCTTATGGTATAAATCTTGGACGTATAGATTTCTATTTTGATCAAGAAAAAAATATAACTTCTAAAGGAAAAAGTATCTTGGTGTAAGCGATTTTAAAAAACAACGCCTAAACATTTAAATCTTTAGATAATGAAAAAAATATTTCCTATTGTTTTAAAAGTATTTGCTGCTTTTATCATGTTGCAAACTTTGTATTTTAAATTTTCTTGCGTAGAAGAAAGCATCAATTTATTTACTACAATTGCTGGAGAGAGTGAAACATTAATGAGATTTACAACTGGAATTTTAGAATTAATTGCTGCTATTTTATTATTTATTCCAAAAAAAAACGTGGCTTGGTGCTTTGCTAACTATCGGATTAATGAGCGGAGCAATTATATCGCATTTAACAATTCTTGCAATTGAATTTAATAATGATTGTGGCGCATTGTTTACTAGTGCAGTTATTACTTTTTTAGCAGCAGTCATTTTATTGATACTAAACAAAAAAGAAATCCCTTTTATAAGAGAAAAATAAATGTTATGAATAAAATTTCTTATTAAGATGAAAAGATGGTTTTTGAATAAAAATCGTCTTTTTTATGCAGCATTATTTGTCTTTACAATGAGTGCTTTACAAATTAAAAATTGTGCCAAAATATAGGTTATCATAATAGCAACTCCGTAAATTTCGTTGGGTTCGTAAAACTTATTTAATGCGATTAAACTATCGGATAAAACAAAAAGAATTGCACCAATACATAACCACAAATTTTCTGTAGATTTTTCTCCTCTATAATTTAACAATGCGACAGAACCAAAAGTAGAAATTGTAATTCCGTAGATTACAACAGGAATTAACATTCCTTCTAAATTCGGGTAAATTAAATATAGTAAAATTCCGAAGAAAATCACAAACGGTAAAGAAGAAGAAATTATTTTAACTGTTAAATCTCTTTGTAAAAAACTTGAGGTAACTTTTATATACATGACATGAGCCAATAAAAATGCAGAAAGCCCAAACATAAAAAATTTAGCACCTTCAAACATCAACAACACATCGCCAACAAAACTGAAAAACATTCCTAAAACATACCAAAAAATGGGTTGTTTAACAGATGCCAAATACACCAAAGCTAACAAGGTGAGCAACATTGGTTTTGCAATTGTTTTCATCGTTTCATTTTCGCCAATAATTCCCCAAATATCTGCAATTGCTGCAATAAAAAATAGTGTGGCTACAAGAGTAATTTTAAGTTGTTTGGTCATTATTTATCGTTATAATTAATATTTAAACTTTTAAGAAATGGAAATGTAATAAACTTTCTAAGTAATCATATCAATAAAATCTTGTTCAGAAATAATTGCAACACCCAAATCTTCTGCTTTTGTTTTTTTACTTGGTCCCATATTATCTCCTGCAACTACAAAATTTGTTTTTTTAGAGATAGAAGAACTTACTTTTCCTCCATTATCTTCAATGGCTTTTTTGAGTTCGTTTCTAGATAACTGATAAAAAACTCCAGAAACTACAAACACATTTCCGTTTAATTTATTTGTTTGATTTTCTAGACTTTCGACTGAAACTTCTAATTGCACTCCAGATGATTTTAATCGATTAATTAACTGAATGTTCCCTAAATCATTCGAAAAATCGATAATACTTTGCGCAATTCTATCGCCTATTTCATCCACAGAAATTAACGTTTCAAAATCTGCTGACATTAAATTATCGATTGATTTAAAATGTTTTGCCAACTTCTTTGCAACGGTTTCTCCAACAAATCTGATTCCTAAGGCAAACAATACTTTTTCAAACGGAATTTCTTTTGATTTTTCGATTCCTTCAATCATATTTTGAGCGGACTTTTCTGCCATTCTTTCTAACGGAATAATTTGCTCAACTTTTAAATCATACAAATCTGCATAATTTTCAATCAATCCTTCTTTTCGTAGTAAATCAACTGTTTCTCCACCCAAACCATCAATATCCATTGCTTTTCTGCTGATAAAATGCTGAATTCTTCCTGTAATTTGTGGTGCGCAACCAAATTCATTTGGACAATAATGTTTTGCATCTCCATCAGTTCTTACCAATGCGGTATTACATTCTGGGCAATGTGTAGCATATTTTGTTGGCTCAGAATTTAGCGGACGTTTTGTGAAATCTACCGCAATAATTTTTGGAATAATTTCTCCGCCTTTTTCTACAAAAACAGTATCATTAATTCTAATATCTAACTTTTCAATTTGATCTGCATTGTGCAGCGAAGCACGTTTTACAATAGTTCCCGCTAACTGCACAGGTTCTAAATTTGCAACTGGAGTAATTGCTCCTGTTCGACCAACTTGATACGTAATTTCGTGTAAAATTGTAGAAACTTGTTCTGCTTTAAATTTGTAAGCAATTGCCCAACGTGGTGCTTTTGCTGTGTATCCTAATTCTTCTTGTTGTTGTAAATTATTTACTTTAACAACAACTCCATCAGTTTCATAAGGCAAATTATGACGTTTAGAATCCCAATAATTAACAAAGTCAAAAACTTCATCAATTGTTTTTGCAAATGCAATTGTATTTGGAACTTTAAAACCAACTTTTCTGGCGTTTTCTAAACTTTCAAAATGTGTTTTGTATTTGCGATCTGAAGTAACAATTTGATACAACAAACAATCTAAAGGTCGTTTTGCAACTTCTGCGCTATCTTGTAATTTTAAACTTCCGCTTGCCGTATTTCGCGGGTTTTTGTATTCTTCTTCTCCGTTTTCTACACGCTCTTCGTTCATTTTATTAAAACCATCTAACGGCAAAATAATTTCTCCACGCATTTCAAAATCGGAGACAAAGTCTTCATTTATCACTAAAGGAATCGACTTTATAGTTCTAATATTTGCAGTAACATCATCACCCTGAAAACCATCGCCACGCGTAACCGCTTTTACAAATTGCCCGTTTTCAAAAGTTAAGTTGATAGAAGCTCCGTCGTATTTTAATTCGCACGTAAATTCAACATCTTCTGTTCCTAACACTTTATGAACTCGTTTTTCCCAATCTAATAAATCGTCTTTAGAATACGAATTATCTAACGAGTACATTCGGTTTTTATGTGTAACCGTTTCAAAATTTTTAGTGATTTCTCCACCAACTCTTTGTGTTGGAGAATTGGCATCGAAAAATTCTGGATATTTTGTTTCTAATTTTTCTAATTCTTTTAATTTAATATCAAATTCAAAATCAGAAATTGTTGCATTGTCTAACACATAATAACTATATGTGTGTAAATTTAACTCTTCGCGAAGTTGTTGTATTCTTTCTTGAATGGTCATATTATCTATAATAAATCTTGTTTTTGGCGTTAAAATTTCGTATATTTTATATTCATTCAAAAATGATTTAAAAAAAATGAAATACGCTATAAAAATACACAAAATTTCTACAGTTGAAGAACTAGAAAATTCTTGGAATCTTAATGATTATAAAGTACTCTTAGAAAGATTCGATTTTCCGAATGAAGAAGTTAATGACATTAATGAATTGAAAGAATTGCTTTTTATGGCAATTACAGATTTTGAGCCAAATGAAGCTGCTGCTATTGTGTTAGAATACAAACTTTCTAATCATTTAAACGAGGGACAAATTGAACAGTTATCGCATGAAATGTTGTTGGATAAAATTTCGGAAGAATATCCAGAAATTAATTTACACAAAGATCTTTTTAACATCAATCAGTTGTTATACAAAGCGTATAATGGCAAGTTTTACAATACAAAAGCAACTGTTGTAGATTTTGAAATTACTCCATTACAAAATGCCGAAGCAGCTATTACCAAAGAAATTGTGCTAAAATGTTTTGCTAAAAATCTAGACAATCATGCTGTTGTACTACGTTTATTTGGAGATCAAGTAAATGCCATTAATCCTTTTGAACAAGCCAATGATGTAATTTGGGAACTTGAAAAAAAAGACACAAATTATAAAATGACAACTTCTGATTATTGGATGAGTAAAAACGAATTTTTAAATGAAGAATTTGAAGCTACAATTGATTTTTTCGAGGAAGAATAGAATAATATCTATCCATTTATAAATTAAACGCAACCCGCAAGGTTTTAAACATATTTATATTTTTTTAAAAAAACCAAATTACAATACCTACAAGGTTAAAGAAAACCTTGCAGGATAGAAATTCCAGTCCAGTCAGGAAATAGCTTCAAAATTAAAAACCGAAACAAATTTGTTTCGGTTTTTAAAAATTATTTTGTGTTTTCTGTCTACTAATAATACGTAAAACGTCTCACTTTTGCGATGTGTTTTGCCAAACGAATTACTTGATGAGAGTATCCGTATTCATTATCATACCAAACATAAATTACAATACTATTTCCGTCTGTAATAGTTGCTTTGCTATCAAAAATTGATGGCGCAGAACAGCCAACAATATCAGAAGAAACCAATTCATTATCTATAGAATATTTAATTTGCTCAACTAAATCGCCTTCTAAAGCATATTTTTTCATGATTGCATTTACAGATTCTACAGTAACATCCGAATGTAATTGCAAACTCAAAATAGCTAAAGATCCGTTTGGTACAGGAACACGAATTGCATTTGAAGTTAATTTACCCGCCAATGCTGGCAACGCTTTTGCAACTGCTGCTCCAGCTCCAGTTTCTGTAATTACCATGTTTAAAGCAGCTGCTCTACCTCTACGATATTTACTATGCATATTATCAACCAAATTTTGATCGTTTGTGTATGCATGTATTGTTTCTAAATGTCCTTTGTTGATTCCAAAACTATCTTCCAACACTTTTAAAACTGGCGTAATTGCATTGGTTGTACAAGATGCTGCTGAAAAAATATCTATTTTATCTGGATTGTTTTCTTTGTGATTTACTCCGTGTACTATATTTGGAACTCCTTTTCCTGGCGCAGTTAACAACACTTTGCTTGCTCCTTTTGCAACTAAATGTCTGCTCAATGCTTCTTTATCTCTAAAAGCTCCCGTATTATCAATAATTAAAGCATCGTTAATTTCGTAAGCTGTATAATCAATATCTTCTGGTTGATTTGCAGAAATCATATATACTGTTGTTCCGTTTATAATTAAAGCACTGTTTTCTACATCAACCTGAACGGTTCCTTTAAAATCTCCATGAACAGAATCTATACTTAATAAAGAAGCTCTTTTTTCTAAAACTGTTTGATCAATTTTACCGCGAGTTACCACAGCTCTTAATCGAAGTTGAGAACCTTTACCCATTTTGTTCATTAACTCACGGGCTAATAAACGCCCAATTCTACCAAAACCATATAAAACCACATCTTTTGGTTCAATATTTTCTGATGCAGTTGCGCCTTTTAATTGATTTTTTACAAAAGTTAATTTATCTACGCAAGCTGCTTCATTTAATTGGCATTCGTATGCTAACTTACCAATATCTAATTTAGATGCTGGTAAATCTAATTTTTGAATTGCTTTTGCAATGTCTAAGGCATCAAA
This sequence comes from uncultured Flavobacteriaceae bacterium, assembly GCA_963974245.1. Lineage (GTDB taxonomy): Bacteria > Bacteroidota > Bacteroidia > Flavobacteriales > Flavobacteriaceae > Polaribacter. The sequence continues at coordinate 14,375 of CAXBBY010000006.1, read as the reverse complement.
AATGGTAATTGGTTTTGCTACAAATTCTTTTGCGTAGTTTATTAAATTTAAAACTTCACTCGTTTGCTTGTCTAGTAATTGATTTCTAAACAATACCAATTCAATAGATTTATCGTACCATAAATCGTTTACAATATTAATAAATTCTACAGTAGCTCTACGAGTTTTAACTTGAGAAGATACTTGATCTTCGTAATTTGTTGTTGTTGACATAGTTGTGTTATATCTGTTGATTTTTCAAATTTGGTGCAAAAATACTTATTTATAACGATTTGAATACTATTTTTTATAAATAAAAACCCCACTTTTAAATTTAAAAGCGGGATTCTAAAATGAATAATTATTATATATTATCTAAGATAATACTTAACTATTTCTCTGTTTAAATCTAACATTTCTATTGTAACCGAATATCTTTTTTTTGAATCTAAAAATGCAGCAACTTGTTCAGCCCTTGTTACTTTTTTATTATTAATTTTAGTGATTACAAATCCTTTAATGCTCGAACCATTTGTTCTTTGAGAATTATCTTGAGCAATTTTTACACCATAAGAAATTCCCAACTCTTTCATTTCAGCTTTTGTTAAATCTCTTAAATCTAAATTAGTTTCTACTGACCTAAATAAATTTTTTTTAGAAAGCTTAACCTTTTTATCCAAAAGCGAACCATTTCTATCAATAGTTACATTTACAAAATCTCCTGGCCTTTTTGCTTTTAACTGTCCTGCTAAATCAGAAAACTTAGAGATTTTTACATTGTTTACTTTTTTAATGATATCTCCAGTTTTTAATCCAGCATTTTTTGCGCCACTTTGATCTGGCAACCCTCCAATTCTAACACCTTCTTCAGAATATTTTGGGTCAATATTTATTCCTAATACAGATTGTTGTACTCTACCAAACTGCATTAAGTCTTCTATTACTTTTTTAGCAATATTTGATGGAACCGCAAAAGAATAGCCAATAAAAGAACCTGTTCTCGAGGTAATTGCCGTATTAATTCCAACCAATTCTCCGCGAGTATTCACCAAAGCTCCACCACTATTCCCTGGGTTAACTGCTGCATCAGTTTGAATAAAAGAATCTACGTTGGTGTTTCCCTTTAAATCTCTTCCTTTTGCACTTACAATTCCTGCAGTTACGGTAGATGTTAAATTATATGGATTACCAACAGCCAACACCCATTCGCCGATTTTTAATGCATCAGAGTTTGCAAAAGGAATATACGGCAATTTAGCATCTGCTTTAATTTTTAGTAGAGCAATATCATTTTCTGCATCAGTTCCAATTAATTCTGCTTTGTATTTTTTTTGATTATTTAGTGTTACTTCTAAATTAGAAGCTCCATCAATTACATGATTATTTGTTACAATATATCCATCTTCAGAAATAATAACGCCGCTTCCTGTTCCAACTTGCTCGTATTTTCTTGTTCCGCTTCTTCTTCCGTAAAACAATTCTGCCCAGGGATCAGATTGTGTTTTTATCGCTGTATTTTTTACATGCACCACAGAATGAATTGTTTTTTCTGCAGCTTCTGTAAAATTAGTTGGCGAATTTATTGTCGGCAAATTTGTGTTTGTAAATTTTGCGTTTACTACTTGAGAAGAAGGTTCAATCGTTCGTTCTATAACAACTTGCGGTTTTTCAATTAACAATTTATAACCACTAAGAGTTAAAATTCCTCCTAAAATTGCAATACTTAATAAACTTGCTGTTTTTTTCATTTTTTATTATTTTTAAGAACTACTCAAAGATACTATTTTAACATTTTACTCAAATCTGTTTTAACTACATTTTAACGATATTTAACCGTGTTTTAACAATCTTTTTTCAGTAGATAAATTGTTATCTTTGCCACTATGAATATCACTTTTTATAAATACGAGGGAACTGGTAACGATTTTATCATGATTGATAATAGAGAGCAGTCATTCCCTAAAAACAACAATAATTTAGTTCGTAAATTATGTGATAGGCATTTTGGAATTGGAGCAGATGGTTTAATACTATTAGAAAATGACGCCGAAACAGATTTTAGAATGATGTATTACAATGCAGATGGAAAAGAAGGAACTATGTGCGGAAATGGCGGAAGATGTATTGTTGCTTTTGCGTATAAATTAGGTGTTATTTCAGAGAAAGCTACATTTAATGCTATTGATGGTTTGCATCACGCAAGCATAGAAAATGGTTTGGTTTCCTTGCAAATGATTAATGTAAACAAGGTTGAAATTCATACTAATCATGTTTTCACAAATACGGGTTCTCCTCATCACGTTCAATTAGTTGAGAACTTAAGCAAATATGACGTATTTACAAATGGGAAAAAATTACGAAAAACATATGGAGGCGAAGGAAGCAATATTAATTTTGTAGAGCAAATAAATGAATCTACTTTTAATGTTAGAACTTATGAACGTGGAGTTGAAAATGAAACATTGGCTTGCGGAACTGGAGTTACTGCAGTTGCAATTGCAATGCACAAAATCAATAAAACCAAATCAAACAACATTAAATTACTTGTTTTGGGCGGAGAATTAGAAGTTTCTTTCAATGTAGAAAACAAACAATACAAAAATGTTTTTCTAAAAGGACCGGCTACTTTTGTGTTTAAAGGAGTTATAAATATTGACCATATAGACGCATAGTTTAACTATTTCTAAAAAATTGAATTATGAATATAACTAAACAATTTCTTGATGATTTAACCTATGCTTTTTTAGGTTGTTGTATTAATGTTCATAAAGAATTAGGTCCTGGTTTATTAGAAAGTATTTATCATCAATGTTTAATTGAAGAATTAAAGTACGAAAAGATTTCTTTTTCATCAGAATTAAATATCCCAGTTTCTTATAGAAACATTAAAATTAATGCTAATTTAAGAGCAGATTTACTTATTGAAAACTGTTTAGTTGCAGAATTAAAGTCTGTTCAAGAATTAAAACCTATTTTTAAAGCTCAATTATTAACTTACATGCATTTACTAAAAGCTCCAAAAGGTATTATCGTTAATTTTAATTGTTTGAATATATTTAAAGAAGGACAAAAAACTTTTGTGAATAATTTTTTTAATGAATTACCAACAAAATAAGCTATGCCAACTATGTCTCTATGTGGTCAAAAAATTAATTTAAGAGCCTTAGAACCAGAAGATTTACAGTTTTTGTTTGATACAGAAAATGATGAATCTTTTTGGGAATTGAGTAATACCCAAACTCCGTTTTCTAAATTTTTATTGAAACAATATTTAGAAAATGCTCATTTAGATATTTTTGAAGCGAAACAATTGCGTTTAATTATTGAAGAAAACACAAACAATCAACCAATTGGAATGATTGATTTATTCGATTTTAATCCACAACACAAAAGAGCTGGGGTTGGAATTTTAATTCAAAATGAGTATCAACAAAAAGGTTTTGCTTCAGAAGCTTTATCTTTGTTTATTCAATATTGTTTTACGCATTTAAATTTGCATCAATTGTATGCAAATATCACTTCAGATAACACAAAAAGTAGTGCGCTTTTTAACAAACATCAGTTTAAAAAAGTAGGTGTAAAAAAAGATTGGATTTTTACAAATAATACTTTTAAAGATGAAATTTTATATCAATTAATACATGAATAAAAAGAAACTCATATTATTAATATCAAGTCTATTACTAATAATTGCTGGTGTTTTAGTGTATAATATTTATGGTAAAATTTATAAACCGAATGTTGTAAAAGACGGATTTATTTACATCAAAACCAACAGTACTTTAAAAGATGTTGAAAATGAAGTAAGACCTTTTTTAAAGCGTGTAAAACCATTTATTTGGGTTGCAAAAAGAAAAAAGTATCAAGACGCAATTAAACCTGGTAAATACAAAATAACAAAAGGTTTTTCTAATAATGATTTAATTAATTTATTACGAAGTGGGCAACAAACACCAACTACTGTTGTGTTTAATAACCAACATTCTTTAGAAGATTTAGCAGGAAGGGTTTCTGAGCAAATTGAAGCAGATTCTATTGCTATTTTAAATGCAATGAAAGATGTTGATTTTTTAAGCAAACATCAATTCACTACAAAATCTGCTTTAGGAATGTATGTTCCTAATAGTTATGAGTTGTACTGGAATACCTCTGCAGAACAATTTAGAGATAGAATGTTTATAGAATACAATCGTTTTTGGGATGGAAAAAGAGACAATCAAGCTAAAAAATTAAATTTAAGCAGAACAAAAGTAATGGCTTTGGCTTCTATTGTTCAAAAAGAAACTGCCAAAATTGATGAAAGACCAATCGTTGCTGGTTTGTATTTAAATAGATTAAAACGAGGCTGGCCGTTACAAGCAGATCCAACAATTATTTATGCGCTGAAAGAAAAATTTGGAGAATATTTTATTGTAAAACGCGTTTTATTAAAAGATTTAACGATTAACTCTCCTTATAATACATATCAAAACAAAGGCATTCCGCCAACGTTAATTGCAATGCCAGACATTTCTTCTATTGATGCTGTTTTATTCTCAAAAAAACACAACTATTATTATATGTGCGCAAGTGTAGATAACATCGGATTTCACGAATTTGCTAATTCTTTAACACAGCACACTAAAAACGCTATAAAATATCAACGCTGGATGAATCAGCAAGGAATTAACAGATAGTTTAATGTTAACTATTAACACTAAAAGCAGAACCAAATTGTTATTCCTGAGAAATCGGGAATCTATTTTTTATTCGCAATTTTCAATACTTTTTTTGTTTGTTTTACTATTTACATTTAATCTTCAAGGACAAACTTCTTCATTCTTTAAAAAAGCTGACACATTAAATATTAAAAGACGAAATGTAGTTGCAATTACAGAAACTACTTTGGCAATTGGAGCTTTAATTGGATTGGATAAATTGTGGTATTCAGAGTATCCTCGTTCCAATTTTCAATTTATCAATGATAATAATCAGTGGAAACAAATGGACAAAATGGGGCATTTTATGACTTCTTATGTTGTTGGAAAAGCAGGAATGGATGTATTAGATTGGGCTGGAGTTTCTAAAAAAAATCAATTAATTTATGGTGCAACACTAGGGTTTACCTTTTTAACCGCCGTAGAAATTCTAGATGGATTTTCAAAAAAATGGGGCGCATCTTGGGGCGATATTATAGCAAATGCTAGCGGAACAGGGTTGTTAATTGGACAAGAATTGTTATGGAATGAACAACGAATACAATTAAAATATTCTTTTCATCAAACAAAATTTGCTAAAATTAGACCAAATACTTTAGGGAAAAATTTTTTGCAACAAGCTTTAAAAGATTACAACGGACAAACCTATTGGCTTTCTGCAAATATCTGGTCTTTTAATAAAGAAGGTAATTTCCCGAAATGGTTAAATCTAGCTTTTGGTTATGGTGCCGAAGGAATGTTGTATGGAAAATCTAATCCTAATAATCAGCTTTTTCAAGATCCATACAGACAGTTTTATTTGAGTTTAGATGTTGATTTAACAAAGATAAAAACGAACTCTAAATTCTTAAAAACCCTATTTTCTACTATTAATTTTATAAAAATTCCTGCTCCAACTTTAGAATACAATAGTAAAGGGAATTTTAAATTCCACTTTTTGTATTTTTAATGTACTTTATGGATGATAAAAATTGCTGGTCTTTTGTGTAAATCTGGATTTTCGCTTTTCCAAGCTCGCACTTCTTTTGTCTTAATGTATTCTGTTGACAATGTAATATCTGCCGCAACACATAAATTTGTAGTTGGTGTTAATGTTGCTTTTAAATCTGCTAATAATTTTTCATTTCTATAAGGAGTTTCAATAAATATTTGAGATTGATTTTTATCCTTAGATAATTTTTCTAACTCTTTAATTGTTTTTTTTCTATCTGTTTTATCAATCGGTAAATAGCCGTTAAACGCAAAACTTTGCCCGTTCATTCCAGAACTCATCATTGCCATTAAAATAGACGATGGACCAACCAACGGAACAACCTGAATGTCTTTATCGTGTGCTAATTTTACCATCGTTGCTCCTGGATCTGCAACAGCCGGAACTCCAGCTTCTGATAATAATCCAACAGAAATTCCTTCATTACAAACATCTAAATATGCATTTGTTTCAAGCTCTTCTGCGTATTTATCTAACAGCATTATTTTTAATGAATGTTGCGCTTTTTTTGGTGTGATTTTTTTGATAAAACGTCTCGCTGTTTTTTCATTTTCTACAATAAAATAATCGAGTTGTTCAATTACTTTTTTTACAGAAATTGGCATTACTTCTAACGGCTCGTTATCACCTAAAGTAGTCGGAATTAAATATAATTTACCTTTCATCAATCTTTAATTTTATCAGCAATAATAGTACAGGCTTTATCTAACATTTGATAGACATTTTCAAAACCTGCATCTCCGCCAAAATACGGATCTGGAACACTCTGATTTGAATTCGGAGAAACTTCGTTTAAAATTAACTGTACTTTTTGTTCATCATATTTATTTCTAGCCAAACTTATTACTTCTTGATAATTTCCTTGATCCATTACATAAATAAAATTGAATGTATCAAAATCATTTACCGTAAATTTTCTACAACGTTGATGTGAAATATCAATTCCGTGCTTTTTAGCAACAGCTACAGATCTATCATCTGGTAAATGACCTACATGATAACCAGCTGTTCCTGCTGAATCAACTTTTATTTCTTTATTTACTTTTGATTGTAAAATACCTTCCGCTAATGGAGAACGACAAATGTTTCCCAAGCAAACCATTAAAATTCTCATGATGTGAAGTTTAGAATGTTAACTTCTTGGTTAAGTCGTCTACGTATTTTCTAAATTGCTTATCAGTTTCTGTTAAGTTATCTACTGTTTTACAAGCGTGTAAAACGGTTGCGTGATCTCTGTGGCCAATTTGCGAGCCAATACTTGCCAATGATGACTTGGTCATTCTTTTAGCAAAAAACATGGCTAATTGACGTGCTTGAACAATATGACGCTTTCTAGTTTTAGATTGTAAAGTTGCCACATCCATATCAAAGTATTTAGAAACAACTTTTTGGATGTAATCAATAGAAACTTCTTTCTTGGTGTTTTTAACAAATTTATCTACAATCTGTCTTGCCAATTCTAATGAATATTCTCTTCTATTAAAAGAAGCTTGTGCAATCATAGAAATAATTACGCCTTCTAACTCACGAACATTCGATTTGATGTTTTTGGCAATATATTCTACAATATCTTCTGGCATTTCTACGCCATCTCTATACAATTTGTTTTGAAGGATAGAAATTCTAGTTTCGTAATCTGGCGCTTGTAATTCTGCCGACAATCCCCATTTAAAACGAGATAATAAACGTTGCTCAATATCTTGCATATCAACCGGGGCTTTATCTGAAGTTAAAATAACTTGCTTACCGTTTTGATGTAAATGATTGAATATATGGAAGAACACATCTTGCGTTCCTGTTTTACCAGATAAGAATTGTACATCATCAATAATTAAAACATCAATCATTTGATAAAAATGAATAAAATCATTTCTAGTGTTTGATTTTACAGAATCTATAAATTGTTGTGTAAATTTTTCTGAAGATATGTATAATACTGTCTTGTCAGGATATTTATCTTTAATGTCAACACCAATTGCATGTGCAATATGTGTTTTCCCTAATCCAACGCCACCATAAATTAATAATGGATTAAAAGAGGTTCCACCTGGTTTATTAGCAACCGCCATTCCAGCAGAACGTGCTAAACGATTAGAATCTCCTTCAACAAAATTATTAAAGTTGTAATTTGGATTTAATTGAGATTCTATTTTAACTTTTTGCAATCCTGGAATTACAAAAGGATTTCTTAACTCTCTGTCTTTTGTTTCTAAAGGAACTGTTACTCTTTGTGGTTTTAAAGGATCTCTATTTGAACTTGGTATTTTAACTGTCTGTGGACTATTACTACTGTACGTATTTTCCATACGCACATCATAAATTAATTTTGCTTCTTTTCCTAACTCTCTGTGTAGTGCAACTCGAAGTAATTTAATATAATGCTCTTCAAGCCATTCGTAAAAAAATTTACTAGGTACTTGAATTGTTAATGCTTCGCCAGAAATTTTAACTGGTTTGATAGGTTCAAACCAAGTCTTATATGCTTGCGGCTTTATATTGTCTTTTATAAAAGAGAGGCACTCGTTCCAAACTGAGTCAGCAGTTTTAGTCATTCTAAATTAGCAGATATTAATGTTAAATAATTTGTTCCTTATTTGGAGCTTTTCACCCTTTTTCAATAGCTTTACAAAAGTGTGAATAAAATTCAGTATAAAAAAATGAATTTGCTATTGATTATTAACTTTTTTTTTCGTAGAATGAAAATTATAAAAAAATACACATTTCTTGTTTACAAAATCTACCTCATTTAGAATACGTTACGGAGAAACAGACCAAATGGGTGTTGTTTATCATGGTAACTACGCACAGTTTTTTGAAATCGGAAGGATAGACTGGTTAAGGTCTTTCGGCATTTCTTATAAAAATATGGAAGAAAATAACGTGATGCTTCCAGTAGTATCTTTACAATGTAATTTTAAAAAATCTGCTGAGTTCGACGATGAAATTACGGTAAAAACTACATTAAAAAAAATTCCGACTGTTAAGATTGAATTTGAGTACGAAATTTTTAATCAAAAAAACCAACTTTTAACAACTGGATATTCAATGTTAGCTTTTATCAATAAAGAAACTAAAAAACCAATGCGTTGTCCTGAGTATATTTTGGAGAAATTAAGTTAGTTTTTTAACCTCTACTTTGTATAAATTGGTAAAGGTTTCAAAAATTGAGTTTGCATCTCTTTTTCGAACAGAAATAATATATTGACAATCTAACTCTAATGTCTGTGAAACAATAGTTACGTTTTTTTCTTTTACAATTCGCATTACTTTATTCATCATATCGTAACCAAAAGACAATTGGTATTCAATATTTATTGTCTTATCTAAAATGGTTGATGCTTCCAAAGCTAATTGTGCCGAATTTTTGTAGGCATTTATCAAACCACCAACACCCAATTTTGTTCCTCCAAAATAACGTACAGAAACAATTAAAATATTAGTTACACCAAAAGCTTGAATTTGACCATAAATTGGCATTCCAGCAGAATTATTTGGTTCTCCATCATCATTTGCTCTGTAAGAAATGGTTTCAACTCCTAATTGCCAAGCGTAACAAAAATGTCGTGCAGAATGATGTTTCTTTTTTAAACTTTCTAATGCATTTTTAACATCATCCTCATTTAAAACCGGAAAAGCATATCCAAAAAACTTACTATTTCTGTCTTTAAATAGTGTTTCTTCTGATGGTTTTTCTATGGTTTTATACGTGTCTTCCATTAAGCTACAGCAACTAAAACGATTCCGATAACTGCCAATGCAATTCCGATTTTATTTTTTAAACTAAACGATTCTTTAAAGATTAACAATCCAACGAGTGTAGAAACAACCACAATACCAACATTATTAATAGTAAACAAGGTTGAGCTTTCTATGCCTTTTGTCTGCAATGCTTTTATTAAAAAAACAATTGAGTAGTAATTCGGAATACCCAATACAATTCCCGCAATTAAATTCTTAACTCCAAATACTTCTCTTTTTTGAATTGTTTTAAAGAGTAAAAAAATCAACCCAAAAACACCAGCAAACCCGAATAAACTTCCAGAAAATATAGAAACTTCATTTTCTGATACAAAATTAATTTCTACATACTTTAAGGTTGTATCTATGGCTCCAGATCCTAAAAAAAGTATGACTGGTAAAAGCAATCCAGCTTTTTTATGCTTTTCTAAATTATTTTTAACAGAAGCTAAATATACCGCTACAATTGCTAAAATAATTCCAATTATTTTTATTGTTGATAACGATTCATTGTATAAAATAACTCCAAAAATTATAGGAATAACCACAGACATTTTTCCAGCTACTGAAACTACTGAAACTCCATTTATTTGCGCTGTTAAAGCCATTACAAAAAAAATAGACACAAATAGTAATCCTAATACTAAAGCTCCAAAAAACCATGGTTGATCTGGTATATTCGCAAATGTAATAGATTCTTCTGCTAATACAAAACCCAAAATAAAAGCAACAATATAGTTAACAACAATTGCTTTTAAAGTATCTATTTTATAGATATCAAAATATTTGAAAATAACAAATAACGATGTTGAAAAAAAAACACTTAATAGTAAATAAATCACACTTTTAGTTCTTTTCTAATTAATAAATCCACAATATCTTCTTTTCCTGGAATTAAATTCCAAGTTTGTATTCCTAACTCTTTTGCAGCATCTGTGTTTTCTTTTAAATCATCAATAAAAAAAGTTTCTGAAGCTTTCAAGTTATTTTCTTGCAACACAAATTCAAAAATAGCTAGATTTGGTTTTCTCATATTAATTTCGTGTGATAGATAAAACTGCTCAAAACAATTTTTAAATTCATTGTAACGTTTTTCTCCCCAATCATTTTGAATCCATTTAATGTGCATTTTATTGGTATTGCTTAACAAAAACAATCGATACTTTTTACTTACTGATAATTGTTTTAAAAACTGCAATCTATGTATTGGAAAATCTAATAAAATCGAATTCCACGCTAAGATTAAATCTTCTTTAGAAATTTTAAATGCGTCATGAAAATAATTAACAAAATCATTTGTAGAGATTTCTCCTTTTTCATATTGATATGCAATTGCCATCATTTCTTCAGAAATTTTATCAACACCAAGTTTAGTCAACTCAATAAAAGTGGCTTCTTTATGTAGGTTGATAAAAATATCGCCAAAATCAAAGATGATATTCTTAATCATTTCTGTACATTTTTAAAACATCATTATTGATGTTGATTTCTTCAATCAATTTTCCTTTTATTTCTGGTGATTTCACTCCTTTTTCAAACTCATTTTCACCAATAAAAATTCTAGCTTCATCCCACAAATTCGCATCAATAAATGTTTGCAACGTTTGCGTTCCGCCTTCTATAATTACAGACTGAATTTGATATTTTTGCAAGACTTCGCAGACTTGTTGTGCAATGTTTTTTGAAAAATTTATTTGCTCAAAAATCAATTGAGATTTCTCGACTTCGCTCGAAATGACATCTCTTTCTTCTTGGCTCTCTATTCTTATTTCAGTAAAGCAAATTGTTTTTACACTTCCATCAAATACATGAGCGCTGTTTGGAATTCTCAAACTTCTATCTAACACAATCCTAATTGGATTATTTCCGCTCCAGTTTCTAACATTTAACTTCGTATTATCTGCAATTACCGTATTTGTTCCTACTAAAATCGCATGCTCTTCTGCTCTCCATTTGTGTACCAATTGTTGTGAATATTGATTGGAAATCCAAATTGGATGATTGCTTTCTTTGTTTAACGGCGCAATAAACCCATTGTTGGTTTCTGCCCATTTTAAAATAATAAACGGACGCTTTTTATTTTGTACTGTAAAAAACCGCTTGTGATGTTCTTTACATTCATTTTCTAGAACACCAACAACTACATGAATCCCAGCATTTCTTAAACGCTCAATTCCTTTTCCAGCAACCAAACTATTAGAATCTACACAGCCAATAACCACATTTTTGATTTGATTTTTTACAATTAGATCTGCACAAGGCGGCGTTTTTCCAAAATGAGAACACGGCTCTAAAGTCACATAAATAGTTGCATTTTTCAATAGTGATTTATTTTTTACAGCATCAATTGCATTTACTTCTGCATGATTTCCTCCGTAAGGTGATGTAAATCCTTCTCCAATAATTTCATCATTTAATACAACAACGGCTCCTACAGACGGGTTTGGTCTTGTAGTTCCAATTCCGTTTTTAGCAATTTGCAAACAACGTTGCATGTGTTTTTCGTGTAGAGAAATGTGCATTATTTTAATTAAAAATGATAACTTGCTCCTGCAAAAATAGTGTATTAAAGTGAAAACAAATCAACCAGTAATTAGAGAAATTCAATCAAAAGATAATCAACAGATTAAAAAAGTAATTCAAGATGTTTTAATTGAATTTGGTGTTCCAAAAGTTGGCACAGCTTATGAAGACAAAGCTTTAGACGATATGTTTGAAACATACAACAAACCAACTTCTGCTTATTATGTAATTGATTTGGACGGAAAAATTATTGGCGGAGCTGGCGTTGCACAATTAGACAATTATGATGGCAATATTTGTGAATTTCAAAAAATGTACTTTTTACCTGAAGCTCGTGGTTTAGGTTTAGGAAGTAAAATGATTACAATTTGTTTACAAAAAGCAACAAAATTTGGTTTTGAAAAATGTTATTTAGAAACCTTGCCATATATGAAAGCTGCAACCGCTTTGTACAAAAAAAATGGATTTATCTCTTTGGATAAACCCGTTGGAAACACAGGGCATTATTCGTGTAATGTTTGGATGATCAAGGACTTGTAAAAAAGATGAAAGAATTGAGAAACAAGACAAATGGCTAATGGCTAATGGCTAAAATAACCAACATCAATGAATAGCGGAATTAAATCAATGAAAATTAAAGAATTTAGAAATCATTTTAACAAAGAATTATCTGCTATTTTTCCTCAAACAGAAATTGATTCTTTTTTCTTTTTGCTGATTGAAAAAGAATTGAAATTACAGCGAATTGATTTGGCTTTAAACACACAAATCTCTATTTCTGATGAAAAATTTAAACATTTATACAATTCCTTATCGCGCTTAAAAACACAAGAACCGATTCAATATATTTTAGGCGAAACTGAATTTTATGGCTTACCTTTTAAAGTGACAAAGAACACCTTAATTCCAAGACCAGAAACTGAAGAATTGGTAGAATGGATTGTCAAAGAAGTTACAAAGGTGCAAAGACATAAAGGTGCAAAGGTGCAAAATTCTAATGTTGAAAAATTTTCTATTTTAGACATTGGAACTGGAACAGGTTGCATACCTATTTCATTGGCTAAAAACTTACCAAACTCAAAAATTACTGCAATCGATATTTCACCTGAAGCAATCAAAATTGCAACACAAAATGCTGATTTAAATGATGTTCAAATTAATTTTATTGAACAAAATATTTTAACAACCAAAGAATTGCCTCAACAATTCGATATTATTGTTTCAAATCCGCCGTACGTTCGTGAATTAGAAAAAGCAGAAATACACCCAAATGTTTTAGAAAACGAACCTCATTTAGCATTGTTTGTTGAAGATAATAATCCATTGCTTTTTTATAAAAAAATAGCTGAATTAGCAATAAACCATTTGACCAGAAATGGTGTTTTGTTTTTTGAAATCAATCAGTATTTAGGAAAAGAAACTGTTGAAATGCTTACAGAAAAAGGTTTTATAACGGAATTAAAAAAAGATGTTTTCGTAAATAATAGAATGACAAAATCTACAAAAACAGACTTTAATAAAGGCTAAGAAGAATTTTTTAATTTTTTTCGAAATCTTTCTATGCTTTTTTTGATAATTCCTACAGGCAACTTCAAATACACTAAATTTAAAAGAAAGGCAAGTGCTAAAGGAAAAAAGTCTAGTTTTTATTAAAAAAACACGTATTTACACCTATTGATTTTAAACTAATTACCATATATCTTGCGAAGGCAATTATGAACCTTGAAAAGACCTTTTAGTAAAGCATAACCTTGACGGGTTTATTATTAACTTGACGGGTTTATTATTAAAGAGTGTCCTTTATTCTTGCACACAAGAATTGAGTTTTATTGTTAAAATAACAATTACTTTTAAAAGAAAAAACAAATTAAATATTATGAAAACAAACTATCAAACTTCACATAAAACACAACTTATTTCACATTTATTTTTTCAATTTCATCTAGATGATTAAGTTTATAACTTAAATTAAACGAAATTTAAAAACAATTTAATTTTTTATAAATCAACAACTTTTCAAAATAAAAACTATTTAATTAAATTTAACTAATTATGAAAACAAAATTACATTTCTTCAGTTATTTAAATCAGATTAAACTACCATTAACATTCATGTTAATTATGTTAGTACAATCTGGTTTTTCACAAGGAATCACTATTTCTCCTTGGAAAATGAACAAAGGTGGCGGGGCCATTTCTTTCAGTTTAAATAATCATGGTAACCCTGCAGCTTATACTCAAGCAAATATACCTGGAGCATCAGACCCAAATTGGGTAGCAGCTCCTGTAAACGCGAGCGGTGAAATAAATTATTCTGTAAACTCTATTTTAACAAAATGTTTACAACAACTTGATTTCACGTATTTTGAAACCTATATAAATATACCAACTAAACCCGTTGTGCATTTTAAATAATGCTGATTTTAATATTATTAATATTTCTGTCA